>NZ_CP053538.1:3602331-4879662 GCF_013137895.1 Hymenobacter taeanensis
CCGGTGCTGACCGGGGCCGCGCCACCAAGGGGGCCGCGCAGGCTCTGCTAGCTAAGATGTACCTGCAGCAGCGTCGGTGGTCCGATGCCTCAGCCTTGCTGGCTCAGGTTATCAACTCCAATGTGTATTCCCTGGTACCCAACTACCTGGATAACTTCACGGAGACCAATGAGAACAACAGCGAATCGGTTTTTGAGGTGCAGTACACAGGCTCTCCCCTCGACGTAGGCCAGGGCCAGGACAATGCTTCCGCCTCAGAGGCCTACGACCGCCCCAACTTCTTTGGGCCGCCTATTTACACGTTCTCTGATGTGCAGCCCCGCCGCTGGCTGCTCGATGCCTACACCGACTCAACGGTGGCCTTTGCCGCGGGCAGCACCACGAAGCACCGCATTGACCCCCGCCGCGATATTTCTATCATCAGCAACCTCAACCCCGACCGCTTCTACGGTAAAACCTTTGCTGAGCTGGGCTACAATCCCAGCCAGCAGTACTGGCGCAAGTACCTGAACGACCGTACCCGCACCACCCCGGAAAACTTCACCTCGGGCATCAATTTCCGTGTTATTCGCTACGCCGATGTGTTGCTGCTGCAGGCCGAAGCGCTGAATGAGCAGGGACAAACCGCCGCCGCCGTGCCACTGGTAAACCAGGTTCGGCAGCGGGTAGGTTTGGCGCCGCTGGTGGCTGGCAATTTCACTCAGAATAGCCTCCGGCTGCAGATGCGTAATGAGCGGGCCAAGGAGCTGGCGGGTGAAGGGCAGCGCTGGTACGACATTATCCGGTGGGGCTTGCTTGATAACCAAACGGGCATTGACGACCTAAAAACGCGCGACGCCGACTTCGGCAACTTTGTGCTGGGCAAATCAAAGCTGCTGCCCATTCCGCAGTCTGATATTGACATTGACCCCAATGTAAAGCAGAACCCCGGCTACTAACCCCCGGTGTAAGTAAAACAGCCGCTCCGGGCCCGCCAGGAGCGGCTGTTATTCTTCTAACGGGTAGCTAGTGCCCCGCTTGATTTAAGTGTATGAGAAGATTTTCGCACCTGGCCTACGCCACGCTGGCGGGGGTAGTGCTAGTAGCAGCAGGCTGCCAGAAACCTGCGCCAGCCCCCGCGGCAATAGTGCCGCCCGTGGTAGTGCCGCCTATTACGTCGTCGGCCACGTTTACCAACCCGTTGCTGGCATCGGGTCCTGATCCGTGGGTAACCCAAAAGGACGGGTACTACTACTACATGCACACGCTCAACAACCGGCTGGAAATCTGGAAGACGGCGGCCATGTCGGAGTTGCGCACGGCTCCCAGCAAGGTAGTCTGGACGCCGCCCAGCACGGGTAATGCCGCCGGCAACCTGTGGGCGCCGGAGCTACATTTTCTTGATGGCAAGTGGTACATCTACTACTCGGCGGGCCCCGCCGGCCCCGACCTGGGCCGGCAGCGCACCTGGGTAGTAGAAAATGCAGCCACTGACCCCACCACGGGCACCTGGACCGACAAAGGCCGCTTGTTTAGCTCACCCGAAGATTTCTGGGCCATCGACGGGACCGTGCTGGAGCAAAACGGCAAGCACTACTTCATCTGGTCGGGCCACAATGGGGTTGATGGCATCCAGCGCATTTACATCTCCCAGATGGGCAACCCCTGGACGCTCATAGGGCCACGCGTTGAACTCTCGCACCCCGAGTATATCTGGGAAAACGTAGGGCCTCCTTACGTGAATGAAGGGCCCGAGATTCTGAAGCACGGCGGCAAAACGTTCCTGGTATACTCAGCCAGCTTCTGCGGCACCGATCAATACGCCCTGGGCATGCTCACCACCGATGCCACCGCCGATCCGCTGCTGCCGGCCTCCTGGAAGAAGTCAGATAAACCCGTTTTCTCCCAGGACGCGGCCAACCGGGCCTTTGCTACGGGGCACAATTCATTCTTTACCTCAAAGGATGGGAAAGAGGACTGGATTATATACCACGCCAACTCTAACCCCAATGAGGGCTGCGTAGACAAGCGCAACCCTCGCATGCAGAGGTACACCTGGAATCCCGATGGTACGCCCAACTTTGGGGTGCCGGTGGCCATTAATACCCCCATTGCCAAGCCCAGCGGCGAGTAAGCTACATTTTGGGTGCCAGTTTGCCTTCATCCTCACCATCTAACTCTACACATGATACCATCTATACATTCCGCCCGGCGTGCCAAAGCAGCGCGCGGGCCTTTGCGCCACCTGCTGCAGCTAGGAGCGCTCCTGATTGTGCTGCTGGGGTGGCCTAGCGCTCCGGCTTGTGCTTTACAGGGCGCGCTGGGGGTGCATGATCCGTCAACCATTGTAAAGGAGGGCAATAAGTACTGGATTTTTGCCACCGGCCAGGGCATCTACAGCATGTACTCAACTGACCTGGTAAACTGGACGCCCGGGCCCCGAACGGTGTTTGTGAACAACGCCTACCCAGGTTGGATTAACGGCAAGGTGCCGGGCTTCGCGGGCAATTTCTGGGCGCCGGAGTGCATCTTCCTCAATGGCAAATACTACCTCTACTATTCCTGCTCCACGTTCGGCTCCAAAGTGTCGGCCATAGGTTTGGCTACCAACGTTACGCTGGACCCCACCAGCCCCAACTACAAGTGGGAAGACCAGGGCGAGGTAGTTTCTACCAGCGCCAGCAGCGACGTGAATGCCATTGACCCGGCCGTGTTCCGGGATACCAACGGCGACGTATGGCTTTCCTACGGCTCATTCTTCGGCGGCATCAGAGTTACCCAGCTCTCCGCCACTACGGGTAAGCCTACCGGCGGCACCACGCACGCCGTAGCCAATGGAAACCCCGAGGCCGCTTACCTGACCAAAAATGGCAGCTTCTATTACCTGTTCGTAAACCGCGGTGCGTGCTGCAACGGTGTTAATAGCACCTATTACATGGTGGTGGGTAGGTCTGCATCGCCCACCGGGCCTTTTCTAGATCAGAACGGGGCAGACCTGAACAACGGGGGCGGCACGGTGGTGCTCAACGCGGCCGGCCGCTACATTGGGCCGGGGCATACGGGCATCTATGAAGAGAACGGAGTAAGCTACTTTTCGCACCACTACTACGATGGGTTTGATAACGGCGCCCCCAAGCTGGGAATAGCCAAGCTGACCTGGACGGCCGCCGGGTGGCCTAGCGTAACCCGCGACTGGGTGACGGCGGGCCGTTACGAAATCAGGAGCCAGAACAGCAACCTGGTGTGGGATGCCTGGGGCTGCACCGGGGTAGCGGGCCAAATGATTGCGCAGGGCACGCCTGCTGGGCTTGACTGCCAGCGCTGGGACATCACGCCCCTGGGTGAAGGTGAATATAAGATTACTAACGCCCTGGGTGGCCTGGCGGCTGATGTAGCCGGGTGCTCTCCCGATGCCGGCGCAAAGCTGCAGCTAGGTGCCTATACGGGGGCCTTCTGCCAACGCTTCCGCATTGACCGGGCTAATGACGGTACCTTGGTTTTTGCTTCCGCAAACGGCAACAGAGTAGTAGAAGTACCTAATGCTTCTACCACCGTAGGCCAGCAGCTAGGCCTCTGGGATTACAACGGCTGCTCCTGCCAACGCTGGACGCTAACAAACGTGAGTGTGCTGACCAGCACCAACCGAAAATTACTGAAGGGGGTGAGCATTTATCCGCAGCCCACCTCAACGGGGAGCTTCACGGTGGCGTTAGCAGGACAGCCGCTGGGGGCCGAAACGCAGATTGTGGTAACTGATCTGAAAGGTGCCGTTGTGTACCGCCAGGAGTTCAGCAAGCAGCTAACTACTTTAACGGTGCAAGCGGGTTTGGCGCCTGGTGTGTACCAGATAGCAGTGCGGCGTGGTGCGTTAGCCACCAGCCAAAAGCTGGTGGTACTCTAAGGCTTGTGAGAGAGAAAGCTAATGGTGCCAATGCACGCGGGACAGGGAAGCTATGTGGCAGAAAAGCATATCAGGCTCAGCAAAACGATTTAGCTAAATAGCTTAAGTAATACACAAACGATTGTGTAAATTCGAAATCATTTTCTACTTTACACACCATTTCAGTAGGGTAAGGGCTCAGCAAATGCAACCCAACCAGGCAGAAGTGAGGTAGTTAGTTGTGGGCCAGCAGCGTAAAACCCGCTGGTTACAGGCCTAGCGTACCTTTATTGTGTGCTTTAGTAGCTCTTATTCTCCCGTCCTCTACCCAGAACTTCCCAACCCACTTGTGCTCATGACCACTATTTCTCGTGCCGGCCTCCTGACAAGCAGCGTAACTGGCCTTGCCAGCCTATTACTCCTGGTTGGATGTACCCAATCAGCCTCCACTGAGCAGGCAACTGAAGCTTCCCAACCTATGACCGACTCTACTCAGGCTGCTGCCGGTGCCACCAGTGCAGCGCCTACTACTACCTCCTTCGGCAAAGCCACTAATGGCACCGAAACCCAGCTCTATACCCTCACCAATGCCCACGGCCTGAAGGCTACCATCACCAACTACGGTGGTACCATCACCAGCCTTCTGGTGCCCGACAAAGACGGCAAGCTGAGCGACGTGGTACTGGGCTTTGATGATGTAAGCGGCTACCAGAGCCCGGAGTTCGTGAAGTCGGGGCCATACTTTGGGGCGCTTATTGGCCGGTATGGCAACCGTATCAAAGGCGGAAAATTTACCTTAGATGGCAAGCAGTACACGCTGGCCAAAAACAACGGCGAGAATACCCTGCATGGCGGCAAGCAGGGGTTCGATAAGGTGATGTGGCAGGCTGAGCCCGGCACCTCCACCGATGGCCAAACGCTCAGGCTCACGTACCTGAGCAAGGATGGGGAGGAGGGCTACCCCGGCAACCTGAACGTGACGGTAACCTACACCCTCACCAACGACGACGCCCTGAAGATTGACTACTCGGCTACCACTGATAAGGCCACACCCGTTAACCTGACCAACCACGCTTACTTCAACTTGGCTCTGGGTCAGAAGCCTGATATCCTGGGCCACGAGGTAACCATTGCCGCCGACCGCTACAACGTGGTAGATGCCGGCCTGATACCAACCGGTGAGTTGCGCCCCGTGAAAGGCACGCCCTTTGATTTCACCACCCCCCATACCATTGGGGAGCGAATTACGCAGGTGCCCGGTGGCTACGACCACAACTGGATTCTCAACCAGACCAGCGGCATGCACACCGCCGCCACTGTATATGAGCCCACCACGGGCCGCACTATGGAGGTGCGCACCACTGAGCCAGGCCTGCAGTTCTACACCGGTAACTTCCTCGATGGGACCCTCAAGGGCAAAAATGGGTTGACCTACGGCAAGCACGCGGCCTTCTGCATGGAGACCCAGCACTTTCCTGATTCTCCTAACCAGCCCAGCTTCCCCAGCACCACGCTTAAGCCCGGCCAAACGCTGCAATCAACTACTATCTATCAGTTTGGTGTGCGCAAATAAGTGTAAAGATGGATTTGTGAAGGTGTAGAAACCCAGGTTCACAGAATTTTACTTCTCAAATCCGCCCTTTCTCAACTTCACAACTTCTCAATCTTACCCTTGATGAAATACGTCATTGGCATCGACTACGGCACTGACTCTGTGCGGGCCCTGCTTGTGGATGCCCGCACGGGCGCCGAAGTAGCCCAAGCCGTGCATAACTACGCCCGCTGGAAAGAGCAGCGCTACTGCAATGCTGCCAGGAACCAGTTTCGCCAGCACCCCCTCGACCACATTGAGGGCCTGGAGGCCACGGTACGCCAAGTAGCCAAGCACGTTCCGGCCGAGCAAATTGTAGGGCTAGCCGTTGACACCACCGGCTCAACGCCTGGCGCCGTGGATGAACACGGCGTGGCTCTGGCCCTCACGCCCGGCTTCGAGGAAAACCCAAACGCTATGTTTGTGCTTTGGAAAGACCATACGGCCTTACCCGAAGCCGCCGAAATCAATGAAAAAGCCCGCCACTGGGGTGGTGAGGACTTTACGCAGTTTGAGGGGGGGATTTATTCCTCGGAATGGTTTTGGGCCAAGATTGCGCACGTGGTGCGGGAAGATGAGGCCGTAGCGAAAGCCGCTTACTCCTGGATGGAGCACTGCGACTGGCTGACTCTACTACTTACTGGCGGTGATTTGGCTACGTTTAAGCGCAGCCGCTGCGCCGCGGGCCACAAGGCCATGTGGCACGAGAACTGGGGTGGCCTACCATCGGAAGAGTTTCTTACCCTGCTAGAGCCTAAGCTGAGTGGCCTACGCGAGCGGCTATTCCAGGAAACCTACACTGCCGATGAGGTAGCCGGGCACCTCTCTGAGGAGTGGGCGCAGCGCCTGGGCCTGACCACAAACACCGTGGTAGCAGTTGGCTCATTTGACGCCCACGCGGGGGCTTTAGCCGGCGAAATTGAAGCCTATTCCATGGTGAAGGTGATGGGTACTTCTACCTGCGATATTGTGGTAGCCCCCATGCAGGAAGTAGGAGGGAAGCTGGTACCCGGTATCTGTGGCCAGGTAGATGGCTCAGTTATTCCGGGTATGCTGGGCCTAGAGGCCGGGCAGTCGGCCGTGGGTGACTTGCTAGCCTGGTTCCGGGGAGTTATTGAGTGGCCGCTGCGCACGTTGGTGCCCCAATCAGCGGTACTGACGCCCGAGCAGCAGGAAGCCTTGCGCGCTGAACTAAGCGACAAAATGATGGCCGAGCTGAACATTGCGGCTGCCGCAGTAAACCCCGATGAGTCGGCGGTACTGGCCCTTGACTGGGTAAACGGCCGCCGCACGCCCGACGCCAACCAGGCGCTGAAAGGCGCCATCATGAACCTGACAATGGGTACGAGCGCTCCGCATATTTTCCGGGCGCTGGTGGAAGCCATCTGCTACGGCTCCAAGCAAATTGTAGAGCGCTTCGAGCAGGAAGGTATTCCCATCAAGCAAGTGATAGGCCTAGGCGGCGTTGCCAAGAAATCGGCCTTTATGATGCAGACGCTGGCCGACGTACTGAACCGCCCCATTCGGGTGGCCGAGTCGGACCAGGCCCCCGCGCTGGGTGCGGCTATGTACGCGGCCGTGGCGGCCGGTATCCACCCCGATGTGGTAACCGCGCAGAAGGCTATGGGCAACGGCTTTGCCGAAAGCTACGAGCCTAACCCGGCTCGGGTGGCTGATTATCAGCGCCGCTACGAGCAGTACCAGGCCTTTGGGCACTATGTAGAACAGGCCACCGAGCAGCGTGCCGGTGAAGTGGCCGAAACCGCTTTGGTTGAGCAAGCATGAGTCAGTTTCAGGAATTAAAGCAGGCCTGCTACGAGGCCAACATGCAGCTGCCCGAGCTAGGGCTGGTGCTCTTCACCTTCGGCAACGCCAGCGTGGTAGACCGCAGCCAGCGTGTGTTTGCCATCAAGCCCAGCGGAGTGCCCTACGCCACGCTAAAGCCCGAAGACATCGTGATTGTGGACTTCGCCAACAACATGGTAGAAGGCACCAAGCGGCCTTCTTCGGATACCAAAACTCACGCGGTACTCTACAGCCACTGGGAGCATATTGGCGGCATTGTGCACACGCACTCCACCTATGCCACGGCCTGGGCTCAGGCGCAGCTGGATATCCCGATTCTGGGCACTACGCACGCCGACCACCTCACGGCCGACATCCCCTGCGCGCCGCCCATGTCTGATGACATGATTGCGGGCGACTATGAGCACCAAACGGGCAGGCAGATTATCAAGGAATTTCAGCGCCGTGGGCTTTCGCCGGAGGAAGTGGAAATGGTATTGCTGAGCAACCATGCGCCCTTTACCTGGGGTAAAACGGTAGAAAAAGCCGTGTACCACAGCGCCGTGCTGGAGGAAGTAGCCCGCATGGCCTACCTCAGCTGCACCCTGCGCCCCGACGTGCCCCGCCTGAAGGAAGCCCTCATTCAAAAGCACTATGAGCGCAAGCATGGTGCAAACTCCTATTACGGACAGAGCTAATGCTTTCTGCCAGCTCTGCGCCTGAAAAGCAGCAATGCTGGCCAGCGGCAAATTCTTCTGTACCTATTTACACAATCGATTTACCGGGCTTTTCCTGAGCCCAATCTCCTTTTCTCATGATTGATATCTCTCACTACGAAGCTTGGTTTATCACCGGTAGCCAGCACCTCTATGGCCCCGAAACCGTGGAGCAAGTTGCTCAGCACTCCCAGCAAATTGCGGAGGCCCTAGGCCAGGCGCTACCTATCAAGGTAGTGTACAAAGACGTACTGACAGGCCCCGATGGCATCACCAAGCTGGTGCAGGAAGCCAATACTACCCCCAACTGCGTAGGCCTCATTGCCTGGATGCACACCTTCTCGCCGGCCAAAATGTGGATCAACGGCTTGAAAATTCTGCAGAAACCGTTGGCCCACCTGCATACCCAGTTCAACCGCGACATTCCGTGGGGCGACATCGACATGGACTTCATGAACACCAACCAGTCGGCGCACGGCGACCGGGAATTTGGGTTCATTGGCGCGCGCCTGCGCCTGAAGCGCAAAGTGGTGGTAGGCCACTGGCAAAGCCAGGACGTGCAGGAGCGCCTCAGCATCTGGAGCCGCGCCGCCTGCGCCTGGGCCGATTGGCAAGGTGCCCGCATCATTCGCTTCGGCGACAACATGCGCTACGTAGCCGTAACCGAAGGCGACAAAGTAGAAGCCGAGCTCAAGTTTGGCTACTCCGTGAACACCTATGGCATCGGCGACCTGGTGGCCGTGATTAATGAGGTAAGCGACGAGCAGGTGAAGGAGCTGCTGGCTACTTACGAGCAAGAGTACGAGCTGGGCGATGCGCTTCGTGAAGGTGGTAGCCAGCGCGAGTCACTGCATGAGGCGGCCAAGATTGAGGTGGGCATGCGCAAGTTCCTGCAAGACAACAAGGCCATCGGGTTCACCGATACCTTTGAGGACCTGCACGGCATGGCGCAGCTGCCCGGCATTGCCACCCAGCGCCTGATGGCGGAGGGCTACGGCTTTGGGGGCGAAGGCGACTGGAAAACCTCGGCGCTGGTGCGCGCCATGAAAGTGATGGGCAGTGGCCTACCCGGCGGCAACTCTTTCATGGAGGACTACACCTACCACTTCCAGCCCGGTAACGAGCAGGTGCTCGGCTCGCACATGCTGGAAATCTGCCCCACCATTGCCGAAGGCAAAGCCAAAGTAGAAGTGCACCCCCTCGGCATTGGGGGCAAGGCCGATCCGGCCCGTTTGGTATTCAACTGCCCTGCTGGTCCGGCCCTGAATGCTACGATTGTGGACCTAGGCCACCGCTTCCGCATGATTGTGAACGAGGTAGAAGCTGTAGCTCCCGAGCAGGATGTGCCTAACCTGCCCGTAGCCCGCGTGCTTTGGAAAGTGAAGCCCAGCCTAAGTGTGGGTGCTGCCGCCTGGATTTATGCCGGCGGTGCTCACCACACCGGCTACAGCCAAAACCTGACCGCCGAGTACCTCGAAGACTTCGCGGAAATGGCGGGCATCGAGTACCTCATCATCGACGACGAAACCAAGCTGCGCACTTTCAAAAACGAACTACGCTACAACGACGTGGCCTTTAGCCAGCGTTAGGCCACTTCGGCCGATTAACAAAAAAGTGGGGGAGTACCTCCGAAGCAACTCACGGGCAGGAAGTGAAAGCCGCTGCAACGGCCGCCCGCGAGTTGCTTCGGCTAGGCCACTATTGGTCTTATTCTAAGCCCATTCTATTCTCCTCGTTCATTCAACCCGCTTCCTGCATAGCAATTCCCACCTCATGCGTAATAACCTTACTACGCTTGACCTCTTGGTCTTTTTCGTTTACCTGATTGGGGTTTCGGCCTACGGGTTTTACATCTATAAGAGTAAGCAGAAGGCCGAGCAGAGTACCAAAGATTACTTTCTGGCCGAAGGCTCGCTCACGTGGTGGGCCATTGGGGCCAGCATGATTGCCTCCAACATCTCCGCCGAGCAGTTCATTGGCATGTCCGGCTCGGGCTTTAAGGTAGGGGTGGCGGTGGCCGCTTACGAGTGGGTAGCTGCCGTAGTGCTCATCATTGTGGCCGTGTTCTTTATGCCGGTGTATCTGAAGAACAAGATCTTCACGATGCCGCAGTTTCTGGAGCAGCGCTACAACTCCACGCTCAGCCTGATTATGAGTATTTTCTGGCTGTTTTTATACGTGCTGGTTAACCTAACCTCCATTTTGTACCTGGGTGCCCTGGCGTTAAGCAACCTGATTGGTGGCGACAGCTTCCACATCATCATTGTGCTGCTGGCCATCTTCTCGCTGCTCATCTCTATTGGGGGCATGAAGGTGGTAGGCTACACCGATGTGATTCAGGTGGTAGTGCTGGTAGTAGGTGGCCTGGTGACCACCTACATTGCCCTTACGCTGGTAAGTGAGCATTTTGGCTTGAGCGGAGGCGCCATCACCGGCTTCAATACCCTGATGGACAAAGCCCCCGACCACTTCCGGATGATTTTCGACAAGCCCACCCAGACCACCCCGCAGGTAGAAATAGATAAGTATCTGGCCTTGCCGGGCATTGCCATGTACTTCGCTGGCCAGTGGATTGTAAACCTGAACTACTGGGGCTGTAACCAATACATTACGCAGCGCGCCCTGGGCGCTGACCTGCACACGGCGCGCACCGGCATCCTGTTCGCAGGTATTCTGAAGCTGATGATGCCCGTGATTGTGATGCTACCCGGCATTGCGGCCTACGTGCTCTACAAAAACGGAGCTTTGCAGGCCGAAATGTCCTCTACGGGGGCTTTCAACTCCGACAATGCGTATTCGGCCATTCTCACCTTCCTGCCTAATGGCCTGAAGGGCCTAAGCATGGCGGCCCTCACGGCGGCCATTGTGGCCTCATTGGCGGGTAAGGTAAACTCTATCTCCACCATCTTCACCCTTGATATTTATAAGCGCTACCTGAACAAGGATGCCACCGAGAAGAAGCAAGTGTGGGTGGGGCGCCTGACCATTCTGGCTGCCGTGGTGCTCAGCGTGGCTATGACGTGGAAAGACCTGCTGGGTATCGGGGGCGAAGGCGGCTTCCAGTTTATTCAGAAATACACGGGCTTCATCTCGCCCGGTATTCTGGCCATCTTCCTGCTGGGCATGTTCTGGAAGCGCACTACGGCTACGGCCGGTATTGTGGGTATTCTGGCGGGCTTTGCGCTGTCGGTATTTTTCAACAACTACGCTCCCACGGTGCTGGGCACTGAAACCGTACTGTACACTGCCTTCCCCAACGGCCACGGAGCCTACGAAATCCCCTTCCTGATTTGCATGGGCCTGTCGTTCGCCATCACGATGGTGCTGATGGTAGGAGTGAGCCTGGCGGGGCCGGTAATCAACCCCCGCGCCATTCAGCTCAACCCCGGCATGTTCCGCGTGAGTGCCCAAACCATGTCGCTTATTGTCATCACCATGCTCATGCTGACGGCCTTGTACGTCAAATTCTGGTAGCACTGGCCTAGCGCCAGTTGGCTGCCTTTAGCCTGAGCCGAAAGCGTTTTGTGTTTCCGGCGCTGGCTAGATGCAACTAGCCACTCTTATACGGTACTGCCAGGCCAGTACCACACCGCTAAAACGGGGTCGTGATTTGTGTTCACGACCCCGTTTTAGTTTCTGACCGCTCTTCTTTCCTCAACCAAACCCCACCACAACCATGAACACTACTTGTACCACCTCATCGTTGGAGCCCCAAAAAGCTTCATGGCCAGCTGCCATAAAACTACACCGCTCTATTAAGCTGCTGGCTTTACTGCTGGGCTTATCTCTGGGACTCAATACCGGCGCGTATGCCCTCCAGGGAAACGATAACTGCCACGACCCATCTAGCATCATCAAGGATGGCAACAAATACTGGGTATTTACTACCGGCACCGACATCTACGCCATGTATTCTTATGACCTGGTGAAGTGGGAATCGGGCCCAAAAACCGTGTTCAACGGCATCCGCCCAGCCTGGATTGCGGCCAAGGCTCCCAACTTTAAGGGCGACTACTGGGCCCCTGAGTGCATCTATCGGAACGGAAAGTATTACCTATACTACTCTCTCACCGATGCCTTTGGCTCCAATGTTTCGGCCATAGGCCTAGCCACCAATGTTACCCTGGACCCTGCCAACCCCAGCTACCAGTGGGTAGACCAGGGCGAGGTAATTTCCAGCACTACCAGCAGCGCCTTCAACGCCATCGACCCCGCCATTGTAACGGATGCCAGCGGCGGACTCTGGATGACCTTCGGCTCGTTCTTCAAAGGTATTGGCCTGATTAAGCTCGATGGTGTTACGGGGAAGCGCTCCGGTACCAGCTTCAGCTGGATAGCCGGCAACGTGGCCGCCGATGGCGTAACACGCAACAACAGTGGGAGCGAAGCACCTTACCTTGTGCGCAACGGCAATTATTACTACCTGTTCATCAATAAGGGCGCCTGCTGTCAGGGCTCCAGCAGCACCTATTACATTCAGGTGGGGCGCTCCACTAGTATCACGGGGCCTTACCTCGACAAAAACGGTGTTGATCTGAATCGCAACGGCGGTACTACCCTCATTGCCACCAGCGGAAATTACGTGGGCCCCGGCCACGTAGGCCTGTTTCAGGAAGGCGGCGCCAACTACCTCACACATCATTACTACGATTCCAACCAAAATGGCCGTGCGCGCCTAAGCGTGAGCAACATGGGCTGGGATGCTGCCAGTTGGCCCTTTATCACCCGCGACTGGGTGGCTAGTGGCCGTTACACGCTCACCAACCAGAACAGTGGCTTGGTGTGGGATGCCTGGGGCTGCACGGGTACTTCGGGCCAAGCTATTGCCCAGGGCAGCCCCGCCGGCCTCAACTGCCAGCAGTGGAACCTAACGCCGGTTGGAAACGGCGAGTACAAGATCACGTCGGCGGTAGGAGCAGGTCTAGCTGCCGATGTGTATGGCAATAGCTCCAGTAATGGGGCCGTGCTGCAACTCTATCCCTATAGCGGCGGAGCAAACCAGCGGTTCAAAATTGAGCGGGCTAGTGGCGGCACGTATGTGTTGTCATCAGTGAATGGAAACCGCGTGGTGGAAGTGCCCGCCTGTTCAGCTACGGCTGGCGTACAGCTAGCCCTTTACGATTATCTGGGCAACAACTGTCAGAAATGGGGTATTGCGCCCGCCACAGCGGCTAAAGTTTTGGCCGCGCAGCCTGCCAAAGCCGCGCAGTTCAGCCTCTACCCAAACCCCAGCACCCGCGGCCACTTTACCATTATGCTTGGTCCTGAAATGTTAGGAACAGTGGTACAGGTAGAGCTAACTGATGCGAAAGGCCAGCGTGTGTATTCACTCACGAGCTCTGGCAAAGAGGCCCTGCCCATAGCAGCCGGTGTCCCGGCTGGCCTTTACCTGCTGCAGGTCAGTGGAGCGGGCCGCACTTATACGCAGAAGGTAGTAGTGCAATAAGACAGTATAATCCTAACGGTAGGCCATACTCCGCCTAATAGCCATTTGTAGCTAAGTGCTTGAGCGGCATTGTTATTTCAAAAAGAAAGCCAGAGCCAAGCTTCGTTAGGCTCTGGCTTTCTTTTTTGCATAGCTATACACAATCGTTTGTGTATATTACTGTAGCTTTAGCTGCTATACCGCTCGTCCGCCTGCTTTTTTCCCCTTTTCGCATGCTATCACAGTTACGTAACAAGGTCAAACTGCTCCTTATTCTAGGGTTTCTGCTGCTAATAGGCCATTCCTCCTTGGCCTTGCAGGGTATGACTGGTATTCACGACCCCTCTACCATTATTAAGCGCAACGGGGTGTACCATACCTGGGGCACCGGTGACCAGATCTACCATCTTACCTCCACGGATATGGTACACTGGCAAACGGCTCCTACGGTGTTTGCCGCCGGCACCTGGCCAGGCTGGATTAACAACTATGTGTCTGATTTTAAGGGTTTCTTTTGGGCGCCTGAGTGTATTTATCGGAACGGCAAGTACTACATGTACTATTCCTGCTCAACGGGGCAGCGACCCTGCGCTATAGGCCTAGCAACCAGCACAGACCTCACCACCTGGACGGACCAAGGCATGGTAGTGTACTCCGACAACAGCACCGTGTATGGCAGCATTGACCCCGCCGTGTTTGATGATGCCAATGGTCGGTTTTGGATGGTATTTGGCTCGCACCTAACCGGTATCTGGAGCATCGAGCTGGACCCCGCTACTGGCAAGCGGCTTAACAATGTGGCGAAGAATCTAGCGGGTAGTGGGCAGTCAGAGCATGAAGCGGCCTATATGATGCAGCATGGCGGCTACTATTACTTGTTTTACAATCGGGGTACTTGCTGCGCGGGCATCAACAGCACCTATTACGTGCAAATGGGGCGCTCTACAAGTCCTGACGGCCCCTTTGTTGACAAAAACGGCGTTGATCTGCTGGCAGGCGGCGGCACCGATTTCCTGGCCCGAGATGATAATAACAACGCCCGGTTTGATAGCCATTACGGCCCAGGCCATGTGGGTCTATTGTCCGAAAATGGCGTCAATTTTCTTTCGTTTCACTACTATGATGGTTTCCACAACGGAACTCCTGCGCTGGGAATCAGTAACCTTAGTTGGGATTCCAACGGCTGGCCTGCTGTCACCCATGACTGGCTGCCGAGTGCTACCTATACTATTACTAGCCCCACTAGCGGTAAGGTGTGGGCCTACGCTGGGTGTAATATTGATGTAACAGCTAGGCAACCCTTACTACAAACCACGGCTGTTCCCGGTCAGGACTGCCAGCAGTGGAGACTTCGTTCTACAGGCAACGGCGTTTATATCATTGGCTCCTCATCACAGGGCATTAATGTCGATGTGATTGACTGCAATGAAGCAGCTGGTACAGCCTTGAGCATACGGGCTGCTTCCCCTTTCACCTGCCAGCGATTTTGGGTAGAACGTGCGGCTGATGGTTCGTACGTGCTATCATATATCTACGGCAACCGGGTAATTGGAGTACCCAATGCTTCTACTACCGACGGAACAGTGCTACAGTTGTTGGACTATACCGGCGAAGCAAACCAGCGCTGGACTATTACTCCCGTGAGCACAGTTACGGCTGCCCGCTCAGCTCATGAGGCTCAGATTCAGCTTTTCCCTAACCCTACGCGGGATGGGAATTTCTCGGTGCAACTACCCGCCGGCACTGCTGCTACCATCATGGTCACGGACATGGGCGGTCGGGTTGTATATCACCGCGAGCTATCCGGCCGTGGCAGCGCAGAAATTATAACAGGCCTAGGAGCAGGAGCTTATGTGGTGCAGGTAAAAACGGCAGCTGGTATCACCACCCGCAAGCTTCTCATGCTCTAACTATAGCCTGTTTCCTGCTACGTCTTTCGCTGTGAAAAAACGACATACCACCTTACTAAGCGGATTGCTGAGTTTAACTGCAGCCCTGGCTTTCGCTCAAAAAGCACCCATTAATTCTGACTTCCACCAGTGGGCCATTACGCCGCCCATGGGCTGGAATAGCTGGGACTGCTACGGCCCCACCGTCACGGAAGCCGAGGTAAAAGCCAACGCCGACTACATGGCTGCCAACCTTAAAAGTAATGGCTGGGAGTACGTGGTGGTGGATATCCGGTGGTATGTAGGCAACGACACCGCCCATGGCTACAACGAGAAGAACCCCGAGTGGAATATTGACGAGTATGGACGTTTTGTGCCGGCCCCAAACCGCTTTCCGTCGGCGGCAGGAGGAAAGGGCTTTAAGCCCCTCGCCGATTATATGCACGCCAAGGGCCTGAAGTTTGGCATTCATATTATGCGCGGCGTGCCGGTAATAGCTGTGCAGCGCAAGCTCCCCATCTTTGGGAGCAAAGCCTCCGCCGCCGATATCTACTCCAAGGAAGGCCAGGCCGGCTGGCTCCACGATATGTACACCGTGGTAGCAGGTAGGGCAGGGGCACAGGAGTACTACAACTCGCTGTTCAAGCTCTATGCCTCGTGGGGCGTTGATTTTGTGAAGGTCGATGATCTGTCGTCGCCTTACCACAAGCCGGAGGTGGAAATGATTCGGAAGGCTATTGACCTGTCGGGGCGCAAGATTGTGCTCAGCACCTCACCCGGCGAAACACCCATTGCAGAAGCCAAGCACGTGCAGGCCAACGCCAACATGTGGCGCACCGTGGGTGATTTCTGGGACAGCTGGGAGCAACTCAAGGAGCACTTTGATGTCTGCAACCGCTGGGCGCCCTTTATCCGGCCGGGTGCTTTCCCCGATGCCGATATGCTGCCGCTCGGTCACCTGGGCATCCGGGCTGAGCGGGGCGACGACCGCATGACCCGCTTCTCCCACGACGAACAGTTTACGCTGATGAGCCTCTGGAGCATCTTCCGCTCTCCGCTGATGTTTGGCGGCGATTTGCCCAGCAACGATGCCTTCACCTTGTCGTTGCTCACCAACAAGGCCGTGCTGGCTATGCACCACAACAGCACCAACAACCGCCAGCTTTTCCGCCGCGACAACCTGATTGCCTGGACCGCTGACGACCCCAAAACCGGCGACAAGTTTCTGGGTCTGTTCAACGCTCAGGACCAGGAGCTGGCCCCTGCCAATGAGGCCGCCTGGGCCAGCAACATCATCACGCGCCAAACGCCCGGCCAGATCCAGTCCGTAGACGTAGACATTACGGGCGCTACCAAGCTCTATCTCAACGTGCGTGATGGGGGCGACGACATTGCCTGGGACCACGCCGACTGGCTCAACCCCGTGCTCAGCAACGGGAGCCAAACGGTGCCGCTCAGCGCGCTGCCCTGGAAAAGCGCTTCGGCCGGTTGGGGTAAAGTCACGGCTAATAAAAGTGTATCGGGGGCCGATTTGCTGGTAGCCGGGAAGACGTATGAGCAGGGCATCGGAACACACTCCAACTCCCTGATTGAGTACGACCTGCCCGCCGGCTTCACCCGCTTCCGGGCCACGGCCGGCCTCGACAACGCGGGCGCCGCCCAGAATACCGGCGGCACGCTTCAGTTCCTGGTCTACACCAAAAACCCGTTGCGGCCCATGCCCGCCGATTCCGCCAAAATTTTCGTGACGCTGGCGCAGCTAGGCCTATCTGGGCCCTGCACCGTGCATGATCTGTGGACCGGCAAGCAGCTAGGCCAGGTAACAGGGAATTTTGCTCCCTATGTGCGTAGGCATGGCGCCAAGCTGTATCGAATATCAACGCGTGGAACGGCAACCGCTAAATAAGCTCAGGCCTGATTGTCTCGTTCTTTCGCCTTACCAGCTTCCTGTGAAGCGTTTTCTGCTGCCGGGCTGTTTACCAGCCCTGGCCTGGCGCAAGCGGTCAAGGATCTGACTACCCTATCCAAGCCGTGTCGTTTACCAAGGTGAAGCTGCCCGACAACTTCTGGGTGCTCCGCCTGAAAACCAACACCGATGTAACCATCCCCGCCTAGTTTCAGCGGTGCGAAGCCACGAGCAGGGGAAAGAACTTCGAGAGAGCCACCAGATCGGGTGAGTTTACTGGGTAGTAGCTAACCCCAAAGTGCAGAATGACCCAGGTTAAGTAGCTCTGCAGCGCGGCCCTATGGTGTAGTGTGCTGAGTGGAAGGGCAACAACGGTAAAGCCAGCTACCTGATTCTGTTGGCTGCTACCAGCTTCACTGCTGCCTGCCAACCTGAGATACTTAAGGCCATTGTGCAGCTAGGGCCATAGTACCCGCCGTGTGAATAGAGGCTACTAACAACCCCATCAGCACTACTCGCCAAGCCATGACGGGCTTTCTTATTACGCTTGCACCAACCGCGGCAGTGGTGAAAAGATGATGTGGTTACCTCAACAGCTTACTGGCGTTGAAGTAATGCTCCATAAAGCTCCTGAGTTGATAGCTAAAAAATAGGACTGAAGTAAGGAAGGCTGAAGGAGTTAATTTTTATTCCAAAAAAATTCGGCGAAAAGCCTCAAAAACTGGCTGAGAACATTCTTTTAGTGGCTAAATGATAGAATTGTTCAGTTTTACCTGAGTTAGCTTTTCAACGGTGCAAATTTAACTTGTGGGAGAAAATATAAGGTCGTGAGTATACAACGGCGTCACTCGTCCTCGCTCATTATAGCCTTTGTTAACAACGCTTATACCCACTTATCTTAATATAATCAGAGCGCAGTTACTTAATAAAGGGTAAATCCTTACTCAAGGGTTTCATATAGGAGTTTTGCTTTGTTTAATATCGTTTACCACTGACAGTTCCTACTGAACTATTCGCCATTCAAGGTGAGTATATCCTTGTAAATCTGAAAAATTGGCCAATAGGGCAATTTGACCAGCTTTTATGTATTTCTAGCTAAATATAGTAAGTCAGAATATACAGTAGCCTATAATAGGATTATTCATTGTCTTACGAAGCTATGTACATCCACCGGTTGAAGTTAGTGCATTGAAAGCACTGCTTATCTGCTGTAACATAGTTGGCTTGGTGAACAGCTGAAATACGAGGGTAAGCAGAACAGTAGGTTGCTGAAATAACGAATAGGACTTTTATAGCTGGAAATGACGGTCAACAGCGTGCAAATAGGGTTTAAAGCCGTTGTTGATAACGTTATAGTCATATTCATGTTGCGTCAGTCATATTCCATAATAAAGCGAATTAAAACTTGATATAAAACAATAAAAAATATTTTTATGATAATTTTTATTAAAAAATGACAATAACTTAGATGAATAATGGCATCCTGCTAGTGGTTGTTATTCCTCATTGAGGTTATAAAGCTAGGGTTAGTGCCAGCCAATTCTTGAACTTTTTACAGTAGTAGAGCTTCGTAACCCTTCACTTAGCACACCTATGCGTACACCCCTACCCACCCCAAAAATCGGGAGACAACTCAAGGCCTATTGGTGCTTGCTGTTCCTGCTGCTGAGCTTCTTTGTATCAGTAGGCGCTATGGCACAAACAGTCACTTCAGATAAGGATGACTACGCGCCCGGTGAAATAGCTCACATTACTGGCACCGGCTGGACTCAGGATCAAATGGTGCACGTCGAGTTCAAAGAGGAACCTGACTATCCTGATTACCACAGTTATGACATTGGGGTAAACTCTGATGGGACGTGGCAGATTGATTATGCCATTGAGGAACGTCACTTAGGGGTGAAGTTCATAGTTACGGCTGTTGGACGCCAGAGTGGAGCAAAAGCAACATGGGTGTTTACGGATGGTTTTAAGACAAATCTAGCCGTAGAGTCGAGTGCAGGAGTTTATAATGGGTCTATAACGCTAAAAGCGACTCTTACCCAGTCAAGTGGACAGGGTAATGGCTCATTGGTGGCGAGTAAGCCCATTAGCTTTTCGTTGAATAATACTTTTGTTGGGTCTACAAACACGACTTCTGCAGGAGTAGCTATGATCACGGTTAATCTTCCAAGCACTATTCCTTCTGCTACTTATAGTAATGGTATTACTGCCAGCTTCGTGGGCGATAATATTTACGATTCTTCTTCCGGCGCGAATCAGCTTACTGTTAACAAAGCGACGGTAACTGTTTCGAACATTACTGCTAATAACAGAGAGTACAATGCTACTTCAACAGCAACTCTAAATACAAGCAACGCCACTTTATCCGGAGTGGTCAGTGGCGAAACCGTCACGCTGAATACGTCCGGCGCTACAGCATCATTTGCAACTAAGGTAGTAGGTACGAACAAGCCTGTAACCGTGTCAGGCTTAGGCTTGAGCGGTACCACAGCCAGCAACTATACCCTGACTCAGCCTACTGGCCTAACCGCTACCATCACAGCAAAGGGAATTACTATTACTGGCGTAACTGCCAGTAATAAAGTGTACGACGGAAATTCAACAGCCACTCTGAACACAGGTAGCGCTGCTTTATCCGGCGTTTTTTCTGGCGATGCGGTAAACTTCAGCAGTGCAGGTGCTCAGGGAGCATTTAATGATGGTAACATAGGAACGGGCAAAGCCGTGACTGTATCAGGATTTGCGATCAGCAATACGGACGCAGGAAACTACAGCCTTTCTCAACCAACAGGCCTCTCTGCTAACATCACGGCCAAGTCCCTGACTCCTGTCGTCACGGTCAGCAACAAAGTATACGACGCTGGCACAACGGCTACCATTCTGACGCGCTCAGTAACAGGTAAAGTTGGTAGCGAAGATGTAACCCTAACTGGCGGTACGGCTGCGTTTGCTGACAAAGTGGTAGCAAATGGCAAAACCGTAACAGTTACAGGCCTAGGCCTGACAGGTGCGGCAGCAGGAAATTACAGCCTGGCTTCGGCCACTACAACTGCCACGGCGAATATTACGACGGCCACGCTAACCCCTTCCTTCACTACAACGGCTACCCGGGAGTATGATGCTACCACGGCTGCAGCTATTGTTGAAAGAAACTTAGCCGGTGTTTTGAGCACTGATGCCGTAAACATAACGGGAGGAACAGCCAGCTTTGCTGATAAGAACGTCGGCACCGGTAAGACAGTAACGGCAAGTGGCTTTTCTTTAACTGGAGCGGATGCGACGAACTATGTTTTGTCGGCAACCTCACCTACCACTACAGCGGGTATTACGGCTAAACCGTTAACAGTAGCCGGACTAGCTGCCAGCTCTAAAGCCTATGATGGTACTGCTGCGGCGGCCCTGACGGGTACGCCTTCTTTGGTTGGTGTTCCTGCCGCAGAAGTAGCAGGAGCCGTTGCTCTGAACGGTACAGCCGCTGGTGCATTCGCCTCTGCCTCTATCGGAACTACTAAAGCGGTAACGGTTTCGGGGCTAACCCTCGGTGGCACTGCGCCCGGCAACTACAGCCTCTCGCTGCCAACAAACCTTACAGCCGACATCAACCCCAAACTGCTCACGGCTTCTTTCACTGCCAAAAGCAAAACATACGACGGTAACACCGCCGCTGAAATCCTTACCCGCTCAGTAAGCGGGAAGGTTGGCAACGAAGACGTAAGCTTGGCAGGTGGTACTGCCACGTTTGCGGATAAAACTGCTGCTGACAACAAAACAGTAACCGGAGCGGGCTTTACCTTGAGTGGGGCACAAGCAAGCAACTATGCACTGCAGGCTACACCATTGGCTACTACCACTGCTGACATCAAAGCCTTGTCGCTTACGGCACATATTGTGGCTAGCAACAAAGTATACGACGGCAATACGGAGGCTTCCCTCACGGGGCGCTCGGTAAGTGGCCAGCTACAGGGTGATGATGTTAGCCTGAGCAACTTGGGCACCGCTACTTTTGCTAGCAAGGCCGCAGGCCAGAGCAAAACCGTTACGGCCACGGGCCTGACCCTGTCAGGTAACGATGCGGGTAACTACTCCCTGGATGGCTCCGCTACCACTGCGGCGGATATCACCCCCAAACCGCTGGTTGCTACCGTTACTGCCCTGAACAAGGAATATAATGGTACGACTACGGCGTTGATTAACGGGCTCAGCTTGTCAGGCATCGTTGAGTCGGATGCGGTAAGCTTTACCATTAACGCGCTGAACTTCTCGGACAAAAATGTAGGCAGCGGCAAGACAGTTACGGCCAGTGGCCTAGAGCTTGCGGGTACAGACAAAGGCAACTACAGCCTCACCTCTACGAGTGCTTCTACTACCGCCGACATCACAGCGAAGGCACTTACTATCGCCATCACGGCTGATAACAAGACATATGATGGTTCTACCTCAGCCACGACGCACGCTTCCATTGAAAGTGGCCTAGTAGACAACGACGTTGTGACCGTAAGCGCGGGCGGTGGCTCGTTCGAAGACAAAAATGTAGGTACGAACAAGGTGGTAACGGCCAATGTTAGCAAAGCTGGCGCTGATGCCGGCAACTACACGGCTAATGCCACTGCCACAACTAAAGCCAACATTACGGCTGCGGAACTCACGGCTTCGTTCACTGCCCAAAGCAAAGTATATGATGGCACTGCGCAGGCAGTAATTCTGAACAAGGCCCTAAATGGGGTACTGGAAGGTGATAATGTGACGCTGGAAGGTGGCATAGCCAACTTCAATACCAAAGATGTGGGCACCAGCAAAATGGTTACGGTCAGCAGCTTTACGTTGGACGGAGCACAGGCCGGCAACTACAGCCTGTCAGCCACTAACCCCACCGCTACTGCCAACATTACGGCCGCTACGCTGACGTATACCGCTAACTCCGCTACCCGAATGTATGGCGAGGCAAATGGTTCGCTCAGTGGCACCGTAACTGGTTTCGTCAATAATGAAACTGCTGCCACTGCTACCACCGGAACAGCAAGCTTTACTTCTGTGGCCGATGCTGCTAGTCCGGTAGGCCGGTATGGGGTAACCGGAGCAGGCCTGGCTGCTAAGTATGGTAACTATACGTTTGCACAAGCTTCTGACAACAGCACTGCGCTGGAAGTATCGGCTCGCCCCATTACGATTACAGCAAACCTTGGGCAAACCAAAGTATACGGCGACAATGAGCCAGAGGCTTTCACTTATGCTGTAAGCGGCAGTGGCCTGGCCAGTGTTGATGCTTTCACCGGAGCCTTAAGCCGGGCCATAGGGAATACTGTAGGAGCCTACACAATTGGTCAGGGGAGCTTGTCTATCAGGAGCAAGTCAACCAGCGCTTCCACAATCGATAACTATTCGCTGACTTATGTGCCCAACGATTTTACCATCACTCCGAAAGCCGTTACGGTAACACCTGCGGCTGGGCAAGGCAAAACGTATGGTTCTGTTGAGCCCGTACTGGCCTATGAGCCCGTTACGTTGGTGGGTAACGATGCTTTCACAGGCAGCTTATCGAGAGTACAGGGAAACACTGTGGGCACGTATAACATCACGCAGGGTTCCTTGGGCTTGAGCAATAACTACACTTTGAACTTCACGCCCCAAGTGAAATTTACCATCACGGCTAAAGCCCTAACGGCCTCTATTGCTGCAAATGATAAAGTATATGATGGTGGCCTAGTAGCCACTGCTACCGGCAGCGTATTACCCGCAGAAGTGGTTAGCGGTGATGAAGTGAGGGTAGATGTAACCAACCCTGTGTTTGCCACCAAGCAGGTTGGAGCTGATAAAACGGTAACGGCTACTGTGGCCCTGAGCGGTGCATCAGCGCCTAACTACCGGTTGTCAGCAAATATCGCCACGGCTCAAGCCGACATAACGGCTAAACCACTTACCGCCTCAGTAACCATCAACAACAAGGTTTACGACGGTGGTACAGCGGCAATAATTGCCACTCGCACCCTAGATGGAGTAGTGCCCAGCGACGTGGTTTCACTGACTGGGGGTACGGCTACATTCACCGATAAGAATGTTCAGAATACCAAGACGGTTACCATCACAGGCCTAAGCCTGACGGGTGCCGATGAGAGCAACTACAGCGTCAGTGCTACAACCACGGCTACTGCCGACATCACGCCCCGCCCTCTGGAGGTAACCGCCACGGCGGGCCAGAGCAAAGTGTACGGCACCACTACCGATCCGGTACTGGCCTACACCATTACCAGCGGTACCAAAGTAAGCGGCGACAACTTCTCCGGACAACTGTTGCGTGCTGAAGGTGAACTGGTAAATACCTACGCCATCAGTCTTGGTAGCCTGACGCTGGGCAACAACTACAGCCTCAGCCTAGCTTCTGGCAGCTCCTTTGCCATCACACGCAAAGCCCTGACAGCATCCATTGTGGCCCAGAATAAGGTATATGATGCTACTGTGGATGCCACGGCCACCGGCAGCGTGTTAGCTGCTGATCTGGTTGGCAACGACATCGTAACGATAACAGTTACCGATGCCCAGTTCAACGACAAGCGCGTTGGGAATACCAAGCCGGTTATGGCTACGGTAGCGCTGGGTGGCGGGGCAACCGGTAACTACAGCCTGACTTCTAACACGGCCGCTACCACGGCCAATATTACGGCCGCTGAGCTGGTGCCTTCCTTCACGGCCGCTAGTAGAGTGTATAACGGTGACCTGGCAACGCGTATTACTGGCCGCTCCATTGATGGGGTATTGCTCACCGATCAGGTATTCCTTTCAGCAGGCACTGCCAGCTTCGTCGATAAGAATGTGGGTGAGGCAAAAACCGTAACTGGTACAGGTTTCAGCCTGACCGGCACGGACGCAGGCAACTACCGCTTACCTGCTACTAACCCAACTACCAAAGCTGATATCACGCCCAAGGCAATGACCATTGCCATCAGCGCCACTAATAAGCCTTATGATGGCAACCGCGATGCTGCTGTAACAGCTTCTATTGAAAGTGGCCTGGTATCCAACGATGCCGTAACGGTAAGCGCAGGCAATGGCTTGTTTGATACCAAGAATGTGGGTACTGGCAAAACGGTTACGGCTGCTGTAAGCAAAGCCGGTGCCGATGCTGGCAACTACACTGCCAACACCACGGCCACCACCACGGCGGCTATCAGCAGTAAAGCACTCTCCATTGCCATTGCGGCCCAAGACAAAGTGTATGATGGCAACCGGAACGCAGCCGTAACGGCTTCCATTGCAAGTGGCCTAGTAGACGATGATGTAGTAACGGTGAGTGCTACGGAAGCACTCTTTGCCGATAAGCACGTGGGTACCACCAAAACTGTAAACAGCAATGTGAGCAAAGCAGGGGCTGATGCGGACAACTACACGGCTAATACCACGGCTACCACAACTGCTGCAATTTCGGCCAAACCCCTGGTTATTTCCATTACCGCTACCGATAAGGTCTACAATGGAAATACAGCTGCTATAACTTCTGCACTCCTGGCTTCTACCAGCGGACTGGTGATGAATGATGTAGTAACGGTGAGCAGCAGAGGAGGCAACTTCAATGATAAGAATGTAGCTTCTGGCAAAACGGTAACGGCTGCTGTTAGTAAAGCCGGCGCCGATGCTGGCAACTATACCGCCAATAGTACGGCTACAGCTACGGCGGCCATCACTCCCAAAGCCATTACTCCGGTATTCACAGCACAAAGCAAAACCTACGATGGCAACACAAATGCCACCATTCTAACCCGCAGCCTTGCCGGGCAGCTACCGGATGACGACGTAACCCTGACCGGTGGTTCGGCTACGTTTGATACCAAGGACGTGGGTGCTAATAAAACAGTAACGGCTAATGGCTTGGCACTCAGTGGCGCTGACAGGGGGAACTATAGCGCCAGCGCTACCGCCACAACCACAGCAGCCATCACGGCTAAGCAGCTCACGGCTACAATTGTGGCCCAGAACAAAACCTACAACGGTAGCCCTGCGGCTACGGCTACTGGTTCGGTGCCTGATGCTGACCTCATTGATGGGGAAGCAGTAGGAGTTACAGTAAGCTACGCCGCATTCAACAACAAGAATGTTGGCGGTGGTAAAACGGTGACGGCAACTGTAGCCTTGAGTGGCACCGCTTCTTCCAATTATAGCCTCACTTCCACAAGTGCCTCCACTACTGCTGCTATCACGCCCAAGGCGTTGGAAATCGTCATCACGGCCGACAACAAAACCTATAATGGCAATGCAGATGCTACGGCTCATGCCACTATAGGTAGTGGCCTAGTGCAAGGTGATGCGGTACTGGTAGAAGCCACCCATGGGGCCTTTGATAACAAAAGCGTAGGCAACGGAAAACCTGTATGGGCTGATGTAAGCATAGCGGGCGGCGCCGATAAGGGGAATTACTCTGCTAATGCTACAGCTTCCACTTCGGCAAACATCACGCCTTTGGCAGTTGTGGGTCACTTCACCGCCGAAAACAAAATCTATAACGCATCAACCGCTGCCGCCGTCTTAACTCGTACGCTGACGGGCGTAATTGGTCAGGACGCGGTGGCCCTGGCAGGTGGTACGGCTACCTTCGCCGATAAAAACGTGGGTGTTGACAAAATAGTGACCCTGGCCGATGCTACTCTTGATGGCGCCGATAAAGGCAACTACAGCCTGAGCTCGGTGGCTACTGCAACGGCCACCATCGCTCGACTGGATATAACGGGCTCATTCGTTGCCAGCAACAAGGTGTATGATGGTAATACCGTTGCTACCGTTATCAGTCGGACTCCAAATGGGGTACTTGGTACCGATGCTGTAACGTTGATCAGCGGTACTGCCGCTTTCAACACTAAAGATGTAGCAAGCGGCAAAACAGTTGCGGCGAGCGGTATGACTCTGGGCGGTGCCCAGGCCGGCAACTATAACCTCACATCTGTGGGCAGCACAACGGCTGATATTACGCCGCGCCCTATTCAGGTAACAGCTACGGCAGGCCAAAGCAAGGTGTACGGCACCGTTGCTGATCCGCAACTGGCCTACACTATTGCCACCGGCTCTAAAGTGGCCGAGGACAGCTTCTCCGGGCAATTAGTGCGGGCTGACGGTGAACAGGTAAAGACGTATGCTATTTCCCTCGGCACCCTCAGCCTTGGCACCAACTACGATCTGAGCCTGGCGCCCGGAGCTACGTTTGCCATTACCGCCAAGCCGCTAGTACCTGCTGTTCTGGCCAACAATAAGGTTTACAACAACAACACAACGGCGGCTATTTCCAGCCGGACCCTTACGGGGATTGTTGGTCAGGATGATGTGACGCTAACGGGCGGTACTGCCGCCTTTGGCGACAAAAACGCAGGTACGGGTAAAACGGTAACCGCCACCGGCCTGGCATTGTCAGGAAACATGTCTGGTAACTACAGCCTGACAACGACCACCGCCACTACCACTGCCGATATCACGGCCCTGGGTATCACGGGCTCATTTACTGCCAATAGCAGAGTTTACAATGGTACGGTTGGCAGCACAATTGCCACTCGAAGCCTTAACAACGTGTTTGCGGGTGACGCGGTAACCCTGGCCGGTGGAACTGCCACCTATGCTGATGCGAATGTTGGAACCGGTAAGCCGGTGACCGGCACCGGCTTTAGCCTGGCAGGAGCTCAGGCCGGCAACTACAGCCTCATGTCGGTGGCATCTACCTCCGCAGATATTACGCCGCTGGGTATTACGCCTTCCTTCACAGCGGCCAGCAGGATGTATGATGGTACCACTACTGCTACCATCCTGACCCGCTCACTAACTGGTGTACTCACCGCTGACGTGCCTAATGTGACCCTGACAGGAGGAACTGCTACCTTCTCTGATGAAAATGTAGGAGTTGACAAAGTGGTAACAGCTACTGGCTTTACATTGGCCGGAACAGCCGCCAGCAACTATAGCCTGACGACTACCAGCGCCACTACGAAGGCTACCATCACGCAGCAGACTGCTAATCCAGTAGCGGATACGTACTACACAGGCTCTAGCTTCTTCTGGACAACTGGTTCAAGCAGCTCTACGGCCACATTGAACTTAGTGGCTACCATTCGGAACAACCCCAACTTCACCGGAGATATCCGGACAGCCAAAGCCTCGTTCTTTGTTCGGAACGGTACAACGCTGGTGCCCATCAATGGGGCGCAAAACCTGCCGGTGGGGCTGGTTAACCCCGGCGACCTAACGGTAGGAACCGCTGCAGCTAGTGTGCAATACAGTATCAGTAGCTCGGCCGCTATCCTGAATATTGCCGTAGTGGTAACCGGAAACTACAAGAGCATAGATAATTCAACGCTCGACAAAGAGGTAATGGTAGCAGCACCAACTCCTGGTGGCCTGATTGCGGGCGGTGGTAAGTTTGATGCCACTGGCACTGCTGGCTACATTAAAGGCTCCTCTAGTTTTGCCTTCTATGTGCAATACAACAAGAGCCTGAAAAACCCACAGGGTGGTGCCGAAATTACGGTGAACAGCTACTACGACCGGAATGGCAAAGAAACGCCCGGTGTGTTGCACACCTATAAGCTGAAGAGCAACGCTATTTCTACTCTGGCTACTACCAACCCCACTGCACAATTCAGCAGCAAAGCCAACATTGCAGAAATTGTAGGTGGAGTTGCGCAAAGCATCGAAGGCAATTGCACCATGCAGTTGGATCTATTTGATGGCATTGACAACCCAGCGGCAACGGAGAAGGTAGATCGACTAGCTATTACCGTGTACCGCAGCAGTGGTGGTGTCTGGTTCTCAAATAACTGGAACGGAACGCAAACTCTACGGCGCGACTTGGGAGCAGGAGACGTAGTAACGGTAACCGGCTCTGGTACTAATACCACGACTCTCGCTACTACTAGCAGCAGCAAGCCAATGGTCCTGAGCGGGCCTACTCCAACGGCAGTACCCGAGAGCGGCCTGCTGGAAGTCTATCCTAACCCCATGACTGAACAGGGCACTATCCACTTCCGTATGGTGCTGGGTGGTAAGGCGCAGGTGTATCTCTACAACAGCGCAGGTGGCCTGGTATCAACGCTCTTCAATGCTGAGGTAGAAGGTGGGCGTGCGTATGATGTGAAGGTAAATGGCAGTGAGTTACCGAATGGGGTCTATTTCTGCCGCATGATTATGAATGGCAAAGTAGAGAACAAGCGCATCACCATCGCGCACTAAACGCAGTTCTCTCTTACCTCTTCAACCAAAAAAGCCCCTGCTGTTTTAGCAGGGGCTTTTTGTTCTATAACGTGCTGCTAAGCCAGTACGGCAGCAGCTGGGCAGTTACCGCTTCTTTCGGAAGCTCAGATAGTCGAGGTAATAGAGTACTTTCACTGATAAGGAGTTATTGTGGGGCGTGTTAATGGTGTTGTTGAAGTTATCGAAGTAAAGAGGTGTTGCCTGTTCAGCGAGCAGGTAGGTAGAGCCGGCGTTCTTCCAGACGATGCTCACCTGCGAGCCGGGCGCGAACCACCACGAGTACACGGCATCCACGTTGAAGGCGTTGTAGGTATTGTCGCGGTTGCGCTGGTAGGCCACTAGTTTCTCTTCACCATTGGGGCCCAGCTGGGAGAAATCGGCGTAGCGCACGTTGCTGGTGTAGTGGCGCGTGCGCAGCGTAAACGACATGCGGTTAGTGAAGGTGTAGGCCACGGATACCACATTGGAAACGGTGGCTACATCGCGGCGGCCGAGGATGACCTGGCCTAGGAAAGGCTTGTCGAGCGGCTCACTGGCACTCATGCCGCCGTTTACGTAACCAATCTGGTTATTCACTAGGCTCCAGTCGAGGCTATAGCGGAAGGTGAGGTGGTCGTTGACGCGGTAGCGGGGGTAGAAGCCAGCACTGTACTTCACGCGCCGCTCCCGGGGCAAACGCTCATCCAGGGCAAAAGTGCGGTTGCCAAGGTTCCAGCCGTACGAGAACTTCTTGCGCGTATCGGAATTGACGAACACCACGATGCCGGTGTTGCCGGGCACCCGCACGTAGTACTGGCCTAGCGGAAACGTGCGGGGCTCATAGAAATCGTGGGTGGTGGGGTTGGTGTCGAAGTCGTACCCCACCTGCAGGAAGCTCTTGGTGAAGGTGGTGTTGAAGCCCGTGTAGAAGCTCATGTTCTGGTAGAGCGTAGGCCGGTACAAAAGCGAGTGGCTGGCCTGCGCGAAGAAGGACATGTTATTCACCTTCCAGAACGGCTTGTACTTACGGTAGGCCACTTCCACCGACTGCGTGATATTGTTGTTGCCGAACAAGATGCCCAGGTCGTTGGGGTTGTACGACGCCGACTCAATACCGTGGTTCAGGCCCCAGGTGAAGTTGCCGCTGATCTTGCCCACGCCCAGCGTATACTTGTAGCCATCCTGGTCGTCGATAGGCCTATCGGAGCCGAAAGCGGTGCCGCGCCGGCGCGAATACACCAGGCTGCCATCTACGGCGTAGGCATTTTTCTTGTTGGCAAAGCGGAACAGGCCGCCCGTTACGTTGGCATCGTAGGTGCTGCCGGCGCGGGTTACGTTGGTGTTGATGAGCGAAACGTAGGAGTTGTTCTTGAGGCTCTGGTCCAGCACCATAATGTTGTAGTTGCTGAAGGGCTGGGTTTTTACCTCGCGCTCCTGGCCGGTTTCGGTGTTGCGCAGGGTAGCATACACATCATTGCTGAGGGCATTGAAAAACCCAATGCCTAGGCCACTCTTGGTGCGGCCCGAGACTTTGGTAGCGTTCAGCAAGCGGGTTTCGGCGGGGTTACGAATGATCTTCTCCGTAGCGCCCGCCTGCACACCGTAGAAGCCAATGGGCGTGGCCCCCACCCGCCGCGAGTAGAACAGGTTTCCCTTGTTAAACAGCTCGGTGCCCTCCGTAAAAAACTGCCGGTTCTCATTAAACTGCACCTCAAAGGGGGAGAGGTTAAGCACCTGGTTGTCGCTCTGCACCTGCCCGAAGTCGGGTACCAGCGTAGCATCTAGCGTGAAGCTCTCGTTGATGCCCCACTTAATATCGGCGCCACCGTTGAAGCTGGTGGTGGTGCGGCGCGTGCCCTCCGCGTTTAGCGGGTTGTGGTTTACGTAGCTTGATACGTAGGGCGTGAGTGAGAGGCGCAGCGGTGGCTTAATATTGCGCACGCCGCGCAACTCACCCCACTGGTTCACGAAGCCGCTGGCGGCGGGCTTCACCTCATTCCAGAAATAGGCGGCGTTGTCGCGCTTGCGCTGGCGCATAAAGTTCAGGCCCCAGAGCTGCTCTTGCGCGTTGCTGAAGCGGATGGCCGAATACGGAATACGCATTTCCGCCACCCAATCAGTACCCTGCAGAGAGGTGCTGCTTTCCCACACAGCATTCCAGTTGAAGTCTTCGCCGCCGGCTGGGGAGTAACGGGAATCAAGCTGCACGCCGCTGCTGGTTACAATGAAGCCGTAACCGTTCAGGTGGTCATTATAGGTATCGAGAAAGATGCCGAAGAAATCGGAGTTGCCGGTGTTGTCGCGCGCCGTTAGCTCCCGCGGGATGGAGTCGGGGGATACATCGTGCATGATGGCTCCCACGTAGATACTGGCGTCGTCGTAGAGCACGCGCACTTCAGTTTTCTGCTTTTCCGGTACGCCGGGGTTGGGGCGCTGCTGGGTGAAGCCCGTAGCAATGGGCGCCTGCTGCCACACGGCTTCATTGAGCACCCCATCCAGCTTAATAGCTTCCGTGATGCGCAGGGTTTGCAGCTGGCGCTTCGGGGCGGGAGAGGAGGCCCCGGTAGCAGCCGGGGGAGGGGTCGGGGTCTGGGCTTGAGCTAGGCCTAGGCCACTAGCCAGCCCCAGAAGCACAAATGAAAAACGCAGAATAGAGGTACGAGACATAGCCTGGCGGTGTAAGGAAAGAGTCAGAATAAGAGGAGGGAGGCGAAAAATCGGGCAAGCGCGTGCCCGGCAGCAGCAAAAGCTGCGCTGTTATAGGGAGCAGGAAAGGGAGTACCGGCCGAACGAATATTCGTTACAGATGCCGTAGCAGACTCAGCTATAGAGACGTCATATTTCGCGTCTCACCGTGGCGCTATTGTACTTAATCGGTTAGCCTAGTGGCCGTTTGAAGGGAGGGGGTGTTGGTATTCCAGCTCCCAAAATTCTTCGGGCAGATAAAGAATATCCTGCTTGATCTGGCGTCCAGTTGTCGAAGCATCTCTACCCCTGGCTACTCAACTGGCCTAGGCCTCTGCAACGAAACAGTGGAGGGGCTTCGGCTGCACTCAGCATAACCGTAATTAAATGACAGCCCACAGAACCTCAGCGCCCAAAGCGCAGAGCGGCTAACGCCAAGACGCAAAATATTGCGTCTCTACATCATCTAGTAGTATTAGAGACAGGCAGGATAGCTACCCGATAAAGGCGGAGCCTCTAGTTGCAGCTAGAGGCTCCGCAGGCTACTTCACTCACTTAGCCTTTCTGATGTAGATGTTGCCGTTGAGGGTTTTCATCATAAACTCAGGGCCGCCGCCGTTAATTTTGCCGCTGGTCCAGCTGTCCACGCTCACGCGGTAGGTGCCGTCTTTGGCAGTGCGGGTTACTTTGGGGGCGTTGTTGTCCACGGCCAGGTCAAAGTCGCTGTAGATTTCGCCACGGTCTGACTTCAGTTTCAGGTCGGCTTTGGCTTTGGCCGGCAAGCTCACATCAATCTTGCCGTTCACGCTGGAGAAAGCCATGGGCACTCCGCTGGTGATGTCTTTGAAGTTGGTGATAATGTTGCCATTCACGGTGTTGAGCACGGCTGAGCCGGCTACGTCTTCGAGGGTGATGGAGCCGTTGACGTTGGAGATTTCCAGCTCGCCGGCCACGTTTTGCACCGAGATGTTGCCCTCGTTTACGGTGCCAATCTGGAGGGAAAACTGCCGGGGTACTTTAATCACGAAGTCAACCGGGTTCTGCCACGACTGCGTTTTGATGTACACGTGGTTGTCTTTTTCCTGAGCCGTCACATCGAGGCCATTCACCCGGGATATGCGCCGCATACCACCCGGAGTGGGCTCATCAGAAGAGCCGGAAACCCGCCCGGCACCGCGGTTGGCTACGTCAATCACTACTTCCTTGCCGCTGGTGCCTTCTACCTTGATGGAGCCACCCACTAGTTTTAGGTGAAGCGTGCCAGGCTTGCCAGGCGAGCTGAGAGCCACGGTGAGTTGTTCTTTGCCAGCTTGTTGGGCCACCGTGGGCCGGACCCACGCCAAAGCGAGCAGGGTCAGGAGGGTTCTATAGAGGAGCTTGTTCATCGGGTTTGCTGTTTAATAGTGACGTTGCCGTTGAGGGTTTCGAAGCGGAAATCGGGGCCGCCCTTACCCAGCCGCACGGCCGTCTCTTTGCTGAGTTTGTATTTGATGCTCTGTCCATCGCGCTGCTGGTTTTGCGTCACGCGCGCTGGCAGTACCTCGGCCTTGGGGAAGTCGGTGAACATCTCCCCGTGCATGCTCTTGAAGTACAGGTCGCCGGATACGTTGGCGGGGTAGCTCACTAGAATGTTGCCATTGATGGTGTGGTAGGAAGCTGCTTTGGTGGGGGCCACGGCGTACGTGACGTTTACATCACCATTTACGGTGTGCGCCAGGGTGGCCTGCTGGGCATTGTTAATCGTGACCGGGCCATTCACATTGCGGGCCTGTAGCGGGCCGGTTACATCCTGCACCAGCATTTTACCCCCGTTCACCGTAGAAGCGCGCACTTCCATACCGGCCGGTACTTTCACCACAAAATCAAACTGGTAGGAGTAGTGCGGGCGCTCATTAGTATTGTTCCAGCTATCCTTAAAGCGGCCGTTCTGCTGTCGGTCGCGGTTGGGGCGGGAGTCCTGAGGGCCGGCTACGTACAGCAGCACACTGTCGCCGTGCTGCTCAAAACCGGGCTGGGCTTCTTTCTTGCCCTGTTCCAGCAACTCGGCGCTAGGCGCTTTAATGGTCTTCGTGATTTCCACTACCACGGTCTTGCCGCTGTAGCCCTGCACCGTCACGGAGCCGAAGATGTTGTAGAGGGCCAGCGTGCTGCTACCGGCACTGCCCGTGAGGGTAAATTCTTTGTTGATTTTCTCCGTGGCCTCGCGGTTCTGGGCTTTCAGAGAGCAGCTAGGCAGCCACAGTAGAGCCCAGATCAGGCTGAGTAGTAGGGGGCGTTTCATGATAGGTTGAGGGAGTAGAAGGTTGGGGAGCCTGGCCATCTGACAAGGACTCAATGCTTTGCTCGATTTTGTCTTTCACCTGCTCATTCAGGTTGTCCTGCTGGAGCAACTTGCGAAGAGGGCGCACCGAGCGGCGCTCCTGCAGGCGCACCATCACATCGGCCAGAGCCGATTGCACCAGGGGCGACTCCTGCAGAGGAAGGGAACGAACGAGGCCCTGGCGCACCATGGGGTCTTGGGAGAGCCCACTTAGTACCTCCAGCGAAGCGAGGCGCACGTTCACGTTGGGGTCTTGATTGAGGGTGCTGAGTAGGGCCGCTACCACCCGCTCATTGCTGGGCGCCACCTCTTCGGCGTAGCTCACGGCCCGCAGGCGCTGCACCGCCGAGGGGTTGTTCAGCAGCGCCAGCACGTTGGTCTGGTGCACATCGTCCTCTGTGGCGGCGGGCATAGTGGTGGCGGGTTGCTGCACGGCCAGCTCGGACGTCTCCGGGCGGCCTTTCAATCCGTAGCCTGCCACTAGGCCTACAATGAGTAAGGCAAGGCTGTAGGCCAGGCGTACGGCATAGGCTGGTTGCCACCACTCGCGCACCCGCTCCAGTAGGCCACTCACCGACCACCGTTGCTTGCGTTGCTCCTCCACCTGAAACTCGGCCAGCATAGAGTAGAAGCGCGGGCGCATCTGCTCACTGGTTGCGGGCACGGGCAACTCGCCCATAGTGGTCCAGAGGGCCTGCACAGTGGCCAGCTCCTGCTGGCAACCCGGGCATTGGGTTAAGTGGGCTTCTACGGCTTGGTGCTGGGCGGCTGGTAAGGTGCCCGCCAACCAATCCATCAGCTCCACTTGCACGCCCTCACAGTTCAACTTTGCTTCCATTTTCCAGTTTCAAATAAATATCCTTGAGTTGGCAGAGGGCCCGGTGCGCGCGCACCTTTACGGCTCCTACCGTGGTGTCGAGCAGCTGCGCTATCTGCTCGTATTTCAGCTCCTGAAAGCGGCTCAGCACGAGCACTTCCCGTTGGTCGGGGCTTAGCCGAGCCATGGCCCGGTGGAGCAGCTCCACATCCTGCGACTTCTGCAAACTGCCATCGGCGGGGGTACCGCCGGCAATCTTCTCGGCTAAGTCAGCCACGTCTTTGTGGTGGAGCGAGGGTTTGTCTTTCTTGGCGGCGTCGGCTAGCACGTTGCGCGCCAAGTGGTACATCCAGGTTCTGAACTCGCCCTCACCCGTGAAGGTGTGGCGGTATTTCAGCATCCGGTAGAATACATTCTGCACCAGATCCTCACTGACCGTGGCGTTACCGTTGGAGTGGTAGAAAAACGCAAACAGCGGCCTATGGTAACGCTCGAACAGCAGGCCCATTTTATCAACCTGGCCGGCCTTCACTTGCAGCATGAGCGAATTATCAGTGAGCGAGTTCAAGCGGTTGGTCGGTGAGGTGTGGGAGCGTATTCGGCGGTGGAAACTGCGCCTTTTCACGAAGGTTACAGCTTACGGTGAAATATTTTTTCTGAGGGGTAACTGATAAAACATCAAAAACAGCTGCCTCAGCCCACGCAGTATTGGCGTGAGCTAAGGCAGCTGTTTCTGATAATGGACCTAAAAATAGGTGTCCTAAGCCAGTTGTTTAGCTGGCTTCCGGGTAGGAGAAGGCAATGCGGCCAGCACCCCAATAGCCGCGCCCAGGCCAGCTACCAGTGCAAATGACACCCGCAGGCTCGATATCTCGGCCACAAAGCCAATAAGAGGTGGGCCCAGCAGAAACCCGAAGTACCCGATGGTAGATACCATCGCCAATGCCACGCCCGGCGACACGGTAGTGGATTGCCCGGCGGCGCTGTAGGCCAGGGGCGTAACCGAGGCAATGCCAAACCCCACCAGCAGAAACCCCACCACCGATGGCACAAACGCCGGCCACACCACAGCCGTGACCAGGCCTACGGTGATGAGGGCGCTGCTGATCTGCAGCATGAGGTTGGTACCGAGACGGTGAGTGAAATAATCGGAGATGAAGCGGCCAAGGGCCATGGTGCTCATGCACGCCACGTAGCCGGCCGTAACCAGCGTAGCATCGGGGCGCACTACTTTCTGGAAGTACACGCCGCTCCAGTCGAACATGCAGCCCTCGCAGAGCATCCCGCAAAACGCAATCAGCCCGATACGCAGCAGGTACGGTTCGGGGCGGCGCAGGCTGGGGCCGCCAGCCTCTGCGCCGGTATCTTGCGGAAGGGTGCGTTGATGGGCCAGCACCGTCAGCAACAGGCCTAGAACCATCACCAGCAGAAAGTGCCAGAGGGGTGGCTGTTGCCACCGAATAAATAAGGTGCCTAGGGCTCCACCCAGAAAGCCCGCCAAGCTCCAAAGCCCGTGGAAAGAGGCCATGATGGGTTTCCCGTAGGCCTGTTGCACGCCTATTGCTTGCGTATTGACGGAGATGTTAAGCAGGTTGCCGGCAAAGCCAAACAGCACGAGGCTGCCCGCCAAGCTCCAGAAGCCCGGTGCCCACCCCAGCAGGGGCAGAAATAAAGCATACAGGCAAGTAGCAAGCAAGACCACCGCCCGGCTGCCGTGGTTGTGCACTAGCCAGCCCGCCACCGGCAACGCCAGCATAGAACCCACCGGTAAGGCCAGCAGTAACTGGCCTAGCTCACCTTCACTGAGCCCAAGTTTTAGGCGGATGTCGGGGATGCGGGAAGCCCAGGAGGCAAAGCACAGCCCCGCCACAAAGAACAAAGCGCTTACGGCAACGCGCCGCTGAGCAGGCGTAATTTCAGCCATCGTAATGCGGTAAGAAAACGGGGAGCCATACTATGGCTCCCCGCTGGTATTGTTGCTCTATACTTATGAATACCGTCAAGCATGATGGGCTTCCAACCATTAGGAAAGAACTTCTTTCTTCTCGATGTCGGCGGGTTGGCCTTGCAGCACCCAGTTAGCCTGCTTTACCACGTTCTCTACCGTGAAGCCGAAGTACGCCATTACCTCCTCCCCCGGGCCCGACTCGCCGAAGCGGTTCATGGCAATGACGGTGCCTTCGTCAGTCACGTACTTGTGCCAGCCGATGGGCGAGCCAGCTTCCACAGCCACGCGCTTGCGCACGTCGGAGGGAAGCACCTGCTGCTGGTAGGCCTTGTCCTGCTTCTCAAACAGCTCCCAGGAGGGTAGGCTTACCACGCGGGTTGGCACGCCTTGTTGCTGGAGTTGCTCCTGGGCCTGCATCACCAAGGATACTTCCGAGCCGGTGGCTAGCAGAATCAGCTGGGGCTTGCCGCCTTCGGCTTCGCTGAGGATGTAGCCACCCTTGGCCACACCTTCGCGGGCCGAGCCGTACTTCTCCTGATCAAGCGTCGGCAGCTTCTGGCGCGACAGAATCAGCACCACCGGCGACTTCGGCGTGGTCATAGCAATGCGCCAGGCTTCCACCGTTTCGTTGGCATCGGCGGGGCGAATCACCACGATATTCGGGATGGTACGCAAGGCAGCTACCTGCTCTACTGGCTGGTGAGTGGGGCCGTCTTCTCCCAGACCGATGCTGTCGTGGGTGAACACGAATGTGGCAGCCGACTCGGCCAGGGCCGTGAGGCGGATGGCCCCGCGCATGTAGTCGGAGAAGGTGAGGAAGGTGCCGCCGTAGGTGCGCACGCCGCCGTGCTGGGCCATGCCGTTCATGGCCGCGCCCATGGCGTGCTCGCGCACCCCAAACCAGATGTTGTTGTGCTCGTAGGCGCCGGGCTGGAAGCTGGCGTCGCCGCCGGTGGGCATCTCGTTGGAGCTGGCCAGGTCGGCGGAGCCCCCAAACAGGAAGGGTACGCTTTTCTTGAGCGCGGTAAGTGCCTTACCGGAAGCCTGGCGGGTAGCCATGGCGCCATCGGCAGGCGTGAAGACGGGCAGTGAGGCGTCCCAGCCTGCGGGGAGCTCTCCCGCAAACGAAGCCCGGAACAGTTCCCACTCTGTGCCGAACTCCTGCTGGTACGCCTCTGATTTCTGCTGCCACTCGGCCTGAAGCTGTGCACCGCGCTGCCCGGCTTCGGCCAGGTGCGTGCGCACTTCTTCGGGTACTACAAACGTGGCCTCGGGGTCGAAGCCAAAGAACTCCTTGGCCTTCTTGACATTGTCGGGGCCGAGGGGAGAGCCGTGTACTTTGCTGGTGCCTTCCTGGGGGCTGCCGTACCCGATAATGGTCTTCACGGAGATGATAGAAGGCCGCTCAGTTTCCTGCTGAGCCGCTTTAATGGCGGCCTCAATGCCATCGAGGTCGTTGCCGTCCATCACGCGCTGGGTGTGCCAGCCGTAAGCGTCAAAACGGGCCAGAGCATCCTCGGTGTAGGCCAGGCTGGTGGGCCCGTCGAGGCTGATATCGTTGTCGTCGTAAAGGTAGATGAGCTTGCCGAGCTTGAGGTGGCCCGCCAGGGAAGCGGCTTCCGAGGCAATGCCTTCCATCAGGTCCCCATCACTCACAATAGAGTAGGTGAAGTGGTCCATCAGCTCGTGGCCGGGCTTATTGTACACGGCGCTAAGGTGCGCTTCGGCCATGGCCATACCCACGCCGTTGGCAAAGCCCTGGCCGAGCGGGCCGGTGGTTACCTCCACACCCGGCGTCAGGTTCGACTCAGGGTGGCCGGGCGTTTTGGAGTGCAGCTGCCGGAAGCTCTTCAAGTCATCCAGCGACAAGTCGTAGCCGTAGAGGTGCAACAGGCTATATAATAACGCTGAGCCATGGCCTGCCGACAGCACAAACCGGTCGCGGTTCGGCCACGCGGGGTCTTGGGGGTTGAAGCGTAGAAAGCGTGAAAACAGCACGTAAGCCATTGGTGCGGCCCCCATGGGTAGGCCCGGATGGCCTGAGTTTGCGGCCTGTACCATGTCTACTGATAGCAGACGAATGGTGTTGACACTCAATTCAGCGAGAGAAGGATTCGGCTTGGTCACGAGATGGCAGAAAAAAGTGGGAAAGGTGCTAAGCTACGGCTTCCAGAAGCCCTAGGCCACCTTTCAAATAGGTTGTGTACGAGAAAAAGGACCGGAAACGATACCGAAATCGACGCCGGTAGGAGAAGCATTCTTTCTGCAATAGAAAGGTATGAAACAGGGAGTTAAAACACAAACGATTGTGTTACACAATTTCCTTTGTGCTGCCACTATAGCTGCACCACCGGCCAGCCCGCGGCGTCCCAGCCCAGCTTTTCAATGCGCAGTTTAGAGCGGCCCTGGTCAGCGGCGTCGTAACCATGGAACACTAAGTAATCGGTCTTGTTGAACGTATAGACGGAGTTATGGCCCAGTCCAAACCAGTTTTTGTCGCCGGCCAGTACCTCGGTTCCGCCGCCTTGGTCTAAGGCTACCCCAGCCTTATCTACATAAGGGCCCTTCACGTTTTTAGAGCGGCCCACCATGATCTTATAGGTGCTTTGCGGGCCCCGGCAGCAGAAGTCAAAAGAGGTAAACAGGTAGTAATAATCGCCCTTACGGAAGATAAACGGCGCTTCAATGGCACCATCGCCGGGCAGGGAGTCGTTGAGCTGGGGTGAGCGGGGGCGCTTGGCAATAGTGCGCCACTGCTGGGGCTCGGCCGGGGCCGCTAGGTCAGGTTGCAGCTTCACCAGCTTTATGCCTGACCAGAAAGAACCGAAAGAAAGCCATGGGGTGCCTTTTTCATCCCGGATCAGGTTGGGGTCGATGGCGTTCCACATATCACGCCCCGGCACCGACTGAATTACGCGCCCATGATCTTCCCACTTGAAATCCTTCGACTTGGGATCGAGGGTTTTGTTGGTGGCCAGGCCTATGCAGGAGGTGTTTTTTCCGAATGCTGAAATCGAGTAGAATAGCGAGTACACCCCATTGTGGTAAGAGATATCGGGCGCCCAAATGTGGTTGCCCTTAAAGCCCGGTACCGCTTGCGTAGCCCAGGCCGGCGCCGCAGGGAAAATAGGCTGTTCCCGCGTCCAGTTCTTTCGGTCCTTTGACGACCACACCGCAATGCCCGGCCCCGTGCAAAACATGTAGTAGGTGCCGTTCTCCTGGGCCATCACCGGGTCGTGCGCCGGAATGAGCGCCGAAGTAGTTTGGGCTGATGTGCCAAAGTGGCCTAGCAGGAGAGCCAGCACTAGAAACTGCTTCAGAAGAGTAGAGTACATAAACGATTGTGTAATGTTGGTGGGTGGAGTTCGGCCGGGTGTGCTAGCCCATAATGTCGGGCTAGTCACACGGTTTTGCCAACTGATTGCTATTACACTCACCCGTCGTGTTGAGCGGAGTCGAAGCATCTCTACCGCTTCGTTGCAGAGGCCTTAGCCAGTCTGACGAACATTCACTAGCCCAGGGTTTGAACCCTGGGCTAGTGAGCAGGGGGGCGTTGGGCCAGTTGATTAGCCAGAGGTAGAGATGCTTCGACAAGCTCAGCATGACGCTTATTATAGCTGGGCCACTACTTGGCGGGCTTCACGCCTTCGGTGGTCATGACTACGCGCTTCATCGTGCCATCCTTGTTGTAGTACAACTGGTCGATGCAGACGGAGCGGCGGAAGCTGCCGCCATCGGTGGGGATGCTGCCGTTGTGGTAGATGAAGTACGACTGGCCTTTGAAGTCGATAATAGCCTGGTGGTTGGTGTTGGAGTTACCGGCTACCTCGTTCAGAATGCCCTTGAATTCCCAGGGGCCCTCAATGCTGCGGCTCATGGCGTAGGCAATCTTCTCGGGGAACTGGTAAGCGTAGCTGAGGTAGTACCAGCCGTTGTGCTTATGAATCCAGGGCGCTTCCGTGAACTTGGGCAGGGTGGTCACCTTGTTGATGGGGCCGTCCAGCTCCGTCATGTTCGACTTCAGCTTGGCCCAATAGCAGTTGGTGTTGCCCCAGTACAGGTAGGCCTGTCCCTTGTCGTCGATAAAAACAGTCGGGTCAATGTCGTCCCAGGAGATAGGGCTCTCCGTCATGTTGTTGGTGATGATGGCCGAGCCGCGCGCATCCTTGAACGGCCCCGTGGGACTATCTGATACGGCCACCCCAATGGACTTGCCCGGTATTGAGCCATGCTCTACGGCCACGTACCAGTAGAACTTGCCGTTGCGCTCAATCACCTGCGAGGCCCAGGCATCTCCCTTCGCCCAGGAAAACGCCTTCACGCTCAGGGGGGAGGGGTGCTCCTTCCAGTTCACCATATCGGTGGAGGAGTAGCAGAGCCAGTCGTTCATCACGTAGCGCTCCTGGCGGGCGGGGGCCTCATCGTGGCCGGTGTATAAGTACACTGTGCCCTTATATACCATAGCGGCTGGGTCGGCGGTGTACTTGTCTTTGATGATGGGGTTGCCCGCCACGGGCTCCGGCAGGGCCTGCCCCAGCGCCGTAGTGGGCGCCAGGGTAGGAGTGAGAATTGCTAGTGCCAGGCCAGTCAGCAGGGCGCGCATACCTGGCCGCAGAGAGAGTTTCATGGTCATAGCTGCGGCTGATTAACGCTTGCCCGGGATGCGCAGCACCGTGAACGAGTTCGGGGCCAGTGTGTAGGTCACATTCGAGGACTTCACCTTAAACGACTCGTCTTTGGGGGCCACGTTCATAGGTTGCTCCAGGCTGTTCACGGCGTTCAGGTCGTTGCTGGCCAGTATGGTGGCTTTGCCGGTTTTGCCCAGCTTCTTCACCCCCTGCAGGTTAATGGTAACCGGACGCGCAGCCGTAGAGTAGTTTACCAGCTTCACAATAATTTCGCCGGTTTTGTCGTCGGCCGTGGCGCTGCTGAATAGGTTGTCCTCACCATTCTTAGCGTTGCCGCCGCGCTGCACGGGCAGCATGGTGGTGCCAGGGTTGGTAGAGTACATCTTCTGCACGTAGTAGTTCGGCGTGCCGTAGGCTTTCAAGTTGTCAAACCAGATCATATCCGGCGTCCACTGCCAGGCATCTACGTGGGCAAACAGCGGGGCGTAGGAAGCCATTACCACCTTGTCGGCGTTGCGCTCTAGGCCTGTCATGAAGGCGGCTTCCGAGATGGCGCAGTCCCAGCTGTTCTTGTTGTCGGGGCTACCGATGGCCACGCTCTGGGCGGCGTATTCGCCCGCGAAGATTTTGGAGCCGGTGGTGGGGTAGCTGTCGTAGCGGCCCACGTTCTGGCGGAACCACTCGGGCTTAGCATAGTAGTGCTCATCAATCACCTCAGCATTTAGCTCCCGCAGGCGCTGGGTAGCCTTATCAAACAGCTCCCCATCGGGGCTCGGGCCCGCGCTGGATACAATGTTCATCTTGGGGTACTTAGCCTTCACGGCTTTCATAAACGGCTCGTAGCGCTCCAGGTACTGGGGCCCCCACTGCTCGTTGCCAATACCGATGTACTTCAGGTTAAACGGCGCGGCGTGCCCCATAGCAACGCGTTTCGCGCCCCAGGGGCTGCTGGCGGGGCCGTTGGCAAATTCAATCAAATCCAGCGCATCCTGAATAAAGGTTTCCAGCGTCGGGTCGTCGTCCTCGTGGTTGTGTGAGGAGCTGGCATTCGGGCCACCGGCCGCTACCCCCGAAATGGGCGCCAGCTCGGCGGAGTTGAACTGACAGGCCATGCCTACGTTCAGAATCGGTACGGGCTCAGCGCCAATGTCTTCGGAAAGCTGGAAGTACTCGAAGAAGCCCAGGCCAAACGACTGATAGTAGTCGGGGGTAGAGCGGTGCTTGAACTCCATGTTCCAGCGGTTTACCAGCGGCACGCGGCTGGCCACGTCGCCGATGGTTTCTTTCCACTGATACCGCTCCGTGAGGTTGCGGCCTTCCACAATGCAGCCGCCGGGGAAGCGCAGGAAGCCAGGGTTCATATCTTTCAGCAATTGCACCAGGTCGGTGCGCAGGCCGTTCTCGCGGTTCTTATAGGTATCCTTCGGGAACAGCGACACCACGTCAATATCCAGGGTGCCGGCGCCTTCCATGGTTAGCTTCAGGCGGGCCCTCTCGGCCGTACCCGATGATTTCAGGACTACGCTGTACTTCTTCCACGCACTGGTAAGACCGGTAATGGTGGTCTGAGCCAGTACTTTTCCCGAGGGCCCGGCTTCGGGGCCGTTGCCGGCCCGACCTTCCTCCAAAATCACGTTGAGGCCACTCACACTGCCAGGACCCTGGCGCAGATACACCGAGAAGGTGTATTCGCCGCCCTGTTTCACGCCCATGCCCCGGAAGCCTTCATTAATAAAGCCCGCGTCGGGGCTGGCCGTGGCGGCCGTCATGCGCAGAAAATGGTTGTTAGTGGCGCTGATGGGCTGCTGGCTCGAAACTGTGTAGGTAGTAAGCGCCGCCGCGCCCCGAATGCCGCGCCAGCCCAGCAGGTGCTCATCCAGCTCAAACGACTTGTTCTTCACCAGTTCAGGGTAGAGCCCGCCGTCGGCCGCAAAGTTGATGTCCTCGAAGAAGAGGCCATACATCGTTTTCTGGATGGGGGCCCCAGGCTTATTTACCTGCACCGTGAGGGTGTTAGCGGCCGTGGTTTGGGCAAAGGCATCGCCTAAACCTAACGTGCCGAGAAAGGCTAGGCCAGTAAGAAGAGGCGTTAAACGGGTGGAAGAAGATGTGGGCATGGGATGGTTGGAATGATCAAAAGGACACAGGAGTCAGAAAGGCAGACAGGGTGGATCGATAATGCACAGAGCCACATTTCTGGAGAATGACGTCATCAAAAAGGGGCTATCGAGATGTTTAATATGCACAATCGATTGTGTAAAGTAAAAAGAAAATCAGAATAAGTGGGCTATATTCAGAAAATAAAGGCAGAGTTTTATACCCTGTAGCTAGGCTTTGCTGCTGCCGGTAAACAGCATAATCCACCTCTAAATCAAATGCATGCTACCATACACTGCCTTTTGACTCCAGATAGTTATATCTTTACACAAAGCATTGTGCAGCATCCCGCAATATGGCTCCTCGAAAAAAGCAAGCACCCGAACTAAATACCTCTACCCCCGTCTCCATGGCCGACCTGGCTCGGGAGCTAGGCGTATCAATGACTACTATTTCGCGGGCGCTGAGTGACCATTACAGCATTGGCCCGGCAATGAAGCAAAAGGTGCTCAAGCTGGCCAAGAAGTATAATTACCAGCCCAATCGTTTGGCCTCAGCCCTGCGCAAGGGTAAGAGCCAACTGCTGGGCATTGTGGTGCCTTATATTGAAGGCCGTTTCTTTCCGTCGGTAGTGCATGGCATCGAGTCGGCTGCCAGCAAGGCGGGCTACAACGTGATTATCTGTCAATCAAATGAAGATGTGGCCCAGGAGCGCCGCAACCTCGATATTCTGTTGAGTGCTCAGGTAGCGGGCGTTCTAGTGTCTTTATCCCGCACAACCCACGATTTTCGGCATTTTGAGAAGCTGCGCAGCCGTGGTATGCCGTTGGTGTTCTTCGACCGGATTGTGGAGGGCGACAACGTAAACGCCGTAGTGCTCGACGACCAGGAGGGAGGCTATGTTTCTACCCGCCACCTCATTGAGCAGGGCTGCCGCCGTATAGCTCACATTGCGGGGCCGCAGCACCTCAACATTTATAAAAACCGGCGCCAGGGCTACCTCGATGCACTGCGCGAAGCGGGCCTACCCGAAGACGAGGGCCTGATTGCATACACTGATATGGTCCAGAGCCAGGCAGTAGACGCCATGCGCGAGTTGCTGGCCTCTCCCAATCCTCCGGATGGCGTATTTGCCGCCGGCGACTATGGCGCGCTGGGAGCCCTGCAGGAAGTACAGCGCCACGGGTTGCGAGTGCCGCAAGATGTTGCCATTGCCGGTTTCAGTAACGAAACCTTCACCGTGGTTACGGAGCCAGCACTCACTACTATTGATCAGCGGTGCGAGGAAATGGGGCAGGCCGCGGTGCGGTTACTGCTGGAGCTGATTGAAGCCGATGGTCGGCCGTTTGCACCCCGCCAAGTGGCACTACGCCCCGAGCTGTTAGTGCGAAATTCCTCGGCGCGTAATGCATCTGAGCTGAGCCGGCTGGTGCGCCACCCAGAAGGGGAGCGTTTGGTAGGAGTTACTGCCGCTCATAAGCTTGCGTGAGTGCGGTTGCGCAGGCAGCAGCACACTTGTCCGGAGGCTAGGCCAGTGCCGGCTTACTGGGCGTTTAAACGCGTATAGCCGGTACGTGTGGAAAAGCACCAAGAATGCTGCTCTAGGCCACTCCTGAGCAAATGCAACGTGTGCAGTACAATAACCGCGGGCCGCTGCGTGTGCTAATTGAGGAGTGTAAGAGCCTTCTTAGTGCGAGCGGGAGCGCCCAGACTGTTGCAGCTTGCGCATGGCCTGCGCGTAACGGTGGCCTAGTAAGCGGGCGGCGGCGGCGTCAAAGTGCAGTTGGTCGCCGCGGTCGTGGGTGCCTTCGGTGCTGATGTACTCGTAGTGGCCTACGTCGTGCTTGAGCTGCACCAGCGCCCGATTAATGCGCGTCAGGTCGGGGCTGGGTTGTGGTTTGCCCTTGGGACCAGGTGTGGTAAACTGAAATGCTGGCAACTGGCCGGCCACAAAAGGCACCGTTGGTGCCTGTAAATCTTGGCGGAAGCGAGCAATCATGTCTCGCAGCTTCTGCTGGTAGGCTGCGCTCTTCTCCGGAGTACAATCCGTTTCGCCCTGGTGCCAGATAATGCCGGCCAGCCTACCCTGCTGCATGGCCAGCCGGGCGCGGTCTAATGCTTCATCATAGGGCTTAACCTGGGTATCGGGGAAGTAGGCGCCCGGCTGCCACACATCAATGCCCGAGCCGCCCACAGCACACGGAATCAGCCCAACCACTACGCTGGGGTCCAGGGCCGCCATATCGCGCCCAAAAGTCAGGCCCGGGCCTACGCCCGCCGTAGGCTTATCAAAATGGAGCGGGTCTTGGGCGAGTTCCCACTGCCCGGCCTTGTTCAGGCGCAGCACTCGTGGGTTGGTGGCGGTATCCTGAGCTTCTACCTGGCCCCGCCCCGCCATATTCGACTGGCCTACCAGCAGGTACAGCTGAAACTTCTCCTTGCGCGCGGGCGGTGCTTGCAGTTTACGGACTACCGGCTGCAGGTTCTGAGCTTGTACCTGGGGCGCCAGTGCGGTTAACAACAGCAAGAATACAAGTGCTTTGTAAATCATATGCATGCAGGCACGTAAAAACGTCCGGGTTGTTAAGCGCTACAGGAGAGGCACATGGGCCCCACAGTTGTGAGGTTATTTTCTGTCGTACTTCTGGGCCATCTGCCGGTAATATTCCTGCAGTACAAAGAAGGCTTTTTTCTTGGTGCCTGTGCTTGAAATCAGGCCCTTGCGGTTAAAGCCGTTTTGGTATACGGGGTGCTGGCGGCGCGTGGCCCGGAAGTCGGCCAGAATCCAGGGGGTCATGCCGCGCAGGTTTTTTATGGTGCTCAGCATCTTCAGTTGGTTTACATACAGCGCCTCCTGATACTCCTCGCTCCAGCGGGTGTTGGCGTCGCCGTGGTAGCCGGCCAGCGCATCACCCCCAAACTCACTGATGGTTACGGGCTTGTTGTACTTGATATCGAAGGTGTACTTGGTGATTTCACTCGGGCTGCCACCCCAATACCAGCCTGCGTACTCATTGATGCTGGTCAGGTCCAGATATTCGCCCAAGGGGTCATCCACGTGAATCACGTTATCGGGGGTGCGGTGGAGCTCCAGAGCCGCCGAAATCAGGCGGGTATCATCGAGGGCGCGGGCTTTCTGGGCCAGGCTGCTCATAAACTTGAGGCGGGGCTCACCCAGCGGGGTCTCATTGCCCACTGACCATACCACAACGCTGGCGCGGTTCTTCCCCATAGAAATCAGGTCGGTGAGCTGGGCTTCGGCGTTTTGGTACGTATCTGGGTTTTCCCAGGCAATGGTCCAGTACACGGGCACCTCAGCCCACACTAGCAGGCCCATTTCATCGGCTAGCTTGAGCATGATTTCGTTGTGCGGATAGTGAGCTAGCCGCACGTAGTTGCAGCCCAGTTCTTTAGCCCAGGTCAGGAGCATGCGCAAATCGCCTTCACCCCGGGCCCGGCCCGGAATTAGCGGGTTTTCGTCGTGGATGGAAATGCCGCGCATAAAAATGCTCTGCCCATTCAGCAACACATCGGCTCCGCGCGTTTGGATGGTGCGGAACCCAATACGGTCCTGCACCGCGTCGGGGCCGCTGCTGAGCCGCACGGCATACAGCTTCGGGTTCTGCGGCGACCAGCGCATCAGCTTTTTTGCCGGTAGCCGGAAGGCAACGCGGCCTTCACCGTCTGTTTTCAGGGTTTGCTTGATGCCCGCTTCCTCGATAGTGAGCGTTACCGCTTGGTTTGCGCGGTTAGGGCCGCTGAGCTGCACGTAGCCCGCCAGCGTATTCGCATCATTCTTGGCCAGCTGTACTTTATAGTCGCTGATGTAGGTAGCAGGAGTTTCGGCAATAAATACGTCGCGCGTGATGCCGCCGTAATTCCACCAGTCGGTGTTAATAGTGGGCACCTCGTTGGGGCGGCGTGTGTTATCGGCCTTCACCACCACAAAGTTGTCGCCGCTGGGACTGAGCTGGTCGGTAATATCGTACTGAATGGGCGTGAAGCCGCCCTTGTGCATGCCTAGCTTTTTACCGTTCAGGTATATATGGGCCTCGTAGTTAATAGCCCCGAAGTAGAGGAAGTACCGCTGTCCGGCCTTGGGAGCCAGGTGGAAGCTCTTCTTGTACCAGATGGTGCCCTCATAGTAGAGCAGCTTGGGGTCCTGAGAGTTCCAGTCGCCGGGTACCTGCAGCGCCGCCGATTTGTCGAAGTCGTACTCAATCAGTTCTGGCTCCTGCGTGCTGCTAGGCTTAGCGTTATCGTAGTAGCCACCCTTACCCGACTTCGACTGGTCGAAGGCTTCGCGGCGGTAATCATAAAAGCCGTTTTCGTAGGGGTCGATGATGTAGTTCCAGCTGCCATTAAGGCTAAGTACGCGGCGGGCTGGGGCATTCTGTAGCAAAGTGGATTGGGCGCGCAGTGTATGTCCCATCACGCCGCCAACCAGCAGCAACACAATGAGAAGAGGTTTTAGCAGAGGGTGGGAGGCCATTAAGTGGAGCAGGAAGATGGAAAGAAGGGGAGCTGTTTTCTATTGCGTAAAATAGGTATTCAACACCAAAGCAAGGCACGCTACTAAAGTCAAGCAACACCTAGGCCAGTGCATGGGAAATGCTGCCGGTGTATTGTAGTGGCTTGTAAACAAGCGGAAAGAATGGGCAGCACAGAACTTAGGTAGAAACGCTGAAGCAACAATCACCTTAAGCTACCTCTTCCCGCTAGTGCCAAGTACGATACACTCACCTGCGATTCGGGCACTGCCGTGTGGGTTTATCTACGCAAACGTTTACGATGTCTGAGCAGAAAAGCCAGGCTCGAAACCGTGGGGCCACTAATGATGAGGAGAAAACACGCGGTAAAGGGTCATTTGGCATTACTCAAAATGCGTTAGCTTTACCAAGCTCAGCTACAACTCATTTTACTCACCATTTCGGTTGTAGCCCACAAGTAGTACATGAATTCAGTTAATTTAAAACGGCTTGCCCAAGAGCTTAACCTGTCTATTGCCACGGTATCCAGGGCGCTGCAAGACAGTTATGAGGTGTCGGCGCAAACGAAGGAGCGGGTGCGGGCGCTAGCGGCGGAACTGAATTATGAGCCGAACGCCTACGCCAGCAGTCTGCGCCGAAACATCAGTAAAACCATTGGCGTGGTTATTCCGGAAGTCAACAACCACTTCTTTTCGCTGGCCATCAATGGCATTGAGGAAGTAGCCCGCCAGAGCGGCTACCACGTATTAATTTATCTCACTCACGACGACTACGAGCGTGAAGTAGCTATTACGCAGTACCTGATGGGTGGGCGGGTAGATGGCCTGCTGATGTCGGTGGCCAGCGGCAGCCAGGAGTTTTCGCACTTGCAGAAGCTTTACGCCAGCAAGCCAGCCATTGTTTTTTTCGATCGGGTGTGCGAAGCCATACACACGGCTAATGTTACTACCAACGACTACGAAAGCGGCTACCTCGCTACCCAGCACCTGATTGAAGCCGGCTGCACGCATATTGCGCACTTGCTGGTATCGGGGAACCTCTCCATCGGGCGCATGCGGATGCAGGGGTACCAGGCGGCACTACAGGCCGCCGGCATCCCCTTTGATGAGACGCTCATAATAGACGGTAATGGAGATGATGAGAGCAATACCGAGCTCATCAAGGACCTGCTCCGCCGCCGCCCTGAAGTAAACGGCATATTTGCCTCCGTAGAGCGGCTGGTAATCAGTAGTTACCAAGCCTGCCAAGCCCTTGGCCGGGCTATTCCCCAAGACGTTAAAATTATTGGCTTCTCAAATCTGGGAGTGGCTTCGCTGCTGGCGCCTGCCCTCACCACCATTACGCAGCCGGCCTACGAGATAGGAAAGGAGGCGGCCAAGATTCTGCTGCGAGCCATTGAGAAGAAGAAAGCCATTCTGCCGAGCCAAAGCATAGTGCTGAAGTCTGAGCTGTTTCAGCGGAAGTCAACCGAGGCCTGCGGCTAGGCCACTGGCGCAGCACTACCCTTCTACCGCAATAAGTGCAGCGTGGTATCGAGGGGCTGCTGTAGCAGGAGCCGTTTAAACTCTTGCCGCAGGCGGGTTTGCTGCTCGCGTTGTTCTTGCTTCTTAAACAGGCCTACCTTGTATTTGCTGCCCGGAGTGCGGCGTAGGCTCAGGTATATCAGGCCGCGGCTGCGCCGCTCGGCGGCCTCGCCACTCTTGATGCGCTCAATCCGCTTTTGGTTGTTACCAAATAGCGTTTGCATGGGGCTGAGGCCTACATATAGGTTCGCGCGGCCATCGAGGTGGTATTCGCCACTCACGGCCATATCCGTTAGGTTGCTGTTGAGGGGCAGGCCAGGAATCAGAAGCCGGTTGCCATCAAGCACAAATTGCGGGCTTACGGGCTCAAAATAGAGGTGGCTGGTACGCTTCTCGCGCAGAAATTTGAGGGCCTGTTGCAAAGCAGTGACATCCAGGAGCTCCAGATTGCGCAGGTCGGTTTTTAAGTAGGCGTGCGTTTGTGCCAGCAAGGGCAGGAAGGCAGCATCAAGGGTGGTATGGAGGTCGGCTTCGCAGTACATAGCCCCCCGTATGTTTTCGGGCCCCATTACATCAAAGCGCAGGGCTGACGCCAGCTCGAACAGCTCGGGTAAATTGATTTCCTGTAGCCTTACCTGAGCGTGCAAGGGATGCAGGGCGCCCTGCTCAGCGTCCATCTGTACCTTGCCGCGCAAGGCCATAGAGCCCCCAAACGTTTTCAAGGAGCATTCCTCAAGCGTGGCCCAGCCCTCAGAAAGCTTGCTGCGCAGTTTAAAGTTGCTACCCTTCAGGCTGGAATAGGCAATGTAGTCGGCGGTAACCTGCACGCCGGCCGTAACGGTGCCATCCAGTAACGGAGATATGTCTCCGGGAGCCTTAGGCATAGAGGCGGCCGCCTTTTTAGATGGAGGCGTTAGCGCGGCCAACAGCTGAAACAAGCGCTGTATGTCCAGCATTTGGTAATGCAGCCGAATTGTAGCCTGCGCACCTTGCAGCTCAGATCCAGTGAGCCTCGCCGAGGCACTCACGCGGCCGGTACCCCCGGCACTGGTACCAAACGTTAGGTACGGGACTCTGAAGTTGCGGCCGTTTTTGTTTAGGCGTAACCGCAGATTGGTCAGGTTCTCGCCAGCGGGCAGCAGCACGGTGTTAATGGTGGCTTCTACCTGCCCATTCGCATCCCGGAGCATATCCTGCAGGCTGGCATCGGGGGAGGACTGAGCAGAAGCTGAGCGGCGCGGCGGGCGGGCCAGCAGCGCCAGCACCCGCTGGTAGTTGAGGGTAGTGAACCTGAGGGCCAACCGGGCCGCTACCGGCTGGGCCCGCACCGTGTCAGTAGGCCAGCTGATAGCGCCCTGCACCTGCCCACCCCACACCCGCACCCGCAGGTTTGAAAGCTGCACCTGGTGCCCATCATGGCGAACTGTGGCGGCCAGACCATGCAGTGTATCAGACTTCAACACCAGGCGTTGGCAGCGTAGCCCAATGTTCAGCCGCAGGCCTGGCGGGAATAAATTCATGGCCCGGGCTGCTATTTCTTGCTTACGACCCGCATTCCCACGCCGGGGCCGGGCGGGTACCTGGCCTACCGATGGGGTTGGCGGAGCCAAAAGCCGCCGCAGGCGGTCAAGATAAAGCGCATCAACGGCAAAGGTGCCTTTAATAGTGGTTGTTGGCTGCTGCCCCGTGAAGTAGGCCAGTAAAGAAGTAGTGGTAGCATTGGCCTGCACCTGCATGCCATTGAGTCGGCCGCTCAGGTTTTCCAGCATCCAAACACTATCAAGCAGGCGCACGCGCACGTTTAGCCCAGTCATGTCAGCCTGGCGGCTGGGTACGGTAAAGGAGGCATTTTGGAGAGTGACGGTGCCCCGCACGGCCAGCGGGGGGAGGGTGCTTCGGTAGCTGGCCCGGCGGGCAGCGCGCTCCGGAATTTCTGGCAGCGGGCCGTTCAGGTCAATGTTTAAGGCGGCCTGCCCTGAGCGCGCATGCCACAAATCCGGCACTACCACGGTAGCCAGGGTTTGCAGCTCGGTGCGCCCTTGCACGTGCCCCGTTAGCACCGGGCGAGTGAAGTTGGCTACCTTAATATTAGCCAGCAGCTCACCGGCGGTAGAGTACAGCCGGCATTGCTCAAGCGTGAGGGAAGTAGATTGGGAAGTGTGTTCTGGGCCATTATCAAAAACGCCGCGGGCATCCCAGCGCCTGATTTGCCGGGTGGTGCCGGGCCAGCGCATTTGGGCATTCTGGAGGTTGAACCGCAACACGGTGCGGGGCCGGGCCGAAGGGCCACTCAGGCCCCGAATGGCGTAATCAATGTGCGCATGACTGGCACTAACGGCACCGCTCAGGTACCGGTGCAGGCTGGTGGGCAATGCCACATGCAACACTTCTACCAGGGGCTGCTGCCCTTGAAAACGCAGGTTGAGGGTGGTGCCCCGCCGCTGACCAGGAGCCGCCGCCTGGTGGGTGCCGTCAATAAGTACGGTGTCGCCGTTGAGAGTAGCTCGGGTGTGCTGAAAAGTGCCTTGGCGCTGGCGGAAATCGTATTGGTAACGCACCCACGCCATAATAGGCTCCTGCTCAAACAAATTGCCGCGGCCACTGCGCAAGAACTCCAGTTGCCCTTGTAGGGTGCCCCGCACGTGGCCTACGCCCTGGCGGCCCTGCACCGAAAGCTGCCCTTCGCGCACGAAGGCAGAAAACCCGCTGTGCTGTAAATCATTCCGGTCGGTCACGCGCATGTTATAGATGCGCAGAGAATTCAGGAGGAAGTCGGGAGGGGAGAAGGCCGCGGACCGGTGGGGCCCCTTGCCGTGCAGGCTCCAGGTGCGGCCCAGCGTATCGGTTAGCTGCCGAAAGTCTACTCCGTGCACGGTTACCTGGTTGATTACTACGCGCCCACGGAGCAATTCGCTGGCCTGCAGGCGTACATCGGCGCGGTTAATGCGCAGCACTGGTACTGCCTGCTTAAACGCGGTATCAGTAAGGCTAAGGTGACTAAGCGAGGCAGTAATATGGGGGAAGTCGCGCAGCCAGGAAAACTCCACTTCAAAGGGCGCTAACACTAGCTCCGAGTTCCGGGCAATTCGCTCCCGGGCCATGCGGGTAATTTTTCGCTGCCCCCAGCCTGTGCCTACTATATAGGCTATTACCCCAACCACCAGCAGCAGGCCCAGCGCAAGTAAGGCCAGGAACTGACGGAGAGAAGGGCGTTTCATGCAGTAAGGCAGGGGCTGGCTGGGGAATAGAGTTGGGCTAGTTTACGCAGAAACCCTGATAGCGGTGGTAGCTCATCAGGGCGAGGGGCCAGAAACTGCCGCGTGCCCCAGCGCCGGCAGCCTGCAACAGGCCGTACCAACCAAACCGAAATATAGGGCCCAAGGCAACTGGCCTAGCGGTAGTTTAGAGCAGCAGCAGTAGTAGTCAGCATCCCATCCAGCAGCGGAAACAGAAATGCGGGGCTGTTTTCCAAAGTAGTCACTTGCCCTCTGATAGCCGCCGCATCCTGCACGAAAGCTGCAGGCTCCAGCAAGTGCCCCTCGGCTTGCACTATTGCCTCGCACCACTCGGCGTCGGCCTCTGGGTGGAACTGTAGGCCTACTACCCGCTCACCCCACAGAAACCCCTGGCAATTGGTGGGAGGCGAGTAGGCCACTAGCTGCGCCCCGGGTGGTAGGGTAAAGGCATCATAGTGCCAGTGTAGTGCGGGAATAAACTCTGGCACGTGCTGAAACAATGGGTGGCGGCGGGCCTCGGCGGTAAACTGCACGGGCCAGAAGCCCACCTCCGGTTGTGCGTTACGGCCCACGGTAGCGCCCAGCTGCTGCGCCACCAACTGCGACCCAAGGCAGAGGCCCAGCACCGGAATGCCTGTGCTGAGGGCTTGTTTGATGGCGGCCTTTTCCTGGCGCAGCCACGGGCATTCTGCTTCGTCGTGCACGCCCATGGCACCGCCCAGCACTATCAGAAAGTCGGCGCTGGTTAGATCTGGTGCCACAACATCAGGCACATACCATGAGGTAATGTGCAGCGCATGGCCTCGCGCGGCAGCCCAGGTGGCAATGTGGCCCGGGCCCTCATCGGGCATATGTTGAAAGCAATGAATCTGCATAAACAGCGGCAAGTGTGTAGGCCCGTAAGGTAGTTCGGTAAAACTAAAAAGAGCCACTGAAAATACTTCAGTGGCTCTTTTATGCTCCTTGTTACAGGAATATATTATTCCCACTCAATGGTTGCTGGTGGCTTAGAGCTGATATCGTACACCACGCGGTTGATGCCGCGTACCTGGTTGATGATGCGGTTCGACACATCGGCCAGGAACTCATAGGGCAAGTGAGCCCAGTCGGCGGTCATGCCATCTACGCTGGTTACGGCGCGCAGGGCTACCACTCGCTCGTACGTGCGCTCATCGCCCATTACGCCCACGCTTTGCACGGGCAGCAGCATTACGCCCGCCTGCCATACTTTTTCATACAGGCCGTAGTTTTTCAGGCCGTTGATAAAGATAGCGTCGGCGCGCTGCAGCAGGTCTACCTTCTCGGGGGTGATGTCGCCGAGGATGCGGATGCCTAGGCCGGGGCCTGGGAAGGGGTGGCGGTGCAGAATGTTGGTGGGCAGGCCTAGCGTGTGGCCTACCTCACGTACCTCATCCTTAAACAAGGCTCGTAGCGGCTCCACAATCCGTAGGTTCATTTTTTCCGGCAGGCCGCCCACGTTGTGGTGGCTCTTAATAGTTACGGCCGGGCCCTTCACCGAAACCGACTCAATTACATCGGGGTAAATGGTGCCCTGGGCCAGCCAGCGGGCGCCATCTACTTTTTGGGCTTCGCGGTCAAACACTTCAATGAAGGTGCGGCCAATGGCTTTGCGCTTCTGCTCGGGGTCGGTGAGGCCAGTGAGGGCCGCATAGAACTCCTGGGAGGCATCTACGCCGCGTACATTCAGGCCCAGATCTTTATAAGAGTGCAGTACGTCTTCGTACTCATCCTTACGCAGCAGGCCGTTGTTTACAAAAATGCCGTGCAGGCGCTTCCCAACGGCGCGGTGCAGCAGTAGGGCTGCCACCGAAGAATCAACCCCCCCGATAGGCCTAGAATCACCTGGTCCTCCTCGCCAATAGTGCGCTGTAAGGTTTCCACCATTGAATCCACGAAGTGCTCCGGCGTCCAGCTTTGATCTAGGCCACAAATGGTCACTACAAAGTTCTGGAGCAGGGTTTTGCCGTCAGTGGAGTGGGTTACCTCTGGGTGGAACTGGATACCGTAGGTAGGCTGGCCCTGAATGTGGAAAGCCGCCACGGCCACTTCTGGCGTACCAGCAAGTATCTCAAAGCCGGCGGGCAGGTCTTTAATCGTGTCGCCGTGCGACATCCACACCTGCGACTCCGTGGGCACGCCGTGGAGCAGGGGAGAGGCGTGGTGCACGTGGCTAAGCCGGGCCCGGCCATACTCCCGGATGGTAGCGGGCATTACCTCGCCCCCCTGCTGGTGGGCCAGCAGCTGAGCACCGTAGCACACGCCCAGCACGGGCACGTGGCCCAGGTACTTGGAGAGGTCGGGGTTGGGGGCTTCCGGGTCGCGCACAGAGCAGGGCGAGCCCGAAAGCACAACGCCCCGGATATCCTCAGTGAGGTCCGGGGCGTGATTATACGGATGGATTTCGCAGTAAACATTCAGTTCCCGGATGCGCCGGGCAATGAGCTGAGTGTATTGCGACCCAAAGTCTAGAATCAGGATTTGTTGAGGCATGGGCAAAGGTAAGAACCGCACCGGGGAGCGCAAAATCAGCTACCATTATCTTGATAGGTTTGTTCTTCTACCGAGCACTCGTACTAATTCAACGAATGTCTCTGTGCTTTCACCAAAAGAAATGAACCCAATTAAATAAAAACGACTTACTTGTAAAATTATATCTTGAAGAATAGTGTCGGCTCTAAACCAACTGTAGGCATACATTCTTTAGATACCAAATTCTGCCAAGTTTATGAAAGCCTGCGTTCTAATTCTGCTCAGCTTATTCGGTATTCTCCCGGCCTTTTCTCTGTGCGCTCAAACCACTTCCGGTAATTCCCAAGCAGCTGTTTCCGGCAAAGAAAATAGCGTAGAAGCTACGTCTGTGAAAACTCTAACCGGAACTGTGTTTAGTGATATGGGCGAGCCGCTGGCCGGGGCTACAGTTTCGGTGGTGGGAGATAAAAATAATTCTATAACCACCAATTCCGTAGGGGGCTACGTTTTGCGCACAAGCAGTACGCCGCCGGTGTTGCGCATCACCTACGCCGGCTACAAAGACCTGGAGCAGACGGTGAGTACCACGCAGCCTACCTCTTTTACGCTGGAAGCCGTAGCCAACTACAAGCGGGATCTTAAAAAGCGCAGTAAAGCAGCAGAGAAAGCCTATCGGAACTAGAAAGGCTACTGGCAACCGGTAAAGTCCCGGAAAACACCTGCCAATGGCAAGCCGCAGTGTCAGAATGAAAATAAATCTTGTTGATTATCTGCCGTTAGCCTAAAAAACACACAAAAAAGCGCGGGCATCTGATGATTCGCTGAATGGGTTGTGTATCTTTGCACCCGGCGAGTCAGAACGACCAGCTCCTGCTGAACTCCCCCAGGACCGGAAGGTAGCAAGGGTAGGTGGTTGAGCGGTGCGATTTTGGCTCGCTTTTTTTTGTCCTTGCCGTAGACTAGCGCTTCAGGTTTATCCTTTGCTGGTTGATGTAGCATATAAAAAGCGGCTCACTGAGCCGCTTTTTGCGTTTAAAGCATATTGCTGGTTTGCGTAGTAGCTGGTGCGAACCATAAAATCTGGATAATCGGATAAATCCGTATGATCCGTGCTAGCTTTGGGCATTGTATTCTAACTTCTCCGCATGAAATTCTTTCTCGATACTGCCAACCTTGCCGAAATTCAGGAAGCCGTAGAACTCGGTGTGCTCGATGGGGTAACCACTAATCCTTCGCTGATGGCTAAGGAAGGCATCAAAGGCCTTGATGCCGTTATGAGCCATTACCGTCAGATCTGCGAGATTGTTGATGGTGATGTATCAGCGGAAGTAATTGCCACGGAATTCGATGAAATCATTCGGGAGGGAGAAGCCCTGGCCGAGCTGCACCCCAACATTGTGGTGAAGGTGCCCATGATTAAGGCCGGAGTAAAGGCTATCAAGTACTTCTCCGAAAAGGGTATCAAAACCAATTGTACTCTCATTTTTTCGGCGGGGCAGGCCCTATTGGCGGCTAAGGCAGGTGCTACGTATGTATCGCCCTTCGTAGGCCGGCTTGATGATATTGGGCAGGATGGCTTGCAGCTGGTACAGCAAATTGTCGACATCTTCTCCAATTACGGCTACCCTACGCAAGTGCTGGCGGCTTCGGTGCGGCACGTGCCGCACCTGCTGCAGTGCGCTGAGCTGGGCGCCGATGTGGTGACGTGCCCGCTGAGCGTAATCAACGGCCTGCTGAACCACCCCCTGACCGACAAAGGTTTGGCTACTTTCCTAGCCGATCATAAAAAGGTTAATAGCTAATTCAGGCCTTAGTCAGCTACATGTTGGGCAAGAACGGGCTAAGCTGGCCCAGCCAAGTAGTCAAGCCCCTGACCAAGTGCGTGTGCTTTCAACCAACCGTTCTATGTATATCATCAAAGTAAAAGGCAAGGCCAAGATTCCGGATTATATACAACTGCGCGATGAAAACTTCGTGCTAATTGCTTACTTCCGTGCCGACCGCCCCCTGAAGGATTTGCATCGGTACGGGTTAGAGAACAAAGAAACCGAACTGGCAGGCGTAATATCAGGCCTGGAGTTTGGTAAGCTGCAGAAGTTAGAAATCTAAGCTGTTGTGTGCGCTGTCATTCCGGGCGGAGTGAGGAAGTGGGAGGGGCCTAGCCGCTACCCACAAACCTTACTCCGCCCGGAATGATATTTTTTTGAACTGCCTGCTGCCCGTATCTTCGTTTCTATGCCTACTTCGTCCGCCCCGGTTATTGAGCTGCACGACGCCTACATTATGCAGGACGTGAACACCGTGCTGCAAAAGGTCTCGTTTACGCTTGAAAAAGGCGAGTTTGCTTATCTGGTGGGTCGCACGGGCTCCGGCAAAAGCTCCTTGCTCAAAACGCTCTACGCTGATTTGCCTTTGCCCGCGGGCTCCGGTTCCGTAGTAGGTTTCCCGCTGCCTAAACTAGCCGGCGGTGAGAAAGTGCCGTATCTGCGTCGCAAGCTGGGTATCATATTTCAGGACTTTCAGCTGCTCTTTGACCGTTCCGTGGCCGACAACCTGCTGTTTGTGCTGAACGCAACCGGCTGGAAAGGTAAGGCGCGCAAGCAGCAGCGCATTTCCGAAGTGCTTATGCGCGTGGGCCTAGCTAACTCAGCCAGTAAAATGCCACACCAACTATCAGGCGGCGAGCAGCAGCGGGTAGTAATTGCCCGGGCGCTTCTAAACGAGCCATTGCTGCTGCTCGCCGACGAGCCGACCGGTAACCTGGACCCCGATGTGGCCGACAGCATCATGCGGTTGTTTGTGGAGATTAATAACTCCGGTACGGCCGTGCTCATGGCAACGCACAACTATCAAATCATCAGGCAGTACCCCAAGCGGGTGCTCAAGTGTGAGCAAGGTCATTTGCTTGATTCGGTGCAAACGCCTTTCGACCTGAAAATAGAATTCTAACCCCGGCCTTACTGCCTGTATCCTGTTCTTCAGCTCGCTAAAACCAACTTGAACGCGCCCGCACTCTCCGTGCTCATTCCGGTTTTCAACCGCGACGTTACGCCGCTGGTACGGGCGCTGCTGGAACAAGCACCCACTTGGGGAGGCCGCGTAGAAATCCGTTGCCTCGATGATGGCTCTCAGGAGGATATTCGGGGGCTGAACCGCCCGCTGGCGGCACTGCCGGCTGTGTGCTATCAGGAACTGCCGCACAATATTGGCCGGGCGGCCATCCGCAACGTGCTGGCCGCCCAGGCGCAGGGTGAGTGGCTGCTGCTGCTCGATAACGACAGCCTGCTGCCCGATGCCCATTTTCTGGCCCGCTACGCAGCGGCCCGCCGCCAGGCGGCCGTGGTAGTGGGCGGTACAGCCTATGAGGCTACACCACCAACCCGCCCCGAGTTGCTGCTACGATGGTTGTATGGCCGCCAGCGTGAGGCCCGGTCTGCAGCCGTACGCCAACGGGCTCCGCACGGCCAACTCACGCTAAACAACCTCCTGATTGAAGCGCACGTGTTTAGGCAGCTAGGCCTGGATGAGAGCCTAACGCGCTACGGCCATGAAGACACCAAATTTGGGTGGCTGCTGCGGCAAGCGGGTATTTCGGTTTTGCACCTTGATAACCCCGTGCTGCATGATGGCCTAGAGCCAGCAGCGGTTTTTCTGCAGAAAACCCAAGATGCCGTTCGTAACCTAGTGCAGCTGTACCGCACTGAAGGCTTAGGTACCGATACCAAGCTGCTTAATGCAGCTTTGCGCTTACAGCGCTGGGGGCTGGATGAAGCCGTATGTGCTGCTTTCAGGCTACGAGAGCAGCAGGTACGGCGCAATCTGTTGTCGGTGCGCCCCAGCCTGCGGCAGCTTGACGCGCTAAAGCTGTATTGGCTGTTGGCTGAGCTGGCCACTTGAAGTTGTGCAGAGTAGGAATAAGTTTGATTACCCACGCTAAAAACAAAAAGCCGGCTCCTTATTGGAACCGGCTTTTTGTTTTTAGCGTGGGTAGGCTAGTCGTTGTCGGTGTTTTTAACTTCCGACTTAACTTCTTTAAATGCACCTTTTACGGCGCCTCCTACTTTCTTGCCAACCTTAGCGGCCCCCTGGCCTACGTCTTTGCCAGCTTCCTTCACATCTTGCGCGGTATTGCTGGCTGCTTGGCCAACTTTGCTGCGCTCGTCAGCAGTGCCAGCTTTAATGTCTTGCGCCTCGCCGCTCACGGCATCAGCGCCCTGTGCTACGCGGGCCTCAGCCTTATCATAGGATTTAAAGGCAGCATACTTCAGCTTTTCCTTCTGAATCTCGGCCAAATCGCCGGCCGGAATATCTTTCTTGACCTTGTCGTAGGCCTCATCTAGAGCGCGCCACTCTGAGTTGATGTAGCGCCAGTCGTCGATGTCGTAACGGTCCTCGTTTTGTTTGATGTTATTAACGAAGGCCTCATAGGTTGCCCGGGCATTGGCTGCCGTAATGTTAGCGGCCGGCGACATAGGCTTGTAATACTTGCCGGGCTTCAGATTGGCGCTGCTGGTAGTAGCAATCGCATTAGGCCGGTTTTTCCAGGCCATATCGCGCTTGTCGTAGGCGGTGGTATAGCGGGTGCGGAGCTGCTCAATTTCCTGGCGGCGGGTGTCATCGTACTGGTCTGAGTACTTATCCACCGCTGCTACCTTGGTATCGAAGTCTGATTTAAGCTGGTTAGTTTCCGCTTCGTAGTCCGCCTCCGCTTCGTCGGCTACATTATCAGCTTTAGCCTCCGTATTCGAAACAAAGGTTTTGAAATCATTGTAGGCTGCATCACTCTCCGCCGACACTTCTTTTCTGTCGGCGTTGGAGCAGCTGGTTTGGGTGAAAGCAAGGCCGCCGGCCATCAAAACAGCCGCAAGCGCATTCATGGTGAGAGTTTTCCTGAACATGGTGGTAAGGGAATAGGCGTTAAAAGAAGGGAGCAACACTGAGATGAGGACCGTATGGATATACAACGGCAGCCTCATACGCCAGCTTACGTAGGGCTATAAGGGTGGGTTATCCCTAGGCATTTATCTTTGAAGCTCCTCTATCCATTGCTCCGCTTAGCCACTCGCTTCATTGCAGCCCCCCACGCCAATTCAACTTCTAGACCTGCGCGCCCAACATGAGCCCTTGCAGGCTCAGCTAGATGCTGCCCTTCATGCTACCCTGCAGGAGGCTGCCTTTATTCAGGGTGAAGCTGTTGGGCAGTTTGCCATTGAGCTAGGCCAGTATTTGGGCAACCCCCAGGTGGTGCCCTGTGCCAACGGCACTGATGCTCTGCAACTGGCCCTCCTGAGCCTGAGCCTGCCCCCGGGTACGGAGGTGTTGATGCCAGCCTTCACGTACGTGGCTACCTGGGAGGCCGCGGCGGTGCTGGGCTTAGTGCCCGTGCCCGTGGAGGTAAGCCCGCATACCTATAACCTAGACCCCGCCGCTACTGCTGCGGCCATTACACCCCGCACAGGGGCTATTCTGGCGGTGCATTTATTTGGGCAATGCGCTGATCTGGAAGCCCTCCGGCAGTTAGCTAATCAGCACGGCGTGGCCCTCATTGAAGACAACGCCCAGGCAATTGGAGCCACATTTACTACCGCAGCAGGAGAAGTGTGGGCTGCCGGTACCGTGGGGGAGGTAGGGACTACCTCCTTCTTTCCGAGCAAAAACCTGGGTGGGTTTGGCGATGGGGGTGCACTGTTCACGCGAGATGCGGCCCGCGCCCAGCTATTGCGCCAGCTTGCCAACCACGGCCAAACCCGCAAATACCATCATGAGCGCATTGGCCTAAACTCCCGCCTCGATACTCTGCAGGCTGCCTTACTGCGCGTGAAGCTCCCGCATTTAGGTGCCTGGACTGCCGCCCGCCAACGTATTGCCGCGCAGTATGATGCGGCCCTGCTAGGCCACTCCAGCCTGCGCCCGCCGGGGCGTGACCCCCGGAGCAGCCACGTTTTTCATCAGTATACTGTGCAAGTGCCAGACGTAGCGAGCCAGCGCGATAAGCTGCAGCACTACCTCACGGGGCATGGTATTCCTAGCGCTGTATACTATCCGCTGCCCAATCATCTGCAGCCTGCCTACGCGTATCTGGGGTATAGCCAGGGGCAATTTCCGGTTGCAGAGCGCTTGGCGCGCACCGTGCTGTCGGTGCCCATGCACCCTATGCTCACCAATGAGCAGGTGGCCTATATCTGCCAGGTGTTGCAGGCTTGGCCCTAGGCCAGTTTGGCGGCCAATAGCTAAAGGTAAAAACTGGCCTACGCGCACCTTCGGGGCACAGCGTATTCTTTGCTGGCACTGTTTTTTCTTAGAACCGTATTACTCCCCTCATACTTGTTCTCTTCCTTACATATGCGTCGTTCTTTTTTAACTCTCTTTCTGCCGCTGGCAGTTGTTTCAGTGCTGACTACGGCTGCCGTTAATGCGCCCCGTCAGGGCTTTAACCTTTTTTCCATCAACCAGGATATTGCGCTGGGTGCGCAAGTAGCTCATCAAACCGACTCGCTTTACCGCGCGAAAGGGCAGCTGCTCGAAAAATCCAGCAACGCCCGCGCCTACACCTTACTTAATGGTGTGGTAAAGCGTGTGCTGGATAATGGCAACCTGAAGTACCGCACGCAATTCCCCTGGGATGTGCAGATCATTAAGGATGACCAAATCCAGAATGCGTTTGCTACCCCCGGCGGCCACATTTATGTGTTCACGGGCCTGATCAAGTTTCTCGATAACGAGAACCAACTGGCGGGCGTATTGGGCCACGAAATTGCCCACGCCGACCGCCGCCACAGCACGCAAATGCTGCAGCAGCAGTATGGCATTAGCCTGCTGGCGGGCATTGTGCTGGGTAACAACTCCAACCAGCTGGTGCAGATTGCCGCTGGCTTGGGTCAGTTGAAATTCAGCCGCAGCTACGAGACCGAAGCCGATAAGTACTCTACCATTTACCTTAACGGTACACGCTACTATGCTTGTGATGGGGCCGCCGGCTTCTTCATTAAGGCTGAGAAGCAGAGTGGAGGAGGTACCCCCGAGTTCTTGAGCACTCACCCCAACCCCGGCTCACGAATTGCCAACATTCAGAAGAGCGCTCAGCAGCTTGGATGCACCAACCGCAACGTGAGCAATGCCAATTTTGAAGAGTTGAAGCGGCTGCTGTAGCAGTAAACGCTTAGCAATTAGCAGGCTATAAACTGCGTGAACCCGCAGCTTCCGTGTAGGAGGCTGCGGGTTTTGTTTTGTGCTGGAGAAACGCCCTATTTTTCGGAGCTTGCGGTTGTGCTCTCCGCCTTTTTCCTACGCCACCTTGTCTGATTCTGCTCCTGTTCGCTTCGTCATTTGCGGTGTAGGCCACATTGGTCGTCGGCATGCGGCGTTAGTGGCCCGCTACCCGGGTGCGCAACTGGCCGCTTTAGTTGATGTGCGCCCTGAGCTGGCCGGGGAACTGGCCGGGGAGTTTCCGGAAATACCTTTCTATACATCTTTAGAAAAGTGTTTTGCGGCTGGCTGTGAGGCTGATGTGCTAACTATAGCTACACCAAATTACCAGCATGTGCCACAAGCTATAGCTGGCCTAACGCATGGCCTGCACGTAGTAATTGAGAAGCCCATTGCGTTGCGTACCCACGATGCTGAGGCGGTGGTGCGCATGGCTGAGCAAACGGGCCGCTTGGTATTTGGCGTAATGCAGAACCGGTACTCACCGCCGGCCGTCTGGCTTAAGCAGCTGGTTCAAGAGGGGAAGCTAGGCCAGGTGTACTTAGTGCAAATCAACTGTTTCTGGAACCGCGATGCCCGCTACTACTGCGCCGGCGGCTGGAAAGGCTCTCAGCAGCAGGATGGAGGCACGCTCTTTACTCAATTCAGCCATTTCGTAGACCTGCTTTATTGGGTCTTCGGTGACATCACGAATATCGGGGCGCGCTTCTTTGATTTCAACCACGAGGAGCTAACCGAATTCGAGGACTCTGGTCTCGTCACCTTTGATCTGGTGCGAGGCGGCAGTGGCACGCTGCACTACAGCACTGCCGTGTGGGACCAGAATCTGGAAAGCTCCCTTACGGTTATTGCTGAGCATGGCAGCCTTAAAATTGGTGGGCAATACATGGATAAAGTGGAATATTGCCACTTGCGAAACTATACGCTGCCCGAGTTACCCCCCACGAACCCCGCCAACAATTATGGCCCATACCAGGGCAGCGCCGCCAACCACGTGCACATAATTGAAAACGTAGTGGAAACGGTGCAAAAGCGCAGCCACGCCACTACCAATGCGCTAGAAGGCCTCAAAGTGGTGGAGATTATTGAGCGAATCTATCGCCTAAAGTCACCCAAAAGCACTTAGGCCCACGTAGGACGTTACTTCCAGCGGCGGATGTACTGATCGAAGCTCTCCCGGTAGCCTTCGCTGATGGGAATGGTTTCGTTGGCAATTTGCACGGTGCCGCGGCCCACGGTGGTTATGTGGTTGAGAGCTACAATATAGGAGCGATGAATGCGCATAAACTGCTTTGGCAGGCGCTCTTCCAGGGCTTTTAGGCTCTGGAGGGAAAGGAGTGGCCTAGGCTCGCTGCGGCGGTATACTTTAATGTAGTCCTTCAGGCCCTCAATGTATAGGATGTCAGCATAGGGCACGCGTACCAGCTGGTACTCCACTTTCAGGTAGAGGTAATCTTCGGCGGGCACAGCCGGAACAGTTACTGCCGGTGCGGGCTTCTCTGCTTCGGCGTAGCGCTGCGCCTTGTGTGCAGCCCGCAGAAACTCCTCGTAGGTGAATGGCTTCAGCAGATAGTCGAGGGCATCAACCTTGTAGCCGTCAAGGGCATACTGGTTGAAGGCCGTGGTGAAAACAACGCGCGGCCCCCGGCCGGGCCCCGGGCCGCGGTCAAGCACCCGGGCCAGCTCCAGCCCATTCAGGTCGGGCATTTGAATGTCCAGGAACAGCACATCAACCGGAGTTTCCTGCTGTTGCAGGCCTTTTAGAGCAGCTACTGCACTGCTGTAGCTGCACATTAAGCGCAGAAAAGGCGTTTTCTCGATAAAGCTGCCCACCAGCTGTAAGGCCAAGGGCTCGTCATCAACGGCAATACAATTTAGTATCGTCATGAAAGCAGCGTTAAAGTCAGGTGAATGTGGTATTCGTTGTCGGGGGTGCGCTCGGTAACCGTGAGGCAGTGGCGGCCGGGGTAGAGCAGCTCCAGCCTACGCTTGGTATTCACTAAGCCAATGCCATGGTTCTCATCAAGCGGAGTGGGGCGCTCCTCAAAGAGCGTGTTGTATATAGTGGCCACGAGAGTTTGCGCATCAGGCTGCCGAATATGAATACGAATGGAACTCGGCGATACCGTACTCACACCATGCTTAAAGGCGTTTTCTACGAACGTGAGCAGAATCATGGGGGCAATGGGCGCCTCGTGCAGGGGCTCAGGCGTATGGTATTCTACGTGCACATTGTTGGTAAGGCGCAGCTGCATCAGGTCAATATAGTCGCGCACGAAAAGCAGCTCCTGGCTAAGCGGGGCGGTGCCAGTTTGGGTTTCGTAGAGCACGTAGCGCATCATGCGCGAGAGGCGGTGCAACGCTTCGCGAGCCCGGTCGCCGTCAATGAGGGTGAGGGCGTAGATGTTGTTAAGTGTGTTGAAGAAGAAGTGCGGGTTGATTTGGGCCTTTAGCCATGAGAGCTCCGTGGTGAGTTTTTCCTGCTCCAGTGCCTGCCGCATTTCTGCTTCCCGCTGACCCCGCTGCACCGCCGCCACGCTGGTGCCCAGGCCTAGCGCCAGCAAAGTGGTAATAAAAATAGCGGGGTTGAATAGCCCAAACCGGTGCTGGCGCATCGGGCGGCGGGGGCCAAATTCCCGCTCAAAGTTATTGGGGGGCGGCCCGTGGGGCCGGAAGTCGGAGCCATGCTGCCCCGGCTGTGGGGGCTCTGACCCCTGCTGCTCCTGCTGAGGCTGGCTATATGAGTTCTCCTCTAACACCCAGTGCACAACCAAGATGCTCAGCACGGCGGCTACCAGAAAGGCCAGGTAGGGCACTACGCGGCGGCCGTAGAGCAAGCGCGGTACGGCCCAGCCCACGTTCAGGTAGAAAACCAGGGCCAACATGAATAGCATGCTGGTTTGCACAAAGATAAATTCAGCTCCCTGGGTACGGTCTTGCGGCTGCATAGCCAGCAGCGTAATCAGCACCCCCCAAATTAGGAGGTGCAGCAAGAACGGGGGGCCTAGGCGCGGGGTAGAAATTACCATACAGTAAAGTAAAGTGAAACGGAGGGCAAGCTACCACCCAAGGCCGCTCCATGTCGGCTCCAATCCATCAGTTGCCCAAACACACCGACAGTTTCCTTTTGTCGGCCGTTTGTTGGGTTGGGCCCTAGGCTTGGGCAGCAGGCTAAGCGTGCCCGGCACGGGGCTTTCGGCATATCTGCTTACTTTCAGAGCCATGATGCCCACCGAACAACTGGCCTACACCGAGCTGCGGGCCTGGCAGCGCAAAATGCAGCAGAAGCCCACGCTACTGAACCGCCTGGCGCGCCGCGTGCAGATACGGCTGAACGCGCTGTTGCCCGATCGGGTGCACGAGGCCATAACGGTGGCCATAAAGCAGATGGTGCGCGGGGTGTTGTTCGGCTCTACCTACATCACGCGCAAGCCCGTAGAAGCTGCACCTCTGGCAGACCGTGAAGCGGCCGTACGCACACGGGTGCGCTACTACCGCAACACGGCCGCCGCCGAAGGGGCCATTACCGGCGCGGGCGGCTTCCTGCTTGGCCTCGCCGATTTTCCCCTTTTGCTGAGTCTCAAGCTGAAGCTGCTCTTCGACATTGCGGCTTTGTATGGCTACGATGTGCAGGACTACACTGAGCGGCTTTATCTATTGCACGTTTTTCAGTTGGCATTCAGCAGCCAGCACACCCGCAATGAGGTGTACCGGCAACTCGCCGACTGGGAGGCCTACCGCCATACCTTGCCCGCTGATGTGCACGAGTTTGACTGGCGCACGTTTCAACAAGAGTACCGCGACTACATTGACCTGGCCAAAATGGCCCAATTAGTGCCGGTTATTGGGGCCGCGGTGGGAGCAGTGGCCAACTACCGGCTCTTGGAGCAGCTCGGCGACACGGCTATGAACTGCTACCGGATGCGGTATTTTCGGGAGTTGCCGGCGGGCGCGCAAGGGCAAACCGCCTAGACGCCTGCTCGATTGAACTCCCCTACTGATCGTAGTGAGGAACGATCGTGCGGCCGGGCCTGGGCCACTAGTTGCGGTACTGGTAGAAGATGCCGTTGTCGAAGGGCGTCCAGAGGCTGGCTTTCTGTCCGCAGTATTTCAGCGCATCGTTCGCCCAGGTATTGCAGGTATAGAACCAACCGTAAGTGCGGTGCGCTTCATAAAACGAGTCGTCGCGGCCGTAGCTGTGGCCCTCAATGTACATGGGCTGGCCTTGTGCATCGTACTTAAAGCTATCCTGAATATACCGGATCAGCTTGCGGTAGTCGTGGTGGCTGATGCTGATTTTTACGCAGTCTTCGCTCTCATGCATCTCCTGATAGAAGGTAGTGTGCATGGCCGAGGTGCCGAGGTAAAACATGGCTTTAAAGGCCGTGCTGGGCTTTAGCTCCGCCCAAGTGGGCGTGTCGAGGTAGAAGCCTTTGTCGCCCCACCCAAACCCGATGTACTGCATAGAGGGGTCGTTCGACTGCGTGTTTTTCAGCAGAATGGTTTCCGTCCAGTCGATGTACTTGCTGCGCGCCGGCACCACAATGTCCGTGTGCACTCCATTAGAGTAAATGTAGATGTCGACGTCGGTCAGAGGGTCGGTGCTTTTCTTGGGTACCGTAATGCGCGATAGTACCGCGGCGGAAACTAAGTAGAGGCCTAACGCGCCACCTAGGGTAGCAGCTACGTATCCGGTTGCTTTCAGGGCTTTGTGAAGTCCTTTTTCCATGTGTTGTACAAGTGGCAAAATCTTGCCGGGCGTGGGAGAAGAAGGGAAGCGATGTAGGCGCAATACGCGCGCAGGGGCTAGTGGTTAGAAATACGGCGCCCATTCAGTAGATAAGCCACAAAAAAAAGCCCCAACAAATTTGTTGGGGCTTAGGAGAATGAGTCAGGCCGGTTTAGCTTTTAGCCTTGCGCTGAGCTTTGTGCTTTTCAACTTTATCGGCACGAAGCTGAGCGTACTTAGTGTACTGGTCGGCACTCAGAATTTGCTTCAGCTGAGCTTCGTAGCTGGCCTTATCGGCCTTCATTTCCTGCTTGCGCGCATCAGTCTTACCGGCCGAGGCGTACTTGGCGCGGTTTGCCTGCATTTCCTGGTAGCGGGCAAGGTGCAGCTGACGCACTTTTTGGGTCTGCTCAGCCGAGAGGTTTAGCTGCTTAGCCAAGTGTTTGGCTTTTTGCTCAGCCTTTTGCTCGGGCGTTTTCTGGGTTTTACCAGCCTGCTCGGTTTTTACTTTGTGTTTGCCTTTGGCAGAAACAGTTTGGGCTGAAGCAATACCAGCCGAGAAAGAGAAAGCAGCGAGAAGAACAAGAACCTTTTTCATAAGACAGTATTTGTATTGTTAAATCAGAGAGTGGAAACAGGAGTAAGCTTAGATGCATCATCCGGGCTTCTGAGAGATGTATTTGCAACTCAAATGCCAACCTTTCCTTTTTATCTGATTTTTTGAAAAATAAAAAAAAGTCAATTTTCCTTTTAAACCTTCTGGTTGTTTGGCTGTCGGGCGCCGTTTGAAGTAGTGGGAGTGGCCTAGGCCACTGCCTGGGAGCATTTGTAAATGCGCACTAGCTGGTTGTACCTTTGCCCTACCAATTCTTTTTCGACCAAAGGATTGTTTTTATACAGAGGCGCTGAGAGACAGGCTCGATGAAGCGTCGGCAACCATCCGCAACTGCCGGAACGGTGCCAATTCCTGACCATATAAAAACAAGTTGCCGTGGATTTTCGCCCCTGCCGTACTGCCCGTTTTGTAGTTTCCGCTGCCTGCTTCGGTGTGCCCACCGTTGAGCAAGCCTGTTGTTGCGGTGGGTGTTGTTGCTGTTGAACCCGCAGCCCGTTTGCCTGTATCGCGTTAACGCGCAAGCCGCTTAAGCCGCGGTAGCGTTTTTCCCTCCCGTTTTTTTCTGGTTGTGCCGGCTGCTCCGGCACCGTGTCGGTTGGCACCACCCGTTTCGGCGGGGGCGTGATAAGCCAAACGCCTTGTGTTACTGAGCTGCTCCTGTGTACGCCACCGGCCGGCACCCCACAACCAGCCCCTTTACCTCACCGGCCAGCCGTGCGCTGGCATTCACTTTTTATGCTTAAAAAATCTCTGGAACTGCTGCGGCAGGAAGCGGCCGAAACGGGCGCTAACACCCTAAAGCGAAGTCTGAATGGCTTCAACCTAATTACCATTGGTATTGGGGTAATCATTGGGGCTGGTCTGTTCTCGCTCACTGGCATCGCCGCCGCCAACAATACCGGTCCGGCCATTACGCTCTCATTCATTGTGGCGGCCATTGGCTGCGCGTTTTCAGCGCTTTGCTACGCTGAGTTTGCCTCCATGGTGCCCGTGTCAGGCTCGGCCTACACGTACGCCTACGCTACCATGGGCGAGCTATTTGCCTGGATTATTGGCTGGGACCTGGTGCTGGAATACTCCGTAGGCGCCGCCACGGTAGCCATCAGCTGGTCGCAGTACCTGCTGAAGTTCCTCGACAAGTCGGGTATTCATTTGCCACCGCAGTTGGTGATGTCGCCGTTTGAAACCGCCAAGCTGGCCGACGGGAGCCTGGTGCACGGCTACGTGAATGTGCCGGCCATGCTGATTGTGGCGCTCATTACGCTCATCATTATTCGGGGCACCAAGGGCTCGGCGTGGTTTAATGGGCTGGTTGTAACGCTCAAGGTGGCAGTAGTATTGGTATTTATTGCCCTAGGCTGGCAGTACATTGATCCGGCCAACTACCATCCCTACATCCCGCAGAATACGGGCACGTTTGGTGAGTTTGGCTGGAGCGGCATTCTCCGCGGTGCCGGCGTAGTGTTCTTCGTGTTCATTGGCTTTGATATTGTGGCTACCATGGCCCAGGAAACCAAGAATCCGCAGCGCAACATGCCCATCGGTATCATTGGCTCCTTGGTTGTCTGCACCATTCTATTCGTGCTGTTCGGGCACGTGATGACTGGCCTAGCCAACTATACCGAGTTCAAGGGCAGCGCCGCGCCCGTGGCCATTGCCATTGAAAAAACGCCCTACGCCTGGCTGTCATCGGCTGTAATTCTGGCTATTATCATTGGCTACACTTCCGTAATTCTGGTGGATTTGCTGGGCCAGACCCGCGTGTTTTTCTCCATGGCAAAAGATGGGCTGCTGCCGCCCATATTTGCGCGCATTCATACCACCTTCCGTACGCCGCTGCAGTCTAGCCTGCTGCTAGGCCTGTTTATTGCGCTTTTCGCGGGCTTCGTGCCGATTTCAGTAGTGGGCGAAATGACGAGCATTGGCACATTGCTGGCCTTCGTGATGGTGTGCCTGGGCGTGCTGATTATGCGCAAGAAAGAGCCCAACGCCCCGCGTTCTTTCCGCACCCCCCTGGTACCTCTGGTGCCTATTCTCGGCATCCTGACCTGCCTGGTGATGATGGTGGCCCTGCCCTGGGAAACCTGGTTGCGCCTGGCCGTATGGCTGGCTATTGGGCTGGCTATCTACTTCGGCTATGGCAAAAAGCACAGTAAGCTGCGTGCTGAAGTGGAGCGGCAAGTGGCCTAGATTAGTCAGAAGTGCCAAGTGCAAAAAGCCGGACCAGGTCCGGCTTTTTTGTGGGTATCAGTTCAGCTGTTTGGCTACACTCACAACCGAGAAAGTTTAAACTAGAAACAGTATCAATAAACAGACACGCCCTGCTGATTAGCGGGGCGTGTCTGTTTATTGATAGTTAGGCACTACAGAAGCTACATAAACAGCTTCCGTAGCGCCCACAGGCTCCAGATAATTACCATCAGGCCCACGCCCACGAACATCCAGCGCACCGGAATGCGGCCGGCCAGGCGGGCGGCAAAAGGAGCCGCCGCTACGCCGCCCACAATGAGGCCCAGAATAACCTGCCAGTGCGAAATGCCCAGCGTAGCGAAGAAGGTAACGGCGCTGGCAAACGTCACGAAGAACTCCGTGACGCTCACTGAGCCAATGACATACTGCGGCGTTCGGCCACCGGCAATGAGCGTGCTTGTAACAAGGGGGCCCCAGCCGCCCCCGCCGAAGGAGTCAAGGAAGCCTCCGGCGGCAGCCAACAGGCCTAGCTTCTTGTGCTTCTTGCGTGGGCCGGGCTTGGAAAAGGCTTTGGAAATAATACGGATACCCAGCAGCAGCAGGTAGGCCGCCAGGAGAGGCTTCACGTACCCCGCGTATGTTTCGCCGAACTTCGACAGCAAATAAGCCCCCGTAATGGCCCCAAGTACCCCCGGGATGATGAGGGCTTTGAACAAGCGCTTGTTCACGTTGCCAAAGCGGTAGTGGTGGTAGCCCGAGGCGCCGCTGGCAAACATTTCGGCGGTGTGAATGCTGGCACTCACGGCTGCGGGGGCAATGTTCATGCTCATCAAACTGATGGCCGTTACCACGCCGTAACCCATGCCCAGCAGCCCGTCAATCAGCTGCGCTCCAAACCCAATGGCCACGAAAATGTAGAACATCTTAGCGTTGGTGGCCACGCCCCATACCTGGTTCCAGGTGATGTAGTAGGAGAGGATGTTGAAGACCAGCAAGCCCGCAAAGGCCAGCAGGGCCCCCGTAGCCCGGCGCCGCCACTGCGCCGCCGCCGGCGACTCATACGTTGGGCCGCCGGTAAGCTCGGCCGTTACGGCATTCAGCGACTTTACCTTGTGGGCGAAGTCGCCGCCCACTTTGTCCCGAATCACGGACATGCGCTGGAGCACCTCGTGCAACTCATCGGGGAGGGCGGAGGTCAGCATTTCCCGCAGGCGCTTAGCAATGGTCGGTGACTTGCCGTTGGTGCTGATGGCTATTTTCAGGTCGCCTTTCTGCACAATAGAGCCCAGGTAAAAGTCGCAGGCAGCGGGCGTGTCGGCCACGTTGCAGAGCAGGCGCTGGCGGTTAGCATCGGCCTTTATGCGCAGGTTCAGCTCCTTATCGTCGGTGGCCACAAGTACCAGGTCGTGGCCAACGAGGTCGGTGGTTTGGTAGGCCTGCTCGCGCAGCTGCACGGCCGGGTGCCTCGCCGCCAGCTCCAGGAGCTGATCTGAAAAATACGTGGCTACCACCGTCACGGCCGTGGCCGGGCTATTAGCAAGGATGGCCGCTAACTTCTCGTGGCCTACGTTGCCGCCGCCCACCAACAAAACGTGCAGCTGCTCCATCTTCAAGAAGATGGGAAACAGTCGGTTAGAACCGCTGGCGGCGGGCACTATGTCAGGCACGCTGGGAACGGTAGTTTCGGCTGTGTTCATAGCACGGTAGAGAGGTTGTGAAAGGTAAAATAGACAAAAGCACTGATTTATTTGTGCTTAAGGCGGAGTTCGGTGGTCAGGATAGTGCGTCAGCTGAGCGCCAGGATAGGCCTAGACGTGGAAATTCAGCCCGTGGGTAGTCGGCTGCACGTAGCCCTGCCGAATGACAAAGTCACCGAACCGCTCCTGCGGCTGGCGGTGTTGGGCGTAGTCTTGGAGCAGGGGCGTGAGGGTTTCCACAATGCCGTCTTCGTCCAACATCTCCTTGTAGAGCTTGTTCATTCGCTCCCCGTTGAAGCCGGCCCCCAGGTAGAGGTTGTAGCGGCCCACGGCCCGGCCTACCAGCCCAATCTCGCCCAGGTATGGGCGGGCACAGCCGTTGGGGCAGCCGGTCATCCGAATGATAATATCGTCCTGCAACAGGCCTAGCTCCGCCAGTACCCCATCGAGGCGGTCAATGAGCTGTGGAATGTAGCGCTCTGCCTCCGCGAAGGCCAGGGAGCAGGTATTGAGGGCCACGCAGGCCAGCGCCCCCCGGCGCAGGCCCGAGTAGTGGGCCGCCTCCGTCTGGATGCCGTGCGCGGCCAGCGTAGTCTGCACCAACAGCTTGTGCTCAGGAGCCACGTTGGCCAGAATGAGGTTCTGGTTGCCGGTAAGGCGGAAGTCGCCGGTATGGAAACGGGAAATTTCGCGCAGGGCAGTTTTCAGCTCCTGGCCGGGGCGGTCGGCAATGCGGCCACCTTCCACAAATAAGGTCAGGTGCTGGGCGCCATCGGGGCCAGTAGTCCAGCCGAAAGCGTCGCCGGAGCTCTTGAACTCGTAGGCGCGGGCGGGCTCCAGGTCGAAGCCCAGGCGCTGGTTGAGCTCCTGCTTGAACACGTCGAGGCCTACCCGGTCGAGGGTGTATTTGAGGCGCGAGAACTTGCGGTTTTCGCGGTTGCCCCAGTCGCGCTGAATGGTTACCACCTTCTCGCACACATCCACCACCTTATCGGCGGGCACGTAGCCGATGAGGTCGCCAAGGCGCGGGTAGGTTTCGGGCATCCCGAAGGTCATGCCCATGCCACCACCAACCGCCACGTTGAAGCCCAGCAGCCGGCCCTGGTCTTCAATGGCAATCAGTCCGAGGTCGTTGGCGAAGATGTCGGTGTCGTTGTGGGGCGGCACGGCCAGCGCAATCTTGAACTTACGGGGCAGGTAAGTCTTACCATAAATCGGCTCGAAGTCACCTTCGCCCTCATTGGGCACGCTGCTGTACTCCGGTTCGCCATCCAGCCACAGCTCCCAGTACGCCGAGGTGCGCGGCGTGAGGTGGGCGCCAATGGCTTTTGTGATTTCATACACCTCCTCGTGCACCTTGCTTTGGTGCGGGTTGGGGTTAAACATCACGTTGCGGTTCACGTCGCCGCACCCCGAAATGCTGTCCAACAGTACGGCATTAAAGCCTTGAATGGTCTTTTTAAGGTTGCGCTTGAGCACGCCATGCAGCTGAAAGGCCTGGCGGGTGGTAAGCTTGAGGGTGCCGTTGCCGTACTGGTCGGCCAAGGCATCCATCCGTTCCCACTGGGCCGCGGAGGCCACGCCGCCGGGCACGCGCACCCGAATCATGAGGGAGTAAAGGGGCTCCAGCTTCTGGCGCTTCCGCTCACTGTCCAGGTCGCGGTCGGTTTGCTGGTAGGAGCCGTGGAATTTGATGAGGTGAGTATCGTCGGGGTTGAGGGCACCGGTGAGCGGTGCCACGATGCTCTCAGCCAAGGTGCCGCGCAGGTAGTTGCTGGCATCCTTGACGTGTTCTACTTCGGAAAGTTTTTGGGTATCAGCCATGTAGGTGACCCCACCCCAACCCCTCTCCTCCGGGAGAGGGGGCTTTAGCCTTAGTTAACCAGAAACAAGAGCTCTGGCACTAGAGCCTCTCCCGGAGGGGAGGGGTTGGGGTGAGGAGTTAGTTAGTGTAAAACAGTGTTGTCAAAAGTCAATGCCACGTAGTAGAGGCCCCCGATGGTGGGGCCGGCGGCGTATTGGATGTAGCGGTTGTTGAGCAGGTTGGCACTGCCCATTTTGAGGGTTGATTTCAGGGTGGGGATGCGCACGTTCACCTGGGCATCAATAGTCTGGTAGGCGGGCACGCGGCCGTTGGCCAGAGGGCTTTCCCAGTAGAAAGTGCTTTGGTGGCGCCATACCACGTTGAAGCCCACATTGCGCACCACCTCGCGGTTGCCAAACGACAGGTTAGTGGCCCAATGCGGCGTGTTGAAGCCCGTCACAAAAATGTCGGACTGCTTGTTGGCCGAGAGGGCGTTGTAATTGACGTTGCCGCCGAAGGTGAATTTCTCGTAGAAGTTGTAGGTAATGCCCAGCGTAGAGCCGTAGCTGTGGTAGTTGTTGAGGGCGTTGGTATACACGCGGTAGCGGTCCTGGCGGGCACCGCGGTTGGTGTTGAGGGCTGCCAGCACAGCATCATCAGAGCCCACGGTTACTTGCTGGCCTGCTGCATTCTTGGGCACGCTCACTTCTACCTGGCCTAGGAAACCGGAGTACACATTGTAGTACGCATCAGCATCAATCGACACGCGGTTATCGAACAGCACACTGCGGTAGCCCACCTCGTAGGCATTAATCTGCTCAGGCTGCTCCGTGGGCAGGTTACCCACTTTCAGCAAGTAGCAAATTTCGGGGCGCAAGGCAGCCTGCGAAGCCGTGGTACCTGCGTTGGCGGCTACGTAGGCATTTACGGCAGCATTGAAAGTGGTGATGGACGCCAGCGTATAAGAGTTGTCGAGGTAGTTCAGGCCTTCGTTCACGCGGGCTAGGCCACCCACGCGGCGCACGTTGCCGTTGTTCACAAACGACAGCGCCTCAAACAGAGACGGGAAACGCCAGCCGTTCTGGTACGAAGCCCGGAAGTTGTGCTTGTCGGCCAGCGTATATACTGCGGCTACCCGTGGGTTCAGCTTGGGGTCAAACTCCGGGTTATAGTCGGCGCGCAGGGAGACGGTCAGCTTAAGCTTGTTGTTGAGCAGCAGGCGGGTAGCCTGGGCGAAGCCGCCAACTTTCTTGTAGTATTGGTTGTCGCCGCCGGGCGTGGTGCGCTCCGCAAGTGGCCTACTGAAATCCACGAAGTTGTTGCCGTCCGGAATCACCTCGTACAGGCGGGCATCAGCGCCAATCACTACATCGGCAAACTTCACGCGCTGCCCGATGTTCCAGATGCCCTCGGTGTGGTAAGTGCGGCTTTGCTGCGTGAGGGCCGCGCCACCGGGGATGGGGGCGCCCGGCACGTTCACGCCGCTGTCCCAGTTGTTGGTGTGCACAATCTGGTTTTTGAGCGCATCGAAGGCCGGAGTTCCTGGAATGGCCCGACCAGCATCGGCCACCACGCGGGCCTGCTGCATGGCGGCTGCTAGCCCACTGCCTGCGCTTAGCTGGCTCTGCAGCTCCGTCCGGAACTTGGTGCCCCAGGCGGCATTGGAGCCGTTTTGCAGATCAAGGTTTAGGGCCAGTGGGTTGAGGTTGTAGGAGTCGCCGGTATTCTCGATAAGCATATAGGCGCGGGCCGTAAAATCCTCGCCCTTCAGCTCTATTTTGTGGTTTTGCACCGTTACGCCGTCTAGCTGAATCTTATTACCGCGCTGGAATACGCCATCCATCAGCCCAAACCGGTAGCCGTAGCTCAGTTCCAGCTTTTCCGTGAGCTTGTAGTGCAGACTGGCATCGGCCTTGATGTTGCGCACGATGGGGTTTACCAAATCACGCTCGTAGTAGCCCGTGCGGCGCACGTTGAACGTCTCGTTGCGGCCGTTATAAGGAATTGTGATGGACACGTTGCCGGCGTTGTCGTCGCCGTAGCGGTTCCAGAGGTCGGCGGCGGGGTTGTTGGCACCGCTCAGCTCCGAGAAGCGAGGGTTGGCCGAGGCCGCTGTTTGTGGGTTCTGGTCGGTTTGAGTATTGGCCAGCCAGTCGGTGCCGCGCAGGTAGCTCAGGTTAACTTTGTAGGCCAGTCGCTGTGCCGGGCCCACCACCTGCGCCCAGCGCACGGCCGTTTCGGTGAGGGCACTCGGGTCGCGGTCTTTGCCATCTACGTGGTTCACGCCTACCTTTTGGTACACGCTCAGACCCTGGTAGCTGAAAGGGCTTTTGGTAGTGAGGTTGGCCATGCCGTTGATGGCGTTCATGCCATACAGCGCCGACGCCGCACCGGGCGTAATTTCCACGCTGGCAATATCCAGCTCCGTCGGCCCAATGGCGTTGCCCAGCGGCACGCCCAGGGTGGCGGCCTGCATATCCACACCATCCACGAGCTGCATGAAACGGAAGTTGTTGGGGGTATTGAAGCCGCGCGTATTGGGCACTTTAAACGTGAGTGAACTGGTGGTCATCTGCACGCCTTTTACATTTCCAAGGGCATCGTAAAAGCTAGGCGCAGGCGTTTCTTTGATGGCTCGAATGTCGAGCTTCTCAATAGCCACCGGCGACTTCAGGCGGCTCTCATCTACCCTCGAAGCCGATACCACCACCTCGTTCACCAGCACTGCCTTCGACTCCAGCTTCACGGCAATGGGCTGGCTGCCGCTGGCAATTTCCAGCTCCCGTGATTCGTAGCCGATAAAGTTAAACACCAGCGTAAACGGAAACCGCAGCTTCGCCTGCAGGGCAAACGTGCCATCGGCCTCACTCAGCGTACCCACGGCCCCACCTTTCACGCTGATGCTCACGCCCGGCAGGGGCTGTTGGTTGGTGTTGTCGCGCACGGTACCGCTAATGGAGATTAAGGGTTCTTGGGCGTTAGCCGACAGGATGCTCACGAACAACAAGAGCAGGAGCAACCAGAAAGAAGCATAGTACTGCTTCAGCATATAGAAGGTGTTTTGGAGTAAAGGATGTGCAGTTGGCGGGGCCGTAGGCCAGTGGATGAGGGCGCAGGAGCCGCTCAACCGGCGGCTACCAGCAGCAGCAACATCGCTTTATCAGGACACGCATCTAATTGGTATGGAGTAGGTTGGTTAAGGTTCGTCACGTCGAGCGGAGTCGAGACATCTCGCGTGCTGACGGCGGAGTGTAGAGGCGCAATATTTTGCGACTCGTCATTGCTGATGTTGTTTAGTCTGCATCATTTTAGACCAGTCATTCTGCAGTGGGTCGTTCAACTACGAGACACAAAATGTTGCGTCTCTACAGTGTTTAATGGCCTTTTAGTAGCCTAGTACACGTCTTCCAAAAAGCGGCGCGACTTCTTCAGCTTCTTTAGGTACTCAGCGGCATACTCTTCGCCTAGGCCACTTTCCTGCCCGATGACGGTGAGCAGAGCGCGCTGCACATCGGCGGCCATGCGGGTTTTGTCACCGCATACGTAGAAGTAGGCGCCGTTTTCGAGCTGGTCGTAGAGGCGGCGGCCCTGCTCCAGCAGGCGGTGCTGGATGTATACTTTCTGCTCCTGGTCGCGGGAGAAAGCCACGTCGAGGCGGTCCAGCGTGCCTTTTTTCAGGTGCTGCTGCCACTCCGTCTGATACAGGAAGTCGGTGGTGAAGTGGGGGTTGCCGAACACCAGCCAGTTGCGGCCCGCTGCTCCCGTTTCGGCCCGCTCTTCCACGAAAGCCCGGAACGGAGCTACGCCCGTGCCGGCGCCCACCATGATGATATCGGTGGCGCCATCCTGGGGCAGCTTGAAGTACTCGTTGCGGTCAACCCACACGCGGGCGGTGTCGCCCAGGTTGAGGTGGTCGGCCTGGTACACCGAGCAAGCGCCGTGCTTGTCGCGGCCGTAGGCCTGGTACCGCACGGCGCCCACGGTTAGGTGCACTTCCTCAGGGTGGGCAAGCAAGCTACTGGCAATGGAGTACGCGCGGGCGGGCAGGGGCCGGAGCACCGCCGCCAACTGCTGCCCTGAAAGCTCCACCGGAAACTCGGTGAGCAGGTCCGCCACATCGCGGCCGTAGAGGTAGGCTGGCAGTTGCGCTTTATCAGCCAGAATTTCGCGCAAACGGCCATGCTGCGGAGCCAGGGCGGCGTAGCGCTCCAGCACGTCGCGCGTCACTACGGATAATTCCAGATGCTCGGTCAGGACGCTGGTCAGGTCCAGCTCGGTGCTTTCCAGGCGCACGGGGGCGCTGGCGTTCAGGTGAGCAGCCTGCAACACTTCCTCCACCAGGGCGGGGCGGTTCGTGGGCTGCACCATCAGGGCGTCGCCGGCTTCGTACTGAATGCCGGAGCCTTCCAGCGAAAATTCCAGGTGGTAGGTTTCCTTCGTGGAGCCGCGGCCATTGAGCTGGATTTTCTCCAGCAACGGCGCCTGAAATGGGTTACGGCTAGTGTAGGCCACCGCAGCCGGTGCGGTTAGGCCACCCGGCAGCACCCCAGACAGCGCCGCCGGCGCGGCGGCTACTGCTACCGGCGCTGGTGCTGCTGAGGCCGACTTTGCTAGAACTTCCAGTACCTGGGCGGCCCACTTGCGGGTTTCGTCCTCAAACTCCACGTCGCAGTCTACGCGCTCCAGCAGGCGCTTACCACCCAGCTCAGCCAGGCGCTGGTCGAACTCAAAGCCGGTCTGGCAGAACTGCAGGTAGCTTTTATCACCGAGCGCCAGGACGGCGTACTGCAGCTCCGGCAGCTTGGGGGCCCGGGCGCTCAGCAGAAACTGATGCAGCTCCTCGGCCGCAATGGGTGGGTCGCCTTCGCCCTGGGTGCTCACTACCACCAGCAGTTGCTGCTCGGTTTTAAGATCCCTAGTGGGGTAGTCGTTCATGTCGCGCACCGTGGCGGTCAGGCCTTTCTGGCGCGCTATTTCCGCCGTAATGGTTGCGGCCTTCTTGCTATTGCCGGTCTGGGAGCCGTACAGAATAGTAAGCTGAGCCGGGCCAGCCGGAGCGGTGGCGGCAACTGCCGCGCCCGGCTGAGTGGCCGGCGCCGGCTGACCCGCCGCGGCCCGCCCGTAGAGGTAGCCGCTCAGCCAGAGCAGCTGCTGCTCGGTAAGCCCGGCCGTCAGCTGCTGAAGTGTGGCCTCATCGAAGCCAATGGGAAGAATAGGGGAAGGAGCAGTGGTCATGGAACAGGAAAAAGCGGCGCGACGAGCGCAAAAAGGTTAGGCAACTTCGGCGTAGGCCGGCAGCAGAGCGAAAACATCGGTTGGCAGTGTCCCCGTCAGGTTTTCAGCAGTGGCTAAGCGGGTCACTTCGCCTACCAGAATAATGGCCGGCGCCCCAATACCAGCCTGCTTGGCCAGGGCTGGCAACTGGGCTACCGGGCCAGCCACGAAGCGAGCCGTAGGCAGGGTGCCGTTTTGCACAATAGCCGCCGGCGTATCGGCTTGGCCGTGTTGAGTATAGAGGGCTACAATGCGGTTCAGCTCCCCCAGGCCCATCAGAATGACGGTGGTAGAGCGGGAGCGGGCGGCCTCGGCTACGCTTGCGGACAGCTCACCGGTGGCAGTAGTGGCTGTAATCACCCGGAAGCCTTCACTAGCGCCGCGGTGTGTTACGGGAATGCCCACGCTGCCTGCTGCTGCCACGGCGCTACTAATACCGGGCACGTAATCAGTGGCTAGGCCATGCTGCTCAGCGTAGAGCATTTCTTCGCGGCCGCGGCCAAACACAAACGGGTCGCCGCCCTTCAAGCGCACTACATGTCCGTATTGATGAGCATATTCCACAATCAGGGCGTTGATTTCTTCCTGACTGTAGCTGCGGAGGCCCCGGCGCTTGCCCACGAAAATGGTGAGGGCATCGGGGCGGGCGTGCTGCAGCAAATCGTTGTTAGCCAGCGCGTCGTAGAGGATTACATCGGCCTCACCCAGCACCCGCGCCCCCTTAAGCGTGAGCAGCTCCGGGTCGCCGGGGCCGGCGCCAAGCACTGTAAGATGGGGTGTTTTGGTGGTTGACATAGAAGGTAGAGCTGAGATGTGAGAGCTTAGAACGGAGAGGATATAGGCCTGGAAAGACTCTCCGTTCTAAGCTCTCACGTCTAATTTCTAGATTGAAAAGGCTACCGGTGGCGCTACCGGCGCGGTGAAATACTCGGAGTTGGCGGCTTCGACAAGGCCAGCCGCCACGGTGTCGCCGCTCAGCTCATCCACCAGAATAAAGGACCCGGAAACCCGGTTTTCCTGGTAAGTATCAACGGCCAAGGGGAGGGCGGTTTTGATACGCACCCGCACGATATCGTTGAGCTGAGCTGATTCGGCGGCGGCTTTGGCGAAGGTTTGCACGTTTACCTTGTAGAGGATAGCCGGAATGGCCGCCTTCACCAGCGTGGAATGATGTTGCACTAGCAGCTTGCGGCCCGGCCACAGGGGCTGTTCACTCATCCAGCACAGGGTGGCCTCCAGCTCCCGCGTAATGGTGGGCTGCTGGCCTAGGGGCACGATAGAGTCGCCGCGGCTTACGTCCACATCATCGCGCAGCCGAATAACTACGGCCTGGGGTGCCGCCGCCGCTTCTACTTCCTGCTGGCTGACTTCCAGCGCTTCAATCTCCGATTCCAGCCCCGAAGGCAGCACCAGTACCCGGTCGCCCCGGCGGTATTCGCCGCTTTGAATCTGGCCAGCGTAACCCCGGTAATCGGGTAGCTCCGCCGTTTGGGGCCGAATGACATACTGCACCTGGAAGCGGGGCTCCGCGGATCGTTCCAGCGTACCGGGCACGCTTTCCAGGTGTTCCAATAGGCTGGGGCCGGTGTACCAGGGCAGGTGCGTAGAATGCGTTACTACGTTATCGCCCTGCAAGGCGCTAAGCGGAATGGCTACGGCCGCCGGCAGATTGAAATGGTTGGTGAGCTCGGCGTAATCGGTGGCAATTTTGGCGAAAACAGCCTCATCGTAGCCTACCAAATCCATTTTGTTCACGGCCAGCACGAAGTGGCGGATGCCCAGCAGCGCCGCAATCAGCGTGTGGCGGCGGGTCTGCTCAATCACGCCCTGGCGAGCATCTACCAGCACAATGGCTAGGTCGGCGTTGCTGGCGCCGGTTACCATGTTGCGGGTGTACTGCACGTGGCCGGGCGCATCGGTGATGATGAACTTGCGGCGGGGCGTGGTGAAGTACTTGTAGGCCACGTCAATCGTGATGCCCTGCTCACGCTCAGCACGGAGGCCATCGGTCAGCAGCGCCAGATCCACGGTGCCGTTTGAAGCCTGCCGCTTCTCCAGAGCCGCCAGCACGTCCAGCGATACTGATTCGGAATCGTAAAGCAAACGCCCAATCAAGGTGCTTTTGCCGTCGTCAACGCTGCCACACGTGATAAATCGAAGTAAGTCCATGAGGTGAAATTGTGAGGTTGTGAAATTGTGAGTTGGTCGTTTAGGTGAAGTGTGTTGTCTGTTCACAACATCACCTTTCACAACTTCACCACTTAGAAATAGCCGTTGCGCTTGCGGTCTTCCATGCCGGCTTCCGAGATGTTGTCGTCGAGGCGGGTGGCGCCCCGCTCGCTTACTTTGGCCAGCAGCAGATCCTGAATAATATCTTCCACGGTGCTGGCGTCGCTCTCCACAGCAGCAGTACAGGTAGAGTCGCCCACGGTGCGGAAGCGGACCTGACGCGTCACAATTTCATCGTCGTCATCAAGCTGCAGGTGCTCGGAGAGGCCTAGGAGCTGGCCCGAGGGCAGCACCACGCAGGTGCGCTCGTGACCGAAGTAGATGTCGGGCAGCTGGATGTTTTCGCGCTGAATGTAGCGCCACACGTCCAGCTCGGTCCAGTTAGAAATGGGGAACACGCGCACGTTTTCGCCCTTCTGGATGCGGCCGTTGTACACGTTCCAGAGCTCGGGGCGCTGGCGCTTGGGGTCCCACTGGCCAAACTCATCTCGCACGGAGAAGATGCGCTCCTTGGCGCGGGCCTTTTCCTCGTCGCGGCGGGCCCCGCCAATGCAGGCGTCGAACTCAAACTCCTCGATTACCTCCAGCAGCGTGTAAGTCTGCAGGGGGTTGCGGCTGGGATACTTGCCGCCCGGCTCCCGCAGGCGCTGGCGCTTAATGGTTTCTTCCACGCTGCGCACAATAAGCTTTTCGCCGAGGCGGGCGGCCAGCTCATCGCGGTAGTCCAATACCTCCGGGAAGTTGTGACCGGTATCCACGTGCACCAGCGGGAAAGGGAAACGGCCGGGGCGAAAGGCTTTTTCGGCCAACCGCGTGAGCACGATGGAGTCTTTGCCGCCCGAAAACAGCAGGGCGGGACGCTCAAACTGGCCCGCCACTTCCCGCAGGATATGAATAGCTTCGGCTTCCAGCCGGTCGAGGTAATCGAAATGAGGGGTACTCATAGAAAGAGTCTGTTTTGAATCCTTTGTTATGCTGAGCGCAGCTGAAGCATCTCTGCCGCTTCATTACTGTACTAGGCCAGTTGGTTAGCCAGAGGGAGAGATGCTTCGGCTGCGCGGACGCCAGATCAAGCAGGACGTTCTAAGCTTTGCCAAATCACCTAGTCTAGCCCGCGGGCACTGGCTCCACCACCGGGTCGGGGCCATCGTGGTGGGTAGTGGCGTGTAGGCCACATTCCTTGGCGGAAAGGTCTTCCCACCACCAGCGGCCGGCCCGGAAATCCTCGCCTGGCTTAATAGCGCGGGTGCAGGGGGCGCAGCCAATGCTTACGAAGCCCTGCTGGTGCAGCGGATTTACCGGAATGCTGTTTTCCTGGGCGTAGGCCACGGCTTGCTCCCAGGTCCAGTCGAAGAGGGGGTGAACTTTGGTTAGCTCATGGGCGGCATCCCACTCCACGGGATCCATGGTTTGCCGGTTCTGCGACTGCTCAGCCCGGATGCCGGTAACCCAGGCCTGCTGCCCTGCCAGGGCCCGGTTCAGGGGCTCCACCTTCCGGATGTAGCAGCACTCCTTGCGGTTATCGACGCTCTCGTAGAAGCTGTTGGGGCCTTTGGCGAGGAGCAAATCCTGCACACTTTCCTGGCGCGGGAAGTACACCTCAATGGGCTGCTCGTACTTCAGCAGAGTCTTATTCCAGATAGAGTAGGTCTCCTGAAAATTGCGCCCGGTGTCCAGCGTGAATACCTTGATAGGTAGCCCATTCGCGAAAATCAAGTGGCTGATAATCTGATCTTCCAGCCCGAAGGAAGTAGAGAAGACGGCTTTGCCGGGGAAGTGCTCTGCCACCAGACGTAAGCGCTCCAGGGCGGTAGCAGATGTGAGCCGAAGGCGCAGGTCGTCGAGCACGGGCAGGACGGCCGGCGCAGCAGATGCTGCAGACATAACAAGAAGAGAAGTGAGGAGTGGCCACCGTAAGGGCAGCAGTCCGGCCGAAAATGGCCCAGGCAGTAAGGCATCGTCGCGGCGCGACAGGTGCACAATTTCGCCGGGCGAAAAAGGCGGGTGCAGACGATTCAGCCGGACGCGCACTTGCGCACGTCAGAGAAGCTTAATCAGCCTACAAACCAGGAAAAAGGAGGAGTGTGGCCCTTAGCAACAACAACATGCCCCTGCCATACAGACGGGAGTAGCCATACCACAACACCCATGCTGTACAGCAGTGGAGGTGGCAGAATCGGCGGAGTTGATGAAGCGGTTCACGGTGCTGTTGTTTTTATATGGTCAGGACTTGGCACCGTTCCGCACTTACGGATGGTTGCCGGCGCTTCGTAGAGCCTGTCTCTCCACGCCTCTGTATAAAAACAATCCTTTTGTGGGTAAAGAATTGGTCCTACAAATGTACTGGTCGAAATTTTACACTTCCAAATTTTATTTTTTCAGCAGTTGATCTGGTGCTGCTGTCAAAAGCAAAAATGGGGAAAGCGTAGGTGGGAAAACCAGACATTCGGGTGGACTAACTATGTAGGGCAATAATTGTTTTTCAACTGGGTTGATGAATACAGGGTATATATGTTTAAAACCATGATTATCAATAAATTAAAATGATGTTGATAAAGTATATATCAATGGTTTGCATGTAGAAACTTGACAAGAATAAAGCTTCCTGAAAAAGCAAAAGGGCTTCACGTTGTGCCAGTGTGCTAGGACAGATTATGGAATAAATCGACGGCTAATTTTCTGCAAAACGCCAGTGGCTTCGGGCGCCGAGTTGGTGAGCAGAATTATGCCGCCGTACAAAATCGTCAGTACCGTGGAGCGCAACAGCATCGTCAGGAAAGGGGAGGATAGCGCTGGAAGGAGCCAGGCCGCACCACCCGCCGCGGCGGCAATTCCCAGAATCAGCGGGATGCGCCAGGTGAAGGGCTGCATGCGGTAACTATGCCACACAAACCACGTTCGAGCCACATTGATACTTACCTGGGCTACGCAGGCGGCTACTGCTGCCCCCACCATGCCCAGACGCGGTATCAAAAGCCAGTTCAACGCCACCGTCAACAAGGCCAGCGATACGTTGAAAATCAAGTCGTAACGGTAACGGGGGGAGGTTATAACAATCAGGGCATTTACGCCGGTGATGCCATCGAAGAGCTTACTGCCGAGCAGCAGCAGGACCACCACTGTACCTTCGGCGTAGCTGGTGTTGCGCATCAAGGAGTAGATGAAATCCAGATTCAACCCAATGCCCAAGGCCAGGTAGCAGCCCAGCAGCGTGTTGAGGCGAGTGGCACGGCGGTAGAAGTCGGCCATGCGGGGCAGGTCCTGCTGCTTCCAGTAATCGGCGAGCAGAGGGAAGGCTATTTTGTTGAGGGAGCGGGCCGGAATAGCTAGGGCGGTACTGATGTAGCCCGCCACTGCGTAAATTCCGGCTGCCGCCACGCTTACCTGCGCACCCACCATGAGCGTGTCAATAAACATGATAATGCTACCCGACAGGCTCCCGAGCAGGGTGAATGCCCCCATGCCCAACAGTTCACGCAGGGGCCGCACCGTGAGTACCTGCCGTGTGGGCCGCCAGTGCAGTTCTCCAATAGTTGCTACGTAAGCGGTCAGCAGCAAGGTAATGGTGCCGTTTACGCCTACAAACCACAGCACGTAGTTCGGGAATGATAGAAAGCCAAACCCAAACAGCAAGGCCCCAGCTATAATGAGGACCCGCTGCAGCACATCCTGCACGAAGGAGGAAAAGGCGGTATGGTACAGCGCCTTTAGGTAAGCGTCCTGCACCGAGTACAGCATAGTAAACAGGGCCAGTACGGCGCCCCAGGTGTAGTAAGGCGCCAGCAGCGGCGCGTCTTGCCCGTACCAGGGCAGCAGCACGGGCTTTCCTAGAAAATATAGCGCCGTAACCACAGCAAACCCCAATAGCGGCACGCCCACCAGCAAGGGCAGAAACCCCCGGTGCCCCGACTCTGGGTGGCGGAAATATGGAAAGAACCGAATGCCGACGCTGGCAAAGCCAAAGGCGGCAATCTGCGCATACAGCGTGGCAACCGAAGCCAGCGTTGCCGTCACGCCGAGTTGCTGGGGCGCTAGAAAATTGGGCAGCACCAAGGCTGTGCTCACAAAACCCAGCGCCAGCCCAATGTAGGAAATGACCGTGTTACGCAGCCCCTGCCGCTGAACTATACCCAAGTGGTGAAATGGTGAAGTGGTGAATTTGTGAGGGTGCCGAGAAAGATAACAGCACGTCATCCTGACGCAGGAGGGATCTTATTACCTAGAAAGGTCGTGCTGACGTAACAAGATTTTTCCTGCGTCAGGATGCCGTGCTTTTGTGCTTAGCTAGTGCACCTAAAATATCGGAGCCGTTGACAAACGCCACAGCGCGGCTGCGAAGGTACTCCATGATTTCGGCGAACTGGTACGGGCCGGTGTTCTCATTAGCTGGGTCGAAGTTCTCGTTGTGCCAGAGTACCGTGCAGACCCCACCGAATCGCTCAATTTCCTGGAACATTGGCGTCAGGACCGATAGGATTTCCTCAGGCACCAACTGCAAGTAGCGCGGGTGATGGAGCGTGGCATCCATCACGTTGAGCGGGATTTCGAGGAAGGGAGACATCTGAATAGAGTTTTTAGGCCCTAGAGTAACAAGTGCCGGTGCTTTGGGTGAAAATTCTGACTTCCCCTGATCAGGTTCGGCGGAAAAGGGGCTAGCCCCTAAATTAAATGGATAGAACGGCAGGCAGTAGGAATTCCGGAAGCCAAAGTGCTCTGCAAACCCTAGCGTAGAATCATAAGAATGTCCATGAAGACTCACTAAAGTAGGCGTGATACGTGGTTCCCAACCTAAATAGTGGAACCGGACACCGAAGTCTTTATCGCCCTTTTTGAAATGTTGCAGTAAGTCTCCTTCCCTTTTAAATCGCAGATGTAATTTGTCGGTGCCTAAACTGGCATGCAGGCCAATTTCAGAATTGTCGACTGCAACTACTGCACTTTGCCACACCTTACGCAGTTTGTAATCGGCATTAGGTGTGCCATTAGCGGCTTTGCGGTGCTCGGGCAGAAAGAAGAACGTGCTTTTAGCGCCATAGCTGGCTACCGTTTGCCTCACGTGCTCTAGGTTGTCCCAGGCGTCCTTCTGAGTGAAATGCTGCCAGAGGTGCCGGGCCAAGCTAGGCCAGTCGCGGCGCTGGAAGGCGGCTTTGGTGGGTGCTTTCCAGGCGCTGTAGAGGTTGTCGATATCGTGGGTAATGAAGGCGGCCCACTTGGCGCCATTTGACCAGGTACGGGGTTGTAAGGAGTAGCCTACGATATGCTCCACGGCCGTTTTCAGCACATCAAAGTAGTAATTCACTACCGGTACTGTCACGAATCCATACTGTCGCTGCACGCTGGCTGAATAGGGGAACCGGCCATGCTGGTCGCGCTCTTCCGAGTAATATTCCTGCCAGCCGCTGAGCAGGTAAAACGCTCCTGAGATTATATCCGCGTTGATAATAGCGTATCCATTTGGCAACCACTCCAGCAACGGCTTCTGCGGCTCCACATCAAAGAAAAACGGCACCGATTGGCCTAGCCACTCCCGCATGGTGGGGGCTGCGGGATAAGGATTTGTTCCGTTGAAAAACTCGCCTGCGCCTCCTGCTATCTGTAGTTGGGGTTGGGTGTCCGCGTAGCCAATAGAAACGTCCGGCACGTTCTCATAGGCCAGCCGGAAGTGACGGAGCACGTAGGCCAGTCGGGTCTCGGCGGGAATAGGCTGCGGGGGCGTCGGGAAAGCGGGAGCGGGCATAGTGGCGCAAGTATAGCAGGTTTAGCACACGACAGTTCCCGCAGAGGTACGCAGAAGTTTTCGCGGAGGGCGCGGAGCTATTCTAGGCCTGTTCGGGGAGCCAGCCGGCGAGGAGGCGGAGGGCGCGTTGTTGGCTATGGCCTTCGTCGGGGGTGCCGAGGGTGGCATTGTAGTAGGCGGCGCGGCGGTAGAGGTCGAGGGGCTTGTGCTGCTGGTAGCGGCGCACTAACTCGGTAAGTTCCGGGAGGGTATTGGCTCGCTCTACTAGGCCGTGAGCAACGTAGCCATAGTAATCGTCGGTGATGCCGTGGGTGGCAAAGCGGTAGTAGATGCTGGCCAGGTTCAGGAGCGTCGCCTCCAGGTGGGTGCTGGTATCGGCGGCGACAAGGGCATCCTGCTGCAGCAGAAACTCGAAGACGTTCTGCTGACGCGCATCGGAAAACTGCAGCTGCGGGTGTTGCTGGCGCAGAAAGGAAAAGTCGCGCTTATCGCTGGGGTGCGGGCGGAAGGTGAACGTGATAGTCGGAAACTCGCGTAACAGGTGGCCCAGCGCATCGGCAATGGCCTGAGTATCATCGAGGGTATTGCAGGCCAGGCCTACGCGCTGCACGGCGGGGTTTTGGTTTTTAGTAGCTAAAAAGGCATCGGCTTTTGGCATGCCTACCAGCTCGGTGCGGCCGTGTACGGGGCCACACTGCCGGTACTTATCCAGCGCATCCTGCCCTTCCAGCAAGCTCAAATCAAACCCCAGCGGCGGGAAGCTGGTGCTGACGCTGGCGTGCTGCACATAGGCGGTGGGTACGCCGCAGGCGCGGGCTGCCAGCAGCATGGCTCGGGCGTCGTCGTTGTGGTCGTTGGCGAAGATGATGGCCTGGGGCCGGTAATGACGCAGCGCCCGGCAGTACACCTCAAAGTAGCCAATAGCGTTGAAAACCAAGTCGAAAAACCGCCACGCCTTTGTGCCTTCTGTGCGCCAGAGGCCTAGCAGCACGCCCGGCAGCTGGCCATAGTACAGCAGCTTCCGCCGCAACGACAGCCGGTTTACCTGCTGGTTGTATCGCCCAATCTGCTTGCTTTGCCCCGCCACCAGCACGCTATCTGGCCGGGCCTCCCGCACAAAATGCAGGGAGTCGTAATTATTCTGACTCACCACATAAAGCCACACTTTACCCCGCAGTTCCTCCGCGTTACGCACCGGCCGAAACACGTTGCCCACTAGCCGTAGCGTCGCGTACCCCGCCACCTTCAGCAGCCGCTTAAGCGAGCTAGCCGGAGAAATAGGCTCCAGCATGTGCGCCGGCAAACCCGTAAACAGGTCCGTAAACCGGAGCTGCAGGATGTCGCGCAAGCGGGCGGCGGGAGTGGAAGAAACGTCGGGCATCAAAAGATGGCAAGTCAAGCAAAGAAGGTGGTAAAAGCAGTAGCTGACAGGTCCTGAACAAGTAAATCAGAACGTTATGCTTTGACAAGCTCAGCATGACAGGCTTTTTCTGGTTTCGGTCCAGGTAATGGTCTAGAGCGCCTCCCAGGTCAGGGGAGTGCCGGCGCGCAGATCTTGGCGGGCAGGTTTACCCAGGAGCTGATCGTAGTAACGGGGTGGCAGACCGTCGCCGGGGCGCACTACGCGCAGGTTTTCTTTGGTGAACACATCGCCGGCTGCAATATTCTGGGCTACATACAGAGAGCGTTTATAGAGGCGGCTTTTTTCCTCGGCCCGCTGCACGCCGTATTGCACCTGGCCTAGGGCCTGCCACGCCCGTTCGGTTTCGGTTACCAGTTGGGCTACTTCTTCCGGCTCCAGGGAGAAGGCGGAATCCACACCCCCATCGGCGCGGCGCAGGGTCACGTGTTTTTCTACTACGCAGGCACCCAGGGCCACGGCAGCTACGGCAGCGCCCACGCCCATGGTGTGGTCGGAGAGGCCCACGAGGCAGTCGGGGAAGAGCTGCTGGAAGTGTGGCAGCGTGCGTAGGTTAGTGTTCTGGGGAGTGGCGGGGTAGGTGCTGGTGCACTTCAGCAATATCAGCTCCTTACAGCCAGCTTCGCGCAGCACCTGCACGGCTTCGGCTACCTCGGCTAAGGTGCTGGCGCCGGTGCTCATAATTACGGGCTTGCCGGTGGCTGCTACCCGGCGGAGTAGGGGCCAGTCGGTGTTTTCGAAGGAGGCAATTTTGTACGCGGGCACGTCGAGGGTTTCCAGGAAATCCACGGCGGTTTCATCAAAAGGCGAGCTAAAGGCCAGCATGCCGTGCTCCCGGGCCCGGTCGAACAGTGGTTTGTGCCATTCCCAGGGCGTGTGGGCCTCCTGGTAGAGCTCGTGCAGCTCGCGGCCGTACCACAGGGAGTTGGGGTCGTCGATGCGGTAGGCGCCGGGCAGCGTCATGGTATCGGCGGTATACGTCTGGAGCTTGATAGCGTGGGCACCGGCCGCCGCCATGGCATCTATAATGGCCAAGCCCCGGTTGAGGTCCTGGTTATGGTTGCCGCTGAGCTCGGCAATGATGAAAGGCGGTTGGTCGGGGCCAATGGGGCGAGGGCCGATGGAAATCTGCATGCTGCAAAAATACGAAGCCCCGCGGGAGGCGGGGCTATAGGATTAGAAGTATGCGTCGGGTTCAGGGATTGATTGAGGGCAGGTTGGCTGGAACAAGTGCGCCGGAAGCTTCACGCAGCAGAGCCGGCCGCTGCCCAGCAAAAAGTAACCTCATTTGCCTCTGCAAGTTTATCAGGCAACTGCCAAAACCCAGCCCGCTCAAAAGCCTTAACCGAAGCTACATTGGCTGGCTGCACGTGGCCTAGCACACTCCGTACTTGCGGAAACTGCGCCGTAACATGACGGGTGCCGGCCAGCAGCAGCAGCGCCGCCAAGCCCCGACCCCGGAACCGGGCATCCAGCAAATAGCTCAGGGTGGCTTCCTCGCCCTCCACGGCAAACCGGATCAGGCCGGCAGGTAGGCCAGTGGCAGCATCCTGGGCCAACAGGAGCAGGGCCTGCGGATCGGCGAGGCGGGCGGCCAGCCACTGCCGGTGGTCGGCGGGGGCTACGGGGTTGGGGTTGAAGGAGTGCTGTCGCACCGCTGGCTCATTGGTCCAGGTCAGAAGCTGGTCGGAGTCAGCAGCCGTGACGGGGCGCAGGTAGAAGGGTGGGGGCGGCGGCAGCAGCGCGGTAAACTCCTGGCGGAGCCGCTCGGCCGTCAGCCCATCGAATACGCTGCGCTGCGCCTCTTGCAACTGGCTGGCAATGCGGGCAGCTTCGGGCGAGGTCAGTACGTTGGAAGCCGAGGTGTAGGGTAGGGCTAGACCAGCCTGCCGCAGATACTGGGCTATGTCGTATTGGTTGTCGGCCACTGGCAGGATGAACAACAGGCCTCCGCCAGCCGCGCAATACTCGTAGCTCACGGTGCTGGCCGAGCACACGGCCGCCCCGCACTGGCGCATCAGTTCGGCCAACTGCTCCCCCGTAAGGTTACGGTGCAGTAGCAGCCGGGGCTGATCCTGAGCCCACGACTGTAGGCTGTCCCAGCTTGCGTAGGCGCTACCCACTACGGCATGCACCTGCGGGGCCGAGGGCAAGTCTAGCAGCGCCGCCGTTACGCGCTGGGTTTGGTGGGTGGGGTCGGCGCCGCCGAGGCACACCAGAATCTGGTTCGGGTCGGGAGCCGCGGTGACTTTCTGGGGCTGGCGGAAAGCCGCTCGCAGAGGGGTATACGCGGGCCCACTAAGCAGGCGCGCGCCGGGCTGGCGCAACTCATATTGCTTCAGGATGATGCCTCCGGCTGGGTTCAGGATGAGGTCGGCGGCTAGCGGGAAGCTGTGCAGGTCGTCGAGGTACACTAGCCGGGCTACCACCCCCCGCACCGTGTTCTGGTACTCATAGCGGAAGTCGTAGCCATCCAGCACCACCACGTCAGTAGGCCGTAGCACCTGCCGCACCAGCTCGGCGGCTTCTTCGGGCAGCGGCCGAAGCGGCAGCTTCTGCACCACAAGGCCCGCGGCAGTAAGTTGCTGCACCAACTCCGGATCAGGCTGCCGAATCAGAAAAAGCAGTTCAGCAGCCAGTGGAGCCAGCATCTCCGCCAGAGCCAGCAGGCGCATGACGTGGCCTAGGCCTATGCGGGAGTTGCCATCGGCCCGAAATACCAAGCGAGGAATGCGCGCGAATGCAGCCGCTCCAGCGGCCGGAACAGGTGTTTCCATGCCCCGAAAGTAGGGAGCCCGCCCGTAACCGCCGGTAGTGGCCTAGATTTTCTTCTGCTCTACGTGGGCGTTCAGCGCCACCAACTCCGGGTGCTGGTCGAGCAAGGCAACCAGCGCATCAGCGGATAAGGCTGCCGCCCCGTGCTCTTCTATCAACCGCCTAATCAGCTCAAAGTCCTCAGCAGTATCTACGGTGAGGCGGTAGGCGCTACGGTTTTCAGAGCGCAGCACGTGCTGAAACCGCACCCCTCCCGAGCGGTTCTGGTGGATGTAAGGCGTTACGTGCTCGCGGTCGGAAGCCAGTGTGGCGTGTTGGGCCGCTTCTTCCAGGAGCTCCCGGGAGAAAATTTCAAAGTCGAAGCCCCGTGGGAAAGTGCGCTCCAGCACGTTTGACAGGTACAGCCGCGTATCGTTGGCCCGCAGGTACTCCTGAACCGAGTGGCCTACAAGTGCCCCATCCAGAAGGGGGCAGTCGGAGGTTACGCGTACCACCACATCCAGTTCATGCTCCTGCGCGCACAAAGCGTACCGCGACAGCACATCGTGCTCATCACCACGCACGTAGGCGAGCTGCCGAGCCTCCGCAAAGTCAGCCAGCGGGCCGTCGGTGGCGTTGGTCGTAATGGCCAGGTGTAGGGGAAAACCACTGGCTTGCAGGCGCTCCACGTGGTGGTGCAGAAGCGGCTGGCCGCCTACCGGCAGCAGCACTTTGCCCGGCAGCCGGGTGCTGGTCATGCGGGCCTGCGAGATAATGCCGACTTTTTTCACGGGGTACAGAAGTTTAGGAAATCGTCCAGCAAACAAAGAACGTCCTGCTGAGCTTGCCGAAGCATCTCTACCGCTGGCTAATTACTGGCCCAGGCCTCTGCAACGGAGCGGTAGAGATGCTTCGACTGCGCGGACGCCAGATCAAGCAGGACAATTCTACAAATTTCAGTAGGTTCTGGATTCGTTTATGCCTGCACGAACTCCCGAATGCAGTCAATCACATACTGCTGTTCCTCATTGGTAAGGCTGGGAAACAGCGGAATGCTCAGGCAATGGGCGTAGTAGGCTTCCGATAGCGGGAAGTTGCCGGGCTGCCACCCGAGTTGCTGGTAATAGGGCATGGTGTGCACCGGGATGTAGTGCACCTGGGCAAAAATCTGCCGCTCCCGCAGGAAATCGTACAGTCCTTTCCGGTCTTCCACCTGAATCACATACAAGTGGTAAGCGTGGCCTGGTGCTCCGGCCAAGGGCCGCACCTCCGGCATTTGAGCAAAAACAGCATCATACCGAGCGGCCAGGTCGCGGCGGCGCGCTAGGCCTTCCTCGGCGCGCCGGAGCTGACTGATCCCGAGGGCGCAGAGCATATCAGGCATACGGTAGTTGTAGCCCAGCTCCTGCATCTCCATGTACCAGCCGCCATCAGAAGGGCGTTCCAGCTGGGCGGGGTCTTTGGTGATGCCGTGAGTGCGCAGGCGCAGCAGGTGCTCGTAGAGTGCGGGGTTGTTGGTAGTAATCATGCCGCCCTCGCCGGTTGCAATGTGCTTCACGGGGTGGAAACTGAAAATGGCCAGGTCGGCAAACTGCCCGTTGCCGCAACGCTGCTTCTGGCCCAGTGAGTCGGTAAAGAACCCGCCGGGAGCGTGGCAGGCATCCTCAATAATCCAGAGGCCAAACTCATCGGCCAACTGCCGGGCTTCCTCCAGGTTCACTGCTAAACCGGCAAAGTCCACCGGAATCAGGCCCTGGAAGTGACCTGCGGGGTAGCTTTCCAGTAGGCGCCGTACTGCTTTCAGGTCAATCAGCGCCGTGGCAGGGTCAATATCTACAAAGTGTACCTCGCCACCGCAGTAGCGCACGCAGTTAGCTGAGGCTGAAAAGGTAATGGGTGTGGTAATAACCCGCTGGCCCGGCTGCACACCCAGCGCCAGCGCGCACAGGTGTAGCGCAGCCGTGCCATTAGCCACGGCCACGGCATAGGTAGCACCAATGTACTCGGCAAACTTCTGCTCAAACTCCGCCACTTTGGGGCCTTGCGTGAGGTAATCAGAGTATAGCGTATCGGTCACGGCCTGCACATCCTCGGGGGTGATGTGCTGGCGGCCGTAAGCAATGGGGTGCATAGGCTGGAAGGCGGACTGAATCATAACAGATCAAAGGTAACGCAGAAGCCGCTTCCCGGCAGAAAGCGGCTTCTGATTATAAAACCAATAAAGGCCAAACGCTACACCGTAAACGATGGGTCCACGTGCAGGCGAATTTCTTCACGGATCTGCTCGGCATCCAGCCACTCGGTGTTGTTGGAGGAGTCATACTGGAAGCCCAACTCCACACGGCGGCCATTGAAATGCTTTATAAACGCGTCTACATCCCAGCGGGGCGTAAAGGGCAGAATCACGTAGTACTTATCTAGCTCTACCGTGCTGAGCGCGTCGGTTTCGGTAATCATGGCCTCATGCAGCTTCTCGCCGGGCCGAATACCCACGATTTCCTGGCGGCAGTCGGGGCCGATGGCTTTGGCCACTTCCGTGATTTTGTAGCTCGGAATCTTAGGCACGAAAATCTCCCCGCCCCAGCTGTGCTCCAATGCGTACAGCACCAGGTCAACGCCTTCCTCCAGGGAGATGTTGAAGCGCGTCATGTCGGGGTGGGTGATGGGCAGCACGCCCGAGGAGCGGCGGTTAAGGAAGAACGGCACCACTGAGCCGCGTGAGCCAATTACGTTGCCGTAGCGCACTACTGAGAAGCGCAGGTCGCGGGCGCCTTTCATATTGTTGGCGGCCACAAACAGCTTATCAGAGCACAGCTTGGTGGCACCATAGAGGTTAATGGGAGCGGCGGCTTTGTCGGTGCTCAGGGCCACCACGTCGGTTACGCCGCAGTCCAGGGCCGCATTAATCACGTTTTCGGCCCCGAAGATGTTGGTCTTGATGCACTCCATGGGGTTGTACTCGGCGGCCGGTACCTGCTTAAGGGCGGCGGCGTGCACAATGATGTCGATGCCTTCGCAGGCACGCTTCATGCGCTCCGCGTCGCGCACATCACCAATGAAGTAGCGGATGGCAGGGTATTTCTCGTGCGGAAACACCTGCGACATCTCGTATTGCTTCAGCTCATCGCGCGAGTACACCACCAGGCGCTTCACCTGCGGGAATTGCTCGAAAACAGTTTGCACAAACTGCTTGCCGAACGAACCGGTGCCACCGGTTACCAGAATAGACTTATGATTGAGGTCGAGGGCCATTGGGAGTGATGAGGGGAGGAGGAAGAAGGGTGAAACGTCACCCAGATCGCACCTCCCGGGGTAAGGCAGGCAAAAATAGTCAATCCGGCGGGAGCTTGCGTACTTTTGCCAAACCGGCAGGCGCATTCGCCTGTCGGGCCTGATCTGGCGCCCGCGCAGTGGAAGCATCTCTACTACTTCGTTGCCAGGCCAGGGAATTAGCCAGCGGTAGAGATGCCCCGATAAGCTCAGCATGACGTCCTTTTCTAACCAGCCCGTAACTCTTGCCCAACCCGTTAAAGTCATTATCTGGGATTTGGATGATACGTTCTGGCGCGGTACGCTCTCAGAAGGCGCAGTAGAAGCGCTAGAGGAGAATCTGCAGCTGGTACGTGACACGGCAGCCCGTGGCATTGTGCATACCATTGTCAGCAAAAACGACTTTGCTCCCGCCGAGGCTAAGCTGCAGGAGCTGGGCATCCGCGACTTGTTTGTATTTCCTCAAATCAGCTGGCAGCCCAAGGGGCCTATCATCAAGCAGCTGCTGGAGCAAATGCAGCTGCGGGCACCCAACGCGCTGTTTCTGGATGACAACTCCATGAACCGCGCCGAAGCTCTGTACTACAGCCCCGAGCTGCAGGTAGCCGACCCCGCCGACCTGGCTCAGCTGGCCCCACTGCTCCGCGCCAGCGGCAAGCCCGACCCCGGGTTCTCGCGCCTGGAGCAGTACAAGCTGCTGGAGCGCCAGCAGGAAGCCCGCGCCGCCTACGACGATAATCTGGCGTTCCTGCGTGACGCTCAGGTGCGCATTGAGTTCCGGGAAGGCCCCAGCGTAGCACCCGACTCAAGTCGCATGGAGGAGCTGATTAACCGCTCCAACCAGCTTAACTTCACCAAGCGGCGCGTCATGAAGGAAGAACTGGCTGCCAGCTTCGAAGACCCTACTCGGCGCTGGGGTACCGTGCGTGCCCGTGACCGGTTCGGTGATTATGGCCTGGTAGGTATCTACTGCCTAAACCTGTCCGAAAACCGCCTAGAGCAGCTCGTTTTCTCGTGCCGCATACTGCATCTGGGCGTAGAACAGTTCACCTACGCACACCTGGGATTTCCTGCGTTAGAAGTTCAAGGCGAAGTCGCGACTATTCTCAATACCACCGACAAGCCCGACTGGATTGCTATTGATACCGCGCCGGCAACTACAAACAGGCCTACACCTCCTGCTGCTACCAACTCTGGCTCAAAGCTGCGGGTGCTGCTAAAAGGCGGCTGCGACCTTGGCCAATTGACGCCGTTTCTGCAGGCGTTTCAGTTGGAGGTAGAGGAGGAGTTTAACTACAACAACGAAAACCAGATTCCCGTCCATGTGGAGCATACGGCCTTGCTCCGCGCGGGCCGCGAGTGGCCTAGGGCCGAGCAGCAGCGCCTGGCCGCGGCCCTGCCGTTTCTCGGGCAAGAGGCTTTCGACACGAAGCTCTGGGACGCGCAGTACGAAGTACTGGTGTATAGCCCGCTCATGGACTACACGCAGGAGCTGTACCGCGAAAAAGCCACTGGCCTAGAAGTACCTTTCGGCGCCTATCAGGATATAACGGCCCTAGATCCGGCCGCTCAAGCTGCGAAGTACGCACAACGCCGTTTTCGTGGGATGGACGAAGCTTTTTTACGTCGCTTTCAGCAAGAATTTGAATTTCTGGGCCAGATTTCGCCCTCTCGTTTTCAGGAAAACCTACGGTGGCTACGGGCTCAGGTGCCCACTCAAGTGCCCATTTTCTTCCTAAACGGAGCGGAAATAGAAGTACCCGGCTCCGGCGAAACCGGGGCCGCCGCCCGTCAGGCCCAAATGAACCAGGCGCTGGAGAAATTTGTGACGGCGGCAGAAAACTGCTACATCGTGGATGTGCGCAGCTTCATCAAAACGTCCGCTGACGTCACCAATAACCTGCGCCATTACCACCGCCAGCATTACCGCACTCTGGCTCAGCGCCTCGCCGAGGCCATAGGCCAGTGGCACGGCCGCCAACTGGAGCGCTCCGGCTGGGTTGATTTAAAAGCCCGCGCCGCCAGCCTGGTGCCTGGCAAGCTGCGCGGTCTTTTCAAATAAGACCTATCTAAACGTGTCATTGCGAGGAGGCCCGACGGAACAATCCCTCTATCTCACAGCGCCAAGCCATCTTAAGCGGAAATCTCTTACGCCTGGGCTGGAGGTAAGCACTCTTGAGTGGGACAGCGTTTCGGGCACAGTTAAGGACGGATTGCTTCATTGTAGCTCCTTGCAATAACAGCCCAGCCAGCCCACCCTTGACTTACTGCTTCACTAACTCTGCGAGCCGGGCAGTAAGGGCGCGGCGAGAGTAGCGTGCGTGGTTGAGGGCAGGCAAGTCTAGGTTGGGGTTGAGGCGCCACTGGCCTACCAAGGTTTCCAGCTGGGCTAGCATCACAGGGTAGCCGTCGTAGGGGAGGGCATGGCCGGCGCCGCATTCCTCCAGCAAGGTATCGGCATCGGAGCCAATGGGCCCTACGCACAGGATAGGCTTATTAGCCGCCAGGTACTCGAACACTTTGCCGGGCAGGATGCCGAAGTTGTTGGCTACATCAGGAATGGCCATCAGCAGCACCGTAGAGCGCAACAGGTAGCTTACTGACTCATCGTGAGGGACAAAGGGTATAAACTCCGTTTGGCCCAGCAAGCCGGCCTGTTCAATTTGCGCTTGTAAGCCACCCGATACTTTTCCTACAAACCGTAGGCGGATGGGCACATCGGGGTGACGGCGGCCACACTCGGCGCAGGCGGCCAACAGCTGCTCAATATGGTAGGTTTCGGAGATGGTGCCGGTGTGCGTGATGAGCAGTGCATCGGTGGGCGGCTGGCTAGGTGCCCGAAAATCGGCTTCGTCGTAGCCATTGGGCACTACCTGAATTTTATCGGCCGTAAGCCTGGGCGACTTCCCCAGGAACAGCCGCTTGGTATTGGGGCTGGTGACCAGCACGGCATCTGCCTGCTCCAACACCTGGCGCTCGTAGCGGGCATCGAGCCAGCGGGCCGGCGGGGTATGGTTGAGTTCCTTATAATAATAAATATCCGTCCAGGGGTCGCGCATATCGGCCAGCCAGCGCAGGCCGTAGCGGCGTTTTAGCTCTAGGCCTATCAGCTGCGAGGAGTGGGGCGGGGAGCTGGTCAGCACGGCATCAAACTGCTCACCCTGGGCCAGTAAATCGGCCACGGCCCGCAGGGCATAGGCGTTCCAGCCCCGCCGCGCATCCGGTATAAACACGTTGCCGCGCACGAATTTGAATAGGCGCTGTACCAGGCTGGTTTTGCTCTCGCCCACGAAGCCGCCGAAGGGAACCTGCTTACCCGTCAGTTTCTTATAGCTGTCAAAAGGCTCAAACGTGCTGGTCCGGATGACGCGTACCCCCGCCGGAATGTCGGCTTCCAGTGAATAGTCTAGCACGGGGTAAGCGCCCTGAGCCGGATCTACGGTTATTACAGTGGGCTCCACGCCACACTGTGGCAGGTGCTTCACAAACTTTAGGCTGCGTTGCACACCTGCCCCACCAGAGGGCGGCCAGTAATACGTAATGACAAGTAAACGAAGCGGACGGATGGGCACAGATACTACTACAAGTGGTAAGGGCGGCGAAGGTACACAGCTATAGCCATTCCGGGGTTTTCTGGTTACTTTTGGAGGCTAAACCGAGTGGCTGCTTCAGCAGCTACCCTAGCATTTCGCAATAAGGAGGCACACTGTAGCTTTTTGCTAAGTCAACTTACCGCAGCGGGATACAGAAGATAGTCAGAGAAAAATCAGCGCAAATCAGCGACTCCAATGTTCGATAGTCTCAGTACCAAACTTGACCGGGCCTTTAAAACCCTTAAAGGCCAAGGCAGCATCACCGAAATCAACGTTGCGACAACCGTAAAGGAAATTCGTCGTGCCCTTGTAGATGCCGACGTTAACTACAAGGTAGCTAAGGAAGTAACCGATAAGATTAAAGAAGAGGCCATGGGCCGCGACGTGCTCATTAGCGTGTCGCCGGGCCAGCTGATGACCAAAATCGTGTACGATGAGCTCACCGAGCTCATGGGCGGTGAAAAGCAGGACATTGTCATCAAAGGCGAGCCGGCTGTGGTGCTGCTGTCGGGTCTGCAGGGCTCGGGTAAAACTACCTTCGCCGGTAAGCTGGCCAGCTACCTTAAAAAGCAAAACCGCTCAGTGCTACTGGTGGCCTGCGACGTGTACCGCCCTGCGGCTATCGACCAGCTAAAGGTGCTGGGCGAGCAGGTGGGCGTGGAAGTGTACTCAGAGCCGGAGAACAAGAATCCGGTTCAGATTTCGCAGAATGCCATTGAGTACGCCCGTAAAAACAGCAAGCGGGTAGTCATTATTGACACCGCCGGTCGTCTGGCCGTCGATGAGCAGATGATGAACGAGATTGAGGCCGTAAAACGCGCCATCAACCCCTCGGAAACCCTGTTCGTGGTAGACTCCATGACGGGCCAGGATGCTGTAAACACGGCCAAAACCTTCAACGACCGCCTCAACTTCGACGGCGTGGTTCTCACTAAGCTCGACGGTGACTCGCGCGGTGGTGCGGCCCTTTCCATTCGGGCCGTGGTAGAAAAGCCCATCAAGTTCATCTCAACGGGTGAGAAAATGGAGGCGCTGGATATGTTCTATCCAGACCGGATGGCCCAGCGAATCCTGGGTATGGGCGACGTGATTTCGCTGGTAGAACGGGCGCAGCAGCAGTTTGACGAGGAAGAAGCCAAGCGCATCAACCAGAAGATCCGCAAAAACCAGTTCAACTTCGATGACTTCCTTTCCCAGCTGGAGCAGATCAAGAAGATGGGTAACCTGAAGGATCTGGTGGGCATGATCCCCGGCATGGGCAAAGCCATGAAGGACGTAGAAATTGACGATGATGCTTTCAAGCCAATCGAGGCCATTATCAAGAGCATGACGCCCAAAGAGCGCGCCCAGCCTGAGCTGCTGAACGGCTCACGCCGCCGCCGCCTGGCTAAAGGCTCCGGCACGGATATTCAGCAGGTAAACAACCTGATGAAGCAGTTTGAGGATATGCGTAAAGTGATGCGCACCATGAACAAAATGAGCCAGACCAAAGGCGGCATGCAACAGATGGCCCGCATGATGGGCATGAAAGGTCCCATGCGATAATAGCCTCTAAACTGAACTTCGGCTTGGGACGCTCCACAGCCCGCTAAACCAAACCGGCCCGGATGCTAACATCCGGGCCGGTTTGGTTTAGCGGGCTGTGGAGTCTAATGACTATGGAGCGATTAGCACTCGCTGCGGTTTAGCCAAGAGCTGGCCCGTGTTGGCATCCAGCGGCTGCAGAAAATAAACGCCGGCTGGCAAGTGGCCTACCGATATTTGAGTTTGATCTTGAAAGTGCTGTTGCAGGACAATGCGGCCACTCTGATCCAGCAGGTGCAGGCGCACGTTCTGCTGCACACCCGAGTACTGAACGGTGAAATGAGAACGAGCCGGAACTGGCACAACCGTTAGCGTCGGGAGCGGCTTTGGTTGCCCCTTCACCACTGCTACCGACGAATAGGTGAAGCTTCCGTTCTGATCTTGTTGCCGTAACCGATAATATACTTCGCTGGTTGGAGCAGCTGAATCTTGGTAGCGGTAGGTGAATGGAACAGATGTGGTACCCTGGCCTGGCACAAAACTCACTGGGTGAAAAGCTGCCTCGGTGATGGCACGCCTCTCCACAGTAAAGCCATGGTTTTGTAGCTCAGTTGCTGTTTGCCACACCAGCTGCACTCCGTTTGCCTGCCGTGTTGCCGTAAAGTGTACCAATTCTACCGGCAGCGGGCGACTTGCAGAAAGTTGAACCTGAAAGTTGCTGGCTTCGGTAAATACTATACTCAACTGCTGATTTGCTGCATCATAAGTATACTGATCAACTCCGGGTCCGGTAAGTGAAAGGGGAGCTTCCGCCAAGTTGAGCAGTAAGACAGTACTGCGGCTTACGTAACCGGCGTACTGGCGGGCACTTACTTTTTGCCAACTGATCGAGGCCCGCCGCGAAGACGACAGCACTTGGTTATCGCCATCGCGCAGCAGTTTGCCCTGTTCTAAGAATGCTTGTGCAAACTCTCCGGCGGCATTACAGGAGTAAAACGTAAGTAAAGCATCAGAGCTAACGGGGGTAGTACCCAGGGTGCCCCCAGTTACCAAAATGGTATCCGCCTGACTGAAAGCGATGTCGTTAAAGTGTCCGTCAGCATTCGTGAGGCCAGCCATTGCCGTAGTGCTGATAGTGGAGATAGTAGGGGCAACGGATACGTGGGGGTATAGTGCGGCTAAAAACTGTGCTTGCGCCCCTGTACTTTCCACAAGCATGGTTGTGTGGTTTTCAGTCACGTTATATACCACTTCGTGGGTATTTGTGGCGGTGCTATATGCCGTCAGGCCTGCCGCTGTCACGTGGGCAAGCAGGCTAACACCGTTCTTAGTCCAAATGCCCTCATGACCCGTGAACTTGTTCTGAAACTCGCCGGTAGCTGGTGTACCGCCCTCTAACCCGTAGCCATGCAGTTGCCAAGTAAAGGTATGGTCAGTAGGAGCAGTTACTACATCTGCCAGCAAATAGTAGGCATCGCGAATGAAAAGGCTTTTGCGGGTGATGGTAGCTTCCTTATAAGCCGTTTGAACTTCGCCATAGGATAATTGTGGCGTTGAAAAGGTGCGCTGAATAGTGGCTGGGGCGTCGTTGGCGGCTCCAGAAGTACCAATGTCGGGACCGGTGCCGTCTACCAGTAGCATATTGTGGTTGCTGGCATTTCCTACTTCAGCACGACGGTTGTAACTTAGGTAACCGGGGTCCAGCGCCAACAATTGCCCATAAGCATGCAGGATAAAGCTACCAGCATCGGCTTGGCTATGCCCCCCGGAATTGGTCTGTGCCAGCCCGTTCTTACCATATACGTGCAAGTAATTAGCCAGAGAGTCCGCCCCTGAGCGAAAGACAAGATTACCACTCTGCGGTAGAGCGGTGAGTCTGGGCTGCGCCGGTTGGGTAGGGGTTAGTTGAGCGGCGAGGTAGGCTGCCCGCATATCAACGGGCAAGTCACGCAGTTGGGCTGTAAGCGAGTTCATTTGCCGGCCATCCAGTTTGGTGAGTGCCAGCGGGCGTACGTATTGCGCTTTGCCCGTTAACGCCAATTCTGGCATTCCCATATCAATGTAAGAGTCCTCCAGGGCCGGGAATCGACCATCAGGCATCAATATGCTCGTTATCCAATGATATAGCTTGTCGTAGCGTGAGTCAAAATAGGGGTTCTGAATAGTGCGAGAAATGTTCCCGTACGTATAAATACGGCTATCATCGGGCAAAAAGTGACCCATAGCTCGGAAGAAGGGCAAGCAGTTTAAAAAAGCATACTTGAAGTAATAAGGCCCTTCTGCATACCCTGCTATTGACTGCGCATCTGATTGACGACCGGCATCTTGCCACAGTACGTTATCAATTGTATACATAGCCACATTAATCCAGCTGGTAGGCTGCTGGTTTATGTCGGAACTGCTGGCGTCATTTAATACTACAGCTGCCATACCGAGTGCCGCAGCCGTCATGAGGGCGTGGTTATTTTTTACCTGTCGATAAAATGTTACACCCAGAAAAGGCTTATTCGACTCCAGGTACAAGTTGCCGGCAAACTGTTGCAGCTTGGCAGAGCTAGCCTGAAGCAAATCGGCCGATTCACCAGCACCCCGTAACAAATCATACGCAACCAGGTAATCAATAAGCTCTTTAGAGCGCCATTGCCACTCCGTGTATGGAGTACCACTAAAGTTGGCAAAGGGCTCAACTGCTGGGTTAAGCTCCTCTAGAAGCGTTTTAGTTTGAGCAATCAGGGAAGCCCGCTCAGCTACTGACAATTCTATTAGCTGACCTGCCTCACTTTTACGGTTAAGCAATGCTACAAATGCGGCGTTTTTGGCAAAATTGGCGCGGGCACGTCGGTCGTCCGAAGATGAATTATTAAGAGGGTATGTTCCTGAAGTGCTTGAATAGAGGGTGTTGTATATAGAAAAGCGTGCCGGATCCTTTAAAGATTCCCGCAAGCTTGGCACTGCGGAAGCACTCAATAAGGTCCGAGGGTAATCCTGATGAGCGTTTGCCGGACTCCAGCTGCCCGTCTGCGCAAATACTAAATGGCTCAGGAAAACCAATAAAGCAATTAAGGGTGAGGTTTTTTGACGCAAAACAGAGTTAAAATAGTTCTATTAATTGTGATCCTTTAAAGCTTAGGAATCACTTTAATATTATAAATGTAGTTAGAGTTCACTAGCAAAAAAAACTACTTCAATACTTGAAAATAAACCAGAAAGCGAACAACCGCATCCTGCTTGCCAAGGGAATGCGGTTGTTCTGTTATAAAATTAGCTTATTCAGTGAAATGAGTAAAGTCTAATAATCTGTACGGCCCTCTTTCTGCTCCCAGGTCCGAAAACCTGCGGCAGCCTCATCACGCAACAGCTCCGTCATGGGAATACGACGGTCTGGAAGCGGCTTTTCCAGCTCTTCGTAAATGAACTGATCATCGAAGCCAATGGCAGCGGCATCTTGCTTGGTATTGCCATAGAACACCCGACGGGGGCGGGCCCAGTAAATAGCACCCAAGCACATTGGGCACGGCTCGCAGGAAGTATACAGGTCGCAGTCTTCGAGCTGAAAAGTGCCAAGCGTGGCGCACGCTTTCCGAATTGCGTCAACCTCGGCGTGGCAGGTAGGGTCGTTGGTGCTGGTAACCTGGTTGAAGCCTCGGGCAATGATTTCACCGTTTCTCACGATTACGGCACCAAAGGGGCCGCCAAAGCCAGCCTGCATTTTATCAATTGAAAGGCGAATTGCTTCGCGCATAAACTCAGGGTTGGGAGTTTCCATAGGGGGAGGAAATGATATGATTACTGTTGCCTACAGGCAAAAAACTGCGCAAAATACAACGTTCAACAATTGCCTGATGCAAACACACATTGGGATATGAACAGGCTACGCAAATACTCTAGCAGAAATAAACAGCTTTTCTAAAAACCATAGCTGTGTTTATATGTATCATTAACTGAATAAAAGATGTAAGTGGAAGCGAAGCGCCCGCAAAATTTTTTGTTTTGTATGCAACCTTCGCGGCCAGAAGCGTCTCTTATTCTTGTAGACACTTGAAACTGTTTGTGTAGTTAGTCATCCGAAGATCAGCTGTCATTTTTGGCCTGATAGTTGAAGAAGACAAAACGAAAGAATAGTTTTTTAGGTGTTTTGGTTGTGGAAAAGGGGCGGTCTTGTGGACCGCCTTTTTTTATTATGATTGTGTATGTTAGAGAGTTATAAACTATGGTTTTAGATTGAATTGTGAAATTTCGGGCACGTCATATCCAAGGCTAACAGGAGATACTGAATTTTCCCAAGCGGCAAATAGTAGATAGGCAAACTATTGCTGATTAGCGCGCTAATCACTCAGCGGGCCCTGTTTGATTTAGTAGAGCGTAATAGCAACTTTTGCATTGGGTAATACTACTATGTATTGTCACAAAATAGCTTGCGTGGGCATGGTATAAAATGATGATATTCAATTTGTTGGTAGAGGCAGGGGCAGGTTTATAACGAATGATAATAGGCTGATAAGCTTGTCACAAATGAGGTGTTATTTTCCTCGACAATCAGTAAGACTATGTGCAACTTTCTGACCTAAACGGTTTTGCACATGGAGAACAATCCGAAATATGGCCCGGCGGCACAAACGCCTGAACAACGGGCGTATGTGCTGGCTCAGATGCAGAAAGCACATCCGGGATTATACAAAAAGGTGACGGCCTATGTGGCTCAGCTGTATCGCCGTTATGTGGCCGGAGAGTTGAGCTGGCAGGATGTGTGCAAACTGCGTGAATCCTCTATGCAGCCGTAAGTATTCGGAGAATACGGGTTAAATAGCCCAGGAGCGGGCTATAAGAACTTTATACAATGGCTAAGGCGTAGTGCTGCAATAGGCAGGGTCAGTAAAACAGTAGAAGGCGAAGAAGAGAGTAGGTAATGGGATGATTCCAGATCAGGATAGTAAATACTCATCCTGTTACACTGAAGGTGCGTAAGCATAGCCTGTATAATGAGGCGCTGCAGCTGCGTATGCAGCGGTGCGTTAGGCGCTAGGCCTCTCTAACTGGCTGCTTCCACCATGACCAAAACTGTTTTCATCGCTTCCGCTGAACCTTATACCGGCAAATCAATAGTTGCACTGGGGCTCGTGAACATGCTGCTGGGCCAAGCCCGCAAGATTGGATACTTCAAGCCCATCATCGACGCCGACCCCCGCGAAAAGAAGGATGCTCATATTGAGACCATTCTCAGCTATTTCAAGCTGGCAGTGGCCTACGAAGACACCTACGCTTATACCCGGCCCGAAGCGCTACGCCTGATGGAAGCTGATGCTCAGGGTGAGATGATTGATACTATCATCCACAAATACAAGCAGCTAGAAGAGAATTATGACTTTACAGTAGTAGAAGGCAGTGATTATGTGGGGCCAGGAACCGCGTTTGAATTTGACGCCAATGTTTCCATTGCCAAAAACCTGGGGGTGCCCGTTATTATGGTGGTTTCTGGGGAGGGGAAAACAACGGCTCAGGTAATTAGTGCGGCACTTACTACGCTCCGCAGCTTTGAGGCGCGTGAGGTGCCCGTACTGCTGGTAGTGGCTAATAAAATTAAGCCGGAGCAGGTGGAAGATGTGCGTGAGCTGCTGCTAGGCCAGTTGCCGCACGATATGATTTTGGCGGTAATTCCCGAAGATGTAAACCTGCTGCACCCCACCATGCGCGAAATTCATGCGGCGCTGGGAGGAAAGCTCTTGTTCGGGGAGCAGCAGCTGGCTAATCAGGTAGATAACTACGTGATTGGGGCCATGCAGGTGCCCAACTTCCTGAACTACCTGAAGGAGAACGTGTTAATTGTAACGCCCGGTGACCGGGGCGATATTATTATCTGTGCCCTGCAGGCTAACTCTTCTGCCAGCTACCCGCGGGTGGCGGGTATTGTACTCACGGCCGGCTCAGAGCCTGAGGCGCCTATTGTACGTCTGATTGAGGGCTTGCCCGCCGTAGTACCCATTCTGGCCGTACCCACAGGCTCCTTTGAAACCACCACGCGGGTGGCTGCCATCAAGTCGCGCATTGGGCCCGATAACCCCAAGAAGATTCAGCTAGCCATCAGCACCTTTGAGCGCTACGTGGACGTGCGGGCTCTGGAGGAGAAAATGGTGAGCTACCAGCCGGAGGGAATCACGCCGCACATGTTTCAGTACCGGCTGCTGCAGTGGGCTAAGCGTAAGCGCCAACACATTGTACTGCCCGAAGGCAACGACGACCGTATTCTGCGGGCAGCGGCGCTGCTACTGCAGCAAAATGTAGTAGACCTGACCATTCTGGGCAACCCCCAGGAAGTGGCGGCCTCAGCAAAAAGGTTAGGTATTCAGCTACCACCAAACCATTTGCGCGTCATTGACCCCGTGCAGTCGAAGTACTACTCCGAGTACGTGCAAACGTTTTATGAGCTGCGCAAAACCAAGGGCGTGAATGAGGACATGGCCCGCGACCTGATGCGCGACGTGTCGTATTTCGGGAGCATGATGGTGCACCAGGGCCACGCCAATGGTATGGTGTCGGGAGCGGTGCATACTACTCAACACACAATTCGGCCCGCCCTGCAGTTCATTAAAACCAAGCCCGGCGTGTCGGTAGTATCATCGGTGTTCTTCATGTGCCTGCCTGATCGGGTGGCCGTGTTTGGCGACTGCGCGGTGAACCCCAATCCTACGGCCGAGCAACTGGCAGAAATTGCTATTTCATCGGCGGAAAGCAGCCAGGCCTTCGGGATTGAGTCGCGCATTGCCATGCTCTCGTATTCCTCGGGTACCTCGGGGGTAGGAGCTGATGTGGAAAAGGTACGAGCGGCCACGGAGTTTGTGCGGCAGAAGCGGCCCGACCTGAAAGTGGAGGGCCCCATTCAGTATGATGCCGCCGTAGACCCCATTGTAGGCCGGCAGAAGCTGCCGGATTCGGAAGTAGCGGGGCAGGCTAGCGTGCTGATTTTCCCTGACCTCAACACGGGTAACAATACCTACAAAGCCGTGCAGCGCGAAACTGGAGCTCTGGCTATTGGGCCGGTGCTACAGGGCCTCAATAAACCCGTAAACGACCTCAGCCGCGGCTGTACGGTTGATGACGTGTTCAACACCGTGGTTATTACAGCCATCCAGAGTCAGCAAGGCTAACGGCCTTTGGGCGCCTTACTGGGGGAAATAGCACCAGTGCCACTGCCTCCCTGATTTCAACTTAGCTTGCAGCCCGGTTAAGCCATATAATAAGTCATCTTTTTTAGTAGCAGTACAGATCTCACCCCAATCTATGCCTTCAGGATTTTTTGCCCTCTTAGACGATGTTTCAGCTTTGGTGAAGGCCAGTGCTGCCAGTTTAGACGATGTGCCCACCCAGATAGCCAAGACGACCGGCAAGGTTTCTGGGATAGTGATTGACGATACGGCGGTGACGCCGAAGTATGTAGTAGGCCTAGACCCCTCCCGGGAGCTGTCAATTATCTTTCAGATTGCGAAAAAGTCACTGCTCAACAAACTGCTGATTTTAAGTCCGGCAGCCTTAGGGTTGGGGTACTTCGCTCCATGGGCTATTACGCCTATTTTGATGCTGGGTGGTGCTTATCTGTGCTTCGAGGGGTACGAAAAGGTGCATTCTCTTTTCAGCAAGCACCCCCATGTGGCCGACGAAAAGGAAATACCTGCTATTACGCCGGAGGAGCTGGAACAGGAGCGTATTGCGGGCGCTGTGCGCACAGATATTATTCTGTCGGCGGAGATTATGGCTATTGCCTACAGCCAGGTAACCGGGCAGCCCATCGTGAACCAGATTCTGGTGATGTTGGCGGTAGCTGTTGTAATCACAGTGGGGGTATATGGGTTTGTAGGGCTGATTGTGAAGATGGATGACATTGGCGTGCACCTGGCCCAAGGGGACTATAGTGCTGCCATCCAAGGCTTCGGGCGTGGCATGGTAAGGTTTATGCCACATTTCCTGCGTATTCTGGGCTATGTGGGTACGGCTGCCATGCTCTGGGTTGGGGCCGAAATCATTGCCCATGGTATACCGTATACCAGCCACTTGCTACATGAGCTGGAACACGCCTTAGCTACTGTACCATTAGTGGCATGGCTCGCCAAGGCTCTTGCTTGTGGCATTGCCGGGCTTATACTGGGGTTCTTAGTTGATAAGGTGGTAAGTCTGGTAAAGAAGGCGTGGCCTGGCAGCAATTAAAGGCTGAATACAGTCGCCCGAAACTAACGCTTCCATTAGGGCTTGGGCCCGCAGTAGTTTACTTAAGTAAGTTGGTTGCTGCTGGTGGGTTGATGTCCCATTGTAGCTGTCAGCAGGTTATGCGCTGGTAGTTGCTTGGCACCAGCAGCCTCACAGACAGCGTAAGCAGGAGGTTTCCTTGCTATCTTACTGCTAAAAGCAAAGGCATCAGATTGCACTCTGTTCAGCTAACCGCTATAACCTTGTCAAGGCTGGTTGACCAGTGCGCCTTGTTTATTTAGCTTGGGAATAGCCTACTTGGTAGCCCTGGTGAGAGGAATTTGCGTTGGGAAGGGTGCCATCTGCGGAAAGCAGAAAATTAGGCGGATCCTTTTCGTTGTCAGTTGAGGCCCGATATAGGCCGGCAAATCCTTTCAGCGGACCGGCAGTAAATCGGATAGTTTTGGTTTTGGGGTCGTAGATGCAATTTCCGGGCTTACTATTAAGCGTATATGAGCTGTACGATTTAAGATAAAACGTGTATTGGTAGTTGAATCCTGTGCCGTCATTTTGATACACATTATACTTTCCCAAAGGAGCATTATCTGGTGCGTTGCTTTTCCTGGCAACAGGTTGAGCAGTGGCAAATGTGCAGTCGGTTAAGAAAACTGCATCATTGATGTTTGAGGCAGCCTTGCCGGTTACGGTTACATACTCACCCACCTTGAAACGACCGAGAATGGCTGAATCTTTATACGGAATCTGGCACACCACGAAATTTTCATAATCAGTGGCAGTTAAATGGATTCGGTGGACATCTTGATCTTTCCAAAATTCACTTGCGGGGCTAATGCTTCTGATTTTTCCCGTAACGGTTATTGTCTGGCCACTGTACTTCGTGCTGAAGGTGTACTTGTTTGCTCGATATTCATCATAGAGCTGCCGTACGGTTAGAGTTTGGGCAAACCCTGATAATGAAAACAAAAGACAGAAAAACAAGATAATGCCTTTCATTGTGGCTGGTACAGTGATGCGGTGGTAGGGAAAGAGAAATGAGCTTGTGATTTTGCAAAAAATAACAAGAAATATCAATCGGCTTCTCTATTTATGTGGCCTAGCGTATAGCCATTTCTCAACTCGTGGCAAGCCGCGAGTTAGTGTATTACTGACCACTAGAGCCACTAAACTGCATTTCTATTCTCATAGTGAGCTAGGCATACTGCCCAGCCGCATTGAGGCGGCGGCAGGAAACCATACACCCACTCTGGTGCAGGAAATGGTGTAGGCCTCTGAGCTGTTACCTGCCAGGCCTACGTAAAAGAGTATTCCTATACTTCATTTTTTGCACCACGTACAACCCAATCAGTACCCCAATTAGGCTTGCTTTGCAGCAGAAGCGGCCTAAGAAGGGAAGCCGCCTATGAACATCTTCGTCATCAACTCCGGTAGCAGCTCGCTGAAATACCAGTTGTTTCGCTTTCCTGCCGAGCAGCCTCTTTGTAGTGGTTTGGTAGAACGTATCGGGCTCGAGAATTCTATCATCACCCACAAAGTGTTTCCGGCCACCGAAGAGGAGCAGGTAGTGCGCCGCACGCTGGCACTACCCGACCACCGTGCCGGGCTGCAGCAGGTGCTGCAACTGCTCACCGATGCTGAAATAGGCATCCTGCGTGCCCCAGGTGAGGTGGAAGTAGTAGGGCACCGCGTGGTGCATGGGGGGGAGAGTTTTGCCGCCACTACCATTATTACGCCCGAGGTAAAGCACGAAATCAGGCGGTTGTTTCCATTGGCGCCCTTGCACAACCCAGCTAATTACCTTGGTATTGAAGTGGCGGAGCAAATATTTCCGCAGGCCCGGCAAGTGGCGGTGTTCGATACGGCTTTCCACCAAACCCTGCCCGAACACGCCTTCCGCTACGCGCTGCCCGAGGAGCTATACCGCGAGCAAGGCATACGAGTGTATGGGTTTCATGGTACCAGCCATAGGTATGTAGCCGCCCGCGCCGCTGCGTACCTCGGCCAGTCTGAGGCCCGGTTGATTACGGTACACTTGGGTAACGGCTGCAGCATAGCGGCCGTGCGAGGTGGCGTATCAGTAGATACCAGCATGGGCTTCGGACCGCTGGCGGGGCTGGTGATGGGTACCCGTTCCGGCGACATTGACCCCTCCGTTATCTTTCATCTCATGGGGCAGCTGGGCTACGATGCGGAGCAGGTGGCTGACCTGCTCAACAAGCATAGTGGTATGCTGGGCCTGACCGGCAACAGTGACATGCGCGATATCGGCCACGCCCTGGAAGCGGGCGACCCACGCGCTGCGCTGGCCTACGAGATGTATGCCTATCGAATCAAAAAATACATTGGGGCCTACGCCGCTGTGCTGGGCGGCCTCGACGCCCTTATCTTCACGGCCGGCGTAGGGGAGAACGATGCTCTGGTGCGCCGCCTGGCCTGCCAAGACCTTGGCTTCTTGGGTATCCAACTCGATGAATCGGTGAATGCGTTACGAGCACCTGGCCTGCGTGAAATCAACCACCCAGAATCACGAGTGAAACTTCTGATAATTCCGACGAACGAGGAGCTGGAAATTGCCAAACAGTGTGCCGAGCTGCTGGGAGTTAATATGTAAGCCTAGAACCGCTAGGCGCGTAAGCTAACCTCAAGAAGTACCCCCCGTTTCGGGTGCATAATAGTAGCCTTCAGCTCTGACACAAAACCCAGTTCACGACGAGGGCAGCGTATTCTTCTGCAAAAACGCAGAAGAATACGCTGCCCTCGTCGTGAACTGGGTTTTCGGATTCCAAAGAGTTGGGTCCTGAAACAGCCTAAAATACTACACGCAACTGATAGGTAGGGGTGGCACCCTCTTCCGTGGCGGCTTCCTTAAAGGCACCCACACGGCTAGGACCGTAGCCAAGGTTGACTTTGATCCACTCATCGCGCACAGGAAGCATGTTAATTATTTCTTGGCGCAGCAGGTCAAGATCATCGTGAAGGTTCTGAAGGCGGTGGTGCATCTCGTCGCCGGCCTGGTCATAGCTGCCGGTGGGAGGGCGCTGCTCAAAGATACCATCAGAAGTAGGGGGCGTGCCAGAATGGGCCGCTGCCGCGGCGGCAGGTCCGGTAGTGGCATCTGGCTGCGGCGCCGGGTGCGTTAGTGAGGCCTGCTCGGCTACTGCCCGCTGTAATTCTTTCTCGGCATCCAGGTAGGCCTGTATTTTCTCTTCGAGGGGTTTCAGGGATGGATCGAGGTAGTTGAGGTTGCTGGCCATGCTGGGTTTGGTAGGGAGAAATAAGGAGTTACTAGTTCTCAGAACGAAACCCGAGCGTAGAAGGATGCAGGCAGCTTCAGGTAGATATTACAAGCCTAAAGTATACTACTAGGCAAAAGAATGGAGCTTAGCTGGCTGCCAGTGGTTTGGGCTTGTTGCGCTGGCACTTCTCACCGCAGTACTTCACCTCCTCCCAACAGTTACGCCACTTCTTGCGGTACTCAAAGGGGCGGCCGCAGGTCAGGCAAATTTTGGTGGGCAGGTTGCCTTTGGTGAGGCGCGCAGGGAGCTTGGAGGCAGAGGGCGGCATGGCAGGAGGGAACAATGGCCGGGGTGGCCTAGGGCTTACGTGAACTGAACCGCACATGGCCACCATAGTTTTCAGGTATCCTGCCAAAGCTGCTGCCCGTATCTTTGAGCCATGTCGCCATCTGCCCTTACCTCTCAGGATCCGCTCGGCCACGCCTTACTGGCCTACCAGCGCGGACAGCAAAACGCCACCATTACCGTGTACAGCAATGTAGCGGATGAAGAGCCGCTCCCCGCCGCCTACTTCTTCCGCACGCTCTGGGAGATGCCCGAGCTGGAGCGTACTGCCCTCAACGAATGTCGCGGTCGTGTGCTCGATCTAGGGGCCGGAGCCGGCTGCCATGCCCTTGAGCTGCAAAGCCGGGGTTTTGAGGTGAAGGCCGTGGATATTTCGCCCGGAGCAACGCAGGTGATGCAGGAGCGGGGCGTAGGCCAGGTAGCCTGCCACGATATCTACGATCAGGCCCTCACCCAGGAAAAATACGACACCGTATTGATGCTTATGAATGGCATTGGCTTGGCCGGCACCCTCGAAGGCCTGGAGCGTTTCCTGCAGCATGCCCACCAGCTGCTGGCTCCCGGCGGCCAAATCCTGGCTACCTCCTCTGATATCAGCTACCTCTACGAGGATGAAGATGGCGCCCTAGTGTTTGACCTCAACGGACCCTACTACGGCGAGGTAGAATACACTATGCAGTATGAGAACGAGGCCGGTGCCACCTTCCACTGGATCTTCGCCGACCCCAGCTTACTCCAGAACTGCGCCGAGGCCGCCGGCTATCAGGTTGAGTTTCTCGACGAAGACGACCAGCAGCAGTACCTCGTGCGGCTGACGCTAAAAGGCTAGCACATCCTGGGCGTTTTGGACAGTACGCGCAAAGGACATCACGCTGAGCGCAGCCGGGACAGGAAGTTCTTTTTGTTATTTAAAGGCCTTACTGTCTACATAGCCTAGGCCAGTTCCGGCAACCCCTGGTATGGCTCGAGAGTTACCAAAACTGGTCTAGCCCCTCACTTTTCGCTTTTACTATTTTTGAATGACTACTCCCTACGAAAAAACCTACACCGTTCGGTGGGCTGATATGGACCCCAATGGGCACATGCGCCACTCCGCCTACACCGATTATGCTGCCCAGCTCCGCATTGAGTATCTGGCGGCTCAGGGCTTCTCATTACAACGTTTTGCTCAGTTAGGAATAGGTCCTATTCTGTTCCGCGAGGACACCCGTTTCCTGAAGGAAATGCACATCAGTGAGCCACTGCGGGTAAACGGGGAACTAGCTGGCCTGAACGAAGACGGCTCCCGTTGGCGCATAGTGCACACCCTGTTTAAAGCAGATGGCCGCCCCGCCGCCACCGTTACCGTAGATGGGGCCTGGCTTGATTTGCGCGCCCGTAAGCTCATGGTGCCACCCGCTGAAATCACGGACATTATGCGCAACCTGCCCCGCCACGAGAGCTACGCCGACATCGTGCGCGAGCCGAAGGTATAACGCTAGGCCACTTATCCGGAGGGGTAACTTACTGTTACTCCTTACACAAACGCCTCACCGCCAGCAGAAGCATTGATTCCGTTGGCGGTGAGGCGTTCGTGTAAGGAAGCTGCAGCTAGCTTACGGCTTTCTTGATGCGCTCAATCTGCTGCTGATGATGCAGGATGTGGTCGAGCATGAAATCCAAGGTTTGGTTGATGGTGAGCATGCCTGAGCGGGGGTGCTTAAAGATGGCATGATTTACCAGCTTGCCCGGAAACTCGTTGAGCAGGCGCTCCAGGCGGCGGCGCACTGCTTCCCATTCCGCGCGCAGCTCCGAGATTGGGGGCGCTGTGGCAGGCATTAAGTTGGCCAGATACGTGGGGGCTTTAAAACGCGTGAAGGGGAGGCGTAAGGCCAGGCGCAGCAGTTTAGATTTCAGAAAGGTCCCGATGCCTGCTTTTTGGTGGCCCTCTTCCTGTAGCAGCTTCTTCTCTAAGTACTGGCCAATGGCTGTTTCTGATATAACCAAGTGCTGCACTACCTGCGCCGCCGACCACGTGTTTGCCCCCGGGGATTGATAAGCTTTATCGCCCAGCTCGGCCACGGAATTTAGCATACGGGTAGTGGCCTGTTCAAGCTGCTCTAAACGAAGGTGTAACCGATTGTTCATTGGGGAGAAACAGTGGGTGGGAGAGTGGCAATAGCCAAAAAGGTACGTAAAATTCAGGCTGCTGTGGAGCTAGTAAACGGAATGCCTGTGCCAGGCTAAGCCACCAGGCTTCCCCGCTATAACTGGGCCAAAAACAAACAGACCAGCCACCCCTAAGGCAACTGGTCTGTTGTGCGTATTGAGTAGCAGAGTGTTGCTAGCCCCAAACGAATTACTTGTTCACGTACAGCACTTCTTTCACTGCCTTCACCGTGCGCTCCACGTTGGGCAGAGCAGCATCAATGAGCGTCGGTGCGTAGGGCAGGGGCACGTCCATGTTAGTGATGCGCAGGACGGGAGCGTCGAGGTAGTCGAAGGCGCGGCGCTGTACCATGTACGACAGCTCCGAGCTGATGCTGGCCAGAGGCCAAGCTTCTTCTACTACCACCATGCGGTTGGTTTTCTTTACCGACTCGATAAGGGTATCGTAGTCGATGGGGCGAACCGAGCGCAGGTCAATAACCTCGGCGCTGATGCCCTCTTTGGCCAGCTCATCGGCGGCACCCAGGGCCACTTTCATCATTTTGCCGAAGCTCACGATGGTTACGTTCTCACCGGGGCGTACTACGTTGGCTTTGCCAATCGGAATGAGGTACTCTTCCTCAGGAACCTCGCCCTTGTCTCCGTACATCAGCTCCGACTCCATGAAGATAACCGGGTCAGCGTCGCGGATGGCGCTCTTCAGCAGGCCTTTAGCGTCGTAGGGGGTAGAAGGAACTACCACTTTCAGACCGGGCGTGTTAGCGTACCAGTTCTCGAAGTTCTGGGAGTGCTGCGACGACAGCATGCCGGCGTTGCCGGTAGGGCCGCGGAACACGATGGGGCAGGAGTACTGCCCACCCGACATCGAATAGATTTTGGCGGCGGAGTTAATCACCTGGTCGATTGCCACCAACGAGAAGTTGAAGGTCATGAACTCGATGATGGGCAGCAGACCATTGGCGGCCGCGCCCACCCCGATACCAGCGAAGCCCAGCTCAGCAATCGGCGTGTCAATCACGCGCTCCGGGCCGAATTCGTCGAGCATACCCTGGCTCACTTTGTAGGCGCCGTTGTACTCGGCTACTTCTTCACCCATCAGAAATACGCGCGGGTCGCGGCGCATTTCTTCAGACATGGCTTCACGCAGGGCTTCCCGGAATTGGATGGTCCGCATAATCGTAAGGAAAGACGAAAGAACTGTTCAGAATCAAAAAGCCGGAGGCTATCCGGCGCGTAAAGCTACAACGAAGCGGTGAGATGGTGAAATAGTGAGATAGTGAGTTTGCCGTTCTAGAGGCGCGAGTGACCTAGAGCGTGTCATTGCGAGGACGCAGGACGAAGCAATCCTTCCTTCCGCCCGCGTCACTTGCCAACCCATTGAAAAGTCCTTACATCCTGTATGGAAGTAGGGGCTTTTTTGTAGACCAGCAAATGGCGCGACCGGGAAGGAAAGATTGCTTCGTCCTGCGTCCTCGCAATGACAGGAGGCTTACCGCAGCGCTTCCAGAAACGCTTTGCCCTTCGCGAAATCCCGGAACTCTAGGTCCTCTACGGCGCGGTTAGCGTAGGTGCGGTCGAGGGCAACGGCGTGGCGCAGGTGCATGGCCATGGCGGGTTCGTTTTGTTGGCGGGCGGCTACCACGGCCAGGCAGTAGGCCAAGAGTGGGTCATCGGGGCGCAGGGCAATGGCCTCTTGGTAGATGTTGGCGGCACCTTGGTAATTGCCCTTCAGTACGTAAATCAGGGCGCGGTTCATGATATTCTGGTAGCTCTTGCCGCTGTAACTAAGGCTGCGTAGGGCATCATCGAGCTGGCCAACTTCAATTTCGAGGGCGGCTTTATCCGAGAAAACCTTGTTCAGCATAGGCCTAGAGCCCCCAAGCTTAATGGCGTAATCGTAGTTCTGCAGGGCTTCCAGCTTGTCGCCGGCGCGGTGGTAAGCGGTAGCCACGTGGTAGAACGACTCAGCGGTAGGGTTGCGGTGGGCGGCCAGTGTGAAGTTGACAGCGGCGCGGCGCAGGTAGGCCTTTTGCACCTTCGGGTTTACTTCTTTCTCAGAGCGCAACAGCAGCACCACTGCCAAGTTGTGATAGGCCTGCCAGAGGCCCGTAGTAGCCACTGAGGTTTCATAAATGCGCTGCTTTTCGGCCAGTAAGGGCGTGAGTGTGGCCGAATAGCGCAGCTCTTCCGGCGTGAGGGCATCAGCCTCGGTCTGCTTTTCTACAATCTTCTTGGAGAGTACATAAATCTCAGAGTCGTAGCGCTTGGGCGCGGTGTAGCGCACGGCCACGGTGCCAAAGCGCATAACTGGGTAGATGTACTGCTCCAGGTAGTCGTAAAACGACAATGCGTGCAGGCTTTTCTCTTTGGTCGCATACGTGCCGGGCGTGTCGTTGATGAGCAGCAACACGGAATCTACCTGGGCCGGCCGCAGCGCCGACTCCTGTACCTTGTTCAGGAACAGGTCCCAGCGGCGGTGGTAGGCCTCTGTTTCGAAGTCAATGTCGCGAACTTTGTTGAGGTAGGAGTCGGTATCTACCTGCTTCTTGTAGTACCTCAACAAGGCCTGCACGCGCTTGTCGGCCAGGCGCGGGTCGTGCCGGTCAAGCGAGTCGGGAGAGTGGCCCGCTACAATCATCACTTTCTCGGTACGCTGGTTCGCCTCAATGAAATCTTCCAGGGCGGCCACATTGGTGCCCAGGTAGTTACGGATTTCGGCTTTGCCGGCATCAAAGAAGAAAGGCAGCACCCGGGTACCACTCATGTTATTGCTCACCGACTCAGGCAGCAGGTTCAGGGCGGTATCTTGGCGCACTACCAGGCGGCTGGTAGTCACAATGCCGCGGGCCAGCTTGATTTCCTTGCCCTTCACGCGCTTACCGTTAGGTTTGAGCTCGTGCACGTCGGGGAGAGCTACCAATTCGCCGGGGCTTTTGCGCGGGGAGTAAGGGAAGGCAAACTGCTTGCGAATGAGAAGTTTGTCCTTCTGCTCCTCGTCGTAGATGTACTCGCCCGACATGAACGTCATGCGCCCGACGGTGTCTTCGCGCAGGCCGTTTTCATAGCGGTAGCTGAGCCCCAGGTTGTAAGCCACGCCTTTTTTAAGGTGCTTGACGGGCACTTTGGCCGTTACCTCAAACAGCACATTTTCGCCGTTGCTTTCCAGTACGGTTGGCTCTACGGTGATTTGCTGGCCAGATTGAGCTGACTTTAGCACCTTGGAGAGGGGCGAGCAGGCGGGCAGAAACCCCGCGGCACCAGCTAAAACAACCAACGAAAACAGACGGGGCAACGTACTTTGCATAAGCAACAGGAGCGGGGGTGGGGCGGAAATCCAGACAACAAACGTAAAACTGCCCACCACAGACGTATCTTGCGGAGCCATTTTACCGTAAGTGCTTGATACACTCCGTGAATTAGTATATTTTGGTCAATAGGTTAGCCACCGAAGGCAGCTTCTACTTCAGTACATATGAAACGACTAACCGACTTTATAGAAAAGCAGAGCTTTGGCGTCTGCAACGCCCTGGGCAACCGGTTAGGCTTCTCCTCCAGCAGTGTGCGGCTATCCTTCGTGTATGCCTCTTTCTTTACTTTCGGCTCGCCTATTGTGCTGTATTTTGCTTTGGCCTTCTGGATGAACGTTCGGCGGGCTATGCGGCGGCAGCGCAGCACAGTTTGGGATTTGTAATCGTTTCAGCTTCGAGTTACAAAATTTTTGAAAAGCCCGCGTTGCCTTCTGCAGCGCGGGCTTTTATATAAGGGCTTTTGCCAGGCTACTAGGTAAGCAAGTCAGGCTCTAATTCTGAGAAATGCTTCTTGCCTTTGCCAAAGTAGGCCCAAACCAAACTACCTCGGTACAGGCCTGCCCGCTCGGCGGTACGCCGTAGCGGCGGAAATTTCTGTCGCCGTTGGCGCCAGTAGGCCAGTTGCCGCCAGAATTGCCAGTGCGCCCGCAAAATAGCTCGAAACTCGGGAGTGTTGCCTTGGGTGAGCAGGCGCAGGGCAGCTACCCAGTCAAGCAGCAGGCGGGTGGTTACGGTACCAAGTAGCTCACTGCCATGGGTGTTCATGTACACCAGGGCTAACCCGTTGCGGAAGTTCAGGAAGGTTTTACGTGGGTTTGATTTATGCAAGGTGCCGCCCCCCACATGGTACACCATACTGACGCCCTGGTACCACACCTCAAAGCCAGCGTTTTGCAGGCGCCAGCAGAGGTCAATTTCTTCCATGTGCGCAAAAAACCTGGGCTCTAGGCCACCTAGTTGGTGCCAGGCAGTAGCCCGCACGAGCATGCAGGCGCCGGTGGCCCACGCTACTGGCCTAGCATCGTTGTACTGGCCTTGGTCGGTCTCGAGGGTGTCAAAGAGGCGGCCGCGGCAGAAGGGATAACCCAGGCGGTCGAGGTAGCCGCCGCCGGCACCGGCGTATTCCAGAAGCTGCCGCTCGGTCTCATTGCGGCTATACTGCCTGATTTTGGGTTGACAGGCAGCTATTTGGGGGCGTTGCTCCAGCAATTCTCGCTGGGGGCGCAGCCAACTGGGTGTTACCTCCACATCAGAGTTAAGCAGCACGTAGTACCGGAATCCAAACGTGTCAGTCCAGTCTTGGCCACGCGCTGCCTGTGGCCGCGGGTTTTTGGGCGCATTTGTCAGTGGTCCGGTCCATCGTACATCATCAAGGGCCGCATTATACCCTTTGCAGAAGCCTAGATTGTGCGCCAGCCTAATTACCCGCACCTGCGGAAACTCCTGCTCAAGCATGGCTACCGAGTCATCAGTAGAGGCGTTATCGGCCACAAAAACGGTGGCCCCATCGGAGTAGGCCAGCACCGATGGCAGGAAGCGGCGCAGGAAATCCTGGCCGTTCCAGTTGAGTATTACCACCGCTACATCGGCGCAGGGGCTGGGAGCTAGGCCACTGTTAGAGGCCAAAGCCACCGAGGTCGAGGCCGGGAATATTGGGGATGAGGCCCGACGTCTTGCTCTTCATTTCTTCCTTGGCCTTTTCGCCGGCTTCTTCCATCACCTTGTTCACGGCCGCTACCACTAGGTCGGCAAGCATGTCACGGTCTTGGGGTTGGAGCAGGGATTCGTCGATTTCCAGCTTTAGCAGGCGGCGCTGGCCGTTAGCAGTGGCCTTCACCAAGCCGCCCCCCGACTCGGCGGTGGCGGTAATGTGTTGCAGTTCATCTTGGGCCTGCTTCATCTTGTCCTGAAGCTCTTTCATTTTGCCCATCATCCCCATTACATCAAACATCTTTTAGAATCGTTGTTTCCAGCTAAATGGAAGGGTTTTTAAAATTGTTTTGCTACAGCTTGCTACAGGACTTCGCCTCTGTTGAGCCCGGGAGGAGCATCTCACCAGGCTCTAGGATATATCCACAATAAGTCTGTGCCACCGGCTCCTCAAGGAAAAAGCCAGTGGCGCAATTTACGTAAAGCATACGCATTACGTAATGGTAGAGCGGCGTGCCAGCGCCTTCGAAGTGACCGGGCAGTAGCCCTACCCCGGCGAGGGTGCCACCGCCAGCCTAACGGCCTGGGAAAACCTGGCCGACGCACTAGGCCGGGTGGGGCTTACCCCACCGCGCTCCTGAACTAGACGTTCGCTCTCACCGGCCGCGGGCCTATAGTTCCCCTGAACTGACCGTCGAGCTGACGGTAGTTGTTGGCTAGCCCATTACCTACGTGCCCATTTCGCTGGAAGACTACCGCTTAACCCTGCTGGCCGCCGGTATGCCCATGCCCACTGTGGCCTACGTGGTAAGTTCTAGCAGGTTCAGCATACCAAGCGGGCAGTTGGCCTTGATAGATGCTACCCCGCCTCGCCAAGTGTAGGGCCGGAAGCCTCAGCACTTGGCGGCTATTCTGCCGCCCGTGCCGGATAAAGACGCCTTTGGAGGCATCTGATGAGTACTTTCCACTAAAGGAGCAAGGTCTTTGTTTTTCAGAGAAGCGAGGTTTAGTGCAAGCACATCAGCGGTAGGTTGCCATATACTTACTTCCTATGCCGCTGCCGCGACTAAGTAGGTGCATTCTGCTTTAGTCAGGCAACTGTCTCGGTCCTGGCAGCATCTGCTGGCTGTGCTCCCCTCACTTATTCACCTTCCCGTGCAACGGCAGCAGTTGTCCGTTGCGCGCTATACTGCACAGGAAGCAGTAGAGGCTCGTGCTTAACCCTAGTTCACTCTCCATGACTCCTCTCTTCCCAAACACCACGCCACAGACACTTGCCCGTCTGGGTGGGGCCTTGTATTTAGCCATCATCGTATGTGGAGCTTTCTCAGAAGGGTTTGTAATGAGCCAGTTGGTGGTATCGGGCGATGCCGCGGCTACGGCGCGCAACATCCTGGCGGCCCCAGGGCTGTGGCAATGCGCCGTACTGCTTAATGTGCTGCTCGTCTTGTGTGCCGTGCCCCTGCAATGGATTGAGTATGTACTCCTTCGGCCCGTTCATCACCGCCTCGCCCTGCTGGCCTTAGTGCTAAACCTGGTGTCGCTGTCGGTAGAATCAGTGAGCAAAGTGTTTATGCTCCTCGTGCTGCCAACGCTGGAAAACACACAGTATATGCACACCCTGGGTCCGCAGCAGGTGGCTATGTTGGCGCACCTGCTATTGCATGCGCACGGTGTGGCGTTTAATGTCGCCTTACTGTTTTTCGGCCTCACCTGCCTGGTAAATGGCTACCTGATTTTCCACTCAGGCTACTTGCCCAAAGTCCTGGGCGTGGGGATGCAAGCTGCGGGGGGCAGCTATGTGGCGAGTTGCCTGGCCGCACTGTTTGCCCCGGCCTTGGCGGAGATGCTGCTACCAGCACTATTGCTGGTGCCGTTCCTCGGGGAGTTGTGCTTGTGCCTGTGGTTACTCCTTAAGGGAGTGAACATAACTACGTGGAAGGCTAGCGCAGCTCAGAGTCAGAAACTGAGGCCCGTGTTAGTGGGAGAGTAACGGTGTCCTGAGAAGCACGAAACAGTCATCAGGCGTCTTGCCTGACGGGCTCAGTACTCATAACGACTGTGCGGCAAAGTGTGCGCTGCAGCTACCTGAGCACACCGCTAGCAGAATTTACTGCCACTAGGGGGTTATTGATTTTGGGTGAATTTCCTGGTCAGTTCGCCGGTAATTAATAAGAGCTTGGGAACTGCCTGCGCAGGTCTGGTAAGTGCTTAACGCAAAATGGTAACAGTGCCCTGTCGCACCACATGCTGGTTGGCTTGGTCGTTGGCCTCAAAGCGCCACACGTAAGCGCCGGGTACCGGCGCGGCGGTGCCAATCCGGCCGTCCCAGGTTTGGTTGCGGGTGGTAGCCTTGAATACTTCTTGTCCGTTGCGGTCAATCACCACAAACCGGAAATTATCAAGGTAACTACCTTTGAGCTCCAGCACATCATTCAGGCCGTCGCCGTTGGGAGTGAAGGCAGTGGGCACAAAAAGCTTGAGGGCGCGTGCTACGGTAGCAATGTTTGAGTAGCTGGGGCTTGCTAGGCCACCTCCCGTTACCTCAATGCGGTAGCGAAGTACCTGCTGGTTCTGCTGGCTAATTAAGGGAGCAAGATCCGAAATGGCTAAGCTAGTGCCCGCAGCAATGGTGCCCAAAGCGGCACCATCGGCCCCGAGGCCGACTACCCGGTAGCTGACCGGCACCGCCGGATCAGGTCCCTGAAAAGCCGTCCAAGTTAAACTAACTAGCGTACCCTCCTGGTTTGCACTGCTGGCAGTAAGCAAAACCGGGCAGGTGGTGGGGCTGCTACTTGAGCGGTTGCCGCAGGCATTCTGGAACAGCGCCGAATAGCACAGCGAACCAGTAAGGGTATTGATAGAGTCGCGGAGGGTGCGGTTTGGGGTGGTGCGCAGCTCTGAGCCGTTACGCAGGTAGGTGAGCTGCCCCCCGGTAGGCGTGCCCGGTACTACAGCCGTTAACTCTACCTGATTACGCAGGTTAAATGACGCACTGAGGCGCGGGGCAGGAGGTGCCAGGGTAGAAACGGTGGTGACGGTGGCCTCATTAGAAACGGAGGCTACGGAACCAGATACCGCCGTAAGCTGGTAGGTGTAGGCCTCTCCGCACGTTACGTCGGGGTCTTCGTACTGAGTAGTGCCGGCGGGTAGGGTGCGCAGGGTTTGGCCGTTGCGGGTAAGCACAAAGCTACCCGGCTGGCTGGTGGCCCACGTGAGGCGGTTTCGCCCATCCAGCGAGGTGGCTGTCAACGCCACGGCGCAGATATTGGTAGAGCTAAGAGCTGTGGTAGATGGCTGGCAGGCATCGGTCAGGAGCAAGCGGTAGCAGCCGGTGGGGGTGGTAGCGGCCAGGGTGTAGCTGGTAGCAGCTGCCGGAACCGTAGCCACAGTGCGGTAGCCGGTGGGGGCGGCGCCATCGGCTACCTGCAGGCTATAGGTGTAAGCCGGCTGCAGGGCCGCAAACTGAAACTGCAACGTGTTGGACCCACTCACCGCCAGCCGCTGCATGACTGGCTGCTGCGGGGCTGGCAGCGGCGTAAACGACTGCTGGGCCGAGTTGGTGCATAACTCAGCCGATACATAGCTCCCCGCCACGGTCACCGTTGTTACGCCAGTAACCGGAAAGGTGGTTTGCGTACCAGAGCGAACGGCTACAGCCGGCCCGGAGCCTACTTGAACGGTATAGCTGTCATAGGTGCGGTCCGTTACGGTTACCTGCACGGTGCCGGGACCGCAGGCCTGGAGCGTGAAGGTAGGCGGGGGAGAGGCCTTAACTTCAAAGGCCGGAGGTACCACCAAAGCCCCCGATGAGCTTCCGGAGCCGGCATTAGCATTCACATTAATAGAAACTACCAACGGGCCTTCCCGTTCCGGAGTGAAGAAAACGGAGGTATCGCCCTCCGCGAAGCTACAGGCAGCAGAGGGGTTGGCAATTTTATAGAAGTTTCGCCGGTTAGCGGGTTTCGGTACGCTACGGTCTACAATGCGCACTTTGCGCCCTAAGCACAAAAAGCGGCCCGTAATGGGTTGCTTGGTGAGGGCATCTACAAACTGAAAGTTGAATTCGGGGCCTACGGGAACCGTTGGGGTGCATTGCGCCCACACGAGGGTAGTGGGGAGCAGGGAAAGGGTAAACAGGAAAAGCAGGGCCGGTACTATCCTTTTCATCATGCCTTAACGGTTGAAGTAGGCAGTTATGCTTGCCTAGTGCTTAAAAATAGCAGCAAGTATCAGATTACGCGCGGCTTACTGCCACGCATAAGCCCGCACGAAGGCCGCCGCCGCGTGCAAGTCAGGATACAGGATGCGGTCTTGGCTCACAAAGGGCACTTTCTCGCGGAAAGCAGCTACTACTTCCTCCAGCGCCGCTGAGGTGCGGCCCGGGTGGCGGAAGGCCAGCGCCTGGGTGGCCGTGAAAAGCTCGATGCCCAGCACCTGCTCTACGTTCTCGACTACGCGGCGGGCCTTGGTGGCAGCGTTGGCGCCCATGCTCACGTGGTCTTCCTGGCCGTTGCTGCTCACAATGCTGTCAACTGACGATGGGGTGCACAGTTGTTTGTTCTGGCTCACAATACCGGCCGCCGTGTACTGCGGAATCATCAGGCCCGAGTTTAGCCCAGGCTCAGCCACCAAAAAGGGCGGCAGGCCCCGCTGGCCACTAATAAGCTGATACGTACGGCGCTCCGATATGCTGCCCAGCTCCGCTACGGCCATAGCCAGCATATCCAGCGCCAATGCCAGCGGCTGCCCATGAAAATTGCCGCCACTGAGAATGGCATCGTCATCGGGGAAAATGTTGGGGTTGTCGGTTACTGCGTTGCACTCCGTTTCCACTACTTGTTGCACGTAGGCCAGGGCATCACGGGAGGCACCGTGCACTTGGGGCATGCACCGGAAGGAGTAGGGGTCTTGCACGGCCAAACGCGGTTGCAGCTGCAGCTCGCTACTCACCAGGAGCTCACGCACCCGCTGGGCTACCGTAAGCTGCCCGGCGTGAGGCCTGATGCGGTGCAGGCGCTCATCAAACGGCTCGCTGCGCCCCCCAAACGCCTCCAGAGACAGGGCTCCGATAACATCGGCAGCTGCTGCCAGGCGCCGTGCCCGCAATAGCGTGTGTACCCCATAGGCCAGCATAAACTGTGTACCGTTCAGCAAGGCCAGTCCTTCTTTGGCCTTGAGGGTAAGGGGCTGCCAACTGAAGAGGCTTTGCGCGTCAGCCGCTGACAGTCGGTAGCCCATGTAGTTCACTTCCCCTAAGCCTAGCAGCGGCAGGCATAAATGAGCCAAGGGGGCCAGGTCGCCGCTGGCCCCCAGGGAACCCTGCTGATACACTATCGGCAGCATTTCGCGGTTATAAAAGTCAAGCAGACGCTGCACGGTACTGAGTTGTACGCCGCTGTGGCCGTAGCTTAGGCTCTGGGCTTTGAGTAGCAGCATCAGGCGCACCAGTTCTGCTGGCACTTCCTCCCCGGTTCCGCAGGCGTGCGACATCATCAGGTTTACCTGCAGCTGCTGGCGCTGCTCAGGGGCAATAGCCGTGTTGCACAAAGCGCCAAACCCCGTGTTGATGCCGTAAATGGGCGCATCGGGGGTAGCTTCCAGGCGGTTGTGCAGGTAGCGGTGGCAGTCCTCGATACGCTGGCTGGCTTCCTCGCTCAACACCACGCGGGCGTTAGTGCTCAGCAGGTGGCCTAGCGTAGCCAGATCAAGATGGGTGGTGGGGGTGAGAGCGAAATCCTGAGCCATGAGGGGGAAACGTATGAGGCGCGGCGGGTGGAGCCGCAGGAACTCCCAAAAGTGAGTGTTTCCGGCGGAACCAAAAAATAGAACGTCATGCCACGGCTAGCGCAGCATGACGTTCAAAACAGATTATTGGAGCAGACTACTTAACCAACTCGGTCAGCACCTCCGCCAGCGAAAGGGCGCGTTCTGTGCCGGTGCCCAGGTTCTTGAGCTTGAACTGGCCGGCGGCCCTTTCCTCTGAACCCTGCAGCAGCACGTACGGAATGCCCTTTTGATCAGCGTATTGAAATTGCTTTTTCAGCTTACCCGCCTCCGGGAACAGCTCACTCGGGATGCCGGCCTCCCGCAACTGGCGCAGCACGGGTAGCACCGCCGCCTCGCTTTCCGCATCAAAGTTGGCTACTAGGCAGCGCGTGGTAGTGGCCGCATCGGGCGGGAACAGGTTCAGTTCATCCAGGCAGTCGTAGAGCCGGTCAACACCGAAGGAAAAGCCCACGCCCGAGACCCCTGGCAGCCCAAAGGCACCGGTGAGGTTGTCGTAGCGGCCCCCGCCACTCACGCTACCCATGTTCACGTTGTTGATCTTGATTTCGAAGATGCACCCCGTGTAGTAGCTCAGGCCACGGGCCAGCGTCACGTCAAACTCCAGGTTCTCAAACTTATCAAACCCAAAGCTTACGAGGTAATCATACACCCGCTTCAGGTCTTGCAGGCCCTTGTAGCCCTCGGCATTATCGGGCTCTACGCCGGCCGTCACGAAGGCGGCCAGCAGGCGCTCCAGCTTCTCGGCAAAGTCGCCGCCCACGCTCAGCAGGTCAAAGAGGCGCTCAGTAGCATCAGCAGAGAAGCCCCGCCCCACCAGTTCCTTTTCTACGCCCTCACGCCCTATCTTATCGAGCTTGTCAATGGCTGTAAACAGGTCTACCTCGGTACCCTCGCCACCCAATGCCTGGTAAAAGGCCCCCAACACGCGGCGGTGGTTGATTTTGATGGTGTGCTCCGTGAGGCCCAACTGCGTGAGTACCTCCGACATCATGAGCACAATTTCTGCCTCGCACAGCAGCGAGTCGGTACCTACCACGTCGGCGTCGCACTGGTAAAACTCGCGGTAGCGGCCGCGCTGGGGGCGGTCGGCACGCCACACGGGCTGTATCTGGTAACGCTTGAAAGGGAAAACCAGCGTGTTACGGTTCATTACCACGTAACGCGCAAAGGGCACGGTGAGGTCATACCGCAAGCCCTTTTCGGCTACTTTAGGCAGAATGCGCTTGCTGCGGTTCTCGGCCGCCAGGTCCTCAGAGGTTACCTCCTTGGCAAAGTCGCCGGAGTTCAGCACTTTAAACAAGAGCTGGTCGCCTTCTTCGCCGTACTTGCCGGTAAGCACCGAGAGGTTCTCCAGGGTAGGCGTTTCGAGGGGGGCGTACCCAAATTTCTCGAAGGTGCGGCGGATAATGCCAAATATATAGTTGCGGCGGGCCACTACGGCCGGGCCAAAGTCGCGGGTGCCACGGGGGATGCTAGGCTTCTGTGCGCTCATCAGACAGTCAGGAGGGGTGCGGAAATACGGCCGCGAAGGTACGCTTAACCGACGGGAATCCGGCGTTTTGCCTGCTACTGTAACTGATTGGACTGATCAGGGTTACGAATCAGGTTCTTACCTAGGTCAAGCTCTATTTCATGAATAGCATCCAGCAAAGACGGCACCAACAACGGTTGAGATGCGGCATCGAGGAAGATGAAATTATGCTGAACTGGCTGAGGCACATGACATAAGATCAGGCGGCGTTCTTGCGAGTGCAACATGTAGGCGTAGGCCAGGAGCAACTCAATAGCCTCTTCAGAGATATGGTCAACCAATCCAAAATCAATCAGGATTGCCTGCTTATCGCTCCGAGTAGCCCGGTGCAGGGCTCGACTGAGCTTTATTTCATCTGTGGGAGACGCCTCAGGAGACAAAATCAAAAGGAATCCATTCGGCAGTACTTCCCGGTATACATCCAACATCACCCGAACTGTAAATTGAAAAGCTTCTTAGACTTTTCTAATAGCGCATAAACAGAGCCAAGGTTGTGTAAACGAAATAAGTATAAATAGTAAATAACACTGAAAATAGCTGACTAAGGAGAATTCTTCTCCAAATCAGGTTCTGCTCGCCGGGCCTGAAATAGGACCGAGGCGGCCAGCGGAGCTTTTAGCGCGGCCCTGATGCCGGTCTTTTTCAGGGCTTGGTTGGTCCAGTCGTTACACGTGCGCCATGCCGAATAATGTCCTTGAGCGCGAAAGAAAAAATCTTCGGGGGTATACCCGGTCGGAACACGTAACTGGTACTGGCCCAGGCTATCAGGGGGCTGAAGGAGCTACGCACGTAGGCCGCTAAGCGAAGGTACTGCGCCTCAGAAATGCGCAAGGGCACCACCCGTGCACTGGCCTTTGGAGCGCTCCGGTAGAAATCAACGTGCATGAGGGTGCTCGACGGAAACACGGCTCCTAGAATGGCTTTCGGGCCCGGAAAATTATCCCCCCTCGACTCCAGATAAAATCGTTCATTGCCCCAACCAAAAGCTACGTACTGGTAACGCGCAAACTGGGCTGTGAGGGTGGGTTGGTGCAGCTCCTGTAGCCAGTTAGTATTAGTTTGGACCTCGTGTAGGGGCAGCACAACATCAGTATGAAATCCGTTTGACACTACATAAATAGGAATACCATCAGGTGATTGACGGAAGCTGTGGTTTACGGGCACAAGGGTGCCCGTGAGTAGAAATGCAATAAGCGCGAGCAGAGCCTGCATACATCTAAGGCCAATTCGGCGGAGAGAAGGGGACGCCATCAGAGGAGTACCTTGATTGGGCAAGATACTCCTGTATACGCCGCATGACAGGCCCCAGCTAGCCCATTATATAGAACAGCTGTTTCGGAAGGCCTAGAGTTTTGGGGCCTTAATGAAGATGAACATATTATTCGGATTCGTTTTATCCAACGCCGTCGAGCTTTGCAGCACGTAGCCCTGCTCAATGTAGGTGGCGATGATCTTTTGATACTGGGGTGTTGCTTGCTCATACGTATCGCCGAATTTGAACTTGAACTCTTGCCGTGCGGCCTTCTCTTCACCACGGGAGGTGTAGATATAGAACTTGTTGACTGACTCCACCGTCCTTACCACGATAACTCTGGGTTGCTCGCCTTGCGCTAAAGCAGAGGAGCTGCTGAGCACTAGCCAGCAGCCCACCATATAGAATAGTTTCTTCATAGGTCCTCAAGATACGGGCCGTTCTGACATCTCCTTCTATGCCTATCACAAAGCCCAAAAACAACAAAGCCTGCCACGGGGTAGGCCTTGTCTGAAAAACTTCCTCACTGCTCCACTAAAAAACCACTCGCCCGCCGGGCGGCTGCACTGAGCCGCCCGGCGGGCGAAAGAATAGGCGCGTAGGCACCACGCAAAAATCAATAGGCCAGGCGCACGGCTCTGCGGCGCGGATCCGCTACGACCGAACGCGCACGGCGGGGCGCAGGGGCTCCAGCGCGACTACCGGACTGGTCCGGCGGGCCCAGGCAAGCTTGCTGGCTTGCGAAGCACGTGGCGTACGAAGGGGCACTAGCACCACGGAGCCAAGAGCCAGGTGAGTTTGGCGGGCATGCAAAGACACCTTCGGGTTTGCCTCCTGATACCCTAGCACAGTGGTTTTGAACTTGTACTGGCCCAGGGGCAGGTTGCCAGCCGTAAAATGGCCCTTGGCATCCGTCTCCACTGACTTTACAAACTGGTTGTCGGAAGCTCGCAGCAGTATTACGTTGGCGTGCGGAATAGGCTCCTGGGTTTGGCCATCGAAGAGGCGTCCGCTCAGTGAACCACGCTGCCCCGACTGGGCTTGGGCCGGCAGGGTGCCCAGGGCAACGCAGAACGAAAAAACAGCAAGAGCGCAGGAGGCAAAGGAAGTTTTCATGACTGAAGAAGGAATTGAAAGACAAAGGCACGGCCATCCCCGGCGCACAACAGGCAGCCGCAGTAAGGTCTGGGACATGCCCAGGGATAGCCAACAAGTGAAAGGAGTCGAGCCCAGAGGGGCCGTGGCGAGCCACGTGCCAGGTGGGGCGAGGCCCCGCGGCAGGAGCGGAGACCAGGTAACAAGGCCTTAGCTAGGACACTCAGTAACCGGCGGACCAGCTGTACTAAGCTGGCAGGCCTTATAATATAAACTAATGATAGAGTAGATGGCCGATAACACCCCGCGCGACTGGCCTAGCCACGCCGGCTGGTTTTTAGCGTACCGCGTACAGGCGCTGCGTGTGGCGGTTCAGGGCAACCATGTTGGTAGAAACTACGCAGTTGGTTTGCATGCGCTGTACTTGCTGCAGGGCCGTGCCCAGCATTTTAGAAATGCGCCGGTGAGCCGCTACGCTCTTGCTGGGGTCAAGGTAAACACCAGCCAGTTTCTCTTCATATAGCAGTTCGTGCTGGTCGTTGTAGAAGCGCACGGTGGAGCAGTCCCGCACCTGCGTGTCGGTAACGATGGTCCAGTAGCCGGTTTTGGCCACCACAGGGGCTTCGCTGTATACTATTGGATCGGCGAGAGCCACCGTGGTGGAACAAACAAGGGCCAGGCCTAATACACTCAGACGGGAAATCAGGGAAGTTTTCATGGTTTTTGGAGAAATTAACAGACAAGGAAGTACCCGCCGACCTGCCCGCACCCGCAGGCAAACCGAAAAAACAGAAGAACTATAAGGGGGAGGAGCTACCAGCTTCAGCACAATGGCTAGTACAAATGCTAGTTACTCGGGGCAACTCTACCTGGTGCGGCAGAGCACGTTTGGCGGGCGGGTGGCCATGACCGCTCTGGGAAGAGAAGTCTCCGCGGGCCAAAACAGGAGCGGTAAACAACAGCAGAAGTAGCTACCTATCTGCCGGAAGAACTGCAGCTATCTAGTAGATGTGAGCCGCAGGGAAAGGGATGCTTGAGCGATAGAAAATATTTTTGCTAGTGAATAAAGAGTGGCGAACCGGGTGGTAGCTGATACTCTAAAGGGCGGCTTCTGCTGTGGACACCGCGTTTTTTGTGAAAAGTTACAGCCGTGTGAAAATTTATTTTTGGAGTGGCCTAGCCTCGCTTAGCCACCAAAGCCCCCGCCGCCACCCTGGGGTTGGCCTTCAATCTTTTTCGGGGGCTTGTTTGAACCCATGTACCAGGAGAAACCCAGGTAGGCCACCCGCGACTCCCACTTGTTGTAGTAAGTGGCGCGGAAGTTCTCCGTGAATGATTCGGTGAGGTTGCGCTGGGTGTTAAAGACATCAGAAACGCGCAGGGTAACCGCGCCACGGTCGTTGAACAGGCGCTGGCGCAACGCTATATCCATGGAGCCTACCGGTGCAATACGGCCTTGGGCCGTAACGGCAGCAGCGCGGTAGCTGCCCGTTAGCTGAATATCAAGCTTGGGCGTGGGAGTGAAGGAGTTCATCAGGCGGGCTGTGCCCGATACTACCCGGCGGTTGGCCTCATTGCCCGTGGCGGCCGTTACGGTGTTCTGAAACAGCGAGCCACTAGCCGTTAGGCGCCACCATTTAGCAAGTGGCTGGTTCAAGGATACTTCAGCCCCGTACGTGGTGGCCTGCCCAAAATTGTCGCTGTACTGAGCGGTAACCACCGCGCCAGCTCCGTAGAGGCGGGTAGCAGTGGTATCTACCCGCAGCAGGCGCTGAATGGCATTGTTGGTCTGGCGATAAAACAGGGTGGAGGTGAGAGAAGCCTGCCCCATGGTTACCTGGTGGCCTAGCTCAAAGGCATTGATGTACTCGGGCCGTAGCGTAGGGTCTCCGATGCGGTAGAAGCGCTGATCTTGGTACAGTGGGAAGGCCAGCAGCTGCATAAAGCCGGGGCGGTTGAGGCGCCGGGAGTAGCTGACCTGCACGCGCTGGTCGGCGCTGGAGAGCTTCCGGGCTACCGTAGCCGAGGGGAACAGGTTCAGATATTCCAGCTTGAAGGGGCCATTTCCGCCAACTACCTGGCCGCTGGTATTGGTGTACTCAGCGCGTAGGCCACCTTGCATGGTCCAGTTGCCGGTTTCCCGCTGAAACGTAGCATAGCCAGCCTGGGTGTATTCCTTGAAGTCATAGGCATAAGAGCGGTCGGGGAGGCGGTAAAAGCCAGCATTATCGGTGTTTTGGCGCAGGAAGTCGTCGGTGCCGTTATTTTTCTGCCATTGGCCTTTGAGACCAACATCAAAGCGGGCTTTTTCGCCTAGTGGATGCGCGTAATCTAGCTGGCCACCCACTGCATCCAGATCAACCTGTAGGTCTTGGCGCCATTCCTGCAGATCGGGGCTGCCCTCCGTGTTGCGCTGAGCTACCACCACATTGGCGTTCAGGTAGGTGTGGTATACATTGGCGGTTAGCTCACGGCCCTTGTGTGCTTCCCAGGTCCGGCGGTAGTCCACAGAGCTTTCAATGTTATCAACCTTCTCTGAAACTCCAAAGTTGCTCCCGATACGTGCATTAGTGGCCCCACTCAGGGTGGCCAGCTGCACGCCGGTGTTATTCGAGCGGTTGATATTAGGCTCCACCGTTACGGTGATAGTCTGGTTGGCGGACAAGGTGTAATCGAAACCCACGCGGCCACTGGAGTTTTTGGTGTGGCGCACATTGGTGCCCTGCTGGTACGTGCGCAGCTGCTGGCCTTCCAGTAGCGCATATTGGTCGCTCCACATGCGGATGTGGTAGGTATCATCGCGCAAATCAGCAGAGCCAAATAGGTTAAGCTTGCCCATGCGGCGGTTCAGACTCAGGCTGGGGTTGTACTTGTTGCGGGTACCCACATTTAGCATGGCCTGCCCGTTCCATCCATCTTTCTTCTGCTTCTTAAGGATGATGTTGAGCACCCCACCCGCGCCCGCCGCGTCATATCGGGCTGAGGGGTTAGTTACCACTTCCACGCGTTCAATGGCGCTGGCCGGAATCTGCTCCAAGCGGTTGCCACCGGCGCCGCTGTTGGCGGAGTTGCTGGGCTTACCATCAATCAGAATGGTAATGTTTGAGCTGCCGCGCATGCTCACGGTACCATCGGCGGCTACCGTTACGGAGGGCACATTCTGCAGCACGTTCACGGCCGTGCCACCTACGCTGCTAAGGTCTTTTTCAACGTTGATTACTTTCTTATCGAGGCTTTCCTGCACGGTAGCGCGCTCACCTTGCACCGTTACCCCTGCTAGTTGGGTAGCCGTGGGAACCAGCTTCAGTGTGCCCATTCGCAGGTTAGGGGCGGCTGTAGTTAGCGAAACTGCGCGGCGCAGCCCTTGGTAGCCCACCGCTGAGGCCTTCACTATATAAGACCCCAGACCTAGCTTTTCCAGAGAGAATGTGCCGTTTTCGGCAGACTCAGCCCCTGCTACAAACGTAGAATCCTGGGCCCGCAGTACCACTACGTTAGCAAAGGGAACGGGCTGATTGTTGGCCTGGTCGAGCAGGCTGCCGTGCAGCGAGCCAGTGGGTTGTTGCTGAGCGGCGGCGGCCAGCGGAAAGAGCATAGCGAGGAACCCCAGACCTTTAAGGATCTGGTCAGAAGGCAGATAAGAAGTCATCACGAAGGAGGAATAGTGGAAGTTTCGGGCAAAGAGGAGCTGTGTCCGGTGGCCGCGGTTCCGCCGGATGCTCGTTGCTAGAAAGTAGAGAGAAGGCCTAGTAGGGGCCCAAGCTTAGCCGTGCCCTCTGGGCTCCGTGACCTGTGCCACGCGGGACCAGAGTAGCTCCGGTGCCCGTTTGGTACCGGTAGGTAAGCGTGCGTCGGGTGGGGCCGGTAGGGCCGACGACAGAGTTCATTCAATCACTGTGACAAATATAGGATAAGGTACTATGTAACGCAAGGTACCTTTAAAATTTATTTTCACTCAGTGGTTTTGAACCGCCGCTATACATAAGCGAAATAGATAGTGAGGGATGCGGTAAGTGGAGCCAGTAAGTCTGGGACCGGGAATGGATCTGCTCTTTTCTAAAATTCAGATGCTGCTGTTCTCACAAGCGTTGCCTGGCTGGTACTGCAAGTGCTAAAAACTTCACTGAGCCGAGCCTCATAAGCTAGCTGAAGGGGCTTTTTTGAGGGGTTTCAGAAAAAAATGTTTCCCTCCCTATTTTTTTATTTAACCTACTAACAGCCACGCCTGAAACCGCCGAGATTTGAATAGTATAGCTGAGCAATGGAAAAATTAAAAATCGAGTTCTGTTATAGGAAAAATTATAATTAATTATAGGTATAATCATTCTGTCAAGCTACATGAATGGCCCGGAATATGCTTCATCGAATTGGTGTTGGGTAGTCTCTGATACCTGCATCAAAGGATTTAATTCAAATTAATTACACCTTTGGGATAGGAATTCGCTTGGCAGGCGGTCCTCAAGCGGTAAGGGCACTGTGCAGACGGGTGCGGTGGTCAATGTAGAAATATTGCAATTGTTGGTTTCTTCTCGTAGCTCGACTGCGGTAGTCGGGTTAGCTCCCCATTTCTAAGGCCCCACTGCCTGTTGTGGCCTTGGCGAAGGAGTTGATTTTCCTTCTGGAAAGTCGGCTTCTGTTTAGGACGTTTTGCTCTACCTGTTCTCTCAATTTCCTCTGTTGTGTCTTTCACAGTAGAAACTAAGGCCTTCCAGGAGGCCTCTACCCTCAGCACTCCTTGTGCTGCTGCATCTGAAGCTACTAATACGGCCGTGCACGTGGCGCCGCCGGTAACTTCGCAGCCTCTTACCTCTTACGCTAACGTTGTCCTGCCCGGCGACTTCCCCGACCCAACCATCGCTCAAATCGGCGATACCTACTGGGCCAGCGCTACCTCAGCAGAATGGGGGCCCGTGTTCCCGCTGTTCAAGTCTACCAACCTGGTTGATTGGGAGCTGGTGAGCCACGTTTTCCCTACCACCGACTCTGTGCCGGAGTGGGCGGGTTCCAACTTCTGGGCTCCGGAGATATTCCACGAGAACGGTAAAACGTACGTGTATTACACGGCCCGCCAAAAGGGCAAAAAGGGCCGTTTGGCTATTGGCGTAGCCAGCGCCGACAATCCTGCCGGTCCTTACACTGACCACGGGTTTTTAGTGGCTCAGCGCAACGGCTCCATTGATGGTTTCCCGATGCGCGATGAGCATGGTAAGCTCTACCTTGTTTGGAAGGAAGACGGCAACGCATTCAGAAAGCCTACGCCCATTTTTGCCCAGCGTGTAAATGCCACGCATACTGCTCTGGTGGGCAAGAAGGTAGAGCTTTTCCGCAACGACCCTACCACTTGGGAAGGTTGCCTGGTAGAAGGCTCAGCCATCATTCGGCACCAAGAGTACTTCTACATGTTTTATGCTGGCAATGGCTGTTGCGGTAAGTGCTGCACCTATGCCACTGGCGTAGCACGTGCCAAGAGCCTGCTTGGCCCCTGGGAGAAGTGCCCGCAGAACCCCATTCTCAAGAAAAACGCCACCTGGAAATGCCCCGGTCACGGCACCGTGGCGCAGTATGAGGGCCGCTGGTTTTTGCTGCATCATGCGTACTACAACCAGAGCCACGAGTTTGTGGGGCGCCAGGGTATTCTCAGCGAGTTCACGTTTAATGAGGAAGGCTGGCCTGAGTTTGAGGGCAACAGCCCACAAGCGGCGCCCCTCAAGGATGTGAGCGTGCTTAACATTACCGAAAACTTTGCTGGCAACGCCTTGGCCGGCAGCTGGCAGTGGCCTATCGGAAAGCAGCCTGAGGTAGGAGTCAGTGATGGGCAACTGCTGCTGACGGCAAATCCGCTGGGCATTGGCGCCATTGTAGCTCAGCGCACGTTCACGGCTACTTACAAAGCTACTACCTCGCTGGCTGTTTCGTCGTTGGAGGCTGATACGTTTGCGGGCCTCTGCGCCATTGGCGACCCTGATAATGCGCTGGCTCTGGTGGCTGGCGCTGATTCTTTACAAGTGTGGCACGTGAAGGGCGGCCAGCACCAGACGCTGGCCAAGCTAGATTTGCCCGCCGGCCTGACCCTAAACCTGCGCCTTGAAGCCTGGGGTGGACAGCGTTTCCGCTTCACCTATAACCTTGATGGCAACTCCTGGCAGCCTATTGTGCTTGATAGTTTTGCCCTCAATGGTGAATATCTGCCGCCCTGGGACCGTGGCGTACGGGTAGGCCTGTTAGCGCAAGGCCTCGACTCGGCAACGGTGGCTTTCAACAGCTTTACCATTCGTAATCAGCGCTAAGCTACTAAATAGGCGCACGCAGTTTCTAAATGCCCCGATGAGCAATTACTCATTGGGGCATTATTTTTTTTAAGTCCTTTGAGTTTATAATATCGAACAGCGTGTCCAATAGTGGACACATTCAGGTGAGGTTATCTAAACATTAGAAACAATAACTTGCTGATAATAAAGTATTTATAAAAGTGGCATGACCGTTGGCTGATCGTACTGGAACCCCTTTCCTTCCTGTACGAAAATGGACAGATCCATTCCTGCCGCCACCCAACAGCGTCGCCAGCGCCAGCGCTGGTTAACGGGGGCGGGTATCTTAGCATTACTAGTGTTAGGCCTGGTTGCATTCCGCAGTATTCTGAAGCCTAGCCTAGACCGCAGCGCTATTCTGCTGGCTACCACCGAAACCGGAGATGTTGAGGCCGCGCTAACGGCCGCTGGCGTCATTATTCCGGCGCATGAGGCAGTTATTACCAGCCCCATTCAGAGCACCATTAGGCGGGTAATGGTGCCCGTAGGCAGCAAGGTGCAACCGGGGCAAACTATTCTGGAGCTAGACCGCGAGCTGACTACCACCGCCCTGGCAAAGCTGCAGGATGAGCAGCAGCAAAACCGCAACAAGAACAACCAGCTCCAGCTCACCCTGGAAAAGGCGCTTAATGACCTCCGCTCCCAGGAGCAGGTGCAGCAAGTGAAAGTGCGTAGCCTGCAGTCGGCGCTTCGTGATGAGCAGTACATGCTCAAAATTGGAGGCGGCACTTCAGAAAGTGTACGTCAGGCGGAGCTGAACCTAAAAGTGGCCCAGCTGGAGCTGCAGCGCCTAGGTGAGCAAATCCGGAACCAGCAGGCCGCCAACGCTGCCGATGTACGGGAGCTAGGCTTCACCATGCAAATTCAAGACCGCAGTATTGCGGAGCTGGCCGGCAAGTTGGCCCAGGCCAACATTAGTAGCCAGCAGCCCGGCGTGCTTACCTGGGTAAAAGACGACCTGGGTACCACCGTGCAGGCCGGCGACGCCCTAGCCCGAGTAGCCGACCTCAGTCATTTTCGGGTGCGGGCTACCATAGCCGACTCCTATGCCGACGCTCTGCACCTCGGCGACGCAGTGATAGTTCGTATCAATGGCACCGACCTGCGCGGCACTATTAGTACGGTGAGTCCGGCGGTGGAGAAGGGCGTAGTCACGTTTTATGCGGCACTGGCCCAGGACAACCATCCGGCGCTGCGCTCTAACCTGCGGGCCGATGTGTTTGTGGTGACGAAAGCGCTGCATAATGTGGTGCGCGTGAAAAACGGCCCCTTCTACCAAGGCGGTAAAGAGCAGCCAGTGTTTGTAGTGAAAGACGGCAAAGCCGTGCGCCGGACGGTGCAGTTTGGGGAGAGCAATTTTGACTACGTGCAGGTAACAAGTGGCCTAGCCGCTGGTGAGCAGATCATACTCTCCGACACTAAAGACTACCTGGATACGCCCGAACTCACTATTAAGGACTAGCGGCTGTATGAAACGGATTCTACCTTTACTGGCGCTGCTGGCGGGTACCCCGGCCGCGGCTCAATCTTCTAACACCGTAACCCTGCAACAGGTGATCAACTCGGCCCTAGGCCAGTCGGCGGTGGCAAAACAAACGCAAACCACCCGCGACAAAAGCTACTGGGAGTGGCGTACATACCAGGCCAACTACAAGCCGCAGCTGGGTCTGCAGGGCACGCTACCTGGGTTCAGCCGCGCCGTCACGCCCGTTGTGCAGCCTGATGGTACCACCGATTTCCGGGCCGTGCGCATCAACAACTCCAACCTGGCCATGACGGTCACGCAAAATATTGGCCTGACTGGTGGGCAGTTATTCGTGGCTTCTGAAGTGCAACGCTTTGATGATTTCAATGGGCGGCTGAAACGCTACAACAACCAGCCCGTGGCCATAGGAGTGACGCAGCCCATTGGGATGTTCAACGGCCTGAAGTGGGCCCGGCAAATTGAGCCACTACGCTATCAAGAAAGTCAGCGCCAGTACGTGGAGGAGCACGAAGGTATTGCCCAGCGCATCACAGAACTGTATTTCGACGTGTTGCAGCAGCAAGTAAATGCCGAGGTGGCCAGCCAAAACGTGCGAGCCAACGAGGAGCTCCTACGAATAGGGAAGGAGCGCTACCAACTAGGGCGCCTTTCGCAAAGCGACTTACTGCGCTTAGAGCTTAACTTGCTCAATGCCCGGCAGGCTATGGCCCAAGGGCAGCTTGATGCAGAAAATGCAGCCGTGAGCTTGCAGAGCTACACTGGCCTACGGGCCGCCGAACTATACCTGACGATTCCGGCAGCGGCTCCGCGCTTGGTGGTGCCAGCAGAATTGGCTCTGGCTCAGGCCCGGCAAAATAGGAGCGTGGTACTGGCCTTCCAGCGGCGTTTGCTGCAGGCCGAGCGGGAAGTTGCTCTGGCCAGAGGTACTACTGGCCTACAAGCCTCTCTCTCTGCCAACTTGGGCTACGTAAACCAAGCTGGTAACCTGTGGGATACCTATGCTGCGCTGCAAAATCAGCAGCAGGTACGCCTTACGTTCTCACTGCCGCTGGTAGACTGGGGCAAGCAACGCTCTATTGTGAAAACTGCTGAACTGACCCGGCAACAGGCGCAGACCGATATTGCACAGGAGGAAGCTACGTTTGAGCAGAATGTGCAGGTGCAAGCAGCTCAACTGAGCACGCTAAGCCAGCAACTAGACCTGGCCGCCCGCGCCGATTCTTTGGCTCAGCAGCGCTATGATATTGCTCAGGCCACCTATAAAGTGGGGCGCATCAGCCTCACCGACCTCACTATTGCCTCTAATGAAAAGGACCAGGCCCGGCGGGCCTACATTCTGGCGCTTAGAGCGGCCTGGGTGGCCCATTACCGATTACGGGCGCTTACGCTCTATGACTTTGAGCGCCAATTGCCTTTGGCGGCACAGTAGCCATACTACAAGCACGGTACACACAGCGGCGTGGGGGCAACCCTACGCCGCTGTGTTGTATATGGGCATTCTACAAAGTGTCTGGTGCATTCAACATTACTGAACACTCTGTTCGGTATCGGACATATTCTAATAATTCAATAGTTTTAATATTTATCATAAACAAATGATTTATAGATAATTGTGGGTTTGGCACGCTGCTTGGCTATTCTACTACACCCCGGGTGGCCTAGTGCCCAAAACCGGACATCTACTTAGAACGCCTTCCTCATTTCTACTTCGCCATCCCATGGAAAACATTCTCGCCCAAACTGCCGCTCGGCCTCAAGCTACTGGTAGCGCCGCAAGTACTGCTACTAAACCCGTCATCCAGCTCCGCGACATTGAGAAGGTCTACCAGACCAAAACAATTGAGACGGTAGCGCTTAACCGAGTTAATCTCACTATTAACCAAGGCGAGTTTGTGTCCATCATGGGGCCGTCGGGTTGCGGCAAGTCTACGCTGCTCAGCATTATTGGCCTGCTTGATGAGCCCACCAGCGGCGTAATCGAGTTAGATGGTCGCCCAGTGCAGTCGTACTCCGACAAGGAACTGGCCTACCTACGCAACCAGAAAATCGGGTTCGTTTTCCAGAGCTACCACCTCATCAACGATCTGTCGGTGTTGGATAACGTGGAGCTGCCCCTGCTCTACCGCGCCGGGGTAGGCGGGAAGGAGCGGCGGGAGCGCGCTTATGCTGCCCTTGATAAGGTGGGTCTGAGTGCCCGCACCAACCACTTCCCCAGCCAGCTCTCGGGTGGGCAGCGCCAGCGGGTGGCCATTGCCAGAGCCCTGGCTGGTCGTCCCGAAATCATTCTGGCCGACGAACCCACCGGTAACCTCGATTCTGTGATGGGGGAGGAGATTATGGATCTGTTGCTGGGCCTAAACCAGCAGGAGGGCGTCACCATTGTGATGGTAACCCACGACGAGCAGCAAGCCCACAAAACCCAACGTCTTATCCGCTTCTTCGACGGCAGCCAAGTAAGCTAATCCACAGAAGCCAGCAGTAGTTGACAGTTTTCACTTCTGAGTTATGAAAACGCTCACCCTTTCCCTGCCCGATACTGAGTTAGTAGCCGCTTGCCGCCAAGGTAGTGCAGCTGCTCAGGAACAGCTATACCGTCGTTTTGCCCCCAAAATGCTAGGCCTATGCTTGCGCTACCTGCGCCACCAGTTTGATGCGGAGGATGCCTTGGCTCGGGGCTTCGTGAAAGTATTTCGGTGCCTAGGCCAGTTTGAGGGCAAGGGCAGCCTGGAAGGGTGGGTCCGCTGTATTATGGTGCGCGAAGCCCTAAACTGCTTGCGCCGCCGCGAGTCACTGACGCTGAGCATCGAAGACTGCTATACGGGCCACTTGGCTACTGAACTGCCCAGCGCCGAGGTGGAACTGCAAGCCGCCGATTTGTTGCGGCTAGTGCAGGAACTGCCCGCGGGCTACCGGGCCGTGTTCAACCTATGTGCGCTGGAGGGCTATACCCACCCCGAAGTGGCCGAGATGCTCGGTATTTCGGAGGGCACCAGCAAATCACAGCTTAGTAAGGCCCGGGCCGTGCTGCAGCGGCAGGTGGCCGCGCTTCATTCTTCTCTCTCTACTTCCTACGCCCACGCTCATGTTGCTTAGCTACCTCAAAATTGCCTGGAAAGTCTTGCTGCGCCGCAAGTTCTTCACCTTCATCAGCCTGTTTGGCATCTCGTTCACGCTCATGGTACTGCTCGTGGTGGTGGCCATGTTTGACCACGTGGTAGGAGCCCACGCCCCCGAAACGCGGCTTAACCGAATGCTGTTCGTGAACTTCCTGCACATCAAGTACAAGAACGGGGGCAACCAGAACTCCCCCGCCAGCTATTACTTGCTTGACCGGTACGTGCGCCCGCTCAAGACGCCGGAAAAAGTAGCCGTGCACTCTATGTTTCACTCTACGCCCAGCTACGTAGGCAACAACCGCATTGACCTGGACCTCAAGTATACCGACAATGTTTTTTGGCAGGTGCTGGACTTCGATTTCAAAGAGGGTAAGCCCTTCGGCGAGTCAGAGATGAAGTCGGCGGCTCACGTGGCAGTTATCAACCAGACCACCGCCCGCAAATACTTTGGTACCGCTACGGGTGTGGTAGGTCGTACCATTGAAATCAACCAGAGCGCCTACCGGGTGATGGGCGTGGTAGAGGATGTACCGGTAATGCGCATATCCTCCTACGCCGATGTGTGGGTGCCCATCTCCACGAGCTCCAATAATCTAAACCAGGTTAGGCTTGATGGTGAGTACTCCGCTATTATTCTGGCCAAGTCTGCGGCCGATAAAGCAGCCGTGCAAGCCGAGTTTGATCAGATGGTGAAGCGCGTTCCGCTGCCCAACCCCAAAGAAATGGACCACCTTGATCTGCATGCCGATCAACTACTGGCCTCCTATTCTCGGCAGCTGATGAGCCCCCTTACTGATTACAGCTCCGACGGTACGGCTCTCCTCTACACAATTCTTTCGGGCATTGCCTTGCTCTTCATGCTGCTACCGGCCCTAAACCTGGTGAACATCAACGTGAGCCGCATCATGGAACGCTCCTCAGAAATTGGCGTCCGGAAGGCCTTCGGAGCCACCAGCGGCACCCTGATAGGACAGTTTCTGGTAGAAAATATTTTTCTGACCAGTATTGGTGGCTTACTAGGCTTACTACTAGCCTACGTGGCACTACAGCTGATTGGCGGAGCGCAAATTATGGCCTACGCCCACTTTGAATTGAACTGGCGGATTTTCAGCTGGGCCCTAGCCGTGACGTTGTTCTTCGGTGTACTATCGGGGGTATATCCAGCCTTTAAAATGTCGCGGCTGTTGCCCGTGCAGGCTCTGAAAGGCGGAGCCAAATAGAGTGGGGGTACCTCAGAAATATTAAGCTGAAAAATCATGATACGTCACCTGTTTACCCTGATTTGGAACCGCAAACGCTCGAATTTTCTGCTCATGGCCGAAATTCTGCTGTCGTTCTTCGTGCTGTTTGTTGTGAGCGTGCTGCTCGTGAACAACTTCTACAACTACCGTCAGCCGTTGGGGTTTGTGCCCGATAATGTGTGGGAGTTTGATGTGGACCCCGGCTTGGATACCACCGACCGCAAAGGCACTTTGCGCCTGCTTGTACAGGAGCTGCAAGCCACCCCCGGTGTGGCAGCCGTCACCTGGACCAGCTCCAACACGCCCTTCTCGTTCAGCAACATGAACACCGACCAGTATCACTACAAAGACAAGCAGGGCCCCCTGACGGAGCGCTATGATGTTGATGATGACATGGTGCGCGTGCTGGGGCAGAAGGTAGTAGCCGGCCGGTGGTTTGACCGCCGCGATGATGCTTCCACCCGCCCGCCCGTGGTCGTCAACCAGAAGTTTGCGGAGGAGGTATTCGGGCAGGAGTCTGCCGTTGGTAAGGTGCTCACCAACGATAAGCACGACCAGGAGTGGCAGATTGTAGGCGTGATAGAGGCCTACCGCTCAGGCAACGACTTTGCGGCCAACGAACCCGCCATTTTCGACCGGCGCGTGGTGCAGGATACCGCGCAGATTGGCAACCATGAGCAACCAATACTGCTGGTGCGCGTGCAGCCCGGGAGTGGCGCCGTGCTAGAGCAGCAGCTAGTGCGCAAAATCAAGCGGGTAACCAAGGGCTGGGATGCCAACGTGAACACCCTCGCTGAAAACCGCCAAGATAAGATGAAGTTCATGCTCACGCCCTTGGTAGCCTTGGGGCTGGTAGGCCTGTTCTTAATCATCAATGTGGCGCTAGGCCTGTTTGGTGTACTATGGTACAACATCAACCAGCGCAAAGCCGAAATTGGGTTGCGCAGGGCCCTGGGCGCCACTGGTAACGGCATCAGCCGGCAATTTTTGGGAGAAATGCTGGTAGTCACCACCCTGGGAGTGGCTGGGGGCTTGTTGCTGGCCGTGCAGTTTCCGCTACTCGGGGTGTTTGGATTAGCTTCTCAGGTGTATGTGCAGGCTATGCTGCTGGCAACGGTGCTTATCTACTTGCTGACGGCCATTTGCGCCCTGCAGCCCAGCCGTATTGCGGCTGGTATTCACCCAGCAGTGTCGTTGCGGGAGGAGTAGTGTAGAAGGGCTCGTAGCTCGGCCTTTCGGGCTGGGCTACGGGTGATGGGGTAAGCCATTTACGCCTGCTGCTCACAGCCGGCAAAAGCACTCCTACCTCTCGATTTTCTCTGTAGCTTTTCCGTCCTTCGCAACCACGTATGATTCTCATAATTGACGACGACTTAGCCGTCCGGACTTCGCTAGGGTTATTACTAAAGCAGGCGGGCTACGTAACCAAGGGGGTGGCCACGCCCGAAGAAGCCTTGCGCCACGTGCAAGAAACAGTGCCCTCCCTGATCCTGATGGACATGAATTTCTCACTCGAGACCAGTGGCCTTGACGGGTTACGGCTGCTAGGCCAGGTAAAACAGCTGGCCCCGCAGGTACCCGTGATTTTGATTACTGGGTGGGGCTCTATTGCACTGGCCGTGGAGGGCATGAAAGCCGGAGCCGCTGAGTTCGTGACCAAGCCCTGGAACAACGACTCCCTGCTGCAAACTATCCGGACAATTCTGAGCCTGCACGAGGCAGAACCAGAAACAGACGCGGGTGCCCTCACTCGCCGGCAGCTGGACAAGCAGTATAACTTCAAGGGGATAGTAGGCCAGGATGCGCGTCTGTTGCAGGTGCTGCGCAACGTAGGCCAAGTAGCCGCCACCGATGCCTCCGTGCTAATCGAGGGTGAATCGGGCACCGGCAAAGAGCTCATTGCCGAGGCGGTGCACCAGAACAGCCACCGCCACCGACAGCCATTTGTGAAGGTAAACCTGGGCGGTATTTCGGCCTCCTTGTTTGAGAGCGAGATGTTTGGGCACCGGCGCGGCGCCTTTACCGATGCTAAAACCGACCGCGTAGGCCGCTTTGAGCTTGCCAATGGTGGTACTATTTTTCTGGATGAGATTGGCGAGCTGGATCTGGGCTCCCAGGTAAAGCTGCTGCGGGTGCTGCAAGACCGCACCTACGAGGTGCTCGGCGACAGCAAGCCCCGCCGCCTCGATATTCGGGTGATTTGCGCCACCAACCGCAACCTGGCCGAGATGGTGCAACAAGGCCGCTTCCGCGAGGATCTGTTCTACCGCATCAACCTGATAACCGTGCGCCTGCCCGCTCTGCGTGAGCGTCCGCAGGATATTCCGCTGCTGGTGCAGCACTTTGTAGATGGCCTGCGCGCCACTTACAACCGCCCTGCCCTGAAGGTGAGCACCCGCGCCCAGCACTGGCTGCAGGAGCAGCCGTTGCCGGGCAATATTCGGGAGTTGAAAAACCTGGTAGAGCGGGCCGTGCTGGTGAGCGGCAAAGATGAGCTGGGCCCCGAAGACTTTCAGGCGCAGTTTCAGCGTGTGCCCACCCGGCAGCCTGAGCCCGGCGAGCTGCCCGAACCAGGCACCATCACCCTCGATGAACTAGAGGCTCAAATGATTCGCCGCACGCTGGAGCACTACAGCGGCAACATCAGCCGCGTGGCTAAAGCCTTGGGTTTAAGCCGCGGCGCTCTTTACCGCCGACTGGAGAAATACGCCATTCCGTTTGATGCGGAATAGATGCCAGCGAATCCCATCTTTACCACGAACGTCATGCTTTATCCCAAGAGCATGACGTTCTCCATTTTACTCACAGCCCATAGTCTCCCTGCATGACTCTCCGCGTACAATTTCTGCTGTTTGTAGTGCTGATTCATGCAGTACTTATTGTGCTGGCAGCGCAAATAATGCGGACGAATGCCCCTCTTTTCCTGGGGCTTGAGGCGCTGCTGGGAGTCAGTATTTACCTAACCGTTCGGCTGTATAAAGGCTTTGTGCGGCCTTTCCAACTGATTGCCGCTGGCACGGAAGCCATTCGGGCCAAAGATTTCTCTATGAAATTTGTGCCCGTAGGCCAGCGTGAAATGGACCAGCTCATTGATGTGTATAACCACATGATTGATGAGCTGCGCAACGAGCGCGTAACCCAGCACGAGAAAAGCTACCTCCTTGAAAGCCTTATTCAGGCCTCGCCCGCTGGGGTGCTCTTGCTCACGTTTGATGGCCGCATTGAGGGAGTGAATCCGGCCGCTGAGCATATGCTAGGCCTGTCAACTAAGCAGCTGTTAGGAGAAAGGCCCGATCAATTACCCGGCGACTGGGGCCCCGCGCTGGCTAACCTCTCAGAGCAGGAGCCCCAAGTGGTACAGCTCTCGGGTATTCAAACCTACCGGGCCCACTGCTCCCGATTTGTAGACCGTGGTTTCACGCGGCGGTTTATTATGCTGGAGGAGCTAACCCAAGACCTGATTCGGCAGGAAAAACAGGCCTACGGGAAATTGATCCGGATGATGTCGCATGAAATCAACAACTCCATCGGCGCCATCAACTCCATTCTGCAAAGCTTCCATTACTATGCCCCCCAGCTGCAACTCACCGACCAGCCCGACTTCATAGAGGCCCTCGATGTGTCCATTAACCGCAATACCCACCTGGCGAACTTCATTGCCAACTTTGCCAACCTGGTGCGTCTGCCCTTGCCGCAGCGCCAGCCCACCGATGTACACGAGCTGCTGCGCACCACCGAGCGTCTGCTGCATGTGCAGGTAGAGCGCCGCCAGATTTGCTGGCACTGGGAGCTGGCACCCGAGCCGTTAATAGTTGACTTGGACCCTCTGCAACTGGAGCAAGCGTTACTGAACATCTGCAAAAACGCTCTCGAGGCCATCGGCGAACAGGGCAACGTGTGGGTGCGCACTACGGCAAACCCAGCGCAGGTCATCATTGAAAATGATGGGCCCGGTATTCCACCTGATGTGCAACGCCGCCTATTTACACCCTTCTTCAGCACCAAGCGCGACGGGCAAGGCATCGGCCTCACTCTCATCCGCGACATACTGCTGCAGCATGAATTCAGCTTCGGTCTCGAAACTAGGAGCAACGGCCGGACGGCCTTTAGCATCCGGTTTTAATGCCAGGCTGTATCATAATGCATAAGAAAACTCCGACCCAGTGGCTGCTCATTACAAGAACGGCAGATTCACCAGATCGGAGTGTAGCACGCCACTAGGCCTAGGCCACAGCCGGCAGCTATTTTCTTTTTACGGGTGCGGCCGGCTTCTTAGCGGCAGGTTTGGCCGCACCGGGTTTAGCGTCAGCTACTACCTGCCCATTGCGGAAGTTTTTCTTCTCCTTCACCGTAGTGCCATCGGCCTCAAAGTAGCTCCAAACGCCGCTTTCCTTTCCGTTGCGGAAAAGGCCGGAAACCTCGGTAGTGCCATCTTCACGCAGCTGCCGGTATGGGCCGGTCTTCAGGCCTTTCACGTAGGTAGATTCTGATTTCAGCTTGCCCGATGGGTAATATTCCTGGCCTAGGCCAGTAGCGCGGCCGCCTTCATACACTAGTTTGCTTTTGATGCTGCCCGTGGGGTAGAAGGTAGTCTGCTCTCCCGTGAGTTTACCGTTCACGTAGGTTTCCTGCTTCTGCACCTCCTTGCCCCCCGGATAAAAGACCCGCCAAACCCCCGCGGGCTGATTGTTCTTGTACCCCTGCTCCTCGTGCGGAAAGCCGTCCTCAAAGAACGTCGTGACTTTCCGGTCACGGCCCTGATTCGCGTAATCAATTTTCTGCTCTACTTTCCCCGACTCGTAGTAGTCTTGCTGGGTGCCCACCAATACGCCCTGCCGGTAGGTCTGGGTGCTCTTGATGGCTCCGCTTTCGTAGTACGATTTGGCGGGCCCGTCGAGGTTGCTGGTGCCGCCGGCCAGGTTCTTGGCCTGGGAGGTAAGGTCGTCGGCCAGAGGGTTTTTCACGGCCCTCCCCGCCAACGTGGCCGGTACATAGGTGCCCTCAGTGCGTAGCTTGCCGGAGCGGTAGTAGCTATGGTAACTCCCGCGCCCCGATTTGTCAGCCTGCACATCGGTTTCTATCTGGCCGTTGTCATAATACGTTTTGTATGGCCCGGCCAATAGGCCTCGGTTGTAGGTGCCTTCGCTTTGCAGCTGGCCGTTCTCGTAATAGGTCTTAGCAGAGCCATTCGCCTGCCCATTCTGGTAAGTGATTTCAGCCCGCGTTTTACCCGATGGATACAGCTCCCGGATGGGGCCGGCGGGCTGCCCGCCCAATAGCGTAGTTTCCAGCTTTATCTCGCCATTGGGGTGGTAAAACCGTAACTGGCCCGTGGGCTGATCATTTTCATACGTGCCCTCCTGGGCTATTTTACCAGTTTCATAGTACGTTTTGAAGGGACCTTGGCGTACTCCATCTTGGTAAGTAACCTCTATGCGCCGCCCGCCATTCGGGTGAAACTCCACGTAGGCAGAATCGCGCTTGCCGGCGGTGTAGCGGGTTTGGGCCTCCAGCTTACCCGAGCGGTAAAAGCGTTTGTAGGGGCCTTCCATCACCGTATCACTGGCTACTACTGCCGAGTAGACTTCGTGCTTACGGGTGTTTGTGGAATCATAGTAAGTAGTGAAGCGCCTAAGTTTCTGGGCTTTAGCCGTTGTAATGGCTAACAGCCCCAGGGGCAGCATCAAAAAAAAACGTTTCATAGCTGCAAGAACGAAAGATTGCTCCAGAAAAGTGCAAATGACAAGCATCAGCACGGTGCCCCGCTAGCAACCTTCGTGCCTAGGAGGCAAAACAAAAGCCCCACCGCATTTGCGGTGAGGCTTTCGGTTATTGATAATTTGGAGAGGCAGCGCGAGTGGCGAAATTACAGCTTTTCTACCACGATGCTTGAAGCACCGCCGCCGCCGTTGCAAATACCGGTTACGCCAATTTTGCCGCCTTCATTCTGCAGCACGTTTAGCAGCGTAGTCATGATGCGCGCCCCCGAAGCCCCGAGAGGGTGGCCCAGGCTAACGGCACCACCATACACGTTCACTTTCGCGCCTTCTAGGTTCAGCAGCTTGTTGTTAGCTAGTGATACCACCGAGAAAGCCTCGTTGATTTCGTAGAAGTCTACATCTTTCGCCTCCAGGCCGGCGTGTTTAAGTGCCTTCGGGATGGCCAGGGAAGGAGTGGTGGTGAACCACTCAGGGGCCTGCTCAGCATCGGCGAAGCCGCGGATGCGGGCCAGCGGCGTTACGCCCAGCTCTTCTGCCTTTTCGCGGCTCATCAGCAGTACCGCAGCGGCACCATCGTTGAGGGTAGAGGCGTTGGCGGCGGTTACCGTTCCTTCTTTGGTGAAGGCCGCCTTCAGGCCGGAAAACTTCGTGAAGTCAACCTTAGTGTACTCCTCGTCGTCTTCGACCACGGTGCTCTTTCCGCGCACGGTAATCGTTACGGGAATGATTTCGTCCTTCTTCTTGCCGGCTTTGGCGGCCTGAGCGCTCCGCTCATACGACTGCTGCGCAAAAGCATCCTGCTCTTCGCGGGTAATGCCGTAGTGCGCTGCGGTAGCGTCGGCGGCGTTGCCCATAGCGTAATCGTTGTAGGGGTCCCAAAGGCCATCCTTCATCAGGCCGTCAATCATTTGGCCGTGGCCGTACTTGGCACCAAAGCGGGCTTTATCAAGGTAGTACGGAACGTTCGACATGCTTTCCATACCGCCGGCCAGAATCACATCGGCCTGACCCAGCATAATAGCCTGGGAGGCAAACATGATGGCTTTTGTGCCTGAAGCACACACTTTATTCACCGTAGTGCACTCAACAGTATCAGGTAGGCCAGCCTTTTTTGCAGCCTGACGGGCGGGCGCCTGGCCTAGGTTGGCCGAAATGACGTTGCCCATAATTACCTGTTGAACTTCTTTTGGGTCGATGCCAGCTTTTTCCAGCGCACCTTTTAGGGCAATGCCGCCCAGATCAGTTGCGGAAAGCGACGACAGGCTGCCGCCGAAAGAGCCGATAGGTGTGCGCACCGCGGCAACAATTACCACTTCTTTGGTTTGCATATACTACGTGGGGTGGGTTAGGTGGATTTGTGGGCTAAAGGTAGAACTAAGAATTGAGAGCATGGAACCAGACAGAGCCGGCGTAGTAGCAATCCTGTTGCAGCCCGTTGAATACTACACGTAAAATCACTTCCCGGTTTTGCAGGGCCTGCTTGCCGAGGCCTAAGAGCTTGCCTGTACCCGGAGTTTCAGCAGTTAGCTGTAAGTTGCTACCTACCAGCCGGGTTTGGTTTTATCGGTAGGGCGCGTGCTCTTACGTGGTAGTTGCTGCAGGTATTGCTGCTCTGCGGCGTGCATAGCCTCGAGCAGCTGACGGGCCTGGCCGGAGCTTAAATTCATTTGCTGCAGCCGCGCCCGTTGCGTTTGGAGCTGGGCTTCATCCAGTGCCGCCTGCTCAGTACCACCCCGGGAGCTGGTGCCTCCTGGCGCTTCGGGTCCTGTAGCTTCGTCGCTAAGCCCCCGCACTGAGCCCGGTTGGTTGCCGCGCGCCACTTCTCGCTGCTCGCCGCGGCCAGGCATAAAGCCGTTGGGGGCAGAATTACCCGCATTGCTGGAGGGTTGGTCAGAGGCTGGCTTGCCCTGAGCATTGGGCTGTGATTGAGGCGCAGTGCGTGGGTCTTGTGGCCTTGTAGGGTCATTGAGTTGCCCCTGCTGGTCAGCGCCGGGCTTAGGGCGAGGCCGCTGCTCTGGGTTCTGCGGGTCAGGCGTACGGTGCTCGTTTACATCGGGGCTGCCATCGGAGCCGGGAGGTGGTATCTGTGGATCATTGGCCCGCCGGGCGAGATAGTCCCGCAATACCTCGTAATTAAATCGCGCATCCGCGTTTCGAGGGTTAGCAACCAAAGACTGCCGTAATAAGGCTATGGCATGGGCATAGTCACTTTTTTGAGTGGCCAAATTAGCCAGCTGTTGCAAGGCTACACTCCGGATAGCGGGAGTGGAGCTAGTAAGCAAATGCCCATAGTAGCCGCGCGCTTCGGCACTACGCCCCATGCGGGCGGTAGCGTGGGCCAAATTGAGCCACACCTTATCATCTTGGCTGCCCAAACGTATAGCTGCTTCTTTGTAGGCCTGTGCTGCGAGGCGGTACTCTTGCCGGGCGTAGGCCTGTTCCCCCCGAGCAATGGCAGCGTTGCGGTCATGAATGCGCGAGAGGCCGCCCCAAGAACTTAGCAGTAGTATGCTACTTAGCAACAGGGTTCTCATGGGCGAATCACTTTTACAGTTACTAAAATGTCCAGTACCATCAATAGCAAAGCTACTACCAATGGGTAACGGTAGCGGTTGTCAGCCACTGATACCGTCCGGACCTGTTCAGCCTGACCTTCTACGCGGTTGAGGGCATTTACCAGTAAGGGAAACTCATTGCGCCGATCAGTAAGTTCGAAATATTGTCCGCCGGTTTGCTCCGCCAGGCGGCGCAGGGGAGTAGGAGCTAGCCTGCTGATGGCTTCCCGGCCCCGGGCATCGCGCACGTAGCGTCCGCCCGATTGTGGAATGCGGCTGCCTTCCGTGGTGCCTACTCCCATAGTAAACACGCGGGCGCCAGAGCGAGCCAGCACCCGCACTGTAGGCTCCAGATTGCCACCAAAGTCTTCCCCGTCTGTTACCAACACGATGGCCGTAGCACGGGGGAGATTTCCCGCCGCCGGAGCACTACTGCCTAGTCTGGTCAACACCAACTCCAGCGGCGGCACTAGATCTGTGCTGCCAGCCGGGACCAGAGAAGTTTGCAGGGTGCTCAGAAAAAGCTGCAGAGCCGCTTGGTCGTACGTCAAAGGGCACTGCACAAAAGCCTCTCCGGCGAAAATGATAAGCCCTAACCGGTCGGCCTGAAACCGATTAACCAAATTGGCTAGCTCAGCTTTCGTCTTTTGCAGGCGGGTTGGCGACACGTCTGGGGCATCCATGGAGCGGGAAAGGTCCACGAGCAGCCACACATCTTTACCCGCGGTACGCACGGGCTTTTGCGTTAAACCGTAGGCTGGCCCTAGCAAAGCAACCAGTAGCAAGCTAAAATACAGCAGGCGCAGCACTAGCTTCCAGCTCAGCGGCCACCCTCTTTGGCCTAGCGGGGCACCCAAGCGGCGTGTGCGCAAGCCGTAGCCGATGTAAAAAAATAAAAAAATTACCGCGGCTAGTACCTCCGGCCACCCCAGTGTGTAGGCCCAGTTTAGCATTGCGGTAAGTGGTTACGAATCATAGATAAAGCGAGAAAACTGCCCTCGTCAACCCGACAAATATACGGGCCTGCGCCCAAGGTGGGCCAGCAGCTGCGGAGGTGCCAAGGAAGATATTTTTTCTGAAAAGGGTTTGTTTTTCCATTCTAGGTGTATATTTGCACACCTTTTAGACGGAAAGGGTTTCCCACTGGAGAGGTGGGTGAGTGGCTTAAACCAGTAGTTTGCTAAACTGCCGTAGCTCTAAAGGTTACCGGGGGTTCGAATCCCCCCCTCTCCACTTTGCATGTTGAATTTTGATTGGTGAATCCTGTGTTCATTCTATATCATCTTTCAGAATTCAACATTTTTTTCGGGGTGTAGCGTAGCCCGGTATCGCGCCTGCTTTGGGAGCAGGAGGCCGCAGGTTCGAATCCTGCCACCCCGACACACTGATAGCCGTCAGCCCACCACTGGGCGGGCGGCTATTTGTTTTTGACCCCGTAGCTCAGCTGGATAGAGCATCTGCCTTCTAAGCAGACGGTCATTGGTTCGAATCCAATCGGGGCCACTCTCAGAATCAACCACTTAGCAAGAGCGCTGAGTGGTTTTTTTGTGTCCGGTGCCCACGATGGTGCCTACAATGCCTTTCCTTTGCCGTCTGTGAAAGATGAGAATCAGGTTTTCCTGAGTCGGCGGGAAACCCTTGGAAAGCGCCGATTGCTTGGCCTAGTCGGAACAGGGAAGGACGCTCAAGGTTGTAGAGCCCAGCCAGTTTGTGGGTCAAGTACTGCCGCGTCTCCTTCTCCCGCCAAAATTAGGCGGGCTGCGCTTGGCGTGAAAGAGGTAGAAATTTCCTGGAAACAGGACCGCGCAAATTGTTAGCTTGCTCACCTCCCTTCCGGTCAACTACGGGACGTCGCTTGCGGCGTGCTCCTGCCTTCTGCTGCTATGCCCTACTTTCTACTGCTCGCGGCCCTGTGGTTGCTGGTTCACCCCGTGGCGGCGGCCCCGCTGCACCCCGACACCGCCGCGCCCCGCCTCACGCGCACGGGTTTGCCGCTCGGTAACGCCTGGCGTTACCATGTCGGCGACAACCCGGCATGGGCCCGGCCTGACTTCGACGCCAGCGCCTGGGATACCCTCAACCCGACCCGGCCGGGGCGCGAACTGCCGCCGGCCACCCGGGCGGGCGTGTACTGGCTGCGGCGGCGCTTTCAGCTCAGCGACAGCCTGCGCCAGCAAACCCTGGTGCTGCGGTGCTACCGCCAGGGCGCGGTCGACATCTACCTCAACGGCCGCTTGCTCACCGACAGCACCCAACGCGCCCGCTCCCGAGGTTTTTTCTTCGTGCCCGGCCTGCTGGAAGTGCCCCGCAATGGGCCCGCCGAGCAAGTGCTGGCCGTACGCTTCGAGCCCCGGCGGCTGCCCCTGCTGCTGGGGACCGACCGGCTGCCGCCCTTATCGTTGCGGTTGATGTCGCTGCCGGAGCGGGAGCAGCAGGAAAAGTTGTACGCGCAGCTCGATACCAGCTACTGGGTGGTGGCGACGGTGTTCTTGCTGCTGGCGCTGCTGCACTACACGTTTTACCTCTACAACCCCGGCCAGCCGGCCAACCGCGATTTTGCCCGCTACGCCCTATGCTCTTGTCTGGGCCTTTTGTGCGTAAACTTTCAAGCCCAAAGCAACGGGGAGCTGCCCTCGTGGAAGTGGGGCCTCGCCGTGTCGGTGGTTCAGTTTTCGCTGATATTTCTCGGGCACCTGTGCAATGTGCGGGCCGTGTACCGCTTGTTCGGCTTTCGGCCTGGCCGCGTTTTCGCGGGTTTGGTCGTGAGCGGGGCGCTGCTGCTGCTGGCCCAGGAGCTGACCCTGATTTCGCCGTGGTACCTACTGCCCTACCTGCTGTTTGCAGTCCTGGTGCTGGCCGAAGAGCTGCGCCTAACCGTCCAGGCGCTGCGGCAGCGGCGGCGGGGGGCGCGCGTTATCGCTGGGGGCTACGCCGGGGGGCTGCTCGTCGTCTTGCTCTGCCTGGGCTTGCAAACGCTGGACGTGCGCTTGCCTGTGCTGGCTAATAACCTGCTGCTGCTGTTTGGCGTCCTGCTGCCCGGGCTGGGCATCTCCCTCTTTCTGGCCCGCGAGTTTGCCCTCGACGCGCAGGAGCTGCAAGTGCAGCTGGCTGAAGTGCAGCGCCTCTCGGCTCAGACCCTGGCCCAGGCCGAGGAAAAGCAGACCCTGCTGGCGCGCCAGAACGAAACGCTGGAAACCCAAGTCGCGCAGCGCACCGGCGAGCTGCAACGCTCCCTCACGGACCTGCGTGCCACCCAGGCCCAACTAATTCAGAAAGAGAAAATGGCGAGCCTGGGCGAGCTCACCGCGGGCATCGCCCACGAGATTCAGAACCCGCTCAATTTTGTCAACAACTTCTCCGAGGTATCCGCTGAGCTGGTAGCTGAACTCCAGGAAGCGCAAGCGGGAGGCGACAGCGAAGAGGTTAGCGCCCTGGCCGAGGATTTGGCGCAGAATCTGGGCAAAATTCAGCACCACGGCCGGCGGGCGTCCGGTATTGTGCGGGGCATGTTGGAACATTCGCGCGCCAGCACCGGCGAGCGGGCCCCAACGGACCTGAACGCGTTGGCCGATGAGTACCTGCGCCTGGCCTACCAGGGCCTGCGGGCCAAGGACAAGAGCTTCAACGCCGCCCTGCACACGGACTTCGCCCCTGGGCTGCCGCTGGTCGAGGCTGTGGCCGGCGACGTGGGGCGGGTGCTGCTCAACCTGTTCAACAACGCCTTCTACGCCGTGCAGCAGCGCCAGCAAGCGGGGGAGGCCGGTTTCGCGCCCACCGTTCGGGTGTCGACGCAGCGGGTGAACGGGCGCCTGGCCATCCGGGTGCAGGACAATGGCACGGGCATGAGCCCAGAGGTGCAGCAAAAGATCTTCCAGCCCTTCTTCACGACCAAGCCCACAGGGGAGGGCACCGGCCTGGGCTTGTCCTTGAGCCACGACATCATCACCCAGGGCCATGGCGGTACTCTCGCCGTCGAGAGCCAAGCAGGGCGAGGCTCCACGTTCACGATTTCTTTTCCCTATTAGCCCCAGAAGAACCCGCCCGGCGCTAGACAGACCGGACGGGTTGCTATGGATACGCGATTGATCAGCTCAGATTCTGGGCTTATACTCCGGAAGCTAACTGCGCGATACTTGGAACCTGTTACCTTAAGGTAGGTCTGTTGCCAGAAGTGAAGCCGCAACCACATTAACTCGCTTACCACAGAATAGAAGTAGTATAAGATATGGGAGTAATGAAAAATGTACCGGCAGTTGCCGTGCTTCTCCTGACTACTGGAGTAGTGCTACTCAATGCAGTTAGTGACGTACAAGCTAGGCAAGACGCTATTGCGTTACAGGATGCCATTGGCTTAGACAAAGCTCTGTGGAGGAGCAATTCACTCGGCTATAATGGATTTAGAACCAAAACGGTTGAACGATTTTCGAGCAGTTTAAGCCTTTGTCAAAACCATTCCAAAAATCGGTGAAGTATTGGCCAATCATATACGCCAAAGCGGTGATAAGGCTGAAGTATATAGACATCATGTAGAGTGCGAGAGAGTATCTTACGCTGGAAAAATAGCTGTGAATTTCTCATGATCTATTACTGAGATGGTAAAGTTGCCTCTACCATATGGGCTGTATTTTAATAGCGCCATGTAAATAAAAATTACGCTATATCTGTTAATCAGTTGGCACTCGGATGTGCACTACTATGAATGGTTATAGCTAGTATAGGTAACTATTAGTAGTGTTTTACTATTCTGTGAGCCAGTTCATTATGGGATAGGGTACCGCTATCAGCAACAGCAATATCATGGTAATATGCAGTCCTTGCAATACGCCAAATTGGATTGATTATTCAGGCTGTAATAAGTCTAATATAAATATATGACTCCCTATGACGGCTATTTTTTACTCATTACCGGTGTAAGTATGCTATATATGCCTTTTATAACATCATTATTACTGACTAAATGGTGCTCAATAGCAAGGAGAGAGCTTCAATCAATTACAATTTAGAAGCTTTGCGAGGCCTCGCTGCCAGCATGGTTGTTTGGCATCATGTTATCGTTCACCCGCAGCAATTAGATCCCGTCTATATTCCAACGGGAGTAGCTGCTTTTAATGCCCCCGGACACTTTGCTGTATTAATCTTCTTCCTACTCTCAGGGTTTGTGATTGGTAAGAGTCAGCCTGAACCTTTGCAACGTACTGGGGTCGCTACGTATTTGCGGAAGCGGTTTGTACGTCTCTATCCCATCTATTTACTAGCCATATTGGCTGGGGTTGTGGCAGCAGGGTTTCGGGTGCCTCTGATTACAATTGGGCAGCACATGCTGTTTTTACAGGGGTGGGGCGCTCCTGTTATATTCGAAAACAATCCTCTCTGGAGCCTGCAGCATGAAGTGCTTTTTTACCTAGCATTTATACCGCTCTCCATCTACAGCGCACGCCCGTGGGTTGTCGCCCTTGTTTCAGCAGCACTCAGCTTATTTCTGCTTATACTCAACCCTGATGGAGCAGGAGCAGCTGTAGCGCAATACCTAATTGGCTTTGCTTTCTGGGCCACGGGGTGGACACTGTCTACGCTAACATGTACGGAAGTGCCTGCGCCATCTCCCCGCTTGTTAAGCGCATTCCTACTGATGCTCGGCATTGAGTACCTAAATCCATTAACTACTGTCGCAAGCAGAATAGTACTCTGGTTACAAGTGCATCAAATAACTGATACCACTAACTGGATGACCTTTCTTATCAGGGCAATTGATTACGCTTCCTTACCCTATGCGGCTCTGATTGTTGTAGTTGCGGCCAGCCGCCTCAGTCCTGGGTTGCGAGTGGCTTCGCTTTTACTTCAAATTCTGCCTCTAGTTGGCGTTATCAACACTATTCGGTATTGGGCTGATCCGGGAGTCCATAGTTCTTTACTGCCCTGCCTGTTTTATTTAGTCAGTTTAGTGTTTTACTTTTTGCCCGATCGAGTACTCCCAGCGTTTTCCCGCACTACGGTACAGTGCTTGGCCTTCTTGGGCGCCTTTTCTTACGGGCTGTATGTGATTCACTTCCCGATCTTAGTTGCCTTTCACAACATACCTTTCTTTGCTGGAACTCCCGCGTCATTTATCGTGCGTGCAACTCTATATATACCTCTAGCCTTCGCTGTTGGCTACTGGCTTGACAAACGCTTTCAACCTTGGGTTAAGAACAAAATTGAAGCATTGTAGCACGCTTAAGAAATTGCTCGATGTTAGAATAGTAAAAGTCCTGACCACAGCAAATAGTCAGGACTTTTCAATTACCATCACGTAACAAGGAAACGTAGGACGTTATAAAAGACTTAATCCGGGGGTAAAGCTTCTTGCAGTATGCAAGCGTTTCTCGCTTTTTGTACGGTTGTGAACTGTAATCTGTAGTAATATTCTGTATGCTTAGCCCTTCTTTCTGTCGGTTGAATACTCAAACCCCAGTTAGTGGGTTTGATGTGTAGCAGCTAACCGCTTCCGTTGGCTAGCGCAGTATACATACTACGGCATGCCAGCTTGCAATATGATTACCGGCACTTTATACTTATTTATTGATACTAGTGACTCAGCTATCAACATTGGCTACACAGTTGAAACTACTACTTCAGCGTAGTTCAGCACAGTGGCCTAGTAATATGCAATTAACGTAGTCTCACACCTAGGTCAAATAGGCGGTAGAAACCTTATAGGTGAACTTATACTACCTAACATTTCGGGCACTTTGTGGGCTTGGCCTTTGTTGAAACAAGAATGCCCGAAACCGGGCAAACGGTGGCAAAAACCGGATATTTCCGGTATATTTGCCTACTTAGACTGTCAGCGCTGAACCTCCCGAAATATGAGCGAAACGAAAGAGAAAAAAGCCCCCGCCGAGTATTCCGCGAATAGCATTCAAGTACTCGAAGGGCTTGAAGCCGTGCGCAAGCGTCCATCCATGTACATTGGGGACACCGGCATCAAGGGCCTGCACCACCTAGTGTGGGAGGTAGTTGATAATTCCATCGACGAAGCCCTCGCCGGCCACTGCGACACGATTCACGTTACCATCAACGAGAATAACTCTATTACTGTCCGGGATAACGGCCGCGGTATTCCCGTTGATTTCCACCAGAAAGAAGGCCGCTCGGCCCTGGAAGTGGTAATGACGGTGCTGCACGCCGGTGGCAAGTTCGATAAGGACAGCTACAAAGTATCTGGTGGCCTACACGGTGTGGGCGTGAGCTGCGTTAACGCACTCAGCCAGGACCTGAAAGTAACAGTGCGCCGCAACGGCAAAGTATACCAGCAGGAGTACAAAATTGGTGCTCCACAATACCCTGTAAAGGAAATTGGCGAAACGGAAGAGCACGGTACCCAGGTAGAGTTTCTGCCTGATGATACCATCTTCTCAGAGTCGGTTTACAAATACGCTACCATCGCTTCGCGTTTGCGCGAACTGTCCTACCTGAACAAAGGCATTCGCATTACCCTCACCGACCGTCGGGAGAAGGGCGAGAACGGCGCTGAGTTCCTGGGCGAAGAGTTTTTCTCCGAGGGTGGCCTAGCCGAGTTTGTGCAGTACCTCGATGGCTCAGAGCGCCATGCGCTTATGCCTACGCCCATCCACGTGGTGAGCGAGAAAGGCAACACCCCGGTAGAGGTAGCTCTGCAGTACAACGATTCGTACCAGGAGAATATCTTCAGTTACGTTAATAACATCAACACCCACGAAGGTGGCACGCACGTGGCGGGCTTCCGCTCGGCGCTTACCCGTACCCTGAAGGCCTACGCCGACAAGTCAGGCAAGCTGGAGAAGGCCAAGGTGGAAATTTCGGGTGAAGACTTCCGCGAGGGGCTTACGGCCGTTATTTCGGTGAAAGTAGCCGAGCCTCAGTTTGAAGGTCAGACTAAAACCAAGCTGGGCAACAACGAGGTAAGCGGCGCCGTGAATACGGCTGTAGGTGAAATTTTGGCGCAGTACCTGGAGGAAAACCCCAAGGAGGCTGGTATCATCGTGGAGAAAGTAATTCTGGCTGCCAAAGCCCGGATTGCCGCTCGCAAAGCCCGCGAAATGGTGCAGCGCAAAACGGTGCTGGGCTCAACCTCGCTGCCGGGTAAGCTAGCCGACTGCTCTGAGTCAGACCCTGAAATCTGCGAGCTGTACCTGGTCGAAGGTGACTCGGCCGGCGGTACTGCTAAGCAGGGCCGGAACCGGGCGTTTCAGGCAATTCTGCCGCTCCGCGGTAAGATCCTGAACGTGGAGAAAGCTCAGGAGCACCGTATCCTGGAGAACGAAGAAATTCGGAACATGATTACGGCGTTGGGCGTGACCTTCGGCGTGAATGCTGATCCGGAGAAAGGGATCGAAGCCGACGCAAAAGCCCTGAACACGGCTAAGCTGCGCTACCACAAGATCATCATCATGACCGACGCCGACATCGACGGCTCGCACATCCGGACCTTGATCCTGACCTTCTTCTTCCGCTACATGCGGGAGCTGGTTGACAACGGCTATATCTACATTGCCCTGCCGCCGCTCTACCTCGTGAAGCGTGGTAAAGAGGAGCGCTACTGCTGGACCGAAGCTGAGCGCCAGCAGGCGCAGGAAGATATGGGCCGCGGCAAGCCAGAGACGGTGAACGTGCAGCGCTACAAAGGGTTGGGCGAGATGAACGCTGAGCAGCTTTGGAGCACTACTATGCAGCCCGCTACTCGTTCTCTGAAGCAAGTAACGGTAGAGTCGGCAGCCGAAGCTGACCACCTGTTCTCCATGCTAATGGGCGATGAAGTTGCCCCCCGACGCGACTTCATCGAGAAAAACGCTAAATACGCGAAACTCGACGTGTAAGCACGAAAAGGCCCGCTGCAAAGCGGGCCTTTTTTATTTCCTTGGGCCGCATCATGCTGCGACAACTAATTTCTTCCGGGGCCCCCTGGGAACCCATAGTGGGTTACTCTCGGGCTGTGCGTGTTGGCAATGTGGTAGAGGTGGCGGGCACCACTGCTCAGGACGGAGATACCATTACGGGGGATGATGCGTACACGCAGGCCAAGCGTGTACTGGAGAAAATAGGCTTGGCTCTGCAGGAAGCCGGGGCCGACTTCGAACACGTGGTCCGGACCCGAATTTACCTGACCGATATTGCCAGCTGGGAGGCGGTAGGAAAAGCTCACGGAGAAGTATTCCACTCCATTCGGCCAACCTCCACCATGCTGGCAGTGAAAGCCTTAATTGATCCGCGCTTGTTGGTGGAGATAGAAGCCACCGCTATTATTCCAGAATAGATTTACTACTGAGGCCATTTGCTCGTATTTTGTTTGGCCTTTCCTTCGCTCTATGAAACTCTTCAAGTCTGCCGACCTTATTCGCAAAAGCAAGTACATCAGCCGCGACCTGAGCTGGCTGCGGTTTAATTACCGCGTGCTAGACCAGGCCAAGGACGCTGGCCGGTCGTTGTTTGACCGGTTGCGGTTCATGGCCATTACCTCTTCGAACCTCGACGAATTCTTCATGATTCGGGTGGGCTCGTTATATAATTATCTCGATTACGGTAAGGAGCGCGTAGATTACTCAGGCCTACGTGAGTTGCCCTTCCGCCGGAAGCTGCTGGACTTCGCGCACCGTTTCGTGAACGATCAGTCAATGACTTACTTGAACGAGTTGAAGCCCTTGTTTGAGAAGAACGGCTTTAATGTGCTCAAGATGTCGGAGCTGACGGAGCTGGAGCTGAAGAAGGCTGATGGCTACTTCAAGAATACCATCTTCCCGCTGCTCACGCCCATGGTCTACGACTCATATCATGGCTTCCCGCTGATGATGAACTCTATGCTCATCTTTGGGGTGGTGACGCGCTCAGGTGGAGGTGATGCCGAGGCGGAGAAAGGGCAGGAGCGCCTCACCTTTGTGCAGATTCCCCAGAACTTATCCAGGTTTTTTGAGCTAACGCGTAAGGATAAGGTCATCTTTGTGCCGATTGAGGAAATCGTGCGCGCCAACTTGCCTAAGCTTTTCCGCAACGTTGAAATAGTATCAGCTGATCTGTTCCGAATTACCCGAAACGGGGACTTTACGCTGGAAGAGTCCGATGATATCGATGTTGACTTTATCAAGGAAATTCAGCTGGGGCTAAAAACCCGCAAGAAGGGCCGCGTGGTGCGCCTGGAAGTGGAGCCCAATTCCTCAGCGGCCCTAACGGGGGTGCTGAAGGAGCGCTGGAACATTGATAACGGCAACGTTTTCGTTATCAACTCCCTCATCGATTTGAAGGGGCTATTGCAGATTCTGAAGCACCCGAACTTCCGCGGCAAGGGAGCTAAGATGCCTGCGCCGGTGCTACCCCTGAGCTTACCGGAAGGGGTGGAGGAAAACATGTTTGAGTACCTCAAAACGCATGATGTACTCCTGCACCACCCCTACAACAGCATTGAGCCCGTGGTGGCCCTGCTGGAGAAAGCCGCCGAAGACCCCCACGTGCTGGGGATTAAGCAGACTATCTATCGGCTGGCCGACGATTCCCGCGTGACGGCGGCCCTGCTGAAGGCTGCCGAGAATGGCAAACACGTCTCGGTGCTGTTTGAGGTAAAAGCGCGTTTTGATGAGGAGCGCAACATCCGGGAAGGTGCCCGACTGGAAAAGGCGGGCTGCTTCGTGATTTATGGGGTGAGCAAATACAAGACGCACACCAAAATGCTCATGATCATCCGGAAGGAAGGCGAGAAGGTAACGCGTTACGTGCATATCGGGTCGGGAAACTACAATGAGCAAACCTCCCGCATCTACACCGATGTGAGCCTGCTTACCACTAATGATGTGTATGGCCACGACGTGTCGGAGTTCTTCAACGTAATCACGGGTCACTCACAACCCGATGATTACGAGTACCTGATAACGGCGCCAAAGGATATGCGCCAGCAACTTATCTCACTGATTAGGGAAGAAGTACGCAACGCCAAGAAGGGGCTCCCCAGCGGCATTGTGATGAAGATGAACTCCCTGGAAGACCGGGAGATGATGGATGAGTTTTACCGCGCCTCTAAGGCAGGGGTGCCCATTCGCTTCATTGTGCGCGGCATCTGCTGCCTGCGGCCCGGTAGGCCCGGTCTGAGTGAGAACATTGAAGTGCGCAGCATTGTGGGCGACTTCCTGGAGCACTCCCGCATGTTCTACTTCCACCAGGCCGGCGACCCAAAGGTGTACGCTGGCTCCGCCGACCTGATGGTGCGCTCCTTTGACCGGCGCATTGAGGCCTTGTTCCTGATTGTGAACCCGCAGCTAAAGCGCGAGGCTATCAATATCCTGTACTTCAACCTCAAAGACAATCAGAATACTTACCTCATGCGCGAGGACGGGGCTTACATCCGGCGCCAGCCCACCGAAGATGAGCCCGTGTTCAACGTGCACAAGGAGTTCTACCAACGCAACTTTGGGATGGTAGCCGAAACGGCGCTCTACGACGAATACTTGTGCCGGGCAGAGGTATCCGCAATCCGGGGTACCGGCGATGGGCAGGAATCGGTGCCAGCAGATGACCGCCCCAATGCCCCCGACCCCGCCGACACCGAGCCGGAGCAACCCGTGCCAGTTGATTTAGGTGGCGAAGAGCTGCCCCTGGGCGCCTAGGCCAGTCAGAGCAATAGAGCTAAAAAAGTCCTCCCAGTTATGGGAGGACTTTTTTAGCTCTAGGCGACTAAGGCTACTCTATTTCGGTGGGCCGAGCCTGGACGGTGGGATGGGGAAAGCCCGGTGTATGGTCATTCTTGGGCCGGAAGTCCTCGAAATGGTCTTCAAACAGCGTTTGTAGCATACCATCCTTTAGGCCTATATCTGGAACAATCATTTGGCTGATGTTGGCCCACTCCATAGCCGAGAGATAAATCTGGCCGGCAGGTACAATCACATCAGCACGGTCGGGGTTAAGGAGAGCTACGTTCACGCGCTCATCCATGGTCATGCTGGTGAGCTGCTCCAGAATGGTAGCTATGCGCCGCCGCGTGACGGGTTTATCTACCGAGGGCTGGGCCATGCTGTAGAGCTTATTAATGTTGCCACCGGTACCAATGGCCCTCGACACGTGGTAGCGGCGGCCATTTTCCTTCACCCAGTCTTCCATGCGCTGCCAGGTTTCGTTCTGAGCCTCAGTGCTGGCCAGGCCAGATTCTGCCTGCTGCATGCGCCGGATAGAGCCAACCTCAAATGACTGCGAGGCTACTTTGCGCCGGTTATGGTAAATGTTGAACTCGGTGCTACCGCCGCCCACATCAATGTGGAGATAGTGCTTGTTGTCTTCGAGGAGATGCTCAATTACGCGGTTGATGTACGCGGCCTCGGCCTGGCCATCAATTACCTGCACCGTCATGCCCAGCTCCTGCTGAATACGCTCGGCTACCTCTTGGCCGTTGCGGGCAGTGCGCATGGCAGAGGTAGCACACACCAAATAGTGGTTGGGAGCTACGTCGTGCACCTCCATGAGGAGGCGCAGGGCGTGCAGGAACTTGATAAACTTCTGTTGCTTTTTCTCTGAAATCTCGCCGGTGGCAAACACATCTTCGCCAAGCCGAAGAGGGTAGCGTACATATTCCACACGCTTGAGGCGATACCGGTCGCCGTAGTGTAGCACCGCCGAAATCTGGCAGCGCACGGCATTCGACCCAATATCAATGGCAGCTAATTTCAGAAGCGGATATTCCATCGGCAGAAGGGATGAGGAAGAAGATGGATCAAATATAGCCTTTACAAGTGGGTACCGCAGTTTGTAAACACCTGGCTGAAAGCAGTACGCCTTACTCTAAATAAGAGTAAGGCGTGCCAACCAGAACGAAATCAGGAAGTTGAGAGAGGTAGCATGATGTATACCCGGAGGTAGACATGTGTGGGACGATTATGCTGGCTGCGGCCAGAATAATTCTAGCTTCCCACCCTGCAATACCTCTACTGCAGAATAAAGGCTTAACCTAAGAAGCTAGCTACCGGGCTGTGCGCGCTTGCTTCATGCGGGCCAGAATTTGTTGCATCTGCTTTATTTCACGCTCCTGGGCCGCGATGATGCTATCAGCCAACTGGCGCACCTCAGGATCCTTAATATCGGCGCGCCTGCTGACCATGATGGCAATAGAGTGATGCGGAATCATGGCCTTCATCCAGAGCTGATCATTTACGAGTGTTTGCGAGCGTACCATGATGGTAACCAGTACAAACACCACCAGGCTACCGCCTATAATGAGGGCATTGCGCTGTTTGTTAGGGTACATTTTCCACATGAAGCCCAGCATGATCAGCGTCATGGGTACCAGCATCAGGAGGGCCATATACACTCGGGTAAGACTAAAGTACACATGGTCCCACTCGTACACATTGAGGTACATGACTGCGTACATGGCCACCAGCGAGGTGCCCAACATCAAGAAAAAGCGGGAATAGGCGTTTTTGTGCTCCATATAAGCTGAAGAAGAGAAACGTGGGTGGCGGCAACCTGCCAACGCCGTGCTACCACTGCGCCGGCAAGCTTACTCGCTCAATCAATTATCAATGCGGAAGCCGAGGCCAAATTGGATGAGGCCATTCTCCGGCGACTTCTGGTACGAGACCGACAAAGCAAACTGGTCAGAAACGGGGGCTATGTAAAAACCGGCACCGTAGCCATCGTGCCAGCCTCCCGGCGACGAGCCATTGAAGTAAACCCGCCCGCGGTCGTAGAAACCAAATACGCCGTACGAGAAGGGGAGGAAGGAGGTAGAAACGTGGCCTAGTGCCAGCCGCAACTCAGAGTTAAAGTAAAGGCTGGCGTCGCCGGTGAAGCGGTTGCGGTAGTAACCCCGCAAGCCTTCGCGTAGGCCTATGCTGGTGAATTTGTAGAAGGGTATTTCGCGGTCGTTGCCGTAGTTTTTGGCCCCGCCACCCTTTAGCACCAGTGTTACCGGAATGCCTAAACGGGCAGTTCCATAGTATGCTGCGAAGCCCTGGGTAAGGCCAAAGTTCCCTTTGCCGCGGTTGAGCTGGTGGTAGCTGTCATGCTGCACCAGCAGGCGCACCCCTCGCCGGGCAAACGACTGCCGGTCACGCAGGTCCAGATCTAGCAGAGCATTCAGGCCAATGAGCCGCTGGAAGTTGGTGTTGGGGGTAATGATTTCCGGGTTGCCGCCACCGCTTTCTAACTGGCCCAGGTAGCTGTTGTTGCTGTAGTTAGAGGTGTAGTGCTCATAAGTAGGCCCAATGCGGAACACGCTACGCTGCAGAAAAACGCGCTCAGTGAAGGCCCCCAGCGTGAAGCCTTTGTAGCGGGCCCGGTAAAAGTTGTCGTTGTAGAGGTCCTGGTCTTTGATGGTGTTATTGCCCAGACCAAAGAAGTTGTAGTAAGAGAAAAAATTACCGTACTCAGTGCGGGCGCCAATATCCCATTTGCCAAAGGCGTGGCGGTAGCGGGAGGCTAATGAAGTTTGGAAGTTGCCGTTGCTAGAGCCCCGTATATCAAAGGAGTACAGCGTTTTAAAGCCGGGTTTCCGAAAGCCCTGGTGCACCAGATCTACGCCAGCTCCCACGCCAACACCATCGTTGCGGTTGTAGATAAGGGTAGCACGCGGCTTGTAGCTATCGTACTCAAACTGCTCGCGGTCGTAGAGATTGATGTTGGGGCGGGAGGAGAAATGGTTGTCCGTTTCGGGACCTGCTTTCAGCTCAGTGTTTGGCACATCATATACCTTGGTGAGTGTGCGTAGGCCACTCACGCGGGAGTCATCAGACATCTGGTCTTTGCCCTCGCCACCAATTATGCGCAGGAGCACGCTTTTCTTCGCAGAGCCCGTGACCGAGAATACATCCTTGCCATCTAGGCCATAGAGGCTCACCTCATCGGTTTCTTTCGGGGAGAAAGTGCGGTCGAAGAGCGGCTGGCCATTGGGGCCATCGCCCTCTTTGGCTTTGTCATACATGCGCACGCGCATGTTGCCATCGGGCAGGCGGTCTACCTGGAACACCTCGGCTTTATTAGAACCTACTACATCTACTCGCTTCGCAAGCAGCAGGTAGTACTCATCTAGTGCCTGTGGTAGCTCCTGAATGCGGGCTTTTAGCTTGCGGTTTAGCTCATTACCCGAGAGGGGCATCATTTCCGGCGGGAGTTGAGCTGTAGCCTCATCGATAGCGGCGGGCGTAATCTGCGCCTGCAGGTAACGGGCAATTTCCTGCCACTGCTCGCGGTTGAGCGACTGCAGCAGGAACCGGTCGAGGTGACGGGCGGGCCAGTTCAGGCTTTTCATGTCATGGAACTCCGCCTGAAAGTCTTCGATACTAGGCACAGCCCATTCGCGGTTAGCCAGGTATGTGAGCTTGCCGTTCCAGAGGGTAAACGCTTGGTCCCGGTCGCGGGGGATGGGTTTAAAAACAGTCTTTTTGCCGTCTTTGTAGCCGGCCCACTTCCAGTTGTCTTCGTGCTTGCCGAAGTCGGCTACCAGCATATCAAACGCCCGGGCCCGGCCTAATGCCATGGCGTCGATGCGGTTGTCGTTGTCTTTGTACAGTTGGCGGAAGAAGCTGAAGGAGCGGCGCACATCATCGGCGCCGCCAAAGCCGGGGAGGTTGGGCTTGGGGTCTGCGGGCCGGTCTTCCAGCGTGCCCAACAGGCCAGCATACTCCTCGCGATAGGGGCCTAGCTGGTTGTTATCGGGCAGCACGAACAGCCGGGGCCGGGCGTGCAAAATGTCCGTTTTATCAAGCATGGAGCTGATAACCAGCGCCGAATAAGGGTGAGCCGTGGGGGTTATGTCGCGCAGCACATCAGCTGCAAACGAGTTGCGTAGTTCCGGCGGCAGAATGCGCGTTACATCTTTGTCTACTGACCGAAATACGTACTCGGAGGAGTCGGCGGCAATAAGTTTGAGCGAGGTAGTCTGGCGTCCGCCGCCACGGCCAAAGGGGCGTAGGCCACCCTTCTCAGTGTTCAAGTTAAGGGTGCGTACTTGCACCGGCTGAGTCCAGGAAGTACGGTATAAGTTGCCAAGCCAAAAGCGCGACGAGCCCGTGCCCCGATACTGAGGGCCAGGCGCTAAGGTTTGCGTGGCTTGAAAGAGAGCATCGGGTTTGATTTCTGCTACGCCCTTGGGAGCAGTAGGGCACTCCGGAATAAAGCTATTTACTGGTATGTTGGGTAGGCGCGGCTCCTGGCACGCCGACTGGAAGAGTGTAGCGGTGTAGGCCTCTTTAGCAGCGGAACCAGTGCCATCGAAGGTGTAAAACACCGTCTTAACCGTGCCATCACTGTAATAGTCAAGCCGCGTGAAGCCTTCCTCTGACTCGTTGAATTGAGAGTCTCGGTTGGTGGCCACGTGCTGCTTTTCTGCGAAGGAACCCGACACTACGTGGTAGTTATCGTCTTTGCGAGTGAGCTGCAGGCTGAAGTCGTGCGAGGCGGCGTACACAGCACCGGGGTTCTCGCGCAGCGTATTCAGCATTTCCTTCTGAAACTCCTGATAAGCAGGGTTAGCTAGGTCGCGCGGGGAACCCACATTTTGGCGGTAAGCGGCATATACAGTGCCGGCCACTGGGGGCAGCAAGTGCCGACTAAGGGGCATATGGCCGCCGTACACGCCATTACTAAGCACCGGCTGGTGGCCTACCAGCAGCACATTACGGCCCTTGGTTTCATCCAGCACATCTTGTAACTGCTCCCGGAATTCCTCCTTAGTCATGGTCTTGCAGTCCGTGTCAGGCGCTTCGGGACGGCTGTAGGGGTGCGTCCACCAGGGGGAGTTAATGGCCACCAGGCGTACGGTGGGAGCTACGTCTACTACTTCGGGGCCAGGGCAGCCACCAGTGGGCACAAAGGCATTTTGGCCAGGCAACTTGTCCTCAATGTACTTCTCTAAGCGCCGGACGCGCTTCAGACCATCGGGCCCGGAGTTAGCCCAATCTTTATCACCGGGAACGAAATACAGCTTTCCGTTTGGCAAGCCCTGCACTAAGGCAATTAAGGCATCGGCCCGAGCCGTTTGGCTGGCTTGCGTGGTATCTTTCTTGCTGCCCAGACCTTCGTTGCCAACAACGTCGCCGAGGTGAACCACGGTAAAGGTGCCCTGCTGCTGCTCCAGGGTGCGGCGCAAGGCTTGCAAATGCCCGGTGGGCAGCTCTGCTGTGGCTGTGTTGCCAAGCAGGAATACAGTATGAGTCGGTGGCGCCGACTGCGAAAATGCTGAGAAAGTGGCTGCCAAACCAAGGCTGGTCAGGAGCACACGGGTATAGCGTAGAGGCATAGAAAGAATGTATGAGAGCCTGTTCTACGCAGAATAAGTCTCAACGATTTAACCAGGTTTTAATTTCTGGTCGAATAAGTGAAACCAGCCTCAACTCTTGGCCCGTCTGTGCCTCTCAACCCACTGCATTAGGAGCACGGCAGCACAGGGCAGCGCAACCCATTTTACCTCACTTCGTAGCACTCGGCCGGCCCATTCTCCGGCAAAATTCTTTACCCCAATTGGAGAAACGGCAATTGGCCGAAAGTTCAAAAAGTATCGTTCCGTGTCGAAGGGGCTGAAAAAGGCTACTCCCAGGCCACCCGTCGTCATGGCATCGAGTATGCCGTGCGAGGCCGTAGCCATAGATAGGAGCAGCCACAGCCGGCCGGCCGGGTAGGAGGCGTCGTTTCGGGCGCGCAGAGCTGCCAGGCTAGTCAGGCAAGTAGCCACAACTAGTGCCGCAAGTACAGAATGGGTGAGGCCGCGGTGACCCCACAGGCTGCCATACGCTACGTGCCATTTAAAGCCGAGTACATCGGCATCGGGCAGAAAGGCACAAGCTGCAGCTACCAGCCACCACCGCCAATAACGCTGCTCCGGCAGTAAGAGCTTGCCCAGAGTTGTGCCAACTACTGTATGTCCGAATATGGAAGCCATGCCGCAAATATGGGTATTGCTGGATATCGTATGCCTAGGAGTTAGTTAATAGCTCCCGAGCCACGCGGGGGACACCCGTTGTTGCCGGCTCTAGCACAAAATGCAGGTTAGGCCTAGGCGAGACCGGGGGCTGGTGCGGGTCAATGATATACACTGGGCAGTTTGCGCTAGTGTAATGCACTAAACCCGCCGCTGGGTATACCTGCAGCGAAGTGCCCACTACTAAGAACACATCGGCAGTGGCTACCTCCTCAATAGCGCGCTCCATCAGGGGTACCTGCTCACCAAACCACACTATGTTGGGCCGCAGTTGGTGACCTTTCTCACACATGTCGCCTAGGTGCAGCGAGTCGGAAGTGAGGGAGTACACCAGGTCCTCGTGTTGAGTGCTGCGTGACTCCATCAGCTTACCATGCAGGTGAATCACGTTGGTGCTGCCGGCGCGCTCGTGCAGGTCATCAACGTTTTGGGTTACTATCACCACTTCGTAGGCCTGTTCCAGGTCAACTAATGCCTGGTGGCCGGCGTTAGGCTGGGCCTGCCGGGCAGCTTTACGCCGCTGATTGTAAAAGTCTAGTACTAGCTCAGGGTTGCGGGCCCAGCCTTCGGGTGAGGCTACATCTTCTACGCGGTGGCCCTCCCAAAGCCCATCGGAACCCCTAAAGGTTGCTAGGCCACTCTCGGCGCTTATGCCCGCCCCCGTGAGTACAACTAGTTTCTTTTTCATAGCCTTGGTTGCTGGTGAATGCAGTAGAGACGAGGCTTTGATGCCTCGCGTTGCGAGGTGAGCGGTTGTGTAAACTTCGCTGCCAAAGGAAAACCGACCCTCTAACTGGCCTAGAAAGGTGGCCTACTCAAACCGTTTCAGCTCATCTCGCCGAAATGTCCACTCCGGGGTAAACACCTGTTCTCGGCTGGGGTCTAAGCTAAACCACGCGCCGGAGCTTGCCTGGGGCCCCGCTTTTAACACGTGAACCTGCTGGGCGGGCATGTAACTCTGCGCCAGCAACGCTTTGCGCCGCCCTGTGCCCGCCTGCACGGCTACATCCAGTACCAGCACCGCATGCCCCGGCGACCCACCCCTGATCAGAACATCACCGGGTAGTACCTGGCTTAGGGGTACCGCCATCAGCTCCCGGCTCAGGGAAAGCGTGCCGGCGTAGGTGAAAATCTGATCCAGGTAGCGCCTAAAAACTGGGTGAGTAGGGGCCTCCATGGGCTTTGTAGCCGGTTCTACATCGTCGCCTACTACCCGGAAGGTACGCCCACTGTACCAATCCTGAAACCGGATATCGTGCCCGCTGGTGAGGTGGAAATGCACTTGGTCGGCATCTTGGCTGAACTGGTATTCTCCCCGCAACCGAATAACTGCGTCGGCGCACTGTTGCAAATCACGGGTACCCGTGTCGAGGTTTAGCACCGCCGCATGCACATCCTGGCGGTGTTTGAGCTGCCCAGTATACAAGTGTACAGGTGTGCCCGCCGGTAGTAGTGGCAAATGCCGTAGCCACCCTCCAAAGCTGCCCGGCGCCACTTGCACCCGCTCATAGCCGGCTGGAGCAGGAAAGCGGGCCACTAGGCTTTGTTTTGCATCGTACTTGCCCTGTGGCAGCCATCGGTACTGGCCTACGCTGCTTTCTGGCGGCACCTCCAGATTGCTGCTTGGTATATCAAGTGTAACAGCGGTAAAAGCGCAGTATACGCCTAATAGGCCTACAAAAGCAAACACTGAATTCATGGATAAAGGATAATTACTTCACTCTGCAACGATAGTCTATAGTTACTATATCAGCAACAAGAAAAGGCCCCAACCAGTACGGTTGAGGCCTTACACTTTATCAAGCCATTGGTAAAAGCTTACTTAGCCTTTGTGGCTGCCTTCTTGGTAGCAGTACCGGTAGCTTTTTTGGCCGCTGGTTTCTTAGCAGCAGTTTTTTTAGCTGCTGGGGCCTTTTTGGCGGGTTTATCAGCGGCATCTTCAGCTGATGTAGCAGGTGCTTTTTTAGCACCGAAGCGGCCACCTTTTGCAGGCTTATCCGGGGTGGCAGCAGCCAACTCCAAACAGCGTTCCAGCGTAAGCGCCGCGGGCTCCTCACCTTTAGGGATTTTTACATTCTTCTTGCCCGCCACAATGTATGGCCCAAAACGACCATTAAGCACCTGAACTTCCGGGTTCTCGGGGAAGTCCTTGATCAGGCGTTCAGCATCAGCTTTGCGCTTCGCCTCAATCAGGTCAATTGCTTCCTGCGCCGTAATGGTGTGGGGGTCCTGCTCCTTCGTGAGCGAGTAGAACTTGCTATCATGACGGATATAAGGGCCGAAGCGCCCGAGGGCTGCCGTCATGTCTTTATCCTCAAACTGGCCTACAATACGTGGCAGCTTAAATAAATCAAGAGCTTCTTCGAGGGTAATGTTCTCGATGAATTGTCCCTTGCGCAAGCTGGCGTACACGGCTTTTTCCTCTGAACCTTCCAGGGGTTCAATCTGTACATAAGGGCCAAACCGGCCCAAACGAGCCGTTAGCTTCTGGCCTGTTTCGGGATGGGTACCAATGACGCGGGTGCTGCCCAGTGTGCTGCGCTCAATATCCTGGCCTCGTTCCACGGTTTCATGGAAAGTGCCGTAGAAGCCCGCCAGCATATCAGTCCACTGCTCGTGGCCATTGGCAATCTGGTCGAATTCATCTTCTACCTTGGCCGTGAACTGGTAATCCACAATCACTGGAAAGTGCTCCACCAAAAAGTCGTTCACTACCATGGCGGTGTCCGTCGGGAACAGCTTGGCTTTATCGGCTCCGTAGGTTTCCGTTTTCACCTCCGTGTTCACTGTCTCACCTTCCAGCGTGAGTACCCGGAACTTGCGTTCCTTGCCTTCGCGGGAGTCTTTCTCCACGTAGCCCCGCTTCTGAATGGTGCTGATGGTGGGGGCATAGGTAGAGGGCCGGCCGATACCCATTTCCTCCATCTTCTTCACCAGCGAAGCCTCAGTGTAGCGGGCAGCCGGCGAAGCAAAGCGTTCCGTAGCCCGTAGCTGCTGTAGCGGCAGCGCCTGGCCTACCGACAGGGGTGGCAGCCCCCGCGAGAACGTTGACTCCGTGGGGGTTTCGTCCTGCACCTCCTCGTCCTTCGACTCGGAGTAGGCCTTCAAGAAGCCTTCAAAGGTGATAACTTCCCCGGTCGCAGTTAGCATAGTGCCGGGCTGGGTGCTGATGCTGATGGAGGCCACTGTGCGCTCAATCACCGCATCGGCCATCTGCGAGGCCATGGCCCGCTTTCGTATCAGGTCGTACAGGCGTTGCTCCTGCGAGTCAGAGCCGGCTTTTACCAAAGAAAAGTCAGTTGGCCGAATGGCTTCGTGGGCTTCCTGGGCCGAGGCTGATTTGGTTTTGAACTGACGGGTCTGGGCGTACTCAGGGCCATAAGACCGGCTGATTTCGTCTTTGGCGGCGGCCAGCGCATCCTGCGAGAGGTTCACCGAGTCAGTCCGCATGTAGCTGATCTTACCGGCTTCGTAGAGCTTCTGAGCTACGCTCATGGTCTGCGCTACCGAGAAACCAAGTTTGCGCGAGGCCTCCTGTTGCAGAGTGGAGGTAGTGAAGGGTGGCGCCGGGCTCCGTTTGCCGGGCTTCTTCTCCAGGTTCTCAATTGAATAGGAAGCACCTATGCAGCGCTCTAGGAAAGCCTGTGCTTCATCATTGGTCTTAAAACGAGTGGGCAGTTCCGCCTCCAGTACTGCGCCTCGGCCAGCATCAAACTTGGCCACAACGCGGTAAGCAGAGGAAGTTTTAAACTGGTTGATTTCTCGCTCACGCTCCACCACTAGGCGTACCGCAACCGATTGTACCCGCCCCGCCGAAAGCCCGGCCTTCACTTTCTTCCAGAGTACCGGCGAAAGCTCAAAGCCCACTAAGCGGTCAAGCACCCGGCGAGCCTGCTGCGCATTCACTAGATCCAGGTTAATTTCCCGGGGCGTGTCAATAGCATGCAGAATAGCGTTCTTGGTGATTTCCCGGAACACAATGCGGCGGGTCTTGTCGTTGCTCAGGTTAAGCGTTTCCGACAAGTGCCACGAAATGGCTTCCCCTTCACGGTCATCGTCACTAGCTAGCCAAACCATTTCGGCCTCCTTCGCTAGCTTCTTCAGCTGGCTGATTATTTCCCGCTTATCAGCTGAAACGACGTACGTAGGTTTAAACCCATTGGCAATATCAATGGCATTATTATCCTTGGGTAAGTCGCGGACGTGGCCGAAACTAGATTTGACTATGAAGTCCTTGCCCAGGTAACCTTCAATGGTTTTGGCCTTGGCCGGGGACTCTACTATGACTAAATTTTTGACCATACAAAGAGCAAGTGACTGCTAAGGCTAAAGCTGTTTATTATAGGAAAACGGCAGCCACGGCGTAAAGTTGAATTTTGCCGCAAAGATGCTGGAATAATCCGTTGCAACGCTGCCGTTAAAGTAAAATGCTTTGTGAGTGTATACTATAAGGAGTAAAAGGTGGGGTTGGTTCAAAGGCTGCGGTAACGCAATAGGTTAAGGATCCGCTACTTAGTATTTTTAAGGAAGTTTTTTGCTGTTTAGATGGCTGCAAAGCTGCATTTGCTACCTTTGTCAGTCTTGGAACTCGTCCATCAGTAGTTCCGTTTGTGCACCGCCTCATCACAGAGGTTTCGCCACTACTCCTCGTTTATGGCCTCAGCTAAGATGCCCAAGAACACCCGTCCGGAAGCCGATACCCCGGAAACGCTAGATACGTTGGCCTCTGCGCCCGCTACCAACGGTTCGATGCCTCCTTCGCGCACTTCAGATAATTCAACGCGCAAGCGTGGCAGCAGTCCGAACATAAGCTCGACTGCTGATTCTGATTACGTGAATGAACAGCTGAACCGGGTGCTGTATGCCCTCGATGCCTTCAAAAAAGGCGACGTATCGGTGCGACTCACCAAGCAGAACGATGACATCTTCGCGGAAATAGCCGAGGCCTACAATTCCATGGTGGAGATGATTGGCGGCGTAGGTGGCGAGGTGTCGCGCATCTCGAAGGTAGCAGGGGTAGAGGGTAACCTCAAGGCCCGTGCCTCGGCCGACAATGCCGCTGGCTTCTGGCGTGACATGATCAATAACATCAACGGTCTGGTTGATAGTATTGCTGTTCCGGTACTTGAGGTGGGCAAGGTGTTGAAGAACATCAGCAAGGGCAACCTGGATGAAACCTTCCAGATTCCCGTATCCGGCGACTTTAAGGTGATGGCCGAAACCATCAACAAGACCATTGACAACCTGAACCTGTTTGCCGGCGAGGTAACCCGGGTAGCTCAGGAAGTAGGTACCGAAGGAAAGCTGGGTGGACAAGCTTCTGTGCCAAACGTAGGGGGTATCTGGAAGGAGTTGACGGACAACGTAAACTACATGGCCTCGAACCTGACCTCTCAGGTACGAGACATTGCCAATGTGGCCACCGCGGTTGCGAAGGGCGACCTGACGCAGAAAATCACGGTGGACGTGAAAGGGGAACTGCTGCAGTTGAAGCAGAACCTGAACCAGATGGTGGACTCGCTCAACCTGTTCGCCGGCGAGGTAACCCGCGTGGCCCAGGAAGTGGGTACCGAAGGAAAGCTGGGTGGACAAGCTTCCGTTCCGAATGTAGGTGGCGTGTGGAAACAACTCACCGATAACGTAAACACCATGGCCTCGAACCTGACGTTGCAGGTACGAGACATTGCCAACGTGGCCACCGCGGTTGCGAAGGGCGACCTGACGCAGAAAATCACGGTGGACGTGAAAGGGGAACTGCTGCAGTTGAAGCAGAACCTGAACCAGATGGTGGACTCGCTTAACCTGTTCGCCGGCGAGGTAACCCGCGTGGCCCAGGAAGTAGGTACCGAAGGCCGCCTTGGCGGCCAAGCTGTGGTACCAAACGTAGCCGGCGTATGGAAGGAGTTGACGGACAACGTAAACTACATGGCCTCGAACCTGACGCTGCAGGTGCGAGACATTGCCAACGTGGCCACGGCCGTAGCCAAAGGTGACCTAAGCCAAAAGATTACGGTGGACGTGAAAGGGGAACTGCTGCAGTTGAAGCAGAACCTGAACCAGATGGTGGACTCGCTCAACCTGTTCGCCGGCGAGGTAACCCGCGTAGCACTTGAGGTAGGTACCGAAGGAAAGCTGGGTGGGCAGGCCTCTGTACCAAACGTGGCCGGCGTATGGAAGGAGTTGACGGACAACGTAAACTACATGGCCTCGAACCTGACGTTGCAGGTACGAGACATTGCCAACGTGGCTACCGCGGTTGCTCGCGGCGACTTGAGTCAGAAGATGACTGTAGATGTAAAAGGAGAAATCCTGGAGCTGAAGAACATCCTGAATCAGATGGTGGACTCGCTCAACATCTTCGGTGATGAAGTAACCCGCGTAGCTCGCGAAGTAGGTACCGAAGGTAAACTGGGTGGCCAGGCTAACGTGCCCCGCGTAGGTGGTACCTGGAAGGAACTGACGGACAACGTAAATACGATGGCCTCGAACCTGACGTTGCAGGTGCGAGACATTGCTAATGTAGCCACGGCCGTAGCCAAAGGTGACCTAACCCAGAAGATGACAGTAGATGTGAAAGGCGAGATTCTCGACTTGAAAAACATCCTGAATCAGATGGTAGACTCGCTCAACATCTTTGCTGGCGAGGTAACCCGGGTGGCCCGTGAAGTAGGTACCGAGGGTATCCTGGGCGGTCAGGCCAATGTGCCGAGTGTATCAGGTACCTGGAAAGACCTGACCGACAACGTAAATACGATGGCCTCGAACCTGACCTCTCAGGTACGAGACATTGCTAACGTGGCCACTGCCGTAGCCCGCGGCGACCTAAGCCAGAAGGTGACAGTAAACGTACGCGGCGAGCTGTTGCAGCTGAAGGAAAACCTCAACCAGATGGTGGACTCGCTGAACACATTCGGCGACGAAGTAACCCGCGTGGCCCGTGAAGTAGGCACGGAAGGCCGCCTCGGTGGTCAGGCCGTAGTGCCAAACGTGCGCGGTACCTGGAAAGACCTGACGGATAACGTAAATACCATGGCAGCTTCGCTCACCTCTCAGGTGCGAGATATTGCCAACGTAACCACCGCCGTAGCCCGCGGTGATCTAAGCCAGAAAGTATCCGTTGATGTTAAAGGCGAGCTGCTCGACCTGAAAGACAACATCAACCGAATGGTGGACTCGCTCAACATCTTTGCTGGCGAGGTAACCCGCGTGGCTCAGGAAGTAGGTACTGAAGGCCGCCTCGGCGGCCAGGCCAACGTGCCAAACGTATCAGGGGTATGGAAAGACCTGACTGACAACGTAAACACTATGGCGGCCAACCTGACCACTCAGGTACGGGGCCTAGTGAAAGTAGTAACGGCCGTATCGCAGGGTGACTTGACCCAGAAGCTGACGCTGGACGCCAAAGGCGAAGTAGCTGATCTGGCCGAGACCATCAACCGAATGGTAGATGACCTGAACCGTCTGGCCGTAGAGGTTAGCCGCGTGGCAAAAGTAGCCGGGGTAGAAGGCAAGCTGACCGAGCGGGCAACTGTGAGTGACGTGAGCGGCTCCTGGAAAGAGCTCGTTGACACGCTGAATGCCCTGATTGAGTCGATTGCCTCGCCGGTACTGGAAGTAAGCCGCGTGGTTCGGGCCATCTCAGAAGGTGACCTTACCCAACAGGTAGAAATTCAGACTGCCGGTGATATTCTGGCTATGTCGAACGCCTTGAACTTGGCCGTAGACAACCTCAATGAGCTACTCGGCGAAATCAATGAGTCGTCGCAGATTGTGGGGGAGTCGTCGGAGGAGATGGTGGTGAAAGGGCAGGAGATGAGCCGTGTTACTGTTGATGTGGCCTTAGCCATGCAACAAATGGCAGAAGGTGCTCAGAACCAGGCTCTCAAAACTGACCAGGCCTTCAAGCTGATTGAAGAAATCATGCAGGCCACCAAGGAAACAGCTGGCAAGGCCGATGTGGGTATTAAAGCCGCAATCCTGGGTGAGCAAACCTCGCAGCTGGGTTTGAAAACGGTAGCGGAAGTGGTGAAGAACATGGAGGAAATCAGCAGTGCTGCTGCTCAAACCTCTAAAACCATTGAAGTTCTGAGCACCCGCTCTGGGGAAATCAGCAAGTCACTGGGCGTTATCACCGACATTGCTGCGCAAACCAACCTGCTGGCTTTGAACGCGGCCATTGAAGCGGCCCGCGCCGGGGAAGCTGGCCGTGGTTTTGCGGTAGTAGCTGAAGAAATCCGGAAGCTGGCTGAAGGGTCCCGCAAGTCGGCCAACGAAATTGCCACGCTGGTAGAGGACGTTCGCAAGGACACCACCTCCGCCGCCACCGCAATTTCAACCATGGAAGGCCGGGTACTCAAAGGCAAGAACGCTACGTTTGAAGCTAGCTCGGCCTTTAAGAACATTGCCACCAGCAGCGGCGAAACCCTGCGCACTTCCCGCGACATTCTGACGGCAACCGAGATCCAAAAGACCTCGATTGGCGACGTAGTAAAGTACGTAGAAGAAGTAGTAGCCATTGCGGAGCAAACTGCTACCGGTACCCAGCAGGTGGCCGGTACTGCTAAACAGCTCTCTACTTCTATGCAGGAGCTTACCACCAGCAGCCAGAATCTGACTGATATTGCCGATGACCTGCAGCTAGGCCTCTCAGCCTTCCAGCTGATGGAAGATCTGGAGCCGGAGCCGGAACCTGAGCCCATCCGGCGGGTTACCCGTCGGAGTACGGCCCCTGCTACTGCTGCCCCAGCCGCAACCGCTTCGCGGCCAATGCGCCGCACTGGTGTTGCCGTGCAACCTGAGCCGGAGCCAGAGCCCAAATCGGCGGTGCGCCGGGCAGCTTCGCGCCGTAAAGGAGCGGAAGCCGCAGAGGCAGCGGAAGCTAAAGCAGCACAGGAGGCTAAGCCACGCCGGAATTCGTCTCGAAAGGCAAATACGCCTGACTCAACGGAAAACGGGGCTGCAGTTCCCGAGGCAAAGACCCGTAAGTCGAAAAGTAAAGCAAAATAACCCTACTACTTGTCTTGGACGCGGCCCCCATCTATCCTAAGATAGTTTGGGGTGCTGCTCCCTCATTTTAGGTATGCCCGACGCCGATAAGAACGCCAAACAAGAAGCGGTTATCCAGCTTATCGTTTTCCGATTGGGAGATGAAGAGTATGGTATTCGTATTGAGCAAGTGAAGGAGGTAACCATTACCCCCGAAATTGCTCGCATGCCCAAAACCCCCTCCTTCGTGAAGGGTATTGCCAATTTGCGGGGTGATATCATCACCATAATTGACCTGGAGGAGCGGTTTCAGTTGCGGGCCGCCACCGCTGAACCAGCCGGAATTACCTATACCCTGGCTATTGAAGCCAAGGACTACACCATTGGCATTATGGTGCGGGAGGTGCCACAGCCCCTATCAATTCCGGTGTCAATTATTGAAAAGGCTCCCGAGTTCATCCAAGACATTAACATCCACGACAAATACATTGAAGGAATTGCCAAGATCAACGGCCGCATAGTGGTGGTCTTGGATATGCTAAAGCTGCTCACCCCCGCGGAAATAATGCAGTTGCAGCCAAAAGCAGAATCTTCCGCTGCAGCTACGCGTACAAAGGCCTAACCAAAGGCATTGTCCAGCTTCCTTCCTTTTCTTCTGAAATACCTCTTCTCTTATGAAAAACCGCATTCTCATCGTCGACGATTCTTTCTACATGCGCACGATGCTCAAGAACATGCTCACCGATGCCGGCTATGATGTGGTAGGAGAGGCGGCTAATGGCCAGCAGGCTCTGGAACTTGCAACCCAAACTAAACCCGACCTGATTACGCTTGACGTTATTCTGCCCGATAACACTGGCCTAGACGTACTGAAAGGTATTCGGCAGGAGCAGCCTGACGTAAAAGTGGTTATGTGTTCCGCCGTAGGCCAGGAGGTAATTGTAAACGAGGCCCTAGAGAGCGGTGCAACTGCCTACATTGTAAAGCCTTTCTCCGAGGAGAAAGTGCTGGAAATTGTAGGAAGCGCCTTGCAGGATTCAGAGTCGAGTCAAGCTTAGCTCAGGCTGCTTACGCCTGCTTAGCTACCCATTTTGGTAGCTGATCTACATAATCCGCACTTTTTTCCGTGCTCAACACAACTCCCTCTTTCACCTTATTGCTCGGCAACCTGCCCACTTTTGTGTCGGCAGAGCTCACGCGGCTGTTGCATGCTGCCCCCTCTATGCGGGTAGTGGGCACAGCCGTGAGTGCAGATGAACTGGCCCGCCAGGCGCGGCGCTTGCAGCCAAGCTTAGTGGTGGTAGGGGAAAGCCAACTATTGGGTTTAGAGCAACTACGCCGCCATTACAATGGTCCCGTGTTGCTGTATACTACTCAGGCACCCTTGCCGGGTATGCTGAGGGAAGTGGCTCGCTTTGGCGTGAATGATTACCTCTCGGCAGCACCCTTGCACGATGGGTCAAAAATTGCAGAATGGGGACGCCAGGTCAGGCGGAAAGTGCAGGCTGCCCTGCCCAAGACTACAGCTTCTGTTGCTGCAAGTAGTGTGCTACGCCGGCAGGCTACTCCGTTACCGCCCCAAGGTGTGGTAGTAATTGGCGGTTCTACCGGGGCAGCTACTGCCGTTGAGCAGGTGCTGCGGGCATTGCCTGCTGATTTTGAATGGGCAGTTTTAGTAGCCGTGCATTTGCCCGTTTCTTTCACCCAAACGCTGGTTGAAAGGCTACGCCGGGCATCAATGATGCCCGTGCAGGCCGCCACCGAAGGTGCAATCTTGGAGGCCGGCAAGGTATTAGTTGCTCCCGGCGGCTTTAACTGTGCCATTAAGGCGAGTGGTAATTATCCATGGCTGGGGTGGCAGGTAAATTTCGTGCAGGAAGCCAGCCTGGAAATACCTTCAGTTGATATTCTTATGCAATCAGCAGCCCAGAGTGTAGGGCGCAATGTGCTGGGCGTAATTTTAACTGGCTTAGGTTACGATGGCACTGCGGGTGCCCGATCCATACGGGAAAAAGGAGGTGCTGTGCTGGCCCAGGATGAAGCCACCTCAGCTGTATTTGGCATGCCTAAGTCGGCGATTCAAGCCGGTTATGTTACGGCTGTAGCGCCATTGGCTGCCATCGCTGACCTCGTGTTAGGTCACGTGCGCACCCAGGCTACCAGCCGCATTAGTTTTGCTTCCGCTCCTTCCCAAGCTTTGTCACGATGAAGTCGAGGGAACAGGAGTACCGCGAGATATTTATGGCGGAGGCGCTCGAGTATTACGACGCCATGAGCCGCCACATCAGTGAGCTGGAACGCAACCCTTCTGATGAGCCCGCCCTGAATGAGCTTTTCCGGCTCATGCACAACCTGAAATCTAACGCCCGGGCAATGGGCTACACCCAAATTGGGGAGGCTGCCCACCATATGGAGACCATCTTCGGACTGATCCGAAGCAAGGATATGGCCTTCACAGGGCCCGTGGTACCTGTGCTGTTCGATGGTATTGACACCATTGGAGAAATGGTGCGCGCTGTGGGGGCCGAGCAGGAAACACCGGATATTTCCCGCCTGCTTGAAAACCTGGACCGCCTGAGCAAAGGCGAAGCGCCCATTCTGGACGAGGAAGAAGAGGAGGAAGAGGAAGCCAACCGCAAGCTTGAGCTGTCTGATCTGGTATACATCCAAATCAAGAAGCTTGACCACTTGCTCAACTTGGTGGGCGAATTAATTATTGACCGCGACCGAATCCTGACGCTTAGCCAGGAGATTGGTAACCCGGCCCTGGTGGCCGCGGCAGCACACTTCTCACGCATCGCCGATGACCTACAGTACAGCGTGATGGATGCGCGCCTGGTGGGAGTAGGCTCACTGTTCAACAAGTTCCCGCGGGTAGTGCGTGACGTAGCTACCGCCGAGCAGAAGGATGTGGAGCTGACAGTTATTGGTGAGGACATCCAGATTGACCGCAACATTCTGCAAATCATCACTGACTCTTTGCTGCATCTGGTGCGCAATGCTATAGGGCACGGCTTAGAAACTTCAGAAGAGCGAATAGCCGCTGGTAAAGCAGCGCAGGCAAACCTCACCCTTTCTGCTCAAACGGAACGCGACGACGTACTGATTCAGGTGATTGATGACGGGCGTGGTATTGACGTAGAAAGTGTGCGCCGCAAAGCCGTAGAGCGGGGCCTAATTGGAGCCGAAGCTGCTGCTACGCTTGACGATGATGCCGTCCGAGCTTTCCTGTTTGAGCCCGGCTTTTCAATGGCGAAGGAAGTCACGGAAATATCAGGTCGGGGCGTGGGCCTCGATGTGGTGAAGTTGGCAATCGACTCGTTGGGCGGGCAGTTGCGCGTAGATTCGGTGCTAGGCCAGGGTACTACGTTCACGCTGGTTCTTCCCACCTCAATTGCAGTAAAGGGCGCACTCTTGTTTGTGCTTGAGGAGCGCAACTACGCTATTCCGCTTATGCACACCGACTCCGTAGTGTCGTTGATGCCGGATGATTTCCATGTGGTGGGCGGCATGCTGCTGGCCCGCGTGCAGGATGAAAACTTAGCGGTGGTGCCGTTGCGCCGCCTGCTTCATAACGGTGATGGGCCGTTGCCGCCGGCCAGCAAAGCAGAACTGAGCGGGCGTCAAGACATCATTATCGTAAATTACAGCAACCGCAAACTGGGCCTTATCGTTGATCGTTTCCTGCGTCAGCAAGACATCGTGATTAAACCCATGAGCAAACCGCTGGATACCATTGATTTGTTTGGTGGTGTTACGCTGCTTGGCAGCGGACAAGTATGCCTGGTGCTTGATGTACCGGCGCTTACCCGTTTGTTTTTAGCCCGCCGACCTTAACAACCCTATTGCAGACCTCCGGTTACTAGCCTAGGCCAGTAGCCTCACCAATTGAAAGACTCCCTATGGATTTGCACATGACGGAACTGGAGCGGGACATTATCCGCGAAATCCTGAACATCGGGTTGGCTCGCGCCGCCGATTCGTTCGCGGTTATTGCCCAGGAAAAGGTGCTGCTTGAGGTTCCTAACCTAAACATTGTTTCGGGCCGAAGCATCCTGGAGAAGGTGCGGGAACTGCAGGAGCAGCATGTCATTATCCAGTCTGACATTCGGGGGGAGTTCAATGGCACTACGCTCATGTTCTTTTCTGGCCAGCATGTGCAGCGTCTTTCGCGCGTGTGCCTCCGCATGACCACTTCTGACTCCATTAAGATTGATGAGATGCAGGAGTCGTTGCTATTGGAAATCAGTAACATCATTACCGGCGCGCTGGTAACGCAGCTGGCCAATATTTTGAAGGCTAATATATACGGCGCCCCGCCCGTGAATCCGCACGATGATATGGCCAAGGCACTGCAAAGCCTAATGCTGGATCGGCCCATGGTGCAGCCACTGATTTTTAGCGTTATCACGCAGTTTTCAGATAAGGCAAACTCCGTGGAGTTGCCGCTCATGATCTTCTTCGACCGCGATACGTTTGAGAAGATTCTGGAAATCATTCGTACCTATGACTTCATGGGCGGGCAACAGCCTAACTAATGCTTTTACGGGCCGCCAGGCCTCTATTTTCGTTCTTGTGGCCTCCGGTGCTGGGGCAGAGCTACTTGGCTCTGGGCTAGTGCAGCGGAGGCCGCGGCCTTTCTTGCTTTACCTACCCTCACTTTTTCCTTCCTATGACTGATTCGACCAAATCTTCTCTGGAACAGAAACTTGCCAGCTTCGACCCAAATGCCCTCGGCGACTCCGCCGGTGGTATCTTTGGTTTGCCCTTTACACCCGAAGAAGCCCAGGTTGTAGTAGTGCCCGTACCATGGGAAGTTACCGTGTCGTACCGCGCGGGTACCGCCGAAGGACCCGCCGCCATTCGGGAGGCCTCCCTGCAGGTTGACCTCTATGACCCAGACTTGCCCGACGCCTGGCGCATGGGCCTGGCCATGGAAGAGCCCGATGAGCAAATTGCAGCGCAAAGCCTGGAGCTACGCCCAACCGCCGAAGAATATATTGGCTGGCTGGAAGACGGCGAGCCGGAGGAGGCGCATGCCCAGTTCTCAGATGTCCCTGCACGCATTGGGGTTAAAGGCTTAGCCTTGCTGGAGTGGCTGAAAGCCAAAACTGGGGCCTTACTCGATGCCGGTAAAGGCGTGGTAGTGCTGGGCGGCGACCATAGCACCCCCCTGGGCTATATGCACGCTTTGGCAGAGCGCCATGAAGAGTTTGGCATTCTGCAGATTGATGCTCACTGCGACCTGCGCCCCGCTTACGAGGGCTTTGAATACTCCCATGCTTCTATCATGTATAACGCTCTCAAGCTCCCGCAGGTAAAGAAGCTGGTGCAGGTTGGCATCCGCGACTACTGCCAGCAGGAGGCCGAGTACATTGAGCAAAGCAATGGCCGCGTAGCCCTCTTCGCCGACCGTTTCCTGCAGGCCGAGATGCTGGGTGGGAAATCCTGGAAGAAGGAGTGCAAGAAGATTATTGCTCAACTACCCCAGAAGGTCTACCTGAGCTTTGATATAGATGGGCTCGACCCCAAACTGTGCCCCGGCACGGGCACGCCCGTACCGGGTGGCCTGGAGTTTGAGCAGGCCTTATATCTGTTGCGCATGGTAGTACGCTCAGGCCGTATCATCATCGGCTGCGACCTGAACGAGGTGGCGCCCGGCGACACGGAGTGGAACGCCATTGTAGGAGCCCGCCTGCTCTACCATATGGCCAACTGGATGGGTGTTTCGCAGGGCCGGTTAAAGGCTCGGCCTACGGAGAAGTAGCCAGAACCCAACGCATGCGGGGTTTTTGCGTATCGGAGTATAGTCTTATTCCTATGGGCTTAGCAACTCTCTCCTCAACTCAACCCCTACACCAATCATGGGATTTATTCTCAAGTTTCTGCTCTCAGCCATCATTACCTATGTGTTGGCTAAATTCCTGCCAGGCTCTCACATTGGCGGCTTCAGTGATGCCATTATCCTAGTCATCGTACTGGCTATTCTGAACGCGGTTGTTAAGCCCATTCTCAAAATCATTGGTTTCCCAATCACCATCTTAACGCTAGGCCTGTTCCTGCTGGTTATTAATGCGTTGATTGTGATGATGGCCAGCTACCTGCTTACAGGGTTTGAAGTAGATGGCTTTGTGTCGGCGTTGATATTCAGTGTCGTGCTCTCCCTGGTTACTGCCGTCATTGACCTGATTTTTGATTAGGCCACTTACAGTCAAATAAAAAGTCCCGCCGGTAGCTACCGGCGGGACTTTTTATTTGACTGTAAGTGGCCTAACCTTCATCTGCTGCCAACTGTGCCCGGCGGCGCTGGCGCTGCCGCCAACTGCGCATGGCAAACAGGCTTACGGCTCCCAGCAACAGCAGCGGCCAGGCTGTCACCAAGGCCAACACTAGTCCAGTCAGCAATTCCCAGCCGTTGTAAAATGCTTGGGTAAAGCGGCTGGCAAAGGAAAGAATGGGGGCATCGGGACGGTTGAGGGGTAGCGTCTGGAAATAGGTAAGAGTAATGGTAGAGTAGCCGATCTGGTCGTTGAGTGTTTTGAGTCGGCTTTCCGTGGATTCTATCTCCTCGCGCACTTGCCCAATCTTTTCTTCAATAGCCAGAATATCAGCAATCTTCTTGGCCTGCGCGAGCAATGCTACATAGCGCTGCTCAACGGCTCGTTTGGTCCGTAGTCGAGCTGACACATCAGCATGTTCTGAAGTAACATCGTCAGTGCTGAGCGTTTTTGATTGGAGAATGCCTAGGCCATTAAGGCTGTTTAGCAGCTTCTGAAATTGGCCTGGTAACACCCGTATTTTCATTTGGTGTTCCCACTGGCCTTCCTGCCGCTCCTCCGAGGCATCCGAGATATAAGCGCCATAGGCATGGGTGAGGCTGTCCATCCGGGCGTTGGTCTTCACCAGGTCGTCTACTTTCACACGCACCTCCGCGTGGTAGATGATTTTGCGAGCAGAAGCGGGGGCAGCCGTGGGAACAGAGCCATCGGTTGGTAGGCCAGGTTGTGGCGCTTCCGGAGCAGGTGGCGCTTCGGGGGGCGGCGGAGCTGATGCATCAAGCTGAGGAGCCTCCATCAATTCAATTGCATGAAGTGCTTTATCCTCCGTGCCAGGCTCCTGCTGCTTACTACAAGCGCTAAAAAGCAAGATGCTGATAGCAAATACATTACATGCGGCAATTTTCATAAGCGTAGTGTATAAAAATGAGATGCCAACTCCACTAATGCTCCTTATAGATGTAACGTCAAGTATAGAAGTATCTGTATACAAGCAAAGAAAAAGCCTGCCCTCGGTTGAAGGCAGGCTTTTACTGAATTATAGGACTAATATTACAAGCGACGAATCTGGGCACCTAGCGCCGTTAGGCGCTTATCGATGTACTGATAACCCCGGTCGATTTGCTCCACGTTTTCGATTACGCTTCGGCCCTCGGCGGAGAGGGCCGCAATTAGTAGGGCCACACCCGCCCGAATGTCGGGGGAGGTCATGGTGATGCCGTGCAAGCGGTTACGCTGGTCGAGGCCGATAACGGTAGCGCGGTGCGGGTCGCAGAGGATAATCTGCGCGCCCATATCAATGAGCTTATCCACAAAGAACAGGCGCGACTCGAACATTTTTTGGTGAATGAGCACCGTGCCTTTGGCCTGAGTAGCTACCACCAAAATTACGCTCAGTAGGTCGGGCGTAAGGCCCGGCCAGGTGTGGTCGGAAATGGTCAGGATGCTGCCGTCGAGGTACGTATCAATCTCGTAGTGCTCTTGGGCCGGTATGAAGATATCGTCGCCACGGAACTCTAACTGAATACCCAGCTTCCGGAAGGTATCCGGGATGAGGCCTAGCTCCTGAATCTGACAGTCTTTAATCGTAATTTCGGAGCCCGTCATGGCCGCCAGGCCAATAAAGGAGCCGATTTCAATCATATCGGGCAGCATGCGGTGCTCAGTGCCTCCCAGGCGCTCCACGCCTTCAATAGTGAGCAGGTTAGAGCCAATACCGCTGATTTTGGCGCCCATGCGCACCAGCATTTTGCAAAGCTGCTGCAAATAAGGTTCACAGGCAGCATTGTAAATGGTAGTAGTGCCTTCGGCCAATACCGCGCCCATTACAATGTTGGCAGTACCGGTTACGGAAGCTTCATCCAGCAGCATATAAGCGCCGTGTAAGCGGCCCTGCGTGCTGATGCGGTAGAAGTCCTTGCCTTCCAGGGTGAGCTTACCGCCCAATTTCTCCAGGCCTACAAAGTGAGTATCCAGGGGACGACGGCCGATTTTGTCGCCGCCGGGCTTAGGAAGCTGGCATTTGCCAAAGCGCGACAACATCGGCCCCAGAATCATAACCGAGCCACGCAACGAGCGGCCCTGTGCAACAAACTCGGGGGTATCGAGATAGTCCAGATTTACGGCGTCAGCCTGAAAGCGGTAGGTGTCTGTTGACAGCTTGCCCACCTTTACGCCCATATCGCGCAGCAGCTCAATGAGCTTATTGACGTCGCGGATATCAGGGATATTGCTGATAGTGACGGGCTCATCGGTGAGCAGAACGGCACATAAAATCTGGAGCGCTTCGTTTTTGGCGCCCTGGGGCACGATTTCGCCTTTCAGCGCTTTACCGCCAATTACTTCAAAAGAGGCCATGTAGGAGAGGTGTTAGAAGCCAAGAGGTAGCAGCAAGAGACTAGAATACGTTTGGGTTCGTTCATTCCAGCGTCGTGGTGCTACCTTACAGCTCCTGCAAAGAAAAATTACTGCGGAGGTTGTTGTGGTTCCTGGCGGCCTTTTTTGCCACCACGGCGCTGCTTATCGCGCCGGTTATTGTTACCGCCGGAGCTACCGCGTCGGTTTTCACGCTCTTGGCGAGGCTGAGGTACGATAAATGGCGCAGGGCGGCCACCGGGGGAAGTAGTAAACTCAAAGAGATTCTGCGCATCCACCTGAGCGGGGTCGAGTGCAAGCTTGCCCGCCGAGAGCTCTTTTAAATGTTTCAGAATGGTGACATCCTTGGCATTTTCCTTGTTGTGGGAGCGGTACAGAAACTTCATAGTCCGCCCAATCACAATAGTAGCTTGCTCACGCTCGGTGGGGTCTTCCAGGGCAATGGCTTGCTCTATGAGCTGCTCCACGGCGCGGCCATACGCCCGCAGTTTGGGCCCCTTGCTGGGGTAGGCCACCCGGGCGGGTTTGGTCTGGTTAGCCGGGGCAGCCAGTGGAAAGGGGCTATCTACGTCAAGCTCACCATCGGCCATTTCAAACAGATGGTTCCACACCTTTTGCTGGCCGTCGGGCTGGTCGCGGAGGCTGGGTTGCAGCCGGAAGATAAGTTGCACGATTTGCTGCGCCCGGCGCGTACGCTCGGCGCGGTCCTCGATGTCGCGGAGCTGCTGGACGAGCTGAAAGGTGCTCTGACCGTACTCACGCTGGAGGAGTTCGTGTTTATGAAGAGAAGGAAGAGTCATAGTGAAGCAAAGGCAGAAAGATTCTGCCGAACAAATATACGCCAATCCGCACCCGTAGGCCTATCTGCGTGAAAGCGCAGCTAAGCTCAGCAGGTGAAGAGGGGAATTGTGGAGGTGAAATTGAATAATTTTTAAGACTTACGTAGTCTTTATTCTTAAGCTGCCGATGCAGAGAGACCAAAATCACGCGCTAGGCCACTATTTGAGTACCGGGTGCAGACTTAAGAACAGGCCCAGATACCTCTGCACAACCAACTTCCTGTACCGTAAGACGCAGGTACGCCAAATTTGTTCGGGAAGCTAGATAGGTCAACTGAAGCAAGGCGAGGAACATAGGAGTGGCCTAGCACTACCCTATACTCCTCGCCTGATCCAGATAAGCTTTAAAGCACGCTATACAATCCGCAGCTTAGCGAAGCTCAACAGCAAGGTTTTCTCGCCCACTTCCTCAAACTGGATGATGGCCTTAACGGAGCCATTCTGGTTTTCCAGCTTAGTTACTTGGCCGAACCCGAACTTTGGGTGCTCCACGCGCTGCCCGTGCTGCAGGTTAGAGGTATCAGAAGGCTGGAAGTCGGAGGGAGCAACATATTTGGTGGCTACGGTTTTGCGGGGGGCGGGGGGCACCAGGTTGCTGCGGCGCTCCAGCACGTGGCCGAAAGGCGAATCCATGGCACCGCCAGCGGGGCTGGCAGAAAACTTGAAATCAACGTATTGAGGGTCGATTTCATCCAGGAAGCGGCTCTTCTCGCAACTGCGCAGGTTGCCCCACTGATAGCGCGAAGTAGCGTAGCTTAGCGTCAGCTTCTTCTCGGCCCGCGTGATGGCCACGTAAAACAAGCGGCGTTCTTCTTCCAGGTCGGCGCGGGAGGTAATCATCATCTGGGAAGGGAAGAGGTTTTCCTCCATACCCACGATGTACACGTTGCGGAACTCCAGACCTTTAGCCGAGTGAATCGTCATGAGCGTCACCTGCTCACCTTCGCTCTGGGCGTCTTTCGTGTCGGCGTCCGTAACCAAGGCAATGTCCTGCAGGAAAGCGCCCAATGATTTGTCTTCGCGCTCGGGGTCCTCGGTGTAGGCCTTCACGCCGTTCAGGAGTTCCTGAATGTTCTCGTAGCGGGAAAGGCCCTCGATGCTTTTATCAGCATAGAGCTCCTCAATCATGCCCGAGTTCTTGGCAATAAATTTCGCGGCTTCAAAGGCGTCTTCTTTAGCTGCTACGGCAGTGTAAGCCTTAATCTTTTCCGCGAAATCAACAATTGGGTTGGCCGTGCGAGCCGGTAGAAACTTGTCGGCGTTGCTGACCACCTCCCAAATGGTATGGTTCGACTCCTCGGCCGCATTAATAAGCTTGGCCAGCGTGGTGTCGCCGATGCCGCGCTTGGGGTAGTTGATGACGCGGCGCAGGGCCTGCTCGTCGTTGGGGTTCACCGTGAGGCGCAGGTAGGCCACTAAGTCCTTAATTTCCTTGCGCTGGTAGAAGCTCAGGCCGCCAACAATCTTATACTTGATATTGAGCTTGCGCAACGATTCTTCCATGGCCCGGCTCTGGGCGTTGGTGCGGTACAGAATGGCAAAGTCATCGTAGGATAGATGGTGGTTCATCTTGTCCTCGTAGATGCTTTGGGCCACCAGCTTGCCCTCCTCGTTATCAGAAGCCGCCTTTAATACTTCAATCAGCGGGCCGTCTTCGTTGTCGGAGAACACGTCTTTGCGCAGCTGAGCCTGGTTGTTTTTGATAACCGAGTTAGCCGCCCACACAATGTTCTTGGTGGAGCGGTAGTTCTGCTCTAGCTTAAACACCTGCAGCTCAGGGTAGTCTTTCTCGAAGTTGAGAATGTTCTGAATATCGGCGCCCCGGAAGGCGTAAATGCTTTGCGCATCATCGCCTACCACGCAGATGTTCCGCTCCTTAGCCGCCAGCTTCCGCGCAATAAGATACTGCGAGTAGTTGGTATCCTGATACTCATCTACCATCACATACTTGAAGATGTTCTGGTACTTGTTCAGCACATCGGGGTGGTCTTTGAACAGGACGTTAGTCTGGTAAAGCAGGTCGTCGAAGTCCATGGCGCCGGCCTTGAAGCAACGCTGCTGATACTGCTGATACAGCACACCAATCTTGGGCCGGAGCGCTGCCTCGTCGTCCTGCTTAATTACCGGGTCGTTAAGGTATTGCTGCACCGAAATCAGCTTGTTCTTTGCCGCTGAAATTCGCCCCAGCACCAAACCGGGCTTGTAGAGCTTATCATCGAGCTCCAGTTCCTTCACAATCTGCGTAATCAGGGTTTTAGAGTCCTGGGTATCATAAATGGTGAAGGAGCGAGGAAAACCGATTTTGTCGGCTTCGGAGCGCAGAATGCGGGCAAAGATGCTGTGGAAGGTACCCATCCACAGATTTTTGGCGTTGGGACCCACTACCTTCTCAATACGGGCGCGCATTTCCTTGGCCGCCTTATTGGTAAAGGTGAGAGCCAGTATATTGTACGGATCAACCCCTTTTTCCAGCAGGTTAGCAATGCGGTAAGTGAGTACCCGGGTTTTGCCCGAGCCGGCACCGGCTATAATCATGCAGGGGCCATCGATTTGCATCACGGCGGCGGCCTGCGAGGGGTTCAATAAAGAGAGATAATCGAGTCCCATTCGGTCAGTTAATCGGAAACTAAGCTTGTTGGCTTGTTAGCAAAGGTAGGGCTTTGAGAGGGGAAAGCCGAGGCCGATTTGCGGTACTGAGTGATGTGCCTTGGTCTAGAAAAGCCAGGAGTACACCAGTCCCATCAGAGCACTCAGGCCAATCCATAAAATCAAATTGACTTTGCCCTCACGCAGCGCCACTATTTATAGCGCTACCCATACCAAGCTAAACCAATCGGGAGCCGCTTGAATTCCCTGGGGCCATACTACGGCCCGCCCCAGGTAACTACTTAGGTTGAGGACTACACCTACCACGGCGCCAGTCACTACGCTCAGAGCAGCAGTAACCCGAGCATCTTGGCGGGTGCGCTCTTCTTGCAGCTAACGACGGCGCTCCACCACGTACTCGTGCATGATGATAATCTGGCCTGTTGGCCCACTAAAGCTGATGAAAACCAGCTTTAGTCAGAAGCGCCCGGCTTCCCGGAAAGACACCGGTTCTGCAAATATTGTTGCAAGCTGAGCAGCTGGTATAGCTGATTCTATCTGGTAAGAGTAAGCAAGAATAAGAACAAGCAGCTGGTAGCGGTAGCTTGAAACAGTCATTCCGAGCAAGGAAAGAAATCAAAGTTGCTCCTAAGCAGCAAACTCAGATTCCTCACTCCGCTCGGAATGACTGTTCTAAAGCCTATCGTTCTTGCAAGTGGCCTAGGCCAGTACTTGAATGACAGCTTCGGAGAAGCGCTCCATTTCCTCTAGCTGCGGGCTGCACTGAAGCAAGAAAAGATCTACACCCACCGCCTCAAAGGCCGCAATGCGCTCGGCTACCTGGTCGGGGGTGCCGGTGAGGCCGGAACGCAGGCCGCGGTTTGATACGGAGTAATCCTGCAGCGATACCTGGTTTTCCAGCTGCGTGCCGGCCAGCCACTGCTGGTAGTTTTTGTAGCCTGCGGCCGAGCCATTCACATTGGTAATGCGCTCCAGCTCTTTCTTCACTTCCTGCTCGGTGTTGCGCACAATGGAGTACGCCGCCACCCCAAACTTCATAGGGGGCAGGCCTAGCTTCTCACGGCGCTGGCTCAGATCCTGAATGCGGCGGCCAATGGCCTCCGGCTCGTCGCCGTGCATTACGTAACCGTCGCACTGGGCCGCAATGAGATTTTTGGCTGCCTCGGATTCGCCGCCGGCGTAAATGAATGGCCGCGGGCGCGAGACGGGCTTGGGCTGCAGAATGGAGTCAGTTACCTTGTAGAACTTGCCCTCGAAGGTAAAATGGTCCTGCTTCCAGAGGTTGTCTACTACGTGCAGCCACTCGGCGGTGCGGGCATACCGGTCGTCGTGCTGCTCAAAGTGCACGCCGTACTTCTTGGCCTCATCCTGCCACCATGATGACACTACGTTCAGCGACAAACGGCCGCCACTGATATGGTCGATGTTGGCGGCTTGCTTAGCTAGCAGAGCAGGGGAGTGAAAGGTAGGCCGCACGGCCACCATGAGCTCTAGTTTCTTGGTAACGGCCGCTAAGGCCGCCGCCGTACTCCAGGCATCCAGGGAAGGAGCTTCTTCACCCTTGATGTCGTTGAGGTTCAACTCCGCAATAAGGGAAAGGTCGTAGCCTAACTCCTCACTGCGTTGGGCCAGCGTTTTCACGTAGTCCCAGTCGGCGCGCATGTTTTCGTCCTCCACATTGCGCAACCACCCGCCAAAAACGGGCATCCAATATCCGTATCTCATTATTGCGCGATTAGGTCAGCGGGTGAAGAAGTTAATTCGTCAGCGGTAGCTAGTTCTGTGCCCGACGTAGCACCGGGTAGCTGCGTTTCGAGGTAGTCTACGAAGCGGGCGTAAGGGTCAAAGCCTACCACGTTCACGGCGTCGGCCACGAAGTTTGAGAGGGCGTTGATGTCGTAGAACAGCACGTCGCCGGTGCGGTCATCAATGAGGTACTCAATGCCGCCTACGTCAATCTTGGCAGCGGCCACAATGCGCTCCACTGCTGCAATAACTTCGGCCGGGGGCGTGAAAGCTTCTACCTGAATGCCCTTCTTGGGCGCTTCGGTGAGACAGAACTCCGCCGACTGCTCCTCCGGAATTTGGCAGATTTCGGCGGGGCACAGGTTGAAGCTTTCACCGGTAGTGTACACTTTCATGGCGTACAGGAACTTGCCATCAAGGGTTTCTACCCGGTGAATGTTGCCACCGCGGGGCGTCACGTACTCCTGCACCAAAGCGGTCTGGTCGATGCCCAAGTCAATCTGGCCAGCGGCTACGGCAGCCTCTACTCCTTCAATGGTATCAAAGCGAATAATACCCGCACCGCTCCCGCCAATGTTCACTTTCACCACAATAGGAAATTGAAGCTGCCGGGCCGCATCTGGCACGCGAGAAGCGTGGTTGATAACAAACGACTTCGGAAACTTCAGGCCCAGTGAAGCAAACAGGGAGAGCTGGCGGGCCTTATTGGTTTCAATGGCCGTAGCTGCCGAACCATTGATGATGCGGGTGCCGATACGCTCCAGATGCGTAGCATAGCCAGCCGTGTGGAAGATACCCTGCCCGTGGCCGCGCAGGTAAGCTGAGGAACTCATGCGGTTGACCACGAGCGAGTAGCGGCTCTCTTTCTCAGACGGGTCGAAGAGGTGGTGGGCGGCGTCGATTTTCTCGTAGGCCAGTCCGCGGCGGTCTAGCTCGGCGAAAAGGGGCTTAAACCACTCAGGATGTTCGAAATAAATGCCAATCGGCTTTGCAGCGTGAGCCATCAGAAAAGGAAAGAATGAAGTATGAGAGGAGGGTACGGGAACCCAGCGGCCCCGAGATAATAAGCGCAGCATAGCCTCTTAGGCGGTAAGTAGGCTACCTGGAAATGCACTGATTGAATGAACAGCTGACAGCTGCAAATGGTGTCTTCCTGCAGTCTGTAAGAAGCAGTGTATTCACGGGTAAGCACTTGGTATATATGTGCTTAACATGACTTTAGAAACTGTAGAGCAGAAGGGCTTGCAGGATCTAAAAAGCAGGAAGAGGAGGCGGCAGCAAGCCGCAAACCAGGCCGGAAGTGGCCTAGGGCAAAAATGTGTTTACCAACAACAACAGGGGCCTGCCAAAACCAGAGCAACGGACAAAACGCCCATAGGTCGGTTAACCGATTGCGGAGCAACGTGAGCAGCAGAGAAAGCGAGGAAGTTGTTGGTAGTAGCCACGGCAACTTGTTTTTATATGGTCAGGACTTGGCACCGTTCCAGTAACTGGGGGTTGCCGGCGTTTCATAGAGCCTGTCTCTCCACGCCTCTGTATAAAAACAATCCTTTGGTCGAAAAGAATTGGTAGGGCGAAGGTAATGCGCTGGCAAGGAAACTTCCAAATACCTGTTTTTCGCTGACATCCCATCGGGCCAGCAGAGGCCGTATAAGGAGTTTTGGTTGGGGCCAGCCCAAAATCTTTTACCGGTCCTACCTCGCCACACTGTTACTTCGCATTCGGTTTCAGCAAGCAGTTGTCATCAATGAGCACAGGGAAAGGAGTAGAAAGCCAGCCAGAAGCAGCCCGCACCCACGCAAGTACCCCAGCCAACCATAGGGCTGAGTCGCGCGCCGCAATGGCTGTTCTGTGTCTTTCTGAAAGTTTGGGTGGCCTAGAGATTAACACAATCAAGTTTTCTGGCTGGATGCGGGAACGGGGCTGGCCCATTACGCTGCTGGTGCCGCCTGAATCACCCCTTGCTGAGTGGGCCGCACGTGAGCACTTGGCTTACATAACCGTAGCGGCCCGCCGGAAGTCCTTGGCCTTCACTACCGCCTGGCGGCTGGCACAGTACCTGCGGGCACATAGCATCAGGTTGCTTTTAGTCACGCAGAATAAAGATCTGGGCTTTGTAATGCTACTTAAGCTGCTCATGGGCAATGAGCTACGCATTGTGTACCAGCAGCACATGCAAATAGGGATTCCTAAGCGCGACTGGTTTCACACCAAGCGTTTTGCCCTGCTGGATGCCTGGCTTTCACCTTTGCCTGGCCTGGCCCGACAAGTAGCAGAAATGACGCGCTTTGAACCGGGCCGGGTGCACGTGGTACCGTTGGGAATTGATTTGCACCGCTTTGTGACCCCAGGTGTTACCCAAGCTCAGGCGCGGGAGCAGCTCCAGCTACCTGCCGAAACCGCGCTGCTGGGAGTGCTGGGCCGCTTTGATGATGGCAAAGGGCAGGACTTTGTGCTTGAAGTGCTGCACCAGCTCCGCACCCAACATCAGCAGGCAGTAGAGCTGGTACTCATGGGCGAGCTGACCCGCAACGAGGGCGACGCCTATTGGCAGCAGCTGCAGGCGCAAATCACACGGCTTGGTCTGGAGCAGCAAGTACACATCCGGCCCTTCAGCTCCCAGACGGAAGTGTTTTACCGCGCCATTGATGTGTTTGTGCTGGCCTCGGTGAGCGAAACGTATGGCATGGTAACCATTGAGGCTATGGCATCGGGCCTGCCAGTGGTAGCCAGTGCTACCGGCGGCACCCTGGAAATTGTGCAGGACGGGCAAACCGGCCTGCTTTACCCCCTGCGCGATGTGCAAGCCTGCGTGCAGCAGGTGCTTAAGTGCCTGCAGCAGCCAGCCCTCCGGCAGGAGCTAGGCCAGTCGGCGAGCCGCCGGGCACAGGCTGAATATTCCCACGTGCGGCAATGCGAGCTAACGGAGCAGGTTTTGCTGGCGCTGGTCTAATTCCGGTATCTTTGTCGCTTTGTTTCTCACAGTGAACCGGGCTGGTGGCATAGGTGTTGGCTGAGTCGCTTCGCTACTTATTGAGAAACAGCAGGCACCACTCGGCGAGCAAATCATACCATGATCATTATACAAAACACCGTCATCTCCGATGACGTGCGCGACAATTTTTTCGTCTGTAACCTGGAGGCCTGTAAAGGTGCCTGTTGCGTTGAGGGTGATTTGGGCGCTCCTCTGGAAGCAGGTGAGCTGCAGATTCTGGAACAGGAATACGCGGCCATCAAACCTTTCCTGACCGAAGCCGGCCAGCAGGCCATTGAGCAGCAAGGCCTTTATATAAAAGACTGGGAGGGGGATTACAGCACCACCACCATTAATGACCGGGAGTGTGCCTATGCGCTCTACGACGAGCGAGGCATCCTGAAATGCGGCATTGAGCAGGCCTACCTGGCCGGCGCTACCAGCTTCAAAAAGCCCATCAGCTGCCACTTATACCCCATCCGCATCACCAAGTACGAAGACTTCGACGCACTGAACTATGACCGTTGGAACATCTGCAACCCAGCCTGTTCCTTTGGCGCTAATCTGGGCGTCCGGATCTATCAGTTCCTTAAGGAACCGCTGGTGCGCAAGTATGGCGAAGAGTGGTATGGCGAGCTTGTGCACGAAATCGAGCACGGTACGCCAGCATAACTATGTTGCACTAGCACAACTGGCTACACAACAAGAAAGGCTGCCTACTAGGGCAGCCTTTCTTGTTGTTGAAAGCTTCAGCCTGTTTTAGAAGTGGCCTGCTTAGTTAGGCACCCACACGGAATAGCTGCGCGCCTGCACCGGGAAGTTGCCGTAACCGTTGGCGTCGGTGGTGATGGTGCCGCCGTAATTGCCGGTTTTGTCGGTTAGCGTGGCACTCTTGAAGGGGGAGGTGATGCCTTTCGTACGGGCGCTGCCGCCATCGTTGAGCACCAGCATAAGGCCCTTGTGTGTGCTGTCGCCGGAGCGAGAATATGCGTAGTAGTCGGCGTCATCAACGCTGGTATACTCATAGGCAGAGCCATAAGCATTTGCCTTTCTAATTTGCATCAGCTTACTGATTTGCGTGCCCAGGTTATAGTTGTAGTAGTCTTTGTAGAACACGCAGGGGTAGCCTTTCTCACGCGTCAGAATATAGGCGTAGGCCAGCATCTTAAGGTTAACCACAGGCGAGTACAATCCACCACCTTGCTGGTCAGTATCGTGGTTATCAACAAAGGATACCGAGAGAGGGCCATTAGCTTCGGTGAAGCCGGCAAACTGCAGGCCCCGCATGTCCCAGGCCCCGTTGCCACTGCTCATGCTCTGAAAGGTGTAGTGCAAAGGCACATCAAACAGACTAGTACGCCCGCCGGTAGCTGCTGCGTAGTTGTTCATGTCAGAGAGGTTGCGGAACCATGCTTCACTCACCGCGAAACGACCGCTGGTGCCCTTTACCGCATCCAGCCATTCATTCACGAAGGAAGTTTGAATGTGTTTGGTGGCATCAAGCCGGTATCCATCAAGTCCTAGCTTCGTGGTAATCCAGTTGCCCCAGTTCTTGGTTTCGGTGCGTTGGTTAACGTCGGCGTAGCGGATTTCAGATCCGAGCAGGTTGTCATAGGCATCACCGTTGGCGTAGGGCTGGAAGTCCCAGGCATTCCATTGGTACCAGCCATTATTAGGTGCTTGCTGCGTACCGTTGAAATTATAGTAATGCCACTTAAACGAGCTGTACGTGTTGCCTCGCCCCGGATAAGTGAAGCTGGTATACACATTGTAGTTCGTGCCGTTATAGTTGAATTGCTCCTGAGCATCCGCCGACGTCAGGTGGTTCATTACCATGTCTTCGTACACCTGAATGCCCTTGCCATGTAGCGCCGTAATGGCTGACTGTAGTTGGGCCAGAGTGCCGTAACGGGTGGCAACAGTGCCTTTTTGGTTAAACTCACCCAAATCGTAGCGGTCATAAACGCCGTAGCCCACATCGTACACGCTGCCGCCCTTGTATGCCGGGGGCAACCATACTGCTGTAAAACCTGCCGTGCTAAACTCGGTGGCCTTGCTACCGAGCACTTGCCACCAAGTGCCTTGCGTGTTACTCAGGGGTACATCCCAGTAAAAGCCCTGGAGCATAACCCCGTTAACGGCAGTAGCATTTTGGGGAGCAGGGGTTGCAACTGGAGCAGGTGCGGAAGGGGCTAGGTTGTCTTTGGAGCACGATGCGGTAAGCAAAGCTCCACCTAGCAGCAGGCCTAGCAAAGGCCGCTGTAGCAGTGTAGTCATGTAGTGGGAATTTTGGTTGTGGGGTAATGAGAACGTTACAATAGTACTGGCTTTTTCACGGTATTATTCAATAACATTTTGTTAATCATATGCTGTATTGACTCCTTAGTGGTGCTATAATGATAGGTTTTCTATTTAGTAGGCAGTGCTTTCACTTAACATAGCATCTGACCTTAAAGATGAGTGAGTACTCACCTTTAGAGTGTCTATAATCCAGGTGCGTGATACTTTGCCAAATAAAAAAGCCCAACCTGTGAGGGTTGAGCTTTTTTGTGCTGGGAGTAAGTGGCCTATAGCTCTGAAAAGTCGAATGAAGTTTCCAAGAACTTCGTGGTAAAGTCACCGTCCTTGAACTTGGCGTTGTCCATCAACTTCAAATGGAAGGGAATGGTAGTCTTCACACCTTCGACTACGAATTCTGACAGGGCCCGCTTCATCTTCACGATACACTCCTCACGGGTTTGCGCCACGGTGATGAGCTTAGCAATCATGGAGTCGTAGTTAGACGGAATCTGGTAGCCCGCATATACGTGGGTATCTACGCGTACACCGTGGCCGCCAGGAATGTGTAGCACCGTGATTTTGCCGGGCGAAGGACGGAAATCCTTGGTTGGATCCTCGGCATTAATGCGGCACTCCATAGCGTGCATTTTGGGGTAGTAGTTGCTGCCCGAAATCGGGATGCCAGCTGCTACCTTTATTTGCTCTTTGATGAGGTCATAGTTGATGATTTCCTCCGTCACGGGGTGCTCCACCTGAATACGGGTGTTCATCTCCATGAAATAGAAGTCACGGTTTTTGTCAACCAGGAATTCAATGGTGCCCACGCCTTCGTAACCAATAGCCGAGGCGCCCGCAATGGCGGCCTTGCCCATCTTCTCCCGTAGCTCATCCGTCATGAACGGTGAAGGTGCTTCTTCGACTAGCTTCTGGTGGCGGCGCTGGATGGAGCAGTCACGCTCAGAGAGGTGGCACACGCGGCCGAACTGGTCGCCGCACACCTGAATCTCGATGTGGCGAGGTTCTTCCACAAATTTCTCTAGATACACGCCATCGTTACCGAATGCTGCTTTGGCCTCGGTGCGCGCATCGTTCCATGCCTTCTCAAAGTCCTCTTCGGAGTTGATGATGCGCATACCGCGGCCACCGCCACCAGCGGTTGCCTTCAGAATAACGGGGTACTTAATTTTAGCGGCAACTTTCTTGCCTTGCTCCACTGAGTCGAGCAGGCCTACGGAGCCAGGAATGCAGGGCACGCCAGCGGCAATCATCGTGGCTTTGGCCGAGGCCTTATCACCCATCTGATTGATCATCTCGGGCGAAGCCCCGATGAACTTGATACCGTTCTCCTGGCATACGCGAGAAAATTCAGCGTTTTCCGAGAGGAAACCATAGCCCGGATGAATAGCGTCGGCGTTGGTAATCTCGGCCGCAGCAATCAGGGTGGGAATACTCAGGTAGCTCTGAGCGGAGGAGGGCGGACCAATGCAGACGGCTTCGTCGGCAAAGCGTACGTGGAGGCTTTCCTTATCGGCAGTAGAATAAACGGCCACCGTTTTAATGCCCATTTCCTTGCAGGTACGAATAATGCGCAATGCAATTTCGCCCCGGTTGGCAATCAATATTTTCTTGAACACAGCGCTGGGGTAGAAGTGAGAAGTGAGAGCCTAGAACTCAGGCTAGGCCTGTACGGCGTTGCTCTTCTGAATTCTAAGCTCTCACTTCTCGGTTCTCAAATTACATTGGCTCAATGAGGAACAATGGCTGGTCGTACTCAACCGGCGAAGCATTTTCCACCATGGCTTTCACGATGCGGCCTGATTGCTCAGCCTCAATTTCGTTGAACAGCTTCATGGCTTCGATAATGCAAATCACTTGACCCTTCTCAACTAAGTCTCCAACTTGCACAAAGGCAGGGGCGTCGGGGCCGCTGCTGCGGTAGAACGTGCCAATCATGGGCGACTTCAGCGGAACATGGTTGCCGCCGCTGGCAGCTTCCGTAGCTGAGGCCGCCGCCGTAGCGGGAGCTGCTGCCGGGGCCGCCTGAGCTGGAGCAGCAGCGGGCGCTGCGGCCGGAGCTGGCGCTGCCGCGGGAGCCGACATGCTCACTACGGGCTTGTAGCTGGGGTCGCGCTGAACGGAGATTTTAAACTCCTCCGTTTCAATGTTCACTTTGTTCAGACCCGACTTCGCAATAAAGTCGATCAGTTCCTGTAATTCTTTGGCTTTCATGGCGGCGGGAGAGGGGTTGCTGGACGGCTTATTTGACTCTTTCGACATAGGAGTAGTCGCTGGTCTTGATGCGAATTTTGGTGTCGGTATCAATGAACAGTGGCACCTGAATGCGGGCTCCCGTTTCTACAATAGCGGGCTTCAGCGTGTTAGTAGCTGTGTCGCCTTTCAGGCCGGGCTCGGTGTAGGTTACAACTAGTTCAACCGTAGTAGGCAGCTCGGCGGTGAGAGGCTGCTCGGTTTCAGCGTGGAACAGGATGGTGGCTACCTGGCCTTCCTTCATTAGGTCGGCGAAGGGCACCATAGCTTCGGGCAACACTACCTGCTCAAACGTCTCATTGTCCATGAACGTGTAGCCATACTCGTCTTTGAACAGGTACTGGTGCGGGCGTTGCTCTACGCGAGCCGTTTCAACTTTTACGCCGGCATTGAACGTGTTGTCAAGCACACGGCCGGTTTTGATGTTGCGGAGTTTGGTGCGTACGAAGGCCGGGCCTTTGCCGGGCTTCACGTGCTGAAATTCGGTGATGACGTGCAACTCGCCGTTGTAATTCAAAACGAGCCCGTTGCGAAAATCTGCGGTCGTGGCCATGGTGGGAAGAAGGTGTTAAGAGAGGAAAACTAGGCTGAAAAATACCGGAAACGGCTGTGCTGAGCCTATATCTTCAACGTTCAGTAAATGAGTAAACAGGGTGGAAACGCAACGTGCCGCCCCGGAAAGATGGCGGGGCGGCACGTCGGGAGTGCAAGTATAGAGGTTTTCTGGTTTCGCGCCGCTGGAATTACGCAGCGGAAGGGTCGGGCTTGGGGTCGTAGGCCCATTTCAGGTACAGGGAACCCCAGGTAAAGCCGCCACCAAATGCAGCAATAATCAGGTTGTCGCCCTTGCGGAGCTTTTGCTCATAATCAGCCAGGCACAACGGAATGGTACCGTTGGTGGTGTTACCGTACCGGTGAATATTTAACATCACTTTCTCGGGGCCGATGCCTACGCGGTTAGCCGTAGCATCAATAATACGCTTATTGGCCTGGTGAGGTACCAGCCAGTCAATGGTATCGGCGGTGAGCCCGTTGCGCTCGGAAACCTGCGCTGCTACGTCGGCCATATTTTTCACGGCAAACTTGAACACAGCGGCTCCTTCCTGATACACGTAATGTTCGCGCTTGGCTACGGTCTCGGCAGAGGGCGGCCGGCGGGAGCCGCCGGCTTTCTGGTGCAGGTACTGCTCGCCATTACCATCGGAATGGAGTTCCTGGTCCAGGAGCCCCAGACCCTCAGTGTTGGGCTCCAAGAGCACTGCACCCGCGCCATCACCGAAGATGATGCAGGTGGAGCGGTCAGTGTAGTCAATGATGCTCGACATTTTGTCGGCGCCAACTACTACTACCTTTTTGTAAGTGCCCGTGGCTATAAATTGAGAGCCGGTGGCCAGCGCATACATGAAGCCTGAACAGGCGGCCTGCATATCGAAGCTAAATGCTTTTGTAGCGCCAATAGCAGCCGAGATGATGTTGGCAGTTGCCGGAAAAACCAGATCAGGCGTGGTAGTGGCGCAGATGAGCAGGTCTATATCCGAGGCGGCTACGCCGGTTTTAGCCAGTAGCCGCTCTACGGCTTTAATGCCCATCACGGAAGTGCCCTGATCTTCACCTTTCAGAATATGTCGCTCCTGAATCCCGGTTCGGCTCATAATCCACTCGTCGGTTGTGTCAACCATCGTTTCAAGTTCCTGATTTGTGAGCACGTAGTCGGGCACATAAGAGCCCACTCCAGTAATGGCAGCGGTAATCTTCATTAGAGAGGAGACAAAAAAGCGCGGCAAAGAAAAGTCCGGCTCTTGGCCGGACTTTGTCGCTTAGGACTTAAAGGTATTTTTTATCTGGTCGGAAATGCCAGAGCTAGCCATCTGGTAACCTTGGTGCAGCATATTGCAGATAGCAGTAGGCGTGCTTACTCCATGCCCGATAATGGCGTTGTCGTTGATGCCCAGGATGGGGGAACCACCCACGGCTTCGTAGTTGAATTTGTTGAAGAATGGGTCCAGCAACATCTGTTTCTCAGCCATGATGTCGTAAATCGACTCGGCCATTTTCAGCATCACGTTGCCCGTATAGCCGTCGCACACAATCACGTCGGCCTTGTCGTTGAACAGATCCCGGCCTTCAATATTGCCAATGAAGTGAATGTGTGGGTTCACTTTCAGCAGCTGATGCGTGGCTTGGGTAATGGCAGTGCCTTTACCTTCCTCTTCGCCCAAATTCATAAGGCCAACTTTCGGACGCTCAATGCCCAATACGTACTGTGCGTACAGGGAGCCCAGTTCGCCGAATTGCTCCAGCATTTCGGGCTTGCATTCTGCGTTAGCGCCCACGTCCAGCAAAATGCCTAGGCCACCATGCAGCTTCGGAACGAAGTTGGCAATGGCAGGGCGCATCACGCCGGGTACTGGTTTCACGCTAAACATGGCACCCACAAGCATGGCGCCCGTGTTGCCGGCGGAGCAGAAAGCTTCTACCTCTCCGGCATGCAGCATCCGGTAGCCCACGGCAATACTGGAATCCTGCTTTTGCTGGTAGGCTTTAGCCGGGTGCTCACCCATTTCGATAATCTGCGAAGCAGACACCAGAATCAGGTTTTCGGCATCGGCGCCGTGTTGCTGAAGCAGAGGGCGTACAGCATCTTCCTGGCCGATGAGCACAATTTGTGCCTTGCCCGCCAGCGCTTTTGCCGCCAGCACAGCACCATCGACGGCAGCTTGAGGGGCAAAATCACCCCCCATTGCGTCCAGGGCTATCTTCATGAAAGAGGTATCAAAGAGGTCCGGGAGAATTCCCTGGGCCACTCTCGTCACTCAGCTTCTCGCAGTGGCCTAAACCTAGCCGCGAGAAGCTGAGCAACTACGGGAGCGTGTCCGAGGGGAGATAAGCGCTAGTGCGCTACTATTCTTCGTCGTTGTCGGTAGCAACAGCAGCTGCTACGGGAGCGTAATCTTTGATAGCAACTTTGCCATTCAGATACAGGTCGCCGTCAACAACGTACGCTTTGTGACGCAGGTGCAGCTCGCCCGTGTTAGAGCAGATGCTGATAGCCTTGGGGTGCAGCTTATCGTGGGTGCGACGCTTGTCGCGGCGGGTTGAGGATTGCCGGCGCTTAGGATGTGCCATGGGTTAGGTAATGTTGAGTGTTGAAAGTTATTACTGAAGGGTTCAAGCGACCCAGGGCGCTTAGTTCAAGTTGCGTAGCGCATTCCAACGCGGGTCCGTGTCATCGCTGTCATCGTCATCGTCGCCATCCTGGCGGGTGGTGAAGATGAGCTTGGCATCGGCATCGGGGTTTTCATCGGGCTCATTCTGGAAGCGCGGGTGCAGCTTCTTCATGGGAAGGGCCAGACCGATGTAGTCAAACAGGTGCTGCGCAATGGGCAGGGTCTGGGTGTCGGGAGTGATTTGCAGCACGTTATCATCCAGCTCCAGATTCTGGTCGCCGTAGCGCACCAGCAGCTGCTCCTGAGCATCCACCTCCTGATCGTACTCGTCAAGGCTCCGGTCGCAGATCTGGCGCACGGTGCCGTGCAGGTCAAAGTCCAGGGTCAGCAAACGGTCCGTTTTAGTGAGCGTTACATCCGCATGTACTTTGCCATCCGGAATGAGCTCCTGGTCAAACTGCTCAAAAAAGGCACGGTCGAGCTCAAACGCAAAATGGTGCGTTTTATCAGCCAGCTTGGCGATATTGAGGTCGTATTGAGAATCCTTTTTCACAGGGTGAGTTTGTAGCAGGGGGCAAAAGTAGAAAGTTTTCCCCGTTATATAAAAGCAGCTAAACGGTTGAGGGAGGGGTTAGGCGTTCTTCAGAATGAAATCTGGCGGAATACCAAGCCGCTCATACAGCCGTTTCGCTAAGTCCAACGTCACACGGCGTTTGCCGCTCAAAATCTGCGAAAGCCGACCCGCAGGCACTTCTAACAACTGGGCTAGCTCCTTCTGCTTGAGGCGCATTTGCTGGCGCTTCAGCTCAATCATCTCTGCCAGAGAGGTGGGCAGGTTCGGAATAGGCAATAGGCCTAGCTTGCCCTCATAGGTATCAAGAGCCACCACCAATTCCTGAAATTCTGCCTCCAATACCGCATTACCCTCGAAGCCAGCAGCTACCAGTGCGTCAAGTCGGCGCAAGGCAGTGCGGTAGTCAGCGGGAGTGTGCAGCGTCATTAAAGGAGGTGAGAAAGTCTGGATTGAGAGAGGCACTATGAAGTAAGAGGGTGCAAACTTACTGCGTATGTTTTAAAACCGCAAACAAAGTTTCGTTTTTGGAAACAATGTTTTGTTTATGGTTATAATGGCTACGGTCAGCGTTGAATCTATAACTAGCTTAAACACAACGGCTGACCTTAAAAAAAAAGATGGTTAGCCATTGTATTTAAAAAACGAATTCTGGTTAATCAGCGGCTTACTCGTAGCGACTGCTACGGGGTGCCGGACCCGGAATCAAGGGCTTGATTTCGGCTAGTGCTTTCCGCTGCTTTACCATCTCACAGGCCATGTAGAGGGCTTCACGGAAGGAAGTGGGATCAGCTTTGTACTGGCCCGCTATACCGTAGGCTGTGCCATGATCAGGCGAGGTGCGAATTACCGGCAAGCCCGCCGTGAAGTTCACGCCGCGCTCAAAGGCAATGGTTTTGAAGGGAATCAGGCCCTGGTCATGATAGAGCGACAGCGTAGCATCGAACTGGCGGAACTGGCGGGTGCCAAAGTAGCCATCGGCCGGGAATGGCCCGTAGGCCAGATGACCTTCCTGCTGAAACTGCTGAAGCACGGGCGTTACTACGTCGGCTTCTTCACTGCCCAGCAGGCCATTTTCGCCGGCGTGCGGGTTGAGGCCCAGCACGGCTACGCGCGGCTTCTCAATGCCAAAATCCTGCTTCAGGGAGTTAATCAGGATGCGCAGTTTAGTGGTAAGCAGCTCCTGCGTGAGGCGAGTAGGCACCTCCTTGAGGGGAATATGGCCCGTGACGGTAGCTACGCGCAGGTCTTCGGTGGCCAGGAGCATGAGGCTTTCGGGGGCCTCGAAGAAAGTGGTCAGAAACTCGGTGTGGCCAGGGTAGCGGAAGTCATCAGCCTGCGTATTCTCTTTGCTGATGGGGGCCGTAACGAGGGCGTCGAGCAATCCGGCTTTCAGGTCGCGGGCGGCGGCGAGCAGACTCTGGCGGGCCGCGGTGCCGCTGGCCTGGGTAGGCTGGCCGGGCGTGAGGTGGAAGTCATCGTCCCAGCAGGTTACGGCGTTGTGCTTGCCGGGGGCAATGTCTGCGGCTTCACGTACCTGCCGGAAGGTAAGGGGCTCCGCCTGCGGGTCAACCGGAAACTCATCAAAGAGTACGGTGGCGGTGCCGTAGACCACGGGCGTACAAAACTTGAGCAGCCGCTGATCAAGGAAAGTTTTGTAGATGATTTCCGGGCCGATGCCGGCCAGGTCGCCGACGGATATACCAATGCGTGGAAGCATTCTAGTGCGTGCTGATGAATGGATAAGCAAATGCGCTGCTGCGTAGGGGAAAGCCGTGGCCTAACCGAGCTAACTACACGGCTAGGCCACGGCTTTTTCCGGCAGGAGTTAGGCTTTACGCTTCAGGAAATCGTAGGTGAGGCGCACGGCAGTGCCGGTACCACCCTTGCCCCGGTACGAGTCGGGGGCGGTGAGGAAGGCCGGGCCAGCAATATCAAAGTGCACCCAAGGGTAGCCTTCAATGAAGCGCTCCAGGAATTTGCCCGCCGATATAGCGCCGGCTTCGGCTTTGCCCAGATTGGTGATATCGGCTACGCTGCTCTTGATATGGTCGGCGTATTCATCCCAGAGCGGAAACTCTACCAGGCGCTCATGCGTGCGGTTGCCGGCTTGCTTAAGTTCCGTCAGCACTTGCTCATCAGCGGTGCCCATGCACACAATGCCCTCTATACCAATGGCGCGGGCGGCGGAGCCCGTTAGCGTGGCGTAGTCCAGCACCAACTCGGGGTCATACTTTTTGGCGAAAGCCAGCGCGTCAGCCAGAATCAGGCGGCCCTCAGCATCGGTATTCAGCACTTCCACGGTCAGGCCGCTGTACATGGTAATGACGTCGCTGGGCGCTAGGGCGGGGCCGCCGGGGCGGTTATCAGTAGCAGGCACGAGGCCAATTACGTGCAGCGGAACCTTGTTTTTGGCCAGGGCCGTAAGCACACCGGTTACTACGGCGGCGCCAGCCATGTCGCACTTCATCAGGTCCATGCTGTTGGGCGTGGGCTTCAGGCTGAGTCCACCGGTATCGAACACCACCCCTTTCCCCACCAGCACGTAGGGCTTGGCGTTAGTGGCACCCTCCGGTTTGTACTCCATGATGGTGAATGTAGGTGGCTCGGGGCTGCCTTGGTTCACGGCCAGTAGGCCACCCATACGCAAGGCCTCAATACGCACAAAATCTAGGATTTCGGTGTTAAAACCAGCCTCTGCGCCCGCAGCTTCTATCTGGTTAGCCAGCTGGGTAGCGTTGAGGTGGCTATAAGGCATATTTACCAGGTTGCGGGCCAGGTATACGCCTTGCAGCACGCCATTCAGCTCCTGTACTTTCTCGGTGCTAAGCTCAGGGCCAACCAGCGTGAGGAGCTGTAGGTCGGGCTGTTTTTTCGACTTCTCGTCTGTTTTGTAGCCTTCAAACTGATAAGCGGTGAGAGCAATTCCTTCGGCAAGTGCCAGAGCGCCGTTCGGCGTCAGGTCGTTGATGAATAGCTCCGGAACCTTATCGGCTTTCAGCTGAGCGTGAAGCTTATGGCCCGCTCGGCGCAGCGACTCGGCCTGCAAGTCGGCGGTTTTCTTCTCCTCCGCCACTACGTAGTAATGGTGGTGGGTGTATTGGTTGACGCAGATCAGCTTTTCGCCCGCGGCAAGCTGGTCGCTGACGTATTGACGAATGGGCTGAGGCAGGTCGGCGGCGGCGCTAATGGGAAGTTCCAGGGTGCCGGCGGGTAAAATAAATACGGTATCCGCAAACGAGGGAAAATCGGCGGAGTAGGCGAGGGATAGGGGCATAAGACGGGTCCGTTAGGCCAGTGGCTGCTCCTGCTTCAGGGGCGGGAGGCGGAGAAACGGCAGCCGCTGGCGTATCTTTGGGCGTGAAGGTAGTCCTTTTGTAGAAGCGAATACAGCTAACCGAGAAGTTCGGTGCGTATTCAAGGTCAGTGATGCTTACCTGAGCCACTGGCTGCATGTGGATTGTATCTTCCCTCGCCCTTACCTGCAGACCATGGATTCCGTTAAAGCCAAAAAACACCTCGGGCAGCACTTTCTGGCTGATCCGAACATTGCTCGCAACATTGTGGAGGCCCTGCGACTGCCCGATGGCGTAACGGAAGTGTTGGAGATTGGGCCCGGCATGGGCGTACTTACTGAAACGCTACTCCAGCACCCGGAGTACCGGACCTCGGTGGTTGAAATTGACCGGGAGTCGGTGGCGTATCTGCAAAAGCATTTTCCGGCTCTGGAAGACCGGATTTATTCCCAGGACTTCCTGAAGATGGATCTGGGCAAGCTGTACGATAATCAGCCCCTGACCATCATCGGCAACTTTCCTTACAACATCAGCAGCCAGATTTACTTCCAGGTGCTGGCTCACCGCCAGCAGGTTCGTGAGTGCGTGGGCATGATTCAAAAGGAGGTAGCCGACCGCCTCGCTGAGGGGCCCGGCACCAAAACCTACGGCATTCTAAGCGTGCTGCTGCAGGCATTTTACACCATTGAGTATCTGTTCACGGTGCCTCCGCACGTCTTCAACCCGCCGCCCAAAGTGCAGTCGGCCGTTATCCGCCTGACGCGCAACAACACGGAGAAGCTGGCCTGCGACGAGAAGCTATTCTTTAAAGTAGTCAAGCAGGCCTTCCAAACCCGCCGCAAAACGCTGCGCAATGCCCTGAAGCCCTTCGGAATGCCCGCTGAAACCACCACAGACCCCATCTTCGATAAGCGAGCCGAGCAGCTAAGCGTGGCTGACTTTGTGGGGTTGACTAATCGAGTAGAGCAGAACAGAGTGGTGGCCTAGCTTTTGCGGTGCTCCCTGTATTCTAACCCATCTCTCCCCTCCACAACCATGTCCCTCTGCCTCGTCATCGACGATATGCACCCGAGCCTGCCCGACTACATGCAGGAAATTGGGGTGCAGCTGCACTACCGTCCTGATCTGAAAGCCGCGGAGGTGCCTGCCGCGCTGGCTGCTCACCCGTATGATGGCCTGATGGTGCGCTCGAAGCTGCGCATCACGGCCGAGTTGCTGGCCTACGGGCCACAGTTGCGCTACGTGTGCCGGGCCGGAGCCGGGGTCGATAATATTGACGAGGAAGCGCTGGCTGCCGCGGGCGTCACGCTGCTGAATGCCCCCGAAGGCAACCGTGATGCGGTGGGTGAGTATACCGTAGGCCTGTTACTGGCGCTGTTTCGCAACATTGTGCGGGCCGATCAGGAAGTGCACGCGGGACAGTGGCGGCGCGAAGCCAACCGAGGCGAGGAAATAGGAGGAAAGACCATTGGACTGGTAGGCTACGGACACATGGGCAAGGCCTTTGCCCGCCGCCTGCAGGCTTTCGACTGCACCGTACTGGCCTACGACCATGACCCGAACTGCGAAGCCAACCACCACGCCACGCTCGTGAGCCTACCGGAGCTACAGGCCCGGGCCGAGGTGCTGAGCCTGCACATTCCGTATTCAGCGGCCAATCATCATTTCGTAAACGAAGATTTCCTGCGGGCTTTCAAAAACCCGCTGTGGCTGCTCAACACGGCCCGCGGCGAAGTACTCGACCACGCAGCGCTGGTACAGGGCCTGCGGGATGGGCAGATTAGGGGAGCGGCCCTGGATGTGTTGGAGAATGAGAAGCTTGGAACCCTAAACCCTGAGCAGCAAGCGCGCTTCGACTATTTGTCTTCAGCGCCTAGTGTACTTCTGTCGCCCCACATCGGTGGCTGGAGTTTCCAGTCGTATCGGCGGATTAATGAGGTGCTGGCCCGGAAGCTAAAAGCATTTTTAGGTGCCCAGGAAGTAGCCTAGGCGTGTGTTCGTTGGTACCTGTTGAACGTCGTGCTTGATCTGGCGTCCGCGGAGCCGAAGCATCTCTACCGCTTTGTTGCTGACTTTCTAGGCTAGTAGATTAGCCAGAGGTAGAGATGCTTCGGCTGCGCGGACGCCAGATCAAGCATGACGTTATGGAGAGTGGCCTGCTATTCTGAACGCTTACCCAGTTTTAGGTAAACATGCCCACCGCATTCTTACTGGGCAGCGCGGTTTTTCCGGTCAAGAACAGATCAACGTTACGGGCGGCTTCGCGGCCCTCCGAAATAGCCCACACCACCAACGACTGACCACGGCGCATGTCGCCGGCTACAAACACGTTGGGTACGCTTGTCTGGTAGGAGCTGTCTGCAGCGCACACGTTGCCGCGCTCATCTACCGTCACGCCTAGTTGCTCCAGCAAGCCCGCGTATTGAGGCGAAGCAAAGCCTACTGCCAGCAGCACTAGCTGGCAGGGGATTTCGCGCTCGGACTCGGCAATTTCTTCGAAGCGCAGGCGGCGGCCCAGTACATCGGTTTCCCAGGTTACGTCGGTGACCAGCAGGGCGCGCACCTGGCCTTGCTCATCACCGAGGAAGGCTTTGGTGTGGATACCCCAGTAGCGGTGGCAGCCTTCTTCGTGGGAGGTGCTAGTGCGGAAGATGGCCGGCTCCTGCGGCCAGGGCGTGTGCGCGGGCCGTTCCGTGCCGGGCTGGTGCATCATGGCAAACTGCGTGACGGAGCGTGCCTGCTGACGGTTGGCCGTGCCCACGCAGTCGGAGCCAGTGTCGCCACTCCCAATTACCACTACGTCCAGGCCAGTCGCTAGCACCTCAGCCTCCGTGAGGGGCAGGCTGCTCACCCGGCGGTTGTGCTGGGTGAGGTATGGCATGGCGAAGTGAATTCCGCTGAGCTCCCGGCCGGGAATAGGCAAGTCGCGCGGCACCGTGGCGCCGCCTGAAAGTACTACCGCATCGAAGGAGTTCTTTAAAACATCAGCCGACAGATCCTTGCCTATCTCGGTATTGCATCGGAATACTACGCCATCTTCCTCCAGCAGCTGAATACGCCGGTCGATTACCCATTTCTCCAGCTTAAAATCGGGCACGCCGTAGCGCAGTAGGCCACCCGGCAGGTCGTCGCGCTCAAACACCGTAACTGAGTGGCCGGCTTTCGTGAGCTGCGCTGCGGCGGCCAGTCCAGCCGGCCCCGAGCCCACCACGGCCACCGTTTTGCCCGACTTCAGGACCGGTGCCGTGGGCTGCACGTAGCCTTTGGAGAAGGCAATTTCAATGATGTGCTTTTCGATTTCCTCAATGGCCACCGGCGCCCGGTTGATGCTCAGCACGCAAGCCGACTCGCAGGGAGCCGGACAAATACGGCCCGTGAACTCGGGAAAGTTGTTTGTGGAGGATAGAATGCGGTAGGCCTCTTCCCAGTCCTGCTGGTACACGGCGTCGTTGAACTCTGGGATGATGTTGCCCAAGGGACAGCCGGAGTGGCAAAACGGAATACCGCAATCCATACAGCGCGCCGCCTGCTTGGTGAGCTGGTCTTCGGAATATAGGCCTACAAACTCGCGGTTGTGCGCCACGCGCTCTTGTGGGGCCGCTTTAGCCGGCAGCTCGCGCTCAAATTCTTTGAATCCGGTGATATGTCCCATGCGTGGTAGTCAATTTCGTGTGGGCATCATGCTGAGCTTGCCGAAGCATCTCGCTTGCTACTATTGTGGTGCTATCTGTCATGCTGAGCGGAGTTAAAGCATCTCTACCGCTTCATTACTGTGCTAGGCCAGTTGGTTAGCCAGCGGGAGAGATGCTTCGGCTGCGCGGACGCCAGATCAAGCAGGACGTTCTGATTTGGTTATTCTAGGCCACTATCGTTCGGCTGGCTCGTATTGGGCGGCTTGCAGCACCTTTTTGTATTCGGAAGGGAAGACCTTCACGAAGCGGCCGGCTTCTTCATTCCAGTTACCTAACAGGTAAGCCGCTAGCTGGCTGCCGGTGAGCTGCTGGTGCTTGCGGAGAAGCGTTTGAATCTGGTCTTCGTCGTCGATATCCAGTGGGTCCAGCTCCACCATTTCGGTGTTGCAGTTGTCGCGGAAGTTGCCTTCGGGGTCGTAAACCCAAGCAATGCCCCCGCTCATACCGGCGGCGAAGTTGCGGCCGGTGTTGCCCAGAATGAGGGCACGGCCACCGGTCATGTACTCGCATCCATGGTCGCCTACGCCTTCCACCACGGCCGTGGCTCCGGAGTTGCGCACCGCGAACCGCTCGCCGGCCTGCCCCCGCACAAACAGCTCACCAGATGTGGCGCCGTATAGAGCTACGTTGCCGATAATGATGTTCTGCTCCGGCACAAACTGGCCGTCAGGAGATGGGTAGATGGCTATCTGGGCGCCCGAGAGGCCCTTGCCCACGTAGTCGTTGGCCTCTCCTTCCAGCCCAAACGAAAGCCCCTTTGCGCTGAAAGCGCCGAAGCTCTGGCCCGCTGAGCCACGGAAGGTATAGTTAATGGTATTGTCGGGGAGGCCGGGCCCGTGGTAGCGCTTGGCTATTTCATTGGAGAGCAGCGTCCCGATGGTGCGGTCAGTGTTGTGCACCTCGAAGGAAGCAAACACCGGAATACGCTCCTCCAGCGCCGGTTGGGCGTGGTGGAGTAGTTGCCAATCCAGAATGTTCGCCAAGCCGTGGTCCTGCTGCTCGCTGTTGTATAAGGTGCCCTTGGAGGGGTTGGCTACGGCTTGTAGCAAGTCAGAGAGGTCGAGGGTGCGGGCTTTCCAGTGCGTGATGCCTTCCCGCACCTTCAGGAACTGCGTGCGGCCTACCATTTCGTTTACCGTCCGGAAGCCTAGCTCAGCCATAATCTCGCGCAATTCTTCGGCCAGAAAGCGGAACAGGTTCACGATGTGCTCCGGCTGGCCCGTGAACAGCTTGCGCAGCTCCGGGTCTTGGGTAGCTACGCCTACCGGGCAGGTATTCAGGTGGCATTTGCGCATCAGAATGCAGCCGCCCGCAATGAGGGCCGCGGTGGCCACGCCCCATTCTTCGGCACCCAGCAGCGCCGCTACGGCTAAGTCGCGGCCGGTTTTAATTTGGCCATCGGCCTGCAGCACTACGCGGCTGCGCAGCTGGTTGCGCACCAGCGTCTGGTGGGCCTCCGAGAGGCCTAGCTCCCAGGGCAGGCCCGCGTGCTTGATGGAGCTCATGGGCGAAGCGCCGGTGCCGCCGTCGTAGCCAGCAATCAGGATAACATCGGCGTGGGCTTTGGCAACGCCGGCGGCAATGGTACCCACGCCGGCTTTGCTCACCAGCTTCACGTTGATGCGGGCGGCGCGGTTGGCGTTTTTCAGGTCAAAGATGAGTTGGGCCAGGTCTTCAATGGAATAGATATCGTGGTGGGGTGGGGGCGAAATGAGGCCTACGCCGGGCGTGGCGTGGCGCACCTTCGCAATCCACTCATCTACCTTGTGGCCAGGGAGCTGGCCGCCCTCGCCAGGCTTGGCGCCCTGGGCCATCTTGATTTGCAGCTCGTCGGCATTGGTTAGGTAGTGGGCCGTAACGCCAAAGCGGGCCGAGGCAATCTGCTTGATGGCTGAGCGCATGGAGTCGCCGTTGGGCAGGTGCTCGTAGCGCATGGGGTCCTCGCCGCCCTCACCGGTGTTGCTCTTGCCCCCAATGCGGTTCATGGCAATGGCCAGGGTGCTGTGCGCCTCGTGCGAAATCGAGCCAAACGACATAGCCCCGGTAGCAAACCGCTTCATGATGCTTTCGGCGGGCTCCACCTCTTCCAGCGCAATGGCCGGGCGGTGATGGGCAAAGTCCAATAGTCCGCGCAGGGTGAACATGCGCTCCGGCTGCTCATTCAGCAGGCGAGCGTAGCGCTGATACACCTCGTAGTTGCCCGTGCGCGTAGCGTGCTGAAGCAAGTGTACCGTTTCGGGGTTGAACATGTGGGCTTCACCGCGGCGTCGCCACTGGTACACACCACCTTCTGGCAGGAGCTGCTGCTCTTCCAGGGTGCTACTCTTAAAGCCCTGAAATTGCTTATACAGCGTTTCGCGGGCAATTTCATCGAGCCCTAGGCCACCAATACGGGTCACGGCTCCGGTGAAGTACTTGTCGACTACCTCCTGGTTGATGCCCAGAATCTCGAACACCTGCGCGCCGTGGTATGACTGCAGTGTGGAGATACCCATCTTGGAGAAGATCTTCAGCAGCCCATCACACACCGCTTTGATGTAGTTTTTGGCGAGCTGCGGATAGTCGTGGGAAGTGTTGAACTGGCCGCCGGCGTGCATGGTCTGCACCGTGGAAAGCGCTAGGTAGGGGTTAATGGCTGTGGCGCCAAAGGCCAGCAAGCAGGCAAAATGGTGTACTTCCCACACGTCGCCGGCTTCTACTACCAGGCCTACGGAGCCACGGTAACCTTTCCGAATGAGGTGGTGGTGCACAGCCGACACCGCCAGCAAAGACGGGATGGGCGCGTGCTTGGAGTCTAGGCCACGGTCCGACAAAATCAGCACCTCAAACCCATCGTTCACGGCATCTTCGGCGTAGCGGCAGAGGCGGTTGAGGCCAGCGGCCATGGAGCCGGGTTTGCCGTCGGCTTTGAAGTAGGAAAGCAGCGTTTTGGCGTTGAACATGCCCGTATCAATGCTGCGCAGCTTTTCCAACTCGTGGTTGGTGAGAATGGGCTGATGCAAGGCTACGCAGTGGCAGTGCATTTTGTCCTCATCGAGGATGTTGCCGTTGTTGCCAATGAACGTGGCCAGGCTCATCACCAGCCGCTCCCGAATGGGGTCGATGGGCGGGTTGGTTACCTGCGCGAAGAACTGCTTGAAGTAGCTGCTCAGGTGCTGGGGCTGGTCGGAAAGCACGGCCAGGGGCACATCTACCCCCATCGAGCCGATGGGCTCCTTGCCTTCCAGCGCCATGGGCGTAATCAGCGTGTCAATATCCTCGCGGGTGTAGCCGAATACCTGATGGTACTTGAACACGGCGTCGGCGGCCAGGTCGGAGAATACCTGGCGGGGCTCAGGCAGCTCCTCCAGCCGGATCTGATACTCATCGAGCCACTGACCGTAGGGCTGCCGGGCGGCAGCCTGTGCCTTTAGCTCCTCATCGGTGATAATCTGGCCGGCCACGGTATCCAGGAGAAGCATTTTGCCGGGCTGCAGGCGGCCTTTCCTCTCCACGATGGAATCGGGGATGGTAAGCACGCCGGTTTCGGAGGCCACCATCACGCGGCCATCATTGGTCACGATGTAGCGTAGGGGCCGCAGACCATTGCGGTCGAGCATGGCCCCCAGCATCTGGCCGTCAGTAAACAGCAGCGCCGCCGGGCCGTCCCAGGGAGCCATAAAGGTGGCGTGGAACTCGTAGAAGGCCTTTTTCAGTGGGTCCATCTGCGTGTTGCCGTCCCAGGCCTCTGGCACCAGCATCATCATCACGTGCGGCAGGGAGCGGCCCGAGTGCAGCAGAATCTCCACAATGTTGTCGAGGCAAGCTGAATCCGACTGGTGGCTGTCGATGACGGGCAGCAGCATGTCCATCTCCTCCGCCGAGAAGTACGGCGACATATAGCTGCGCACCCCGGCGTAAAACCAGTTCAAATTGCCCCGTAGCGTGTTGATCTCGCCGTTGTGGGCCAGCAGCCGGAAGGGCTGGGCCAGGCGCCACGACGGAAACGTATTGGTAGAGAAGCGTGAGTGCACCATCCCAAACGTCGAGGTCACGCGCTCATCCGACAGATCGGGGAAGTAGCCGCGCACCTGATAGGTGGTCAGCTGGCCTTTGTATACAATGACTTTGCAGGAGAGCGAGGTGAAGTAGAAGTCCTCAGCGGCGGCGGGTACTTGCTCCTGCACCAGCTTGGTGATGTAGCGCCGCAGCACGTACAGCTTCCGCTCGAAGTCTTCGGCAGTGGCTAGGTCAGTGGGGCGCGCCACAAACACCTGTTCTATGCCGGGCTCCGCCGCCAGCGCCGTAGGGCCGATGCCCGCCGGGTTAACCGGCACCGGCCGGTAGCCCAGCACCGAGAGGCCAAGCTTATCTCCGGCGGCCTTAATTACGGCCCGACAAGCGGCTTGTGCAGCCGTGTCTTTAGGCAGAAACAGCATGCCCACGCCATAGTAGCCGGGCTCTGGCAGGCGGATGTTGAGCGCGGTGCACTCTTCCAGGAAAAACCAGTGGGGCAATTGCAGCAGCAGACCGGCCCCATCGCCCGAATCGGAGTCGCAGCCACAGGCGCCGCGGTGCTCCATGTTTTCGAGCATGGTCAGAGCATCGGTAATAATCTGGTGCGATTTGCGGCCGTTGAGGTAGGCTATAAACCCAGTACCACAAGCATCATGTTCAAACTCGGGGCGGTAGAGGCCCTGCGGGTTGTCAGGTGTCATCGGAGTGTGGCGTCGTGGTTAAAGAGGAATTCACCTCGGCGTACTAGGCCGAATTAGCAAGATATTTCCCTCCACCAAGCGTCTATACCGCGCCAGGCCAGTTCTACGATTTCTAAGCTGCTATCTATTATTGATTTAAAAAGGTAATTCTTTGGATTTGACTGGTCTAGTGCGGTCGGGCTTGGGGCGGTTGATACAGTGTCAGAAGGAGCCAATAGCTGAGCAAACAGCTGAAATTAACTGCGTGACGGCTACCACATTTGTACGTCATGCTGAGCGGAGTCGAAGCATCTCTATTGTTTCGTTGCAGAGGCCTAGGCCACTTGATTAGCCAGAGGTAGAGATGCTTCGACTGCGGCTGCGCCTCCGCTCAGCATGACGGGCTTGCTATAAAAGAATGGGCTGATTGTAAAGCAAGTGGCCTAGGCTTTCTGGGCGCGGCGGCCTTCCAGGATGCGGAAAAAGGAGCGAGTGTGAATTTCGGCGGTGGTGAGGCCGGTGGCTTTGATTTCCTCTTCCGTAATGGCGCCGCAGTTCAGGGCTTTCAGGAAGAAGTTGAGCAGGCCCTGACCGGTGGCGGCATCGTCGAAAATGTCGCCGGTGAGGGTAGAGATGGCGGCGCGCTCCACGAAGGTTTTCAGGCGATGGACTGCGTCGTCGTAGCTGCTGAGGAAAAAGTTGTAGGTGGCCGCGTACCGCATGGGCAGTTGGGCAGGGTTCAGGTCCCAGCCCTGGTAGAGACCGTTGATGAGCGAGTGGGTGGTATGCTGGAAACCCTGCCGCCAGGCATTATGCACCGATTCGCGGTTCTCGCGGAGCTGCTCATACGAGAGGTTTTCGCCGCGGTGCGGGCCAATGGGCATCACGTTGGTGGCGCCGTCGGAGAGGAAGATGCCGGTGCCGCCCAGCGCTACTTTGGTCATGTGGTGGGCGAAGTCGCAGACGGGGTGAGCCATGGTCTGATACTTGGCCGTGATACCCGCCGAGGCGGTATAGTCGTAGGTGCCGAAGTGAGCCGCTACGCACCGGCCCTCGCTGGCCCTGATGATGCGCATGAGCGGGTTGCGGCCTTCCTCATCCATAATAATCTGGGTGGCCTCTACCATCGTTTCCATTTTCAGGGTGCCGGGCTCCAGGCCATTAGCCTTCTCCAGCAGCTCAAAAAAGCGCACCATGGTAGTCATCTGCTCCGGGATGGTCACTTTGGGCAGCATCACCACGAAATTGTCGGGCAGTTTGCCGCCGGTTTTCTCCAGAAGCGTCGTCAGGAATATGTCCAGTGTGCGGATGCCGCGGGCCTTCATGTCCTCCGTGAATGGCTTGATGCGGATGCCAATAAACGGCGACACGGTGCCTTTTTGCATGCCCAGCGCCAGTTCAGTGGCGGCCTGCACGGCGGTGGCGTCCTCTTCGGCATCAGGCCGGTTGCCAAAGCCATCTTCAAAGTCGATGCGGAAATCCTCCACGGCCTCCGTTTGCAGCTTCCGCACCATCTTGTTGTACACGGAGTAGGCCAGCCAAGCGTGCTCGTGCTTGCGCTCCTCCGCCGACATACCCTCCAGCCGGGCCGTTAGCGCCTTGATATCCTGGGCCAGCGTGGGTAAATGCTCGTGCCCCTTGAGCTGCAGCACCCGGGCCAGCTCCACGAAGTTTGGAGCGTACGTGTGCAGGTTGTTGAGGGCAATATCGCCCATCCGCACGCAGGTGTCGGCCTTAAACAGGTTAGCACCGCCATACACCGTGTGCACGGGCTGGCGGTCGGGCTTGTCGCCGGGATAGGTGTGCTGGAAGCGGCGGTTGGCCTCGCCGAGCTGGTCTAAGAGTTGGGCTTTATCGGAATCCTGGAGGCTGAGCTTCATGCGAGGGAGTGGAGAAGTGGGAGTGGGATGGGCCAATATTAATAAACCCCATCGTGCTTACGTTGCCAAAGTACATGTCCTGCTGAGCGGAGTTGAAACATCTCGCGTGCTGATGTTGAAATGCTAATTCAACGAAGCGGTAGAAATGCTTCGACCCCGCTCAGCAGGACGGCCATGAATGTGTAATTCACGAGCCGCGGTAAGTAGAATACCCAAATGGGTTTAGTAGCAGCGGCACGTGGTAATGCTCGGAAGTAGTAATCGCGAAGACAATCTCCACGAAGGGATAGAACGTCACGACGCCTTGCTGATCGAAGTACTCCTGGGTCAGAAACTTTAGTTTATAGGTGCCCGAAGGCAGGACCTCATCTTTGGGCAGCAGATCACTGATACGGCCGTCGGAGTTGGTAGTGCCGGTGGCTAGTGTCGTCCAGCTTTGGGCCTGTTGGCGGTAAAGGGTGATGGATACGCCCGCGGCGGGCTTGCCCCGCGTGGTATCCAGAATGTGGGTAGTGAGCTGACTCATGCGGCTAAGAGCTTTTCCAGACGAATACGGGTGATTTTATCCTGCTCGGCCCTGGCTATCAGGATTTCCTGCTGCGGTGGGTTTGGCAGGCGGGCCTGCAGTAGAGCCAGCATTTCCTCCGCCGATTTGCCAGTGGCACACACAATGAAAATGTAGCCGAATTTCTGCTCGTAGGCCTCATTGCCGGCGGCCAGTGCTTCCAATACCTGTTGTGGCGCTTCTTTCACGGCACCTTGCTCACCGGCGGCCCAGGCGCTGGTGCTGGCAAACTTCTGCTTCAGAGAGTTGACGTCGCCAATTTTGGGATGGTGCGTGAAGGCCTCGCGCCAGTCAGCTTCCGAGAGGCTGTTCCAGATAGTAGTGGCTTTTTGCAACAGCGCTTCAGCATCAGCCACCGGAAAGATGCCGCGCATGGCTTCCACCCAAGCCGAGGAGCCACAGCATTTCTGCAGGGCATCCGCTAGGCCAGTTGGGGGGAGGTGGTTTAGTTCGGCTATGGTCATTGCTGAGGAGGTTGATAGTGCTGAGGGCTTAGGGTGCTGATGGGGAATGTCTCGTAGTCAAACGACATTTCGGTGGCGCCAACAACTGGCCTGGAGCAGCCTTGGAAAACAACGTTAGCAACGAGCAGGCACCAGTGTAGGGCTCTACCCCGGCAGTAGGTAGCTGATTAAATTACCGTGGGGAAGCGGTTTACGTTCTTGTAGTAGATGTATACCGACGGTTCTTTGCCCATGGTGGTGGCCCACTGCTGGCAGTAGGGGGCCATCCAGATGGCGTCGCCTTTCTTGACCGGGTACCACTCCTGGTCAAGCATATAAATGGCCTGGCCTTGCAGGTAGAGCAGGCCGTGTTCCATGATGTGAGTTTCTACCATGGGTAGGTGCCCACCGGGGTCATAGGTGAAAATGTTCACGGCCATATCGAAGCTCAGGTCATTCGGGAGCAGCTCCTGGATGCGCAGGGCCTCATCGTTCATATAGATGGGGGCCTTGCTGTCGTCTTTCTCCCCAAACAGTACGCCGGGAGTAGCGTAGCTAACCTGCGGCTCATATACCTTATGGAAGGTGAGCAGTTGGGTGCCTTCGGTTGCCTGCTCAAATACGTAGGCCTGCCCAATGGGCACGTACACAAACTGATTGGTGCACAGCGTGCGGGTCTCACCGCCCACTGTGGCGCGCACTTCACCCTCTACTACGTAAAAGAAAATCTGGGAAGCCAGCGTCTGCCCATCCAGGCGCCCCTCTGCTCGCATCGTTACAAGGGTTTGACACAGGCGGGCCCCCATCTGCTCATTGATAATAACGTTGACGGTGCAGTTCGTCCAGCCCGGTACGTTGCTGTTGATGTAGCCATCGGGGGCAATAATGGCGTGGTTGCGCTTTACAACGGAGCGGGTGAGGGCAGATATTTCCATGGAGTGTGGTGATGTAGTTGTCATTCCGGCTCTAGGGAGGAATCTGGGTCAAGTCGTGAGGAGGGTAACCTAGATCCCTCTTTACAGTCGGAATGACAGTTTAATGCGAAGCGATAAGTAATGAAAGAAACCGGTCAGTTACCGGCAGTGTAGCGGCCAGGTCAGCCAGCTCTACCCGCTCCAGCGGGTTGTGGCTGATGCCCTCAAAGCACCGCACAAACAACATGGTAGCGGGTGCCACGGCCGAAATAGGTACGGCGTCGTGGCCCGCGCCGCTGACCAGAGCCACCACTTCATGCCCCGAGTCAGCAATAGCCTGGGCTAGCAAGGTATTCATTCCGGCATCGCAGGCCACTGGGGGCGTGTACTGAATCAGGTGCCAGTGCAGCTCCAGCCCCCGGCGGGCGGCCAGGGCTTCCGTTAGGGCGCGCAGCTCCTCGTAGGCCACCTGCAGGCGGGCTGCATCGGCGCTGCGCAGGTCCAGGCTGCATACCACTTCGCCGGGAATCACGTTGCTGGCCGCATGGCGCACGTCGAGCTTGCCCACGGTGGCTACCAGCTCGTGCTGGTGCTTCCGCCCGAACTCTTCCACCAGCAGCACAAACTCGGCGACGCCGGCCAGCGCATCGCGGCGCATGCCCATGGGTACGGTGCCAGCGTGGCCGGCCATGCCGCACCAGGTAAGCTCTATGCGCTGCTGTCCGGCAATGGCCGTGACCAGCGCTACCGGAATCTGGCGCTCCCACAGCACCGGGCCCTGCTCAATGTGCACTTCAAAGTAGCCCAGCCAGTTGGGGGCCGGAATGGCGTCGGCGGCGAGGTGGCCTAGGTGGCCGCCCATCATGCTAATGGCATCGGCCAGGGTGAGGCCGTTGTCGTCTTGCTTCGCTAACAGGCCCGGATCGAAACTGCCCGCTACCACTTTGCTGCCCAGGTAGGTAGTGTGAAAGCGTACGCCTTCCTCGTCGCTGAAGGCAATGAGCTCAATGTGAAATGGCAGCTCTACTTGTTGCGCAATCAGTTGCTCCAGCATATCCAGACCCAGCAGCACGCCCAGCGGACCGTCGTATTTGCCGGCATTCACCACCGTATCAATGTGCGAGGCCAGCACGAAGGTTTTGGCGTTGGGGTTGTGGCTCACCAGCCGCCCGCGCACGTTGCCGATGTTGTCGAGGCGGGTTTCCAGACCGCTATTTTCCATCCAGGAGCGCACCAGGGCGCTGCCCGCCAGAAAGGCCGGTGTGCCGAAGGTGCGCGTAACCCCTTCAGTATCTTCGCTGATGGCGGCCAGTTCTTCAATGCGCCGCATGATGCGGGCGGCACGTGTAGTGTAGTGTTCCACCCAGTTAGCGGGTTAAAAGTTGGCCTTGATTCAGCTGCAGAAACTCCGGGCGCTGGTACACGAGCCGGCCCGCCAGAAAGGTTTGCTCCACCACGCCGCGCAGCTCCAGCCCCACGTACGGCGACACCTTGTGGCGGTGGTGTAGGCCACTCTCCGTCACGCGGAAGGTGTTTTCGGCGTCCAGCACCAGCAAGTCAGCATCATACCCTTTGGCAATTCTGCCCTTGCGGTGGCCTAGGCCTATCAGCTGAGCCGGGTTGGTGCTCAGCCAGCGCACGAGGTCGGGGAGGGTGGCGCCGCGCCGCTGGGCAGCCGTCCAGAGCACGGGCAAGGCCAGCTGCAGCGAGGCAATGCCGCCCCAGGCGGTGGTGAAGTCGCCGGAAGCAATCTGCTTGAGGACGGGGGGGGCGGGGGAGTGGTCAGTGGCAACAAAATCGATGATGCCGGCTTGCAGGGCCTGCCAGAGCCGCTCGTTGTTGGCCCGCTCCCGGATCGGCGGCGCGCATTTAAACTGGGTCTGGCCATCGGCAATATCTTCGGCGGCAAAGTGCAGGTAGTGCTGTCCGGTTTCTACTGTAAGAGGAAGCCCCCGCCGCTTGGCCGCGGCAATCTGCGGAAGTGAATCGGCCGAAGACAGGTGCACGATGTGGGTGCGGCAGCCGGTTTCCTCGCACAGCCTAATCATGAGCGCTACGGCCTTGTCTTCCCAGCTTTTAGGCCTGGAGGCCAGGTAATTGGCGTAAGAGCGTTTGTCGTGCTGCTTCCAGGCATCGTCATTGGTAGTCAGCTCACAATGCACCAGCAGGGGCAGGCCGTGGCGGGCCAGAATGGGCATGGCCTGACGCAAATCGGCCTCGGTAGCATTCGGAAAATCATCAATGCCGGAATGCGTCAGGAAGGCCTTGAACCCCATTATCCCGCGCGCAATGAGGCCTTCTATCTCACTTCTATTGCCGGGAATGATACCACCCCAGAACCCACAGTTGGTGTGCAGCTGGCTTTCCGTAGCCCGCAGCTTCTGCTCGAAGTTAGCTACGGTGGTGGTAACGGGGGCCGAGTTTAAGGGCATGTCTACCAGCGTGGTAACTCCCCCCGACAACGCCGCCCGGGTAGCCGTATCGAAGCCTTCCCACTCGGTGCGGCCGGGCTCATTGATGTGCACGTGAGGGTCAATTACGCCAGGCAGCACGGCTCGGTCGCCCACTTCCAGAACCGGGCACGCAACGGCAGTATCGGCAGGTACCACGTCGGCGATGCGCCCATCTTGCACCAGGAGCAGGCCGTTATAGTTGCTTTTGTCAATTATGATATTCTTACTTTTTATCGCTAAATCGAGCATTTGCCGCCGGTATTTTCTGCCAAATTCAATATCTTTCACAAAAAAACAAGCGAGATAGTATGAAATTAGGAATCAATGCGTACGGCAAAAATGCAGTTAATCTATCCAAAATTATCCGACATGCCGACCATCACGAATTTCGGCAAGTGTCGGTGAGCGTGCTGCTAACCGGCGACTTTGATACGGCCCATACCCACGGCGACAACTCTCAGATTCTGCCTACCGATACCCAGAAAAATACGGTGTATGTGCTGGCCAAAGAGCACTTCACGGGCAGCATTGAAGAGTTCGGGCTGTACTTGGCGCATTACTTCGTGACCCGTAACCCCCAGATCAGTAAGGCGCGCATTGCCATTGAGGAGCACAGCTGGCAGCGCATGAGCTTCAATGGGCAGCCGCACACCCACGCCTTCACGGGCGGCAGCACCGAAAAGCGCACCACGGTAGTTACCCAGGATGCTGATGGTCCGGTGGTGGTATCGGGCCTCAAAGACCTGCTGCTGCTCAAAACCACAGATTCCGGCTTCGAAAACTTCCTCAAGGATGAATACACGGTGCTGCAGGAAACTGCGGACCGGATACTGGCGACCCAATGCGAAGCCAGCTGGGAATACACGGCCACTGCCCTGGATTTTGAGGCTCTGTACCAGCAAATCCGGACCTCCCTGCTTCGCACTTTCTCGGAGCACAAAAGCCTCTCCCTGCAGCACACTCTATACGCTATAGGCGAGAAGATTCTGCAGGAGCATGAGGTAGTGAAAGACGTTAGTATGATCATGCCTAACAAGCACCATATTCCCTTCAATCTGGAGCAGTTTGGGCTGGAGAACAAGAATGAAATCTTCGTGGCCACCGATGCCCCCTTCGGCTACATTACGGGCACCGTAGTGCGCGACTAGCAAGGTGGCCTGGCCTGAAGCAATGCCGCGGCAGATGCCCCTTGCTCAAGCGCTTACTTGCCTAGGCCAGTCGCTGATTAGGCATGGCGCCAGTGACTACGGTGAGCAGCATGAAAACCGTAATTCTCAGTAAAAAGCCAGGAAAAGAAGGGCCTCTCACCTTGTGTAGCCCAAGTAAGCACTAGACAAATCCAACCACGTTTCGTATATTTGCCTAAACCTGTTCGGGGAGAACGGCCAGCCATGCTGGCCGTTCTCCTTGTTTTTTGAGCTTACCATCACCCCACCATGTCTACTATCAACTACTACACTCCGGAAGGTCTTCAGAAGCTGAAGGATGAGCTGCAGGACCTCAAAATCCGCGGCCGCGCCAAGGCTGCCGAGGATCTGCGCGAAGCCCGCGACAAAGGCGACCTGAGCGAAAATGCGGAGTACGACGCGGCCAAGGAAGCGCAGGGTTTGCTGGAACTCAAGATTTCCAAGCTGGAAGAAATCGTGGGCAATGCCCGCATCCTCGACGAAACGAACCTGGACCTCACCAAGGTGCTCATTATGAGCAAGGTGAAGCTGAAGAACCTGAAGAATAACATGGTCCTCGACTACACCCTCGTAGCCGAAGAGGAGGCCAACCTGGCTGCCGGTAAAATCTCAGTGAAGTCGCCAATCGGCAAGGGCCTGCTGGGCCTATCGGCCGGCGATACGGCCGAAATCACGGTGCCTGCGGGCAAGCTGCAGTTCCAGATTCTGGAAATCAGCCGGTAACGGTGAAGTTGCAAAGTGGTGAAATGGTGAGTTAACCGTTCCACTGACTTGTAGTACGCAAAAGGGCGAAGCCACCGGCTTCGCCCTTTTGCGTTTTGCCTCGTACTTTGGAGCGCTGGCTTTCCCTCCGTCAGGCCAGTTACTGGCGTACTTCAGCGTAAGCTGGTGGCCTAGCTAAGCGAAGCTCACCCTTTCACCACTTCACAAATTCACCTTATGCCTTCTATTTTCTCCCGTATAGTTTCCGGCGAGCTGCCCGCCTTTAAAGTGGCCGAGGACGAGCACCATTTGGCTTTCCTGGACATTACGCCATTGGTAGAGGGCCATACGCTGGTAATTCCAAAGAAGGAAGTAGATTACATTTTTGATCTTCCCCCCGCCGAGCTGGCCGCGCTGCACCAGTTTGCCCAGCGGGTGGCCAAAGGCGTGAAGGCCGCCGTAACGTGCCGGCGCATTGGGGTGGCCGTGATAGGCCTGGAGGTGCCGCACGCGCACATCCACCTCATTCCGATGAATAATGTGTCGGACATGAACTTCGCCAACCCCAAGATTAAGGTGGCCGAAGCGCGCATGAAAGAACTGGCCGCCGCTATTAGCGCCCAGGTGCCCGGCGGCGCAACGGAGGCGCCTATTGCGGCGCTGGATACCAAAGGTGGCCGCGAAACGCAGGAAGCTAACAAGCCAGCTGCCACCGCAGCAACCACCCAGGACCAAGGAGCAGCTCTAGGCCAGTTGCAGCAAATGACCAAGGGCCTGTATTTTATGAGTGAGGCAGATGCGCCGCTGGAGGCCGTGAGCTTTCCCGCGCCTGACGGTAACCTGACGGATGAGGCGCTGGCCAACTTAGCCGGGCAACCCGCAGATACAAAAGTTGAAAAGCAGGAACTGACCTACTTCCTGCGCAACCACACCGCCGACAACGGCGTGCTCGGCGACCCGGCGTTGGCAAACCGCTTCAAGGCGCTCCAAATGTTTCTGAAGCAGGAGCTGGAAGACGTGCAGGTATACCGCTTCGGCAGCGGCCCGCAGGTACCCGTGCTGGCCTTGGGCAAAACCGAGGATGGCCAGCTGGCAGGTTTCAAAACCGTGCTGACGGAAACCTAGGCCATGCAGTGCGTTTTAGTGCCATCAAACAGCAGCGCCAGACTTGTCTGGTGCTGCTGTTTGATGGCACTAAATGACTAGGTAGCAGCGGGTGCGGCCGTATTCTCGTCGGCGGCGGGGTCAGTGTGGGGTAGGGTATGGGTGCGTTTGGCCTTGAGTTTGGGGTGCAGGCGGTTTTCGCGTTCAAACACCTGCATTAGTACAATGAAGTAGGAGAGCAGCAGGGGGCCTAGCACAAGGCCTAGAATGCCGAATATTTCCACGCCCAGCACTACGCCGGCCAGAGTAATGAGGGGGTGGATATTGCCGATGCGCCTGGCCAGCACAATGCGCAGGAGATTGTCAATATTCATGATAACTACCAGGCCCACAATGAGGATGCCCACACCCTGGCCCGTGTGCCCCTGGGTGAGCTTGATAATGGCTGCCGGTCCCCAAACCAGGGGCGTACCAAGCACGGGAATAAAGGCCATGAAAAAAGCCACTACGCCCCAAAACAGCGCATCGGGAACCTGAAAAAACCAGAGGGCCAAGCCGGTGAGGGTGGCCTGCACCAGTGAAATAAGCGCCTGCCCCAGCACATTGGCATTCACCGTGTTTCTCAGCGACTCGCCTAGCTCATGCAGGGTATTGGTGCGGAACGGCAGGTAGCGCCGCAGCCCGCGCAGGAAACCCGCTTCCTGCGTGAACATGAAGTACAGGGTAAACAGCATCAGGCCAATAACTACGGTAAAATGCAGGAGGCCACTGGCCAGCGAAGGAAGCCGCTGACTGATCCAGCTTACGCTCTGCTGCAACAACGACCGCACATTGGGCTCAGTGGAGAACCGGTAGCCGGTTTTTTGCTCAATGGTGTGCAGAACGGCCATGATCTGGCTGGTGTCCTGCCCGTAGTGCCGAATGCGGTCTACGAGCATCAGGCTGAGCGCCGAGAAGGGGAGGATGATAACTACAAAAGCAAAAACGAGCAGCCCGATAGATACTACCTGGCGGTTCCAGCGGCGGCGGTGCACAAGGGCATTGAACCACGGCCGAAACACCACAAACAGAATGCCCGCGCCCAGGAAAGCAGTAGTATAGCTCCCTAAGCCAAGCAGAATAAGCGTAGCCAGTGCCACCAAACACACAATCAGGAGAACATACTGCTGACGCGGGGTGTAGATGTTGTCGGGGGGAGCAGCGGGCATGGCGAGAAATACTAAGTGAAGCGGTAAAAATACAGATTATATAGGGTGTATTCTATATAAAACCCACCCTATTCCACCCCAGCGCGGCGGGCCAGCGTTGCCACCGCCAGGCCCATAAGGGCAATGAGGGCGAAGGACACACGCAGACTGGTGATACCCGCTACCAGGCCAATAAGGGGTGGCCCCAGTAAAAAGCCCGCAAACCCCACCGTAGATACGGCCGCCAGCGCCACTCCCGGCGACATGGTTTTGGAGCGGCCCGCCGCGCCGTATACCAGCGGCACCACCGACGATACGCCTAAGCCCACCAGCATGAAACCAATGGTAGCCGGAACCACGCTCGGAAAAAGCACTGCCATGCCCAGGCCCAGCGCCTCCAGCAACCCACTCAGCATGAGGGTGCGCTGGCGCCCGAAACGGTCAGTAAACCAGTCGGCAATGAAGCGGCCGGCAGCCATGGTGCTCATAAAGGCCGCAAAGCCTACTCCAATCAGGTCTTGGTTGGCGTGCAGCACTTTACCAAAGTATACCCCGCTCCAGTCGAACATGGTGCCTTCGCAGAGTAAGGAGCAAAACGCCAGCAGGCCTAGCAGCAGCAAAGACTTATCGGGCAGTACGAAAATAGGGGCATCGGCTGGGCGGGGCGCATCAGCGGGCAGCAGGTAGGGGCGAACCAGCAGCAGCCCCCCAACTACCACACCCGCAATAAGCAAAAAGTGGTGCAATGGGGCCACGGCGTGCGCAATCATGAGCGTGCCAATAGCCGCGCCCGCAAAACCCGCAAGGCTCCAGAGACCATGAAAGCTGGCCATGATGGACTTGCCATATACCGCCTCTACTCCCACGGCCTGGGTATTTATGCTGATGTTGGCCATGTTGCTGGCCAGGCCAAACAGCACAAGTGCCACCAGCAGAAGCGGGGTGGAGTGGGCTAAACCCAGCATGGGCAGAAAAGCCGCGTACAAAAACAGGCCCAGCACCGTGAGCAGGCGGCTCCCGTGGCGGGCCACCAGCCACCCGGAAAGCGGCAGCGAAGCCAACGACCCAAACGGAACGGCCAGCAGTACCCCGCCCAGTTCGGCGTCGGAGAGGCCTAGCTGTTGCTGCACCGTTGGGATGCGGGCCGCCCAGGTTGAGAAGCACAAGCCCTGCAGGAAAAAAGCCGCCGCCACCGCCAAACGGTACGTACGGCGCGGGCGGAGTAAGTCGGGGCCAGAAGAATACGTGAGCATAGCAGAAGCCGGCAGCGAAGTTGAGTAGGCAAAAAAAGACCCATCTGAGCCCGGGAATGAGCGAGATGGGTGGGAGTAACAAGGGAACCTGAACTGCGGTGGGGACGCAGAGGCAAAGATCAGCAAAAACAACCGGAAACGCTTAAGAGACAATACAAGGGGCGAGGTACACGGGCAAACAGGCCGAAAGGTAACATAAGCTGCAGACGAAGGTCAGAAAGCAGGAATGACTTTGCGGAATAAAATTATTGAGCCAGATAAGCTTGCCTCATGGTTTCTGAAGCTGTTTAAGAGGTGCACGTTGACGGTAGCCGAAAACAGGTGATTAGAAGAAGGTTAACACGTTATGCTTCAGCAAGCGGACGCCAGATCAAGCATGACGGTCTGCTACAGACTGCCCACATGCCCCCGGCAACCTGCGGTTCTGTCCTGCTCAACACGAAGGGTGCGCGTAATCAGGGAAAGATGTTGCACCTGCATCCCTTTTCTCGTGAGCCAGAGACTTGGCAGCTGGCAAAACTTCTGACGGGCGGTGGGGTTTAAGGTCACGGTGCCAGGAGCGTATTGCTGCGGTGCCGTGCTTCTCAAAACGTCAGGCATTCACGCTCAACTCCCACACGTATACCTACCAATGAAGTCGACTTTATTCCTTACAGCCGCGCTGGTGACGTTTGCGGCTCAGGTATCAGCCCAAACCACTGCGCCCTTGCGGGCGGCCGCCGACCAGATTACGACCAAGCAGGGGCCCCTCACGGTGCAGCCTATTACGCACGGCAGCGTAGTGCTCACCTGGAATGGCAAAACCATTTACGTTGACCCTTACGGTGGTCCGGAGGCCTACGCCGGACTGGCCGCGCCGGATGTAGTACTGATCACAGACATCCACGGTGACCACCTGGACTCGAAAACTCTGGCGGGCCTTCCCGTCAGCAAAGCCCTGATGGTAGTGCCCAATGCCGTAGCGGAGAAACTGCCGGCAGAATACCGAGCACAGGTACGCATCCTGAACAACGGTCAGCAGCTCGACACGCTGGGAATGCGCGTTTCGGCCATCCCCATGTATAACCTGCCTGAGGCCCCCGACGCCATGCACACCAAAGGGCGCGGCAACGGCTACGTAGTGAACCTGGGCGGCAAAAACGTTTACTTCTCTGGCGATACCGAAGACACCCCCGAAATGCGCGCCCTCAAGGGCATTGACGTGGCCTTTGTGTGCATGAACCTGCCCTACACCATGGATGTGCAACAGGCCGCGCAGGGCGTGCTGGCTTTCAAGCCGGGCATTGTGTACCCATATCACTACCGGGGCCAGAGCGGCCTGAGCGACGTGGCTACTTTCAAGAAAACCGTAAACACAGCCAACAAGAAGATTGACGTGCGGCTGCGCAACTGGTATCCGTCGGCTAAGTAAGCTGACCCAATCACACAACAAGGCCCCGCTCAGTAGCTTACTGAGCGGGGCCTTGTTGTGCGTGTAAGCTACTGCAACTTATAGACATAAAAGGCTGCAGAGGCTTAGCGGTTTGCTCGCCTAGCGCACCGGAGCGGTATCCACCTGCGCCTCCAGCTTGTCTTGCACGGGGAGTGGAAGCTTGCTGAGCAGGTCCAGGCCAGTGGCGGCTTCAATGGCATCAACGCTCACGCGGTACTGGCTCCAGTCGGGGCTGACGGACTGGTCATTGGGGGTGTCTACGGCCACAATGCGGGCCTGGCCGGCGCTGATGCGCTGCAGGTCGTTGGAGCCTTCGGGCAGAAGCACGAGTACCTTCCAGACACGGGCCGGCACCGTCACGCGGCCCTGGTCTATGCTGGTGGCGCGGCCATTCTGGCCGGTGCCGCCTTTGCCGTAGCTACCCATCAGCACGTACACCTCCTGGCCCTGCTTCACCTGGGTGCGCGTCCATTCCTCCAGGCCACTCCAGGTGCGCTGGTTGTTGTTGCCAGCCTGCGGAATCATGTTGGTCATCAGGAACGTAGCCGAGTTGTCGTCGAGGTCGGTGGTGCGGTCGGCGGAAGGGCAGTTGTGGCCTTTATCGAAGCCCGAGCCGCTGTAGCTGCGCGGCGTTACCTGGTAAAACTGGCGCGGCAGGGCAGGATCGGGCCGGAAATCATCCTGGCGCGGAGCCGAGCCCATCCAGGCGCGGTTGAGGTGCCAGCTGGCCCAGGTGGGCGTGCCGCGCTGGGCATTATAGCCAAGGGTAAACTGCGGCTTTACTAGCAGATAATTGGTGGGGTTATTGACGTCGGGTGTGGCTCCGCTGGGGTTGCCTAACGCCATGTTATCATCGCGCCCCGAAACTACTGCGGCAGCCCGGGCCGTGGTAGCTGGCGGCAGGCTGGAAGCAGCCGGAGCCGGGTTGCTGGCCGGGGCAGTACCGGAAGCAGCTTCAGCTACTGAGCCGCCCGCAATGGCCGCACCATTGGCTGCCAGCAGCGCAATATCATCAATGTTGAGGCGGCCCTTGCCGCTGTCGGTCTTCCTGATTTCGAGGCGCAGGGGGCCGGCTGCTCCGCCCTGAAACGTGGTTGCCACCAGCCGGGGGCCCTGCGTTTTCACGGACTGCCCTATACGGCGGTAGGTGCGTCCGCCATCTACACTGCCCCATAGCTCCCAGGTGCTGGCGGGGTCAGAGCCATACGCGGCGCTGGTCACCCGAATGACCTGCACGCCTCCCGGCACGTCAAAGTTCATCCGAATGCGGCCTTTTTCCCGCAGACGAGCGGCATGCTGGCCGTTTTTATGGTCCTGGTCGGAGGAGCCAATCAGGGCATCCTCAAAGTGCCAGGAACCCGAAACCAAGGCCTCGTCGCCGGTTGCGTAAGCGCCTTTCTCGGCGGCTTCAAACGTCTCGGGGAAGCGGCCGGGGCTCTGTGCGGCCGCGCCGGCAGATTGTACGGGTATGGCGGGTGGGCCGTCGGGGGCGGGGGCAGTTTCGGGTTGGTGTTGGGAGCAGCCAAACGCAGTCAGGCTGAGCAGCAAACCGGAAAGCAGGAGCGGGGAGAAGCGGCGCATACGTAGCATCAAAGTATCCGGCGAATGTAGCAGAAGCCGCTCACTATGCCTCAGCTGCTCGTTCAGGAATACGTGGCGGCCCGTTTATGATGGTGGGTGCCTCACCCCCGGCCCCCTTCTCCTTCAGAAAGGCGGAGCCTCACGCTAAGGGTTGTGCGCTTGCTTTTGGGGGAGGCTTTTGTTGGCGCAAAAATCGGTTTCGCGACGAGCAGCGCAGGTTGCCGCGCATTTGGTGGCCTAGCCGGATACTAACACCGGCTGTACCTGATGTGAAATGAATTTTTACGCTACAGAAGTGCTTTGGGCTAGCTACGCAGAAAATCGGGGTATACCTGCAGGCACACAGGGGCCGTGAGCTCTACGCTGGTGCCCGTGGGGGTGAGGCGGCCCGTGGTGGCATCAGCGAAGTACGTGACAATGGTGTTGGACTGCTGGTGGGCTACGAGCACAGTGCGGCCAGTGGGGTCGAGGGCGAAGCTGCGCGGAGTTTTGCCGGGCAGCATCACGTGCTCTACCAGCGTGAGGCGGCCGCTCTTTTCATCAATGGCGTACACCACCAGGCTGTTGTGGCCGCGGTTTGAGCCGTACAGAAACCTGCCATTCGGCGATACGTGCACATCGGCGCAGGCATTCCACTCAGTAAAGCTGGCGGGTAGAGTGGGCACCGTTTCAATTTCAGTGAGCGTGCCCCGGCTGGGGTCGTAGGCCAGGGCGGTCATCGTCGAGTCGAGCTCATTGATGAGGTAGGCCAGGGGCTTGCTGGGGTGGAAGGTAAGTATGCGCGGCCCTGCGCCCGGCTTGGCCTTAAAGGCTGGCTGCGGCTGGCTCAGCAGCTTGCCTGCCGCATCAAGGGTGTAACCGTACACGGTGTCGTTGCCCAGGTCAACGGCGAAGAAATACTTCCCGGCGGGGTCGGGCAGGAGGCAGTGGCCCCGGGCATTCGTTTGGTTTTTGTGGGGGCCGTGGCCCTGGTGCTGGTCAATGGAAGAGGCCGGCCGCAGCTGCCCGCCTTCGCGAATGGGCAGGGCCGCCACGGTGCCGTTGCCGTAGTTGGCTACCAGGGCGTGGCGGTTCTGCGTATCGAGGCTGATGTAGCAGGGGATGGTGCCCCCCGAAGCCTGCTGGTTGAGTAGCGTGAGCCCACCGGTTTTGGGGTCAATGGCAAAGGCACTAACGCCGCCGTTGGGCGTGCCCTGGTAATTATCTACCTCATTCACGGCGTAAAGAAAGCGGTGCTGCCGGTCAACGGTCAGGAAGGAAGGCGCCGCGCCGCCCTTGGCCCCTGTTACCCGCGTGAGGGCGCCGGTGGCGGGCGTGAGGCGGTATAGCACTATGTTTTCCTGGTCAGCGGGGCCGTAAGAACCTACGTACACCAGGTAGGAGCTACTCGCAGAGCCCAGGCCAGTACGGGCGCAAGCCGCCAGCACGGCCGCGCCGGCCAGGCCAGTGCCTAGGGTGAGCAGGAAATTACGACGACTGTGGAAGTGAAGAAACGACATACGTTGAAGAGTAGTAAAGCCTATACGAGGCTACGGGGCAGAAGTGGTCTGGGATGTGCCCGGACAGGAGCGCGAACATCCGTTTTGTGCGAAGCCGCCGGCGAATATCCGGAACCGTGCGCAATTACTTGCTTCTGCTGCGCTGGTCCTGAAACGTACTCCCGCGACTATAGGCTGGGTTGGGTACTCATTAGCTACCACGTTCAGTGAGAACCAGAATGGGCACCCAGGCCTGGAACCTCACCCCCCGGCCCCCTCTCCTCGGGGAGAGGGGGAGCCAGACGATTTGGCTAGCCCGCGGGAGGAAAACTACGGCAGGGGGCGGGCGGGGCGGCTGCCTGCTCAGGCCGTGAGCAGGGCAGTTTCCTCGGGCGTGAGGCCGTAGAGCTCCGCTACCAACGCATCAATCTGCTGCTCCAGCGGCTGGGTATCGGCGGTGGCATCGGCGGCTTTGGCGGCCAGTACCTGCTCCACCAGCACCACGATGGGCGCCTGCTGCTCCGCCGTGGCGGTGGGGATGGGAAGTTGGGAGAGGTACATCGGCTTATACTCAAAGTAGCCACCTGCTTTTGTTGAGGCTATTGATTTGAAGAAGAAATCAACAGAAGATGAGTTAAGTGCACCTAACAGGAAAAGGTCGTTGGAAGGGATGATAGTTGTTTTGTCGTTGGAGAAACAGCCATCTGTATCGTAAGCATAAGGCGCATTTTGTGAGAAGGCTGCAATAACAATTTTAGATTTTGCAAAATCATCTACATACTCAGCTGCATATCGGCTTAATGCATACCAAGGGTATCTTCTAGCGAGAACTTCTGGGCGATTAGAAAGAACGTCAAAGTGCTGCTTCAAATGCTTTTCAATAGCTAGATAATCGGTGATTTTTAAAGACCACGGCGTGTATATTAAGTACTTATCTGCTTTTGGTAGTTGATACCGTTTCACGTCGCGGCCAGCCAAAAACGGTTTAATGATCTCCGCTGATTTCGGGTCTTCCGAAATCAGTGCAGCCCGCGTGGCGGCGTCAATTACAAAGGCTTCATTATAGCCAGTTTTGATGCCGTAGTAAATCTTCCCGTCCACATACTGGCCTAGCGGCGTGCCGGCGGCGCGGAGCTTTTCCAGCAGCTGCTGTTTGTCGGCGGCGGCCAGGCTCCAGGCATCGTCGGAGAGGCGGTTGGTGGGCATGTCGGTGGCGGCGGCCTGCACAACCTCCGGGAAGCGGGTGGGGTCGGAGCCCAGGGTCGTGAGTTCAGCCACGCGCACGGCGGCAGCGGCCGGGGCGCGCTGCACGCTCAGGATGTTGGGGTAGGTAGTGGCCTCCGGGAACACGGGCAGGTCGCCGAAATCGAGCAGTTCCTGCAGGCGTAACTCGGGCCGCAGCAGGTAGCGGCGCAGGCCCTGGCCGTAGCCGGCGCGCAGCCACTTGTTGTTAGTGATAAAGCTCAGCTCGCCGCCGGGCGCCAGCAGGCGCAGGCCCAGCTCATAGAAGTACACGTAGAGGTCGGCGGTGCCGGCGCTGGTTTCGTAGTGTGCCTTCAGGTAGGGCTTGAGGGCCGGGGCCAGCTCCTCCTGCCGGATGTAGGGCGGGTTGCCCAGCACGGCATCAAACCCCCGGAACGAGCCATCGGGGGCTAGCACCTCCGGAAACTCGAAGCGCCACTCGAAGGCGTCGCGGAACAGGGTGCCCTGCTCGCGCTGCTGGCGCTCCTGCTCCAGCTTTTCGAGGTTGAGGCGGGCGGTGGTTTGTTTGGCCCAGGCATCGTCGGCCGTCAGGCGGGCCTTCCCGAATAGGTCGGGCTTCTGGTCCAGCTCGGCGCGCAGCAGGTCTTCTTTGGCGCGGGTAATGCGCTTGAGCAGCGGGTCGTGGCGCTGAATATCGGTCCGGAACTGGTCTTTGAGGCGCTGCAGAAAGTCTTCGAGCACCTGTTTCTGCTCGCGCCCCCTGGCCGAGAAGAACTCGCCCACGGCCCGGCGGTAGAGGGCCAATGAGAAGTCCTTTTTGCGGAACACCTCCGTGAGGTCGGCTTGCAGCGGGTAGCGGCTGATGAGGGAGTTGCCGGCGCGTACGTTCAGCTCCAGGTTGGGCAGGGTTTCTAGCTCCCGGAACTGGCTTTCGGGGGTGTAGTAGGCGTGCTTGAGCAGTTCAATCCAGAGGCGCAGCCGGCAAATGCGCACTGAGTTGGGGTTGAGGTCTACGCCATACAGGCAGTGCTCGATGAGCAGGCGCTTCTCCCGGAACAGAGCACTTTGCAGGCGGGTATGCTCGCGGCCCACGCGGCGGGTCTGGGCGGCCTCGTCCCAGGTGGCGCGGTACTCAAACAGGGTGTCGTCCTCGTCGGAGGTTACGGCCAGCTCGTCGCGGGCCACCGTGAGGCGGTAGCGCAGGCGCTTGCCCTCCGTATCCAGCAACAGGCCTAGCTCGCTCTTAATGGCCAGCAGCTCATTGAGCGCCGACACCAGAAAGTGGCCCGAGCCCACGGCGGGGTCCAGCACGCGCAGCTCGTTAAAGGCCTCGCTGAACTCGGGGCGGCGCTTGGGCTCGTCGGCAATCTGTTCTTCTAGGCCACTCACGTCCTCGGCCTGCCAGCCGTAGCGCTCATTAAAGTGGCGCACCACGGCCCGGCGCAGGGTGTGGCGGCACATATACATGGTAATGAAGCCGGGCGTGTAGAACGAGCCGTCGCGGTAGCCGTTGATCTTCTCGAAGATAAGCCCCAGCACCGCCGCCGAAATCAGGGGGCGGTCGTCGTCGTGCACTTCCTCCGAGCCCTCCGAGGCGAAGTCGTAGGCATCCAGAAAGCGCAACAGGTAGGTGAGGGCCGTGGGGGCCGGGCCGCCGGCTTCCTGGCGCAGCACCGAGCGGCTGGTTTTGCCCTTTTTGCCCAGCAGGGGCAGCTCAATCATGTCGTCGAGGCCGGAAATGCGCAGGGTGCGGCGCTCCAGGGCGCTGGGCTCAAACAGCGAGGAGTTGAGGTAAGGTACGTGGGGGTAGAGGCCGGCCTCCGGCTGCTCCCGCTCCGGTGTAGGCCGGTTGAGGATGCGGTAGAACAGGCGGTTGAGCAGGTCGTACTCCTTGAGCTGGCCGGGGTCGAGGAAGCGGAAGGGCTGCACGGGGCCGGGCTGGTGGTAGCGGCGCAGCTGGCCCTCCAACAGCTTCAGAAACAGTAGGCGGCTTACCCAGGTCAGGCACAGGGCCAGGGCCACGCCCTCGGCCTGCTGTTCGGGCGTGTCGCCGTAGGTGCTCAGCTCCTCGGCGGGCAGGTTGCGAAGCATGTCCTCGGCGCGCAGCTGCACCAGCGTGTTTTCGAGCAGGGAGCCGCGCTGCCGCCGCTCCAGGGCGCACCTTTGGATGAGCTTGCGGCCCTTGTCTTTCACTTCCTCCAGGCCCATGAGGTAAAGCAGCTCCTCATAAAAGGCCCGGTTGAGGGTGTTGGCATCCTGGGCGAAAGGCTCTTTGAGCAGGTGGGGCGGCGAGAACAGCTTGCTTAGCCACAGCCGGCCTTTCTCGCCCAGCTCTTTGCGCTGGCCCTTTTCGTCGTGCGGGTCGAGGGTGAAGTACGTAAACCGCACCTCCGTTTCGAGCTTATCAAGCAGGGGCCGGGCAATTTCCTGGTAGAAGTGGCTGGTATCGGGGGCGGTAGTCTGGCCCTGCTTGAACTTCTGAAACTGCTGGCGCAGCTCGGGGTACTTCCAGAACACCCGGTGAAATTCGTGGGCATCAAACACAAACCACTCGTAGCCGGTGGTAATGATGAGCTGGCGCAGCTCCGGCAGCTGCTACTCACAGGTGCGCTCCTGAAAATAATACAGCAGCAGCTCGTGCAGGGCCTTGCGGTTGAGGTTGGTAGGCTGCACCATCTCAGCCTTGTTTTTCTGGTGCTTCAGCTCAAACAGCACCCCAAACGGGTCAGTGGCCTGGGGGCCGGTACGCAGCACCAGGTCGCGCTTTTTGTGGGAGTTGAGGTAGTAGCCTGAGAGGCCTACGGCGCTCAGAAACCGACTGAGCGGCTGCACCATATCGGCCTCATCCTGGGCGGCATCCAGCTCGGGCAGAAGCTGGCGGCGGGCCGCCTCAAAGGCATCAAGGGCAACACGGGAAACTTTCTGACGGCGATAAGCCAGGTCCAGCGCCTGGGAGGGTAGTAACGGATGGAGCTTCATAGGAAGCGGCAAGATACGGAGGCGGGGAGTTGCGGCGGCCCCTTTACCAGCCTAATGCGCACCCCAGCACCATACCGAACAGCGCGCGCAACGCCGGGCACCAAACCACGTCCTTGTCTGCTACCTTGGCGTTTGTACTTTGCCCTTACCTTCCTGTATGTCCAAACTCTACTCTCTCCGGCTGGTGCTGGCGGCCGGCCTCAGTGGCCTGGCGGCCGTTAGTGCCTGCAACTCCAACACCAAACCCACCTCCGGCACCCCGGAAACCGTAAACGCCGACTTCGACCGCTACAAGCAGCGCTTCATTGATTCTCTGTGGTACTACAATCCCGAGTGGGCCTCCTCCGTCGGGTACCACCGCTACGATTCCCTGCTGATAGTGCCAACGGCGGGCCGCCGGCAAACGGAAGCCGCCGCTATTGCCCGGCGCCGGGAGGAAATGAAAATATTCAACGTGGAAGATCTGTCGGTGAACAACCAGACCGATTACCACCTGCTGGAAAATTACCTGCAGTCGGCGCGGTTTTACGCCGATACCCTGCGCGACTGGCAGTGGAACCCCGCCAGCTATAACCTGAGCGGCTCCGTGGCTGAAATCCTCAACGGCCGCTACCAGCCCCTCGACCGCCGCCTGCGCTCCATCAGTAACAAAATCAGCCACTCCGCCGACTATTACGAAGCCGCCAAGGCCAACATCAGGCAGCCCACCCGCGAACACACCAAACTAGCTATTCAGCAGAATGAAGGTGGCCTGGAGGTTTTTGGGAAGGCCCTGCAGGATTCCATTGCCCGCTCGGGGCTCTCGGGGCGCGAGAAGAAGGAATTTACTGGCCGTATTGCCACCACCCGCCTCGTGATGGAGGGTTACGTACGCTTCCTGCAGCAGGAGGTGCTGCCGGCAGGTAATTTCCGGTCGTTCCGGTTAGGGAATGAGTTGTTCTCGCGCAAATTTGCCCTGGATATTCAGTCGCGCTACACCGCTGACCAAGTGTACCAGAAGGCCCTGCAGCATAAGCAGGAGCTGCTGCATGATATGGGCAAGCGGGCCGCACGCCTATGGCCCAAGTACTTTCCTGGCCAGCCCCTACCCACCGATTCGGTGGTGCTCATCAAGCAAGTGCTCACCAAGCTCTCTGAGAAGCACCCCACGCCGGCTGGCTTTGTGCAGGCCGTGCGGGACCAGATACCCACGCTGGTGCAGTGGGTAGACACGCATAACCTGTTAACCCAAGACCCCACTAAACCGCTGGTAGTGCGCGAAACGCCGCTTTACATGCGCGGCAGCGAGGCCGGGGCCAGCGTATCGGCCCCCGGCCCTTACGACAAGGCCGCCGATACCTATTACAATGTGGAGCCCCTGACCGGCCAGCCCGCCGCCCAGGCCGAGAGCTACCTGCGGGAGTATAACCAGTACACCCTCCAGATTCTCAATATTCACGAGGCCATACCAGGGCACTACACCCAGCTGGTGTATGCCAACCGCAGCCCCTCGCTGGTGAAGTCTATCTTCGGGAACGGGGCCATGATTGAGGGCTGGGCCGTGTACGCCGAGCGCATGATGCTGGAAAGCGGCTACGGCGGCAACACCGATGAAATCTGGCTGGCCTGGGACAAGTGGAACATGCGCGTGACCCTCAACACCATCCTCGACCATGAGGTGCACGTGAACAATATCTCGGAGCAGGCCGCCGTGGCCATGCTGCTGCGCGATGGGTTCCAGGAAGAGGCCGAGGCCCGCAACAAGTGGCGCCGGGCCACACTTAGCCAGGTGCAGCTCAGCAGCTACTTCACGGGCTATACTGAAATTTATGATCTGCGCGAAGAGCTCAAGAAGCGCGAAGGAAGCAAGTTCGACCTCAAGGCTTTTCACGAGCAATTCCTGAGCTATGGCAGTGCCCCCGTCAAATACATTCGGCAAATGATGCTGGCCAAGCAGTGAGTATCAAACAACTAGCTGGCTGAATCAGGAAAAACAGCCCCCGGAAGGAATTTTCCGGGGGCTGTTTTGTGTCTGCGGATGAACTTTTCTTCTGTCCCATTGAATGAAGAAAAGCGTAACCGTACTCACTTCCTTGCTCACCCCATGCCTCTCTATGAAAGTTATTGACACCAACGATACTGGCCTACGCACTCTCATTCATGACTTTCCGCGCGTAATAGCCAAGTTCACCTCTGCCGACTGTACAACGTGCAAGTTGCTGGCCCCCCCGTTTGAGAAATTCGCCAGCGACCCGCGCTTCCGCACCGTCTTTCTACGGCTCGACTCAGATGAAAACCCAGTGGCCAAGAAGCTGATGGATGAGCGGGTAGCCCCCTTTTTTGTGGCCTATTGCCGGGGTCGGATGCTGGAGTGCGACACCCTTACAACGGAACAAGAAGTGCTGGCAATGCTGGAGAGCCTGCAAGCTTGCCCCGACGAAGCCCCGGCAACTTCCTAAGCCCAAAGGACAATAGCGGAAAACTAGTACTTAAGCGGAAGCTGGCTAGTCAGGCTGAGCTACGGGCATCAGCGCACTGGCCGTACGCCCTAAAGCACGACAGACAGTTAGCACGAGTACAACGGCTGGCACCTCGTAGCTTTGCGCCATGTTCTTTGTCCTGTCTAAGATTCTGGATTTTGTGTTGTCCCCGATGCTGTGGTTCATTGGGTTGCTCCTGCTGGCCTTCGTGCTGCGGCGCACTAAATGGGGCGCCCGGCTTCTGCTGTCCGCTATGGGGCTGGCGCTGCTGCTCACCAATAATGCCTTGGTAAATGAGGCCCTGCTGGCCTGGGAGCTGCCACCCAGGTCGTTGGCGCAGCTGGGCCACCGCGATGCCGGCGTGCTGCTGACCGGCATTACCAGCGTCACGAAGTCGCCGCACGATAGGGTGTACGTGAACCAGGGCGCCGACCGGCTGCTGCACACGTTGTGGCTGTACCGGGCGGGGCGCATCCGCAAAATTATCGTGTCGGGGGGCTCAGGGGCCATTGGCACCGTCGTTGCACGTTCGGAGGCCCGGGAGCTGAGTATTTTGCTGCGGCTGGCAGGCGTGCCTACCCAGGATATTCTGCTGGAAACCCAGAGCCGCAACACCCACGAAAATGCCCGTAATACCAAGGCCCTGCTTGCTCAGCACCCCGAGATAAACTCGTTGGTCTTGATTACCTCGGCGTTTCATGAGCGGCGGGCTATGGGCTGCTTTCAGCAGGTTGGCTTGCAGCCCGTAGCCTTCCCGGCCTCCTACTACTCCACCGACCGCCGCCCGACGCTTACCTACTGGCTAGTGCCCAGCGACGATGCCCCACGTCTGTGGAGTATCCTTATTCACGAGATGGTGGGCTATGGTGTGTACCGCCTGTTGGGCTATGTATAATAAAAAAGCCGGTCAGCATGACCGGCTTTAGGCTGTAGGGCACTAGCAGAAAGGTAGTTACCCCTGCAAGTCTTCCTCAATTTGCTGCAGCAGCTGCTCATATACGCAGGAGGGCTTGGCAGGCCAGCCGGGCTGGCCTGCTAGCTGCTCCGCCTGGTGCTGCAGGAGCTGCTGCATGTAGCGGTCTAGTTCAAGGGCCCGCCTGATAGGCGAAGGCGAAGTGGGCTTAGAAGGACAATTGGGCTGCATAGGTGTAGGATAGATAATCAGGACAGGCTGTTTTACGGATTCAGGTGCATACATGGTTTTAGATAAATATAAAAATATTTTAGCTGACTACAGCACTCCTTTCTGCCCTAATTGCGGCCCTGGGGTTTAGGTGCCTGAAGGGCCAAACCGCTCAGTATGAATAGCTGAAGCGGGCAGCCCGAGTGGGCCAGCCAGGGTGCTTGCCGCGCTTTCTACCAAGCCGGTGGGCCCACAGATAAAGCACTGCGGAGCGGCGGGCAACAGGCCTAGCACCTCCCCGAGCATGGCCTCATCGAGGCGGCGCTGGTAGCCTGCCCACCCAGCGGGCAGCTGCCGCGTGAACGTTTGCTGCAGAGAAAAGGAAGGGTCTGCCTGGGCCATAGCCGTTAGCTCCTGCTGATAGATCACCTCTTCCGGCGTGCGGGAGCTGTAAAGCAATACCGTGGGGTTGCGTAGGCCACTGCGTTGGCGGTGTCTGAGCATGCACATAAGCGGCACAATGCCCGAGCCGCCCGCAACCAGTAGCAACGGCCCGGCCTGGGGCGTGGCGTCCCAGGCAAAATAGCCCCCAATGGGGCCGCGCACCTCCAGCTGGTCGCCTAGCTGTACGCCCTCAAACAAGTAGCCGGATACTTCACCTTCATCAATCAGCTCCACGGTGAAGGCCACCTCGCCGGTTTGCTCCGGGGGCGAGGCAATGGAATAGCTGCGTTGAGCCTGGTAACCATCAGGGGCAGTGAGGCGCAGGGTGTAGTGCTGGCCCGCCCGGTGCTGTTGCCAGTGGGGCAGGCGAAGCGTAAAGGTTTTGGCGCGAGGAGTTTCGGGCGTTATGGCCACCACGGTGCCTAGCTGCCAGGCTAGGCCACTCATGGTGCCTGAGCGGCCAGGTCTTCATCATCATCGCGGTAGCGCTGCTCCTTCCATGGGTCGCCGTACATGCTGTAGCCGGCCCTTTCCCAGAAACCGGGCGCATCTTCAGAGAGCAGCTCCAGGCGCTGTATCCATTTGGCGCTCTTCCAGAAGTAGAGGTGGGGTACCACCAGGCGGGCCGGGCCACCGTGCTCCGGGGCCAGCGGCTGCCCATCATACAGCAACCCAATAAAGGCTTTGCCATCGCGCAGGTCGGTTAGGGGCAGGTTGGTAGTGTAGCCTCCGTAGCAGTGGGCCATAAGGTGGCTGGCCTCGGCGGTAGGCTGCGCCGCGTCTAGTAGAGTATCCAGGCTTACACCCCGCCATACGGTGCCAAACTTAGACCACTGCGTAACGCAATGAATATCCACGGTAAAGTCTTGCTGCGGGAGGTGGTTGAACTGCTGCCAGTTCCACTGCTGGGGTGTTTGCACCAGGCCAGTCAGCCCAAACGACCACTGCGCAGGCTTGATGCGGGGAGTAGGGCCGGCGCTTAGCACCGGGAAATCCTGAGTTTCGTATTGGCCGGGTGGCAGCACGTGGCCCGTAGGAGCAGGCCGTTTCCGCTGGAAGCCGCGGTTAAAGAAGGAGTTCTGCATGGCGTATAGGTATGAGAAGAACTTTCAGGCAAGTAGCAAAGTAGGCGCCAGCGCGAATGAATGCGCTTGGTCCTCTCGGCTTCACTCGGCCCAACAATATACACGAGCGTAAGCTGTTCTAGGCCTGTTGCTGGGTAAGCCAGGCATCAAACTCCGTGGCCACAATGCGCTGGCCCGTAATGCCGTTGCTGGCTTCGGAGGCCAAGAACACAATGGGGCGCGCCATCACGGAAGGGCTAAGCAGGGAAAAGTGGCTGGGCAATGCCGCGCGTTGTTCCTCGGGAATCATGCCAGTGGCGGTGGCTCCTCCAGGCAGCAGCATATTTACATCAATGGTATGCTTGCGCAGGTCTTCGGCCATAATCAAGGACAGCGACTCTGCCCCGGCGCGGGAAGGACCGTACGGAATAAAGCCCTGCCGCCTCATGGTTTCGTGGTTCATAGAGATGTTCACGATTTTACCGTGTCCCTGAGCCACCATCATTGGGGCAAAAGCCTTAGCCACCAGAAAATAACCGGTGAGGTTGGTGTCGAGAAGGTCGCGGAAGCCGGCGGCGCTAACCTTATAGAACGGCTGCGGGGCCGTCATAAACTCCGGGTTCACGGTACGCATCCCAATGCCGGCGTTGTTTACCAACAGGTCTAGGCCACCCCAGTAGTCCTGCACCCACTGCACGGCCTGGGCAATGGAGTGTTCATCGCGCACATCCATCGGGAGCGTGTGCACCCGGCCAGCAGTGTGACCTAAGCGGGCTTGCGCTTCAGTAAGTGTGGCGGGGCTGCGGGCCGTGATGAGCACAGTGGCACCGGCATCGGCTAAGGCTTGGGCCATAGCGAAGCCCAGCCCGCTGGAGCCGCCGGTAATCAGGGCTTTTGTACCGGTTAACAGGTCAGTTGACATAGCCTGGGAGTAGAAAGGAGTGCGGCCCGGTCGTGCGGCCAGTCTGTGGGCTGCGGGCTCTACATAAACCTTCCAGACTGGTCGCTGGTTTAACAATATCTGCTTCAGCGTAGCCTTTTGAAGCTAATGTGCTGGTTGATAATCAGGCCCACCGGAGTGGCTTTTACCTATTTGAAGCTTACGAACATGACAACTACGTCACTTGCCAATATACCATTCTCGGTGTTGGATCTGGCCCCCATTCTGGCTGGCCATACACCCGCCGATACGTTTCACAACAGCCTGGAGCTGGCGCGCCAGGTAGAGGAGTGGGGCTTCCAGCGCTTTTGGCTGGCTGAGCACCATAACATGGCCAGCATTGCCAGCTCAGCCACATCTATCCTGATTGGGCATATTGCCGGTGGCACCAACCGGATTCGGGTGGGCTCAGGTGGGATTATGCTGCCTAACCATGCCCCGCTGGTTATTGCTGAGCAGTTCGGGACGCTGGCCACCCTGTACCCGGGCCGCATTGACCTAGGCCTGGGCCGGGCCCCCGGCACCGACCAGGTAACGGCCATGGCGCTCCGCCGCGACCCACGCGGGGCCGCCAACGACTTCCCCGAGAACGTGCAGGAACTGCAGCAGTACCTCTCCGCCGACAACCGTACGGCCCGCGTGCGGGCCGTACCCGGCGAGGGGCTGAAGATTCCCATCTGGCTGCTGGGCTCCAGTACCTATAGTGCGCAGCTGGCGGGTATGCTAGGCCTGCCGTTTGCCTTCGCCAGTCACTTTGCGCCTACGTACCTGCACGAGGCATTGCGCCTCTACCGGAGCAGCTTCCGGCCCTCTGAGCAGTTTGCGCAGCCCTACGCAATGGCCTGCATCAACGTAATTGCCGCCGATACCGACGAGGAGGCCGAGCGTATGGCTACTTCATTCTACACGTTTGCCCTGGGTATCATCCGGGGTACCTCGCTGCCGCTGCAGCCACCCGTAGATAGCATGCACGGCCGCTGGACCGACATGGAGGAAGCCGCCGTCCGGCAGATGATGACGTACGTGTTTATTGGTGGCCCCGAGAAAATTGCCCGGCAGCTGCAGGCTTTCGCGGAGAAAACCCAAGTGCAGGAGCTCATGGTCGTATCGCATGTCTATGAGCCCGCCGCCCGCCTGCGCTCTTATGAGATTTTGGCCGAGCTGAGAGGCAAGCGTCACTAATCACCCGAGCTGGTTAGCAACGAAGTGGCCTAGCGACTTGCGTGACTTGATAGAGGCACAGGTGTTGAGGCGAGTTAGGTGTCAACTTGCTCAGCCTGATAGGCTATCAGCGTAGTAAACAACCTCCCAACAAAAAGCCCCAGCCAATTGGCTGGGGCTTTTTGTTGGGGTGGCCTATCAGAATAAGCCTAATGCTGAATTACAAGTCGTTTGGTCTGGACTTGTTGGCCCGTTACCAAGCGCACGAGGTAGATGCCGTCGGCGAAGTCGCGAGCATCCAGGTCGTAGGTGAGGCGCTGGCTGCGGCTGCCTTGGCCGTTGCTCAGCTGCTTTACCAGCGTGCCTTTCAGGTCATAGATGCTCAGGCTATACTGGCCGTCCTGCGCCAGGGCAACTTCCAGGCGGCTATGATCCTGGGCTGGGTTGGGGTAGAGCGTTACCTCATCGGCCTGTTTGCCAGCCGAAGCGGTACCGGTCCCGGCAACCAGGCTAGCCGATGCGGAGCAGCTACCCAGGTTGTCGCCGTGCTTCAGGTGGTCGGCGGCATCAGGGGCGCTTATCTCGAGGGTTTTGCCTTTATGGCAAACCATCACTTTATCACCCTTCTTCCCAGCCCTGATATCTAGTACGGTAACCGTTAGGGCAGCTGTAGCTGTGCAGCCTGCGGCATTTCTGGCCGTAACCTGCAGCGTGTAGCTGCCGGCACTGTTGGGCGTAAACACGGTGCTGGCTCCGGTGGTAGCTCCCAGGCCAGTGGCGGGGCTCCAGCTATAGGAGGCAGCATCGGGGGCCGTAGCCGTCAGGGTTACGCTTTGGGGGCCATAGCCGAGGTAGATGGTTTGCGCATTGCCACCGGTATACACCGCAGAAGCGGGCGTCACGGCAATTGTGGGGGCGGCTTGGGCAGGCAGGTCAAGCCTGCCATCGCAGTTGCGGTCCTGGCCGCAAACATCTTTAGCGGCGGGGTTAATGCTGGCATCCTGGTCGTTGCAGTCGCCGGCTTGCAGCACGTAACCTGCTGGTGTGAGGCAGGCCGTGATAGTTGGGGCTGAGCTGTTCCCGAATCCGTCGCCATCAGCATCGGCATAGAACACCAGGCCCGGGTGCACGGCGGGGTTATGGTCGTCGCAGTCCTCGTTGGCAGGGTACCCGTCGCCATCTTCATCGGCGTAGGCCACTGTAATGTTTACGGGCGCTGAGGTAGTGGCCAGGCCACCATTGTCGGTGGCTTTAGCCGTGAGGGCGTAGCTGCCCACGGGCACATTGTTCCACTGGAAGCTGTAGGGTGCCGCAGTGCTCGAACCCAGCAGGGTAGCACCCTGATAGAACTCAACTTTTGCAATGCTGCCATCGGCGTCAGTTGCTGAGGCCGTGAGCGTAATGCTGGCCGGCGCGGCAAATGTGGTAGCGGTGGGGGAGGTTAGGCTAACGGTAGGGGGCGTATTGGCCGGAGCCGCCGCGCAGGAAGTACCCACCGTATAGCTCACCTTGGCATCGGCGGTGTTGCGCTCCAGGCCATTAGGGCCTACCTGATACGTGAAATAAAGGCTGAGCACCGAGCCGGCGGCTTGTCCGCGGGCGGTATAGGTGAAGTCGCCGGCCGAGTTTTTGGTCATACTATAGCCGCCCCCATTGATGTACAGGATAGCGAGGTTACCGCCTGCCGTTGTGCCCAGCGGGTGAAACGTGAAGGCCACATCGGGGCCGGTGGTCACGGCTTTCCAGCTGAAGTCTCCATTGGCAGCCGTGTCGCAGTAGCCACCCGTATCGCCACCGGGCGTGGAGGTGCCCGTTACCGTTACGGCCACGGCTGCCGAGGTAGTGGCCAGGCCACTGTTATCAAAGGCCTTAGCCGTGAGGGCGTAGCTGCCTGCGGCCACGCCGGTCCAGGAGTAGCTGTACGGTGCGGTGGTAGCCGTGCTGAGCAGGGTAGTGCCCTGGTAGAACTCAACCTTGCTGATGGTGCCATCAGTATCAGCGGCGCTGGCCGTGAGGGTGATGGTAGCCGGCGCGGCAAACGTGGCCGCAGCCGTTGGCGAGGTCAGGCTGACGGTGGGGGCGCTTGGTGCGGGAGCATCACTGCACACGGAGCCTACAGTATAACTGTGCGGCGCGGCAGCCGAGTTTTTCTCGCCGCCACCAGCTCCTACCTGATACGTGAAGTAGAAGTTCAGCGCCTGGCCAGCCGTTTGGTTGGGCAGGGAGTAGGTGAAGTCGCCCTGCGCATTTTTCGTCATGCCGTAGCCGGGGCCGTTCACATAAATGATGGCCAGGTTGCCGCCCGCCGTGGAACCAAGGGGGTGAAACACGAAGTTGACGTTGTTACCTACCGTGGTGGCCGCGTAGCTATAGTCGCCGCTGGCGGCGGTAGCGCAATACGTAACAGGAGGCAGCGTTACCGGGGCCGTGTTGTAGTAGATGTTGTCGAAGTAAAAGTCGGCCTGGGCGCTCGGGGCATCGCCGGCAAACATGAAAGCCTGCTCCAGCGCCGTCCAGTCGAGGTTGCCGAAGGCTTTAAGTGGAATGGTAACTTCATGCCACTGCCCATCACGTACTAACCCGTACTGCGTGGCCCCGGGCGCGAAATCAACCCAACCCTCGGTACCGCTCTTAACGCCTACTTTAAACTGCCCGGTATAGGTGGTTTTAAAATGGAACTTCAGGGAGCCATTGGCGAAAGCCGCCACATTTTTGATGCTGTTGGCTACCCCAAACCCAAACCAGTTGCCGGCGCCGGCCCGCAGGGCCAACACGTCGGAGCCTTCATAAGGCGTAGGTGAAGGAATGTTGTTGAGGTTATTCCAGAGGTACAAGTCAGCATCCTGACCAAATAGCAGCTTCTCCGTTACCTGGGCGTTTTCAGTGTACACCCCAAAGTTGGGGCCTGCCAGTACGTTACTCTTCACCGTAATGGAAACCGGGGCCGAGGTGGTTGCCAGCTTCCCGTTATCCGTTGCCTTGGCCGTGAGGGTATAAGTGCCGGCAGCTACTCCGCTCCAAGTGTACGTGTAGGGGCTGCTGTAGTCGGTGCTCAGCAGGGTTTGGCCGTTGTAGAACTCCACCTTATACACTGAGCCATCGGCATCGGTGGCATTGGCCGTAACCGTAAGGGTGGCTGGCGTAGTGAAGCTGCTGCTGGCCGCGGGAGCCGTTATGGAAACCGCAGGGGCGGCATTGTTGGGCGCTGCCACAAACACCGTAATTGGGGTCGAGGTAGTTACTACCCCTTCGTTATCGGTGGCTTTGGCCGTGAGCGTATAAGTACCGGCCGTTACGTTACTCCAGGTAGCGCTGTAGGGGGCCGTGGCAGAAGTGCCCAGCAGCGTGGCGCCGCTGTAGAAGTCAACCTTCGTAACTGAGCCGTTGGCGTCGGCGGCATTGGCCGTGAGCGTAATGTTGGCCGGCGTGGTAATCAGGGCCTCATTGGTAGGCGAGGTCAGGCTAACGGTGGGAGCGGGATTAGTAGCCACGCCGCCGCTGTAGTATATGTTATCGAAGTAGAAATCGGCGGCGCTGCCGGGGGCGTCGCCGGCAAACATAAACGTGGCCGTTACTGAGCCCAGGTCGCCGTTGTTGAAGGCCGACATCGGAATTACCACTTCGTGCCACTGCCCGTCGCGCACTAACCCAAAGCGTGAGGTGCCCACCGGGAAATCAACCCAGCTCTCACCCGCCCCCGACTTAATGCCAAACTTAAACTGGCCGGTGTAGGACGTCTTGAACTGAAGCTTCAATGAGCCTTTATCGAAGGCCACCAGGTTTTTTACCTGGTTATCAACCCCCATACCAAACCAGTTGCCGGGATTGGCGCGCAACGCCAGTACCTCTTGCCCTTCAAACGGGATGGGGGTAGGGGAGGTAATGTTGGTGAGATTGTTCCAGATGTAGAGGTTGGCGTCTTGCCCGTAGGCCAGGCGCTGCGTAATGGCGGGGTTCTCAGTGTAGATACCGAAGTTGCCGGCAATGCCGTTGTTGGAACCCAGGTATAGTTCGTCGCCGGGGCTCTGGTAGAGCCTGATGTAGTCGACCAGCATTTGGCCCGGTAGGGGCGCCGTAATGCCATCGGCACCATAAATGCCGGTGTACTGGCCACCTACGGCCAAATTCAGCAGAATGTACTGCGCCTTGTGAAACTCCTCCAGGTCGGCAGCAGAGCCCTTGGAGATGTCGATGGCGTAGTACTCGTGGTCGTCGATGAACATGCGAATGAGCTGGCTGTCCCAGGTCATGCGGTACACGTGGTAGTCGTTGGTAAGGTCGGTGGGGTTGTCGTAGTATCGGTCGTAAGAGGCGTGCTGACCAGCGTTTTGCCAGTGCGTAGCTCCGCCCACGCGGCGGTTGGTCACGCCCGCACTGATGGCGGCTGCCGAGCCCATTTCCATGATGTCGGTTTCGCCGCTGGCGGGCCAGGTACCGCTGGCGCCCAAAAGCCAGAACGCTGGCCACAGTCCGTTTTGCAGGTTGGGTACTTTAATACGGGCTTCCAGGGTGCCGTACTTAAACTGCACGCGACCCAGCGTTTTCATGCGGGCCGAGGTGAACTGCCGGCCCTGGTAGGCCTCCCGGCGGGCCTCAATAACGAGGTTACCGTTTTCCACCCGGGCGTTTTCGGGGCGGTTGGTGTAGGTTTCCAGCTCGCTGTTGCCCCAGCCGCAAACTCCCTGGGCGCAACCGTCGCCGAGGTCGAAGGTCCAATTGTTGGGGCTGATAGTGGTGCCGTTAAAGTTCTCTTCCCAAACGAGCTGCTGCTGCGCCTGCGCCGAGAAGTGCGATACGGCCAGTAAACCGCCCAACAGCGCCAGCCCTCTTAACCGCACTTGTTGGACATACTTGTAAAAGGTTCTTTTCATAATAAGGTGGGATATAAAGGAAAGGATCGGAAAGCAGAGCGAAGGCTGATACCGACAGCCATAAGTAAGCCTGGCCTTCGGGCTAAGCACAATAACTAAACTGATGCACGAGGCAGGTGCCTAGGGGCCAGAGTGGCCTAGCCGGAAAAGCGAATAAAGCGAAGAATTTCCGGGAGTGAACTGAGGCCAGGGTAAGAATATCAGGCCTAGAATATTGCTAATGTATCATCAATAGTTACCTAAATGCAAGGCGTAATTCCCTGCTAGCGACCTGCTATAAAGCCTATTGGCTTTTTATAATACACTTACTACACACGCTTGGCTTCGGTACACGCACACGTATATATGCCTAGCAGCGGAAGCGAATAGATTCGGTTTGCGCTTAAAAAACAAAGAGCCGCCGCTCGATTTTCGCAACATTTTTTGCGAAGTCGAGCGGCGGCTCTTTCACTAACCTAGCGGCAGAGGCCTAGGCCACTAAGCGCATGGCTGGGTCACCATCAAGGGCCAGAATCTGGGCTTTATAAGCGGTGGGGAGTAGAGAGGCCCTCACCCAGCGGCTGAACGCCAAGTGCTGCAGGCGCCGATACACGGGCAGTATGGGCCGCAGCCAGGAGCGGCCACTTAACCCCAACAGTTGCCGCACCGTGAGCGGAGCTACTAACCGCTGCGCTTCCAGCAACAGCCGGTAGCGCACCGGCCCCAGGTGCAGCCGGTATTGCTTGTACAAGTCGGTGGTGAAAGCGCTATGCGCTAAGTGCTGGCTTAGGTGCTGCTCCCGGGCCAGCTCCCACTCCGCAAAACTGCCAGGCAACCCCCTAATGCCCATTCGGTGGCCTACGCGGGAGAATACATCAAACACCTCCGCTTTCTCGGCCTCCGTCATGGGGCGCTCAAGCGCTTCAAAGGCCTGAATGGAATAAGATATGAGCATGTACAGCACGTCGCGGTAAGCCCAGTCGGGTATGGCCATGCCTCGTTTGGCTTCTACGGCGCCATGAATAGCAGCAATGGTATCAATGGCTCGCTCGGCGCCCGCTCGCTCCGCAAATACAATCTGGCGAGCATACTCCACAGTAGAAAACAGCCGGGCTAGCGGGTCGGCGGGTAGCCGACCGGTGAAGTAAAGCCAGTCTACGGCCTTGTTCAGCGCAAACTCCGCCGCCGAGCCGGCAAAGATGAACAGCACTACATCGGCCTTACTCCAGATGGAGCGAACCACTGACCCGCGCGAGACAAAATATTCCATAGTAACTGTAACCCAAAAAGGAGTGGCCTAGGTCCGTACACGTTCGAGTTTGATCCGAATTTCAATCGCGTCAAAAGAACTTTGAATCACAAAGTAAATGATAATTTTGCGAAACACCATTTACTTCCACCTTTCCAGCCAGCTACGTGAAGAGTCCCCGTCTGACTTACTTGTTGCTCAGCATCAATACTATTGTTCTAGGCCTATGCTCGCGCCGTTATGGGGCTTGGCTACCTGGCTGGCTTGCCGCCTACGCCGGTGACACTCTCTGGGCCCTGCTAGTATTCTGGCTTCTGAGCCTGGGGTGGCCTAGGGGCACAGCCAAATCACGGGCGCTAGCAGCCCTTGGCTTCTCTTATCTGATTGAGCTAAGCCAGCTCTACCACCCAGCCTGGCTAGAAGCTGCCCGCCATAGCACACTAGGTGGCCTACTGCTAGGCCACGGCTTTTTGTGGAGCGACTTACTTTGCTACACTGTGGGCGTACTACTTGGCTATGTAGCAGGCTACTGGTTGGAGCTAAAAGCATTGCCGCCGATAGTGACGCGCTAGGCGGGCTACTATCGGCGGCGGCAAGGAGGCTTATACTAAATATTGCTACGTTACTCTACTTTCTTCTTAGGCTCCGGCTTAGTTTCCTTGGCTACCCAAATTGACTTTTGGTTAACGAATTCCCGAATGCCCAGGTAGGACAGCTCGCGCCCGTAACCCGACTTTTTAACGCCCCCAAACGGCATTTCCGGCGACGACTTCACCAGGCTATTCACGAACACAGCACCGGCCTCCACGCGGCGCGCCAGTTCCTCACCGCGCTTGGGGTTTTCCGTCCAGATGGAGGCACCCAGGCCAAAACGCGAGTCATTGGCCAGCCGAATGGCATCGTTGGCGTTCTTCGCTTCCAGAATAATAGCAACCGGCCCGAAGAATTCTTCCTCGTAGGCGCGCTGCCCGGGTTTTACATTGCTCAGCATTGTGGGCCGGAAGAGGGCAGTGCCAGGTTTGCTCTGGCCTCCAAACAATTCTACTTTAGCACCCTGCTTCACGGAGTCCTCTACTTGCTGAGTTAGCTCATCGGCCAGGTCGGGGCGGGCGAGGGGGCCATACTGGGTAGCCTCATCGAGCGGGTCGCCGGTACGGAAAGCCAGCAGGTGGGTTTTCATCTTTGAGATGAACTCCTTTAGTATAGGTTTCTCTACAATGAAGCGCTTGGCGGCAATACAGCTTTGACCAGAGTTAATCATGCGCGCCTGGGCGGCAGTTTTGGCAGCCTGTTCCAGGTCGGCATCGGCCAGCACAATAAAGGCATCGGAGCCACCCAGCTCCAACACTGTTTTCTTGATTTCGCGGCCGGCGGTGGCGGCCACCTGGGCACCCGCCGGTTCTGAGCCCGTCAGGGTTACGGCCTTTACCCGGTCGTCTTCAATCAGCTTAGTAACCAGCTCAGAGCCAATGAGCAGCGTGCGGAAGGTTGCAGGCGGAAATCCTGCATCATGAAAGATTTTTTCCAGTGCCAGCGCACACTGTGGCACATTGGAGGCGTGCTTAAGCAGGCCAACGTTGCCGGCCATGAGGGCGGGGGCGGCAAAGCGCACCACCTGCCAGAACGGAAAGTTCCAGGGCATTACGGCCAACACAATCCCGATGGGCTCGTGCGAGATAAAGCTGTGTTGCGCCTCCGTCTTGATTTCTTCATCAGCCAGGAAGCCCTCGGCGTGGTCAGCGTAGTAGTCGCAGGTGAGGGCGCACTTCAGCACCTCGGCCCGGCCATCTACAATGGGCTTTCCCATTTCTATGGCCATCATCCGGGCCAGCTCATCTTGCCGCTCCCGCAGCAACGTGGCCGCGCGGTGCATGAGTTGGCTGCGGTGAGCGAAGGAAGTGGTGCGCCACTCAGCGGCGGCGCGGTGCGCCTGGCTAACTATACGTTCAGTTTGAGCCCAGCTGAAGGCGCGGAAGCGCCGCTCAATGCGGCCGGTGTAGGGGTTAAACGACTCGATTGCCATGGAAAATTAACAAGTGGGTGTGGGCGCCGCTACGGAGGAGCTACGCTCAGGCAAAACAACTAGAGGGGGGAAGGGGTTGGCACCTGCGTCTGGCTTGCAACTACGCTCCGGTAGTGTGCGTAGCACCTGAGCCGTCCAAGCCCCACCGTAATTTTACGCGGTTACGCTTGGAATAAAGGCGAATCATGTACTTTCGTCCCATCCAGGGGGTGGTTTTTTACGCCGTTCCCGTTCCCTTAGTTGCTGCCTGTGTCTGCTACTACACCAGAGTCTGCCGCTCTCGCAACCGAAGAACTGCTCGTGCAGCGTCTGCGCGACCGTGACGAGGCGGCCATGACCATCTTTTACGACAAGTATTCGGCTGCTCTTTACGGTGTGATCTTTCGCATTGTCAAGAAAGAAGAAATTGCTGAGGACGTTTTGCAGGAAGCCATGGTAAAAATCTGGCATTCGTTTCCGTCCTACGATGCCGATAAAGGCCGTTTATTCACTTGGGTGATGAATGTGTGCCGAAATTTAGCCATCGACAAAATCCGGTCCCGACAGTACCGCGTAAGTAGTCGTACGCAGCCCATCGAAGATAGTGCAGCGCTGCGCGAGGCCGCCGAACCCACGTTCCGGCCTGAGCACATTGGCCTGCAGGAGATGACGCGCCAGCTGAACCCGGAACAGCGGCAAATCGTTGACCTGCTTTATTTCGGCGGATTTACGCAAAGCGAAGTGGCAGAAGAACTCAGTCTTCCGCTTGGCACGGTAAAGACCCGTGCCAGAGCGGCTATTAAGGTCCTTTCTAAATTGATTCGATAATCGTGAATATTCAGGAATACATCGAATCTGGAATTCTCGAGGAATACGCCCTGGGTGTATTGGACGAGGCCGAGCGCCCCACGGTGGAGCGTATGGCGGCCCAGCACCCGGAAATTCGTCGGGAGCTGGATGAGATAACGCGCGGTCTGGATTTCTATGCCGAGGCTCACGCCGTTACGCCTCCCGCTGGGATGCGTGAACGGGTGCTGAGCGGCTGGCAACAGGCAATTCAGCAAACTCCGGTGCAGCCTCTGGCCGCCCCGGTTATGCAGGCCTCGGCACCTGAGCCCGTGGCTGCAGAAGAAGTTCATACTGGCGGAGTGGTGCGGCAGATGCCTACTGAAGAAAGCAATACCGGCCGCACACGGTGGCTGATTGCCGCTTCGGTAGCGCTGCTTATGCTGAGCGCCCTGGGGAATTTCCTGCTTTATAACCGGCTCAAGGAAACCGAAGCTAACCTGGAGGTTGCACAAACTGAGCAGTCTCGGTTTGCTGCTACGCAGCAGGCCGCCCTTAATGAGCGCGACCAGCAACTACGGGTATTGCGTAATGAGGCCTTCCGGGCGGTGGAGTTAAAAGGCACGCCTAAAGCGCCCGATGCGCTGGCCCGTGTGTACTACAATCCCCAATCGAAGGCGGTTTACGTAGATGTTCGCAACCTGCCCGCCCTGCCCGAAGGCAAGCAGTACCAACTGTGGGCTCTCGATAACGGGAAGCCTGTAGATGCAGGGGTACTGGCCGTTGCTACCGCAGCCGGCGATAGTATTCAGCAGATGAAGGACATTGCCAGCGCCCAGGCCTTTGCCATGACGGTAGAGCCAGTGGGTGGCAGCGCAAGCCCAACCCTCACCACCATGACCGTGCTTGGCAACATCTAGGCCACTCGGTAGTTAATAGAGGAGCGAGCTGCCTTGGGTGGTTCGCTCTTCTTTTTTAGCGCTCTTACATACCGAAAAGAGGAAAGTTATTGCGTAAACTGCATCCCTAACAATTCCTCACGGCTCAATATTTTGCACGGACTAGTTTTTACCCTTCTCAAGCGTTACGTTCAAACCCAGTACGACCATAGCACCTGGGTTCGGCTTTTGGAGGCTGCTAACCTTACAGCCGCCGACTTTGATCATAAGCAGGTGTACCCCGATGAGCACATGTATGCGCTCGTAGGCCAGGCCGCCCAAATGACGGGCTTATCGGCAGATGAGCTCCACGAAAAATTCGGGGAGTACCTGGTGCCTGACCTCATGTATATGTATAAGCGGCTGGTACAGCCTGAGTGGAAAACGCTGGACATGATTGAGCACACAGAAAACACTATGCACCGGCAGGTGCGCAGTGAACATACTGAAAACGCTCCGCCCGTATTAGAGGTATCCCGCATTTCGCCCACTGAACTGTTCATCGACTACAAGTCGGAGCGGCGGATGGGGGCCTTAGCTGTGGGAATCGTACGTGGCCTGGCCACTTATTTTGAGGAGGCTGACCAGATTATAGTTGAGCCCACCACCAGTGAAAACGGAGAACAGGTACGTATCCGCGTGCGGCAGGTGCCCGCACAGAGCTAGAGCTATCAACCTTCTCAGTTTCCCCTTCTCCATTTAATGCCTTAACCGGCAGCCACTACCTAGTCATGGAAAAAAGCACGTATTACAACCCCGCCGACCTGGCCAAATTTGGCAACATCACGGAGTGGCAGTCTGAAATGGGCAATAAGTTTTTTTCTTACTACGCTGAGGTGTTCAAAGATGGTGCTCTCTCTGAGCGAGAGAAAGCCCTGATTGCCCTGGCCGTGGCCCACGCCGTGCAATGCCCTTATTGCATTGATGCCTACACGACCGACTCGCTCCAGAAAGGGGCCGACGAAGCCCAGATGATGGAAGCAGTACATGTGGCGGCAGCTATTAAAGGCGGCGCCGCATTGGTTCATGGCGTGCAGATGATGAACAAAGCCAAGGAACTATCCATGTAATTCCCCAAGTTGGTGAGTAAGCGCCAAGTCAAGCCGCCAACCTAATGAATGCACGTAACCTCGTGCTCAGTACCCGTTTATGAAATCACTCCACGCTCGGCAAGCTCCCCTCGCCGATACGGGCTATCAGCTGGCTGTGCTGTCTCAGGCTGAGGCCGCCGGGGCCCACTTTCCAGCTTTTGCACATAAGTTGCGTGAAAGTGGGCTCCTGCCTCTGCGCCCTACTGGCTTGGCGGTCATGCAAATCAATGTGGGCAAGATGTGCAACCAAACCTGCCGCCACTGCCACGTAGATGCTGGCCCCGACCGGACGGAAATCATGACGCGCGAGACCATGCAGCTCTGCCTGGATGCGCTGGCCCAAACGGATATTCCGGTAGTTGACCTAACCGGGGGTGCCCCTGAAATGAACCCCGATTTCCGGTGGCTGGTGGAACAGATTTCGGCTCTGGGCCGGGAGACCATCGTGCGCTGCAACCTCACCATCATTGTAGCCAACAAGAAGTACCACGACCTGCCTGAGTTCTTTGCCCAACACCGGGTACGAGTAGTTTCATCATTGCCGCACTTCTCAGCGGGCCGTACCGATGCCCAACGGGGTGAAGGCGTGTTTGAGCGCTCTATCAGGGCACTGAAAATGCTGAATGCCGTGGGCTACGGAGTAGAAGGATCAGGCCTGTCGCTGGATTTGGTGTATAATCCGGCCGGGGCGTTTATGCCGGGTAGTCAGGCCAGCTTAGAGCGCGAGTTTAAGCAGCGCCTGGGCAGGGAGTATGGGATTGTGTTTAATAGCTTGCTTACCATCACCAACTTACCGGTTAGCCGGTTCATGGAGTATTTGCTGGAAACCGGCAACTACGAGAGCTACATGGAGAAGCTCATTGCGGCCTATAACCCCGTAGCGGCGGCCAACGTGATGTGCCGGAGCACACTCAGCATTGGGTGGGACGGGCAGCTGTACGACTGCGACTTTAACCAGCAGCTTGACTTGCTGGTGGCTTCTACCGCTCCTCAGCACATCCGCGACTTCAACGAAGCTGCCCTGAGTGAGCGAAGCATTGTCATCAACCAGCACTGCTACGGCTGCACGGCGGGAGCCGGCTCCAGTTGTGGCGGGGCTACAACCTAGGCCGTTTAAGCGTGCTACAAGCAACAACATTGGGCCTGCGTAACGGCCGCATAGTGCTGGGTGTGCTGCTGTGGCTGGTGGCCAGCACCAGCGCCTGCAGCCAAGCCCCGCAAACCCCCGATAACCATGCCATGACGGCCTATGACCGTATGCTTAGCCTGCTGTATAAGCAAACTGTGCCTACCATTCAGCCGGCGCAGCTTGCCGAAACCCTGCGCCAGAACCCCAATGGTGTAGTGCTGCTTGATACCCGCAGCCCCGAGGAATACCAGGTAAGCCACTTACGCGGCGCCCGGTTTGTGAACTACGATGCCTTTCAAACCGCCACTTTTCAGGATGTGCCGCGCAACCTACCGGTAGTAGTGTATTGCACGGTGGGTGCGCGCAGTGAGCAGGTCGGAGCCCGCCTCCGGAGCTTAGGCTTTCAACACGTGAGCAACCTCTACGGCGGTATTTTTCAGTGGGTAAACGAAGGCCATGCCGTATACAACCAAGCAGGCCCGACCCCAAAGGTCCACCCGTATTCGGCTCTGTGGCGGCCCTGGCTTAAACGTGGCGAGGCAGCATATAAATAAAACCCATACCGCAGCTGGTAGCTTAGACCTATTAACCTGCAGTACCGCTCCCCAATTTCTACTTTGTCAGCAGACCTCTCCAACTCCCAAATTTCAACGCTTACCTCCCAGCAGGAGGACCTGGTGGTTTTTGCCCGTTACCCGGAGCTGGGCAAAGTAAAAACCCGGCTGGCAGCCGGCGTAGGGCCGGAGCGGGCGTTGCAGGTGTACCGCGAGTTGCTGGCCCACACCCAGGCCGTAACGAAGCAACTGCCGGTCAGGAAGTGGCTGTGGCTGGCTGAAGCAGGTCTGGGTGCTGACCGCTCTGATCCGTGGGTGGGCTACCAGCGGCTACCTCAACCCGCCGGCGACCTGGGTCACCGGATGCAGTCGGCTTTTGCCCACGCGTTTGCTGAGGGCGCAACGGCCGCAGTTATAATCGGTACTGATTGCCCTGGCCTCACCACCGAGCACCTGCAGGAGGCCTACGCCGCCCTGCGCACCCATGATCTGGTGCTGGGCCCCGCCACCGATGGCGGCTACTACCTGCTGGGTATGAAGCAGGTATGGCCAGTCCTGTTTCAAAACAAGCAGTGGAGTACCGCCTCCGTGCGAGCCGATACGCTGGCCGATGCTCAGCGGCTGGGCCTGCAAGTGCGCCTGCTGCCAGAGCTGCAAGACGTAGACACCGCCGACGACCTGGCGGCGTGGCAAGTGACTCAAAAAGCGGAGAGCTGAACACTTTCGGGCGTAATACGCGTATGGAAGCCCGTCTGCCATGTCGTATCAGCTCATGTATCACGTAAAAAGTGTATCCGTTAGAATGCTATTATTGGCCCTGAGTGGCCTAGCGGCGGCGTGCGCTTCTGACAATAAGGAGAATAAGCAGCAGACTGCGTCGCCGAAAGCGGCCGGGGTATCTACGGACCACGTGCTTACGCGCCGCGGCGGCGCTTTCAATCTGCAGTGGGCCATGGATACGCTCTGGGAAGATGGCCTGGCGGAAGTAGCTACCTACGCGGCGGAGCGGGTGGTGTATGGTGAGGCCCGCAAATTTGACTACACCATTATTACGGTGAAGGAGGAGTTTAACGAGCAGTACAACGTTAAAACCAACGACTACCAGCGCAAGGATGGGTTTCCGGTGATGAAGGTGAATGAGTTTTGCGCCATCCCGACGGATAACTACCCCTACCATTACCTCACATCGTTGTTTTTTCCGCCGCGACCAGCCTACCATTTTGCACAAGATGACCTCATCCTCTCAGGAGTGGTGCGGCAACACGTTTAAAGCCATCATTGACGAAGGGCTGCATTACAACCAAAGCTATAATTCCTACTGGGACGGGCAGGGGGCCGGGCGGCGGCAGTTGCGGCGGCCCGCTTTGTTTGAGGATGCCCTGCCGTACGTACTGCGTACCATGCGCTTTGAGCAGAAGTCTTCCTTTACGGTGCCGCTCTACGAGCTACAGCAAACCAGCCAGGCCAAGCCCCCGGAGCTATATAAAGCGTTGGTCATGACCGAAGAAGCGCACCCCTATGATACCACCGAGCCAGCCTGGCGCGTAACGGTGTCGTTGCAGGAGCAAAAGCAGAACGTGTATTGGTTTGCCAAGCGCTACCCCAACGTACTACTGCGGCAAACCACCTGGGACGGCCGCACGCTGCTGCTCAAGCAGGTGCGCCGCTACGCCTACTGGCCCCAAACCAGTCCCGCTCCCGACTCTACCGCCGTAGGTCGGCCGCTGACTTAGGTGCTGGCCTCGTCAGTTCCCAGAGCAGTAACCCCAGCACCACAGTATATTCCAGCCCCACCAGCCACAGGTTTTCGGTGTATGCCGAGGTTTGGTACGCGGCGTAAGAAAGAACAGCCATGCCGGACCACGCCAACGCATAGCGGTAGGAACTGAATACGCTCAGCGCCACAAGCGGCGTAATATACCACGGATGCACAGTGGTAGCCAGTAGGTAATACAACGTGAGCAGCAGCAGCAGGGTGCGCGGCAGCATAGGCCAGGTACGTTGAGGTTCGCGGGCAGCCAGCAGCAGTCCGCTCACTGCCGTGATGAGAGCCAGTGCCGGGCCGATGCGGGCAATTTCGTTGTAGCCCGTCAGCCACTGGCCTACGGGGCGTAGTAGATAGTAGAAGCTGGCATTAAACTCGAAACTGCGGAAATAGAGGTTGAGGCTTTTGCCAATGTTGGTGAACAGCTCCCACGACAGGAACGGCACGAATACCGCCAGCAGCGTAACGCCGGTAACCACGGAAAACAGCAGCCACCGCTGCCAGCCCAGCCGGCGTACCAACAGCGGCAGCACCAGCAGCGGCAGAAACTTGGTGGCCACTGCCAGGCCCAGGGCCGTGCCAGCCAGCACCACGCGGCCGCGCCAGAGCAGCCACAGCATCAGCAGCAACAGGCAAACCACGAGGGCCTCAAAGTGGAGGTTGCCGGTCAACTCTACTACCACCAGTGGGTTCAGCAGATAGAGCAACGCCCGCCGCCCATCCTGCCCGAATGCTGGAAGCAGCCGCCAAAGCAGCCCCGCCGTGACTAGCTCAGCCAGCAGCAGCACCAGCCGTAGCAGCAAGGTAAACCCCACGGCACTCATCGGAAATACCCGAACGGCCGCCGCAAATACCGCCTGGCATACCGGCGGATACACGGAGTTATAGTGTGGCGAGTTAAGCAACGGATATTCTGCGGCCAACTCATTTTGTGCTGCCGCGGAAAGCAAGTGTTGCGACGAGGGCGGCACAGGGCTGAGTGTGTCGGCTAGGCCAGTTTTTGCCTGGATCGGGGCCGGGTTGCCGGGAAGCGTAAACTCATCGGGCCGGAACTGGTAGGGATTAACGCCAGCCGCAACTAGTAACCCATCCCAGCGGAAGCGGTGGTAGTCATCGGAGAAAGGGGGCAGGGTAGGCAGCCAGAGCAGGCGTAGGAGCAGGGCCGCCACCAGACCGGCTTTCAGTGGGAGCCGCGAGTACCACAGTGCTGCGTACGCGCTAAAGGCCACAACCATCCAACCCAGCAGAAGCCAGAAGTGTTGGCGCGGCACGGTATAAGCCAGGGCCGCGTAGGCCACTGCACTAACCAGCAGGAGCAGCCCATGAACGGGGCGTAGGCCAGTAGATTGAGGCATAGGCTGCGGCACAACTTACCGCTGGGAATTGTGGCGCAGGGAGTAATAAAACACCAGCCCGTAACCCAGCGTGAGCATGAGGTGAAAGGGGAACAGGCCAAAGTCGTGGAAGTAGACGCCCGCCACCAAGCCGGAGAGGAAGTACAGAGCCAGCAAGCCCTCCAGCGCCGTGAGGCCGTCTAGGCCACCGGTGCGGTAACGGCGGCCCTGCCAGGTGCCCTGCCGACGCACCAGCCCCAGCTTGGGCGTCCGGATGAAGGCTGATTGCCGGCCCAACAGGCCAAGCGCCACCGCCCGGGCGTTGTGCAGGGAGAGACCCATCATCACCGACAAAAACAACAGAAAGCGCAGCAAGAAGCCCGGCCCGGTAGGGTTGCGGTCTTGGGCAGCCAGCTGCCAGGAGGTAAAATAATAGTAGGTGAGGGGTACGAAGGCCAGCAGAAAGACCGAGGCCATCTGGAACGCCGGCCGCAGGGCGGGCAGGTCGGCGCGCACGTACACGAGCGGCACGCTCAGCACGGCCATTAGCAGAATGGCCCCAAACACGGAGCTGTTGAGCAGGTGAAATGTGGCGTGAATCTTTACTCCGATTGACGCCGACGAGCGCAGTACCCGGCCCAGGTGCTTGCGGGCCGTTTCGGCGGCACCCTTGGTCCAGCGAAACTGCTGCGACTTAAGGGCATCCATAGCGGCCGGCAGCTCAGCGGGCGCCACCACCCGGGGCAGGTACTTGAAGCGCCAGCCCCGCAGCTGGGCCCGGTAGCTGAGGTCCAGGTCCTCGGTCAGGGTATCGGCCTGCCAGCCCCCGGCATCCTCAATGCACGTGCGCCGCCAGACCCCACCGGTACCGTTGAAGTTAATGAAGTAGCCACCGGCCGTGCGGCCCACCTGCTCCACGTAGAAGTGGGCATTCAAGCCAAAGGCCTGCAGCTCAGTTAGCAGGGAGTACTCCTCATTGAGGTGACCCCAGCGGGTTTGTACCACGCCCGTGCGCCCCTCCTGAAAGTGCGGAATGGTGCGGAGCAGGAAATCGGGCTCGGGTATGAAGTCGGCATCAAAAATGGCAATGAACTCCCCGTCGGTTTTCTCCAGGCCATACCGCAGGGCGCCCGCCTTAAAGCCCTCCCGCGTGGGGCGCCGCACATGGTCGATGCGCAGGCCTTGAGCACGGTGGTAGGCCACCCGCTCGGCGGCCAGGGCCACGGTTTCGTCAGTTGAGTCATCAAGCACCTGCAGGTGCAGCAGGGGCAAGGGGTACTGGAGACGGGCACAGGCATCAATTACGCGCTCAACTACATACAGCTCATTGTAGATGGGGAGCTGAACCGTGACGCTAGGCCACTCCGTGGGGGCCGGCGGGGGCAAAGCGGCGGGCTGGCGGTAAGCGCGGCGGGCCAACCGGGTAAGCTGAAACTGCGTCAGGCTGAAGCTTAAAATGAACACCAGGCAGAGGCCATAGAGTGCTACCAGCAGAAGTTCCAGACCAAGCATTAAGGGGTGATGAGCAGTGAGGGGTAACGAAGATGGGGCTACAAAGAACGGGAAGCTGCACCAGCTTTCGTAAGCCTGTGCGCAATCTGCCGCTGGGCAGGCGTAGCCTAGAGGTACCGAAAAATCGTCCAGAGAATTTTGTAGCCGGCGCCCAGGGTACCTTTCACTGTGCCCGACACTTTGGAGACACCAATGCGGCGGCGGTAGCGCACGGGCACCTCCACGTTGCGCAGCTTCAGGCGGGCCGCCTTGAGTTGCATCTCCACCGTCCAGCCATAGGTGGTATCCTGCATCCCAATCTGCTCCAGAGCCTCCCGCCGAATGGCCCGGAAAGGCCCCAGATCAGTGAACCGGGCCCCGTAAAACGAGCGGAGCAAGGTAGTGGCCAGCCAGTTTCCAAAGATCTGCTGGGGCAGCATGGAGCCCGACTCCCGCTCGCCCAGAGCCCGGGAGCCGATGACCATGTCGGCCTCACCGCGCAAAATAGGTGCCACCAGGGCCGTCATGTCGGCGGGGTAGTCAGAGTAGTCACCATCCAAAAAACACAATGATGTCGGGCTGCTCAGGGGCGGGGCGACCGAAGCAGCGGGCCATGCCGGCCAGACAGGCGTGGCCGTAGCCGGGACGTGGCTCCCGCAGTACGGTGGCCCCGGCGGCCTGGGCCACCGCGCCGGTGCGGTCAGAGGAGTTGTTATCTACCACAATCACCTCCCGCGTGAGGCCCGCCGGAATTTCAGCCAGCACTTTGGCAATGGACTGCTCCTCATTGTAAGCCGGGATGATAACGTCGATGAGGGGCAGGGTAGAAGTCATGGAGAGGGTTGGGGCCGCCAGCCAGCGTAAGGTTGCCAGGGGCAGCTAGTAACTGCTGCAAAGATGCACGGTTGTGCTGGTACTGGCTCTAACTGGGAGTACCTGGCCTGAACAATTCTCGCAACAGCACGTTTGCAGGCTAGTCTCTTTCGGTACTTACTCCTGACCCCATGCTCCAGATTGGCGACCTTGCGCCCGACTTTTCCCTGAAAACAACTACCGGCGACACCTTCCAGCTCAGTGACTACCGCGGGAAGCGCAGCATTGTGCTTTATTTCTACCCCAAGGACGACACGCCCGGCTGCACCGCCGAGGCCTGCTCGTTCCGCGACCAATACGAAGACTTTCAGGAACTAGGCGCCGAAGTAGTGGGGGTGAGCTCCGATAGTGAAACCTCCCACCAGAAATTCACCCAAAAGCACCGCCTGCCTTTCCCGCTCCTCGCCGACACCGGCGGCCGGGTGCGCAAGCAGTATGAGGTGCCGCGGGCGTTGCTAGGCCTGTTGCCCGGCCGTGTAACTTTTGTAATTGATGCAGAGGGCCGCATCCAGTATATCTTCAACTCCATGAACCGCGCCACCGACCACGTTTCGGAGGCCAAGCAGGTTCTCACCAAGTTGCGCGCCACCACCTAGGCCACTGTGCGCTAGGCCTTTCCCGGCCAGTACTGGCGAGATGTATATTTGCCGCCCGGTTCAAGTAGAGCCGGGTGGTTTTTTACAGAGTAATTTACATGGGTGCTTTATTAACCGATATGCTCCAGCGGGCGCAACGCAGCCGGCGGGTAGTATCTATCCAATCTAGCGGCGGTACGTTTTTAGGCTACGTGCTCAACCACAACCCCGAGCTAGTGGTACTCCGCACCATCACTCGCCAGGGCTTGCTCACGGGTGTGCGCACGCTAAGCCTGGCCAACGTGTCTCAGGTGCACTTCGATGACAAGTATGTGCGCCTGATTGAGTTCAAGGAGCATAACCCCGAGGTGGTTTACGCCCGCCCTGCTGCCCCCGATGGGCTCGACAACCAATACCTGACGGTAGCGGCGGTGCTGCAGAGAGCCAGCGAAGTGCGCCAACTAGTGCAACTGGAAACCCACGCCGACAGCGACCTGTATGGCTATATTGAGCGCATTACGGAAGATGAGCTGCTGGTAAAAGTGTACACGCAGTATGGTGAGCCTGACGGCCATACGGTGCTAGACCTCGATAATGTGCGCAGCGTAATCTGGAGCGACGAAGACACGCGCACCATTGAGCTACTGATTAAGCAGCGCGGCACAGAAGCTAAGTAGGACCGGGTTCAGACTGGCCTAGCACTGCTGCTAACGGAACGGCCAGCCGGCTATTGCGTATGCTGGACTTCGCTACTACTGGTTACTAATGAAGTTTCTACTCATATTACTGGCCTTTGTTGGCTCATTTGCTGCCTCGGCACAAACTACCGCTCCCCCGGCACTCAACGCTACGCTTGATGGCTACGAGTATCCGTACCCAGTAAGGTATTTGCCTCTGCGCCTGGAAGGACAAGCCATGCGCATGGCCTACATGGATGTGCCGGCCACGGCCAGAGCAAATGGCCGCACGGTAGTGCTTTTGCACGGCAAGAACTTTTTCGGGGCTTACTGGCGTGAAACTGTTAAGGCCCTCACGGCCGCTGGTTTCCGGGTGGTAGTGCCCGACCAGATCGGGTTTGGCAAGTCGGATAAGCCTGATATTCATTACTCGTTTCATCAGCTGGCCCGCAATACCAAGCACATCCTCGATACTCTTGGAGTGCAGAAAGCCATCATTGTAGGCCACTCGATGGGGGGAATGCTGGCCACACGCTTTGCCCTGATGTACCCGGCCGCCACGGAAAAGCTGGTGCTGGAAAACCCGATTGGCCTGGAGGACTACCGTGTGAGTGTCCCTTTTCAGTCGGTTGACCAAGCCTATGCTACGGAGCGTAAGAGCACCGAGGAAAGCATCCGGAAGTACCATGCCACCTATTACCCCCACGGCTACCCCAAAGCCCACGACGAGTGGCTGCTGCCCTTAGCAGCCCAAACCCGTCACCCCGACTTCCTGAAAGTAGCCCGCGCCAACGCCCTCACGTTTGAGATGATCTACCAGCAGCCCGTAAGCTACGAGTTCAGCCGGGTAACGGTGCCCACGCTTCTCATCATTGGCCAGGATGACCGTACGGTGGTAGGCAAGGGGCTGGTAAAAGATCAGAAACTGCTGGCCACGCTAGGCCAGTACCCAGAGCTAGGCCGCCGTACAGCCGCCCAAATTAAAGGCGCTAAACTGGTGCCCTTAAGCGGCGTAGGCCACATTCCGCACCTGGAGGCTACGCCACGCTTTCTGAAGGCGCTGCTGGCGTTTATCAGGTAGATCTGCTTGATAACTTAGAAGCTGATAAGCAGGGTGTGCAACGGTAGCTCGCATTCAGGTCTCCCTTTCAATACACTATTACATATGAAACGTCTGCTACTATCGATACTGTGCACCTTGCCTATAGCTGTAACGGCTCAAACTACCCCTGGAAGTGGTGTTGGCCTCGGACAATACAGGCTAAAATTGGGTAAGCAAGGTGCACACAGTTTCATAACTGGAGAGGCAATTACCAAGGCTTCTCGCAAGCTATTCAGCTCAATTTGATGGATGGTCCCTTGAACAAGAGGAAGCTGTTTCTTCTCTAAAGTCTACTTGCCTTAATTGCAAATGATTGGTAGACAAATAAATGCCTTATTCATTTGATTGGCTGCTAAGTCTATTAGGCTGTGTCTGAAAAGTGGCGTTGCAAAATGCGTCGAATGCAGGCTACTTGGACCATAGCCAGGAAGTGCTGGTCGTGTTTGTCGTAGCGGGTGGCCACGCGGCGGTGCTCTTTGAGCGAGCCGAAGAACCGCTCGATGACGTTTCGCCGGGCATACCGTTGTGGTTCGATGCGCGGTGGCCGTCCGCGCCGGCGGCACCAGCGTCCTTTCGCCGGGCGGCGACGGGGAATTACGGCGCGCACGCGGCGTCGGCGCAGCCAGCGGCGAATGTGCTGCGCGTCATAGGCTCGGTCGGCAACCAGTTGGCGCGGGCGGCGGCGCACGAGCACCTGCTCGCACACGGGCTCGAACTGCGGCGCGTCGTGGCGTTGCCCGGCCGAGAGCTGCAGCGCCAGCGGCGTGCCCGCTCCGTCGCACACGACGTGCACCTTGGTCGTCAGCCCGCCGCGGCTGCGCCCGAGGCACTGGGCTTTTTTTTCGCCCCGCCGGCCGCGCTTTTCGTGGCGCGCACCGTGGTCGAGTCCACCAGCCAGGTGTCCAGGTCGAGCAGACCGTCTGCGTCCAAGCGCAGGCGTAAGGCAGCCAGCACCCGCTCAAACGTGCCGTCCGCTGACCAACGCCGGAACCGCTCGTAGGCCGTTTGCCACGGGCCATAGCGCGCCGGCAAGTCCCGCCACGCCGCCCCCGTGCACAAAATCCACAGCAAGGCGTTCCACAAAACCCGGTCGTCGCGCCGCGGCCGGCCCATCCCTTGGGCAGGAAGTTCGGCCGCCACCAGTGCCCATTGCGTATCGTTTAACTCGTATCGTGCTGCCATACCCTAAGTTACGCAGCAGTACTTTTCAGACACAGCCTAGTTATTGTTATTCTTCAATAATAGCTCTCAAGTTGGTGTACATTTAGCTCAGTCATCACAACTGACTGACCTGAATGGTTATTTCATCAATCAACTTGTACTGATGCTACGTTGCCGCTGCCTTTTTTTCTGGCTGATGATATTTACAGCTTGTCAAAAGGATACACTGAATTTCAGTCTGACACCAGCTACTCAAAGTGGCGCCAATACGCTGAGCTGTAAAGTAGACGGCGACGTATTTGTGCCTTATGGAAAGCGCTGTGTTGGTTTTGGAGGAGGGTGTACAGAAGGTATAAAGGCGTATTACAACACTAAACGTGGACAACTTATGATATCTGGGGTGCTTTTTACTAAGGGTAGAGATGAATATATCAATATCGCAGGGGATAGTGTCTTTCAGATAGGTGAGTGGAGTCATGTAAACGCTTCAACCGGTCGTAAATACATTGGCATTCACTATAGTGAGCAAAGCCTGGGTCTAGACTACAGCACTACTTCCTCTAATCCCAGTAACATAGTCCTAACACGCTTGGACACTATAAATCATGTTATTTCAGGGTCTTTTACAGGGTATCTGAGGCTAACGTCGACAAGCTCTCCCACACAGAAGACCTCTGTACTTGTGAGCGATGGAAGATTTGATGTGATCTACAGTAAGTAGGGTGCACGATAAGTGGCAAACCCCTTTCACTTTACATGCTATAGGCTAGCTCAAAATGCGCAGGCTTTCGGCCGTAATCAGCTGGGAGCCCTGGTAACGACCTTCGCGGGGGCCGTTCTCCAGATTGAGCACCCCGCGCGGGCAAACGGTAGAGCACATGCCGCACCCTACGCAGGAGGCCCGAATGATGGGCTCACCGCGCTGAGCATATTGCTTCACATCAATGCCCATTTCGCAGATGTTGGAGCAGTTGCCGCAGCTAATGCACTGAGCGCCGTTGGTGGTGATGCGGAAGCGGGAGAAGTGCTTCTGCAACAGGCCTAAGTAGGCGGCCATGGGGCACCCGAAGCGGCACCACACTCGGCTACCCATCAAGGGGTAAAACCCTACGCCCACCACGCCCGAGAATACTGCGCCAATAGCAAAGCCATAGAACTTGCTCAGGGCATCAACGGGGCTCAGGTTGTTGAACATGCTAATGCCGGAGGGCTGCGGGGTGGTGGCCCAGGCCGGCAGCATGCCCGATACGCCCAACCACAGCAGTACCGTTACAAGCACAATGAGGCCTAAAACAGGGTAGATAATACGTACCTCCCAGCGCCAGGCCTCGCGGCTTTTGTCGGAGAGTTGGCGGTATGGGTCGCCGGCAGTTTCAGCCAGGCCTCCGCAGCCGCACACCCACGAGCAATACCAGCGCTTCCCAAAGAAGTAGGTGAGCACGGGCGTACCCACAAAGGATATTACGGCGCCCCAGAACACCATAAACACGCCCAGGCCAGGCCCGCCATCCTTGAGCAGATAGCTTACCGTGCCGGGAAATAGGTAGTCGTACTTCAGGGGCCAGAAGTAGCTGAAGTAGTACTCGGGGCGCTGGAAGGCGAGCAGCAAGCCGGGCAGCAGATACGCAAAGCCCAGCTGAAAGAACATCACTGAAACCGTGCGGATGCGCTGGTATGGGGAGTGGCGGTACTTCCATAGGGCGCGGCCGCCCATCACCAGAATAGCCAGCGTGTAGAAGGTGCCGTACAGAAACCACTGGTCGGCGGGGCGCTGGCGCAGCGTTTGGCTCAGCGGGTCGAGGGCGTGAACGAGGTTGTTGAACAAGCCAAAGTTGCCTTGCTCATCGGGGCTGCTGAACCAATACAGAATCACGTAAAAGCCCGTGAGCACAATAGCCGTCAGCCAGGCAAGGCTGCCCCGGCTAGTGCTGGAGCGCAGCCAGAGGTTGTCGTGCTGCACCCCGGCCGGGTGGCCGCCAAACTTGCGCGCCGCCCACAGCAGCGTACCACCACTTACCAGGGCCATGGCCACGTACAAACTCATCCGAGCCTGGAACGGATCGGCGGCAAAAGCGGCAGGTAGCAGTGCCAAAAGTCCCAGCCCAATGATGGTGAGCAGGATCTTTTCGGTAGCCGGTACGGTGGGCAGCGGAGGTGTTGAGAGAGAAAGAGAAGAATCCATAGGGATGAGGTGGATTAGCTACCGGGGCAAACCGGCCTAGGTGCGGCAACAGGTTGTTTGGCGAGTGGCCTAGGCCACCCCAACGTAGGCTTAGTGGTGATGATGGTGATGACCGTCGTTGGGTTTGCCAAACAGGTTTAACAGGGTACCCAGCACGTACAGTACCGCCCAGCAGAGGTAAAGCCAGTTATAGCCCTTAGGCTCGGGTTGGCCCAGGAGATGAATCACTAGCTGAGCCCCGGCGCTCATTACTACGCCTACCAGAGCAATGTACTGGAAGCTGTTGAGGGCACTGGGGCGGTAGAGTTTGGAGAAATCCATGGGAAGTGAGGTCAGGAGTTGAAACAAAGCACGTTATGCCGGGCTATGCCACTAGCCAGCGCAGGGCATCTTAAATAACGAATTAGCTAAATGAAAAGAACCCTTTCCGCCGGTGTAGCGCCACAGGAAATTGCGGAAACTGCCGGGTGAACTGGTCTATAACCGCCGCCTCATGTCGCCGGTAAAACTCAGGGTCGAAGTTGGCAGTTCTGAGTTCACTCAGCACCTGCGTGATAGAGGTGGCGTTGCGCAGCCACTGGTCCCACACCTCGTGGCGTTGCCTAATACCCAGCGTATTCATGCCCACGACTGTGCCATCCTCCCTGAAGTTTATCCGGAGCAGGTGCTGACCGTTTGGGTGCTGCCAGCAGACGCTGTGGGTGCCGGCAGCCGTATGGGCTGGCACCCGGCCGTACGTCTGGTATTCGAGCTGAAAGAATTTGGCCGAGTTAAACCACGGTCCGCGCTGGTACGGCCGGGGCTGCCCACAGATAGTGTAGGCCACTGTTTCACCTTGCTGGCGGCCGGTGTACCAGAGTTGTTCAATGGGCACCTCATCGGGGCCGGGCTGGCGGTGCTGGGCACAGTCGCCGGCCGCGAAAACGTTGGGCTGGCTGGTTTGCAGCTGCTCATCTACCAGAATGCCGCGGTCGGTGTCAAGGCCTGAGGCCTGGGCAAGCGTACTATTAGGCGTTACTCCGGTGGCAAGGCCTACCCACTGGCAGGCAATTTCCTGCCCCTTAGAGGTAAGCACGGCGCGTGCCCGGCCTGCGGTATCACCTAAAATCTCCGTTAGCTCAGTGCTGTACTGCACCTGAATGTGGTGGGCCTGGAGCTGGCGGTTTACCAGAGCCGCTTCTTCGGGTGGCAGCACTGAGCCCCAGTAGTGGGTGTCGCGCACGAGCATGGTAACGGCAATGCCGCGGGAGTGCAGCATTTCGGCCAGCTCTACGCCAATAAGGCCTCCGCCTACCACCACTGCCTGCTTTACGCCATGCGTTTCGCGGTGCATACGCTCCAGATCGGGCAGCCCGTAGAGGCCTTGTACGCCCGCTAGCTCCTGTCCGGGCCAGTCCTGGAAACGGCTCACAGATCCAATGGCTACCAGTAGTTTATCGTAAGGCAGCACTGCGCCGGTGTTTAAGTGCACTTGCTGGGGCTCGGTATCAATATGAGTGGCAATGGCCTGTACCAGCTCAAGGCGGTTTTCAGGCCAGAACCAGTCGCCGTAGGGTTTCAGGTCTTGGGGGCGAAGGTGGCCTAGGTAGGCGTACATGAGGGCCGGCCGTGAAATATGGTACGGGCTTTCATCAGAAACCAGCGTGATGTGAGCATCGGGGCGCAGTTGGCGCACTGTAAGAGCACAAGTAACCCCCGTGATGCCGTTGCCAATAATAACCAGGTTCATAGGAAAGCAAGTGAAAAGGCCCGCTCCGCAAAGGTGCTATAAAAATGCATCCGGCAAGGTTAGCAGGGTGGGGCAGCTGCCAGGAGTGCTTTTCTGCATACGGAGGAGTTACCGGCCCGGATTGATTTCTGCTCTGTAGTACTCCCTGCCACCTGAGGCCAGCATTACCGCTGGCCTTACTAACCCTACCAACCCAGCCCGCGTACACCCCTAGTACCTAGCTACATTTCATCAAAATCCCGTCCATCATGGCAACGAACGATAAATCTGCTGACAACGCAGTGCACGATAAAGCAGCAACGCCCGACAACGAGCAACTGGAAAACACCAAAGACTTTAAAGAGTTAGTAAGCAACGGTAAGCAGTCCGATGATTCCTCGGCGCACCGCAACCAGGGGGCCGGGGGCTACACCCAACGTGCCGACCAGAAAGACCAGCTCGAAAACCTGCACATTAACGGGGGCGAGGGAGTGCCCCAGGGCGGCAACGAGCACGATAACCCCGGCGAGCAGGCCAGTGGTCCTGGCTTCGGCGTTGAGGGCAGCGTAGAGCTCGACCACCAACTGCGCACCCGTGACCAGAAATTTGGCGAGTCAGCGCCCAGCGGCCCCGCTAAACCAGTTGAAGATTAGTTGCTTACAAAGCAATTGCCGACAGCCCTACTCCGGCCGGAGTAGGGCTTTTTTGTGTCTATATATGAACAAAGAAGAGTTTTGCCAAGTGGGCCTATCCCAAATTAGGATTTACGGAATCTTGCTCTATATCTTTAGGAGCTGCAGAGGGTGCTAAAAGGGAATATTCTCATAATGAGCTCTCCCTAAGATCTCTTGCCAATTGCTTTACCTGCCAAATTCCCATTTTTACGCACACTTCTATGAATGAGAACACCTCTACTCCTTTTGAAGACGAAGAAGTAACCCCAGAAGTATTGGCCGAGGAGGAAAACCTATCCTCCGGCAATGGGCGCCTTGCGCTGATAGTAGGAGGCATTCTGGCGCTGGTAGTGTCAGGCTACGCGCTGTTGCCTGCGCAAGCCACCCGCCAAATAGTAAATGCCATGCCAGGTATTGAGCTGGGTGATGCCACCGTAACCGGCTCCCGCGCTACCGATGCACCCACCGATACGGTAGCTGCAACGGTAGAGGCAAATCCCACTGGAGTTGCCAAGGCACCCACCGCACAGCAGGCTGTTGTAGCGGCCAAGCCCCAAGCCACCCGCGAAGCGGTAGTGCGCGCTGAGGCCATAGAAGCGAAAGAAGAAGCTGCGCCCGAGGAAGTTGCAGTAGAGCCCGTGCCCGCTGCTGAGCCCGCTGTTCCTGCTATGGTCACCATCTCGGGCCGGATATTAAACGAGAACGGGCGACCTTTGGCCGGCGCTACCGTGCTGGTAAAGGGCTCCAAGAAAGCCGTGGGGACGGATGCTAACGGTAATTACTCCCTGGAGCTACCTGCCGGTGATAACACCCTGGTGTATGGATATGGTGGGTATGAAGACCAGGAGATCCATGCCCGCAGTGCCCAGCCCGTTAATGTAACGCTCGTGCCTTCTGAGAATGCAGGCAAGCGTCGTCGGCGTTAGGTAGTGGCCTAGCAGTAGTTTCATAGCCTGGATGCAAAAAGTATGACTGCCAGCTCGCAAGTGCTAGCCTAAGCCCTGACAAGTCACACATAAAAAGCCCCGCTGATATGTATCGGCGGGGCTTTTTATGTGTGGTTAGCGCTAAATTCTAGTTAGGCTCCTGGTTTTGAATACCAGAAAAGCGCCTACCGAAAATGTAGTACACTGGTATGCCCACTGCCACAAGGCCCAGGCCCCGAAGTGCAAACTTGGAGTTTACGGGGTCAGTGAGCAGAACGAAGCAGAAGCCCGAGGCCAGAATAACGTACAGCAGCGGAATGATGGGGTAACCAGCTGCCCGGTAGGGGCGGGGAGCATCGGGCCGAGTGCGGCGCAGCACGAAAATGCCAATGATGGTAATAACATAAAACAGAATTACCGAGAACATAACGTAGTTGAGCAGGTCGCCGTAGGAGCCAGAAAGGCAAAGCAGGCTGGCCCAGGCGCATTGCGCCCACAGCGCCACACCCGGTACGCCGGCCTTGTTCAGGCGCGCCATGCCAGGGAAAAACAGCCCATCAGCGGCCATGGCGTAGTATGCCCGGGCTCCGGAAAGCAGGATGCTGTTATCGGCGCTGAAGGTACTGATCATGATCAGGATGGCCATTACGTAGGCGCCCACCTGGCCTAGAATGCTCTCGGCCACGGCCGTAGCTACCCGCTCATTGGTGGCGTACATAATGCCCCGGCCCATAACCGTAGCGGCCTCAGGGTTACCTTTCAGGGGCAGCACCAGCAGATACACAATATTGATGAGGATGTACAGCGCCGTTACAATGGCCGTGCCCAGGGCCATACTGAGTACGATGGTCCGCTCGGGCTTCACAATTTCGTCGCCGGAGAAGCCAATGTTATTCCAGGAGTCGGAGCTGAACAGGGAGCCCGTCATAGCCAGCCCGATGGCGGTGATGAGGGCCGAGGTGCTCAGGGGCGAGGAGTGGCCCAGCTTATCGAAGCTGGCAGCCTGCCACATATCCTGAAAGTTTACGCTAACCGCTTGCTGATTGATACCCAACGCTAGGCCACCCAGAATCAGCAGGCCCAGGGCTACCAGCTTGGTGCTGCCGAAGACGTTGGAAATAAGCTTGCCGCTGCGCACGCCGCGGGAGTTGATGTAGGTGAGCACCACCAGCAGAATAATGGCCAGCAGCTGCACGGTGCTGAACTGAAAACTGCCTAGGCTAAACAAAACGTTGGTTTCGCTGAACCAGGGCAGCAGTACCCCCGTGAACCGGGCAAAGGCCACTGCCACGGCGGCAATTACGCCGGTCTGAATCACCAGAAACAGCGTCCAGCCATAAAGAAAAGCTACCAGCTTGTTATAGGCTTCGCGGAGGTACACATACTGGCCACCCACTTTCGGAAACATAGACGATAGCTCACCGTAGCTCACGGCCCCGGCCAGGGTAATGAAACCCGTGATGAGCCATACCACAAGCAGCCAGCCCGCGGAGCCAACCTTTTGAGCAATATCTGCCGACACAATGAAAATACCGGAGCCAATCATGCTTCCGGTCACAATCATGACGGCATCAAACAGCGTAATGGCCCGCTGGAAATGGCCTTGTTTTTCAGACATACAGGGAGAGTAGGGTGTGTTTCAGGGCCGGAAGATAGAAAAGAAATGTGCTGCTAGCAGAATGCCCGGTTGCATATTCAGAAATGAGCTTAAGGCATACTTCAGGCAGCTTCCAGCATTGGCAGGCAGTACGCTAGGCCTGAAATTAGCCATCGGGTAAATGAGGAGTTGGCAGCATAGGTAGCCGTTTGTGCGTACAGTAGAAGAAGGTGTGGCACCAACTATCGCGCGCCTACGGAGTAATCCCTATTTTTGCCGCCCGCACTTCCCGGAATCCTGCATGTCGCAACGAGTACTGGTGTTTTTGACAGGTCTGCTGCTGCTTACGGCACTGGGTTCGTACGTGTACTATCGCCACCGCGAAGCACAGGTGCCCGTTGACCCGTGGGCGCTTGTGCCCGATGATGCCGTCCTGGTCACCGTCACCCACGATCATCCAACGCTGGTGCGCCACCTCAAGGAAACACAGCTCTGGGATAACCTCACGGCCGTGCGGTATTTCCAGCAGGTAGAGGACAACCTGGCCCTGGCCGACAGCCTGACCGGTGGCCAGGATGTGGTGCTGCGTTTTCTGGGTCGTAAGCGGGTATTGACCTCGGTGCACGTTACGGGCCCTACTAGTTTTGACGTGCTGTTCCAGGTGCCCATAAGCAGCGTGCGGCAGTACCGGCAGGTGCGCAATCTAGTAGAGGGGCTGGGCCGCGATGCACGCTACGAGGTCAGGACCCGCGAGTTTCACGACCAGCAGTTCACGCAGGTGCAGCAGCGCAGCACTGGCGAGGGCCTCACATTCTTCAACTATCGTAACCACCTGCTCATTAGTGCTAGCCCCAAGCTGGTAGAAGCCGTGGCCCTACGGTTAGAGCATCCCGATCAGCCCACGGTGGCATCGGAGTTTCAAAGCACGGATTATTTCCGCCAAAAAAGCGTTGATGCCACGCTCTTGCTCAACCAACGGCGTTTACCCCAGTTGCTGGGCGTCTTCTTCCGCCGCGATATTGAGTCTGATCTGGCTGAGGTAGCCAGCTTGGCCCGCAACGAGCTGGTGCAGATGAAGCTAACGGGCAACAAAGTGGTGTTTGATGGTTTCGCCAACGCCGAAACAGCCCGTCATGGGCTGCACGAGCGGCTGAAGGGCCAACCAGCCCAGCGCCTCCGCATGGCAGAGGTGGTGCCCCTGCGCACAGCCCTACTGGTTCACCTAGGCCTAGAGCAGGCCGCCGCGTTGCGTATCAGCCCCGCCCCACTGGTTGCCGACTCGGTGGCAGATACCGCGGCCCCGCTTATTGATAGCATGGCGGTGCTCCTCCGGCAAGAAGTGGCCTTGTGCTACCTCAAAACAGCCTCGGCCAGACTGCGGCCGGGCAAGTTAGCCCTGGCCTGGTGCTCTGACCCCAACCGCCTAAGCATTTTGCTAGGGCAGGTGCGGCGGGCTACCGGCACACCGCCCTCATTTGAGCGCGTGGGGGCTTTTCAGCTGTACCAGACCGGCGTACCTGAGCTACCCCAGCGGCTGCTGGGGCCTTTGTTCCGCAACTTCCCCGAGCCCGTAGTGGCGCAAGTGGGCAACTACGTGGCCTTCGGCGAAGATGCCGAGGCGGTGCGCCAGTGGCTGCGGAGCGTGGAGGCAGGGGAAGTCTGGAGCCGCTCACCTACCCAAATGGCTTTTCTGCAGGATACGCAGCCCATGGCCCGCATGAGTGTGCTGCTTGACATAGGTAACGCCTGGAACCTGCTGCTGCGCGGCTTGGTGGAAGACCGCCGGGCGGGCCTGTTACGCAACGAAACACTCTTCAAACGTTTCCCTCAAATTGCCCTGCAATGGGTACCAGCGGCTAATGAGGGAGAGGAAGGCGCCCAGTACTTTACCCATTTTGTGCTTCGGCACCCTGCAGAAGGCCCCGCCGTGGCCCGGCCCCAAAACCAGGATGGTACCGGCAGCGTGCTCACCTTTAAAACGGCACTGAGCAGCTCGCCCAGCTTGGTGCCCGTGAGCGGGGCCCGTGTATCGGGCATACTGGTGCAGGATACCGCGCGCGTGCTGCACTACGTAACCCCCGACAATGTGGTAGCCTGGTCTGATACCCTGCCGGGGCCCATGATTTGCCCACCCTACCACCTGCCCGGTGGCAATGGCGTTTTGGTAGCCAGCGCTACGCAGCTATTTGGCTATAATAGCCGCGGTCAGCTGCTGCCTAATTTCCCACTTAATCTCCCCGATACGCTACAGGCCACTTCCCTAACCGTGCTACCAGTGGCCGGGGGCACAGCAGCGCGCCTGCTGGTAGCCGGTAGTGGCAGCAACCTATTCCTTTACGATACCCAAGGGCGTAGCTTTCCGGGCTGGCAGCCTAAGCAGCTGGATTTCCGGTTGGCAGCGCCCCCGCACTACTTAAGTGTAAATGGCCGCGATGTACTAGTGGTGCTGCTTGAGAATGGCTATATCTACGCCTTCGACCAGGCGGGTGGCGTGTACCCGGGGTTCCCAATTAGCGTGGGGGCGCGCCTACACAGCGGGGCCTTAGCTGAGATAGGGCCTACCATGCGCCGCACGCGCCTGACCGTGGTTAGTCAGCACGGGGAGCGGGTAAGCTTCAACCTCAGCGGCGACATAGTATCTCGCAGCCGCATAGCTACCTGGAGTCGTAACTCCGAGTTTCATCTGGTGCCTGATCAGCAGCAACGCTCCTACGTGGTAGCGCGGGAAGAAGGCGGCCGCCTGGCTCTGTTTGATGCTACTGGCCGCCAACTCCTCACCCAAACCTTCGTCACCTCGGCTCCTAAGCAGGTGCAGTACTTCAACTTTGGGCCAAGCCGGCAAGTGTATGCTCTCTCGGAGCAGGGGCCGGGGAAGGTGTATCTCTACGACGCCCGGGCCCGGCTGGTAGGAGGCCAGCCCTTCGATAGCTCCGCCCCGCAAATCGCGCTTGAATACAATCCGGCTACGGCTATCTACCATCTATTTCGGGTAGTAGATGCTGAGCTCCGGCGCTCTGATCTACGGCTAAATTAAAAGGAATGGCAGCGGGGCGGCAAGTGCCCACCGTAGGGGCTGAGTAAGCGCTTGCTGAAAGATACTGCGCCGTTAGGATGAAATCCTCACAAGCACTACCGCCCTTTTTGCGGTTAGCGCTAACTGGCCTAACTAACCTATACCACTGTACTTTAGCAGTAAATACGTGTGTTTATTGGCAAGTCGTCAATTCAGTACACTACAAAGCCCCTATATTTTGATTTATTATTATTTTAGGATTTTATATAATGTAATTATACATTGGCCAGAGTGTCGATGAAGCCAACTCTATTGAGGCAGTTGAGTTATGCAAGGCTTTATTATAGGAAGTATATATAATAACCTTGTTTCGATACAATTAATGTGATTCAATACACCCAATTCTTCCATAAAATACTAGTACTATGAAGCACCTTAACCGCCTAACGGCGCTCGTTGCCTGTTCCTTTATTCTGCTAACTGGCTGTTCTAAGGAAACGGAGAATGCAATCCGTCCCAGTACTGTCACCCAACAATCAGCCCAGCTCTCTGCTTCCACAAGAGACAAGATCAACCAGCTCCGGGCCGCTTTGCCCGCCGGGGTGGAAGCCAAGCTCAAAGAGCGTTCCGCGCTCTTATTACAGACCGATCAGCAGTACCGCGATAAAGTGCGCAACGTACTTGCACTAGAGCCCACCCCCTGTGACTCTAATACCCCATCAAATCAGTGGCTTGATCAGCAATTAGCTGACTGGAACAACGAGGTTATTGGCTACGCGCTAGACTTCGCCATGCTGGATTTGCCTACTTATGATGCGCTAATATTTGAGAATAGCTCTCAGAACCAGACGTTTGGGGCCAACGGCGAATACAGCCAACGCCTAACCAAGACCTTCAAAGACTTACAGCGCTTCTGGAATATCCAGTCGGCGGACATTGTGCTGGCCGCCATGCATGGCAACATGCTCACCAACCGCGACCGTATTGTACGGACGTACGTGGCTGTATATGGGGTTAGCCCCGCAACGGCGGGTACCCTAGCCGACATTGTAACCATGTTGGCCGCGGAGGTTCCGCAGTTCCGTGCTGGCAACCATCCCATTTTTACGTTTAATGCGTTTGCCCAGCAGGGCTTCAGCTTTCCTCCCTACGGTACCATCCCTGATAAGATTATCATGGGCGACGGTATCCTGAATGCCTTCACTGCTATTGGTTACGGTGATGTGGCTCCGCAGGCTATTCTGGCCCACGAGTTTGGCCATCAGATTCAGTTTCAGCTCAACTTGTTTGAAACCACCCAGAGCCCAGAGGCCACCCGCCGTACGGAGCTAATGGCTGATGCCTATTCAGCGTATTATCTCTCGCATGCCCGGGGTGCTGCTATGCAGTGGAAGCGGGTGCAGCAGTTCCTAGGAGTGTTCTTTAACATCGGCGACTGCAGCTTCACCAGCGACGGGCACCATGGTACACCCACCCAACGCCTGGCAGCTGCGCAATGGGGCTATAACGTGGCAAATAATGCTCAAAAGCAGGGCCATATTCTTAGCAGCCAGGAGTTTACCCGCTTGTTTGAAGCCCAGCTCCCTGTGTTCGTGAAGAAATAGCCGTTTGCTAGGTTACCCGGTGGCCTAGTCACAAACAATAAAAAGCCCCTGCCTCTGACTAGAGGTGGGGGCTTTTTGTGTGATAACCAGCCGGCTAGTGCCAAACCGGCGCCTGCCTAGTGGAGGTCATAGTAAGCTGTCTATCTGTTGGTTAGCCAGCCTTTACGGTAGAAATAGATGAGCTGGCAAATGACTATCAGTCCTAAAATAGTCAGCAGCACGGGGTACCCCCATGGGCTGTATAGCTCAGGCATGTTGAGGTAGTTGATATGACCATCGGGGGCTTCGCGCTGGAAATTCATGCCGTACAGGCCTACCACAAAGCTGAGCGGAATAAAGATGCTGCTGATGATGGTGAGCACCTTCATAACTTCATTCATGCGGTTGCTCTGATCAGACAAGAACAAATCAACGAGGCTGCTTACTGATTCGCGGTAGCTCTCGGCTAAATCCATGGCTTGAATGGCGTGGTCGTAGCAGTCTTTGAAATAAGTTTTGATGTCTTCGGGCACCACCTCTTCCGGCAGGCGCAGTATCTCAGCAATCTTTTCTCTCTCAGGATACACAAGCCGCCGAAATCGCACAATGTCTTTCTTGATGTGCAGGATGCGGTTGAGCAGGCGCCTATCCGAGCGGCCCGTGAAAATGCGTTCCTCCAGCTTCTCAATGTAGTCGCCGATGGCCGCCATGGTGGGGTAGTAGTGGTCGAGTACTACATCGGTGAGGGCGTAGGCCAAGTATAGCGGGGGGCGGCGCAGAATGGAGCTGCGGCCCGAGCGCAGGCGCTGCCGCACGGCCTCCAGGCAGTCCTCGTAATCGTCCTGAAAACTCAGGATATAGTTGTCGCCGGTAAAGATGGAAAGCTGGTCGTCGTCAATATCCAGCTGGGCGGTAAACTCCGTCATCCGCGACACCAGAAACAGGCCGTCTTCCGTTTCTTCCACTTTAGCCCGCTGGTAATCGTTGAGCACGTCCTCCATCATGAGCGGGTGAATCCGGAAGTCTTCCTGAATCTGCTGCATCAGGGGCAGGTTGTTGTAGCCGCGTACATCAAACCAGTGCTTAAGCTCAGGGTGCTCCTGAATAAACGCCCGCAACGCCGGATAATCAAAATATTCGCGCTCCTGGAAAAAGCTCTCGGAGTAGCTGATCAGAAACAGGCGCGGCGGTAACGCATCAGGCCGGACCATGAGTGTGCCGGGGCGCTGGCCCACCGTTTGCTCGTGCGCCTGGCGGGTGGCGTCGCGGTCGGCTAACGCACCCGTGGGATGGGGTAACTCCGCCTCAGGATCTGGCAAAATGGAGGGAGGAACGGCAGCAGAAGGAGGGGAAGCGGCAGAATTCATGAGTGAGGAACACAAGTCAGGAAGGCAGTTTACGAGATTTGACCGGAAGTTCGTTGTTGCAGGCGCAGGCATGGCTGGTTATCCGTGCCGCAGGATAAAGCAGCGTGAGCAACCAGCCGCGGCATTTTTCTCGTACTTTCGCCTGCACGCCGTTGCTCATTTTGCCCTTGGATTCTGCCGCTACCTCTGCTCCCAACCTGCTGCTCTTGCCCCTGGAAGAGGGGCGTTATGCGGTGCGCTTTCTGCGCGGAGTAGAGGCAACGCCAACCCGCCCCCTGGCCTACGACCCCTTTCTGTACCTAACGCCGGCCCACCTGGCATTGCAGCAAGCCCCCGGTGAGCGGCTCCATTTTTATCTGGAAGACCAACGAGCCAACCAGACCGTAGGCCAGTTCCACGCCTTTCTGGATGCTGCTGGCCGCGAGGCTCATAGCCCCTGGCAGGCCCCCTTCGGGAGTGCCCAGCTGATGCCCGGCATCCCCGCCGACGTGGTGGCTGGCTTCCTGACGGTGGTAGATACCCAGTTAGCTCAGCAGGGTGTGCAGCGCCTACAGGTGCGCAGCTACCCCCTGGACTACGATGAAGCCGGCAGTGCCTTACTTACCCAGGCACTCACCCAATTGGGGTTTCGCATTACGCAAACCGAGCTGAACAATCACTTGCCTTTGCAGGATGAATTTGTGGCCCGGCTGCACCCCTCTGAGCGGCGCCGTTTGCGGAAGTGTGAGCGGCATGGCTTTCAGTTTGAGCAGGAGCCCCCGTTGCTGTTGCCCCTGGCCTACGAATTCCTGAGCCGCTGCCGGCAAGAGAAGGGGCAGCAGCTTTCTTTGCCCTTAGAGCGCTTGCAGGAGTTGTTTCGGCTGTTTCCGCAGCACTACTTCCTGTTTTCGGTGCGCAACGCAGCCGGGGAGTGGGTGGCCCTCACAGTGGCTATTCGGGTAAACAGTGAAGTGCTGTATAACTTTTACCCTGCCAGCCCCCTGGCCTACAACGCCTTCAGTCCGGTGGTGTTGCTTAATGCGGGCCTGCATGCTTTTGGTAAAGCCAGCGGTATGCGGCTGCTTGATTTGGGCACCTCTATGCTCCCCGAAGGGCCGAATTACTCATTGCTGCAGTTTAAGCGGCACTTAGGTGGGGTGCTCAGTCTGAAGCTGACCTTCGAGAAATGAGTATTCCTGGAAACATATTGGGCCGCTGGCATTGGCGAGTGGCCTAGCGCCTGTATGTTCTGATGCAGCAACCTCCCGCCTCCGTTGTACCCCAGCCTGAGCCACGCGCTGCCGTGCTGGGGCGCTTCCTGCGCGGCTCTGTAGGCTCGGGGGTAGCCGTGCTGGCGCGTGCAGCCGGGGCCTTGGCGCTCAACAAACTCCTGGCGCTGTATGGGGGCGCGGGAGGTATCACGCTGCTGGCTCACTTCCAGAACCTAATGGCCCTGTTTACTACCCTGCCCAATGATGGGGTACATGTGGGGCTGGTGAAATATCTGGCCCCATTACGGGCCGGCTCGGGCCGTTACCGAGCGTGGTGGGGGGCGGGGCTTCTGCTAAACGCTGGCGCACTGCTGGTTGGTTTTGGTGTCCTGGTTATTGCCCCCACCTCACTGATAGGCGTGTTTCAGCCCACGCTGGCCTGGGGACTGTTGTTTGCGCTGGGTATTACGCTCTTAACGGGGCATGCCTTTTTGGTGTCGGTGTTACTGGCAGCGGGCCGACTGCGGCAGTACGTCGTCCTGACGGTGCTGCTCAGTGGGTTAGGAGTAGGAGCAGTAGCCGGCGTACTGGTGTTGGGAGGCTCCAGCCAAACGGCGCTACTGGCCTACCTGGTTGCGCAGGGCCTTACGCTGGTGCCCACGCTGGGGCTTGCGTACCGGGCCGGTCTGCTGCCCCGCCTATCTGGCCGATTCAGTTGGCCGGCGGTACGAGGAGTAAGCCGCTTTCTGCTGATGGCCGTAAGTGTGCTGTTGTTTGGCAAAAGTGTCGATTTTGCCATGCGCGAAGTGCTGATTCAGCAGCTCGGGCTGGCTCAAACCGACCTCTGGCAAGCCGTAGCCAAACTCTCCGACAATTATACCATGGTTTTCTCGGCCATAATGGGCAGCGTGTATTATCCGCGGCTGGCAGCTCTCACGGCCCAACCCCTCCAGCGCCGGGCACTGGTCCGGGCCGTACTTTCCTTGTTGGCGCCGGTGGTGCTTGTGGGGTTTGTGCTGTTGTGGCTACTGCGGGGCTGGCTGCTGCCGCTCCTCTTTAATCAGCATTTTGCTGCTGCCGCACCGCTGCTTGCGCCCCAGTTAGTAGGCGACTGGGCGAAGTTTCTGACCTGGGCGTTGCTATTTCTGCTGACTGTTCGGGCGCAGGTTGGGCGCTACGTGCTGGTACAAGCTGCATCGGCAGTGCTGTATGCACTACTGCTCATTTGGCTGGTGCCACGCTACGGTACAATGGGTGCTCCGCTGGCGCACGCCGCACGCTATTGGGTACTGCTACCAAGCTGCCTGTGGTATTTTCGGCGTGATATCCTGTAGGATTATAATGCGAAAGTACATCCGGTGATACGTTAATGGTATGGTTTCAGATGTAGGCATCAAATGGCTGACAATTAGCACGTAAAACCAATGAAAATATGATTCATACTCTGCAGCATGTAGGTGGTCATTAGGCTTCTGCATAGATTATTAACTACTAACTTGCCTTGCTATGCCTACTGCTGAGTTGCCGCTGGTAACCATTATTGCCCTCTGCTACAACCACGCCCGCTTCCTGCCGCAGGCCCTCGACTCCATACTAAGCCAGTCGTACCCGCACCTGGAGGTGCTGCTTGTTGATGATGCCAGCACTGATGAAAGCGCAGTTATACTGCAGCAGTATGCTGCCGCGCACCCCACTTGGCGCCTGCTGCTTTTAGCTGAGAACGTGGGCAATTGCCGGGCTTTCAACCAGGCCTTTCGGCAATCAGCGGGGGAGTTTGTAATTGACTTTGCTACCGATGATGTGCTGCTTCCTCATCGGGTAGAGCACCAGGTGGCAGCCTTTCGGCAGGCGGGCCCGCAATGCGGCATGGTGTACTCCGATGCGGAGCTCATTAACGAGCAGGGCCAGCTGGTCCGCCGCCACTTCCGCCGCACCGCCCAGGGCCTGGAGCCGCGCCCGGCTTCAGGCTGGGTGTTTGCTGATGTGCTGGCCCGATACTTCATCAGCACCCCCACCATGACCATGCGCCGCGCCACCCTGGAGCAGCTTGGGGGCTATGATGAGACCCTGGCCTACGAAGACTTTGATTTCTGGGTGCGTGCTTCCCGACACTGGCAGTTCTACTTTCAGGATGAGGTAACCACCCAAAAGCGCCTGCATCCGCAGTCAATGTCGCGCAAAGGCTACCGCCCCCATGACCCTTACCTCAACTCCACTATCAAAGTCTGCCGGAAGGCCCTGGCCATGTGCCGGGATGAAGCAGAACGGGCTGCCTTGGCTGTGCGGGTGCGCTGGGAGCTGCGCCAGGCCGTGCGCTGGCGCAACCACCCCGAAGCCCGCGAGCTGTACCGTCTTTTGCAGAAGCTAGGCCACCTCCAACCCCTCGACAAATTGCTAGGCCTGTGGGTAAGAATGAGGTGAGATTACATGTTGAAGTGATAGGAACATAACATCAAATCATTGACCCGACATCACTTTATTACCCAATTTCACCTCATACAGCGAGACTTTGCCGTCTTCGGCCAGTAGGCGGCGCTGGGGGTACCAGCTCAGAACGGAGTCGGGGGAGTAGCGGATGAGTTTGCGGGTTAGCTCGTCGTTGGTAAGAGTGCTGCGGTTGAGCAGCAGCCACGCGTGTTGGCCAGGGTGCAGCAGCAGCGAATCGCGCGACCAGTACCGCCGATACTGCAGCTGCGGGGGCATTTCAAAGCCATAGTAGAAGTCGTAGTTATCAATCAGGAAGTCATCAACCAGCACCACGCCCGTGGCGGGCGCCTGTAAATGCTGTTGTATAATCCGGTTCTGCGCAAAATGCGACGACACCGAGGGCTTCCACATAAAATACGCCGGCCGAATAGCCAGGCAGCCAGCCAGTACTACCAGCGTAAGTACTGGCAACCAACTGCTGTTAGTGCGGAGCATTGCGGAGCTCCAGCGTATATGTTGAGCCGCAGCTACAACGGCCAGAAACACCCCTAGACTACCATATAGCACCGAAAGACCATTGTGCAGCCACCCCGCACACAGCAGCAGGTCAAGTGCCACCAAGGCTACCCCTTTACCCGTGCGAAGGAGAGTACGCAGCCCATATCCCGCGGCCAGCGCCAGCGGCGGTAACAGGGGAGTGGTCATGCGTGGCAACAGCGTTATAGGGTTATACTGGCTTAGAGAAGTACTCCCTACCCAGAAGAAAAGCAGTGTGCTAAATCCCAGCCCCAGCCAAAACCGCTTGTCGGAGTCAGGCGCAGCGGGCTGAAGCAGCGCCGCTATGGCCAGTAACAGCAGGGGCCCCAGCCCAGTCCCGATGAAGAAGGCCAGGGGCTGCCAGGTGATGCGCCCCATAAGCGCCGCGCGGTTACCCAAGAGGTAATTTCCTTCCTTCAGAAACTCATTTGTGTGCTCAATCAGGTGCAGACGGTACAGCGCATCATTCGTAAAGAGCTGGTAGAAAGCGAGGTAAGCGCTGAGTAGCACTAGGCCACTAGCCATTGCCGCAACCCAAAACCGGAGGTTCTGCCGTCGCCAGGCATCGCGCCCCAACACTGCCAGGTAGAAGGGGAGATAGTACACAATGGTTTCTTTGCTAAGCAGCGCCGCGAAGCTGAGCCCGGCAAACCCCATTCCCCAGGCAACTTTCCGCGCCTCAGCCCGGCGCCCCACCAGCAAAGCGGCGGAGCCAGCCAGGCACCAGAACATCAGGATGTTATCGGGATAGAGGTAGTTGGTTAGATTGAGAGTGAAGTAGTGCAGGCCCAGCAGCAGCATAGCCGTAGCAGCTACTACTGGCTCACGGCGGCGGTATAGCTTCCAAAATAGCACTGCGCAGCCCAGGGTGGCCAGCAAAGGCCACAGCGTACTGCTAATGATATTGATGCCAAACAGCAGATAGCAGAGGGCTACTGGCCCGTAAATCATAGGCCGTTCCTTGAGCGGGTCGTGAAGCAGGCCCTGCGGATCGGGGGCCACCCGGAAGGTGCCGCTAATTAGTTGATGCGCATACCGAGAATAGAAATAGTCATCAATGGCGTAGAGCCCTTCGTGGCTAAGAAAAAAATACGCAATGGTAAACAGCACCACGAACAGGAGTGTCCAGTCGGCCAGGCGGCGAGATATCATGGGCGCAAAGCTACGCAGCCGCACTATGCCAGAGGCTGTATCTTGCAGCCATGAATCTGCGCCGTTGGTCCCTGCTGCTGCTGCTGCCGCTGCTCCTGCTCCTGGCGAGTGGCCTAGGGCTGGGCTGCTTCAGCGAAACCAACGACGATTTAACCATTGTGGCATTGCTGCGCGGGGTATCGGCTGCGGCCCCGGTGGCTGATCTGCACTTGTACTTTCATGGCTACGCGGCCCTTTGGAGCCGGCTATACGCGGCTTACCCACTGGTTCCGTGGTACGCTCTCACGCTGTATGGCCTACTGTACGCGGCTACGGTACTCACGTTTGCCGTAGTGGAGCGCCTGCTGCGGCCCTGGGTACCGCTGGGCCAGGCAGTGGTATTTCTGGTGCTGTTTTTCGGCGTGGCGTGGCTTGAGCATGGCTTCTGGTTTAATTATGTGCGGGTGCCGGTGCTGCTGGCAGGAGCAGGAGTGCTGTTTGCGGCTCAGCGTGCCCCCGCCCGTTGGGCAGTAGGCGTGGGGCTGCTGACATTCGGGCTGGCCTGGCTTATCAGGCCTAGTGCGGCGGTATTGGGCCTCCTGGCGTCTGTGCCGGGGGCATGGTGGCTGGCGCGGTGGCGGACGTTGCCCGTAGTGGCCGGAGCCGTTAGCTGGGCGGCCCTCGGTGCGCTGTGGCTCAACCTTACCTGGAGCCCCGTAGAGGTTACTTTCCGGCGGCTCGATGTGCTGAAATCAAATATCAACGACTACCAGCTCTACCATCCGCAGCCGCGCACCGCCCCCGATAGTTTGGCCCTGGCAGAAGTGCAGCATTGGATGCTCAGCGACTCTACGCTAGTGAATGAGGCGTTTTTCACGCGGGTGGCTCCGTTTGATGTAGCGTACTTCCTGCAGCAAACGGCCCCGGTTAAACTCTGGGTGTTGCTGCAGCAGCTTGTGCGCGACTACTTTCCCATGCTGCTGGCGCTGCTGGTAGTGGCCTACCAGGTAAGCCGGTTGTTGCGGGTGCCGCATCGGGGAGAATTTTGGGTGGTACAAGCGGGCTTTGGGGGCTTGCTGCTGGTATTGGGAGTAGGGCTGAAGCTGCCGCCGCGGGTAGCCCTGCCACTCCTCGATTTCTGGTTGCTGGCCAGCCTCATCTACCTCTGTAAACAGGCGCGCGGTGCGCTAGGCCACTCCGTAATGGCCGTAGGAGCAGTATTGCTGCTGGCAGCCGTGCCGTATGGCTATAAAACCTGGCACCGGCACACCGTACTTCTGCAAGAGCAGCGGGCAAACGAAGCTCAACGGCACTTGTTGCTGGGGGCAGCTAACGCTGGGCAATTATTAGTCTCAGATGGGGTAGAGCCCACCTATAAGTCGTCCTCACCATTTACTGACCCCGTTTTCGGCTCGCGCGTAAAGGTATTGTCGCTTATGGGCTGGCAGACGCTAGACCCATCGCAGCCCGGTTTTCGGAACCACCTCACTGGTACACGTGGTTTTTCGCAGGCCCTGCACCAGCTTGCTTTGCACTCCAATGTGCGCTGGCTACTTACACCGAAGGGAGCTAACCTGCTCAATCGGCATTTACGGCTCAAACATAGTGCCGACTCATTAAGGGTGGAATTTAGATTTAAAAGACTGAAAGTTAGTGATTTGAATGAGGTGAATGAATATGTAGTGAGGATGAAGTAACGGAAAAAGCCAAAATTTTATAAGGGGGCTTTGGGACTTATTCCGCGTAATACGGGGTACTGAATACATACATTTGGCTCAGTTTTCCTTTCTCTCTTTCCGTCACCACCATGATTGCAACTGTCACCTCCCGTGCGGAAGTACTGCAGCACCTCGAATCTTTTCTGAAAGAAAACATGGGTTCCTTTCTCAAAAGTGTTGAGGCCAGCTGGCAGCCCACCGACTTTCTGCCTGACTCCAGCCTCGACACCTTCTTCGATGAGGTAAAACTCCTGCGTGAGCGAGCCAAAGAACTTAGCTACGACTTGCTGGCCGTGCTCATTGGCGATACCATTACGGAAGAGGCTCTGCCCAACTACGAGGCCTGGTTTCATCAGCTCGATGATCTGAAGCGCGACCATAACAACGGCTGGGCGCAGTGGATCAGGGGGTGGACGGCCGAGGAAAACCGCCATGGTGATTTGCTCAACCGCTACCTCTACCTCTCAGGGCGCGTGAACATGCGCGAGTTTGAGGCCAGCACCCAGCACCTCATTGCCGATGGCTTTGACCTGGGCACTGCCCACGACCCGTATCGTGCCTTCATCTACACGAGCTACCAGGAAATGGCCACTAACATCTCGCACCGTCGAGTGGGCCAGCTGGCCCGCAAAGCCGGCGACGAGCAACTGTCAAAAATCTGCGGCATGATTGCCGGTGATGAAACCCGCCACGCTCGGGTGTACAAAACCTTCGTGGAGAAGATTTTTGAGGTTGACCCCTCAGAGATGATGCTTGCCTTCGAGGACATGATGCGCAAGAAGATTGTAATGCCTGCTCACTATATGCGGGAACTGGGAGTGGAAATGGGCAAGACATTCGGTCACTTCACCGATGCTGCCCAGCGCCTGGGAGTGTACACCAGCCAGGACTACACTGACATTCTGGAATCATTGATTCAGGACTGGAAGATTGAGCAGATGACCGGTCTCAACAGCGCCGCCGAGAAAGCCCGCGAGTACGTAGTGGCCCTGCCTAACCGCCTGCGCCGCGTAGCCGACCGTATGCCGGTGCCTAAACTGGAGTACAAGTTCAAATGGATTGACGAAGTAGGTCGCTAGGCCTGCTTAAGCACAACTGAATAAGCAAAAAAGCCCCGCAACAGATGTTGCGGGGCTTTTTTGATGACCTGAGTAAAAGGGGTTAGCGTTGTGCGTCCATTGACTGCCCCATCACGAGCTTGCCCGAAGGATCAAGAGTATATTCAACCGTGCGGCTGGTGGCGGCTGGGGTAGTACCAGCGGCGGCGGCGGTAGCGCTGGTTACCGGGAACGTGCGCACCAGCTTGTTGCCCATGATCTGGTAGGTGTCTTGGCCGGCATAACCGGTACCTGCACTGCCAGTAGGCGTACTAGGCGAAGTAATTGGCGTATAGCCCCGCTCGCCAAACTCGTAGGCATACAGGCCGCCATTGGCCTTCTTGTTGTCAGTGAAGATGTACAGCTCAGGCTTGCCGTTGCCGTTCAGGTCGCCGGAAACCACGTTGGTTACTGCACCCATGATGTCGGTGCGGAGTGGGTCAATAGTTTGAGCCGTACCCCGATACGAGCGGATGCTGGCTACGCGCTGCTCTTGCGTGCCGAACGTCTTAACAGTGAAGCGGTAGTTTCCCTGGGTAATCTCACGATCAAAGCTTACATCAGAAGCCTCTACGGTTGGAGTGGTAGAAGCCGAGTCGTCGGAACTTTCGCTGGCAACCGGCCGAGTGGAGTCGCAGGCCGTTAGCGCCGCGCACATGCCAGAAGCAAGTAGGAGTAGGGTGAAGGAAGACGTACGCATAGTGGTGAATGGGTTAGGAAAGACGAATACACAGCTAGCTTACTGCTAAGCAGGATATTAGTCCGGAGAGACTAAGCAAGTAAACGAAAGTGAAACAAATCAGTTGTATTTTTCCTGCTGCATAGTGCAAAGCAAAGCTATCTATATAAACCAATATTAATATAAGGAATATCAATAAATTATTCTAGGCCAATATGTTTTGTTGAGCTTAGTGCCTGCGGAGCGGTAGCCGCGGTCAAGAAAGGGCCAGAGTTACTTGGCGCTGGTTTGCTCTACCCGAACCTGGCGCCAGCCCTGGCTGGGGTTCACTAAGGTATACCGCACCGTCCGTTGCCCGCCAGAGGGGCAACAGTTAGCATCGGCGGGAGCATAGATAGGGAAGGAGCGCACTACTTCCTGGCTAAGTACCTGCAATGAATCGTGGCCCTGGTACCCTTGGCTGGCTGCCCCAGCCAGATCTGGCAAACCAGGTAACCGCCGTAGTGCCTGGCCATCAACCCAGTACCCATACAGTTGGCCGTACGAGCCACTACCAGCGCTCTGCACAAACACCAGCAGATTCGGTTGTCCCCCAGGAGTAAGCAGCAGGGCAGTCTGTTGCACTTCGCCATCAAGGGTATCTTGCCTGGAGGCGAGCGGCCGGCCATTCTGGCGCACGGCTACGGTTAACATTCGCATGCTTCCATCGCCCGTGGTTTTTACGTTGTATTGGGTTGTGCCCTGGGTTAAGTCGCGGTGGTAGCTGGTAATGGTGTCTAGGCCATTAGCTTCAGAGCGCATAGTGGCGGGAGAGGCAGCGGTAGAAACCGTTTCGCGGGTGGTATCGCAGCTGGAAAGCGAAAGGCCGGTGACCGTTGCTAACAGGCCTAGAAAGGGTAACGAATGCTTCATGCAGAAAAATGTAAGGAGAGCTGCCTATACGTAGGCTACTGTTTAGCTGTTAGCCCATCTATACCATTGCGAGTCCGGAATGTCCGGAGTCTATTGCGCATGTTGTGAGACACTAAGCAAATAAACGCAATGTGCGCTTTGGCTAAACAAGGTTAGCAAACAGAAAGGCCGGTGTTAAACCGGCCTTTCTGTTTGCTAATTTTCTACTTTCACGCCTTTCCAGAAGGCTACACGCCCCTCAATTTGACTGGCAGCTTCCTTGGGTTCTGGGTAGTACCAGGCAGCATCTTTGTTAAGCTCCCCGTTCACGCGTAGGGAGTAGTAGCTGGCGCGGCCCTTCCAGGGGCAGGTGGTGTGCGCAATGCTGTCCTCAAAAAACTCCCGCTTTATAGAGTCGGCGGGGAAGTAGTGGTTGTTCTCGACTACTATAGTGTCGTCGCTTTCTGCCACTACGGTATTATTCCAGATAGCTTTCATGAGATGTGGTGAGGGATTAGGTGAAATGGGTATCTTGAGAAATGGGCTCCTAGGCCAGTAGCACTATCCGGCAAATGCCTCTGGCACGGGCCGGTGCACAAAACGAACATTGCTGCCGGTGTAGTTGTTCTGATAACTCACTCCCCCTTTATATGGCAGCAGGCTTTCGTTTCCGGGACTTCGTGCCCAAGGAGTCAACCGAGAAAGGTTTCGACTCCCTTTTCAAGATATTCATGCAGCTCATTACCATCACCAGCGGTGACGTAGGTGAGGCCCTTTCCTGGCTTAACGAGCTCGATAAACAATACGGCCTCACCGACGATGGCTACGGCATGGGCGACTTCATTGAAGACCTTAAAAAGAAGGGCTACATCGATGAAGACCCGCAGGAGCAGGGCGCCTTCAATATCACGGCCAAAAGCGAGCAGACGATTCGTAAATCTGCGCTTGAGGAAATATTCGGCAAACTGAAGAAATCTGGGCAGGGCAACCACCGCACGCCACACACCGGCCAAGGCGATGAGCAGAGCACCGACATGCGGGAATTCCGCTTCGGCGACTCGCTTGATCAGATTTCCATGACCGAGTCAATCCGGAATGCCCAGCTTAACCACGGCCTCGGCACCGGCGACTTCATGCTGACCGAGGGTGACCTGGAAGTGCGTGAGAACGAGCATAAGTCGCAGACCAGCACGGTGCTGATGATTGACATCTCGCACTCCATGATTCTGTATGGCGAAGACCGGATTACGCCCGCCAAGAAGGTGGCCATGGCCTTGGCGGAGCTGGTGAAGCAAAAGTACCCCAAAGACTTCCTCGATGTTATCGTGTTTGGTAACGATGCCTGGCAGATTGAGGTGAAGGAACTGCCTTACCTGCAGGTGGGCCCCTACCATACCAACACCGTCGCTGGCCTGGAGCTGGCCCTGGATCTGCTGCGCAAGCGTAAAACGCCTAACAAGCAGATCTTTATGATTACTGATGGCAAGCCCACCTGTTTGAAGGAGGGCAATGGCTATTACAAAAACGCCTTTGGTCTCGACCGGAAAGTGGTCAACAAAACCCTGAATCTGGCGGCGGCAGCCCGGCGCCTGAAAGTGCCCATTACCACCTTCATGATTGCCTCTGACCCTTACCTGCAGCAATTTGTGCAGGAGTTTACGGAGGTAAACCAAGGCAAGGCGTACTACAGCTCCCTCAAAGGACTAGGCCACCTGATCTTTGAAGACTACAAGCGTAACCGCCGGAAGTCGGTATAAGTATTTCCGTCAGCTTACCTAATAAGCACGGGCCAGCTTTGCCGTAAGAAGCTAATCTGGCCTACTGCGGCGGCGCGGCTACCCTATTACGTGGCCTACGGGCTTAATCTACACCCAATTAATGCGGTGGCAGCGCAACGGCCAGCATACCAGAACCTGCGCTGCCCTTTAGCAGTTAACTGAACCGGGGCCTTACTCCCCTCTAAACCTCCCGATGAAACAAGAATCCATTCGTACGCTGGGCCAACTGCGGGCCAGCGGGTACCAGCCGCGGTCTGTGAAACAAGAGCTGCGTGATAATCTCATTGCCAAGCTGCGGAATAAAGAAGATGTATTTCCGGGTATTTTCGGTTACGAGGAAACCGTAATTCCGGAGCTGCAGCGTGCTATTTTGGCTGGCCATCACATCAACCTACTAGGTCTGCGCGGCCAGGCCAAAACCCGCATTGCCCGCCTGCTTATTGGCCTGCTCGATGAGTACGTGCCCGTGGTAGAAGGCTCGGAACTGAATGATGATCCGTTGCAGCCTCTGTCGGTGTATGCCAAAAACCTGATTGCCGAGCACGGCGACGATACGCCCGTTACCTGGTTGCACCGCGACGACCGCTACACCGAGAAACTGGCCACTCCTGACGTATCGGTAGCTGACCTCATTGGTGATGCCGACCCCATTAAAGCGGCTACCCTGAAGCTGCCGTATTCTGATGAACGAGTAATTCACTTCGGCCTGATTCCGCGGGCCCACCGGGGCATTTTCGTTATCAACGAGCTGCCCGACTTGCAGGCCCGCATTCAGGTGTCGCTGTTTAATATTCTGCAGGAAGGCGACATCCAGATTCGGGGTTTTAAAGTGCGCCTGCCGCTGGATCTGCAGTTTGTGTTCACGGCTAACCCCGAGGATTATACCAACCGTGGTTCCATTGTAACCCCGCTTAAGGACCGTATCGACGCCCAGATCATCACGCACTACCCCAAATCAATTGAAATTGGCAAGCGCATTACCAAGCAGGAAGCCCGCATTAAAGAGGAGCAGAAAGGCTTGGTGACCACCAATGAGATTGTGCACGACTTGGTAGAGCAGGTGGCTATTGAGGCGCGCGGCTCAGAGTTTGTAGATGCCAAGAGTGGTGTATCGGCTCGTCTGACTATCTCAGCCTATGAGCAGGTGGTAGCCGGTGCTGAGCGCCGCGCTCTCATCAATGGCGAAACAAAAACCTATGTGCGCGTTGCTGATTTTGTGTCGGCAGTACCCGCCATCACGGGTAAAGTGGAGCTGGTGTATGAAGGCGAACAGGAAGGGGCCGGTATTGTGGCAGAGAAACTGATGGGCAAAGCCCTGCGCACGCTCTTCCTAAACTACTTCCCCGACCCCGACAAAGCCAAAAAGCTAAAAGGTCGCCCCAGCCCTTATAAAACCGTGCAGGAATGGTTTGGCAATGGCCACACCGTCGACATACTGCACGATGCCTCCGACAAAGAGTACCACGCCGCCCTCGACCAGGTACCCGGCCTCCGCGACATTGTGAAGGAACTGCACCCTAATGAGGATGCGGAAACCACTTACTTCCTGATGGAATTCCTGCTGCACGGCCTCTCCGAATACAGCCTGATTTCGCGCAACCGCCTCACGGCCGGTGCTCAGTTCAAGGATCTGTTGTCGTCGATGTTTACCATGCCCAGCTTCGGTGAAGATGACGACGATGAGGACGAAGACGAAAAGCCCCAGCGCGGCCGTCGCCGATAAGGACGTATTAGGCTCTATCGACCGCTGGAAGCAGAATCCTGCTGCGTGTTAATGCAAAAAAATCCCCGCGTACCGATTGGTACGCGGGGATTTCTATGTGAGAGGTGTTGTAGGTGGGTTTTACAGTTTGCGGGCTTTGAGTTCTTGCTGGGCGCTTTTGAGTTGATACTCTAAAGATTTCAGTTTCGCTTTCTCTGTGTTGACAACCCGCTGTTGGTCGCTGATTTGGTTGCGAAGGTCACTCACGCGTTGAGCCTGAGCGGCTACAACCGGGTTGCTTGAATCCAGATCTGATTTGAAAATAGTGCAGCTACTGCTGAGTAAAAGAGTAGCTCCTAACCCAAACGATAGAAAACGAAGGCTGGTGGTATTGTTCACGATGTTCATACAGCAGAAGTAATAGTGGGTAGTGTATCAGAGTTTACGGGGTAAGTACTGATGGGTTATGAGTACTTGCCAGACAGGAGCAGTTACCCGGTAAACAAAAGCCCCTGCTCGCCGAAGCAAACAGGGGCACGCAAAATCAGCCACGAGAAGGTTACACCTGCTCGTTCACCACAATTTTTTCGATGGTGTCGTTGGCTTTGATTTGGTCAATGATGTCTAGGCCTTCTACTACTTTACCGAACACAGTGTGGTTGCGGTCGAGGTGGGCGGTGTTCTGGCGGTCGTGCACGATGAAGAACTGGCTGCCGCCCGTGTTCCGGCCAGCGTGCGCCATGCTCAGCGCGCCGCGCTCGTGGTACTGATGGTCACCGGTCAGCTCGCAGTCGATTTTGTAGCCGGGGCCACCGGTGCCGGGCTTGCCCTTAGCGCCTTCACGTGTGTTGGGGCAGCCACCCTGAATCACGAAGTTGGGGATAACGCGGTGAAACTTCAGGCCATCGTAGAAGCCTTTCTTAGCCAGATCGGTGAAGTTCTTCACGGTGTTCGGAGCGTCCTGCTCATAGAACTCCACTTTCATTACACCTTTATTGGTGTGGATTTCGGCAGTTTTCATGTAGGGTAAAATGTTGGGTGATGAGGGTATACGCACGGATGGCTAGTGCCGGTGCAAGGGCCGCAAATGTAGCCAATTTAGGCGCCCTGAAACATCCGAGGTAGGAGCGAGTTTCGTAAGCATATTCTGGAGCCTTGCCTCTGAAAATTCTATTCTTTCTCACCTTTCCCCAACCTCCTGTTCTCCCTTCTTATGAAGAAGACTCTGCGTATCACCACGCTAGCCTTACTGTCGGCTGGTACGGTATCCTTCGGCCTTAGCAGCTGCAGCGACAACAACTCGGCCGAAACTACCAGCACCGCTACCGAAACTACCACCGAAACCACCGTCGACTCAACGGCCATGCTCACTGACTCGGCGCGGATGGGTAAGAAGGAGGGAGTACTGGTAGATGGCGTGGCCATGACGCCCGACCGCACCATTGTACAGAATGCTGTACAGGCAAAAAGCGTGACTACGCTGGTGAAAGCCGTGCAGGCCGCTGGCCTTGATGGTACTCTAAGCGGTACCGGACCTTTCACGGTATTTGCACCCACCAACGCCGCCTTTGATAAACTACCTAAAGGCGCGCTGGCTGGCTTACTGAAGCCTGAGAGCAAAGAGAAGCTGAAAGGCGTGCTCACCTACCACGTAATTGCCGGTCGTTTGCTGGCTCAGGACCTGAAAGATGGCCAGGAGCTGACTACCGTAAACGGCGAGAAAATCAAGGTGTCGGTGAAAGACGGCAAGGTGATGATCAACAATGCCAACGTAGAGATTCCGGATGTGATTTCCAGCAACGGCGTCACGCACGTAATCGACAATGTTCTGCTGCCGGAAGGCAAATAGCCCCCCAAGATTTCCTGATTGGTTAAAAAGGCCCGGCTGCTTCAGCCGGGCTTTTTTTGTTTGCTAGACTAAGCTACTGGACGCTGGCCGAAGCCTGCCTGATGCCTACACTAGTGTGGCAGGGCATTCAGTTGACGCAGGAAGCGGCGGCCTCTGGTCTTCTACTGGCCTAGAGGCCAGCGTTTTCTGCGGCACGTTCGGCAAAGCCGGCCCAATCTACCTGTTCGTTCTTGGCAACGGTGGTAGAAAGGTTATCATGAATGATATTGGCAAAGGGCATGGGGGCAGTTTGCGCGCGCGATTCATCAAGCACCAAACGCATGTCTTTCCGAATGATGGCCGGCGGAGCACCTACCGGCTGGTAATGCCGCTCTGCTACCAGCTTGCCGTAGCTTTTATAGATGGGGGTATTAAAGATGGTGCTCGTGAAAAACTCGTACACCTGCTGCCGGTCTAGGCCACTCTTTTGAGCCAGCGTGAAGGCTTCAGCCATGGCTTCAATGGCGGCACCCAGCATAAAGTTACCGCATAGCTTTACCACGCTGGCCGCACCGGGGTCGTCACCAAAATCGTGTACCCCCTGGCCTAGTGCTTCCAGCAGCGGCCGGGTCTTCTCGCGGGCCGCTGCATCGGCACCGGCTGAGGCCAGCCAGAGCTTACCGGCGGCTGCAACATCGGGCTTGCCAAACACGGGGGTAGCCAGCAGGTGGCTACCGTGGGCGGTGTGTGCGTCGGCCAGGCGGCGGTTGGTATCGGGGGCTACAGTGCTGCAGGAGGCGTGAATGGCGCCGGGCTTCATGGCGGGTAAGATGCCATTGGGTCCCGTGCAAATTTCCTGAAGCGCGGCATCATCAGTCACCATCGTAAACACGAAATCAGCATCCTGTACGGCTTCGGCTGGCGTAGTGGCCACGGTGGCGCCTTGTGCCTGTAGCTCGTCGGCTTTGCTGGCAGTGCGGTTGTAAACGGTTAGCTGGTAACCGGCCTTAAGTAAGTTGGTGGCCATAGCCAATCCCATGCTTCCCAGGCCTAAAAAGGCAACGGTATAAGACATTGTTAGTGCTTTCGTGATTAATAGAAAAGTGAACAGCCTCCCCTGGTCCAAGACAGGATGTACACTCTTGCAGACCCAGGCCCCTGAACAGAGTGTAACCAACCAGTCAGCCGGCATTGTGTTTACCAACCACTAGTGTCGGTTGTCGTCGCCTTCCAGCATGCTTACGTAGCTGTCGTAGCGGGGGAGGGCTATTTTGCCTTTGTCCACGGCTTCGCGTACGGCGCAGCCCGGCTCATGAATGTGCTGGCAGTTGTGGTAGCGGCACTGGTTAAGCAGGGCCCGCATCTCGGGGAAATAATGTGCCAGCTCACCCTTTTTTACGTCTACCAGGCCTAACTCCTTGATGCCGGGCGTGTCAATTAAGTAAGTGCCTCGCCGCACTTCCAGCATTTCCGCGAAGGTAGTGGTGTGTACGCCTTTATCGGAGAACTGGCTTATTTCGGCGGTTTTTAGGTCGAGGTCAGGCACCAACGCATTGATAAGGGTGCTTTTTCCTACCCCCGAGTGGCCTGAGAGCAAGCTGACCTTGTTGTCCAGGAGGGCATCAATGTCACCAATACCCTCGCCCGTATGCGCTGAGCTGCGCAGGCTAGCGTAGCCCACGCGCTGGTACATGTTGGCTATTTGCTCTTGATAATCGAGCAGGTCTTCGTCGTAAATATCGGTTTTATTGAAGATCAGCGTGACCGGGATGTGGTAGGCCTCAGCCGTAACCAAAAACCGGTCAATAAACCCAAACGAAGTGGCCGGAGAAGCCAGCGTAACTACCAGCAGGGCCTGATCGAGGTTCGCCGCTACTATGTGGGCGTGCTCACTCTTGTGCACGGAGCGGCGGATAATATAGTTGCGGCGGGGCTCAATATGATGAATCACGCCGGCACCTTCGGTTTGCTCCTCCACGGTGAAATCTACCTGGTCGCCAACGGCCAGGGGGTTGCTTACTTTCAGGCCCTTGTTCTTGAACTTGCCGCGCAGGCGGCAGCGGTGCAGCTGCCCCGTAGCAATTTCGCGTACCAGGTACCACGAGCCCGTGGATTTAACAACAATACCCGTCATAGGGGGAATGGTGAAAGGGGAAGTTGTGAGAGGTAAAACTCTAGAAGAAGTGAAGAAATGAATTATGCAGCGTAGCAACCTAGGCCACCTGGATAGCGCCACCGCCGCAGTGAATTCACTACCTCACCACTGCACCATCCAGCCAGCGCATAATACGTTCGGTGGCGCCGCTGCTTTGGTGCACATATTCGAGGCTGTTGTCTAGAATACGTAGTCTGGCCGACTCATCCTGGTAGAGGTAGGCAAAGCTGCGGAGCAGGTCAGTGGGTTGCTGGATGGGGAAGGCACAGTTCAGCGCCACCAGATCCTGCGCTTCCTGAAACTTGCCATACGTGGGTCCAAAGAAAAGGGGCAGACCAAATGCTGCCGCTTCCAGTGTGTTGTGCAAGCCTTTCCCGAAAGCCCCTCCAATATAAGCGTACTGCCCAAAGCGGTAAAGCTGGCTTAGCAGCCCCACGTTGTCCATGAGTAAAACCCGCGCCTGGCCTACGGTGGTTACATCAGCCTGTGAGTACCGCACCACCTGCCCCAGCAGGGCCTGCTCCACCAACCGCAGGTTGGTTTCGCTGACTTCATGGGGGGCCACAATGAAGCGGAGTTGCTGCGCATACTGCCGCAGCAACGGAGTGAGTACGGGCAGATCTTCGGGCCAGCTGCTGCCAATGATGAACACCGGGGCGCCATCCTGGACAAAGGCCTCCACCAGGGGCAGAGGGCGAGGAGGGGCCGCCGCCGTGCGCACTACCGTATCAAAACGCGTATCGCCGGCCTTGCTGGCCTGGGTCAGGCCCGCTTGCCGCAGCAGGCGTACAGATTCATCGTTCTGAGTGAAAATGTGCGTAAACCGCGCTAGAATGCGCCGGAAGAATCCGCCCCAAGGCTTAAAAAAGTTTTGCTCAGGCCGGAAGATAGCCGATACACTGATAGTGGGAACCTGACGGCGATGCAGCTCCGTGAGGTAGTAATACCAGAACTCGTACTTTACGAACACGGCTAGCCGGGGCCGTACCGCATCCAAAAAGATACGGGCGTTGGAAGCCGTATCCAGGGGCAAATAGAACACGTAGGCCGCACCGGGCCAGTTTTGGCGTACTTCGTAGCCTGAGGGTGAGAAAAACGTGAGCACAATTTTATGCTGCGGGTACTGGGCGGCGTAGGCCTCCATGAGGGGGCGGCCCTGCTCAAACTCGCCCAGTGAAGCGCAGTGAAACCAGGCCAGCGGCGCAGTTTCTCCACGCAGGGCGGTCTGGATATGAGTGAGTAGGTTTTGCCTGCCTGCTACCCAGTGCGCCGCTTTGGGCACAAAGGGAGCCACCAGCCGCAGTAGCAGGGCATAGAGGCGCAAACCAAGTGAATAGAGAAAAAGCAACGGCTAAAGCTGATTGTCTGAGTGAAGAAAGGTGAGTGGTTTCACCATTCGAAAGTTGGGGATTTCAACCCCCCGAATTACCGGCTGCTGTGCCCGCTCCACCACAAACCCATGATGTGCAAAAAACGGGCGAGCCGTTCGGCTGGCATCGGTATGCACCGTGGATAGGCCTAGCGCAGCCGCTTGCTGCAGCAGTGCTTGCAGCAGCTCTCGGGCTACTCCCTGGCGCTGGTGCTGGGCACTTACAAAGAGGAAGTCTAAGTAACCATCGGGGCACAGGGAGGCAAATCCGGCCAGCCCATCAGGCGCTTCGGCTACCAGAAAGTACTGGGCCTCTAGTTTGGCTTGCCACCCCGCCGTGTTCTGCCACCCGCCCCGCCAGGCTTCTATCTGAGCGGGAGAGTAGTCGGCGGAGTTGATCTCGGTGATGGTGGTATAGAACAACTGCCCGATGTGCGGAATATCAGCCACGGTGGCCCGGCGAAGTAGCATGGTGCAAAAGTACATGGTTCTGCTACCTCATGGGTAAATTCATTAAAAAAGCCCCAGCCGCTATGGCTGGGGCTTTTTTTTTAGCAGGTACTGGCCTAGCAGCTGTTAGGATGCTGCCAGCATAGGGGTAAACTTAGTGAGCAGCGTGCTTACCGAGGTAGTTGGCTACGCCCTCACGGGTAGCCGACATTGCCTCCTTGCCTTCTTCCCAGTTTGCGGGGCACACTTCGCCGTTCTTCTCAAAGTATTGCAGGGCGTCAACCATGCGCATAGCCTCATCAATGCTGCGGCCCAGCGGCCCGTCGTTTACCACCTGGTGGCGCACAATGCCGTCTTTGTCAATCAGGAACAGGCCACGATAGGCCAGGGGCGAGCCCACGAAAATCATCTCGCCGGCTTCGTTATAATCATAGTGGCCACCCAGCACGTCGTAGTTAGCCGCAATGGTTTTGCTGGCATCAGCCACGAGTGGGTAAGTTACGCCTTCAATGCCGCCATTGTCGCGGGCGGTTTGCAGCCAGGCAAAGTGCGAGAAGTGCGAGTCGGTAGAGCAGCCAACAATAGCCACTCCTTTTTCCTCGAAATCAGCTAAGCGCTCTTGGAAAGCAATGATTTCGGTGGGGCACACAAACGTGAAGTCGGCGGGGTAGAAGTAGAAAATCACGTGCTTCTTGCCCAGGTAGCGGTCGAGAGAAAAGTCCTCCTCAAATTCGCCGTCGATAACAGCGGTGGCTTTGAAAGAAGGAGCGCGTTTGCCAACAAGAACTGACATGAATTGGGGTAGTTAAGAAATGAAAAAGTAAGTCGGGGGAGGGAGAGTGTAAAATTGCTGACTATCAGCTGTATACGCTCACTGAAAAAATAGGTCCACTGCGGGGTGCGCTCTGGCCCAGGTTAATCGGGGCGCTTTACCCCAGTGATGTGCAGCGAAAAGGAATGAGGCTGAAAGTTCTGCAGCCCCCGAGCGGCAAAAAAGTCCCGAATCAGATGGTCGAGCTGCGGGTCGCAGTAGTCCATGATTTCCTGGGTGTTGGTGCAGAACAAGTGATGATGCTCTGAGCAATCCGCATCGTACCGGCGCGAAGCCCCTTCTGCCGATGCTACGCGGCGAGTAAGGCCGGCCGCTACAAAGGCGTCGAGGGCTTTGTACACCGTACCCAGCGAAATGGTAGGTTCCTGCGTTACTACCCGGCGGTGTACCTGCTCCGCCGTTGGGTGGCCTGGCAGCGTCAGGAGGCTTTCTAGAATGACTACCCGCTGGCGGGTGGCCCGGAGGCCCGCCTGGCCTAAACGGCCGCGCAATTGGTCTTGAGTGGGCGGGGCTGAAAGAGAATGAGGATCAGTGGAATGGCTCACCAGACAAGAATAATTCTCCGCAAAGATACACAGATGCCCTTTTGCTGGGCAACGCTTTCGGCCAGAAACCCGCAAAAGACTCGGGCTGGTAAGGGCTACAATCAGTGAATTGCCTACTTAAAGTTTGCTCTCCGGGCCTGGCCTACAGACCGCTATCAGCGCAGGTGCTCGTGCGAGTCAGTGCGGCACACGAACTGAAAAGTTTGGCGAGTGCGTTGTTCCAGCAGCAGCTGGCGGTCCTCGGTCAGGCGCCGGATGCTGGCCGCGTTGTAGTTCTTAATAGTATACAGGTCTAGGCCGGTGTTATAGTGAATAGAGAACTGGTCGCGCAGCAGGGCCAGTAACTTATCGAGGCGGTAGGCTGAAAAATCAGTGCACACGGAAAAGCTGATAGCGGAGTTCTGCATCAGGTGAATCTTGAGCCGTACCTGAGCCAACGCGCCAAATATCACCTCCAGGTTTTCCTCCGAGATAAACGTCAGGTCCTTCGACTCAAATGACAGCAAACACTGGTTGGTTTTGCGGATGTAGGCGGGCGCCAGCAGACCGTGGCGGCAATTGTGAATCTTGGTGCCCTCCGCCGCTGGATCCAGAAACGACTTCACCAGCAGCGGAATCTGGCGGACGGCCAAGGGTTTTATAGTCTTCGGATGGATAACGGAGGCTCCGTAATACGCCATTTCAATGGTTTCCTGATAGCTCACCTCTGGGTAGCGCACCGTATCACGAAACACTTTGGGGTCGGCATTCAGCAGGCCTGCCACATCTTTCCAAATCACTACTGCTGCCGCATCCAGGCAGTAGGCCAGAATGGCGGCCGTGTAGTCTGAGCCTTCCCGGCCCAGGGTAGTGGTTTGTCCGCTAGCTGTGCCCCCAAAAAGCCTTGGGTAACCACGGGCCCTTGTTGCAACAGAGGGGGGACGGTGGTGCGTAGGGTGCGCTCCGTGGTAGGCCAGTCTAGGCGACCCTCGCGCCAGGTGTGGTCAGTACGAAGCAGGGGGCGGCAGTCTAACCATTGCGCTTGCAGGGCCTCCGCCACAATACGCGTGGCCAGCAACTCCCCGTAGCTAACTATCTGGTCATACTGCTTGTCGTAGTCGCCGGGGGTGAGGGTAGCCAGCCGGTCATGGAGCTGCTCCAGCAAGGCGTGCACGGGGTGACTGGGAGCAGCTGCCGCATCAGGAAAGAGCTCAGCCGCTACTACCCGGTGAAAGTCTGCTACTTGCGCAAAAGCCGCCTCATACTCCTGCCCATTGTAGGCCAGTTGAAATATCTCCTCAAGGGCATTAGTTGTTTTGCCCATGGCTGATACTACAATGAGCAGCTCAAGGCCCGCGCCCGTAGTAGCTACAATATGACGGAGGTTCCGGATGGCGGCGGCGTCCTTCACTGATGCGCCTCCGAACTTATAAATAGTAAGCTGATGCGGTTTCTGCATGGCCCCAAATGTAGGATGAACCGCCCAAAAGGTGCTGCTTCCAGTGGCTCATTCCGCAACAGCCAAGTACCTGCGCGTATGAGTATGGGTAATGCGGAGCGGAGATGGTAGCCTATTTTAACAGCATTGCTGCACGGACTGCCACTACGCTAGGCCACTACGCAGGCGGCTGGTTGCATTGGACTTATTGAATAGGTGCCCACCCAGTACAATGTTTACTAGGTATGAGGGGTAGCCCATAGCCCCTTTGCCAAAGCCCGGAAGAAAAGAGTAATTTTGACCACCCACCACCCGCACATTATTTACTTCCCTATGAATCAACACGACAAACTGGCCCTGCCCGTTGGCACTACTCTTGACCGCTTTATCATGCGTAAGCAGGAAGACTTTCCGTATGCCACCGGGGAGCTTTCCCAATTACTGCGTGATATTGCGTTGGCAGCCAAAATCGTGAACCGCGAAATAAACCGCTCCGGCCTGATTGATATTGCCGGCGCTTATGGCAACCGCAATGTGCAGGGCGAAGACCAGCAGAAGCTTGATGTTATTGCCAACATCCGCTTCATTCGGGCACTGCGCAACGGGGGAGAGGTATGCACCATCATTTCCGAGGAAGATGAGGACGTAATCCAGACGGGTAACGTGCAAGGCAAATACGTAGTAGCCATCGACCCCCTCGATGGCTCTTCTAACATTGACGTGAACGTTAGCATCGGGACCATCTTCAGCATCTATCGGCGCGTGTCGCCTACAGGGAGCGAAGGTACCAGTCAGGATTTCCTGCAGCCCGGGACTCATCAGGTTGCGGCCGGCTATGTTATCTATGGCTCCAGCACCATGATGGTGTACACCACCGGCAATGGCGTGAATGGCTTTACGTATGAGCCTTCACTGGGCGAGTTCTTCCTTTCGCACCCCAATATCCAAACTCCGAGTTCCGGCGCTATTTATTCTATCAACGAAGGAAGCTCAGAATCTTTTTCTGAGGGCATGAAAGCGTTTGTGTCGCACTGCAAAGAACAGAGCTATTCAGCGCGCTACATTGGGTCCCTGGTGGCTGACTTCCACCGGAATTTGCTCAAGGGTGGCATTTACGTGTATCCGCCCACCGCAAAGGCCCCCAACGGTAAGTTGCGCCTCATGTACGAGTGCAACCCGCTGGCCTTTATTGTGGAGCAGGCCGGAGGCAAATCCAGCAATGGCCGCCGCCGCACCATGGAAATTGAGCCCAAGGAAATGCACGAGCGGTGTCCGTTATTCATTGGCTCACCTGAGCTGGTAGATAAGGCTGAAGAGTTTTTGGCTAACGAACATGCTGCTAGCCAAGTAGTTAATGGCTAGGCCACTATAAAGGCAAAAATAATAAAGCCAAACGGCCTCCCGACGTGAGTCGGGAGGCCGTTTGGCTTTGGGTAAGCAGCAGAGACGCCGTAAAAGCTTACGCTTTTTTGCTGGCCTTCTTAGCTGTTTTGGGCGTAGCAGCCTCTGGGTTAGCGGCAGCGTTATCCTCCTCCGTTGCCGGAATGATGCCCGCGGTGCTCATGGCTTCATCGTTGGCTGGCACGTCCTGTTTAGCGGCTTTTGTAGCCTCCGTAGGAGTTGCTTCTTCAGTAGCCTCAGCCCCGTCAGTAGCAGGCGCCTGGTATTCCAGGGTGCTGCTTACAGCGCGGTACCAGGTCACCAGTTTCTTAATGTCTGACATGTATACCCGGTCACGGTCGTAGTCCGGAATAATCTCGCCCATAAAGGCCGTCAGATCCCGATCATCAGACTTGTTGCTCAAAGGCAACTCAGCGCCGTACTTCTGATGAATGCGGTCAAACACCTCGGTAAGGGGCACGGTCTGGTCGTAGTCCTGGGTATAAATAGAAATTTCATGGAGCAGCGACACCTTATTGCGGGCCGAGGCCACGGAACGGGTTGCTTTAGCATCCAGAGACTCAATAATAACGCCAGCGCGGGTGGGCTTCAGCAGGCGGTACAGACCGGGCATTCCGCTGATGGCGGCAACTTCCTTCAGGTCGTAGGGCATAAGAAAAAACAGTTGTTGAAAGTGCTAAGGTACGCAGTAGTAGCTGCCGGAGTAGGGTGCTAGAGCTTGAAGGTGATGGGCAGGCTAGTTAAAATAGCGTAATCAGGCTTTTTGAACTTCAGCAAGCGTGCAACGCGCAACGCTTCTTCACCACAACCACCGCCAATGTTCTTCACCAGCTTAATTCCGGAAAGAGTGCCGTCGGTATTGAGCGTGAAGCTTACAATGCACTGGCCCTGAATGCGGTTGCGCTTAGCCAGAATAGGGTATTTCAGCTCCTGAATAATAAAGGCGTACATGGCATCTTGGCCACCTTCGTAATATTCTGCTACCGGAATAGCCTTCTGCGCTGAAGCCGGTGCCTCTTGAGCAGGTGCGGTTTCTGGAGAAGGCGCATCCGTTTTAATTGGAGCCTTTTTCTGAGCCATAGCCGGCGCCGACAGGGCTAGCAAGCCGATACCCAGCAGGAGGGGGAATGTTTTCATGTAAATGAGAAAAGCGAAATGAAGTGTCTACGTATGACAACCCAGGCAATTACAAGGCCAAATTTACGTATTTGACGCTTCTTCAGCCAGTTGGCGGTTGACTTCTTCGATAAAGCCTAGCACTTCCTCCCGGCCTAGCTTTTCTTCTGCCGAAGTGATGAAGTGGCGCGGAACCTCATCCCACGTCTCTTCCATCTTGCGCAGGTAATCCACAACATTTTGCTGTGCGCGTGAACCCGAAAGTTTATCCGCCTTCGTAAATACCATTACAAATGGAATACCACCAGAACCAAGCGTTTCCATAAAATCAAGATCAACTGCTTGTGGCGGATGACGTGAATCCAGTAAAACAAAAACGCAGGCTAAATTTTCTCTTTTGTGTAAATAATAATTAATCATGCGGCCCCATTTTACACGGGCCTCTTTACTTACTTTGGCGTAACCGTAACCTGGTAAATCTACCAGGTACCACTCATTATTAATCAGGAAATGATTGATCAACTGAGTTTTACCTGGCAGTGAAGAAGTCTTTGCTAAACCTTTATGCCCAGTGAGCATATTGATTAAGGAAGACTTACCCACATTGGAGCGCCCAATAAAGGCGTATTCAGGAAGAGTAGGGGCAGGGCATTGCTCCACGCGGGAGTTGCTCATTAGAAATTTCGCTTCGCGAATTATCATAAGCGGCAGAATGATAAGCTACAAAGGTAGCCATTTACCTTGCTCAGTTATGTTACATTTTTTTTGTTCAAAACCTTGCTATTTAAGAAGCACGGCTATATTTGCGCTATTCCTATTCCAGAATCAAAGCATGATCAAATGAAAATCATTACTCTATAAGTGATGAAACAGCTTTCATTAATAGGATGCGAGAAAGGCCGTATTATAAAATTTCTATCTTTGGCCGCGAATTGACCTTGGGTAAGAATGCATACACCCAAGTATTTATAGATGGTAGCTTTTAATAATAGCTACAAAATCCATAAAAATACACGTAACAGCTTAACCCTGGCACCTATTTTCAGTATAAGAGGCAACTCATGAAAATCGTCGTTATCCAAGACGGCAGGTAGTCAAAATACTCTCCCTTGCAACTCCTTATTTCCCTAAACCCTCCTACAATGGACAACTTAGTCAGAAGGTTATTGAAGGCCTCGTGTGCGCTTGCGCTAACGGCGGCTGTGGCCCAACCTGCCCTGGCCCAAAGCACGCGTAAACAGCTAAAAACGGCTAATAAGTACTTTGATCAGGAGAATTACCGGGCTTCTATTCCTTTTTACGAACAAGTATTGGCCAAGGAGCCGAACAACGCTCTCGCGCTGTTTCGGGCTGGTATTGCCTACATGTCCTTCGATAAGGAAAAGGCTAGTGATTACATCTACAAAGCGCAAAAGCTGAAGCCGAAGGTTTCAAAAGATGTAGAATATTGGCTGGGCCGGGTAGATCACCTGAACTATAACTTCGACGAGGCTATTCAGCACTTCCAGGCGTACAACACTACCCTGAAGCAGAAAGACTCGCGCAAGAAGGAGCTAGCGCAGCTGATTCAGCACAGCAAAAACGCTAAAGTGCAGTTCAACAGTCCCAAGGATATCTTTGTAAAAAACCTTGGCCCCACCATTAACACGCAGTACTCAGAGCACAGCCCGGTTATCTCCAATGATGACAAACTGCTGCTGTTTACTTCGCGTGGCGAGAATGTAACTGGTGCCGGCGCCACCAACGGCAAAAGCAAGGGCAACGTTGCGGCCGATGGTGAATACTACGAAGACATCTTTGAGGCAAAGCGCATTGACGAGGATGAATGGGAAAAGCCTCGTTCACTGAGTGGTGCTTTGAACGGTAAAGGTCACGATGCTTCTATTCAGGTATTCGACAACGATACCAAAATGCTGATGTACCGTCAGGATGAAAATGGTGACATTTTCTATTCTGAGCGCTCTGGCGGCGACTGGACGGAGCCCAAGAAGTTGAATAATAATATCAACTCAAAGGCTTTTGAGTCTGATGCTTACATTACGCCAGATGGCAGGACCATCTACTTCTCTACGGGTAAGTTTTCTGAGGATGGTACGCTGGATATTTACTACTCTACTCGCCAGCCAGGCGGCGACTGGGGTCCTGCCAAGTCGGTAGGAGGAGCTATTAACACGCTCTACGATGATGATAGCCCTTATTTGAGCCGCGATGGTAAAACGTTGTACTTCTCTTCGCGTGGTCACAACACCATGGGTGGCTACGATATCTTCAAATCAGACTGGGACTCTGTAGGCAACAAGTGGGGCCGGCCAGAGAACATGGGCTACCCCATCAACACTCCCGACGATGATACCTATTATCGTTTAAGCCCTGATGGTAGCTATGCTTACCTGTCGTCGTACCGCATTGGTGGCTACGGTGAAAAGGATATCTACACCATCAACTACATCAAAAATGCCATCATTCGGGGTAAGGTGTTCAGCAAGCGCGACAGCAGCACCGTCATTCCGGGTGTAGAGCTGGTGTTCAGCGGCACTCAGGCCGACAAAACCGCCCTGAGCTACCGTGATGTAACCAAGCCTATCACCGGTGACTACCAAGTAAACGTGCTCTCGGGCCGTACGTACCAGGTAGCCGTGTCGAAGGACGGTAAAAACATTGAAACGCAGGAATTTGCCGTTCCGATTTCTACCAACGACTCAACGGTAGTAGAGAAGAACTTCTACGTTGACTACATCGATACTACCTCGATGCTAGCTTCGCAGTTCAAGAAGATCTACTTTGATACTGACAAGTACAACTTGCGGCCCGAGTCGATTCAGGAGTTGAACAACATCTCTAACATCCTGAAGGCTAACCCAGGCATCAACATCTCTATTGAAGGTCACTGCGACTCACGCAACACCGACGAGTACAACATTGTACTGGGCCAGAACCGCGCCAATGCTTCGTACAACTACCTGAAGAAGTCAGGTATACCTGAGACGCGCATGGTAACGGTTAGCTACGGTGAGCGTCGTCCGGCTGCCCCGAACGATTCGCCGGAGAACATGCAGCTTAACCGCCGCGTAGAGTTCCGCGTGATTCTAAAGGAAGGCGAAGCTATGCCTCAGTTCAATCCAGGGACGGGTGCCGGTACCGGCACCGGTACCACTAGTACCAGCACTACCAGCAGTTCGTCTAGCACTTCTCGTACTACCGTACCACTGGCACCTGGTAAGAGCAAAGTAAAACTGCCCGATGGCACTAAGGTAAAAACCAAGGTGGATGAGGACAGCGACAAAGTAAAAGTTAAAACTAAAGGTGCCAACGACGAGAAGAGCAAGACCGTAACCAAGGACGGTACCATCGACTCGAAGGTGAAAGAGGCTGATGGTTCTAAGACCAAAGTGAAGACCGACAACGACTAATCGTCTTGTAGTCAAGCTAGAAACGGGTCGGGCATTGTGCCCGACCCGTTTTTTTTCAACATAATGCCGGGGTTGGCGTTATGATGAAGCAATTTTGCCCTTGTTTTGCCGTTCTTCGCAATAAGCATTATGGCCGTAGTACCCTACAAAGACGACACCTCCGGCAAGAAGTCGCAGGTGGCGAACATGTTCAACAGCATTGCTGGCAAGTACGATTTCCTGAACCACTTCTTGAGTGCAGGCACTGATATCTACTGGCGGCGTAAGGCCGTGAGTGAGCTGAAGCAACTGCGTCCGGCACGAATTCTGGATATTGCCACAGGCACAGCTGATTTTGCTATTGAAACCCTTCGGGCCGCAGCTCCCGATGCCAAAGTCACGGGAGTTGACATCTCGGAGGGTATGTTAGACGTAGGCCGGCGTAAGCTGGAAGCGAAAGGCTTAAGCCACCGTATTAAGTTGGAGCTCGGTGATTCTGAAAGCCTGCCTTTCGCCGATAACGAGTTTGACGCTGTAACGGCTTCTTTTGGCGTGCGCAACTTCGAGAACCTGGAGAAGGGCCTAGCCGAAATGCGGCGAGTACTACGGCCTGGTGGTAAGTTGGTGGTATTGGAGTTTTCTAAACCCACCGCGTTTCCTCTCAAACAGGCCTACAACTTCTACTTCCGGCGAATACTGCCGGTATTTGGAAAACTTATTTCAAAAGACAACTCCGCCTACACCTACCTGCCCGAATCGGTGCAGGCATTTCCGGATGGCCCCGATTTTCTGGCCATTCTGCGTAAGGTCGGCTTTACCTCTCCTGCATGGCAACCCCTCACGTTCGGCATCAGCTCTATTTACACTGCACAAAAATAGGCCGGGTAGGCCTGTTGCTTCTGGCCGCCGCCACGCTTCCGTTTGCTGCTCAGGCCCAGAAAAAAAGCCGTAGCAGTGCAAGCCGGGGCCGGAATGGGCAGGTTAAATCCGTAACGGTAGAGAACCTGCCGGGCTACGATAGCCGCTCGCTGCACCTAGGCCTATACATTGCGCCTAATTTCTCGCGCTACAATATTGAGCAGTCGCCGGCGTACTTCAGCCAAGGGGTATCGGCCAATTCCATGATCAGCCCCGGCTTATCAGTTGGTTTTTTAGGTGACTTGCGCATTACGGATTATCTGAGCTTAAACGTTGCGCCAGGCGTCAGTTTTATGACGCGCCGGGTAGAGTTTAAGGAGTTGGGGTACGCACCACAAGAATCAGTTGATCCGGAGCCAGGAAAAATTACCAACCAGGAAATTGCCTCTACTCAGGTTGATTTGCCCTTGCTGCTCAAGCTTAAGTCGGAGCGGCGACGCAACACGCGGGTATACATAGTGGGTGGGGTAAAGCCTAACTTCAACATTGGCAACCGCCGCAAAGACCCAGAGGTAAATCTGCTTCAAGCGGCCAACTCCGATGTGGCTATTGAGTATGGAGTAGGCCTAGACTTGTTTTACCCATTTTTCAAGTTTTCACCGGAGCTGCGGTTTTCCCACGGCTTGAAAAACCTATACACTCCCGCAAATGATGTGTACAGCCGCAGCCTACAAAGCATGAAAACCAATACCGTGACCCTCTACCTGAATATCTGGTCGGGCCGCTAACTGTTTGTTCTAGATGACTAAAACCGCATTTATCACAGGAGCTTCGTCGGGTATAGGGTGGGCTACTGCCGTGGCACTAGGCCAGGCTGGCTTTCGATTGGTGCTTACCGGCCGCCGTCGTGACCGGCTGGAGGAGCTAGCCCGGGAGCTAGGCAACGTGCCTACCCATCTGCTCACGTTTGATGTTAGAAACCGCCAGGCAGTAGAAGAAGCGGTGCAAAGCTTGCCCGCAGAATTTCAGGATATTGATGTGCTCATCAACAATGCCGGCAATGCCCATGGCCTAGCACCCATCCAGGACGGGGATCCGCAGGATTGGGATGATATGATGGACGGTAACGTGAAAGGGCTGCTATACGTGAGTAAGGCTGTGCTGCCCAGCATGACCCGGCGCAATGTAGGCCACATCATCAACATAGGCTCAATTGCCGGGCATGAAACGTATGCCAACGGCAATGTGTATTGCGCATCAAAGGCGGCCGTAGCTGCTCTCACCAAGGGAATGCGCTTAGATCTGCTGCCCCACAATATTCGGGTGGCGGAGGTGAACCCGGGGGCAGTAGAAACGGAGTTTTCTCAGGTGCGTTTCAAGGGCGACAACGCCCGGGCTGCTACGGTATATCAAGGGTTTGAGCCGCTCAAAGCCACAGACGTAGCCGAACTGATTCAGTTTATGGTAACCCGTCCGGCCCACGTAAATATTGCCGAAGTACTGATACTACCGGCTGCGCAGGCTGCAGCTACCGTTATCAAGAAAGCCTAGCTATTTAAATAGGTCAGTAATGAGAAAAGTCCCGCTACCTAGCGGGGCTTTTCTCATTATGGAGAAAGAGGAATCACGCTGGTAATTGATCCAGGCCAGCTAGTCTGCGCAAAATGGGGCCGTTTAGTGTATGCTTCCCGGCAAAGGAAAGTATCTGAGCCTCTACACCCAGCTTGCGCAAAAAGTCTTGTTGCTGCACTACGTGTTCGGGTCTGATAAACTCATCCTCATCACCGCAAACCAAGGTTACCGACAAGTTCTGTAACAGGCGGGTGGCCACGGGAAACTCCATATCGGGCGGAAAAGCGCCAGCCCACAATATGAGATGAGCGGGCTTAAAATGTGCCCGCGACAACCACCGGCTCACGGTAGCGGCTCCCTGCGAGAACCCCAGCACTGTTACTGGCACTAAAAGCCCGGTTTCAGCAAGCACCAGATCAGCTAACTGGTTGAGGTAGTTCACGTAGTCGTCAATCTCCGTCAGGCGGTCTTCGCGAGTCATCCAGGTGGCGCCCACCCGCCCACCCGTGCCTTGCAGGTAGAAACGGGAGAGGCCCTCAGGAGCAATAACAACTAAATCAGGGTCCGCGTCGGTGAGTTGAGTGAAGTGCCGAATGAAATACGCAGCCAGCTGCCCATAGCCATGGCACACAAACCATATCCGCCGCGTGCTTCCCGACAGAATGCCTAACTGGTAATAGCGTGCCGTGCGGGTAACAGGCAAATGGTTTTCCTGGGCTGCCATCAGCAATTGTTCTAAAACGAATAGCCCTTATCGGGAAAAGAGCTTCATACGTGCCAGTACTAGCGCTATGTTATGGGGTATGCGCACGAAACCACAGCCCCAGGCGGAACCAGCCAGCAACAAACCGTGTCCTAAGCTCGGGGCTCCGGTAGGTCGGCGGCACTAAAGCCGAAGGGGAGCAGATCGGAGAGCGACCGAAAGCGATAGATGCTACCATTGGGGCCGGGGAGCAGCAGCGGAATAGCTTGCTGCTGCCGGTGCTCATACTCAGCCATTACCTGCCGGCAGGCACCGCAAGAAGAAACGGCCACAAAATCTCCGTCGGCGGGGCGGGCTACTACGGCCATTCCTACAATGTGGCGCTCTGGTTGGGAGGCTGCTAAGCCAAAAAGCGCCGTACGCTCGGCGCAAAGGCCAGAGGGAAACGCTGCGTTTTCTTGGTTGGTACCCCGAAAAATTGTTCCATCATCCAGCAGTAAAGCAGCGCCCACATGAAAGTGGGAGTAGGGGGCGTATGCGTGGTTGGTAGCAGCACGGGCCGCTTGCCAGGTAGCAGTTTCGGCGGGAGTGAGGTCGGCTTCGGATGTTACCTCAACGGTAATGGTAAGCTGTAGGGGATGGGCCATCTACGGGCGGGAAAGCATTCCGAGACCGAATAGCGGCCCCGGCGAGTGGAAAGGGGGCGGTGAATGTACTACAATTTCTCTAATCGTGTGCACGAAAAGCACGAGTGGAAGTGCGGGCGCAGATTGGTTAGCAGGTTTTTCCGATTATTGAGGACTAACTGCGGAGCCCTGATGGTTTCGTAGGCATCATCCCACCCACAGCTGCCCATGTCATATCGTATGTTATTGCTTGGGGCCGGGCGTTCGGCCTCTTCTCTTATAAACTACCTGCTGCACTACGCGCCCCAGGAAAACTGGCAACTGACCGTAGCAGATGTGAACCCCGCCCACATAGCGCCAGTATTAGCGGCGCATGCTCAATACGCCCGTGCCGTAGCCTTTGACATTCAGAATGAGGCTCGGCTGGAGGAACTGGTACAAGAGGCAGACCTGGTAATTTCTATGTTGCCAGCGCTCTTTCATCCCTTGGTTGCTCGGGCCTGCGTGCAGTATAAGCGCCATTTGGCTACTGCCAGCTATGTGAGTGAGCCTATTCGGGAGCTAGACCTTGATGCGCAGCAGGCTGGAATAACGCTACTCATGGAATGTGGCCTCGACCCCGGGCTCGACCATATGTCGGCTATGCAGGTTATTGACGAAGTGCGCGCCCAAGGCGGCCATATTAAAAGCTTCAAATCATACTGTGGGGGGCTGCTGGCTCCCGACTCAGAGGGTGAGAACCCCTGGAAATACAAGTTTACCTGGAACCCGCGCAACGTGGTGCTGGCTGGGCAGGGTACTGCCAAGTTCAAGCAAAACGGGCATTTGCGCTTTATCCCGTATCAGCAGCTGTTTGTGCAGACCGAGCAGATTGCGGTGCCGGGGTACGGACTGTTTGAGGGGTATGCGAACCGTGATTCATTGAGCTACCGCGCTCCGTATGGCCTAGAAGATATTCCTACCATTCTACGGGGTACGCTACGGCAGCCGGGGTATTGCGGGGGCTGGAGCGCTCTGGTCAAACTGGGCCTTACCGATGATTCTGGACCCTTAGGCAACCCCGCCGAGATGAGCTGGAAAGAACTTATGAGCGCCTATCTGCCCACGGCACCTACCGCACAAGAGTCAGTGCCTGAGTTGGTGGCCAAGCACCTGGGCCTGGCGCAAAATTCAGCAGATATGCAGCGCCTGCACTGGCTCGGCTTATTTACTGATGAGCCCGTAGGCCTAGCTAATGCCACCCCGGCCCAGCTGCTGGAGCATCTGCTCACCCGCAAGTGGCGGCTTGAGCCCACCGACCGGGATATGATTGTGATGCAGCATCTGTTCGAGTATGAGCTTGAGGGTGAATATTATGTTCACACATCTTCGCTCGTTGTACTCGGCGACGACAGCACGCATACGGCTATGGCCAAAACTGTAGGTCTGCCCCTGGGCATGGCCGTGCGCCGCCTGGCGCGGGGTGAAGTTCAGCAGCGAGGAGTAGTAATTCCTACCCAGGCCAGCCTATACACTCCGATATTAGCGGAGCTGGCGGAAGACTTCAACATCCGGTTCGAAGAGGAAAAGGCAATTCAGGCTAAACGCACTGTTGTAAGCAAGGCGGGTGCATAGGATGCCCTGAAAAGAGAAGTGGCTCACTACCAAGCTAGCAGCAGACACCTATACCGCAACAATAACTAGGGGGTACTACCTATCTGCTTATCTTAAATGCTGTGCACTGGGGTGGCATAATGATCTGGCAGGTATATCAACCAAAATTCTTTTTGAGAATAAAATCCTGTGTTTTCTCATTTTGAGGAAGCAACTACACAAGAAAGGTGTACTTTTATATGTAGTTACCTTAGTTTGATATACGTTAGCTCAACCGACTTACTTTTTCTTTCTTCGCTGGAAATTTAAATCCGTTCTAAACACCTATTGCACTAGAGCCACACCCCTCAAAGGTGTGGCTCTTACTTTGTATAATGTATTGAGTTCTAGAAAGTGCAGCAGGGCGAGCTTATAGCAAGTAAACACGCCCTTACGACCGGCTTACCCCTTCCTGCCCACCGGACTTGTGCAGATGAGTAGGGTTGTGAATAGCGACCTATCCCTCTAAGTCTCACTAGTGCCACTGGAGCACAAGCCGAGCGAGATGTCTAGAGCGCTAAGTAAAAAGGAGCCAGGAGCTGCTTAAAAGCCTCTGAATATGTTTCTGAAGCGGCTTCATGTAAACTGAGCTCCTGAGTATTTGTAGCAGATGCCTGCTTAGCAAAGGCAGTAATATAGCGCAAAGGCTTACTGTCGGGTCTATGGCGAATTACCAGCCGGGAGCTTAGGTAGAGGCCAGCCCGCGAAGCATCCCGCTCAAAATGCTGCATTTCAGGAGGTGGAAGCAGCACCGTGAGGTGGCCTAGCGGATCAAGGAACTGAGCTGCAAACTCGGCCAGCTCCTGAAAAGTAAGGGAATCGGGGGCGGTATGGCGGGCCGTGGTGCGCTGCGCATCAGGCGAGCGGAGCGAGTGCCGGAAGAAAGGCGGGTTGCAGATGATATGGTCAAAAACCTGGGGCTGAGTGGCCGCAAACTGGCCTAGCGAAGCTGCATGCACCGTAAGCCGGTTGCTCCAGGGGCTGGCACGAAAGTTTGCTGCCGCTTGGGTAGCAGCTGCTGCATCAAGTTCTACGGCCTCAATGTGAGCCGTAGGGTTGCGCTGCGCTGCCATAAGTGCCAGTAGGCCAGTGCCCGTGCCAATATCCAGAATCCGTTGCGCCGCGACCAGGTCAGCCACTGCGCCAAGTACGCAGGCATCGGTGCTCACCTTCATGGCGCACGCGCCTTGCTCTACCTTGAATTGCTTGAACTGGAAATAGGAGTTTGCCACGCCAAATCAGCTATGCAGTGGCCTAGGCGCGTTTGGCCTCCAGCAATTCGTAGCCTTCATCAATTAGCAGGGGGCCGTGCACTGCGCTGCGCACCGCCAGCTGGTCGCAGCGTTCATTTTCGGGGTGGCCGTTGTGGCCGCGTACCCAGCGGAACTGCACGTTGCGCTGACGGTACACTTTCACAAAACGGCGCCAAAGGTCTTCGTTCGCCTTTTTACCAAAATCGGGCTTGTTCATCCAGCCAAATACCCATTTCTTTTCCACGGCGTCTACCACGTACTTCGAGTCGGTCACAACGGTAATGGGCAGCTCGGGGCGCGTGATAGACTCTAGGCCTATAATCACGGCCAGCAACTCCATGCGGTTATTGGTGGTGAGGCGGAAGCCCTGGGTTAGTTCTTTCTCGTGCTGACCAAAGCGCAGGATTGCGCCGTAGCCGCCCGGCCCCGGGTTGCCCCGTGAGGAGCCATCGGTGAATAAGTAAATCAAACTGGGTATTACTTGTTTAGAGGGTATGATGGTTGTTGATGGCTGATGGCTGATGGCTGATGGCTGATGGTTGTCGAGGTGACGTGCATTGACCAGCAATCATTAACTACTAGCAATCAACCTTTCATTTAGAAATTCGATTTGAAGAGCTTGATGGCAATGGCCAGGAGAATCACGCCAAATACCCGGCGCAGAATGTCTTCGCCGGCTTTGCCCAGCTTCCGCTCAATCCAGGCGCTACTTTTCAGCACCAGATACACAAAGAGCAGGTTCACAAGCACGCCGGCCAGCACATTAGGCAACTGATAAGCTGCCCGCAACGACAGGAGCGTAGTCATGGTGCCGGCGCCCACAATCAGCGGAAACGCCAGCGGCACAATGGAGCCCGACGCCGCCAACGGGTTGTGCCGAAACAGCTCAATCCCCAGAATCATCTCCATGCCAATAAGGAAAATGATAACCGCGCCGGCCAGCGCGAACGACTGAAAGTCAACGCCGAATAAGGAAAGGATGCTTTGGCCCAGAAACAGAAACACCACCATCAGAACGCCCGCTACCAGCGTGGCCTTCTCTGAGTGAATTTTGCCCTCACGCTGCCGAATCTGGATGATGATTGGGATGGAGCCCAGAATATCAATTACGGCGAAGAGCGTGAGCGTAACAGAAGCTATTTCTTTGAGGCTGAACATAGGCGGAGTGGGGAGTAAGCGACTTAGTGGAATGGTGAGTTTAACGTGCCATCAGCACGAAATACTCGAGTAGTGTGGCCTAGACCTGTAACTCGGCAAACTCTCGGTTTCACTAAATCACTCACTCACCGATTAAGCAAATTCCTTGGCGAAGAACTGTACCAGTTGTTCAAAAGCCGCATCAGGAATGGCGGGAAAGTTGGCAATGCGCAAGCTGGTAGGTTTCCAGTTGCCGTAGCCACTCCCAAGCTGCAGGCCCTGCGCCAGGGCACGGCGCTTTACCTCGTCGATTAACGGGGCAGGACCCTGCAGGCCAATTACCGTGGTAGAGCGGGTTTCGGGAGTTTGCACCATGGGCGTAAGCTGGGTAGCCTGGTCAAAGTAATCGTAGAGCTTGCTTGCCCGATCCTGCAGGTGCTGATGCGTTACTTTAATGCCTGGGCGGTCGTGAAGGGTGCGGCTCAGCAAGTAGATTCCCAGCACGTTGGGCGTATGGGTGGTCTGGAAGTTGAGCATCTTCTCGTACTGGGCCGTGAGCGAGTTGTAGTGGCTGCGCTCATTGATCTTACGGAAGCGCTCTACCGCCCGCGGCGACAGGAGCATGATAGAGAGGCCAGCGGGCTGCCCAAAGCACTTCTGCACCGAGGCGTACCAGATATCAGCCTTGATATATTTCAGCTGAACCCCCCCCAAGGACGAGGTAGCGTCAACGGCCAGCAGCGTATTACCGGGCAGGCGGTTATACAGGTTCAGAATTACACCGTCGCGGAGCTGGGTGGCGTTGCTGGTCTCATTCTGCGTGATGCACACCAAATCCGTTTCCTCATCCAAGCCGGGCAGGTTGTTGGCGTTGGGAACTTCATCGAGGCCAAACTTAATGCCTGTGCTATTGGGACGCAGGGCCTTGGCGTAGTCGAACCATTTTTCTCCGAAAGCTCCGCTGTAGAGGTGCAGGCTCTTGTTGGGCGTCAGGCTTTGAGCTAATACTTCCCAGCATTCCGTGGCCGAGCTCATAAAGAACACGGTGTAGTCCTGAGGAATATTAAGCTTGTTTTTCAACTCAGCTACTGTCTGGCGCATGAGCTGCACAAACCGCTCACCGCGGTGCTGCGCCGATAGCCAGCCTTCGTCGAAGGCATCCTGAAGGTATTGGCGCACCTGAGGGTATACCTGCGACGGGCCGGGATTGAATGTATACATATAGAAGAAACAGCTAGGGAACGGGAAACACAAAGGTAGAAACAGAAAAACAGCGTGCAGGAGAAATACTCCCGGCGCGCGGCTGCTCAACCCTTAAATACAAAACAGCCAGCGGCCGCCAAACGCGGGTAAGCCAAGGTGCTTAAACGTACGCCGAGCACGGCTTCGTCAAAAGATCAGAATTTTTTGTGGTACCTAATGGCGCTCTACTGGCCTAGATCTTGAAGCCCACGCGCTTAGGGCGGAGGCCATCGAAGTAGTGCAGCGCTAAGCGGTAGCTGTCGAGCTTGAAACCGCTGATGCTACCGACGCAGTTGCGGCCGATGAGGCTTTTTTGGCGGAACTCCTCGCGGGCGTGCAGGTTGCTCAAGTGCACCTCCACCACGGGAGCGGCAATAGCTGCAATGGCGTCGGCAAGGGCCACGCTGGTGTGCGTGTAGCCGCCGGCATTGAACACAATGCCATGGTATGTGAACCCTACTTCATGCAGCTTGTCAAGCAGTTCGCCCTCGTGGTTGCTCTGGAAGTAAACCAGCTCAAACTGCGGGAAGGCCTCCTGTAGCTCCGGCAAGAAGTCGTCGAAGGAGCGGGTACCGTAGATGCCAGGCTCGCGCCGGCCAAGCAAGTTGAGGTTAGGGCCATTGAGCAGAAGGATTTGCATGGTATAGGGGCTGAGGGTGTTAGAGGCTTAAGGGCTTAGGTGGGTAAAGGTAACGTTGATTGTGGCACGTAATAGGATGGCTGATTTGATCAATAGTCGCCGCGCCTGACAAGGGCAGGCGCGGCGACTATTGCCCCGTACCTTTACTCACCCAAGATCCTAAGTTCCCAAAACCCCACACCATGTCTACCTGGTCCGTTGCCATCAAACAGTTTGAAGGGTACCTCCAACTGGAAAAGTCCCTTTCGGGCAACTCCGTGGAGGCCTACGTGCGCGATGTGAGCAAGCTGCAGCAATACCTAGAGCTGGAGAAGCTCCCGGCTTCGCCCCAGCAGGTTACTACCCGCATCCTGCGCGACTTCCTGACCTGGCTGGGGGGACTGGGCATGACCGCTACCTCCCAGGCCCGGACGCTGTCCGGAATTAAGGCCTTTTACAGCTTCCTGATTATGGAGGATATGCTGGCCCTTGACCCCACTGATACACTGGAGGCCCCCAAAACCGGCCGCAAGCTCCCCGACACGCTCAGCTACCCCGAGATTGAGCAGCTGCTGGAGGCTATTGACATGAGTACGCCCGAAGGGACCCGCAACCGGGCTATCCTGGAGGTGCTCTATAGCTCTGGCCTGCGCGTAAGTGAACTCACCGACCTGCGTCTATCTAACCTGTACGCCGACCAGGGCTTTGTGCGCGTAACCGGCAAGGGCAACAAAGAGCGTTTGGTGCCCATTGGGCGCGATGCGCTAAAACACCTGGGGTTCTACTTACAGGGCATCCGGGCCCATCTCGACATCAAGCCCGGCAACGAGGATGTTGTGTTCCTGAACAAGCGCGGCAGTAAGCTTTCCCGCGTGATGGTGTTCAACATCATCAAGGCAACCGCCGATAAAGCCGGCGTGCGCAAGAGCATTAGTCCGCATACCTTCCGGCATAGCTTTGCCACGCACCTCATTGAGGGCGGCGCCGACTTGCGCGCCGTGCAGGAGATGCTGGGCCACGAAAGCATTACCACCACTGAAATCTACACCCACCTCGACCGCGACTATCTGCGGCAGGTGATTACGGAGTTTCACCCGCGCAGCTAGAGCACCGTGAATGGCCTGGAACTGCTACAGCATATGCCTCGTTTGGCTGCCGCTAGCTTCTGCTAGCACCATGAAGGACTGCTATACACTTCCCGGCTAAGGTACTGGCCTAGTAGGTGTGGTATGTGGTGTTTGCGCAAACAGCAGGAGCAGGGGAGGAGTGAATACCCAGCGCAACTGCGCAATTCATAGACAGAATTATATTCTTATTATAGTCAACAGGAACTCAGATAGTCAGAGTGTGGGCTGCCTATAACTCAATGCAATTGCCTAGATTTGGTGCTTTGGTGCGTTAGAATGGCTAAAAATACCTACAAGCAACAACCCAACGCGGCCCCGAGCCGCGGCAACGAGCCCCGGCCGACTGAAGCGCGCCCTACGCGTAATCAGTCGCGGCCGGCTGCCGCTGAACCTGCGCGCGAAACCCGCCGCAACGAGCCGAAAGGCACTACTGCGCCCAAAGCGCCTCGCAAGCCCCTGAAGATGCCCTCCATTCGGTTGGGTGGCGTGTTCGGCTTCCTGCGCGACCGGCGTTTCCAGCTTTTCCTCGGCTTCTTCTTCCTACTGTCCTCCATCTACCTGACCATTGCCTTCCTGTCGTTCCTGTTCACGGGACATGCCGATCAGAGCGTGGTGGAAACCTTGGGGAGCACACCCGTGAAAGATGCTGGCCAGGAAACGGGCAACTGGCTAGGCCTGGTAGGTGCGGTGTTTGCCCAGGCTCTTATTTACAAAGGCTTTGGGGTAGCGGCGTTTGCAGTGGTGCCCATTGTGTTTTTCCTGGGCTATAAAATTGTGTTCCGCCGCGCGGGCCTATCAATTAGCTATGTGCTGAGCCTGTGCCTGTTCACGATGCTGTGGCTGAGCGTGTTGCTGGGCTACGTGGTTCTGACCATTCAGGCACCCGATGCCGACCCCACCCTGGCACACCGCCTTGATTTCCTGTGCGGGGGCATAGGCTACGAAACCGCCCTCTGGCTTGATAGCCTGATTGGGTGGGGTACGGTACTGCTGCTGGCCTTTGTACTGATTTCCTTCGTGGTATTCTTCTTCAATGTAACTACGCTCAACCTCACCATCCGCCGGAGTGGAGAAGAGGTGGACGAAGATGAAGGCATCAGTGACAATCCTTTCAGCCGGCCCGAGCCAGCAGGTAACCGGGCAGCGTATGCTGCTGCCAACGAGCCTGAGGAGGAGAAAGAAGAGGATTCCTTGGGTATTACACTGAAAAGAGTGGGGCCGCTGGCAGCAGCCCCACTCATACCTGCCCCTTCCAGCTTTGATGATTACGATGAGGAGGAAGAAGACTATCAGCCGGAGCCAGTACGCACTGGCCCGGTTGTGCCATCTGGGCCGTCCTTTAGCGTAGCTGCTCCAGCGGCTGCCGCCGCAGCTACAGTAGCTGCCGGTGGCCTAGCTACCTCATCTGGCGCCACTGCGCTGCCCCTAACGGTTGCTTCAGCGGCGGCTAGTGCTGTTGGGGCGGCAGCTCCCGCGGTGGCGGGCCCAAGCTTCTCGTTTGAGGCACCCGTGGCCGATGCTCCGGCTGTAACTCCCGTAAGCTCCAGCATCCCCACGCCGCTATCATTGGCCGACCTGGCTGATGACAACGCGTCATTGCCTGTACCCGCACCCGCTCCGGTAGCGGCCACGCCGGTTTCATCAATCACCAGTGGGTTGTCGTTTGAAGTAGAAGATGCTACTTCCCATGAGCTAGACCCCTCAGCGGGGGCCGACATGGCCGTAATTGCCGAGGAGGAAGAGGATGCGGAGGTAATGCCCGCCGGCGACTACGACCCCACGCTGGATCTGCCGCGTTATCAGTACCCCACCCTGGAACTGCTCAACGACTACGGAGTGGCCAAAGCGCAGGTGACCAAAGAGGAGCTGGAAGCCAACAAAGACCGCATTGTAGAAACGCTAGGCCACTACGGTATCAACATCGCCAGCATTAAGGCCACCATTGGCCCCACGGTTACGCTCTATGAGATTGTGCCCGACGCTGGCGTGCGTATCTCCAAGATCAAGAGCCTTGAAGATGATATTGCCCTGAGCCTCGCAGCCCTGGGTATCCGTATCATTGCTCCCATTCCGGGCAAGGGCACTATTGGTATTGAAGTGCCAAATGCCAAGAAGGAAATGGTGAGCATCCGCTCGGTATTCAACACCGAGAAGTTCATCAACAGCGAAATGGACCTGCCTATTGCCTTTGGGCGCACCATCACCAACGAGGTGTTTGTAGTAGACCTGGCCAAGATGCCGCACTTGCTTATGGCGGGGGCAACGGGCCAGGGTAAGTCGGTGGGCCTAAACGTGATTTTGGCCTCGCTGTTATACAAGCGCCACCCGTCGCAGCTAAAGTTTGTGCTGGTTGACCCCAAAAAGGTAGAACTGAGCATCTTCAATAAGATTGAGCGCCACTTCCTAGCCAAGCTGCCCGATACTGATGAGCCGATTATCACCGACACAAAGAAGGTGGTAAACACGCTCAACTCGTTGTGCATGGAAATGGACCGGCGCTACGACCTGCTGAAAGACGCTGGCTGCCGCAACCTAAAAGAGTACAACCGCAAGTTTGTGGAGCGCCGCCTCAACCCCAAGAAAGGCCACCGCTACATGCCCTTTATTGTACTGGTGATTGACGAGTTGGCTGACCTGATGATGACGGCCGGCAAAGAAGTGGAAACTCCTATTGCCCGGTTGGCCCAGCTGGCCCGGGCTATTGGTATTCACCTGATTGTGGCCACCCAGCGCCCTTCGGTAAACGTTATTACCGGTATCATCAAGGCCAACTTCCCCTGCCGGATTTCCTTCAAGGTGACCTCAAAGATTGACTCCCGGACTATTCTTGATGCCGGCGGTGCCGATCAGCTGGTTGGTCAGGGTGACATGCTTATCTCCCAGGGCTCCGATATGATTCGGGTGCAGTGCGCCTTCATTGATACGCCCGAAGTTGACCACCTCTGCGACTACATTGGTGAGCAGCAGGGCTACCCCGATGCCTATCACTTGCCCGAAGTAGTAGGGGAAAGCGGCAGCGGCAACGGCGACATGGAGGACATGGACCCCGCTCAGCGCGATTCGATGTTCGAGGAAGCGGCCCGGGTTATTGTTACGCACCAGCAGGGCAGCACCTCTCTGCTGCAGCGCCGCCTGAAGCTGGGCTACAACCGCGCCGGTCGCCTCATCGACCAGCTGGAGCACGCCGGTATTGTTGGGCCCTTCGAAGGCAGCAAGGCACGAGAGGTTTTAATTCCGGATGAGTATAGTTTGGAACAGTTGTTGAATACTCTACCAAAATAGTCCGTAGTACTGCATTACATGGGACTTTATTCGGGATTCGATTGTTTAAACTTTGCGTCCCTCTTTATGTCTTAACGCGTACTACTCCAACACACCTCTTTTTTAAGAAATGAAAAAATATCTCGCTCTGCTCGCTTTATCGGTGTCGGTCTCGACGGCTGCTTCGGCGCAACAAGATCCTAAAGCCGGTAAGATCCTCGACCAGATGAGTGCGAAATACCAGGCTATGAAGGCTTTCAGGGCCTCATTTACCCAAACTCTGGAGAATGACGCCGCTAAGGTGAAGGAAAATCTGAGCGGCGACATTACGGTGAGCGGCCAGAAGTTTCGCCTGAAGATGAGCGGCCAGGAGGTAATCAACAACGGCCAAACCATGTGGACCTACATGAAGGCCGAAAACGAGGTGAACATCTCGGATTATGACCCCGAAGACCAGGAGATTTCACCCTCCCAGATCTATACTCTGTACAAGAAAGGCTACAAGTATGCCTATGTAGAGGAAGGCAAAGAGGGTGGAGAAGCCGTCGACATAATTGAGTTGTCGCCGGAAGATCGGTCGAACCCCGTGTTTAAGGTGCGTTTGAAGGTTAGCAAAGCAGATAAATCGGTGAAAAGCTGGCAGATGTTCAAAAAGAACGGCAACCGCTACACCTATAAGATCAGCAAGTTTCAGCCAAATCCTCCGGTTGATGCTACTACCTTCAACTTCGACAAATCGAAATACAAAGGGGTAAAGGTGATTGACCTGCGCTAGGCCACTCCTGCCTCTTTACACAGCCCGCTCCTGCAGTCAGCAGGAGCGGGCTGTTTGTTTTTGGACGCTTCCAGCGCGCATATTGGCAAGCAGGCAATACATTCGTTGCTGAAGGGTGCTAATTAGGATTATATTTACTCTGGCTATCTGTTGACGAGCTGTAGCTGATACTGAATTACTATGAAAGAGGATTTTCTACACTATGTCTGGCAACACCAGTATTTTGATAGAACCGATTTAGCGACCGATGATGGGCAGCCGCTCACCATTCTGCGCCCAGGCTTTCGGCACACTGATGCGGGCCCCGATTTCCCGAATGCGCGCCTGCAGCTAGGGGAGGTAGAGTGGAACGGCTCCGTAGAAATCCACTTGAAGGCCTCTGACTGGTATCGGCACCTGCACCAGCAAGACCCCAAGTACGACCAAGTAATTCTGCACGTGGTGCACACTGCCGACAAGCCCGTGTACCGCACCGATGGCAGCGTAATACCCGTGCTGGCATTAGGGTCTCGGTTGCCCGCAGGATTGCTGGCCTCTTATGAGCGCCTGCTGGACCAGCCCAACGGCCACCCGCTGCCCTGTGCCCCGCTGCTAGGCCAGGTATCAGAGCTTACCCGCACCCTCATGTTAGACCGCGCCCTGTTAGAGCGAGTAGAGCAGAAAGCGGATGCCCTGGCGGTATTGTACGAGGGCTTGGGGCAAGACTGGGAAGCCACGGCCTGGCATGCCCTGGCCGCAGCATTTGGCTTTAAGAAAAATACTGAGCCTTTAAGTCGTTTGGCCAAAGTGCTGCCCTTAGGCATTCTGCGGCGGCACCGCCATGATCTGCGGCAACTAACTGCTCTTATGTTTGGGCAGGCCGGTTTCCTGGCAGAGCACCCCGATACTGCCCATGACCTGTATATCCGAGACCTGCAGCAGGAGTTTGCGTTTCTGCAGCACAAGTACAACCTGGTCGGTACTGGCCTAGCTCTCCACGACTGGAATTTCCTGCGCCTCCGGCCGGCTAACTTCCCTACGGTGCGACTGGCGCAACTGGTAGGCCTGTTGCATGCGCGACCTTCGCTTTTCGATGCTTTATTATCGGCCGCTGATGTGCCTGCGTTAGAGCACTTTTTTACGGTTTCGGTGCCGGAGTACTGGCGAAGCCACTACCGGCCGGGCAAGCCGGGCAAAGTGCCCGCATTAGGCCGCAGTAGTATGCACTTGCTTATTACCAATGTGGTAGTGCCGCTGCGGGTGGCCTACGCCCGCCACGTGGGCAACACCGATTTAGTGGAAGCCACCGTAGCTTTGCTGGAACAGCTGCCCGCCGAGCAAAACCATATCACCGAGTTGTATGATTCTCTGGGCTTTCAGCACCGTACGGCCGCCGATTCGCAGGCTTTGCTGGCGTTGCACCGCGGCTATTGCACGCCCCGGCGTTGCTTGCACTGCACTATCGGCAGCCGCCTTGTTCAACCAAACCTAGTATCTCGTTGAAAATCCTGTTGGCTATAGTGCTGAATGGAGCCTTACTGTGGGTGATGAGGTACTGGCTGGTACGCCTACGCCGAATTCCGCAGCTGGGCGACTGGCTAATACCAACGTTGGTTCTGAAGGGAGTTGCCACTGCGTTGTCGGTAGTGCTGCTGAGCGGCGACTCGCGTTACTTCTTGGTGTGGGCACAGCGCATGACCGATCAGCTGTGGCAGCAGCCTACCGCCTGGCTTCACATGCTTACCCAGGATGAATTTCATTTTGGCACGTGGCACCTGGTGTTCCACGGGTTCTCCAACACCTTTTTCATCATGAAGGTAATTTCGGTGCTCAATCTGGCATCGGGCGGAAATGTATGGTTAAACTCGTGCTACCTGTCGTTATTCAGCTTTTGGGGCAGCTGGGAGCTAGTGAGAATGCTGCGCCACCTCTGGTCAACTACGGTGGCACGGGGCGCGGTTGGGGGCTTCCTGCTGTGGCCTACCATCGTGTACTGGACGTCTGGCTTGACCAAAGAGAGCCTGCTGGTGGGGAGTGGTGCCTTGGTAGTAGCCAGCGTGCTGCAACTGTGCTACGGCAAAACCAGCAGCACCCCCCGCTTACTCCTTGTGCTGGCTGTGGTGGCGCTACTACATTTTAAAATGCGCTTTTTTTCAGCGGCCGCGCTGCTGGGGGTGCTTAGTGGCTTATGCCTCATTAGAACAATGCAGCAGCTAGGAGGTGCCCGGCACAGGCTAACTCAAGTGGTGCTGTTGGTAAGTCTACTGGCGGGCGGGGCTTGGGCCGCGAGTGAAGTAAGCCCGGCCTTCCGCCTGAACAAGTTCACAAGCCAGCTCCAGCGCAACTACTCCGAGCTGTTACGGTCTTCCCGCAACCGGCCTCATCTGGAGTATCCTACGCTGGCCCCCACCACGGAGAGCGTACTGCAGAATGCCCCCAGGGCCGTGGCTAATGTGCTTACGTACCCGCGGCCGTGGGAGGGGGGCGGCTTTCTGTACGTAATTGCTGGCCTCGAAAATATTCTGCTGCTTGTGCTGCTACTTGTGGCAGTAGCCAGCCTAACGGAGCGGCAGCGCGGACTGCTGCCGTTTGCCGTGGTACTATCCTTACTGGTGTATTGCGTATTACTGGCGGCACTTTTAGGCCTTACCACTCCCAACTTAGGCACCTTGAGTCGCTACCGGGTATCTTTTTTGCCTTATCTGTTGTTGGTGGTTTTGCAGAACAGCTACGTAGCTCGCCTGCAGCGCCGCCTGGAGCCCGGCAATGTGTAAGCAATAGGGCACAACCATTCGGCAACCCGTATCTTTGCCTTTTGAAATAAACTGTCGGCCTGCTTGGGGCCGTTTTTCGATTCTATGGAAAACCCCGTAATCATTCTGGGTGCGCAAGCCGTTGGTACGGCCGCACTAGATGCCTTTCAGAGCAACGACGTAGTTATCTACTGCCTGCTCGATGATGATGCCAAGCTGCAGAATACTGAGCTGAATGATGTGCCCGTAATGGGCAATACCGATGATAAGGAACTGCTCAAGCTATTGGGCAAGAAGTGTGAAGTTTTTGTAGCTACCGAGGACACGGCCAGCCGCCGCAGTCTCACCAATATGCTGCGCGAGGAGTACGAAGTGGCCCCGGTAAATGCCATTCATGAGCGAGCCAGCGTATCAAAGCACGCGTGGCTGGGGCATGGTAACCTCATTGGCCCAAACGCCGTGGTGGCTGGTACGGCCAAGCTCGGCGACGGGTGCATTGTAGGGGCCAACGCCGTGGTAGACGTGAAGGCTGAACTCGGTGACTTTGCTCAACTGGGTGCCGGTGCTATTCTCAATGCCGAGGTTACGGTGGGAGAGCTGGCCTTCATTGGGGCCGGAGCTGTAATTGTGGCCGGCGTTAAAATTGGCGCCAAGGCCCGCGTAGGCGCTGGCTCAGTAGTGGTGGCCGATGTACCCGCAAACCAAACTGTTTTCGGTAACCCTGCCCAAAAAGTATAAACTCGAGAACTTAGAAGACAGTGCTCAGAACTGAGATACAGTACAAACTATTCTTAGTTCTAAGGTCTGATAACTCACTTCTATTGAATAAGATGGACTACCTCGTTCTGCTGTACTATTGCTACACGCCCATCGAGAACCCCGAGCAATTTCGGGAGGAGCACCACCGGCTGTGTTTGAGCCTAAACCTGCTGGGGCGCATTATTGTGGCCTCTGAGGGGCTAAACGGCACGGTATCGGGCCGCCGGGTTGACTGTGAGGAGTACATGCGCATTGTGAAGGCTGATCCGCGCTTTGCGGCACTGGAGTTTAAAGTGGAGGAGGCCCCGGCCCATACTTTCCAGAAGCTGCACGTGCGTGTGAAGCCGGAAATTGTGCACGTAGGCCTGCCTCACATCAGGCCCTACGAGCGTACCGGCATTCATCTGTCGCCGGAGGAGTTTCGGGACCTGAAAGATCAGGAAGATGTGGTGGTGCTTGATGTCCGCTCCGACTATGAGCACCAGCTGGGGCGCTTCAAGAATGCTGTTACGCTTGACATTGAAAACTTCCGGGAGTTTCCTGAGAAAGTTGAGGAGCTGGAGCAGTACAAGGGCAAAAAGATTCTCACGTATTGCACCGGCGGTATTAAGTGCGAGAAGGCCAGCGCTTTTCTGCTCGATCAAGGGTTTGAGAACGTGTACCAGCTGCATGGGGGCATCATTAAATATGGCCTGGAAGCTGGCGGCGAAGACTTTGACGGCAAGTGCTATGTGTTTGATGGCCGCGTGGCCGTTGACGTAAACAGCGTTAACCCCACCGTCATCAGCAATTGCCATCATTGCCACACGCCCTCCGACCGGATGGTGAACTGTGCCAACCCGCACTGCAACGCGCACGTACCCCTGTGCGAATCCTGTGCTGAGCAGCTAGATGGGGCCTGTTCTGCCATTTGCCAGGAGCACCCCGATAAGCGCCCCTACGATGGCACCGGCACGTATCCTAAACTCAGCAACAACTACAACCCTGAGCAGGGGCTGTTATCATACCGGGCACCGGCCCGCTAACCTCCCAGGTCCTAAACCGTATCATCCTGCCGAAGGAAGAAGCAACTGTTGCCTGCGTCTCAGATAAGGTCTGGCGCTGGTAATAGTGCGTTTTCTTCCCCCTCGGCAGGATGGTGGTTTCTAGGCCACCCCCCAATTCGTTTTTCCGTACCATTGCACCTTCCTTTCCAAAAATCTCCTTTTCTATGGCCATCCCTGACTCCGAACTGATCCTGAATAAAGACGGCAGCATTTACCACCTGAACCTGCTGCCCGATCATATCTCGGACACCATCATCACGGTGGGTGACCCAGACCGGGTGCCGTCGGTGAGCCAGCACTTCGACTCAATTGAAACCGTAATCCAAAAGCGCGAATTTGTTACGCACGTGGGGTACTACCGCGGCAAACGCCTGACGGTTATCAGCACGGGTATGGGCACCGATAATATTGACATTCTGCTCAATGAGCTTGATGCGTTGGTGAATATCGATTTTGTTACGCGCGAGGCTAGGCCACTTGAGGAGCGCATCAACCTGCGCATTATCCGGGTGGGCACTAGCGGCGCATTGCAGGCCGATATTCCGGTAGGTTCTCACTTAGTGACGGAACACGCCGTGGGTCTCGACTCGCTGATGCAGTTTTACCCACTCGTGGAGACAGGCCTGGAAGTAGAAGTAGCGCGCGAAATTCAGCAGAGCCTACAGCTTGATTACCGCCCGTACTGCGTGCGCGGCTCTGATTTGCTCCGTGAGCAGCTGGGGGCTGGCATGATACCCGGCAACACGCTTACCTGCCCCGGTTTCTACGGGCCTCAGGGCCGCGTGCTGCGTCTTGATCTGCGCCTGCCCACTCTCATCCAGCAGTTCCAGCAGTTCCGCCATCAGAGCGCCGAGGGCGAGTTCCGCCTCACCAACTTTGAGATGGAAACCGCGGGCTACTACGCGCTGGGCCGCATGCTAGGCCACGAGGTAGTGTCTTTGAATGCTATTGTAGCCAACCGCGCGTCTGGTGAATTCGCTACCAATTCAGAGGCCGTGATTAATGATTTAATTGCCAAAACGCTGGACCGGGTATAGCCCACGCTAGGTGGCGCTAGGCCACACTTGCCTTTATTTTGGCATAAAGAAGCCCCCGACTGGTCTGATAACAGACCGGCCGGGGGCTTCTTTGTATGGCTATTTCTTTTTTAGCGTTGAAGAAGCTCGAACCAGCAAATCGGGCTGCAGCACTACTCGACGGGGAGAAAAGTTTGTGTTGCTCTCCCGCAGAATTTCCAGCAGAAGTCGCACCGCCGACTGTCCCATCTGCTCGCAGCGCTGATCTACGGAAGTGAGCATAGGCTCGGTCAGGGAAGTAAATGTTTCGTTGCTAAAGCCTGCCAGAGCCATATCCTGGGGTACCCGTAAGTGGTGGCGCTTGAGTTCCTGCATGGCCCCTACAACAGAAAAATCACTGGCTGAGAAAACAGCGTCAGGCCGTTGTGGGAGAGCTAACATGCGCTGCATGCCCGTTACGCCATCTTCCAAGGTCATATCACAGACATACAGCAGTTCCTCCTCTACGGGCAATCCTTGTTCCAGCAGGGCATCAATATAGCCTTGGCGCCGGTTTTTGTAAATGTTAAGGTGTTGGGGCCCGGTGAAATGCGCAATACGGCGGCAACCTTGCATTATCAGATGTTTGGTGGCCTGGTAGCCTCCCGCGCGGTCATCAATCACTACGGCATTCACATCGAGGCCATCCAACACCCGGTCAAAGAAAACCAGCGGAATCTCCTGCTTCTGGACTTTCTCAAAGTGCTTAAAGTCAAGAGTGTTACGAGCCAGTGATACTAAAATACCTTCTACCTGCGCGCTTAACAACGACTCAATGTTTTTGCGCTCATGGGCCACATCTTCATTTGATTGGCAAATCATGACGTTGAAGCCCGCTTTGCTGGCTACCATCTCAATGCCTTTCACCACCATCGTGAAGAAGTGCCCATCAATGTGGGGGACCATTACGCCCAGCAGATTGCTACGACCCTTGCGTAACCCCGCCGCCATATGGTTGGGCTGGTAGTGAAGTTCCTTGGCCAGCTTCCAGACCCTTTTCTTGGTAGAGTCACTAATGCTTGGGTGGTCGCTCAGAGCCCGCGAAACCGTAGACACTGAGATACTAAGCTGTTTGGCAAGGTCAGTAATGGAGGCTTTTGCGCGGGCCAAGGGGCGTGACTATTAAAAGGATAAGCAAAAATCAATGCAAACAACTGCGCAAATTTCACGCAAAGCAATGCAATAATACAGCTGAGTTAGGTTTGAAGTATTATGGGCTTCAACCTTTGTACTTCCAGAATACGTAACTGGCAAAGCCCCGCAACGGGCTCTAGCTCGGAAGCGGTTGGGGCGTGTAGGTGGGGCCCTGGCAACGGGGGCCCTGCGTCGTCCAGGCGAGCTTATCAATACAGAGCTGCCGTTCCTTCATGCCTTTATCCCAGGCATGGTACACCAGGTATTCCGTTTTGCCATCGGGGCTAAGCACGTGGGAGTGGTGGCCGGGGCCGCGTACATGGCCCTCTACGGCATGAAGTACGCGTGGGCCCTTTTCGGCTCCCGCATCAGAGTAGGGGCCCATAATAGTTTCGGCCACGCAATAATCAACGCCGTAGCGCGGGGTGAGGAAGTTTGCGCCGCTGTAGAAGCAGTAGTATTTGCCGTTGTGCTTGCGCATAAAGGGGCCTTCCAGGGTGTGCCACTCCTTAAACGTTTGGTTGTCATAGAGGGGCATGGTGCGGTTTTTCTCAAACACCGTCCAGTCGTGGCGGGCCCGCATAACGGTTTTACTCTCACCGGCCAGGCTGGTCATGTTCACGAGGCGGTCAACTACCAGGCCAGTGCCGGGGCGGTACCCATTGTTGGTATCAATGAAGTCGCGGGCATAGAACAGGTACCACTGTCCATCAGAGTCGCGGTAGGGGTGGGCATCAATGGTGAACTTGCTGTCTGGCACATCCAGCAAGGCCACCTGCTGGTAGGGACCCTCGGGGGTTTTGCTGGTGGCCACGTGCAAACGGTGGCCTACGCTCGCGCCAATAGCCCCGCCCCCCATGGAGTAGTACATGTAAAACGTGCCATTATGGTAAATGACCTCAGGCGCCCAGAAGTCGGCTCCGGCAGCTCCGGCGGGTGGGGTGAGCGCGCCGCCTGCATTTTTCCAGTCAACTAAGTTGGTGGAGGTAAGCAAGGTGAAAATCCGCCCGTCGGGGGTGCGGCCCTGGCCCGTGGTGCCAAAGGCGTAATAACGGCCCTGATGGCGCAGCACGAAGGGGTCGGGGAACTGGCCAGCGTATACAGGATTGGTGTAAGTGCGAGCAGAGGCCCGGGCCGCCGCTTGGTGTAGGATTGCCAGGGAAGCTAGGCCCGCAGTAGCTTGCTGCAGAAAATGACGACGAGAGGGCATACGGGTAAAAAGCTTGATGGGAGAGGTAAAGAGCAAAGATGCTTCTGTGCTTACAGCTCATTCTTGGACGCTGTTACAGAGATAGTGCGTGCGGAAGCTGGCGCGCAACGAGTAGGAGCAAAGTGATGCTAGGCAGATAAGTTGGGCGCAGTAGTACTGCTTATGTAAGGAGTAGCACAAAAGGACAGCACTCAGAGAAGCTAAGATGAGTAGAAAAATGCAAACGTTTGCATAAATTATAACATAAACTTAGCTTGCAACGTCTACATACCTCCTTTGGGCTCTACTTAAGGTACTAGCTAAACCATGAAATCAGTAAACAGGAGCACTGTAAGCCCTGAATAGAATTTCAGCTCGGAAATTACTTATCTAATGCAAACCGCTAGGGTTAAGTATTGAGCATACAATCGTTTGCGTGGAGCCAATAACCCAAGCAATGCTCTGGAGTATGGCTCCAGGCAGGTAGGCTAAGTGGTAGACAAACCAGCATGCAGTTGCTGTAACTTCTATCTATCTAACCGGAGCCGTTATACTTCCATCATTCCAAGACCCACCTCGATGAAAAAAGTCCTGCTCTATCTACTGGTTTTACTGGTTTCGCACGGCACGTACGCGCAAAAAACCAAGGTCAAAATTAAAGGCGCACCCGCAGGAATAGCAGCAGACAGCCGCCGATGGTCGATTGACAAGGCGCAGGAGTGGTACGCCGGGCACCCCTGGATTTCGGGGGCCAACTTCACGCCCAGCACGGCAATCAACCAGTTGGAAATGTGGCAGGCCAGCACGTTTGATCCCACCACTATTGATAAGGAATTAGGCTACGCGGAGGGCATAGGGTTTAACACCATGCGCGTGTTTCTGCACAGCCTGGCCTGGAAACAGGACCCCAAGGGGTTTAAAGACCGAATGAACACCTATTTAGGCATAGCCGATAAACATCATATTCAGACGATGTTCGTGTTCTTCGATGACTGCTGGAACAAGGAACCCAAGGCGGGCGTTCAGCCGGCCCCCAAGCCCGGAATTCACAACTCTGGCTGGGTGCAGGACCCCGGCGAGCCCATCTCCCGCGACTCAGCGGCCTTTATAGCCCTCAAGCCATACGTGCAGGATGTACTACGCACCTTTAGCACCGACAAGCGCATACTGCTCTGGGACTTATACAATGAGCCCGGCAACAGTGGAAAGCTCAACAGCTCGCTGCCCCTGGTGCGCAATGTGTTTGCCTGGGCCCGGGAGGTGAACCCAACGCAGCCGCTTAGCATAGGCCTATGGAACTGGGATTTTACTGCCTTGAATACGTACCAGGCGCTGCACTCTGATATCGTGACCTATCATTGCTACGACGAAACCAGCACCCACCAGCGCATAATTGATCTTCTCGAGACCCACGGTCGCCCCCTTATCTGCACGGAGTACATGGCGCGGACGCGCAACAGCCGTTTTGCTACCATTATGCCGCTGCTCAAAAAGCGCCATGTAGGGGCCATCAACTGGGGCCTGGTGGATGGCAAAACGAACACTAAATACCAATGGGAAACCCCGCTCCCCGATGGAAGTGAGCCGGTGGAGTGGTTCCATGAGGTATTTCGGAAAGATGGCCGCCCCTACCGTGAAGACGAGGCCACTCTGATTCGTAGCCTCAATGGTAAATAGGTGGCCTACGCCCCCAGATCAGGAATAGGACCTTGTAGGAGGTAATGTACGTAGCCGGGCACCGTAGGCCAGTTGTGGCCACGCATTATACTCACTCTCAATTGCCAGTATGCGGAAGACATCACCTAGTAACTTCGTGAGCAGGCGGGCTTTGCTGCTGCGTGTGCTGCAACACCTTGCGCTGAGCATTGGACTTCTGACGAGCACTCTAGGCCACGCACAGCAACAAAGCACCGCCGCCGCCACTACCTTCACGAATCCGCTGTTGCCCTCCGGTGCCGATCCGTGGAGCATTTACCACGACGGGTATTACTACTACACCCATACTACCGGCGCTAACATCACCCTCTGGAAGACTACCTCGCTCAGTCAGTTACGTACTGCTGAGCACCGGGTAGTCTGGACACCCCCGGCAACCGGGCCCAACTCCCAACACATCTGGGCCCCGGAGTTGCACTGGCTAAATGGGAAATGGTATCTGTATTATGCGGCCGATGGTGGCAAGAACGAAGACCACCGCCTGTGGGTATTGGAGAACAGCTCGCCCAACCCTTTGCAAGGAACTTGGGTAGATAAAGGGCAGCTCCGCGACGCCTCAAACAAATGGGCTATTGACGGCTCTGTGTTCGAAAACAAAGGCCAGTTGTACTTCGTCTGGTCGGGGTGGGAGGGAGATGCCAATGGCCGCCAGGATATTTATCTGGCCCGCCTGAAAAATCCCTGGACCATTGCGGGTGAGCGGCTAAAGGTATCAACCCCGGTGTACGCCTGGGAGCGAAACGGCGACCTGCACGATGCCGTGAACCCACCCCACGTAGATGTAAACGAGGGCCCCCAAGTACTACGCCACGGCAATAAGATAGTGCTCATTTACTCCGCCAGCGGCTGCTGGACCGACTTTTACGCCCTGGGTATGCTCACCGCTCCTGTTGACAGTGACCTGCTGCTGCCGGGCTCCTGGACAAAATCGGCGCGGCCAGTGTTTCAGCAAGACCCTGCGGCGGGGGTATACGCGCCGGGCCATAACTCGTTCTTCAGCTCACCGGACGGCACCCAGGACTGGCTCCTGTACCACGCCAATGATGCGCCTGATCAAGGGTGTGGCCGTTTCCGTTCTCCCAGGGCCCAGCCTTTCACTTGGAACAATGATGATACTCCCAATTTTGGCCGGCCTATTGCACCAGGAGTAGCCTTACCCCGGCCCTCGGGCGAGAAGTAAGGGCAGTAGGGTATTTTATGTCCGGGCGAGATGACATAAAATCGAAAGAGTGACCCGTAATGTAACCTTACGCAGTTGCAAACGTTTGCGCTTGAGCTTACGGTACATAAAATGGCTTCAGGTGGTTTAGAATAGGTTTTATGCCGTTCTACGCGGTTGCCGCGTTATCGCACAGGCTTTTGATATAAAATCGGTTAACAAGAATCTTATATATAATCTTGACATTAGCGTAATTCATGGTTAACATTACGCCGACCTTGGCTCTTGTTGAGGTCCCGTTGGATTGAAGCTGCCCTCATCATACCGGCCTTTTTCAGGGTTATTACTTCGCTAGCAGCATAAGCGGGGCTTTTTTTGCCGAGTGCGTGCAAACGTTTGCATCATGCATATCTGTGCAAACGTTTGCAAAATCCTTAGCCATCATTTCCATCCCCACCAATTCCCATGAAAGACACCTTACTCAGATTGCGAAGGCTAACGGTACCAGCCGCGCTGGTTAGCCTGCCCGTTGCATTAGCCGGAATGCCCGGTGCCGCCGCGGCCGAGGCCTTGCGCCTACGCGCGGAAACGCCCGAGTTGGTAGCCACCACCGTAACAGGCCGGGTTGTAGACGAAAAGGGGCAGGGGATGCCGGGAGTTACCGTGCTGGAGCGCGGAACCTCCAATGGCGTCACCACCGACACGGATGGCCGCTACTCTCTCACGGTGGCCGATAATGCGACCCTCACTTTCTCCTTTGTGGGGTACACCACGCAGGAGGTGCCGGTAAATGGCCGCACCAGCATTGATGTAAACCTGGCTCCCGACAGCAAAGCCTTGAATGAGGTGGTAGTCGTAGGCTACCTAACCCAAAACCGGCAGGATGTAACCGGCTCAGTGGCCTCAGTGGGGGCACAGGAAGTGCGCCGGGCTCCGGTGGCCTCAGTGGGCGAAGCCATTCAGGGGCGGCTGCCTGGTGTGCAGGTAACCAACTCGGGCCAGCCGGGCCAGGCGCCTAACATCAACATTCGGGGGCTGGGCAGCATTGCCAGCGGTAGCGGCCCGCTGTATGTGATTGATGGCCTGTGGGTGCAAAGCCAGGGCGGCCAGCGCGACTTTAACCCCGCCGACGTTGAATCGGTGCAGGTGCTGAAAGATGCAGCTTCATTGGCCCCGTATGGCGCCTCCGGCGCAAATGGGGTTATTATTATTACCACTAAAAAGGGCAAAGCGGGCACGGCCAGCATCAACTTCAGCGCTAATGGCGGCGTGCAGCGCCTGGTAAATACGCTTGACCTGACGAATGCCGCCGAGTGGGCCGCCATCAACCGGCAGGCCTACCAGAACGCTGGCCTAAACCCGCAGCCATATGCCGCTAACCCACCCGCGGGTATTGACACCGACTGGCAAAAGGAGTTCTTCAAGCAAGGCTCTATTCAGGATTATAACCTGGGTTTCTCGGGTGGTGGCCCCAACTCAAATTTCCTGGTTTCGGGTGGCTATTTCAAGCAGAATGGCACCGTTGAGGGCCCTAAGTTTGAGCGCTACAGCTTCCGGGTAAACACAGGTTTCACGCGCGGCCGAATCAAGATTGGGCAGAACGCCCTGCTTTCGCGCACGAACCAAACCCGCCTAAACGGGCTGCCTTTCATTGACATTGTGCGGATGCTGCCGGTAATTCCGGTGTATGACCCCGCCATTCCCGGCGGCTTTGGCATCGGTACAGATAACGCCGTTACCTTCGGCACCAACCCCATTGCCCTGCAAAAGCTGCTCAATGATACGGGCACTTCTAACCGCTTACAGGGCAATGTGTACGGAGAGCTTAGCCTCTTCGACTTCCTGCGCTACCGCCTCAACCTGGCCACCGAATACCACGGTTTCCATGACCAGCAGCGGCGGCAGTTTGGCATCTGGCGGCGTAACGATGCTACCACCCCCTCTAACTTTGGTGACAGCCAAGGTAATGAGCTGTTTGGAATGGCTGAGAATACCCTCACGTTTGATAAGAGCTTTGGCCAGCATAACCTCACGGCTGTGGCCGGCTACAGCCAGCAGCGCTTTCGGCAGGAGTTTACCCGGGGCGTAAACTTTGGCTATGGCACGGGCCCGACCTACTATTGGGCACTTGACGCTGGCAGCCAGACGCCACAGGTAATTGGCTCCTCCTATGTGTGGGCCAAGCAGTCGTACTTCGGGCAGCTGACCTACGACTACGACCAGCGCTATCTGGTTACGGCGGCTTTCCGCCGTGATGGTTCCTCCCGCTTCGACCCCAGCAACCGCTGGGGCAACTTTGGGGCAGCCTCATTAGGGTGGAGGGTGTCGAAGGAGGCCTTCTTCCAGGATGTGACAGCAGTTTCTAATCTGAAACTACGCGCATCGTATGGCCGCTTAGGCAATGACCTGCTCAATGGGGCCTACGGTGGCTCTTACCTCTCGCAAGGCTACATAAATACCAACGCCAACTATGTGTTGGGAGGCAGTATCCAGAATGGGGGAATCCAGACGGCTTACGCCAGCACGGGCATTCGGTGGGAAGACCGCCGCACGACCAACGTCGGCTTCGATGCGGGTTTCCTAGATGACCGGCTTACGTTATCGGCCGACTACTACGTATCGAGAACCTATAATGCTCTCATCAACCCCGATCTGGCTCTCACCTTCGGCAACGCTGGGTCTAACCCTTTCCGGAACCTGGGCAAGCTCGAAAACAAGGGCTTTGAGTTGCAATTGGGCTACAATGAGACTAGCAAGCCCTTCCGCTACGGCGCAACGGTTAACCTGACTACCCTCCAAAACAAGATTCTGGAGCTGGGTACTGCCAGTGGCGACGAAGGCGGCGCTGCTAACTTCTTTAACGGTGGCCCCAACGGAATTACCCGCACAGAGGTGGGCTACGAACTGGGCTCCTTCTACCTCTATGAGTTTGATGGCATCTACCAGTCCGGTGACAGCAACATCCCGAGTGGCCTACAGGCCGGTGATGTTCGGTACAAAGATAACAATGCCGATGGCGTGATTGATGACAAAGACCGGGTGCATGTGGGCCGGGTATTCCCTAAACTGCAGTACGGCGCCAACCTGAACTTAGGGTTTGGGGCGTTTGACCTGGTGGCCTTCTTCCAGGGGGTGCAGGGCAACGACGTGTTTAACACCAGCCGGTACTGGCTCGACCGCACCGACGATAACGGCAACTACCGCTCCGACTTCAGCCCCTGGACGCCAACCAACCCTTCCAACACTACGCCCCGTGCCCTTATTGCCGGGGGTAACAGCGGTATTGCAGCTGGCAACAATGCCCGCTTTAACAGCACCCGCTGGCTGGAAGATGGCTCTTACCTGCGCCTGAAGAACCTGCAGATTGGCTTTACGGTGCCTAAACCCTTGTTGGAGCGCTCTAAGTACGTGTCTTCGCTGCGGATTTTCGCCACAGGCCAGAACGTGTTTACCGTTACCAAATACACGGGCTACGACCCCGAAACGGTGGGTAGTGGTGCTTTTAACTCCCTAGCTAATAACCTGGCGCGTGGGGTTGATGAGGGCTCGTACCCCAACCTGCGCTCCTTCACGCTTGGTATTCAGGCTGGCTTCTAGGCCATTCCCCCCATCCTTAGATTCTCCTTTGATATGAAATCATCAGTATTAACCCGATGGAGCCTGGCCGGAACCCTGTTGCTAAGCGTTACGGCCTGCGAGAAAAACATCCTCGACCAAGTAAACCCTAACCTGCCCACCACGGAGTCGTCGTGGAAAAACTCCGACGACGCGGTGAAAGCCTCTACGGCGGCCTACGCCGGCTTGCAGGGCTTGGGCATGTACCGCCGCTGGCTCAACTTTGCCTTTGACCTGCGCGATGATACCGGCTTCAGCCAAAGCCCCTGGGGCGAGCTGGCCGACTTTACCAAGTTCGTGCAGACGAACTACAACTTTGAAGTGTCGCAGAACATCTGGCGCGACCATTACCGCACTATTTTCCGGTGCAACCAGATCATTGCTAACGTGCCCACCATAACGGGGATGGATGCCACCCTGCAAAAGCGCGTAATAGCAGAAGCTAAGTTCCTGCGTGCTTTGAGCTACTTCAATCTGGTGTCGTTGTATGGCAATGTGCCTATTGCGCTTACGCCTCCGGCCAACCTTAATGAGGCCTACCCCCAGGGCACGGAAGCGCAGGTATGGACGCAGGTAATAAGTGACCTGCAGGCCGCCCAGCCCGATTTGCCCATTTCCTATACCGGAGCCGATGTAGGCCGGGCTACCCGCGGCGCGGCCACTACGCTGCTGGGCAAAGCTTACATGCAGAACAAGCGCTGGGCTGACGCCTCAGGGCAGTTTGCGCAGGTAATCAGCTCGGGCCAGTACCGCCTGACTGCTAACTACGCCGATAACTTCCGCCACACCACCGAGAACAACGCAGAATCTATTTTTGAGGTGCAGTTCTCGGATGAGAAGAAGGGCGGCAACGACGCCGGCGGCGGCCCCGATGCTACCAGTTCGCAGGGTGGACAACGCTCGCAGTTCTGGGGCGTGCCGGGCTTTGGCTTTAACGATGGAGAGGTGCGGCCCTGGGTAGTGCGCGAACTGCTACAGGAGCCGACCACTACGGGGCAGCGCGACCCTCGGCTGGCGGCCACGGTGTTTTATAACCGCCGTGACCTAACCCAGTTCCCAACGGCACTGCCCTCCGATGCCGACACCCTGGCCTACGGTGTGGGCTTCCTGACGCGATACGGCAAAGATGCCCGCAACCGCGCCCGCGTGTACTGGCGCAAATACCAAACCGACTACTACCGCAACTTCGAGGATTTTGACTCGCCCATCAACCAGCGCGTGATGCGCTACGCCGATGTGCTGCTGCTGCAGGCCGAAGCCCTGAATGAGCAAAACCAAACCTCGGCGGCCATTCCGCTTATTAACCAGGTGCGGCAGCGTGCCGGCCTTGCACCCTTAGTTGCCTCGGCCTTCACGCAGGCCACGCTGCGTACCCAACTCATGCACGAGCGGGTAACGGAGCTGACGGGCGAAGGTGTGCGGTGGTTTGACTTACAGCGCTGGGGCCTGCTGGAAAACGCTACTGGCCTGGCGCTTCTCCGGGCTCACGACCCCGATTTCAACAACTTCGTACTAGGCAAGTCGCGCCTGTTGCCGCTGGTGCAGAGCGATGTTGATCTGGGCCGCTTGACGCAAAACCCTGGCTGGTAGGCCAGCTAAAAGGCTATTGAATAAGAGCCGTTCCGGCCGTGGGTCGGGGCGGCTCTTGTTTATAGGCTAGATTAGCAGATGCCAGGAGGCATCTACCCCACAGTATCTGTTCTGCCATTTGTCTGTTTTCCACCCGCTATGACTTCCATATTTCGACTGCTGCCCGTTAGCATGCTAGCCTTTGTGCTGGCGTGCCAAAGCTCATCGGCGCCGCCAGCACCCACCCCGGCGCCCCCTACCACTCCCACGGCCACCACCTTTACCAATCCGCTGCTTTCGGTGGGCCCCGACCCATGGGTGTACCGCCGCGGCGACGTGTATTACTACATGAGTACCACCGGCAACAACCTGACGATTCGCAAAACGGCGAAGATGTCGGAGCTGGGCTCCGCGGTAAGCACCGTGGTCTGGACGCCCCAGCAGGCCGGCGTAAACCAGCGCGAAATATGGGCGCCTGAGCTGTATAACTTCGATGGCAAGTGGTACATCTACTACTCGGCAAACCCCATGTGCTGCGACGGCCACCGCATTAATGTGCTGGAAAACACCGCCGCTGACCCCACTACTGGCACTTGGGTAGACAAGGGCCGTATTGCTGTACCGGGGCAGGATTTATGGGCCATTGATGGTACCGTGCTGGAGCAAAACGGCAAGCGCTACCTGCTGTGGTCGGGCCATGAGGTAGCCAGCAGCCAGACTCAGCGCCTTTACATTGCCGAAATGGGCAACCCCTGGACGCTGGTAGGGCCGCGGGTAGAAATATCGCAGCCTGAGTTTGGCTGGGAGCAGCAGGGCACACCCTCCGTAAACGAGGGCCCGGAAATACTGAAACATGGCGACAAAACCTTCGTGGTATACTCGGCCAGCCACTGCAGTACCGATGACTACGCGCTGGGCCTGCTCACAGCCTCCGCCACCGCCGATCCGCTCAAGGCCAGCTCCTGGACCAAAACGGCAACCCCAGTATTCGTGAAGAACCCCGCCGGACAGGCCTACGGCCCCGGACACAACGGCTTCTTTCAGTCGAAGGATGGCACCGAGGACTGGATAATCTACCATGCCAACCCCCAAATTGGCCAGGGCTGCGGCGACAACCGGAGCCCCCGGATGCAGAAGTTTACCTGGAATGCCGATGGCACGCCCAACTTCGGTACCCCCGTGGCCCTGGGTACGGCGCTGCCCAAGCCCGCCGGCGAATAAGCCCGTCATCTCTCAATCTAGTGATTGCAGCCCATTTACTTCATGGCACTGAACCACACGACTATTCTGGCGCTAGGCCTCTCGCTGAGCCTACTGGGCGCCTGCCAAACCACGTCGACGACGACCAGCGTCAGCACGCCAACTGCTACCACCGCTGAAACCAAGGCCGAAGCTGATGAACCGGCGTTGTCCATCGTGAACCCGGTGCTGGCCGGCGACTTTCCTGACCCCTCCATTACCAAAGTAGGCGACACGTACTGGGCCACGGCTACTTCCTCTAACTGGGGGCCAGCGTTTCCACTCCTGAAATCCACTAACCTCACCGACTGGGACCTGGTAGGCCACGTGTTCCCGAATGAGCTGCCCGCCTGGGCCGACTATTATTTCTGGGCGCCCGAAATCAGTCAGGAAGGCGACAAAACCTACATCTATTACACGGCTCACCAGAAAGGTGGTAACCTGGCGGTAGGAGTGGCCGTGGCCGACAGCCCCGCTGGCCCATACCGCGACCTAGGCCCATTGGTCGGCCAGAAAGATGGCTCTATCGATGGCTTCCCGATGCGCGATGAGAAAAATGAGCTCTACCTGATCTGGAAGGAAGATGGCAACAGCGTAAACCAACCCACGCCTATTTGGGCCCAGCGTCTCAATGAAGAGCACACGGCGCTACTAGGGGAGAAGAAGGAGCTATTCCGTAACACTACGCCCTGGGAGGGCAACCTGGTAGAGGGCGTGAGCATGATCAAGCATAATGGGTACTTCTACGCCTTTTATGCCGGCAATGGCTGCTGCGGCCACAACTGCACCTATGGCGTAGGGGTGGCCCGGGCCAAGAGCCTACTGGGGCCCTGGGAGAAGTATGAGAAGAACCCTATACTCACCAAAAGTGAGAAGTGGGCCTGCCCCGGCCACGGTACCGTGTTTAACCGCGGCAACCGCTGGTATATGCTGCACCACGCCTATGACACCCGCAGCTTTGAGTTTGTGGGCCGGCAAGGGGTAATCAGTGAATTTAGCTGGACTGCCGCCGGCTGGCCGGAGTTCCGCCAGGGTGGTAGCGTGGTTACCAAGGCGGCCCCCATGGTGCCCCGCAACCTCAATGATGAGTTTACGAGTGCTACCCTGCTGCCCTCCTGGCAGTGGCCGGTAGAGGAGAGGCCTACAGTAGCCGTGCGTGATGGCAAGCTGTACGTTACGGCGCGGCCCCAGCACAGCGGCGCTGTGCTAGGCCAGCACACCACCACCGCCGACTATACCGCCACTACCACGCTGCTGAACCCCGCCAAGCTCCCGGTCGGCACGGTTGCCGGCATTGCCGCCCACGGCGACCCTGAAAATACCTTGGCCTTCACGGCTGGCAGTGGTAAGCTGCAGCTCTGGCAGCTGGAGAAAGGCAAGCAGAAAAACCTAAGCGAGGTGAAGCTGCCCGCCACGGCTGCCACCGCCATTACCCTGCGCCTACGGGCTCAGCAAGGCAACCAGTTCCGCTTTGAGTGGAGCATTGATGGGGGCAAATCCTGGCAGAACATGCCCGGCGTTACGGGCTCTATTAATGGCTCCTACTTGCCGCCCTGGGACCGTGGTGTGCGCGCTGGCGTGCTGGTAAAAGGTCCGGCCACAGCCACGGCCACTTTCGAAAACTTTATTCTGGAAAACGAGCTGGTAACCGCGCAGGGCGAGGGCAAATAGCATCCGCCGGAAGTAGCATTTCCCTAACAGCTCAGACGTTGCTTTTCGCTTCCATATCTCCCGTATAATGATTGAATTCTCCCGGAACACTGCTCTGGCTAGCCTGCTCTTGCTGGCTGCTTGCAACCAGGCTACTACCTCTGAGCAGACCACTGGCTCTGCTAGTGCGGCCACCACTCCAGATTCCAGTCAAACTACTATCATCATGCCCACTTCCACCTTGTTCGGCAAAACCTCCGACGGCACGGAGGTGCAGCTCTATACCCTTACCAATGCGCATGGCCTGAAGGCTACCATCACCAACTACGGCGGTACCCTCACCAGCCTACTGGTGCCCGATAAAACCGGTAAGCTCGGCGACGTGGTGCTGGGTTTTGATACGTTGAATGGCTATACCAATGCTCAGTATCTGAAGGAGGGGCCCTACTTTGGGGCGCTCATTGGGCGCTACGGCAACCGCATTGCCAAAGGGAAATTTACGCTCGATGGTAAGCAGTACACCCTGGCTACCAACAACGGCGCAAACAGCTTGCACGGCGGCACTCAGGGCTTTGATAAAGTAGTATGGCAGGCAGAGCCCGGCACCTCCGCCGATGGCCAGACCCTCACGCTCACCTACCGCAGTGAAGATGGGGAGGAGGGCTACCCCGGCAATCTGACGGTAAAAGTGGTATACACGCTCACCAACAACGATGCCTTGCGCCTCGACTATACCGCCACCGCCGACAAGGCTACGCCCATCAACCTCACCAACCACAGCTACTTTAACCTCAACCACGGCCAGGCCAAAGATGCGCTAGGCCACATACTGACGCTGAACGCCAACCGGTTCACGGTAGTTGATGCCTCCCTGATACCCACCGGGGAGCTGCGGATGGTGCAGGGTACGCCCATGGATTTCCGCCAGCCGCACGCTATTGGGGAGCGAATTAAGCAGGTGCCCGGCGATGCACCCGGAGGCTACGATCATAACTGGGTTCTGGCTGATAAAATGCGCCCCAGCCCCGAGCTGGCGGCCACGGTGTACGAGCCGGTTACTGGTCGCACCATGGACCTATACACCGATCAACCGGGCGTGCAATTTTATTCCGGTAATTTTCTAAAAGGAAATTTAGTGGGCAAGGGAAATACCAAATACACGCAGAATTATGGGTTCTGCCTTGAAACACAGCACTTTCCTGACTCTCCAAATCAGCCAAATTTCCCTTCCACCATTCTCAAGCCCGGAGAAACCTTCCGGTCTACTACAGAATACCGCTTTGGTGTGCGCAAATAGTCTTAAATAGTACGTCGATTTGAGTGGTGTCTGGTTACGCCACCTTATCCCTCTACCATATGCCCCCACTTCCCTTTCAATAAGCACACTTTTCATTCCTTGTAGTAGCATCATGCATCAGCTGGCCACTCTAGATTACATTGTCTTCTTTATCTATTTCGTGATAGTTGCCGGGTACGGCATCTGGATTTACCGCCGAAAGACGGGCCACGACGGAACGATAGAAGGAGATTCCAAGGACTACTTCCTGGCGGAAGGCTCCCTGACGTGGTGGGCCATTGGCTCGTCCCTTATTGCCTCCAACATCTCCGCCGAGCAGTTCGTGGGCATGTCGGGATCCGGCTTTAAAATGGGCCTGGCCATTGCCACCTACGAGTGGATGGCGGCTCTCACGCTCATTATTGTGGCCGTATTCTTCATACCAGTATATCTGAAGAACAACATTTCCACAATGCCTCAGTTCCTGCACCAGCGCTACAATGGCACGGTGGCCATGATCATGGCCATTTTCTGGCTGATGCTCTACGTGGTGGTAAACCTCACGTCTATTCTGTACCTGGGCGCCATTGCCGTGAGCAGTATCTCGGGTCTGAACCTCGATTTCTGCCTGTATGCGCTGGCGGCCTTTGCCATCATCATCACCCTGGGTGGTATGAAGGTTATTGGCTTTACCGACGTAATTCAGGTGTTCTTCCTGATTCTAGGTGGCCTGGCCACCACGTATCTGGCTCTGAACATGGTGGCTGAGCACTACGGCCAGTCGGGCGTGATGAACGGCTTTAACCTGATGACCGACCAGGCCAGTGACCACTTCCAGATGATCTTCAAGCGCGACAACCCTAACTACCTTGACCTGCCGGGCCTAACCGTGCTGCTGGGCGGTATGTGGATTGTAAACCTGAACTACTGGGGCTGTAACCAGTACATCACCCAGCGCGCCCTTGGTGCCGACCTGCCCACGGCTCGTTCGGGTCTGTTGTTTGCCGCTTTTCTGAAGCTTCTGATGCCCGTAATTGTAGTACTGCCTGGCATTGCGGCCTACGTGCTCTATAAACAGGATGTATTTGGTGCCGCTGAGTTTGGCCAAGGTGCCGACCTTAACCCCGACCGGGCCTACCCGGTGCTGCTCAACATTCTGCCAATTGGTTTGAAGGGGTTGTCCTTCGCGGCCCTCACGGCGGCTGTGGTAGCCTCCCTGGCTGGTAAGGCAAACTCCATTGCCACCATCTTCACCCTCGACGTATATCATAAAGTAATTAACCCCAATGCCACCGAGAAAAACCTGGTGAGCGTGGGTAAAATTGCGGTGGTAGTGGCCATGATCCTGGGCGTGCTGATTGCACCGCACCTGGGTATCGATAAAAAAGGCGGCTTCCAGTACATTCAGGAATACACGGGCTTCGTGTCGCCGGGTATCTTCGCCATGTTCATCCTGGGCTTCTTCTGGAAGCGCACCACTTCGGCAGCGGCCCTGTTTGCCACCATTGGAGGCTTCCTGCTGTCGGTGATGTTCAAGTTCCTGCCTAACATCATGGACCTCTCGTTCCTGGCTCCTTTTGGCTTCGCGGTAAAGCCTGAGGGCTCCAATGTCTATGAGATTCCCTTCCTCGACCGCATGGGCTTTGTGTTCATCATCTGTATTGTGGCCATGATCATTATCAGCCTACTACAGACCAGCCGCGGCGTGAAAACCAACGGCCTGGAGGTTGATTCCAGCATGTTCAAGCCTAAGCCCAGCTTTGCAATTGGGGCTATGGTGATTGTGGTTATCCTGACTGCTCTCTACACCATTTACTGGTAAGCAGCAGTGGCCTAGCGGCTCACATAGCTGCCGCTAGGCCAGTTGCACCCCAAACAGAGAGGCCCGTTTCCAAAGCTGGAAACGGGCCTCTCTGTTTGGGGTAGAGCGACGCTAGTAACGGCCTCGCTTAATAAAAGTCGAAGCTTAGGATGGCTCGCAGGGGGAGGGCAATGCCCGATTTGAGGGTCAGATACTCCTCGTGCGTGGCCCACACGGTGGTGTGCACGCGCTTAATTACGCCATCTTCAGTTCGGAAATAGATATCGAGCTTGCCGTGGTAGGCATTGCCTAAGGTGGCAGCCCTTTCGGCATCGTGGCGGCGGCGCTGGATAGCGGCTTTATCGGTTAAAACATCTTCCTGTGCGAAACGCAATTGAGGAATGGTTTCCTTCTCAATTGTTTCAACGGCCGGATCAGTGGTTTTCAGTTCAGGTAACATGACGCAAGTAGGTAAGTCGAGGTTGGGAAGCGCAGGTAAGTAAGATGTCAGATGCCAAGTGAAGAACGGATGAGGCGCTGCACTGGTATACTCCACCCGGCTATTATATCGCTTGTTTACGCCAATTCTGCTAAAAAGGCCATGGTATCTACGCCATCGGCATAGTCAGCAACACCGGGTTCCTGCGCCCGCCCGAAGGGAAAGCTACCGGGATACAAGCCCCCCGACGAGACCAGGCACTGGGTTTGAGCGGCTACATCGGTGAGCTGATCGACTAGATCTATCTCGCTGGTATACACGCTGTAATGCAGCACCGAGATAGGGGAGACCAGCTGGGCGTTTTCCGTAACCAGCAGGAAGCCCGAGTCGAAGTGAGGCACGCGGTTTACCAGCAGAATGCTCTTGTTGTAATCGTAGTTATTCTGGTAGCGGTTGTGGTCCAGAATGTGGTGCCAGGGCGCCAGCGAGTCGAGCAGCTCCTTGAAGTTGTACCCCTCGGGTACGTACAGCTTGCTCACGTTGCGGCAGCCCAAGCCGTAGTACCGGAAAATATCCGCTCCCAATAGGCCCAGATCATGCTCCGACTCCCGGCCCGTGATGATAGCCAGGCTGGTGCGGTTGCGCCGGATGATGTTGGGCTTCTTACCGAAGTAGTATTCAAAGTAGCGCGAGGTATTATCAGAGCCGGTAGCAATGAAGGCATCGGCGGCGTTCAGGCGCTCCACAAATTGCAGGTGCTCGGCAAAGCGGGGCTCTAGGCGCAGCAGCTCACTGGAAATCCAACGCATCAAAAAGGTATCGTCTTTGCTGAGCTTGGCCAGCAGCGTATGGCCTGAAAGCAGCACGCACAGCAGGTCGTGGAAGCCGACGAGCGGAATGTTGCCGGCCATTACTACCCCAATTTGCCGGGGCGTAGTAGGCTCGGGGCGGTAGCGGGCGGCCCAATGGCGCAGGGGTTCTTCCTGTAGCAAATGCGCAATGCCTTTGATAGCAGCCGCCACGTTAGGACGGTCAAACCACGGGTTTTGATTACGGGTACGATATGCCAACTCCGTGATTTCTTCGTCGGGAAGTTGGGTGAGATGGTGGCCTAGAGCTACAAAAGCAGCTAACCGTTCGGAGTGATTCATTAGAAAGAAACAAAATCAATGCATCAAAAGTAGTCAAGAGTGTACGGGTAATTTCTAATTTTGCCCGTTCGCGCACCTTCCATCGTGCGTATATGTTCTAACAGACTCTCTTTACCTCACTCCCAAACGAGATATAGGCTATGGCCATCATGATAACCGACGAGTGCATCAACTGTGGTGCCTGCGAACCGGAATGCCCCAACACCGCGATTTACGAGGGAGGTGCCCAGTGGCGCTGGGCCGATGGCACCAGCCTGAAAGAAGTGGAAATTGATGGCGGCTCTACCGTTTCGGGAGTAGCCCCACAAACGCCTATTTCCGACGAGTACTACTACATCGTGTCGGACAAGTGCACTGAGTGCGTGGGTTTCCACGAGGAGCCCCAGTGCGCGGCCGTCTGCCCCGTAGACTGCTGCGTGGATGACCCCGACTACCGCGAAGCACAACAGGATCTGCTCAAAAAGAAGCAGTGGTTGCACCAGGAGGCCTAGGCCACTGGCTGAACCCACAATGCATCAAAAAGAGCCGCTCCTGGAGCGGCTCTTTTTGTTTTGGATTACTTAATAGCACAATGCGCCGCCGGGTACACTCATCAGTTGCATTGCTACTGGCCTAAGCCACACCGTACCGCATGATACGACGGCATTTCCCGCCCACCTTCGAAATGCCTACTTTTGTCCCCATTCTGAACTGATTCCCTCCGACGATGTCTATCGCCAAAACCTATACCCCCGCCGACGTTGAAGCCAAATGGTATCAGCGCTGGCAGGAGCAGGGCTTCTTCAAAGCCAAAGCTAACCCCCGCAAGCAGCCGTACTCGGTGGTGATTCCGCCACCCAACGTAACGGGCGTGCTCCACATGGGCCACATGCTGAACAATACCATTCAGGATGTGCTGGTGCGCCTGGCCCGCATGCAGGGCAAGGAGGCGTGCTGGGTACCTGGCACCGACCACGCCTCCATTGCCACGGAAGCCAAGGTAGTAGCTTTGCTGAAGGAGCAGGGCATTGAGAAAAAGGACCTCACCCGTGAGCAGTTCCTGGAGCATGCGTTTGCCTGGAAAGAGAAGTATGGCGGCATTATTCTGGAGCAGCTAAAGCAGCTGGGCGCTTCCTGCGACTGGGACCGCACGCGCTTTACCATGGAGCCTGAGCTGACCGAGGCCGTGCTGCGCGTATTCGTGGATCTGCACCAGAAGGGCCTGATTTACCGTGGCATCCGGATGGTAAACTGGGATCCGCAGAGCCAGACTGCCATCAGCGACGAGGAGGTAATTCCGAAGGATGTGATGGCCAAGATGTACCACTTGCGGTATGCGGTAGTGGGTGCGGAGAGGTTGGATAATGGAGCTGAGAACCCAGAGAAGGCACATGTAGAACAAGCTGAGTTCTCGGGTCTCAACTCTCAGTTCTTAGTAGTGGCTACCTCGCGCCCAGAAACTATCATGGCAGACGTGGCCGTGGCCGTGAACCCCAACGACCCACGCTACACCCACCTCCACGGCGCCAAAGTGCGCATCCCGCTGCTAGGCCGCGAGATTCCGGTAATTCTGGATGAGTACGTAAGCATCGATTTTGGTACGGGTGCCCTGAAAGTAACGCCCGCCCACGACCTGAATGACTACGAGTTGGGCGTGAAGCACAGCCTGCCGGTTATTGATATCCTCAACAACGATGGCTCGCTGAATGAAAAGGCGGTGCTCTACGTAGGGCAGGACCGTTTTGCCGCGCGCCGCAACATTGTAAAAGATTTGGAGGAGGCCGGCCACTTGGTGAAGGTAGAGGAGTACGCCAGCATTGTGCAGACTTCGGAGCGCACCAAGGCCGTTATTGAGCCGCGCTTGAGCATGCAGTGGTTCCTGAAAATGGAGCACTTGGCAAAGCCCGCCCTGGAAGTAGTGGAAAGCGACCAGGTAAAGCTGCACCCCGCCAAGTTCAAGAACACCTACCGGGTGTGGATGGAAAACGTGCACGACTGGTGCATCTCGCGGCAGCTGTGGTGGGGTCAGCAGATTCCGGCCTACTACCTGCCCGATGGTACCTACGTGGTGGCCCTCACCCCCAATGAAGCTCTCGAACTAGCGCGCACCCAGAGCGGCAACGCTAACCTGCAGCTCACGGACTTGCGGCAGGATGAGGATGTGCTGGACACGTGGTTTTCCTCGTGGCTCTGGCCGATTTCGGTGTTTGATGGGTTCAAGGACCCTGATAATGCCGATATCAACTATTTCTACCCCACCAATGACCTGGTAACGGGTCCGGATATTCTGTTTTTCTGGGTGGCCCGCATGATTATGGCTGGCTTGGAGTTCCGCCGCGAAATTCCGTTTCGCAATGTGTACCTCACCGGTATTGTGCGCGATGCCCAGGGCCGTAAGATGAGCAAGCAGCTCGGCAACTCACCTGACCCGCTGGATCTTATCAAACAGTTTGGCGCCGATGGCGTGCGGACGGGTATGCTGTTCTCAGCCCCGGCCGGCAACGATTTGCTCTACGATGAGAAGCTGGTGGAGCAGGGCCGTAACTTCTGCAATAAGCTCTGGAACGCCTTCCGCCTCACGCAGGGCTGGGAGGTGGATGCCACCTTGCCTTTCGCCAACAACAAGGCAGTGGAGTGGTTTACCGCAAAACTGCAGACCACCCTGGTAGAGCTCGACGACCACTTTGAGAAGTTCCGCATCAGTGATGCGCTCATGACGGTGTATAAGCTGGTGTGGGATGACTTCTGCTCGGTGTACCTGGAGATGATCAAGCCGGCTTACCAGGCTCCCATCGACCCCGAAACGCTGCGCCACACCACTGGCTTTCTGGAGACGCTGCTGAAGCTGCTGCACCCCTTCATGCCTTTCATTACGGAGGAAATCTGGCATGAGCTGGCTGAGCGCGGCCCGAAGGATTACGTGTGCGTAGCCACCTGGCCCAAGCAGCAGCCCGTAGCTGGTGCCCCGGAACTGCTGGCGCGCATGGATAAAGCCCTCGACATTGTGGCCGGCGTGCGTAACATCCGGAACCAGAAGGGTCTGGGGCCCAATAAGCCCCTGACCCTGGCCGCTAAAACCGACGACGCGGGTCTACTCACCGACTACGACGGTATCATCCGCAAGCTGGCTTCGCTCACTGAAATCAGTGTGGTAGATGCAGCCCCGGCCGCTTCCGTTGGGTTTGTGTCGGGTGGTGCGGAGTTCTTTGTACCGCTGGAAGGCCAGATTGACCTCGGTGCCGAGAAGGAGCGCTTAACCAAGGAGCTGGAGTATGCCCAAGGCTTCCGCGACTCGGTACTGAAGAAACTCAGCAACGAGAAGTTTGTGGCTAATGCCAAAGCTGATCTGGTAGAGCGCGAGCGGCAGAAGCTGGCCGACGCTGAGTCGAAGATTACGGCCTTGGAGCAGAGCCTAGCGGCGCTCTAGGCCACTCAGTAACGTCAAAATGCTCATCCTGAGCTGAGGGCAGGATCTGGTTATGCCGCAACGACTGGCCTAGTGCCTCGTGCTGGTGTAAGCAGATTCCTTGCCTCAGCTCAGGATGACGCATTTAAACCATTCTGCCCTACTGGAGCTTGTGCCTATATAGGCTTCACTAATTTTCTTTGTATAGTACTATGTATCAACCTCCTATAGCGGCTGTTAAGCCCCGCGAACTTACCTCACCCTTCGGCACCCGTATTGATAACTACTACTGGCTCAACGAGCCGGAAAACCAGGAAGTTATCGACTATATCACTGCGGAAAATGCGTACTTCGAGGAGCAGATGGCCCCCACCAAGGCGCTGCAGGAGAAGCTGTTTCAGGAGATTAAGGGCCGTATTAGGGAGCAGGACGAGTCGGTGCCGTACCGCCGCAACGGCTACTACTACTATACCCGTTACGAAGAAGGAGGGGAGTACCCCATCTACTGCCGCAAGCAGGGCAGCCTGAGTGCGCCGGAGCAAGTGCTGCTCAACGCCAACGAGATGGGCCAGGGCGAGTCATACTTCGATATTGGCGATTTTGAGGTCAGCGACAACAACGAGCTACTGGCCTACAGCACGGATACCGTGAGCCGCCGCCTCTACACGCTGCGGTTCCGCAACCTGCAAACCGGCGAGCTATACCCCGAGGAGATTCAAAACATCAGTGGCGAGGCCGTGTGGGCCGCCGACAACCAGACGGTGTTTTATACCAAAAAGGACGTAGATACGCTGCTGCCGTTTCAGGTGTATCGCCACACCCTCGGCACCGACCCCACCCAGGACGTGCTGGTGTATGAGGAACTGGATAACACCTTTTACACCGGCGTGGGGCGCTCAAAGTCCAGGGACTACATTTTCCTGAACATGAGCAGCACCATGTCGTCGGAGACGCGCTACCTGCGCGCCGACAGGCCTACGGAGGAGCCACAGGTATTTCTGGCCCGCGAAGAAGACCACTTGTATGAGGTAGAGCACTTCGAGGATCATTTCTACATCCTCTCCAACGCGGGAGCTCCCAACTTTCGCCTGCTCAAAACGCCTGTAAATAATACTGCCAAGGCACAGTGGCAGGAAGTGATTTTGCACCGGCCCGATGTGTTTCTGGAGAACATGGAGCTGTTCCGGGAGTACCTGGTGCTGGGTGAGCGGAAGGAAGGGCTGTTGCAGCTGCGCATAATCCGGTGGCAGGACAGCCAGGAGCATTACCTCAACTTCGGCGAGCCAACCTATACTGCTGGCATCAGCATCAACCCTGAGTTTGATACCACGGTGCTGCGCTACGGCTACACCTCGCTCACCACGCCCCACTCCACGTTTGACTATGACATGACTACCCGCACCAAAACGCTCCTGAAAGAGCAGGCGGTGCTGGGCGGCTTCAACAGAGAAGATTACGTAACCGAGCGGCTGTATGCCCCGGCCCTCGACGGGACGCGCATCCCCGTCTCCATCGTCTACAAGAAAGGGTTCCGGCAAGACGGCCAAGCGCCGCTTCTGCAGTACGCCTACGGTTCTTATGGCCTTTCCATGGATGCCACCTTTAGCGTGGCCCGCCTGAGCTTGCTTAATCGGGGCTTTGCCTATGCCATTTGCCACATCAGAGGCGGGCAGGAGCTGGGCCGGCAATGGTACGAAGACGGCAAAAAGCTGAAGAAGATAAACACCTTCACCGACTTCACCGATTGCTCCCGTTTCCTGATTGACCAGCGCTATACCTCCCCCAAGACGCTGTTTGCCATGGGCGGCTCGGCGGGTGGCTTACTGATGGGAGCCGTGGTAAACCTGCACCCCGAGTATTACAAGGGTATAATAGCCGCCGTGCCCTTCGTGGATGTAGTAACCACCATGCTCGACGATACTATTCCGCTGACCACCGGCGAATACGACGAGTGGGGCAACCCCAACCAGCAGGAGTATTACCACTACATGCTTTCGTACTCGCCCTACGACCAGGTAAAGGCCCAGGCCTACCCCAATATGCTAGTGACAACTGGCCTGCACGATTCGCAGGTGCAGTATTTCGAGCCGGCCAAATGGGTAGCCAAGCTGCGTACCCTCAAAACCGATAATAATCTGCTGCTCCTGCACACCGATATGGAGGCCGGCCACGGCGGGGCGTCCGGCCGCTTCAAATCTATTCATGACACGGCCCGGCAGTACGCCTTTATGCTGTTGTTGCTGGGTATTGAGGTGTAAGGTTGCTTCTTGTAAACAACTGACGGCCACTCCGGTTATGGAGTGGCCGTTTGCGTGGGGCCTAGCGTAATTCTAGAAATATTCGGGCCCACGTGCCACCCTAATCAGAAAGTTGCGTCTGTGCTGCGGTTGCCCGGCATACTCACGAACATTCTCCGGCATCTGCAGCATAAATCGGTCAGTTGGTCGGGTTAATTGGTGGTGCGGAAGCGGGGAAAGTAGTTTTACAGATAATACAATCAGTCAGTAGTTGACTGCGGTTTGCCGGGTGAAGGTTATTTCCCCTCAAGTACATGAAAAAGCTTATTCTCTTTATAGTGCTGACCAGCGGTGGTCATGCCGTATTAGCCCAAATGCCTGCCGGCGAACGGCCCGCCGGAACTGGCAGGCCTGCCGGTGGACAGGCACCTGCACCGCAGTCGGGTAACGGCCGCGTAACCGGTACCATCGTTGATGCGGCCACCAAGCAGCCAGTGCCTTATGCTACTATTGCTCTGCTGAACCCTATCACCGGTAAGCCAATAGATGGCACCGCCGCCGACGATAATGGCAAGTTCAGCATCCCGCGCGTGCCAGCGGGTACCTACACCATCCAGATTACATTTATCGGCTATAAGCTGGTCGAGAAACCTGGGGTGGTCATTACCGAGGATGGCAACACGGTGGCCCTAGGCAGTGTGCCGCTGGAGTCGTCGGCGCAGGCGCTGGGGGAGGTAAAGGTAGAAGGCCAGCGCAGCCTGATTGAGGAGAAGGTTGACCGTACCGTATACAACGCCGAGAAAGACGAAACCACCCGTGGCGGCGACGCCACCGACGTGCTCAAGCGCGTGCCCTCACTCTCCGTTGACCTTGATGGTAACGTGACTCTGCGGGGCAGCCAGAACATTCGGGTGCTCATCAACAACCGGCCTTCTACTATTACGGCTGGCAGCATTGCCGATGCGCTGAAGCAGATTCCGGCCGACCAGATCAAGAGCGTAGAAGTGATAACCTCGCCCTCGGCTAAGTATGATGCCGAAGGCTCCGGGGGTATCATCAACATTGTCACCAAGCAGAATAACCTGCAGGGCTTCACCCTGGATGCCCGCGGCAGCGCTGGCCTGCGTAGCTCCGACCTGGGCCTGAATGCAGCGTACCGCAGCGGCAAAATGGGTTTCTCACTAGGTGGCGGGGGCCGGGCGCAGTACAACACGCCGGGGAGTTTCACCAACACGCAGCGTACCTACGACCTCGATCGGGACCTGATCAGTACCACCACGCAGCGGGCCGATACGCGTAACAACAACCTCTTCGGGCGCTACAGCTTAGGCTGGGACTACGACATCAACAAGTACAACTTCCTCTCGGCCTCCGTGCAGCTGGGTGTCCGCAACGGTACCAATTACCAGGACGGGCTCTTCGCCAACACCGTGCGGGCCGATGGCAGCGTGATTAATAGCTTGCGCGATGTGAAGGTGCTGGACCGCTCCAATACCCTTGACGCCACCCTTAACTACACCCATACGTTTGAGACGCCCCAGCGCGAGTTCAGCCTGCTAGGCCAGTATAGCCGCAATAACCGGACAAATAACTTCACCAACGACATCCGTGAAGGGTTGCAGTCGGGTAGCCAGCTGCGCAACGAGAACGATAGCTACAACCAGGAAATCACCATTCAAGCTGATTACCAGACGCCGCTGAGCAAAACGCAGATGCTGGAGTTTGGTGGTAAAGACATCATCCGGCAGGTAAACAGCGACTACGCTACCTACCTCAACGGACAGCCGCAGCAGGGCGTAGGCCTCTCCAACGTGTTTACCTACAACCAGAACGTGGCAGCCGGCTACGCCTCGTACACGCTGGGCTTTCTGAAAAACTACACCCTGAAAGCGGGTGGCCGTTTTGAATACACCACCATCGACGCCAACTTTAAGAATGCCGAGGATGTCTCGATTCCTTCATACGGTGTACTGGTACCGAGCGTAAACCTCTCCCGCAAGTTTGCCAGCGGTAATACCCTGAAAGCAGGCTATAACCGCCGCATTCAGCGGCCCTCGCTGCAGTTTCTGAACCCCAACCGGCAGGCAGCCAACCCGCTCAATATCAGTCAGGGTAATCCATCACTTCGCCCAGAGTACACCAATAACTTTGAGCTAGGGTACAACACCTTCATCAAGCAAACCTCGCTCAACTTCACGGCTTTCGCCCGCAATACCACCGGCTCCATTCAGGCGGTACGCACCGTCAGCGGCGACACGGTGAAAACCTCATACCAGAATATTGGAGAAGAGAATGCGTACGGCGGCAGCATTTTCGCCAACGTAAACATCAACAACAAGCTCACACTGGGGGGCGGTACTGATATCTACTACGCGCTACTGAACAACAACCTCTCTGATGTGCGCTTTGCCGCTAAGAACGAGGGCTTGGTAGTGAGCGGCCGACTCATGGGTGGCTATAACTTCACGAAAGGGTGGGCGCTGCAGTTCTTTAGTTTCTACCGGGGGCGCCAGGTGCAGCTGCAAGGCTACCAGGGCGGTTTCGGGGTATATAGCCTCGGCTTCAAGAAAGACTTTGCCGAGAAGAAAGGCAGCATTGGCTTCAATGCCGATAACTTCTTCACGCCAACCAACAAAATCCGTAGCGAAATCAGCTCGTATACCCTTGATCAGAACAGTGTGAACGTGCTGCACCGCATGGGCTTCCGCGTGAATATGAGCTACCGGATTGGCAAGATGAGTATGGCCCAGCCCAAGCGCCGCCGTTCTGTTAGCAACGACGACTTGAAGGACGGCGGCAACTCCGACGGCGGCAACGGCGCTGGCTCTACGCCCGCTCAGGGGCCCAGCGGCGGCCGCCCCTAATTCTTCCTTCAATCAGACTAAACACGTACAAGCGCCCGCCCTTACCCAAGGGCGGGCGCTTGGTTAATAGACATCCTGTTTGGGTTTTATTTTGCCCTGTATGAACACGCAACAAGAAACAGTTTTAACCATTGATGCCGCCCAGGTTACGCAGCTGATCAGGGGGCGGCGGAGCATGCAGCCCGTGCAGTTTGAAGCAGGCCGCGTAGTGCCAGATGAGCTGCTCCGTGAACTGCTAGAAAAAGCCACTTGGGCTCCTACGCACAAGCGCACTGAGCCCTGGCACTTTGTAGTATTTGGCGGGGCTGGCCGGCAACGATTGGCTACGTTTTAGTCGGAGCTATACCGCGAGAAGGCGGGCGAGAAGTTTCAGCAGAACAAGTTTGAAAAGCTGCAGAACAGCCCGCTGCTCAGCTCTCATGTTATTGCCATCGGGCTCAAGCGCAGCCAGGAAGTACCCGAGGTAGAGGAAATTGCGGCCGTAGCCTGCGCCGTACAAAACCTGCACCTCTCAGCTGTGGCGCATGGCCTGGCGGGGTTCTGGAGCAGCGGGGGCGTCACGTACCTCGAAGAAGCGAAACCCTTCTTCGGCTTAGGCCCCGATGACCGCCTGCTGGGTTTCTTTATGCTGGGCTATCCTAAACCTGGTGCCGCTGTCCGCAGCATACGCCGCCCCCTTGCCGAAAAGGTGACTTGGATACTGGAGTAAACAAAATGTCCTTAACTAAACTGACAGCGGAGTGGCCTAGCATCAAGTGTATTGATGCTAGGCCACTCCGCTAGTGTTCTGAGGGCAAAGTGAATCTGGTTAATCCTGCACCTTTAGGCTGTCGGGCACTGGGCCGCGGGTGGCGGCTACCAGTTGGTTTTGCAGTTGGAAATTTACCTGTTCACAATCGTGAAAGCGTTTCTCTGACAATTCCAGGGCAGTTTCTGCTGTCCGGAGCCGTTGGTACAGGAAGAAGATAAGACCCAGTGCAATAAGCAGGGCCACCAGGGGCAAGGCTTTATTCATGAAGTGTACAAGGCTAAAAAGAAGGAGGGTTGGCTGCTAGGCCAGTATCTGACGCAGCAACCAACCCTCAACAACTTTACCGCAGCATTAGATGGTGGTATTAGGATCGAACTGCTCCAGGTAATCGGCCACCCGGCGTACGAACATGCCGCCCAATGAGCCATCCACCACGCGGTGGTCGTAGCTGTGCGAGAGGAACATGAAGTGACGCACGCCAATCAGGTCGCCCTGAGGTGTCTCAATAACGGCGGGCTTCTTCTTGATAGCCCCCACGGCCATGATAGCTACCTGTGGCTGCATGATGATGGGCGTACCCATCACATTGCCGAAAGACCCCACGTTGGAAACCGTATAAGTGCCACCTTCCAGGTCTTCGGGCTTCAGCTTATTGGTACGGGCGCGGTTAGCCAGATCATTCAGCTTCTTGCTCAGGCCGTTGAGGTTGAGCTGATCAGCATGGTGAATTACCGGCACAATCAGGTTGCCGGAGGGCAGTGCCACGGCCACCCCCACGTTGATATCGCGCTTCTTTATGATGTAGTCGCCCTCGATAGAAACGTTGATGTTGGGGAAGTCCTGGATGGCACGGGCAATAGCCTGAATGAATATAGGCGTGAAGGTGAGGTTCTCGCCTTCGCGCTTCTTATAGGCATCCTTGTGCTTGTTGCGCCAGTTTACGATGTCGGTCACGTCGGCCTCCACAAACGAGGTAACGTGGGGAGAAATCCGCTTGGAGTCTACCATGCGCTGAGCAATCATTTTGCGCATGCGGTCCATCTCAATCAGCTCCTGGTTACCACTGATAGAAGGCACCGCCTTGGTAGCAGGGGCAGCAGGGGTTGCCTGAGCCGCGGGGGCGGCCGCTGGTTGAGCAGCAGGGGCAGTTGCGGGAGCAGCCTGCGGGGCCGCAGCGGCCTGGGGCTGCTCAGCGGGGGCCGCCGGAGCCGCTTGCTGAGCTAACGGCTGCTTACCGGCAGCCACGTAGTCCAGAATGTCTTTTTTTGTAACGCGGCCTTCGCTGCCGGTGCCAGGCAGGTACTCCAGGTCGGCCATAGAGATACCTTCTTCACGGGCAATGCTCAGCACGAGGGGCGAGTAGAAGCGGCCGGGCTGAGGTTGCGCCGCCGAAGCCGCCACTGGGGCAGCGGCAGTTTCCGGTACGAACGGAACATCAGCGGCGGGCTTCTCTGCGCCATTTATGGAAGGAGCGGAGGCCTGGGCTGCCGCGGCGGGAGCGGAAGTACCCGCGCTGGCGGCGTCCGTTTCAATAACGGCAATGGGAGCACCCACGGCCACAACTTGGCCTTCCTGCACCAGAATTTCCTGCAATACGCCGGCGTGGAGGGCAGGTACTTCGGTATCTACCTTATCAGTAGCTACTTCCAGTACAGATTCGTCCTGCTCAATGGTATCGCCTATCTGTTTGAGCCATTTCAGAACGGTGCCTTCCATGATGGATTCGCCCATCTTGGGCATCGTCATTTCCACTCGTGCCATGCGGTTAGTAGGGGGTGTTAGGGGGATGGTGGGTAGTTGAAGGTCTGGTATCTGCTACTGCAGGCCGCGTAATTGGGTGGGTGTACGGCCCGAAAAGCAAGCCAAAGGTAGTTGTTGTGGGCGTAATCCTAGATATGCCTACTATTTCAGTTACGCACCGCGTTGGTTCAGCAACCAGGAAAAAGCCTGGGCCAGCGCCAGCATAGTAGCTAGGCCACAGGCAAGCTCAGGCGCAGCAGATTCAGGACGGCGGTGGAGGTGTACTCTACGTTAAGCTGGCGGCCACGGTCGAAGCTAAATTGCCGGCTTACGGTCTGGTACTTGTCGGCGTAGGCAATGCAGATAGTACCCACGGGCTTGGTCGGCGTGCCACCATCGGGCCCGGCAATGCCACTTGTGGCAATGGCAACATCTACCCCCAGGCGCTGGCGCAGGCCCTCCGCCATTTCCCGTACGGTAGCTTCGCTCACGGCACCATGCTCTGCTAGGGTGGCGGGGTTAACGCCTAACTCGCGCATTTTTATATCGTTGCTGTAGGCCACTACGCTGCCCTGATAGTAGCGGGAGCTGCCCGGTACGCTGCTGAGGCGGTAGGCCACGTAGCCGCCAGTGCAGCTTTCGGCGGTGCCCACCGTGAGGCCGCGCTCCAGCAGCAACTGGCCTACGGCCTGCTCCAGCGGTACTTCGCCCACGGCAAAAATTACCTCGCCAATTCGCTCACGCAGGGCGGGCAGCAGGGCTTCCATACGGCCGCGCAAATCGGGCTGTCCATCGGCGTAGCCGGAGAGGCGCAGCCGCAGCCCACCTAAAGAAGGCAGGTAGGCCAGCTTGATGTTACCCGGCAGGGCGTTTTCCCAGTCGGCAATTTTCTCGGCCAGGTACGACTCGCCCAGGCCTACCGTCTGCACAACTACGTGCTCAATGGGTGGGGTCTGGAAGTGCTGCTGCAAACGCGGTAGTACCTCGTCTTTCATCAGTCCCTTCATTTCAAACGGTACGCCCGGCATCGAGACGAAAATGGTGCCGCGGTCTTCAAACCACATGCCGGGCGCTGTGCCTAAGGCATTATGTAATACCGTGCAGTTGCTGGGCACCAGGGCCTGCTGGCGGTTTACTTCCAGCATGGGGCGGTTGTAGCGGGCAAAAATGCCTTCCACGTGGCGCAACGTGGGCTCGTGCAGTACCAGCTCAGCCCCAAAGTACCGGGCCAGCACATGCTTGGTAAGATCGTCTTTCGTAGGGCCCAGGCCGCCGGTCATTAGCACTACATCAGCGCGCTGCCGGGCCTGATCCAGGGTCGCCACTATTTCATCGGCAAAGTCAGAAACGCTGGTAATCTGCCTGACGCGGAGACCGAGCTTGCCCAATTCCTGACCCATAAAGGCAGAGTTGGTGTCGATAACCTGCCCGTAGAGCAGTTCGTCGCCAATAGTCATGATTTCAACGACGGGAGGAGTTGGCATGGGGTAGAGCTGTTAGGATGGGTGCCGAATTTGGCGCAATATTCGCCTCTGGATGAATAAGACCGCCACGTAGGCCGTCAGGTTTTTCGTCTTTATTCACATGACCACGTTTCGCACGTTTGCTTTAGGCCTGGGTCTTGCCCTCGCCACTACGCAACTGAGCCATGCTCAGACCAAAACCACCGCTAAAAAAACTGCAACCGCCACTAAAAAGACCACCACGGCGAAACCCGCGGCCACTAAAACCACCTCAAAAGTCACTACCAAAGCTCCGGTAGCCGCGCCCGTAGTAGCTCCCCTCACCGCCGAAGAGGCCGCCAGTGGCCTACGCGAAGCCCTGACGCAAGGCGTAGCCCGCGCCATTGATATTGCCGGCGCTGAAAACGGCTTCAACGACAACGCCGATATCCGCATTCCTATGCCGCCCGATGCCCAACTTGTAGCTACCACGTTGCGCGGCCTGCGCATGGGAGCCTTGGTAGATAACTTTGAGGTGGCCCTGAACCACAGCGCTGAGAAAGCCGCGGCCCAGGCCAAGCCCATCTTCCTGGGGGCAGTACAGAATCTAAGCTTTCAGGATGCCCTAACGCTGGCCACTTCTCGCCAACCCGACATGGCTACTCAGTTGCTGCGCTCCAGTGCCGAAGAGCAACTCAAGTCGTCGTTTCAGCCCATTATCAAGCAGTCCCTAGATCAAACGGGGGCCACCCGGCTCTACGCTGAGATGGTGAACCGCTACAATAAGATCCCGCTGATGACGCCCATTAACGCCGAGCTGGTGCCCTACGCCTCCCAGCAAACCGTAAATGGCCTGTTTACCCTTATTGCAGAAGAGGAAGGTCGCATTCGGTCGAGGCCAGGGTCTCGGAGTACAGAGCTGTTAAAAAGGGTATTCGGCCGCTAAACTTCGGGGTGCAGCTAGCCCCTCATAACCATACCGCTGCATTTCATTCTGAACCCTGTAAAATACCTAGGAGGCTACCAGGCCAGGGCGTGGGTTTGTTGCTAGGTTCAGAATGAATTTTTTTGCTTAGACATTACTTTTACGATTGACTTTGGGGCCGGGCTAGATACTGCGTAGTTTGGTCCGGTTTCTGCAAAAGGCAGGAGTAGCCTACGGGCTGATTCCTGCTTTTGCTTTTTTCGCTCCCAATGAAAAAGATACGTTTAGCTATACTGCTTATGGCCTCGCTGGGGCTGAGCACTGCGGCTTCGGCCCAGTTTATCAAGCTTCCAAAAATTGGTGGTATCACGCTGCCCCAGCCCTCTACTAAAACCACTACCAGCACGGGTGGTCTATCTAATACTGAGGCCGCCAATGGCCTCAAAGAGGCGCTGGTGCAAGGCATCAGTAAGGGCGCCGACCAGGCCTCTAAGCAGGATGGCTTTAACCTAAACCGCCTGATTCGGATTCCCTTTCCACCCGATGCTCAGCGCGTAGCCACCACCTTGCGCTCCATTGGCCTTGGCAGCCAGGTTGATAAATTTGAGCTAACGCTTAACCGCGGGGCCGAGGATGCCGCTAAAAGCGCCAAGCCTATCTTCATCTCGGCCATCAAGAGCCTGACTTTTTCCGATGTGTGGGGAATTCTGACAGGGGAGAAGGATGCCGCCACCAACTACCTCAAGCGCACCACTACCCAGCAGCTCACGGTTGCCTTTCAGCCCATCATTCAGCAGAGCTTAGATAAAGTAGGGGCTACCCGCTACTACACTGACCTTACCACGCGCTATAACAAAATCCCGCTCGTGAGGCCCGTGCAAACCGATTTAAACCAGTACGCCACCGGCAAGGCCATTGATGGCCTGTTTACCCTCATTGCCCAGGAGGAAGCCAACATTCGGGAAAACCCCGTGGCCCGCACTACCGATCTGCTCAAGCGTGTGTTTGGCCGCAAATAGCACCTGGCATTTGAGTTACTCCAGGCCACTAAGAAGCCCCGTCAGAATTTCTGATGGGGCTTTTTAGTGGCCTGGAGCTATCGGTTAATAGTCGTCGTAATCAGAGTTGCGGCGGCTGTTGCGTGAGCTGCCTGAGCTACCGTACTCGTCATTATCGTCATCGGAGAGGTCGTCATCGTCCAGGTCATCTAGCGAACTAAAGCCACTACCGCCTTCGGAGTCTTCCTCCGCCTCGGCAGCCGTGTACTCTTCTTCGGTCATGCTGGCAAGGTCCAGGGCCTCATCATGCGAAGAGCCGGTATCACGCCACATTAGGTAATCGGCGTACTTGGCGGAAAGCTGATCTTCGGAACTTCCGCGGGTTTTGCTGCCGCCGGTTTTAGCGAAGGTATCCAGCTCGTCGTCATCGTCGAGGAAATCGTCGTCGAGGTCGTCGTATTGTCTCATGGCCTTGTCAGGGCGTAAGGGTGAAAATGTTCAGTTGAAAAGGCGTCACTCCGGCTGCGAAGATACGTGGGTACCAGTTTAAATGGTTACGGTAGCGCTACGCAGTAAACCTAAAATACTGCTTCTGTGAGAGAATCAGGCACTTCCTGCTGCCAATAATTTCAAGGTAAACCAGCTGCTATATCCGCCACACTGCTAGCAGCCCCGCATCATACTCCTCCGGCTGCAGCACGAATATGCCTTGAATAGTTGAGCCCTATAAACTGCACGTGGGGGAGTAGCACTAGCCAAACGAGTAGGCGCCAGCTAGCGCGCGGCTTTGGCACCAAAGTCAGTAATCAGGAGCTGCTGTTGGCAGAAATCGTATTCCTCGGGCACGTTGCTGGATACTAGTACCGTGCGGCCCGCTAGGGTCGCCCGCACGTGCTCCAGGTACCAATCTACTCCGGTGCGGTCGAGGTTGGTAGTGGGCTCATCGAGCAATAAGAGGGGGGCTTCTGCGTAAAGAGCCAGTGCCAGCTTGAGACGCTGCTTCATGCCCGAGGAGAAGTCCCGTACCAGCTTGTGCCGGGACTTCTCCAGGTACATCAGACTGATGAGTTTTTCGGGAGTAAAACCTGACCTTAGTGGTTTGAAGCGGATGTGAAATTGCAATAGCTCTGTAAGCGTCAGCTCCTCAATCAGCTCCAGATAGGGGGCTGCGTAGGCCAGGTAAGCCGGAACTTCCTCCACGGGTATCTGCTGGCCCTGGTGCTCGTAGGCTAGGGTACCCGCAGAGGGCAACAGCTGCCCCGATAAGGTGTTAAGCAGCGTGCTTTTGCCTGCTCCGTTCGGCCCCAGAATGGCCGTAGCTGTGCCCGGCTGAAACGTGTGCGTGAGGTCCCGGAAAATCCATTCCCTGACGAAGCGCTTACTTAACCCGGTAGCCGTTAGCTGCATAGTATAGAGCTTAGAAAGAAGAGCTTACAGCGGAGAAAACGCTCTGACAACCCTTGCGTCAGAACGTCTTCTTAGCTCTAAGCTCTTGGAATCTTTCTGCTAGTATTATTCGCTGATGCCGTTGCCGTTGCGGGAATAGCCTTTAATTACGCCCCGGCCTGAATTACGAATGAAGTTTACCACCTCATCTCGCTCCGGCGAGGGCGAAAGCTCCAGCTCAATCTGGTCGAGCGCAGCCGCGTTGTTGAGGCCACTCAGGAACAGCAAGCGGTAGAGCTGCTGAATCTCAGAAATTTTCTGGTCGGAGAAGCCACGGCGGCGTAGGCCTATGCTATTGATGCCGGAGTAAGTGAGTGGCTCGCGGCCAGCCTTTACAAAGGGCGGCACGTCTTTCCGAATCAGTGACCCCCCCGAGATCATGGCGTGCTGCCCAACGCGCACGAACTGGTGCACCGCCGACGACCCACCCACGATGGCGTAGTCGCCAATTTCAACGTGGCCAGCCACCTGCACCGTGTTGGCCAGAATGCAGTTGTCGCCAATGATACAGTCGTGGGCAATGTGCACGTAGGCCATAAGCAGGCAGTTGGCGCCCACTACGGTTCTCAGGCGGTCAACGGTGCCACGGTTCACCGTTACGCACTCCCGAATTACGGTGTTGTCGCCGATGTGAACGGTGGTTTTCTCGCCGGCAAACTTCAGGTCCTGGGGAGTAGCGGAAATGACGGCGCCCGGGAAAATCTTGCAGTTCCGGCCAATACGGGCGCCGGACATAATCGTCACGTTGGGGCCAATCCAGGTGCCTTCCCCGATTTCAACGTCCTTGTCAATGGTCGTGAAGGGCTCTACTACTACGTTTTGCGCAATTTTAGCCTCGGGGTGAATGTAGGCGAGTGGCTGATTCATTCTTTTCAATTAACAATGAATAATGAGCAACGAATGATGGAGATTGGATGAGCGGTCTTCACGAAATTGAGAAAACGCGCTCATGCTCCTGATTCATTGTTCATTGACATTTAAGCGTCTTTGCGGATGATGCTGGCCGACATTTCGGCTTCCATCACAACTTTACCGTTCACGTAAGCCTTGCCACTCATTTTGGCAATGCCGCGCTTCACAGGTGCCGTGAGCGTGCATTTGAAAATGATGGTGTCGCCGGGAATAACCTTGCGGCGGAACCGACAGTTTTCAATTCCCAGGAAATACGTCCAGTAGTTCTCGGGGTCGGGTACGGTGTTCAGTACCAAAATCCCACCCGTTTGGGCCATGGCCTCAATTTGAATTACGCCTGGCATAACGGGGTTGCCGGGGAAGTGGCCTACAAAGAAGGGCTCGTTCATCGTCACGTTCTTCACGCCAGTTACCGTATGGGCATCCAGGTGAATGATTTTGTCGATGAGCAGGAACGGGTAGCGGTGGGGCAGGGTAGCCGCAATCTGGTTGATATCCATCACCGGCTGCCGAGATGGGTCGTAGGTTGGTATGGGGCTGCTATCGGCCTCCATCATTTTCTTCTTGATGCGTTTGGCAAAGGCCACGTTAGCCGCATGGCCGGGCCGGGCCGCCAGGATCTGGCCCTTCAAGGGGCGGCCTACGAGGGCGAGGTCACCTACCAGATCAAGGAGCTTATGGCGGGCAGGCTCATTCTTGTGGCGCAGGTCAACGTTATTAAGGATGCCTTCCTTCTTCACGGCTACCTTGGGCTTACCCAGCATGGTGGCTAGGTCGCTGAGCTCATCTTCGCTTACCACGCGGTCAACCACCACAATGGCGTTGCTCAGGTCGCCGCCTTTAATGAGGTTCTGCTTGTAGAGGGCCTCCAGCTCATGCAGGAAGCAGAAAGTGCGTGAGGAGGCAATTTCGCTCTCAAACTGCGAGATATCCGTGAGGGAGGCATGCTGGGAGCCCAGCACCGGCGAGTTGTAATCCACCATCACCGTGAGGCGATAGTTGTTGAGGGGCAAGCCGGCAATTTCCACGGCCCGGGCATTGTCAACGTACCGGATTTCGTCGGGAATCTCAAAGTAGTTGCGCAGGGCGTTTTGCTCTTCCAGGCCTACTTCACTCAGGGGCTTGATAAACTCGTAGCTGGAACCATCCATGATGGGCGGCTCCGGGCCATCCAGCTGAATCAGCACGTTATCGATTTGCAGACCAACCAATGCGGCCAGCGTGTGCTCTACCGTGTTTACCCGGGCACCGTTTTGCTCAATGGTAGTGCCGCGGGAAAGGTCTACCACGTTGTCTACGTCGGCATCCACAATGGGCTGGCCGGGCAGGTCAATACGCTGAAACTTATAGCCGTGGCCTACGGGAGCGGGGCAGAACGTCATGGTGGCCTGCACGCCGGTGTGAAGGCCAATGCCACTCACGGTGACGGGGGCCTTAATGGTATGTTGCTTGTCGTTCATCTGGTGAGTTATCCGTTGCCAGTTGAGAGTAACCAGCGGCCAGTTCAAATGATACTAGCAGCTGGCAAGTCACAACTGGCAACTCTAAGGGGTGCAAAGCTAGGACTTTTCCGGTTGAGCCTGCTTACGTGCTAATTCATCTACCCGGCGTTCTAGTTCGGGCAGGCGGCGGAAGATGGCATTGGCCCGCAAACTGTCGCGAAGATTGAAGGCGGGCGAGCCTTGCAGAAACACCCCTTCCTCCTTAATAGATTTGCCCACCCCCGATTGCGCCGTGACGGTGGTGCGGTTGGCCAGGGTGAGGTGGCCCGCTAGGCCTGCCTGTCCGGCTAGCACGCAGAAGTCGCCAATTTTAGTGGATCCCGAGATACCGGTTTGGGATGCTACCACGGTGTGACGGCCAATTTCTACGTTGTGCGCAATCTGCACCAGATTATCAATCTTGGCGCCCTCCCGAATAATGGTAGAGCCCATGGTAGCGCAGTCAATAGTAGCGTTGGCCCCAATGCTCACGTTGTCTTCGAGCACCACGTTGCCTATCTGGGGGATGGTACGATAGGAGCCATCTGGCTGGGGCGCAAAGCCAAAGCCATCGGAGCCAATTACCGCGCCGGCGTGCACCGTGCAGTTGGCTCCAATAACCGTTTCAGCATAGATCTTGGCGCCGGCATAAATAATGGTGCCATCACCAATTTTGCACCGGTCGCCGATGTAGGCGTGGGGAAAAATTACCACATCCTGGCCTATCTCGCAGTTCTCCCCGATATAGGAAAAGGCTCCCCGGTAATGGTTTTCGCCGATGCGCGAGCCCGCACCCATGTAGGCGGGCCCCTCCACACCGCGCTTGCCCGTGCGGGTGGCCTGCTGATAAAACTCAAGCAGGGTGGTAAAGCTGGTATACGGGTCGTCTACGCGGATGAGGGCAGCCTGGGTAGGGTGCTTCAGCTCCAGCGCACGACTCACAATAACGGCGGTAGCGCCGGTAGTATAAAGGTAGTGCTCGTACTTCAGGTTCGACAGGAAGGAGAGGGAGCCGGCCTGGGCTTCTTCAATCTTTGCCAGCCGATCTACGCGCTGGGTGCTGTCACCTTCGACTGCTCCGCGCAGTACTTCTGCTATCTGGCCTACGGTAAATTCCATCGGGCAAAAGTAGGGAAATGTTGGGGTCTTAGGGACTTGGAAGCTCAGGGTCTTGGGTGTGGAGCCGTTATCTTTTTTTGAAAATAAGCCAAGCCTCCATTTTCCTGAAACCTCAACATCCTGATTTACAGTATCTCCTTGGGGTAGCAGATGTAGTGCTTCTCTACCCGCTGGCCTAGCGCCTTAATGTTAGGCAGGTCAGAGGCTTCGGCTACGTTCACCACTTTACCGCGCTTCGTGAGTACATCAATGGTGTCCTTCCCATCGGCGTCATAGGCGTTGTTGCTGATGCGGCCCGCAATCATCAGCTGAGCGGCTTCCTCGTGGGGTAGGCGGAAATGCTCGGCAATCAACTCAATGATGCCCAGCTTAAATTCTTCTTCGAAGGGCTCAGTCTGTAGGCTGATCTTGAATAAGTGGCGGTCGAGGAGGCTTTGGGCCAAGTAGTTCAGTACGGTGTCGGGGTGGTCGGCCCAGAGCTTCACGGCGCTCCACACGTCGGTATCATCAAGGCGGGTGAAGCGGCGCAGAATCTGGTCGTCTTGCTCAAACTCTTTCTGCGACACATTTCTGGATAGAAAGTAGTGCAGGGCCGGTGAGGCCGGCACGTTATGCCCGGCCCGCACCAGGTCGCGGGCCCGCTGCATAATCCGGATGACCATCTGCTCAGCACTGGTCACGGTTTTGTGCAGGTATACCTGCCAGTACATCAGGCGGCGGCTCACCAGAAAGTTCTCGATGCTATACACCGCCTTTTCTTCCAGCACCAGCCGTTCATCAACCACCGTGAGCATTTTAATGAGGCGGTCGGCGCCGGGGCGGCCCTCCTGCACGCCGGTGTAAAAGGAGTCGCGGTTGAGGTAGTCGAGGCGGTCCATGTCTAGCTGGCTGCTTACCAGCTGGTGGAAGAAGGGGCGGGAATAGGTGCCTTCGAAGATCTTTATGGCTAGGTCTAGCGCCCCGTGGTGCTCCGCGTTGAGCTTACGCATGAGGTGCAGGCTGAGCTCCTCGTGGTGCACCTCATGAAAGATGCTCCGCTCCAGAGCGTGAGAGAGGGGGCCGTGACCAATATCGTGCAGCAGAATGGCGGCCATGGCAGCTTCCCCCTCCTTGGCTGAAATCTTGATACCTTTATCTTTCAGCGTCCGCAGGGCCAGCGTCATGAGGTGCATGGCACCCAGCGCGTGGTGAAAGCGCGTATGCAGCGCACCCGGGTACACAAACATGGTAAGACCCAACTGCTGAATCCGGCGCAGGCGCTGAAAGTAGGAATGCTCGATCAGGTCGAACAGCAACTCAGTTGGAATCGTGACGAAGCCGTAAACCGGGTCGTTGAAGATTTTCTTTTTGTTCATGTAGGAGCAGGGGCGCCAAGCAATGGCGTAGGGCCCCGAAGAGCAAGAGGTTTGGTAGAAATACTAGGCCAGTTGGGCGATGAAAACGCCGGGTTGATACGTAGCGTTGCCTGGCCTAGGAACCGAAACCAACTATTTTCGGCTTCTTTACAGCGGAGTTAACGCCGAAATATCGGATTAAGGTAATTTTTGAAAACCAAAAACCAGGGATTGGCAGTAAAGCTACTTACGAAACCTCATTTGCAACTGACCAAGGCTTTGTGCGCTCTTTAGCCCGAAAACCCTAGGCCACCACTTGAGCCGTGTTTTTCCATTCCCAACCCGTTGCTAGGCCAGTCGAGGCTACTTTGGCGGGTTGTTTTCAAAGCGTAAACCTTTCCACTTTATATGCAACGTTACAGCATCCTCTGGGCCGATGACGAAATCGACCTCCTGAAACCCCATATTCTCTTTCTGCAGGAAAAAGGCTACGACGTAACCGGAGTTAACTCCGGCGCCGATGCCATTGAGCAGATTCAGGAGCAGACCTACGACATCGTGTTCCTGGATGAAAATATGCCGGGCCTCACGGGCCTGGAAACCCTCACTGAAATCAAAGCCACCCGGCCTACCGTGCCTGTGGTAATGATTACCAAGAGTGAGGAAGAGCACATCATGGAATCGGCCATAGGGGCCAAAATTGCTGATTACCTCATCAAGCCCGTGAACCCGAGCCAGATTCTGCTCTCGGTAAAGAAGGTGCTTGATAACAAGCGCCTCGTGAGTGAGGCCACTAACAGCGGTTACCAGCGTGATTTCCGGCAGCTGGGCATGCAGCTCTCCGACCGCCTTAGTCCCTCGGAGTGGGCCGATGTGTATAAGAAGCTGGTATACTGGGAGCTGGAAATTGCTGAGACAGAAGGCAAGAGTATGGCCGACGTGTTTAACATGCAAAAGGACGAGGCTAACACCTACTTCGGCCGCTTCATCACGGAGAACTACGAGGATTGGGTGAATGGTGACGAAGAAGCCCCGCTGATGTCGCACCAGCTGTTCAAGGAGCGCGTGTTCCCGATGCTCAAGGAAACCGGCGACACGCCCGTGTACTTCCTGCTCATTGACAACCTGCGCTATGATCAGTGGAAGGTACTGGAGCCCATTATTGCCGAAATGTTCACGGTAGACTCTGAGGAGACTTACTATAGCATTCTGCCTACTACTACGGCCTACGCTCGTAACGCCATCTTCTCGGGCATGATGCCCGGCGAAATCCAGAAGAAATACCCCAACCTGTGGGTGTGGGATGACGACGATGAAGGCAAGAACATGCACGAGGCGGAGTTCATGGAAATCATGTTCCAGAAGGCCGGCCAGAAGCACAAGTTCAGCTACAACAAGGTGACTAACCTGCAGGCCGGTAAAGACCTGCTGGGCAAAATGGCTAACCTGCACAACAATTATAAGCTCAACGCCATCGTCTACAACTTCGTGGACATGCTCTCCCACGCCCGTACCGACATGGCCATGATTCGGGAGCTGGCCGCCGAAGAATCAGCGTACCGCAGCATCACCAAGTCGTGGTTCCTGCACTCGCCGCTGTACGAAATGCTGCAGGTTATTTCGGAGAAGAAGGGCAAGCTCATCATCACCACCGACCACGGCACCATCCGCGTTAAGCGTCCTTATAAGATTGTAGGCGACCGGAACACGAATACTAACCTGCGTTACAAGCACGGCAAAAACCTGGGGTTTGATGACTCGCGTGATGTGTACACCGTGCGCAAGCCGGAGCACATTTTCCTGCCCCGCGAAAATGTGAGCACGGCCTACGTGTTTACGGTTGGTGACTACTTCTTCGCCTACCCCAACAACTACAACTACTACGTGAACTACTACAAGGACACGTTCCAGCACGGTGGCATTTCCCTGGAGGAGTGCATTATTCCTTACGTGGTGCTGAGCCCGAAAGGGTAAATGGTAAACTGCATAATAAAAAGGCCGGTCAACTGACCGGCCTTTTTGTTGGAGGTCTAATGTAAGACGGAAGAGCGCAGTGACTTTTTTTCATGCACGCATTGTGCAGGAGCCAACGCTTGCTAAACGAGCAAGTTGTGGCTTACGCTAGTCAATAAGGTAGATTTACCGTTGCAGTACACTTGAAGTCGTTTTTTGGAGCGGCCCAGGCTGATCATTTAACTATGAAGCACCTCGTTACGTTTCTACGTTGGTTACTAGTCGTTGCCGGGCTGCTCGCCGTAACGGCCAGCCTGCTATCTATTGCCCCGGCGCCGGTGTGGTGGCTTAAAGTGCTTGACTTCCTTCGCCTGCACCTGCTGGTGGGGCACGTAGTGGTACTACTAGGCCTAATTGGCCTGCGGAGCTGGAACCGGCACGCGTTACGCTGGGCACTACTGGGCGGAACGCTCGCGGGGTTGGCCATTCAAGCGTATCATTTGGTGCCATACTTGCCACTTGCCCCGAAGGCGGTGCCCGATTGGACTGCCAACCGCAGCGGTCGGAAAAGCAACCACTTGCGTCTGCTCATCAGCAATGTTTACATGAAGAACCGCCAGGCTGAGCCGCTGCTCCGGCTGGTGCAAAACGTGCGGCCAGATATCGTACTAGCCATGGAAACCGACCAGTGGTGGGTGGAAGCGCTGCAGCCGTTGCGGGCTGAATTTCCGCACCGTATAGAGCTGGCGCAGGACAACACGTACGGCATGGTCCTGTACTCCCGGCTTGCATTGGGTGAGCCGCGGGTACTGCACCTGGAGCAGGATGGGGTACCCTCCCTGCACGTGCTCGTACACCTGCGTAACGGCCGCCGGCTAATGCTGCATGCCATTCACCCACCGCCCCCAATTCCCGATGAATACCCTAGCAGTGTTGGCCACGCCGACCACGCATTCGACTCGGTTCGGCGGATGATAAACGTGGAGGAAGCGGCCGTGGTAGCTGGCGACTTCAACGACGTGGCGTGGTCGTCGGTGGTAAAGCGCCTTGATTCTGATGGCCAGTTACGCAACGTGCGTCTGGGACGCGGCTTGTTCAATACGTTTGATGCTCACTCGCTTATAATGCGCTGGCCGCTGGACCACATTTTCGTGACGCACCAATTCACCGTGGCTCAGCTTAAGCGTTTGCCGGATATAAATTCCGACCATTTTCCCCTCTACGCCGACCTGGTACTGCCGGCCGACTCGGCTGAGACACCATAATCTACTTTTCCGTTGGGCAAAGCATTATCCCGCTTCAGGTATAAAAATTTCTGCGAGCGGCTGGCAGCTTCGAGTCGAAACAACTGATTTGCGACGCCTTCAGCCGCCACGTCGGCGTCAATTTCCTCCGGCCCCACACGCCGCTGCTGTTTCTGGTGGGCACGGCTTACCGCCTAATGCCCGGCATCATAAACCGCCCTTGGTCGTGTAGGCCTACATAGTGACAGTGGCCTGTAGATGGTTAGAGAGTGGTGTGCCGGCTGGCTGGGTCTCGCCTGTTTGCAGCAGCATGCCAAGTGTACACCGTGAGCGAAGTCTTCCTAACCGCATGATAGCAGGGTGGGGAGCGGCTTCTTGGGGTGAGCAGGCTGAAATTATAAGATGGCAGGCTAAGCAGGCTGGCGCATGGCTTCCAGCACCTTGTCGGGGGTAATCGGCACTGAGCGCAGGCGCCGGCCGGTGGCGTGGAAAATAGCGTTGCCCACGGCGGCGGCCGTGCCTACAATAGATATTTCGCCGATTCCCTTTACGCCCATGGCATTAATGTAAGGGTCGTGCTCGTCGATGAACTCCACGTGCATGTCCGGGATATCGGCGTTGGTGCATACATGGTAGTCGGCTAGGTTAGCGTTGGTATAGCGAGCCAGATGGGGGTCGCGCACGCCGGCTTCCATCAGGGCCGCCCCAATGCCCATCACAGCCCCGCCCAGAATTTGCGAGCGGGCAGTCTTGGGGTTGAGGATGCGTCCGCCGGCTACCACGCTCACCCAGCGCGTCACCCGCACCGTGCCCAGCTCGGGGTCGACGTGCACCTCGCAGAAGTGCGCCCCAAACGAATGCATGGAGTGCTGCCCGGCGGCATCCTTACCGGCGTCATCGGATTTGGCGTTCAGCGTGGCCTGGGCCGACTCATAGCCCGCGCCGTAGCGGCCGGTGGCTATGCCCTCCACATCGGTCATCTGCGCCCGCTGCATCACCTCGGCATAGCCTTCGCCCTTGGCGGGCGTAGCCCTGAGCTGGAGGCGGCCTTTTACGACTTCTACGTCGGCAGGCTTAGCTTTGAAGAGTGGCGATTTTTTGTCCATCACCGCCACCTTAACCAATTGCTGCAACACATCCTGCGCCGCCAGGTATACCGACGACGACACTGTGCCGGCCGCCATCGAGCCGCCCGAAATAACGGTTGTAGGCAGCACCGAGTCGCCCAACTCGAAGCGCACCTTGTCGGGGGCCAGGCCCAGCGCATCGGCGGCCGTTTGGGTGATGACGGTGTAGGTACCGGTACCCAGGTCGGTGGCAGCGGCCTGCGCTACGGCATGACCGTCGGCAAAGAGGCGCACGCGAGCATTGCCCTGCGCGCTGTGCACGGGGTAGCTGGCCGAGGCCATGCCCCAGCCCACCAGCACCTTACCCTCGCGGGTTTGCCCGGGCTGGGGGTTGCGCTTGCTCCAGCCAAAGAGCTCGGCCCCTCGCTCATAACACTGCTTGAGGCTTTTGCTGCTCCAGGGCTTGCCAGTGCTTGGGTCCTTATCGGCGTAATTGAGCAGGCGTACCTGAATGGGATCGAGGCCCACCTGGTAGGCCAGGTCGTCCATTGAGCTTTCGAGGGCAAACGAGCCGGGGGCTTCACCAGGAGCGCGCATCCAGCTGGGAGTCATTACGTTTGACCGGCCTAGCTTAGTCACAGCCGCGAAGGCGGGGCAGGCGTAGAGCATGCCCGTAATCTTGCTGTTGGTTTCAGCGTACTCGTCCCAGGGCGACACGGTCGATACCTTATTGTGCACTAGGGCCAGCAGCTTGCCTCCCTTGGTAGCGCCCAGCTGTACGGTTTGCTCCTGGTCTTCGCGGAAGCCCATGCTGGTAAACATCTGGGGCGGGTGAGTACCAGCTTTACCGGCCGGCCTACTGCTTTGGCTGTGAGGGCCGTGAGCACGGTATGGGGCCAGATGGGGCCTTTGCAGCCGAAGCCCCCGCCCAGGTATTTATTGATGATGCGCACCTGATCCTGGGGCAGGCCTAGGTAGGCACTCACGGCCCGCTGCTGCCACGAAACACCCTGGGCCGTATCGTAGAGAGTAATGCGGGTAGGCGTTTCCCAGTGGGCGATGGTAGCGCCCGGCTCCATGGGGTTGTGTAGGTTAGCGGCGTGGGTATAAGTGGCCGTGAGCTGCACCGGCGCGGCGGCGAAAGCAGCGGTGGCCTGTCCCCGGCGCTCGGTGCCCTCGGCCGCGGCGTCGGGTTGCCCGCCAGGATTAAACAGTTCTGCCTTGGGGTCGTGGTACGAGGCCACGGGCTGCTCAGCCGCGACCATTACACGCAGCTTGGCGGCGGCAGCCTGAGCGTGCTCCAGGGTGTCGGCCACCACCACAGCTACCGGCTGGCCGGCATAGAATATCTGGTCGCTGGTCAGGGGTAGAAAAGTTTGCTGCACCGAGGGGCCAATGGCCTGCTTGCCCTCCTTCGACTCGGCCGTAAGGGCCGGCTTGGGGAGGTTCTGGTGAGTGAGGATGGCCAGCACGCCTGGCTCACGTTGGGCGGCGCTGGCGTCAAAGCCCGTAATACGGCCCTTGGCCACGTCGCTGGTCTTGAGCACGGCATGCACCAGGCCCGGCACTTGATTGTACTCGGCCGAGTACTTGGCCGCGCCCGTCACCTTGGCGTAGCCATCCACGCGGCTCAGCGGCTGCCCGACGGCGGCGGCCTTTGGGTTGGTTTGGGCAAAAGTTGGTTCGCTATCCATAAAAAGTAATGAGGCGTAACGGAATGAGAGAGGGCAGGGGGCGCTACGCGCCGACTACCTGCTGTAAGGCGCGCACCAGCGTATTCTGCGCCAGCTCCACCTTGTAGGCGTTGTGCTCGCGGGGGCGGGCATCCTGCAGTGCGGCCTTTGCCGCCGCCCGGAAGGTGGCCTCGGTGGGCGGTGCCCCGGTAAGCACCCTTTCGGCTTCACGGCTGCGCCAGGGCTGGGCGCCCACACCCCCCAGCGCCACGCGGGCCGAGCGAATGGTGCCGCTCTGCACATCCAATCCCACCGCAGCCGAAGCCAGAGCGTAGGCGTAGCTAGCCCGCTCGCGCACCTTTAGGTAGGTAGAGCGTTGAGCATGGGCGGCCTGCGGGATGGTCACGGCCACAATTAGCTCGCCGGGTTCGAGTACGTTTTCCTTCTGCGGCGTGCTGCCCGGCAGCAGGTAGAACTCGGTCACAGGTACCTGGCGCTGCTTGCCCTTATGGTTTTCCAGCGTCAGCACCGCGTCCAGCGCCGACAGAGCCACACTCAGGTCGCCGGGATAGGCGTTGGCAATGCAGCTCTCGCTCACGCCCAGGATGGCCAGGTTGTGGTTGTCGCCGGTTTGGGCGGGGCAGCCCGAGCCGGGTACGCGCTTGTTGCAGGGAAAGGCCGGGTCGCGGAAGTAACCGCAGCGGGTGCGCTGCAAGATGTTGCCCCCGATGCTGGCCATGTTGCGCAACTGCGGGGAGGCCGCCAGCAGCAGCGACTGCGATACGGCGGGGAATTGCTGCACTACGAGTGGATGCTCGCCCACGGCGTTCATGCGCTCCATGGCCCCGATGCGCAGCCCTTCCTTGGTTTGCTCAATGCCTTTAAAGGGTAGCAAATTGATATCGACCAGCAGCGGATGCTCCTGAATGCCTGCCTTCATTAGGTCAAGCAACGTGGTGCCGCCAGCAATGTAAGCGGCCTGGTCCTGGTCCTTTAACCGGCCCGTGGCTTCTTTTGCCGAGGTGGCCTGAGTATAGCTGAAGTTGTTCATGAGCTTAGCCTTTTGCTTGTTGGCCAGCCACCTCGCGCACGGCGGCCAGAATGTTGGCGTAGGCGCCGCAGCGGCATAGGTTGCCGCTCATCCACTCCCTGGCTTGGTCGTCGGAAGTGGCGTGGCCTTCGCGCACGCAGGCTACACCCGACATGATTTGACCGGGTGTGCAATAGCCGCACTGAAAACCGTCGTGCTTGACAAATGCCGCCTGCATGGGATGTAGTTGCTCGCCTGTGGCCAAGCCCTCGATGGTAGTAATTTCCTTGCCTTTCACCATCACGGCCAGGGTCAGGCACGACAGGGTACGTTGGCCGTCAACGTGCACGGTGCAGGCCCCACACTGGCCGTGGTCGCAGCCTTTTTTGGTCCCGGTCAGGTCCAGGTATTCGCGCAGGGCGTCGAGTAGGGTAGTGCGGGGTTCCAGGGTCAGGTTTTTTACCTGACCGTTGATGGTGAGCTGCAGAGGGCTGGCACCTGATACGATGGGGTTGTTAGGCGCCAGCTTCTCGGCCAGCGTTTCAGCCTGGCTGGCGATAGGTGAAGCCAACGCGAAGCCCAGAATGCCCCCGGCTTGCTGCATGAAGGTGCGGCGTGAGCCATCTGCCGGCCGCGATGCCTCGGGCTGGTCCTCAGGAAATAAATCAGACTGCATACTTAATCGGGAATAAGTGGCAAAGAGAATTCGCCCGAAGGCAGACTAAAGTGCACGCCACCAAAGTGGCAGCGAGCAGGGCTTTGCCCGCGATGGCGGCGGGCTCTTGGGGTAGTGCCGCCTGCCTTTTACGAGGCCAGGTAGTCAAAGGTCTTGGCCTCTCTACGATTCATTTGTAAAGTTTTCAAAGAGAAGAATACGCTTTTCAAATGGTGAAGCTTGGCCGCTTATGTAAGCTTGCTCGTTTAGGGGGTGTCCAGCGTAGTAACACTGGCTTATGGAGTCTACATGAAGTGGTGGTATTGGTAGCCCCTTCTTTACGAGTTGCCAAGCAGTAACATTGTCCTGAGTATACCTGCCGATTCCTTCTTCCGCACACCTTCCCTATGAAACTACTAACCAAACCCGCTTACCTGCTGCTGGTGTTGGCTGCCGCAACTAGTTGCGACTCCAGTAACTCGCCTGATCCTACCCCGAAGGCAACCAGTGTACATCTCACGCTCGGCAACCCCAGCGGAGCGGTAGCTGATGTTAAAAAGCCTACTAACTACTTGCTGCTGAAACCACAGTATGCGCTCAGCTACCACCGCGACCGTGGAATTCCGAATTGGGTGAGCTGGCACCTGGATAATACTTGGCGGGGGGCAGCACCCCGCCAAGATGACTTCCGGGCCGATGATGCCTTACCGGAGGGGTGGTACCAGGTGCAGGGGAGTAGTTACCAAGGCTCTGGCTTTGATAGGGGCCATAACTGCCCCTCCGCCGACCGCACCAAAACAGTAGCCGATAACTCGGCCACTTTTCTGATGACCAACATGACGCCTCAGGCGCCGCGCAGTAATCAGCAAACCTGGGCCCGGCTGGAGGAGTACTGCCGCTCCTTGGCCGATACAGGCAAAGAACTATATATACTATGTGGGAGCTACGGCAAAGGTGGCAGCGGCTCCGATGGGGGAGTAACCCAAACCATTGACGAGGGGCACGTGACGGTGCCACGCCGGTGCTGGAAAGTAGTGATAATACTGCCCATAGGCAGTAATGATGCGGCTCGCGTTAGTACGGGTACGCGCGTTATTGCCATTGACTCGCCCAACGATAACAGCATCGGCAGCAACTGGGGCCAGTACCGTGTGAGCGTTGATGCCATTGAAGCCGCTACTGGCCTAGATCTGCTGTCGGCCGTTTCACCGGCAGTCCAAGCCAAGCTTGAGAGCACCGTAGACGCGGGCCCCACGGAGTAGTGGCCTGCCTACACGGCAGATAAAAGAGGCAGCGAAAAACCTCAGCAGGACAAAGAGTTGTATTAACTGAGGGGCAGCACTTGCGTAAGAACTTGAAGCCACCTTGGTTGGTGGGCGTAGTCACTTAACCCTGTTGGCATATGGCAACCTCAGATTCTTCCGCCTCAGATATTTACAACGAGTTTAAGCAGGATGTAAATATGACCGCAAGTGAGCTGGAAAAATGGCTCAAGACTGATGAATCAAAATCCGTAGGCCAGGATAGTGGCGATGGCACCAGCATTGGGCACAAATCGGGGGAGCACATCATCCGAATTCTGCACAAGAAAAAGGCCGACTTAACCTCCGACGATGAAGCTCACATGCATAAAGTGCACAGTTATGTGAGCCGTCATCTTGGGCAGGGGCCTCATCATGAGGAAGATGTAGAAACATCCCGTTGGCGCTACTCCCTCATGAACTGGGGACACGACCCCCTGAAGGACAAGAGGTAACCTACTGGCCTAGGACAAGCCTTCCGGCCACCGACAGGCATCTGAATGCACCGCTTTTTGGGGGTGTCAGATGCTTGCAGGCGGCCGGAAGGCTTGTTTAGGAAGTTGCGCGGCTAGGCCACCAGGCTTATCCGGCCCGGCGTTTTTCTTCCTCGGCGCCACCCGTACGCCGGCGGTTGGTGCTCAGCTTGTCGTTGCCGAAGCGGTAGCCAAAGGAAAGAGTGGCCACGCGGGAGTCCTGGCGCTGGTAAAAGCGCTCTACGTAGTTGGCGTAAGACGACGTAGCGCGGACGGGGCTGGTGAAGAAGATGTCCGTTACGTTTAGCTTCAGGGTGCCCTTCCGGTCCCAGAATGCCTTTTGTACCCCGGCCGTTACCTGGCCCTGAGGGCGCACATCCAGGAACCCATATAACTCCCGCGACTGGTAACTGCCACTTAAATCAGCCGACCAGCCTTTGCCAAACGTGAAGGAGCTGTTGCTGGTGATGTTGAAGGCGGCCCGGCCCCGGTTAAGGTTGGTGCCTGCCAGGTTACCCATAAACCGGGAGTAGTACACCACCGCGTTATTATAAATGCTCCAGCCCTTCATGGGCTCCAATGGTATCGTTAGGTCCAGGGCATAGTACTCCTGTGCCTGCAGATTTACGCTGGTAGATACTACCTGCTGCCGCCCTTCAGAACTAGGAGCCGGCTGCACTACCTGAATAATAGGCAGCGAGGTTTTGGTGTAGTTGAGGCCCGTAGTGTACTTCTGCTTAAACGTGTGGTTTAGCTCTACATTGTAGCTGGTTTGAGGCCGCAGGTTGGGGTTGCCGGAGCCATACGTGGTGGCATCAATGTACGCCCGGAAGGGGTTGAGCTGGTTGTAGCTGGGCCGGTCAATCCGGCGACTCAACGATACGGCTACTTCGTGGTCTTTGCTGAGCTGGTGCTTCAGGGCTGCACTCGGGAACAGCTGGAAGTAGTTGCGGTCAAACCCCTCGTTCCCTACCGACTGGCGGCCCTTGGCATTGGTTTGCTCGCCACGCAAGCCCGCCGTGAGCGTAAAGCCGGGCTGGGGTGTGAAAGTGAGCGTGCCATAAGCGGCGCTGATGTTCTCGTTGTAGCGGAAGCGGTTGGTTTTGCCCAGATCCACGGAGTCTAGGCCAGTGCGGCTGAGGTTGTTAATGAACAGCACGTCATTATCAGAGTACACCTGGCTACCCTTGACGCCGGCTTCCAGGCGCAGCTGTTTGCCAAGCGTCTGGACGTAATCAGCCTTCGCCGACTTGATGGTAAGGTCGCCTTCCTGGCTACCGCGCAGCACAAACGGCAGGCGGCCTCCTTCGTAGCGGGTGGTGAGGTTCTGGGTGCGGTCAGTAGAGTAGCGGGCTATATCAGCGTCGGCAGTCAGCTCCCGCGTATTACCTGAGTCGGCCGGGAACGTGTGCTTGAAGTTGATGTTGGCGGCTCCGTTCGGTGAATGGGAGGTACGCACGTTGGTGGAGCGGTAGGTTTCCAGTAGACCACCCTCGGCACTGAAGAACTGGGTGAAGTTGGTGCCATTCTGGGGTACCTGGTTTGTGAAACCGTTGAGCGCCACGCCTACCACCGTCCGCTCAGAGAGGGTGAAGTCGAAGCCGGCTTTGGCGGCGTGGTTGCGGCCGTGTACCTGGTTGCGGTTGTCCTGCTCACTGCTGCCCGTGAAGGTGCGGTTGGCTTCGGGGCCGCCGAGGTCATGCACGCTATAAAAGTCGCGACTGATGGCGAGCAGTGGCTGGTTGTGGCGGTCTGAGTAAGTATAGCTTCCGAAAATATTTAACCCTTTGCGGCGGTGGTTCAGCGAGAGGGTAGAGGTGAATTTACCCCCGAAAAAGCTACGGCCGTAGCTGGTGTTCACGCTGCCGTTAGTGCCCAGGCGCTGGTCTTTTTTGAGGTTGATGGCGATGATACCGGCCCCACCCTGGGCATCATACTTGGCCGGCGGGTTGGTAATCAGCTCAATGTTCTTAAGCTGCTCAGCTGGTAAGGCCCGCAGATAATCGGCCAGCTCAGTGCCGGTCATGGGCTGGCGTTTGCCATCAATGAGTACCAATAAGCCCTGTTTTCCCCGTAGGGCCAGGTTGTCGTTGCCATCTACCGTAACCCCCGGGGCGCGGCGCAGTACATCCAGCGTAGTATTACCCGCCGATAGGGTGCTATTTTCCACGTTAACAATGGTGCGGTCAGCTTCCCTCTCGTAAAGCGGCTTCTGACCTAATACCGTCACCTCCTTAAGGTTGGTAGCGCCGGTAGGCTGCAGCGTGAGCGTAAGGGAAAAAGTGCTGGCCACGGGCAGTTCAAGGGGCCTGCTCCAGGAGCGGGTAAACCCTACCTGTGAGGCCGAAACCAGATAACGACCAGCTGCCGCTGACTCAAAGCGGAAGCTGCCTTCCCCGTCGCTGAACTCTGACTTCACCACAGTTGAATCACTGGCCCGGTGCAGTACCACAGTGGCATACTCAAGGGGAAGGCCAGACGCACTTTTTACACTGCCTGCCAAACCGCTGGCATTCTGGGCCTGCGCATCGTTGCAACTGGCAGCGCCTAGTATAAGCAGAAATAATGGCCGGAAGACCAGCCCACAAATCGAAGTTTTCATGACTTCCAGGAGGTGAAAATTGGGGTATAACAGGTCGCCCCGCTCGCTGCTGGCCAGGAAGGGAGTAGGGTGAAAATGAAGTACGAAGTGCTTCGTAGTAAACGTACGAAAGTTTTCGTATTAACAAAAAATAGTATGTCTATTCTGCTATAGCTGTCTTCAAATCAGTAGTTGATTGGGGTTAGCTGGAAGCAGAGCAGTTAGCAGAGATTTGCTCCAGAAGCTCCTTCAGTACGCTTAGTTCCCGCTCAGAAATGCCTCTCAACGCCACACTACGGTTGTTGAGCACCACTGGCTCCACGGCCGCCAGTGTTTGTAGGCCAGTGGGCGTTACCCGTAGCCGCGAACGGCGCCCGTCATTTCGCGAAGGCTCCGAGACCAATAGTCCACGCGTCAGCAGTAAACTGATCATGCGGGCCACGGAGGCCTGGTCCTTGAAAACACGCTCCGCAATACCGGTTTGCGTTAGGTCGTCGTGCTCCTGAATCACCTGCAGTACCAGCCACTGATCAACTGTAATGGCAACACCTGCCCGGTCAATATTGGCTTGCGCCATTTTGCGGTACTGCCTGATAGCTTTATCAAGGGAGTAGAAGATGATTGAAGAGAGCATTAGGAATTTTAATGATATATCATATAGATGTATGATGTATCATAAAGGTTGCCCGAGGTCAGAAAAATAATTTCTCAGAGGGCCAGTTGAATCTGTTATGGGTGCGGAAGTGGCCTAGCGCCAATAGCTGGGGATGGAACAATAAAAAAGCCACTCTGCGGGCAGAATGGCTTCCTGAAGAATTAGGGGTAGAAGAGCTATTGAACGTTGCCGGCCCGGCGCTTTTCATCTTCCACGCCCGTAGCTCGCCTGCGCGAAGGGGCTACTTTGTCGTTGCCAAACCGGTAGTTAAAGGCCAGTGTGGCAACCCGGGAGTCTTGCCGGTTGCGGAATACTTCCTGCAAAGGCAGGTACGTAGAGGTAGAGCGTAGAGGGGCCGTGTAGAATATATCGGTTACGTTGAACCGCAAGGAGGCATGGCTGCCAAGCCCTTTTTGCACCCCAGCCGCGGCTTGCCCAAAGGACCGGACGCGTTCAAAGGCATACCGCTCCGGGGTATGGTAGTTGCCGTTTAGGTCGAGGGTCCAGCCTTTGCCCAGGCTCAGGTTTGCATTGCCGCTAAGTATGGCCGCCGGCCGCCCCGAAGCTGGTTTAGAACCATTGGTCAGCTGTCCCTCAAAATAAATGTAGAATACCTCTGCATTTGCGTACAGATTGAGCCACTTAGTAGGCTTGAGGGGAGCGGTAAATGTGAAGGCGTAATAATGTTGAGCCTCCAGGTTGGTGAAGGTAGCAACTACGAGGCCATCGGCATCCAGCAGCGTGGCGCCTACAATGGGGCGGGAGGTACGCGTGTAGCTAAGCCCTGTTACCAGCTTTTGCTTGAAGGTGTGCGTTAGCTCCGCCACCAGGTTGGTTTGGGGCCAGAGGTTGGGGTTGCCGCTGCGGTAAGAAACCGCATCAATATAGGAGCGGAAGGGATTGAGCTGGGTGTTATAAGTAGGGCGGTCTATGCGGCGGCTGAAGTTCAGGGCCAGTGTATGCTGAGGATTTAGCACCCGCTCCAGGCTGAAGTTGGGAAACAGCTGAAAATAATTGCGGCGGAAACGTTGGTCGCCGATGGCCTGGCGACCTTCTACTACCGTTTGTTCTCCGCGTAGGCCAGCGGTGAGCGTGAGGCCCGGCCGGGTGCGGGAAAGGGTGAGGTACCCCGCCCGAATATCCTCATCATAATGAAACTGATTGGTAGTGCGGGTATCTACGCTCTGGACCCCATTAATCACCTTCAGAAATAATACATCGTTATCTGAGTTGACCCGGCTGGCTTTCACCCCGGCTTCCAGGCGCAGATTATGACGCAGGGGCCGAATGTAGTCGGCCTTACCCGACCAGATAGAGAGTCGTCCGTTTTGGTCGCCAATCAGGCGGTTATCCAGTACGGTTGGCAGCGTAAAGTGGTTGAGCAAGTCAAGGGTGCGGTAGGTCCCGTACCGGCCAAAATCAAAATCAGCCGACAGCTCCGGGGTACCCAATGAATCAGGAGCGAAACGGTGCCGCACCGATACGTTTGCCGTTTGGTTGGGAGTGCGCAGGTTCCGGTAAATATCCGAGGTGAATTGGGCCGTGGGCTGCGTCTGCGCATTCAGGAACAGGCCAGTGTTTTCTCCCTGTGAAGGTACCCGGCTTGCTAGGCCACTCACCGCCACTCCCAACTGCGTATTTTTAGTGAGTGTGTAGTCGAGGCCCGCGCGCCAGGTATGCGACTGCAGGTGCCCCCGGGCATCGTTATACTGAATGCTCTGGCTGCGTACCTGCTGGTCGTCCTGGTAAAAAATTCGGGAAAAGTTGAGCTTTTGAAAGCTCTGCCGGTCAGCGTAAGAATAAGTAGCAAACAGGTTTAGCTTCTGTTGCCGGTGATTGAGAGAGAACCCTGAAGTAAACTTGCCGTATTGTCCGCGCCCGTAGCTGGTGTTTACGCTACCGTTGGTGCCCAGGCGCTGATCCTTCTTTAAGTTGATGGCGATGATGCCTGCTCCTCCCTGCGCATCATATTTGGCTGGTGGATTGGTGATTAACTCAATGCTGCGCACCTGCTCGGCGGGGAGGGCCCGCAGGTAATCGGCTAGCTCGGTGCCAATAAGGGGCACGCGCTTGCCATCAATGAGCACCAGCAAGCCCTGCTTTCCCCGCAGGGCCAGGTTGTCGTTGCCCGCAACGGTTACGCCGGGGGCACGGCTGAGTACATCCAGTGTAGTATTGCCGGCACTTAGCGGGGTGCCCTCAACATTTACTACGGTACGGTCAGAGAGGCGTTCAAACTGTTGTTTCTGACCTGTAACAGTGACGCCCTTCAGGGTAGTGGCTGCCGTAGCCGCCAGCCGCAGATCCGGCAGGGTAAGGCCAGCGGCCGACAGCTCAAAGGCAGGAGTCCAGGCGCGGCCATAGCCTACCAGCGCCCCCGATACCAGGTACCGACCAGGAGGAGCAAGGAGGAGGTAGGCGCCTTGGGCGTCGCTGAATTCAGTTTTAACAGCTACCGAGTCGGTAGCTCGGTGGAGGGTAAGCGTAACGTATTCAAGGACACTGCCGGAGGTAGCGCGTACAAGGCCGCGCACCTGGGCCGACTGGGCCTGAGCAACTACAGAGGCGGGCAGTAGCGCTATACTGGCAACTAGCCCAAAACGGCCCAGAAAACCGGGCAAAGCAAATGGCATAGACACGATGAGTTGGTTGTGAAGCAACATCGTGCAATAGGTTTGGAAGGGAGAGATGGCACCCAGAAGTAGTGGCTCCTCCAGTACCAGAATGCAGGTCAGTTGGTCGGAAAGATAGGCATATTACCCATTTTTGGGAAACTTCAATGGGCAGGAGTGCTACCTAGCTCATGAAAAATTCATTAACTCAAAAAGTGCCCTGCCCAAATCCTGGCAGGATGGGCAGGGCAATCTTACAACTAGCTGACTATTAAAAGCTAGCCTACACTAGCGCATCGAGAGCGGCGCGCAGGCGGGGCAAAGCTGCTTCAATAGACTCATGCGAAGCACCACCCACCGACATCCGGAACCACGGTGCGGTGTGCTCATTGCCGAAAGCGCTGAAGGGCACCAGCGCCAAGCGAGCCTCACTGATGAGGTAGGAGGTCAGCTCCTTGGTAGTGGTGAGTACCTGCCCGGCGGGCGTAGTCTTCCCGAGCACATCCAGCTTAGCCGTAAGATAAATGGCTCCCATCGGCACCATAGAGTCAACGGGGTACCCATCGGCTTTCAGGGCCTGTAACCCCTGGTGGAGAGTGGTTAGGCTGCGCTGCACCTTATCCTTGAACTGGCTCATGAAGCCATCAACTTTCTCTGCCTGGGGCAGGTACTTGGCCGTGGCAACCTGCTCAGCTTTAGGGGCCCAGGCCCCCACGTGGCCCAGAATGGCCTTCATTTTATCAATCACCGCCAGCGGGCCAAACGCATAGCCCACGCGCACCCCGGTAGCCGCCAGGCACTTCGAGATACCATCAATGTAAATGGTGTAGTCGCGCAGCTCTGGGCGCAGATTCACGGGGTCGTAGTGCTCGGTGGTGCCGAAGGTTAGGAGCCAGTAAATCTGGTCGTAGAGCAGGTAGAGGGGCTTCTCGCCGGGTTGGCGGCGCTTGTTCTCGGCCAGCACCAGGTCGCAGATGGCTTCCAAGCCTTCGCGGGTGAATACGGTGCCGGTGGGGTTGAGCGGAGAGCACAGGGCCAGGAGGGTAGCGCCTTCCAAATGAGGTGCAAGCTCCTCGGCCGTGGGCATGAAGTTGTTCTCGGCGCGGGTTTCTACCATCACGCTCTGGGCAGAGGAGAGGTGGCAGTAGTGGTTGTTATTCCAGCTCGGCACCGGAAATACCACTTTGTCGCCGGGGTCAACCAGGGCCAGGTACGTGGCATAAATCAGGGGGCGAGAGCCGCCAGCCACCAGAAAGTCGTTGGGCGAGTACTCAAGGCCCAGGCGTGACTTAGTAAATGCAGCCGCGGCTTCGCGCAGGCCCACCATGCCATTTGCGGGCGGATAGTTGGTATGACCGGCCTGGTAGGCCAGGGTAATTTCCTGTTGAAGCTCTTCCGGAATTGGAAAAATTGACGGGTCAAAGTCGCCGATGGTGAGGTTGCAAATCTGCTCCCCCTTGCGAATCATATCATTGACTTCATTGCCGATTTTGATGATTTCGGAGCCAATCAGGCTGCCGGCCATTCTCGAAACTTGCATGAGCTAGTATGTTTTGGGTCGGTCAAAGGTAACAGAGTACGTGGTTCTGAAGGATTTCCAGTATCCGTTTCTGAACAATTAGCCCGCTCCACTATTAGTGCAGGAGTGGCCCAGGCCTCGTAAACTTGCAGCCTATTTGCCTGCTTATGTCTCTACTGACCCTAGAAATCTCTGGCCTGGCCGCCCTGCCTGCCGCCGCTGCCCAAGTGCGTGAAGCCCTGCGTGGGCATTCCATCATCTGCTTTGAAGGTGAGATGGGTGCCGGCAAAACCACGTTCATCAAAGCCCTATGCCAATGCCTGGGCGTGCAGGATGAAGTAAGCAGCCCCACATTTTCGCTGGTGAATGAGTACCGCGATGCCCAAAACCAGCCGATTTACCACTTCGACTTTTACCGGCTTGATACTCCGCGGGAGGCGGAAGGAATTGGGGCGTTGGAGTACTTCGATTCTGGCTATCTTTGCCTGATAGAGTGGCCTAGCCGCATTGAGGAATTATTGCCTCCGGATCGGCTGCTCATAACGCTCACCGTCACTGGCCTAGAAACCAGGGAATTAAAAATTGAAAGTTAAAAGTTAAGAGTTGAGCCATTGGCCGTCCTAAAACGTTTAATGAGCTGCCAATCAAGATTTTTAATTTTTAATTCTTGATTTTTAATTATAGAAAATGCCCGAAGCAGTACCCCCCGGATTTGAGTCGTTGGCTACGAGCCGCGCCTACTTCACCCAGGAATCCATGCTGGCCGTGGAAACACGGAAGCGCAAGCTGTTTATCGGGCTGCCCCGCGAGACTTCCCTCCAGGAAAACCGGATTTGCCTCACGCCTGAGGCCGTGAAGCACTTGGTAGAGGCTGGCCACGAGGTACTGCTGGAAAGCGGCGCCGGGGAGCCCAGCAAACACTCCGACCACGATTACTCTGAGGCGGGGGCTACCATTGCCTACTCGCAGAAAGAAGTATTTGAGGCCGATATCATCCTGAAAGTGGCCCCGCCCACCTATGATGAGATTGAGTTTATGCGCGGGGGCCAAACCCTGATTTCGGCCCTGCAGTTTGGCTCGCTCACCAGCGAGTACATTACGGCTCTCACCCGCAAAAAAATCAACGCCATTAGCTTCGAGCTGATCAAAGACCCCTCGGGCGCGCGCCCCGTGGTGCGGGCCATGAGCGAAATTGCCGGCTCTACCGTGATGCTGATTGCGGCCGAGTACCTGGCCCGCTCCAACGAAGGCAAGGGCATTATTCTGGGCGGCATTACGGGTGTGCCCCCATCCCAGGTGGTGATTTTGGGTGCCGGCACGGTGGCTGAGTACGCGGCCCGCGCCGCCACTGGCCTAGGTGCTGAGGTAAAGGTATTTGACAACCACCTCTACAAGCTGCGCCGGCTCAAGATGAACCTGTGCACCCCCCAGCTCTACACCAGCACCCTCGATACCTACGCTCTCAACCAGCAGATCCGCCGCGCCGACGTGGTAATTGGGGCCCTGAACGCTGAGGAAGGCCGCATTCCGTTCATGGTGTCAGAAGATGTAGTGTCGCAGATGGCGCCCGGCTCGGTGATTATTGATGTGAGCATTGACCAGGGCGGCTGCTTCGAGACGAGTGAGATGACCAGCCACAGCAAGCCCGTTTTCCGCAAGTACGACGTGATTCATTACTGCGTGCCGAACATTGCTTCCCGCGTGCCGCGCACTGCTACTAATGCTCTGAGTAACATTTTTACGCCCATTCTGCAGGAAATCAGTCAGCACGGCGGCATCAACGAAGTACTTTTCACCAATGAGCACTTCCGTTCCGGCGTCTACATCTATAAGGGCTCCCTCACCAACGCCAGCATCGCCAAGAAATTCAACATGCGCTACAAAGAGCTGGCGTTAATGATTGCCGTGCGAAACTAGCATATTCAGTTGTGTACAGATTTGTAGTAACCCTTTCATCTGTACTTTCTGCTCTTGCTTTACTTCTCTGCTTAGGACAAAAAGGGCGAGTAGGCTTCTTTCTGTTACTTAAGTCCTTCTATATAGTTGATCTACTAATAAATCTGTTTTTATAGGTCACTAACAGCTAAACATTTCGAATAAGGTTTAGAGTAGCATTTACCTTTTTTATTCTCTTCTCAGTTCTCCGACAAACAATAGTTTTAGCATAGCTGAATGGTGAAAATATTGTCCAGTTATTACTGAATAACTATCAAGTTTACCTACTATACACATTAGTGCATGGCCTAATTTATTTTCTCGCTTTAGATAAACATCAATATGCATACATGCGAGATTTTTTTTGGGAGAAGGAAAGTATTGGCAGGAAGAATGCTAATCACATTTGATGCCGTTGTAAAGTGATGAAGAATTTCATTGCCCGCCCAATCTTGGAATTTACTTCTGCGGAGGTAGCGGCGGCCATGACGCGCTCCTTTCAGCACTATTTCGTGCCGATGGTGTTTGATGCCGCCGCCTTTGAGCGCCGTTTCCGGGGTGAGCACCTAGACCCGGCAGCAAGTCGGCTGTGGTTTCAGGGAGATGAGCTGGTGGGCGTGGTGTTCATCGCGCGGCGGGGCTGGCAGAGCCGGGTGGCGGCTATGGGATTGGTGCCCGAATACCGAAGCCAGGGCTTAGGCAAGATTATGCTCGGTACTGCCCTTAAGGAGGCCCAGCAGCGCGGCGACCAGTCGATGCTGCTGGAGGTATTTACGGAGAATGTACCCGCAATTCGGTTGTATGAACGGCTCGGCTTTAGGCGTACCAGGCGCCTATTGGGGTTTCGGCAAGAGGCCGGCGCAGCCCCTAATACAGGGGAGATGCTCACGGAAATGGACCCCTTAGAACTGGCGCGTGTAGTTATTCGTGAAACAGAGGAGCCTTTGCCTTGGATGAGCAGTGGCGAAACTCTGCTGAGTATTACTAAGCCAACTAAAGCCTTTCGGTTGCAGGAACAGGCCTACGCCCTAATCAGGCCCGATGCTAACGGGCAGTTCGTACAGATGCTACTAGTGCCGCGTGCCTACCGCCGCCAAGGGTGGGGTACGCGCTTAGTCAGGGCCCTGGAGGCCCGGTTTCCAGATTACCCAACTATAGTGCCTTGCCTAGTTCCGGAAGGACCTGGCACAGATTTTATGCGGGCCTGCGGTTGGGCGCAGACAGACCTAGCGCTGTACGAAATGGTGTGCCTACTGGCCTAGGGTCTATAAAGTGAAGCAAACGGCCTTTAAACACACCGGCCTGCTATCCGTAATTGTGCTAATCGGTGTGTTTAGAGGCCGTTTCGGTAGTTAGGCTAAGCTGACTTGCTCTTTACCCGCCAGCAACAGCACCTTCCACGCTTCCTGCAGCCGGCCTTCTTCCAGAATCTTCTTGCCCAACAAAATCAGCTCTTGGCGTTGCTGAGCTGGGTCCGTCTGGTACTTCTGCAACGTGTAGGTCACCAGCGGCTCGTGGCGGTAGGCCTGTACGTCCTCAGCGGAAGGCATGGATTGCACTTCGATGTTAGCGAGGCGGCCCAGGTTGTTGCCGGTGAGGATGTCGGAGTTGCGAATGTGCTCTGGTAGCTGGTCTATGCCGATGCCTAGGTTGCGGTTAGGCTTGGGTACCTCAAACAGGCTGCTGCCCGAGGCGCGGGTGTACCAGTCGCCGCCAAGGCGGGCAATAGCATCGAGCTTGTGGGGGTCGATGCCGATGCCGGAGGGCAGGATGATATCCTCGCGGAAGTGGGCCAGCACTACCCGGCAGATGACCAGGTTGCCGGCGCCGTTGTTGGTGCCCAGCTCAATAATCTGTTCCACCACGCACTCAAAGGCAGCCGGAGCCTGGCCTACGCGGGGCGGACGCACCTGCTGACTGGCTACTTCCGTGAAGCCAGCCTTCACAAACTCATTCACGCCCTTGGCATACTCGGTGCTGGCCAATGACATTTGCTCCACCATGGCGTAGTCGCAGATATTGATGACCACTTCGGGCACCTCGCGCAGGTTTTCCAGGGTGTGCTTCTGAGAGTTGTCGCGAACGCGGTTGGCGGGCGAGAAGGCCAGAATGGGCGGGTTGGAGCCGAAGCAGTTAAAGAAGCTGTAGGGGCTAAGATTCACATTCCCAGTCGCATCAATGGTGCTAGCAAATGCAACGGGCCGCGGCGCTACGGCGCCCACCATAAAGGGGTGCCACTCGCTGGGCTTAAGGTCGGTGGGAACGATGGAGCGGAATGGGGTGGGAGTGGGCATGTAGAAACGGGGTGGGAAATTGGTGGCCCGAAGTTCGCGTTTGTTGCGGAAACTTTGGTGTAGGCCAGTTCTGGAAGTAAACCTACCTTCTGCGTGATACCGGAAGCAACCAATTAGCACTAGTGGTGATCTGTCAGGCAAGCCTATTCTATACGTGTCAGCTTGAGGAGCACTAGAAAACCGGGGTTACACCAAGGTGCCCAGCTTCTTTGTCCTGCTCGAAATAACAGTCCTTTGCCTCTATGCTCTTTCGCCTTGTTTCTCTGCTGCTGTTCTCATTGGTTGCTGTGGCCGCGCTGGGCCAGTCGGTTACGGCTGATACGGCGCGGTTGCGCCAGCACCTGGTGGCTCTCACTACTACTCCCGAGCCCCGCAATTACCTCCACGAAGCCAGCCTCAACCAAGCCGCCGACTACATTAGTGCGCAGTTAGTGGCCGCCGGGGCCCGCCCCTCAGAACAGGCGTACCGCGTGCAGGGGCGCACCTACCGTAACCTGATTGGTAGCTTCGGGCCGGAGGATGGGCCGCGGCTTATCATTGGGGCGCATTACGATGTGTGCGGTGAGCAGCCCGGTGCCGACGACAACGGCACCGGTGTGACGGCCCTGCTAGAGCTGGCGCGCTTATTGGGTCAGCAACCTAACCTGACCTACCGCATTGATCTGGTGGCCTACACCCTGGAAGAGCCGCCCTTCTTCCGCACCAAAAGCATGGGCAGCTACGTGCATGCCAAGCAGCTGCTCGATGAAAAGGTAGACGTAAAAGGCATGGTGGCTCTAGAGATGCTGGGGTATTTCGATGACCGCAAAGGCAGCCAAGACTACCCTGTCGGCCCGCTGAAGGCAGTATATGGCAGTCGGGGCAACTATGTAACCGTGGCTCAGAAATTTGGAAATGGCCACTTCGGCCGTCAGTTCGCACGGTTGTACAAGCGCGAGGCTGGCCTGCCTGTAAAGCGCTTCAAGGCTCCGGCCTGGCTGCCAGGCATCGACTTCTCCGACCACCTCAACTACTGGCAGTTTGGGTACTCGGCGGTGTTGCTCACTGATACGGCCTTCTACCGCAACAAGCATTATCACGAAATAACGGATACACTTGACCGCCTTGACATGCGCCGGCTAGGCTTAAGCGTTAATGCGCTGCTGGCGGTGGTACTGAGTATCTAGACCACTTGAGTTTGAAGTTAATGGCTTGTGGGCCAGCCTGCATAATACTTGCTCCTGTCAGCTAATGCTCAGCACTTGCTGACTAGGGTTGAGTACTACTTAAGGAACTCCCTAATATGTTGGGAGTATCCTTTTATATAGGAGTAGCGTAAGATAGTTGCTAAAATACTATATCTTTACTAAATAGATATAGCTTGCTAGTAACCACTTACTCACCCGCCGTATGTCAAAGCCAGCCTGTCCCAAGTGTGAATCAACGGATGCTACCAAAAGCGGTATAATAGGCGGCCGGCAGCGGTTTAAGTGCAAGAACTGCGGCTACCATTTTTCAGTGGCCAAAACGGGCAAGGAGATAAATCCTTACTATGTTATCAAGGCCCTGCAGCTATATGTGGAGGGCGTAAGCTACCGGGAGATTGAGCGGCTATTGGGAGTGAGCCACGTGAGCGTAATGAACTGGGTGAAGAAATATGGCATGAAGGCACCTCGCCAAACGGAATATCACCCTACTTATAAGATTCTAAATCAGAGGGAGCTGACTGAGTATTTTCAGGATCCGCAGCACCTGAAGGGGGCCGGGCTAGTAGTAACAGAACTAGGCGACAAGTACATGATGATTCGATGGGAGCGGTTCCGGCAGGCTTAGAGCTATAGGTTTAGCAGAAGTATAGCAAGGGGGTGATTCCCATCAGGGGATTGTTCTATTTGGAGGAGCTGATCCGGGTGTTACAACCTGGTTGCGGCTGGTTCTATTCTCACCACTCCCCAACCCACCCCCATTCCTATGCGAAATACTCGTTACGCACTGGCTGTCAGCGCCCTGATGGTCTCCGCTGGCGCTGTAGCGCAAGTTCAGCCTCCTCCAGCCGGCCAGCAGCCGGCCCCGCCACCGGCAGCACCAGCGCCCACACCGGCCCCACCTGCGCCTGCTAAATCGGCGCCGTACGGCGCGGGAATGAAGATTAACCTCTCTCCGGACGGCTCCAAGTATCTGCGTTTCCTCACCTGGCATCAGGTGTACACCCGCTACACCGAGAATAATACCGGCACCCTCCGGGCACCGGGTAAGCCACAAAAAGGGCAGGTTGACTTTGGCTTGCGTCGCTCGCGTTTGGTGCTGCTCGCTCAGCTCAACCCGCGCTTTGTCATTTATACCCACATGGGTATCAACAACCAGAATGCAGTGAGCGGAGGTTTAACCCCAGCTGCCGACGGCAAGAAGCCCCAGTTCTTCATTCACGAAGCCGTGACGGAGTACAAAGTGAATAAGTACTTGAGCCTAGGCGGCGGTTTGCACTATCTCAACGGCATTTCACGCATCACCAGTGCCAGTACCACCAGCATTCTGCCCCTGGACCTGCCCCTTACTAACTTCCCTACTATTGAGGCCGCCGACCAGTTTGCGCGTTGGCTGGGAATTTACGCCAAGGGGCGCATCAATAAGCTCGATTACCGCTTTTCTGTTAGCGATGCTTTCCTGACAAACCAGGCCAGCACCCCACTCAGCCTAGGCTCTAGCAGTACTGCCGCCGGGGTAACCACTAACACCGGCACGGGAGTGGCCGCCTACAATCCGCAGAACACCAGCCATGTGTATCAGGGCTACGTGAGCTACAACTTTTTTGAGCCTGAGGCTAACCTGCTGCCTTACTTCACGGGTACTTATCTGGGGGCAAAACGGGTATTTAGCGTAGGCGCGGGCTTCCTTTATAACAAAGATGCCATGTACTCGCGGCCCACGTCCAGTGTAGTGACCGTGACCCCCTCCATCACGGCTGATCCTTTCGGGCAGGTTGCTACTAATAAGCACAGCCTGAAGTTATTTGGCATTGATGCCTTCTATGATGTGCCCCTGGATACTGCCTCGCGCACGGCCCTCACGCTTTACGGCGTGTACTACAACTACAATATGGGGCCTAATCATGTACGCTTTATAGGACCCGACAATCCTGGGTATGGCACTACTGCCAACCGTGGCAACGCGGTGCCGCAATCTGGTACGGGAGGCTCCTTCTACGGACAGGCAGGCTTTCTGCTGCCACAGCAGATTTTCGGTCCGAAAGCCCGGTTGCAGCCTTACGTAGCCTATCTGCACAGCAATTACGAGGGCCTGCACTACACCAATGGCGACACCAAGGCCGTGAACGTGTACGATGCGGGTGTGAACGTGCTGCTAGACGGCCACAATGCCAAGGTGACGCTAAACTACCGCGCCCGCCCCGATTTTGAAGGCTACGTGCCCGCCACCGGAAACTTCAATACCCTAGACTACAAGCCCGAGATTACACTGCAAACGCAGATTTTCCTGTAATACATCTTGCCCAATTTCACCGGCTGCTTCCCACATGAGCACCGGCGCCAGGGCTGTTTTCTTTCAACTCACCACAACTCCCACCACGCATGAACCACAACTTACCGCAGCGCGAGGCCTACGCGGGGGCCACGCCTATGGGCGGGGCATCGGCCAACGATGCCGTAACCCACGACAACAACGCCGTTTCGACCAGCAAGATCTGGCAGGTAATCACCGCCTCCTCAGTGGGTACTGTTATTGAGTGGTACGACTTCTACATCTTCGGGTCATTGGCCGCAATCATCGGGCCGGTGCTGTTTGGCTCGGCGGGCAAGATTGAGGATACCATTCTGGGTACGCTGGCCGTGTTTGGGGCGGGCTTTGTGGTGCGGCCCTTTGGGGCATTGTTTTTCGGTCGCATCGGCGACATGATTGGGCGTAAGTACACTTTCCTGCTTACCCTGCTGATTATGGGGGGAGCTACCTTCGTCACGGGCCTGATACCGAGCTATGATAAGATAGGCATTGCTGCCCCAGTGATAGTAACCCTGCTCCGCTTGCTGCAGGGCCTGGCCCTGGGCGGCGAATACGGCGGGGCTACCACCTACGTAGCTGAGCACTCCCCTGATAACAAGCGGGGGTATTACACCAGCTTCATTCAGATTACCGCAACCGCGGGTCTGCTGCTGAGCATTCTGGTAATCATCATCACCCGTAAAACCATGGGCGAAGAGGCCTTCAAGGAGTGGGGCTGGCGCATTCCGTTCCTGCTCTCGGGCCTGTTGGTTATTGCTTCCTACTACATCCGCCGGAAGCTGCACGAGTCGCCACTGTTTGCCAAGGCTAAGTCAGAAGGCAAGACGAGCTCCAACCCGTTGCGCGAGTCGTTTGTAAATCCCGTAAACCGTCGCTTGGTGCTTATTTCACTGTTTGGCGCCACCATGGGACAGGGCGTGGTGTGGTACACTGGGCAGTTCTACGCCTATTCTTTCATGCAGAACACGCTGAAGCTTGACCTGGTAGACGCCAGCATAGTTCTCTGCGTGGCGCTGGTGCTGGCCACTCCGTTCTTCGTGTACTTCGGTTCGCTCTCAGACCGCATCGGCCGCAAGAAGATCATCATGATGGGCCTGCTCTGCGGCGCGTTGTTTACGTTTCCCATTTTCTACGGCCTTAAGCAGTTTGCCGGTCCCCTCACTGAGGTTACGGCCGCCACTGTAGACGCTACCGGCAAAGCCGTGCCGGCTGTAATGAAGGCCCTCTCACCGAACCTGGTGGGAATGACGGCCCTGGTGTTCTGCCTGGTTCTGTTCGTGACCATGGCCTACGGTCCCATTGCTGCCTACCTGGTAGAGCTGTTCCCCACCAAGGTGCGGTATACTTCGCTTTCCTTGCCTTACCACATCGGTAATGGGGTATTTGGGGGCTTCGTGCCACTGATTGCTACGGCTCTTACCCTGCGGGCCGCCGCTTCAGACTCGGCTTTCATTAAGGAGCACAGCACGCTGGCCGGCCTCGTGTATCCGGTGGGTATTGCCCTCATCTGCTGGTTTATTGGCCAGGCCCTGATGAAGGACGTGCGCAACGTGAAGCTCATGGACGATACGGCTCAGTAGTACTAGCCTACCCACTGCCAGAGGGCTGGCATCCGCTCTTTGCAAAGAATGGTAGTTGTGAAGTCCGCCGAGCCCCAGGTTCGGCGGACTTCCTGCTACATAGCCGCCCGCACGTCATTAAATCCGCTTCACACCAGCCCAGGCCCGGTAGTGTGCAAGCGTACGTCTGAAGAGGCTTACCCACTCAGTATTCTACCCAACCCCGTTATGCTACCCATGTCGCCTCAGGAGCAGCAGGAGCAACGCCGAGGGCAGCGGCTGCTCTTCGTGAGTCTGCTGTTTGCCGTGCTGCTGAACTTCCCGTTGCTGGCCGTATTCGACCAGGGCGGCCGCGTGCTGGGCATTCCGGTGCTGTATCTCTACGTGCTCCTGGCCTGGGCCGCACTGGTGCTCTTAACAGGCCTGCTGGTGAGAGGAAGCAAAGCAACAAAGTGAGTTGTAGTTAATGGGTGAGGAAGTGAGGAGGTAATGGGGTAATTAGAGTTGAAGTCTACCATTTACCGTCTCTCCTCGTCATTTCATAACTGGCCCAGGCTACCCTACTTGCCCCAGCACCCCAGTACCCAATCGTCTCCCCACTCAACTCACTTCCTCACCCAATCACCTCCTTTCCAAAAACTTGAACACCCTGCTCGTTATTTGCTTCTCTTTTGGCTACCTGGCCTTGCTGTTTGGGGTGGCCTACGCAGCTGAGCGGCGCTCGGCGGCGCGGCGGAGCTTGGTGAGCAACCCCTATGTGTACGCCCTCAGCATGGCCGTGTACTGCACCGCCTGGACGTACTACGGCTCAGTTGGCCGGGCCGCGTACTTTGGGTTGGAGTTTGTTGGGATATACCTGGGGCCTACGCTTATGGCGCCGGTAGCGTGGCTGGTGCTACGCAAAATCATTCGTATCTGCCACGTGCAGCGCCTTACCTCCATCGCCGATTTTATTTCGGCGCGGTATGGCAAGAGTGCCTCCTTAGGAGCGCTGGTGACGGTGGTGTGCGTGCTGGGGGTAGTGCCCTACATCTCTTTGCAAATCAAAGCCATTGCCGCCTCCTTTGATATCCTGACCCGCGGGGGGCAGACCTCTATACTAGCGGAAGGTACCGTGGCCAGCAGCTCCGCCCTTATAACCACCGGCGCCCTGGCTTTCTTCACCATCATCTTTGGAGTGCGCTCCGTGGAGGCCACAGAGCGCCACGAGGGTATGGTGCTGGCCGTAGCCCTGGAAAGCCTGGTGAAGCTGGTGGCTTTTCTGGCGGCGGGTCTGTTCGTGACGTTTGGCTTGTTCAAAGGGTTCGGCGACGTATTTGAGAAGGCGGCGGCAGTACCTGATCTGAGCCGCTTATTTACCCTGAAAGGGGCGGGCACCAGCGGTACGCAGTGGTTTACGCTGCTGGTGCTGAGCATGTCGGCCATTCTGCTGCTGCCCCGGCAGTTTCAGGTTTCGGTGGTGGAGAACGTGAACGAGAACCACCTGCGCAAAGCCATGTGGCTGTTTCCGCTCTACCTCATTATCATTAACCTGTTTGTGCTGCCCCTGGCGTTCGGCGGCCGCCTGCTGGCGGGCCAGTCCATTGACGCCGATACGTTTGTACTGGCGCTGCCCCTGCAGGCGGGTCACCCGTGGCTAGCCCTACTGATTTACCTCGGGGGGTTGTCGGCGGCCAGCAGCATGATCATCGTGGAAACCATTGCCCTGAGCGTGATGATGAGCAACCACCTGCTAATGCCGCTGCTGGTGCGCCTGCCACCCGCCCGCGCCGAAAGCCCCAGCTGGTTTGCCTATCTGGGCCAGGTGGCCCTGCATAGTCGGCGGTTGGCCGTGGTAGCGGTGCTGCTCCTGGCCTACGGTTATTACGCGGCGGTAGGCCATCTGCTGCCCCTCGTAAACATTGGGCTGGTGTCGTTTGCGGCCGTGGCGCAGTTTGTGCCGGTGGTGCTAGGCGGACTTTACTGGAAGGGGGGCACCCGGCAAGGCGCTACGGCGGGCATTCTGGCTGGCTTCGTGGTGTGGTTCTTTACGCTGGTAGTGCCCACCATGGTGGGGCCTGATCTGCTGCCGTCTTCAATTCTGGAGCAAGGGTTGGGCGGCTGGAGTGGCTTACGCCCCTTTGCGCTGTTTGGCTTAACTGGCCTAGACTACCTCTCGCACGGGCTATTCTGGAGCTGGTTTTTCAACGTAGGCCTCTACGTGGGCGTCTCGTTGCTGCGGATGCCCTCGGCGCTGGAGCAGCGGCTGGCCGAGGAGTTTGTGGGGGTGTTTCATTACCGCACCGGCTTTGAGGGGCCCGCCGGGTGGCAGGCCGGCACCCCGCTCCCCGATGTGCGGGCCCTGCTTACGGGGTTCCTAGGTAAAAAACGGACCTCCCAGGCCCTGCACGCCTTTGCTGAGCGTTTCCCCGAAGCCCATGTTACCTCCGAGAACGTAGCCCCACCCCAGGCCGACCCCCGCTTACTGGCCTACGCCGAAAAGCTGCTGGCAGGCAGCATCGGCCCGGCCTCAGCCCGCCTGCTGCTCTCGTCATCGGTGGGGGTGGAGGATATCAGCTTTGATAACGTAGTGGGCATCTTGCGCGAAAGCCAGCAGCTGCTGGAAGCCAACCGCCAGCTCCAGAAGCAGCAGCGCCAATTGCAGCGGCTTACAGGCCAGTTACAGGAGGCCTATAACCAATTGCAGGAGCTTGATCAGCATAAAGATGAGTTTCTCTACACCGTTACGCATGAGCTGCGCACCCCGCTTACCAGCATTCGGGCCCTCTCCGAAATCCTGACCGACAGCCCCGAGATGGAGGAAGAAGAGCGCCACCGCTTTCTGCTCACTATCACGAAAGAATCGGAGCGGTTGAGCCGGTTGATTACGCTGGTGCTTGATCTGGAGAAGTATGAGTCGGGGATGGCAACGCTGGAAAAGAGCCTGGTAGACGTGCCCGAGGTGCTGCATGATGCCCTGGAATCGGTGGGCCAGCTCCTGCGCGACAAGCAGATTCAGCTGGATGTGGTGGTGCCCCCGGGCCTACCGCTGCTGTCCGGCGACCGAGACCGGCTCATGCAGGTGCTGGTGAATTTGCTTTCTAACGCCGTGAAATCGTGCCGGGCCGATGGTAGTGGCCGCATTAGCGTGGTGGCCGAGGCTTCCGCAGATACGCTCCGCATACGGGTGGAGGACAACGGTAAGGGCATCGACCCGGAGTTTCATCAGCTCATCTTCGACAAGTTCTTCCAGGCCCGCAACCAGACCATGCGCAAGCCCGAAGGCTCAGGCCTGGGTCTGGCCATCACCAAGAAAATAGTAGAGCTGCACGCCGGCCGCATCTGGGTAGAAAGCCAGCCCGAGCAAGGCGCACGCTTCTCCTTTGAATTACCCATTGCAGCCAGCGAGACAAGCTGAATCACCTCGGCCCCTGCGCCTGAAAGCACGGCGCCCGCTGCGGACTGAAAAATGCCAGATCCTCTCTCGAAAACAACCATTCGTCATGCCTACGACTCCCCACATCCTTATTGTCGATGACGAGCCCAACATTGTCATGTCGCTTGAATTTCTCATGCGCAAGAACGGCTACCGCGTAAGTATTGCCCGCAATGGTACTGAGGCACTTGACGCCCTCAAGCAAAGCCCATTTGAGGTGGTGCTGCTTGATGTGATGATGCCTGATGTGGATGGGTATGAGGTGTGCCGCCAGCTGCGCCAGCTGCCTGAGCAGCGCCATGCCCGGGTCATTTTTCTGTCGGCTAAAAGCAAGGAGGCCGATATTCAGAAGGGGTACGAAGCTGGAGCCGACCTCTACATTCCTAAACCGTTCAGCACTCGCCAGCTCATGACTACTATCAAAGAACTCATCGGCACGAACGTCTGAACCCACATTATCACACGTACACTACACTTCCTAACTCCCATATCTCATGCCTGACATGCCCACCAAACACGCCCGCATCCGCACCCTTGAAGAATACCAGGAGGCCTACCGCCGCAGCGTTGAAAACCCCGAGCAGTTCTGGGCCGAGGTGGCGGAGCCCTTCACCTGGCGTCGTAAATGGAGCAAGGTGCTCGACTCCGATATGGCCGCGGGCCGCAACGAGTGGTTTCAGGGGGCGCGCCTGAACATCACGGAGAATTGCCTTGACCGGCACCTGGCCACCCGGGCCAACAAGCTGGCCATTATCTACGAGCCCAACGACCCCAAAACCCGCCACCTGCGCCTCACATACCGCGAGCTGCACCAGGAGGTGTGCAAGTTTGCCAACGTGCTGCACAACAACGGCGTGGAAAAGGGCGACCGGGTGTGCATCTATATGCCCATGATTCCGCAGTTAGCTATTGCGGTGCTGGCCTGCGCCCGGATTGGCGCCGTGCACTCCGTAATTTTTGCGGGCTTCTCGGCCACGGCCATTGCCGACCGCGTGAACGATGCTCAGGCCACCGTGGTGCTCACCGCCGACGGCCTGAACCGCGGCGCCAAGCAGATTCCGGTGAAGCGCGTGGTGGATGAGGCCCTGGAAACCTGCCCCGGCGTGCGCCGCGTGATTGTGGTGGAGCACCTGGGCTGGCCCGTGCAAATGAAGGAAGGCCGCGACGTGTGGTACCATGAAGAAGCCGCAGATGTGCCCAAAACCTGCCCCGCCGAGGAAATGGACGCCGAGGACCCGCTGTTCATTCTCTACACCTCCGGCAGCACCGGCAAGCCCAAGGGCGTGGTGCACAGCACTGCCGGCTACATGGTGTGGGCTGATTACACGTTCCGCAACGTGTTTCAGATTGAGGAAAACGATATTTACTGGTGCACCGCCGACATTGGCTGGGTAACGGGCCACACCTACCTGCTCTACGGTCCGCTGCTGGCCGGCAGCACCTCTCTCATGTTTGAGGGCATCCCCACATACCCCGATGCGGGCCGCTTCTGGGAGGTGATTGACAAGCACTCCGTTAGCATTTTCTACACCGCGCCCACGGCTATTCGCAGCCTGATGGCCGCCCCCCTGGATAACGTGCTCAGCTACTCTCTCGATTCTCTGCGGGTGCTGGGCTCGGTGGGAGAGCCCATCAACGAGGAGGCCTGGTACTGGTATTATCAGCACGTGGGCAAAGAGCGCTGCCCCGTGGTGGATACCTGGTGGCAGACGGAAACGGGTGGCATTATGATTTCGGCCATGGCCGGCATTACACCCAGCAAGCCCACCCACGCCGGCCTGCCCATGCCCGGCGTGCAGCCGGTGCTGCTCACCCAGGAGGGTAAGGAAATTGAGGGCAACGATGAGGAGGGCTACCTGGCCATTAAGCACAGCTGGCCGGGCATCATCCGGACGACTTACGGCGACCATGAACGGGCCGTGCAAACCTACTTTGCGCCCTACAAAGGCTACTACTTCACCGGCGACGGTGCCCGCCGCGACGAAAACGGTCTTTACCGCATCATTGGCCGCGTTGATGACGTGATAAACGTATCGGGCCACCGCTTTGGCACGGCTGAAATTGAAAACGCTATCAACCACAATCAAAACGTAGTAGAATCGGCGGTGGTGGCTTTCCCGCACGATGTGAAGGGGCAGGGCATTTATGCCTACGTCATCTGCCAGCCCGGGACCTGCGATGGAGACAAAGACAAAGCCCACATTGAGGCCAGCATCATTGAAACCATCGTGGCCCAAATTGGCAAAATCGCCAAGCCCGATAAAATTCAGATAGTATCAGGCCTGCCCAAAACCCGCTCCGGCAAAATCATGCGCCGCATCCTGCGTAAGGTAGCCGAGGGGGAAATCTCTAACCTCGGCGACACCACTACGCTGCTCGACCCCGCAGTAGTAGATGAGATTATTGCAGGGCGCAAGTAACTGGCGCGCCAGGTACTAGCTAGAAAAGCCGGCTCGCAAGAGCCGGCTTTTTTTATCTACTGAAGTAAAATGCGTGTGGTATGAATAGCAGAGGATAATTTTGAGCCACCGAACTAGTAGAAGACTCTTGCTGGCTACATGTCTGAGTTTGGGTCTGGAGCAGTTGGGCACTAACTGTTGCTAGGCCATCTCGAGAAGCCATAGTGCCGTTTGCTCTAGGTAAGCGCGATTAGCGCACATTTGTGCTAACGACTGACAAGGTGAAGCGGCAATACGCCGGTTGCCGTGGTCTAACTCTTTCACTCACCAGTATGGACATTTACCTAGTCAGGCACACTAAAGTGGCCACTGCCCCCGGCATCTGCTACGGCCGCTCCGATGTGGACGTGGCTGCTACGTATGCCGAGGACGAAGCCGCTGTGCGCGCCCGCCTGGAGCCAATGGTGTTGGCTGGTTCACTGGTGGCCTACGCAAGCCCCTTGCGCCGCTGCCGCCAACTAGCGGAGGCTCTGGTGCCGACGGGCCTCATGCTTGACGACCGCCTTATGGAGTACGACTTTGGGCAATGGGAGCTGCAGCCCTGGGATGCGTTACCCGCCCATGAGGTAAACCCCTGGATGGCCGATTTTGTGCACGTGCCCGCCCCTGGCGGCGAGACCTTCCAGGCCCTGCACCACCGCGCTACGGCATTCTTGACCGAGGCACTGGCCACTGCCGAGCCTGATGCGACGATTGTTATCGTTAGTCATTCGGCCGTTATTCGTAGCCTCCTGTGCCACTGCCTGGGCCTGCCGCTAGCCCATGCCTTCCGCTTAGATATCGACTATGGCTCCATTACCAAAGTGCGCAACCGCCAAGGGCAGTTCAACGTGGCCTACACAAACGCATAACCCGTGAGAACAAAGCGCTAGGCCAGTATGGATGGCATCAGAGCACTTGCTTTAGGCGCGGAAAGTTCAGGATACCGGGCTAGGGTATGGCCCAGAATGAACAAGCCCGCCATGAATGAGCAGGGCGGGCTTATAGTTCAAAGGAGCACTACATGAGTGGCCTAGATTATGGGAGCGGGGAGTACCGTGCCGATTACCTCCCCGAATCCAAGGCGTAGGCCATCTTTCTCACAGTAGCCGCGCATCGTTACGGTGTCGCCATCTTGCAGGAACTTGCGCTCCGAGCCATCGGCGAGGGGCACGGGGCGGGTGCCGCGCCAGGCAAGCTCCAGCATTGAGCCCAACGAATCGGGGGTGGTGCCCGAGATGGTGCCGCTGGCGTACAGGTCGCCTACCTGCAGGTTGCAGCCGTTGGAGGCCTGGTGCGTGAGCTGCTGGGCCATGCTCCAGTACATAAGGCCGAAGTTGGAGCGGGAAACGGTGGTTTCCAGGCCACCTTCCGGCTGAATTCCTACCTCCAGGTTAATGTCAAAATTATGCTCATCAAGCTGGCGCAGGTAGAGCAGGGGCTCGGGCTCCTGCACCGGGCCGGCCACCCGGAAGGGCTCCAGCGCATCCAGCGTTACCACCCACGCCGACACGCTGCTACCGAAGCTCTTGCCCAGGAACGGTCCTAGCGGCACGTACTCCCAGCTCTGAATGTCGCGGGCGCTCCAGTCGTTGAACAGCACCATCCCGAAGATGTAGTCCTCGGCGTTTTGGATGGGCACTGTGTCGCCGAGTTGAGTGCTGCGGCCTACTACGAAGGCCATTTCCAGCTCAAAATCAAGCTGCTGCGAGGGGCCGAATGTGGGAGAAGCAGCATCAGGGGCCTTGCGCTGCCCATTGGGGCGCCGGATATCGGTGCCGCTCACCACGATGCTGCTGGCCCGACCGTGGTAGCCGATGGGAATGTGACGCCAGTTGGGCAGCAGGGCGTTGGCGGGGTCGCGGAACATCATGCCCACGTTAGTAGCGTGCTCAATGCTGCTGTAAAAGTCGGTGTAGTTCTGGGGCTTTATGGGGCGCAGCATCCGCACCTCGCTCTGGCGCACCAAGCACTCGTGCATCACCTCATCGGAGCGTAGTGCATCATTGTCGTGGCGCAGCAGCTCCGAAACGCGCTGCCGCACGGCCCGCCACGCCGGCCGGCCCAGGGCAATAAACTGGTTGAGGCTGCGGCGGCGAAATATCTTGGGCATCTTCGGCCCCAGGTCCAGGTCCTCAAAAAACCCGAATTGAGCTACGGCATATAAGTCCAGCACATACTCGCCGATGGCCACCCCCACGCGCGGCCCACGCTCATCGGTTTCAAATACGCCAAATGGCAGATTCTGAATCGGGAAGTCACTTTCAGGAACAATATCAATCCAGGAGCGGAGCGCGGGGTCGTTCGGGTTAGCCATTGTGGGTTGGGTAGTGGAAGGAGGGGCAAAGGTAGCGGGGCGAGGGGAATGGCAAGTAGATAAGAAGCTTTGGAGAATGGAAGTGCTACTTGTACCTTTCTTCTCTCTTCTTCAAATGCACTAGCACAGCTAATCCATTTCCAATCGAAAATAATTATGAATCAGTTGATATATAGTGATTTCGCCCAATCTTGTCTGCAGGATTTAATAGATTTGCAGGATGAATTCAAAAGCGAATACGATATTGAATGGTATGAGAACTGGTTTTATAATCAATCTACAGGTTTGCTAACTTTTTCAACTGGGGAAGAAGAAATCAACTTCAAATATTTATCGGTTGGAACTTTTTCTAGACAAACTAATACATGGAAATGGTCGTGGGATAATGAGAATACTTTACCTACTATAAAAGAGGAAATAATCACTGTAAAGGATTTTGGTTATCAGTCAGAGTTTAGCAAGCTAACCGATGGTTATTTTGAAAGTAGTGAGGAAGAGGCGTGGGAATTTACTGCAATAACCGCTAAGCTTACCAACAGTATAGGGGTTTATAGACCCATTTCAGAGCACCTATTAGTCTTTATGGTTTTGCTAGAATTCGTTGATAAGGAAACTGCGCAAAATATTAAAGATAAATATATTAAATGTGGTACTCATGAATACGGTAGGAGGGCATTCATCTGCAATCATTTAAATACCCGTGCCAAAGCAGGTTTTGAAGAATCATTTGAAACCTATGAAAACATGGAGCTTGAAGAAGACGATGATTTTCAAGCCTGGTGTGATAAGTGTGAGCAGGTAAGGCAAAAAGAGGGCGGATGGAATGATAATTCGATGGCTTTTGCAGATATCAGGCTTGTTTGTGAAAGTTGTTATTTCGAAATAAAAGAATTAAATCTTGGGTACAAATAAAGCATAGCATGGGTTTAGCTTAACAAATAGCGTTTGACCTACAGAAAAAGCCGGCTCCTCGTAAGAGAAGCCGGCTTAATATTAAGAGAACTTAGGAATTAAAACTGCGGCGTAGGCACCGGAGCGGGCGAAACGGGGTGGCCGGTTTGACCGGCGGGCTGCTCGCTCATGGGCGTTACGTTCACGGCTTCTACGGAGCGAATCTCCGGAACAGCCTTTTTCACCGACTCTTCCACGCCGGCTTTCAGCGTCATCGGCGACATCGGGCAGGTGCCACAGGCGCCCAGAAGCTCCAGGCGCAGCACCATATCGTCGGTGATTTCCAGCACGCGCACATTGCCTCCGTCGGCAGCCAGGTAGGGCCGGATGGTATCCAGGGCCTGCTCGATGCGGGGGAGGAGCGGATGTGCTTCGACGGTGGCAGATAAATTCATGAATCGCGGGGTTTGGGACGGCGCTGATGGTGCGTTTCCAGGCCCGTGTAAGGAGTGGCCTAGCAAGTAACACCGGGTAAAGATACAGCTATTGACTGTTTAAGAACCAACCAAAAGCTGGCAGGGTAAGTTCGAGGAGCGTTCAGCGAAGGCCTAAACGCCTGCTAAACCGGTGCAGTTACCGGTTCATCTCCACGATATTCGTTTTAGGAGCCACCGCGTTCCGGATGCTCACCTGGCGGGCCAGTTCTTCGGCCAACTGCTCGAATACCTCCGCAGCTGGCGTGCCGGTCTGCAAAATGGCAGGTGTGCCCTGGTCGCCGTTTTCGCGGATGCTCTGCACCAGCGGAATCTGGCCTAGCAGCGGTACCTCGTGCTTCGCGGCGAGACCTTTGCCGCCGCCTTCCCCGAAGATGAAGTACTTGTTATCGGGCAGCTCGGCGGGGGTAAACCAGGCCATGTTCTCCACAATGCCCAGAACGGGAACATTGATCTGGGGCAGGCGGAACATTTGCAGGCCTTTCTCGGCATCGGCTAGGGCCACTTTTTGCGGCGTGGTTACGATGAGTGAGCCAGTAACGGGCACCGTCTGCACCATGGTCAGGTGGATGTCGGAGGTTCCGGGAGGCATGTCGAGGAGCAGGTAGTCCAGCTCGCCCCATTCTACCTCCGTAATGAACTGCTTCAGCGCCGACGATGCCATGGGGCCGCGCCACACAATAGCCGACTCGGCGGGGGCCAGGAAGCCGATGCTCATCAGCTTTACGCCATGCGCCTCCACGGGCTGAATCAGGTTACGACCCTCCGCAGACTGGTACACGTGCGGGCGGGCATCTTCTACGCCAAACATCAGTGGCATGCTAGGGCCCGAAATGTCAGCATCAACCAGGCCCACCTTGGCGCCAGATTTGGCCAGGGCAATGGCCAGGTTAGCCGTAACCGTGCTTTTGCCCACACCACCCTTGCCCGAGGCTATGGCGATAATGTTCTTGACGCCGGGCAGGATGTCGCGGTTCTGGCGCATGGTGGTCACGCGCGAGGTCATCACAATAACCACTTCAGCGTCTTTGTCTACCATCGTATGGATGGCCCGCTCACAGGCATCGTGAATGAGCTGCTTAAGCGGGCAGGCCGGGGTGGTAAGAACCACCGTAAACGATACGCGGTTGCCTTCAATTACCACGTCCTCAATCATGTTGAGCGTTACGAGGTCTTTGCCCAGGTCAGGCTCCTCCACGTAGCTCAGGGCCTTGAGAACGTCTTCTTTGGTGATAGTTGCCATTATATGTCAGTCGGGAAAGTGCAGATGCAAAGCGCAAAGATAACCCGGAATCAACGCCGGAAGTTGCTTGGAAAGGAACAGTAAAATACACTCCTGGCGTTTAGTGAAAACGAGTGCCACAGGGCTGAGAGATTAGAAGGCATCTGCCTAAAACCATTATTTCTCTCTATGACGTTATTTCAGCTGTCTCTTCACTAATCAGATACTCAGGTAAAAGCAGTAATCAGCCGGTCTTTTCTGATGAAACTGACGCAGTTTAGAAAATCACCCAAGTCAACAGCTTCCTTGCTTTCTGAGAGTTGCTTAGCACCAGCTGGATGGTTATTTAGCAAATGAAGTGATTTAGTATTGCCATTGCGGCTATTGCTGCCCCTTACATGTAGGCAGAAATGATCTGCGGCTTAATGAAGGAATGCGCAAGGAGGCCAAATTAGCTGTATTGCAGGTCAGAAAATGAGTTTAAACAAATATGTTAAGTCTATGCTGGATCTTTTAAGGCTGTAAATGCTTAACATACAAAAGGCTGCCCGTAAGGCAGCCTTTTGTATGTTAAGCAGCTTTTGATTAGTGTAGAATTAACTGCTGTGGAATGAGAGGGAGCCCAGTACCCTGTAGATACAGTAGGTATACGCCAGCATTTAAGAAAGCAGGTAGTTGCAGAGGAACCGCCAGTTGGGTGATTTTATTTAGGGTATGGTTTAGAACAGTACGACCACTCAAGTCACGCAGAGTAATTTGTACAGGCTCCGGAGTAGCCTTTGGCAGTAACAGCGTTACGCGGTCAGTGGCCGGATTCGGGTACAGGGCGAATTGGTTTGACTGCTCTTTCGCTACAGCCAGAATGCTTGCACGAAGTAGAACGGTTTTTATCTCAGAGTAGCGTACGCCACTGGCACCCGACTGCCGCAACCGGTAAAAAGCCTGTTTCATATTTGCTACTCCCTGATCCTGAAAGGTGTACTTCAGCGGTTGGGCCGTAATGCCCTGACTGGCAACAAGGGCAATTTGCTGCCACGTACTGGCATCAGGGGAACGCTCTACGGCATAGCCGGCCGTGCTGCCTTCGCTGGTCATAGACCATTCCAAATCCACTGTGCCCGGCTGTGGCTGAGCCGCGGTAAAGCTCGACATCTGGGTTGAAAGCGGGTTGATAGTTGGCGATAGAGAGCCAAACGTAAAGATGCCAGAGCCGCTGACCGGTTGGCCCGATGCTACAACGCCTGCGCTCAAACCGCCCCCCAGGCTACTATTTCCGACAGTTGTCCAAGCACTGCCATTATAGCGTGCTACCTGCAGATCCTGCGAAAAGTCGTCTATGCCACTGCGGAAAGCGTTTTCCCAATACAGTCCTACCGTAACCGGACTAGCTGAGGCTGACCCTTCCAAAATCCAGTGTTCAACCTGGCTTACCTCACTCAAGGGGGCCGTAGCCGTGCGAATGGTGAAAGAAGCCGGTATGTATTCAGCTGTGAAAGTCGTAGTAGTGTCTGCTGGAGCCGTAATGCTTAGTCGGGCCCATTGGCCGCCTTTCCCCAGGGGAAACACAAATGCCTGCCCGCCTTGCTTACGGATTGGACCTTCAACATAAGAACTGGGGCTGCCTTCCGTGGCCGTGGCGTGGTTGCTGACGGTAAGCAGGGCAGAGGGGGAGGTTTGCAGCAGCCCTTGGATTAATGTAAGGGCCCCCGTCAGGGTAAAAGGAGCGGCCATGGTCAGGTTTTTACCAGGCGCATTCAGCGTCAGGTTCTGTAAGGAGGTAGCCCCGGTGTTAACCAGAGTCAGGCTGCGTGTTACCATCACATCACCCTTATAGAGGCCGTCAGTGGCGTTTAGGGTGCCATTGTCAGCTAGCAGATTAGCTGCCTCTTGTAGAGGGGGTACTGGTCCGGCCTGCGGGCTGTTAGCCTCTGTATGCAGATACGCATACATGGTGGCAGCGCCAGATGCTGCTCCAGCATCGGCGGCGGTATGGAGATAGGGCGAAAAGTCAATCAGGCCGGTAGGCGCAAAGCTGGATACAGGCGCAAAATTGGTAGTTGGCCCGCCTAACGTTACCACAGACCCGTCGATGCCCGCTGTGCCGCGCACGGTGGCGGGTAGGGAACTGCCGAGCCAGTTCAATGAAGCATCTACTACGTTGGTCAGGTTAATAGCCCGAATGGCCGTGACGCAGCTATCTAATCGGTTGCCTCGAACACTGTCGCCTACGGAGGGAAGGTAGCCGTTGCGGGACATGTTAAAGAAAGGGGTGGCGCCGGTGCTATTGTCAGGCCGGTCCTGCACCTGCACCGCAATCTGACACTGCGCAACCACATTGCCGAAAACTTTGTTGCTGATGCCCTCTATAACCACACCAAACCCATTAAAAAAGCTAGCTGAGCTGGATGCATCGGCCAAGAAGCCACGAATGGTATTTCCCTGAATGTAAGCACCACCCGTGAGTAAGTCGCCGTTACGGCCGCCGCCCGCATTAATAACGTTCCGGTCACGGTCAATGAATACAATGCCCGCATGATCAATGCTTAGGGCTGCCGAGGCACTCAAGGGGCGAGCTATATAGTTGTTGCGCACCACGAAACTGCCCGCCCCGCTCCGCTGACCATTACCGGTACACGATTTCAGCTCCATACCTACCGCCGCATTGTTTCGGATAATATTGCCTTCAATAAGGGCGGACGAGCTGGTAAAGGTGCCATTGGCGTCGCGCTGACCTCCGGCGCCTAACACAGCCAAAGCTGGCTCCAGGTTTTGCTCGAACAGGTTACCGCGCACAACCAGCCCGCTCACGCTGCCATCGTTCACATCGATGCCGCTACGGCGGTTGCCCTCGAACACGCCGTTCTCAATCACAATATTCTGCTTGTGGCCGTTTACCAGAAACAAGCCACGGCCTGCTCCATTACTGTTGGTGTTGGCTCCCTCAGCGCTGCGAGAAGCCGTTACTCGCCGGAAGGTAAGGTTTTGAGCACCTCCCAGGCAGTTCCAGAAAATACCGCACTGTCGGTTGGCAATAGTTTCCACGTCTTCTACCAACACGTTGGCGCGTGCTGCGCCATCGGTCTGGATGCCGAAGTCGTAAGCACGTATGGTGAGGTTAGCAATCCGGAGAGGCTGAGTGCTTGTGCCGCCGCTGGCAGTGAGCAGCAGCCCAACCTCCAGGGTTTGGGTTGGATTAGGCTGGAGGCCGCCCTCGAAAATGGTTGCACTCGCTGGTTGGGCCGTGGCAGTACCTGCTCCTCGCAGGTTCACGTTCTTATTGAGGATGATACGCTCCTTATAGGTGCCAGCGTCGATAAAAATCGTTTGGGTACCGGAATCTGCCTGGGCCAGGGCCCGAGCAATTGTGGCGTAAGGCGCCGCCGTGGAGCCGTTGCCAGTCGCATCACTTCCGGCAGCGGTAGTGAAAACGTCGCCGGTAGTTGCGGCGTCATTCACATATAAGGCAACCGTGCTGCTCGGCGCCTGGGCCGTAGCCTGCCCCAAAGACAGCCCAAGCATCAGCAGGAATGAGCAAACGTAAGGTAGAGTTGTTGTCATTACTTGAGAAGTAAACAGTACTGTTATGTATACAATTGAAAGAGTGCAATAATTATAAAATTATAATTATTGCGAGAGGTAATTGACTTATGGTTTGTTGTTTAATATTAAAATTAACCATCTAATAATGAGAGTTTAAATGATAGGTTGATAGAAAAAGTGTCTTTCTATGTCTATATTTATGCGTGGTTGAAATATTGATTTTGTTATAAAGTTATGGAAAATACACTTTTAATTTGTCTTGATTCACCACTTATATAATTTAAATTATGGTAATGCGCTTATAATGAGAGTCTTTCAATAAATGATAAAGCTGGCATCAAAGCCTTGTGCCCTTGGTACTTACTTCCTGCACCAAGGGCCAGGAGGCGGACACCAGAGGTATAGGGCGGCTTTTGAAGTATTAAAAGAGGTGCACCAAGCAGAGTTGCGAAACTGGCTCTGACTTGTGGTTAAGCGCCACAACGTAGCATTGTTAGCTACATTGGGGTTGCAAGGCCAGAACTCATTAGACAGTACTTGAGCTGCACTGACAGTACAGCTGTATATAGCGGCTACAAGAATAAAACCAGCGAGTTCTAGGCCACCTGTGAAAAGCTGCGTAAGGCAGATCAGGTTCGTGCCTACCTTTGTAGGTGTATGGCTCGCATCCCGAAGGAAACCGTTGATCAAATTATTCATCACGCCGATATTGTGGAGGTGGTGGGCGACTTTGTCTCGCTGAAGCGCAAAGGCCAGAACATGTGGGCCTGCTGCCCTTTCCACCACGAGAAGTCGCCGAGCTTCTCGGTGGCGCCGGCTAAGGGGCTCTATAAGTGCTTTGGCTGCGGCAAGGCCGGTGGGGTAGTGCAGTTTATCATGGATATTGAGGGCACCAGCTATGTGGAGGCCCTGAAGTACCTCGCCAAGAAGTACGGCATTGATGTAGAGGAGGAGGAAAAGACCCCCGAGGAGCAGCTGGCGCAGAATGAGAAGGACTCGCAGTTCATCGTTTCTAACTGGGCTAAAGACCACTACCATAGCCTGCTGCTCAACACCGATGAAGGCCAGAGCATCGGGCTTAGCTACCTGCGCCAGCGGGGCCTGAACCAGGCTACCATCAAAACCTTCGAGCTGGGCTACTCCCTCGATCAGTGGGACGACCTCCTGAAAACTGCCGAGAAGCAGGGCCATCAGCGCAAATACCTGGAAAAGACGGGCCTCATCATTACCCGCGAAGACGAGCAGGGCAAGGATACTGGCCGCCGCTACGACCGTTTCCGGGGCCGCGTGATGTTCCCGATTCATAATGTCTCGGGCCGTGTGATTGGCTTTGGGGCGCGTACGCTCAAGCCCAACGATAAAACCGCCAAGTACCTCAACTCGCCTGAGTCAGAGATTTATCACAAGTCGGATGTGCTTTATGGCCTGTACCAGGCCCGCCAGGCTATCCGGACCGAAGAGCTGTGTTATCTGGTAGAGGGCTACCTAGATGTGCTGAGCCTACACCAGGGCGACATCAAGAACGTGGTGGCCTCATCGGGAACCTCACTCACCGATGGGCAGATCCGCCTGATCAAGCGCTATACGGATAATGTAACGGTGCTCTACGACGGCGACGCGGCCGGCATCCGGGCCTCGCTGCGGGGCATTGACATGCTGCTGGAAGGTGGCCTGAACGTGCGCGTGGTGCTGTTCCCCGATGGTGACGACCCCGACAGCTACATTCGGAAAGTAGGCGACCAGCGTTTCAAGGACCACCTCGAAAACGCCAGCCAGGACTTCATTCAGTTTAAAACGGACCTGGTAGCCCGCGAAGCCGCCCAGGACCCGGTGAAAAAGGCCGAGGCCATCCGCGACGTGCTGCAAAGCATTGGCAAAGTGCCCGACCCCATTAAGCGGCAGGTATTTCTGCAGCAAACCTCGCATGCCTTTGGCATTGATGAGCAGGTGCTGATTACGGAGTACAACAAGCTGGTGCGCAACGCTACGGGCAAAGCCGCCGGTGGCAACCCCAGCTCCACGGGCAGCGCTGGTGGTGGGAGCAGCGCCGCTGCCGGCCCTGGTACTGCAGCCCCGCGGCCGGCTCCCAGGCCTATGAGCCCCGAAGAAGAGGCCGAAGCGCTCATGTACGGTGCCTCTCCCGAAGACCTGGCCGGAAACGGCGGCGACACCTTCTTGGCGCCCAAGGAAGACCTGGAGCCTGTGCCCGATGTGCAGGAAAGCTGCGAACGGGAGGTGGTGCGCCTATTGCTGCTGTACTCACCCCAGCCGCTGGCTCCGGAGGTAAGCGTGGCGCAATACCTGCTGCAGCAACTCGACGACACTCCCTTTAAAACCGGCATCTACGGCGACCTGCTGCACCTGTGCCGCGAGGAGCTGGAGCAGGGCCGCTGGCCCGAGGTGCGCACCCTCATCCAGCATGGGCGTAGTGATATCAGGGCCCTGGTAGCGGAGCTGGCCACGGAAAAGTACGAACTCAGCCCCAACTGGACTACTCACCAGATTTACGTACCCCGGGAACTGGATCAGCTGCAGATTGCCTGCGATAACGCTATTCTGCGCCTCAATAAGGTAAACGTGGAGCGGGAGCTGGCCGTACGCCTCGAAGCCCTGCGCCACCCCCTTGATGATGACACCATGATGGAGCACCTGCAAACCATCCGGCTGCTTAAGCAAATGGACAACCAACTGGCCAGCATGCTCGGGACGGTTATTCCCAGGGGAGCTTAATTGACTTAGCGGCCGTTGGAGCCGGCCCTGGCAGGAACATTGTGTACACTCCGAAAGTAGAAGGTACCTTCACCCCGCTACACTCGCTTGTAGGCCTGTCATTTTATGCCTGAATCGAAGTCTAACTCGTCGGGGGCTTTGCGCTACGTGCGCGCCATCTGGCACCGTTTTAATCTTAGTCGGTTTGTGGGCGCGCTGGTGCTCACGGCCAGCAGCTTTGCCGTGGGCATTGGCGGCTTCATGTGGATTGAGAAGTTCAACTTCATCGATGCCTTCTACATGACCATGATAACCGTATCAACGGTGGGATTTGGGGAGTTGCACCCCATGTCGCCGGCCGGGCGGGTATTTGTGTCGCTGTATATTTTCTTTAACCTCTTGATGCTGGCCTACCTGTTGTCGGTGCTTACCACCTACATCTTCGACGGGGGCCTGCGCAACATGTTCGCCATGCTGAAAAACGACCAGGAAATTCGTCGCTTCGAAAACCACGTAATTGTCTGCGGCTTTGGGCGCAATGGGCAGAAGGCCTACCACGAGCTGCGGGCTAGTGGGGCGCAGGTAGTAGTGGTAGAACAGAACGACAGCCTGCTGAAGGATGCCGTGGAGGACTCCAGCGAAGCCATTGCCTCGGTTATCGGCGACGCCACCCTCGATGAAACCATGCGGGGGGCGGGTATAGCCCGGGCCCGCGCCATTATTACGGCTCTGCCCAAAGATGCCGATAACGTGTTTGTGGCCCTCACAGCCCGCGAGCTTAATCCGCACATCACCATTATTGCCCGCGCCAGCCTGAAAAGCAGCGAAACCAAGCTGCTGCGGGCCGGCGCCGACTCCGTAGTGATGCCCGATGAAATTGGCGGCTCGCACATGGCAAACCTGGTTATGCGGCCCGAGGTAATCCGGTTTCTGGACATGATCAGTGGCCTAGGCCCCAGAAAGCTGCGGCTGGAGGAGCTTAGCACCAGCGAGATGCGGCAGGAGCTCCAGGGGCTCAGCATCCGCGACCTGAATGTTCGGTCCCGCACCGGGGCCACGGTCATTGGCCTAAAGCGCCACGATGGCGAATTGGTGGTGAGCCCGTCTGCCGATCTGATACCGGGCCCCAGCGACGTATTTCTGTTTCTGGGTACCGATGAGCAGATCACTACTGTGCTAAACCAGTTTCGGAAGGAAGCAGGGGAGTCGAAGCGTTAAGGTAAACTACGCATGACAAAACGGTTCTGTCTGTAAGGCTAGCAGTTTACAGGCCGTTGCTGTTCAATGGCTACGCCGCTTTCTGCCTAATCAGGTACTGGCTATACGCTAGGAAAGGCATTGATGCGTTGTGCTTTAGCGGTTGCCTGCTACCAGGAGCCGCTGCATGTCGGTTGCTCCTGCGTAGCTTTGTGCACTTCTGGCCCAGATTTCCTCGCTTCCGTGCACATCCTGCAGCTCTGTCCGCGCGTTCCGTATCCGCCCACCGATGGAGGCGCTATTGCCATGTATGATGTAACGGCAGGCCTGGCGCGGGCCGGCCACCGCGTGACGGTGCTGGCCCTCAATACCCCCAAGCACCATCAGCCCGCCGAAGTGCTCGACCACCTGGGTCCCAACGTGCGCCTGGTGCCCGTGGAAGTGGATACGCGCCTTTCACCGGTAAACGCCCTGCGCAACCTGCTGTTCAGCAAGCTGCCCTATAATATTGAGCGCTTTGTGAGCCCTGAGGTGGAGGCGAAGCTGCTGGAGCTCCTGCGTGCGGAGCAGTTTGACGTCGCCCAGATTGAAGGAAGCCTAGCCGCCTGGTACATCGAAACACTCAAGCGCCTGGCGCCGGAGCTACCGGTGGTATTTCGGGCTCATAACGTGGAGTACACTATTTGGCAGATGCTGGCTGAGCGGGAGCACAACGTGCTTAAGCGCGTGTATCTGCGCCACCTGGCCCAGCGTCTGCGCCGCTTTGAGGAGCATGTGTTTCCGCAGTTCGACGCCGTAGCCGCCATTACCGAGCCCGACCAGCGCCGCTTGCGCGCCATGGGCTGCCAGGAGCCCGTGGTATTTGTGCCCGCGGGCGTAGACATGGCCCGGTTCCAGCCCGACCCGCGCATCAACCCCAAGCCCCGCACGCTCTTCATGATTGGCTCCCTTGACTGGCTGCCCAACCAGGAGGGCCTCGACTGGCTGCTGGCTCACGTGTGGCCTACGGTGTCCAAACTTTACCCTGATCTGGAGCTGCACATTGCCGGCAAGGAAATGCCCCTGCGCTTCCAGCAGCTGAAAGTGCCCGGCATTGTAGTACACGGGTTTGTGGAGTCGGCGGCGGCGTTTATGCAGCAATATGATGTAATGCTGGTACCGCTGCTGAGCGGGGGCGGTATGCGCATCAAGATTATTGAGGGCATGGCGCTGGGCAAGTGCATCATCAGCACCTGCCTCGGCTCCGAAGGCATTCACGTGCGCGACGGCTTTGATATTGTGCTGCGCGATGAGCCTACCGCCTGGGTAGAGTGCATTGGCCGCTATTACCGCAACGAGCTAGGCCACCTTGCTATTGGCCTCGAAGCCGCCCACACCATTGCCCGGCTATATGATAACCAGCGCGTGGTGGAAAGCTTCCAGGATTTGTACACCATCTTACTCCCTGAGCGAGCCAAATGCTAGGGGTAGTGGCCGCTTTTGTGTTATGGATGAGCCTGTTGCTGGTGGCGCATACCTACGTGCTGTTCCCGCTGCTGCTGGCCCGCATGGCCCGCTCCCGCCGCCAGAATCAGCAGGTGTACGCCCCCGATGCTCCCGATTTGCCCGCTGTGGATATTCTGCTGGCCGTGTATAACGAGGAGCAGGTGATAGAGGAGAAAATCCGCACCACTTTTACCACCACCTATCCGCTCCATAAGCTCACCTTTTACATCGGCTCCGATAACTCCCAGGACGGTACCAACGCCCTTGTGCAGCGGCTGGCGCAGGAGTACCCTGGCCTACGGTTCCGTCCATTTAGCCAGCGCACCGGCAAGCCCGGTGTAATAGAGGCGCTAGGCCAGGAGGCCACCGCCCCGGTTCTGGTGCTCACCGACGCCAACGTTTTTTTCGCGCCCGATACGATCTATCAGCTCGTCAAGCACTTCTGCAACCCAGTGGTAGGCCAGGTAGGGGGCAACATTATAAACCCCGAGCACCGGCGGGAGGGAATATCGGGTCAGGAAAAGGCCTATCTGGAGCGGGAGAACTTAATTAAGTTTCAGGAAGGCATAGTGTGGGGTGCCATGATTGGGGCCTTTGGGGGCTGCTTTGCCGTACGCCGCGCCTGCTACCACCCGGCGCCGGCCTCATTTCTGGTGGATGACTTCTTCATTTCCATGGCGGTGCTGCAAGATGGCTACCAGGCTATCAATGAGCTTGATGCAGTGTGCTACGAGGACGTTTCTGACCGGCTACCAGAGGAGTTCCGGCGGAAGGCGCGTATCTCGGCTGGCAACTTCCAGAACCTGCTGGCTTTCCGGCGACTCTTGTGGCCGCCCTGGCACGGGGTGAGCTTCGCGTTTTGGTCGCATAAGGTGTTGCGCTGGCTCACGCCGCTGCTGCTGGTGCTCATGTTGCTGGCCAATGCTGTGCTGGTGGCGCTGGGGGCCGGCTGGGTTTACAGGCTCACGCTGCTAGGCCAGGTGGGCGTACCCTTGCTGTTGCTCTTAGATGTGGCCCTGCGCCGAGTGGGCACGCACTCCCGGTTGCTCCGCTTCATCACGCACTTTTACAGCATGAACGCCGCCTTGTTTGTGGGGCTTTGGCGCTTTCTGCGCGGTGTGCGCTCCACGGTCTGGGAGCCTACCCAGCGGTTTCAACAGAGCAAGTAGGAGCATGAATGCTCATTTGAACAAGAGAGAGTATGAGCTAAAATTGGCCGTTATGCTGAGCGCAGCTGAAGCATCTTTATCTCTGGCTTATCCACTGGCCTAGCTTGTAGCTTGCTAAACGAAGCCTTGGAGACGCTTCGCCAGCAGAAATCAGATGATGCATGTTGGTCATTTTTAGCCTACAGTCCACGTAGCCTAGTACCTTGGCGCTCATGGAAAACATACGCATCGCTATTCTGGGCTGCGGCAACATGGGCCTTGCCTTCGCCAAAGCTTTCCTGCAATACAACCTTATTCGTCGCGAAGACCTGCTGCTCATTGGCAAGGACGATGGCCAGTGTGAGCGCCTGCGCCTAGCACAAGCTGATGTGCCAGTAGGCCAGTTAACGGCAGAAACGGGCACTTACGATATCGTGCTAGTAGCCGTGAAACCCCAGGATTTCAGCAAAACTGCCGGTAGCCTGCGCGCCGTGCTACGGCCTGAGCAAGCCGTTCTCTCTATTATGGGCGGTATTCCCATTGCGCGCCTGCAACGGGAGCTGAATCACCGGCAAGTGCTGCGGGCCATGCCCAACACCCCCGTGCTGCTAGGCATGGGCATCACCGGGTTTACGGCCGCGCCCGAGGTAGAGCGCACCCTCATGCACCGCATAGAGAACCTGTTGAATGCCACGGGCCGGTCCATCTTTCTGGAAGATGAAAGCATGCTTGATGCCGTGACAGCTGTGAGCGGGAGCGGGCCGGCCTATTTCTACTACATCGTGCAGGCCATGATGCGGGCCGGGCAGGAGCTGGGCTTCTCTGAGTCAGTGGCCGGGCTGCTGGTGAAGCAAACCATGATTGGCGCCTTTCACCTGCTCAATAACTCTGACCAAAGCCTCGACCAGCTCATTGCCAACGTAGCCTCTAAGGGCGGCACTACCGAAGCTGCCCTCCGGGAGTTCCGGGCTGGGAGCCTGCAGGAAACACTCATTTCCGGCATAAAAGCCGCCCAGCAGCGCGCCACTGAGTTGGCCAGTGAATGAGGTAGTGCCTAAGTACCTTAAGCAGCGTGTTATAGCGAGGATACAGCACGAAGCAATCCTCCCTTGCGTAAGATGACACTTCTGCAAAAGGATAAAAGCCCTTACTTCCACAGGGGAGTAAGGGCTTTTGTGTAGGTAAATTAAGCTTACAGAAGTTGAAGGAAGGATTGCTTCGTGCTGCTCGCACTGGCCGTGCTGCCAGGCTACTTTACTAAGTCACTCCATCACTAACTCACCGTTTGTGTAACTTCGCGGCGCCGTTGGTGGTTGTTCCTCCAGCTTCGCGGCCGTATGATCTTATCCGGCGCTCAGCGAAATTATTTCACTCCTAGCTAATCAGCGAATCATGCTTGATTCCATCGAAGACGCCATTGCCGACATCCGCGCCGGAAAGGTGGTAGTGGTTGTAGACGACGAAGACCGCGAAAACGAGGGCGACTTTATTTGCGCCGCCCGTTGCGCCACACCTGAAGTCATTAATTTTATGGCCACCCACGGCCGGGGCCTCGTGTGTGCTCCGCTCATTGAGCAGCGCTGCGAAGAGCTGGGCCTGGAGCTGATGGTAGGCCGCAATACCGCCCTGCACGCCACGCCCTTTACCGTAAGCATCGACCTGCTGAAAAACGGTGTAACCACTGGTATTTCCGCTTCTGACCGCAGCAAGACCATTCTGGCCCTCATTGACCCCGAAACCAAGCCCGAAGAACTGGGTAAGCCTGGCCATATATTCCCGCTGAAAGCGCGCAAAGAGGGCGTACTGCGCCGGGCTGGTCATACTGAAGCCGCCATTGACCTGGCTCGCCTGGCTGGCTTTGAGCCCGCTGGCGTGCTGGTAGAGATTCTGCGCGAAGACGGCGAAATGGCCCGCCTGCCCGAGCTGCGCGAGGTGGCCACCAAGTGGGGCCTCAAGCTGATTTCGGTGCAGGACCTGATTAAGTACCGCCTGAAGCAGGAAAGCCTCATTACCCGCGAAATCTCGGTGAAGCTTCCCACGGAGTTCGGTGACTTCGACCTGATTGCCTACACCCAAACCTCCACCAACGCCCAGCATCTGGCCCTGGTGAAAGGTGATATTTCGGGCCCCGAGCCCGTACTGGTGCGCGTGCACAGCTCCTGCGTAACCGGCGACATCTTCGGTTCCTGCCGCTGCGACTGCGGCCCCCAGCTGCACCGCGCCATGCAGCAAATTGAGCGCGAAGGCCGCGGCGTGATTGTGTACATGAACCAGGAAGGCCGCGGGATAGGCTTACTAAACAAGCTGCGCGCCTATAAGCTGCAGGAGCAGGGCCGCGACACCGTAGAGGCCAACGTAGAACTTGGCTTCGGCATTGATGAGCGCGACTACGGCGTGGGGGCTCAAATCCTGCGCGACTTAGGCATCAGCAAGATGCGCCTGCTGTCTAACAACCCCCGCAAGCGCACCGGCCTCATCGGCTACGGCCTCGAAATTGTGGATTCCGTGGCTATTGAGGTAGAGCCCAATGAGCACAATGAGCGCTACCTCACCACCAAGCGCGACAAGTTAGGCCACACCATCCTGCACAAAGACCGTACCCCACACCCTGATACGGAAGCGGCCGTGTAAATCCTTATTTACTGAGTTGCTCTCTACAGCCCCGACCTGGCCTTGCTGCTGAGTCGGGGCTTTTTGTATGATTTCTTTAAAATAGTATATAGTGACTGGGTTGCCTGTCGAGTAAAAGTCATTCTGATCTGATAGAGGTAGTTTTTAACCCTAACACTATTTGCAACTCTAAAACTATAGAACACTCAGATGAGCAATAGCAAGTGCCAACTACTGGCCACTATAAAACGAAGCTTCCTATAGCTTCATTTCTGCTCTTGTTAGCACCTATAGCCTACATTTCCGGGAACATCCTGGCGCAGGAAGCCGTTGCGGAAATGTATCTTTCCTTTATCATGAAAGCCTCCCATTACTTCCGTTTTTCCACCACTGGCCTACCCGGGTTTCGGCTGCTACTACCGGCTTTGCTGTGTTTAGCATTAGAGGCCCAGGCTCAGCGCGGCGGGCAGGGGTTTACTCAGCAGTTTACCAATGCCACCGTTTTGCTCTCTACCGGTGATACCATTGCTGGCCCTTTGGCGCTGCACCGCTCTGAGGATATTTTGACCATGACCATGTCGGATAATACGGTGCGTACGCTGCCGGCCGTGAACGTGCAGAGCTTTGCCGTGCAGGGAGAGCGATACAACCGACAGCGCGAGCAGTATTATTACGACGACTTTTACGCCATGCGGCAGGGGTACTATTACGGCAACCCCTACTTTAACTCTATGCCGCTACCTCGGCGCCGGGAGCGGCCCGATACGGCGCTGGTGCGCGTGTTCCGTACTTACCGCTGGAACCGCGACAATGACTACAGCGACTTCAGAACCCCTGGTTTCTTTGAGCAGCTCAGCAGCGGACCCGTTATTCTGCTGCGGCGGGAGGGACTGGTGCAACGCCCCGTTACGTATAACTCGCCTTATGACTACGGATATGGTTATGGCGCCCCATATGGGATGGGGCGCCCAACCGCCTACTACACCGAGGTAAAAGACAGCTTCTTTCTGGGCCTGCCCGACGGTAACGTGCTGCCCTTGCGCAACACGAAAAAGGATTTGCTTTCCTTCTTTCATAGTTACTCTCGGCAGGTTGAGCAGTACGCAAAAACCAACAAGCTTGACTTCACCGATCCTCGTGAGCTGGCCTACATTGTAAACTATGCCAATTCGCTAAGTGGTGATAAAGTGAAACAATAAAGTAGAGAGTGGGCAAGCTCCAGGGGCTGCATGTAGCTTCATAAGTCCAGAGCCTAAGCCCCAGCAGTATACTATAGTTATTCTCTTCTCACAGCAAAAGCCCTTACCTCCTGCGTGGAAGTAAGGGCTTTTGCTTGGACCAAGGCTCAGAGTTGAATAAGGGTGGCTTAACTAAGTACCTGGTGAGGAACTCTGTTATTGCCCTCGCGCTGGCACCAGGCTACTTTACCCGTCAATCAGTGCCTACTTCACTTTTGCTTGCGGAAGCTTGCCGCCATTCCACCGAACGATGGGGTAGCGCAGGTGGGCCTTCTCGTAGTTCGGCGACTGCCGGTATACCCAATCAAGCTGAGCGGCTCCACTGGCAGCGAAGGCGGGATTTTGCTTCTTGAGGTTCTCTAGTCGCTGCCGCAGGGCGGGGTCTTGGCGGAGCAGGTCGGCGGCTACGTCTTCGAACACGTAGTCGGAGAAGTACTCTTTCTGCTGTAGTATGCTGTCAAAGAACCCCCAGGCGAAGAAGGAGTCGGTGGCTTGAGGCTCCAGGGTTTCAATCAGGTAGCGTGCGGCCGGCTGGTTGAGCCATGCTACATAATCTCCTTGCCGGAAAGTGAGGAGCTGCTGCCCTGGGCGTAGCTCTACCTGGTTGTGCAGGTAGTGACCCTCGTAGGGTTTGGTACCGGTTTTGTAATCCTGAATGTAATATACCTCCGCGGTAATGGTGGTGTCGCGGGTGAGGCGCTGTAGTTGGGTGCCGGCTCGCCGCAGGTGCTCTACCACCTCACCCCAGGCCTGCGGAATAAGGTAAGCCGCTGGCCGCGCTACGGTAACGGTGGGCCGGAAGGTGTTATAGTAGTTGATCTGGCGGGAGTAAGGGGCCGTGCGGTCGTAGTAAAGCCGGGACTTGCCGCTTACTTCGCTGGGCTTCATCCGGCCCTCGTAGCCCAAAAAAGTAACTTGCTCAACGGCAGTGGTATCTAGTTTCCAGGCCAGCGGAAAGGTGGTTTGAGCGGCCAGCTGGCGGTTGGCTTCGGCACGGGCCTGGCCTAGGGCATCCGCATCATGTGCTACAGCCCTAATCATCAGGTCCAGAAAGTCATACTGAGCTTTTACGCGGGGCGTGTAGGCTTTCAGCATGTGTGTTTCGGTGATAAACCCAATGGTATTAAATAACGCCGTATAGCCGCTGGAGTAGCGGGGCGTTTCCAGAAAGCCCACCAGGCCGCGGGCATCGGGTGTGCGGCCTTCAAAGTCTACGTAGGGCGTCATGGGTTCCTGGCGCTGGCTCATGCCTTGGTAGAGTTGGGGCAGGAGGCTACCATTCAGGTACTTGCTCAGCGCCGGGTGTAGCTTGCTCTGCTGCGTGGCAATGAGCGTCATCACGTACTGATAATCAGCTCCGTCGGAGGTGTGCGTGTCCACGAATACATCGGGCTGCCAGCGGGTGAGCAGCTCCGCAAAGCTGCGGGCGTTCCGCGAGTCCTGCTTCACGTAGTCGCGGTTCAGATCAAGGTTGCGGGCATTGCCCCGGAAACCGTACTGCTCCGGCCCATTCTGGTTGGCGCGGGTGGTGCTGTTGCGGTTAAGTGAGCCGCCCACGTTATAAATTGGGATGATAACCAGCGTTACATCCTGCAGCTGCTGGCGCAGCTCCGGCTTCTGCACGTAGTCGCGGGCCAGCATCATGGCCGCATCAATACCCTCGGGCTCACCAGGGTGAATACCGTTCTGGATGAGTACGACTCGCCGGTTTTTGCTGCGGGTTTTCGCTGGGTCAAAGGTTTTATCCAGCGACACAATTACCTCGTGCAACGGCTCTCCGCTGTCCGTAGTGCCTGCTACTTGCAACCTAATCTCCGGGTAGGCCTTGTCAAGCCGCTGATAATAGGCAATGCACTCGGCGTAGGTAGTGGTAGTGTTGCCTTTCCCCTTCTCGAAGGGGGTGCGCCAATCAGTTTTGGACGTAGCGTTTGTGGGCGAGGTAAGCAGGAGGGCAGAAAGCAGAAATGACAGCATAAGGGCAACGTTCGGCAAATTTGACCGAAACTGGAAAGAATCCGTCGGTTTCAGTGAGCTGGCCCAGCAGCTCATAGGCCAGTAAGAGGCCACCTCACGGGTAGTGGTTCCACCCAAAAAAAGTAGGCCACCCCAATACGCGGGGTGACCTACACCAGATCAGTAAAACCGTAAAAAAACTAGTATAGCCGGCGGCGCGCCGGGAACAGCACTTGATCCAGGCTATAGCGACCGGGCCCGGCAAACAGTAGGCCCATAAACAAAAAGGCCGCTTCCAGGGCATGAGAATACACCTGAAACCCATCGCCGGAGCTTACGTGCTGGATGGTAGCCATGAGCATTGTGCCCAGTAACAGGGCGCAAGCCAGCCTAAAGAACAACCCAATGGCTAGTAGCTGTCCGCCCACGGCTTCGGCAATGGCCGCTAGCAGCCCCCAAAAGGCCGGCGCAAAATCAAGCCCAACCAGCTTCATGGTGCTCCCTACTTTGGCCCAGGCCTCGGGGCCACCAATAAGCTTAGGGTAGCCATGAATGGTAAACATGACCCCAATACCCACGCGCAGAATCAAGAGGCCTAGGTCGTGGGTTTTGTAGCGGTTTTCAAACAGGGCCATGGGCAAAAGAGCGGGTAGAAGCCGGTTGCTTAGTTATAGAGGGAACAGGTCTCTGCAGGAAGCGTTGCGTTGCCAAAGTACAAGTTTTGTGGCGTAATACAACTGGCCCACTGGTTAGCTTACCGGTAAAGTAATACGCCTGTAATGCGGGCAGCAGGCGGAATATCGGCGGAGTTCATTTCCTCGGGGTGCTTTTCGGGCAATGACTTGGGGTCAATAACCCAGGCCATTTGCACCTGCCCCGATACCGCCGCAAACCCCGCTGGTGTGGGGCGCACTTTAGTCAGGCCCAGGTTCTGGCGGGCCGCTCCAAAGGGAGAGCCAACCCCAATACCTTCTGCCGTACGGTACTGCGGGTCATAGATGCGAATACGGCGCAAGCGGAAACCGCCCACGGAGTCGCCGATGAAGTGCAACACGGTGGCGGGGGCGCTAGGCTGCTGGGCATCCAGCATTTCGTAGGCCGGAAGCGGCTGGCCCTTATCAAGGTAGGTTGTGCGGCGCAAAAGTTGGGTGGGCACTACTTTTTTCAGTTTGGCTTCCGTCATGCCGAGACGCAGACGCCCGGCCCGGCCGGGGCTGATCAGGTGCAATGAGTCGGGAGTGAGGGCCCCGCTCATCGGGGGGGTAGCAGGGGCCATTTGCGCTACGGGAGCGGCGCCCGGAGAAGTAACCGGAGTACCATCAGCGGGCACAAAGGGTTGTTCGGCGGTGGTAGTGGCGCCAGCGGAGTTGCCGGGCTGCCCATTGCAGCTGGTTAGCAACAGGAGGGTGCCGGCCACGGGCCACAGGCAGAGTATAGACGTGAACGAATTGAGCATGATGTGCATACGAGCGGCAGGGGCGGGTTGTTGGTCCGGAACAGACCCTTCTGGCCGCACAACCGTAGCAGAACCCTAACTACCTCTCCGTGGTGGCCTACGTACCTTTACGCACCTTTCAATTTAAATCAACCCATTGCCCGTGACTGCACCCGCCCGCAAGCCCCTGATTCTGATATCCAACGACGACGGCATTACGGCCCCTGGCATTGCCACGCTGGTGCGCGTGATGAGTCGCATTGGCGAGGTAGTAGTAGTGGCTCCTAACTCGCCCCAGTCGGGGATGGGGCACGCTATTACCATTGGCCACCCGCTCCGCCTCGATGCCAGTACTATTTTTGAGGGCATTGAGGCCTACGAGTGCAGCGGCACCCCCGCCGACTGCGTGAAGCTGGCCAAGCACTTTGTGCTGCGCGACCGGAGCCCCGACCTGGTAGTCTCAGGCATCAACCACGGCTCAAACTCCTCCGTGAATGTGCTGTACTCCGGCACTATGTCGGCGGCCATTGAGGCGGCTATTGAGGGGCTGCCTGCCATTGGGTTCTCGCTTTGCGAATACGGCCACGATGCCGATTTCTCTCACACTGAACCCTGGATTGAGCACCTGACCCGGCAGGCCCTGGAGCACGGGATACCGCAGGGTACAGCCCTGAACATCAATATTCCCAAAAACTCCGAGACGCCCATCGCCGGAGCCCGCGTGTGTCGCCAGGCTCGGGCCAAGTGGCAGGAAGACTTCGACCTGCGCCACGACCCGCACCGCCGCCCATACTACTGGCTCATTGGGGAGTTTGTGAATTTAGACAAGGGTACCGATACCGATGAGTGGGCCCTGGCCAATAATTACATTTCCATTGTGCCCTGTCAATTTGATCTGACTGCGTTGCATGCCATTGGGGAAATGAACTCGCAGTGGGACTTATCTACCACTGTGCCGGCAAATGCGCAGCCGGCCCCCACGCAGGGCAGTGCCACCCCTGCACCCGGCGAGTCTGCTGAGGGGCTAGGCTAGGCCACTTCAGGCGCCTCGCTACATGCAAGCAGCCGTAGCGCTCCAGGTAACTACCACAATTTCAGCAAGCCGTTGCGCCTGGTGTAATGGAGGTGGTTGCCAGGAGCGCTACGGCTGTATTTGCCTATGGTGTAGGTGCTTGCTACTTGGTTGCAGTATGGTGGTGCCCAGCATATAGGGCAGGGGGCACTGTAGTCACGTGCTTAATGGGAGCAACGTCGTGAATGGGTTTACGGATGATGGGGACGGCGGCAACCGGGGGGTGGGCAGGTGATGGTGGCTGCCGTAGCAGCAGCGCCAGCGCAGTTCCTGCAGCCAGTGCCAAAACCGCCAAAAGCAGCTTTTTCATGGGAAGGATGGGGCAAGGGCAACAATAGGTATAAGCTACCTCCGCCAACGTGAAGGATGCGTGAAACCGGCGTTATTTAAAGCGTAAGCTGAACGTTGTGCCCTTGCCCACTTCTGACTCTACGGTGAGGGTTGCCTTATGAAACTCAGCAATGGTTTTGGCAATGGGCAGGCCTAGGCCGTACCCTTCGGGGGCAGAAGCGCCCTTCTGGAACCGCCGGAAACGGTCAAATAAATGCGGTATGTTTTCGGGGGCAATGCCAGGCCCGGTATCCGTAACCGAAACCGTGTAGCCACCCCCTTGATGCGGGCGGCCCACTACCGTAATGCTGCCGCCCCAGTTGTTGTACTTAATGGCGTTGCTGATCAGGTTAAACAGGAGCGTAAACAGCAAGGTGCGGTTGGCCTTGAGCAGCACGTAATCGGGCTGCAGATCTTCCAGTAGGTGCAGCTCCCGCTGGGCCAGCCGGTCTTCCAGCTCGTTAGTTACCTCGGCCAGCACGGTAGCAACCGATACCGTGTCTTCGCGCAGGTACTGCTCATTCTCGATGTTGGCAATGAGCAAGAGGGTCTTAACGGTATTGCGCAGGCGGTAAAGGGTCTTCTGCGAGTCAACGATCTTGAGTGAGTGCGCGTGGCCCAGCTCAGGGTCCTGGAGCATGTTCTCAAACCGCGACTGCAGGATGCTCACCGGGGTCAGCAACTCATGCGATACGTTTGACATAAACTCGCGCTCCTTCTCAAACGCCGACTGAATCTTGCGCATCATCTCGTTCAGGCTCTCATCCAGGCGCCGGAAGTCGGCAGTGTCCGTCTCGAGCGGAGTGTAGGAGAAGGCGGAGGGGTGGTGCACGCCTTCCAGCTTGCGCAGAATCAGCTGGCGCAGGGGGCGTAGCAGGTAATGCGCAAAAGCCGCATCAGTACATACTGTAATCAGGGCCCCAATTACCAGTACCCACAGGGCCATGTGGCGCAGCGTGTCCGTGAGCAGCTCCACGGTGGCCAGTGAGGAGCCAATTTCCAGGCGGTACTCTTTCTGGTTGATATTGAAATTGTAGCTCAGAATCCGGAAATCCTCAATCTCATTGTCTACCTGCCGGGGCTCGTCGAAAATGCGGTGCATGCCTGGCGGCTCGGTGGTTGCGGGCAGCGGAGTGAGCGTAATGTACTCCTGCTTCAGAATGTTGTAGTCGGCGTAGGCCTCTCCCTTCACAAACGCCGAGATACCATTGCGCCGGATGAGCTGCATTACTTCCGCTTGCTTCTCCAGCAGGCGCTGATCGGTGTGGCCTACCGCCACGCGGCTTACCACCGGCGGAATTACTACGGCACCCAATAACACCAGCAGCAGCTTTGAGAGGGCATTAAACAGGGCAAGCTTAGCCTCTAAACGCATGCGCACATACACTAGTGAAATAAGGAACGGAGTTCAGGAATGCCACAATTAGCTGGGCTCGGCTACGCGGTAACCAATACCTCGCACGGTTTCCAGAAAGTCGGCGGGAGCAAACTGGCTGAGCTTTTTACGAATATTCTTGATGTGCACATCAATGTAATTGGAGTCGGAATCGTCTTCCAGCACGTTGCCCCATAGGTGCTCACCTAACTGCAGGCGCGTAAGCACGCGGTTTTTATGCAGCAGCAGATAGTGGAGCAAATCAAACTCCTTTTTGGTCAGCGACACATCTTGTCCATTGTAGCGTAACGTGCGGCCCGTGGCATCCAGCTGGAACCCATCACCGAACAGCATTTCCTGGCGTTTCAGGCCAAACTTGCGGCGCATAATGGCCTGCATGCGGCTTTGCAGCTCCAGCAGCGAGAAAGGTTTGGGCAGATAATCATCAGCGCCCAAATCTAGGCCCCTGATTCGGTCATCGAGGGCGCCGCGGGCCGTCAGGATGATGAAGGAGGCCTCCTGCTTGTCGTTCTGGCGGGCCTCGCGCAGCAGCTCCAGGCCGTCACCATCGGGCAGGCCCAGGTCAAGCAGCACAAAGTCGTAACTGTTCACAAAGATCTTCTCGGAAGCCTCCGCAAAGGTGAAGGCCGAGTCGACGAGGTACTGAGACTGCAGTAGAAACTGCTGCACTTCCTGGTGCAGGCTTTTTTCGTCTTCTACAATAAGAACGTGCATAGAGACCTAGAGAAGTAGTTGATGCTGCAACATACGTACCCCAGGCGTGAAGAGTGCATGAACGGAGCAGGTGGGCGGCGCTAATTTTACCGGTCCAAGGCCGCCGTGGCTACTTTTGGGCCGCTGCCCGGTATCCTGCTGGCCCTAACCGACGTATTTGCCTCCTGACGCATTCTATATTCCCGTGAGCCACGCCAACTCTCCGTCCTCGGCTGCGGCGCCGGCCCTGGTGAGCATCATCATCCCAACTTACAACGAGGCTCCCGGCATTGCCGGGCTGCTAGGCCACCTGCGGGCAGCTGCCGGCCCCGGCGAGGCAGTAGAAATACTGGTGGCCGACTGCAACAGCCCCGATGGCACCGCCCAGCTTGCCCGGCAGGCCGGTGCCCGAGTTGTAACCTGTGCCCGTAAGGGCCGGGCGGCTCAGCTAAACGCGGGTGCGGCGGCGGCTGAGGGCAGCATCCTGTACTTCTTGCACGCCGATACGTACCCGCCCCCTGACTTTCTAACCCATATTCGGGCGGCCGTGGCGGCCGGCGCTGGCAGTGGCTGCTTTCGGCTCCGCTTCAACGATACCCACTGGTTTCTGCGCGCCAACGCCTGGTGTACCCGCTTTGATATTGACCTGATTCGGTTCGGCGACCAAAGTCTGTTTGTGCAGCGCCCGGTGTTCGCGCAAGCCGGTGGCTTTCGGGAAGACCTGCTGGTTATGGAGGACCAGGAAATTATTGGCCGCCTGCGGAAGGCGGGGCCGTTTCGGGTGTTGCCACAGGCCGTAGAAACCTCCGCCCGCAAGTACCATGATAATGGCGTGTTCCGGCTGCAGGGCCTTTTTACCCTCATTGCCGTGTTGCATTGGCTGGGCGTATCGCAGGCCCGGTTAGTACGCCTCTACCGCCGGTTTATTCGGCAGGGCAAAATGTAGACTCTAGTGCTAAGGTGCTTACTTGCGAAGGAAGGCACTCAACTCTGAAACCGAGGCAATGCCTAACTGCTCAGCCTGCTGGCGGCGCATAAGCAGGGCGTAAGTGTTATTGAAGCCCAAAGGTGCCAGCCATTCCAGCCCGTAGCGCCGCCTGAATTCTTGCCGCACGTAGGCCAGTACTGCCCCCGGCCGGCCGCCTAGCGAGTCAATAGCCGCTTGCGCAGGCTGCAGCACCACCAGCAGCCCTGTGCCTGTGTACTCGGGGTAGAGGTCGATGGAGCCGGCGCGCAGGGCCTCAAAGCAAATACTGGTGCCTCCTAGGCCAGTTTTAGAATCCACATCGAGGCCGGTGTAGCCCCGAATAAGCGCTTCGTACATCTCAGCCAGAATGTACTGCTCGGCAAAGATCTTGGAACCCAGCCGGATAGTACCACCGGCCACCGGCAATGGGTCGTGCCACAGGCCCCGCTGGTGCAGAAAGGCGTGGGCTACGGCCCGGGGAGTTTCGTGCAGATAGTCAACGCGGTAGTTAAGCTCCGTCATCACAGAGTCAGAAATCTGCCCTTCCAGCTTGGCCAGCACCGGTGTTAGCTCCGGGTGCTGAGCCAAGGTTTCGGCCCGCACCACGGGCGCCGCCTGGTAAGGTGGGAAGGCTTGGCGGTCGTCACGCAGCACGCGCAGGTCGTAGGCCCTGATGCGCCCATCGGTGGAGTAGCCGTCAATGACGTCAACATCGCCCTGGTGGGCCGCCTCATACACCAACGCCGGGGCCAGCACTACTGAGGCCGTGCGGAGGCCATACTTCTGCTGCAGCCCCGGCAAGCCATCGGCCCGGCCCACAAACTCCGGGCTGAACCCGGCTAGCAGGCGGCTGGTGGCGCGCGGCAGCAGGTACAGCCCCGCCAAAATGGGCAGCACGAGTAGCAGAGCCTGGCCTACGCGCACCAACCGCCGCACCGGCTGGCGTTGCAACAGTGCTAGGGCACCATCAAAAGCCAATGCCAGCGCTGCGGCCGGAATTGCACCGGCCAAAATCATGGCAGGGTTATTCAGGGCAATACCCCCGAATATGAATTCGCCTAGGCCACCCGCCGCTATGTACGCGGCCAGGGTAGCTACGCCCACGTTGATTACGGCTGCCGTGCGAATACCCGCAAACAACACGGGTAAGGCCAGCGGCAACTCTACCCGGCGCAGCACCTGTTTATCGGTCAGGCCCAGGCCGCGGGCGGCATCCACCACAGCCGCATCCACGCCCTGAATGCCCGCTACGGTATTACGCACAATGGGCAGCAGCGCATACAGGAACAACGCAAAAATGGCGGGCCCTGGCCCAATCCCTAATGCCGGAATCAGGAAGCCTAACAAGGCAATGCTGGGTATGGTTTGCAGGATACTGGCGCCGCCTAGCACCCAGGGAGCCAGCTTAGGGCGGCGCGTAACTAGTAGGCCTAGGGGCACGCCAAGCAGTACGCCAAGCAGGAGGGAAGCGGCCGTTAGGCCGATGTGCTGGAGGGTTTGCTGGCCTAGCTTATCGGCTTGAGCGTGCCAGAAAGCCAGGAGTTCGGTGAGCGTATTCATACAGTATGCGCCTGTTGGAGAGCCTGGCCAAAAGCCGTCATAAGCCCGGGCATCGTAAGGGGCAGAAGGGTTGCTGCGGGGCTTGGTTTTTCTGACTCAACCCACGCCACTGTTTCTTCGGCAGGGTTAGGTTGATTGGCCGCCAAAGCGCTTAGTACTTCAATAGCTTGTTGAACTGAAGCACTAAGTGGAAGTGTGTTATCGGTTGATATGTAATTGTTTATTGCTGGTTTTTCGTGCCCAGAACCGATGTGTGCCAATACGTCAGCCAGCCGGAGTGTGCGTAGTTGTAAGGAGAGTTGCTCGGCCTCAAAGAAGGTGCGCACAAAATCATTGGCTGGCCGGAATAGCAGCTCACGTGGAGTGCCTAATTGCTGCACCTGACCGGCATTCAGGAGCATAATCCGGTCGGCTAATTCAAAGGCCTCGGTTACATCGTGAGTCACCAGTACCACGGTCTTGCGCCGCAGTTCTTCCAGCTCCCGAAACTCCCTTCTGATGCTGGCGCGGGTTATGGGGTCGAGGGCCCCGAAGGGCTCATCCAGTAGAATGATGGGAGGGTCGGCAGCCAGGGCCCGGGCCAGCCCAACCCGTTGCTGCTGCCCGCCGGAGAGTTGGTGCGGGTACTGTCCGGCAAACCGATCGGGGGGCAGGTGCAGCCGCTCCAACAACTCCTGGGTGCGGGTAGTAACCTGGTCGGGCGCGTGGCCTAGCAGCCGCGGCACTACTCCCACGTTTTCGGCCACGGTGTAGTGGGGCAGCAGGCCTACCTGCTGAATCACGTAGCCAATGCCGCGGCGTAGCTCGGCGGCCGGCTGGGTACGTACATCCTGCCCATGAATGGCTACGTGCCCGGAATCGGGCTCTACCAAACGGTTAAGCATACGCAGCAGTGTGGTTTTGCCGCAGCCGCTGGGCCCCAGCAGCACGAGCGTTTCACCAGCGGGGAGCTCAAATGAAACGTTCTGCACCACCGTGTGGGAGCCGTAGCGCTTGCTGAGCTGGTGGGCTTGAATGGCAGTGGGAGGGGAAGAGGTCACGCGCAGGGGCTGGTTTACGAACCATGAAAGGTAGAAGGGAATCTTGAGATAGTGATCTTAAAGCTTTGGCCACGCTGTTTTGCTGAGGCCAGTAGGCCAGGCTTGGGCCGCACCTGGCCTAGTGTGTATCTTGCCCACTTGCAACCCAACTTCTCCCACCTCCAGTATGAAAAAAGTTCTTCTTAGCCTGCTGCCCGTTCTTTGGCTGGGCATAGTTAAGCCCGCTGTTGCCCAGGTATATACCGCCTCCGACCCGCTGGCGCATACCTACTCTATTGTAGCCCGCGACCCGCAAACCGGCGACTTTGCCGTGGCCGTGCAAAGCCACTGGTTTTCAGTGGGCACATCCGTCAGTTGGGCTGAGGCCGGAGTAGGCGCCGTGGCTACGCAGTCTTTCACCAACAAATCATTTGGCCCGCGCGGCCTGGCCCTGCTGAAAAGTGGTAAGTCGGCCCAGGAGGCCCTTGATGAGCTGCTGCGCACGGATGAAGGCCGCGACGTTCGGCAGGTAGCCATAGTCGATAACCAAGGGCGTGTGGCTACTCATACCGGTGCTAAGTGCATTGATATGGCTGGGCACCGCCAAGGCAGTCAGTTTTCGGTGCAGGCTAATATGATGCTCAACAATACGGTGCCCGCCGCCATGCAGAAAGCGTATGAGCAAAATGCCAAGTTGCCCTTCGCTGAGCGGGTGGTATCGGCGCTACAGGCTGCCCAGGCCGCTGGCGGCGACATACGGGGGCGGCAGTCGGCGGCCCTGCTGGTGGTGCGCGCCAAAGCCACTGATGCCCCCTGGACCGACCGCCTCATTGACCTGCGCGTAGATGATGCCGCCGAGCCCCTGCGCGAGCTAAGCCGCCTGCTGAGCTTACACCGGGCCTATGAGCACATGAATGCCGGTGACCTGGCCGTGGAGAAAAACGACGTGCCGGGCGCCATCCGGGAGTATGAAGCCGCCGAAAAGCTTTTCCCACAAAACCTGGAAATGAAGTACTGGCACGCCATCAGCCTGGCCAATAAGCAACAGGTACCCGCTGCCCTCAAACTGCTGGCTCCTATTTTCAAGCAAGACCCTAACTGGCGCACGCTCACGCAACGCCTTCCCAAAGTAGGCCTGCTGACCGTTACTGATGCGGAGCTGAAACAGATACTGGCCCTTAAATAGACTTCCTGCGCGGCAGGGTGGCCTAGCTGCGCAGCTAAGCCACCCTACTGCGCACTAGTTCACCACTTTGACTTTTGTAGACTCTAAGAGTTAGGATGAAAAACCTCCTGAACCCATTGTGTTGGTTGCTGCCACTCGTAACCCTGCTAAGCAGCTGCGGCGGCTCGGCGCACTTGCGCTCCGTTGGTAGCCCCACTACCGTATATATAGCTCGGCACGCCGAGAAAGACCCAACGCCTGGCCTCGCCGACCCAGCCCTGACCGAGGTAGGGCAGCAACGGGCGCAGGCCTTGCGTGAAGAGCTCACAAAAGCACCCAAGCCAGTGTCTGTCATCTTCAGCACTAACACTCTCCGGACCCGCACTACGGCCATGCCGCTGGCCACCCAGTTGCAGGTTCCAGTTGAGGTGTATGATGCCCGCCAGCTGCCCGCTCTGGCTGCCCGCATCCGGCGCGACTACCCTGGTAAGGCCGTGTTGGTAGTAGGCCACTCCAACACCATTCTTGAAACGGTAGAGGCCCTTGGTGCGCCGCGGCCCGTGCCCACCGTTGCCGACAACGAGTACAATTACTTCCTGGAGGTGACCATGCCCCGGGACTCTACTAAGACTCCTACCGCCGTTGCGCGCCGCTACGGTGCCGGCAAATAAGGGGTGAGCCATTAGCACTGATGGCGTTATTTCGCTGAAGGAGGCTTAGGCCAATTCTTGGGGCAACGTTGGCCACTGCCTGCAACCTGCTCAACATTTTCGCTTCTATTCCGCACTTTTGTTCGCATACCTCTTCCTGTTCCATTTTATGCGCATTTCTTCCCTTTGCCGCAGTGTACTGCTGGCGGCCATGTTGCCGGCCGTGCCGCTGGTGGCTACGGCCCAGTCGGCCCGCATCAACACCATTGATTCACTCAACATCCGTAAAATCTACGATGAGGCCCTGGCCCACGGGCAAAGCTATGCTAACCTCAGGGAGCTTACGGGCACCATTGGGGGGCGCCTGAGTGGCTCGCCCGAGGCCGAAAAGGCAGTGCAGTGGGGGAAAGCCACTATGGAGAAAATGGGCCTCGACCGGGTGTACCTGCAGGAGGTAATGGTGCCTCACTGGGTGCGTGGCGCGAAGGAAAAAGCGCAGGCGCGCGGGGCCAAAGGCAAGGGCATAATGCTTAACGTGTGCGCCCTGGGTGGCTCTGTGGGTACCAATGGCAAGCTCAAGGCGCAGGTTATAGAAGTGCAAAGCATGCAGGAGCTGGCTGCGCTGCCAGCTGACCAGGTTAAGGGCAAATTTGTGTTTTTTAATCGGCCCATGAACCCGCTGTATATTGAAACGGGCCGGGCCTACGGAGAGGCCGGCGACCAGCGCCGGAGCGGAGCCGCCGAAGCGGCCAAGCGCGGAGCAGTAGGTGCGCTCGTACGCAGTCTGTCCCTGGCCCACGACGATTTCCCGCACACCGGTACTATGCGCTATGAGGATGGCGTAACTCAGGTGCCGGCCGCTGCCCTGAGCACCAACGGTGCCGATGAGCTTAGCCAACTGCTGAAAGCCGATAAAACGCTGACGGTAGAGCTGGAAATGAGCTGCCAGACCCTACCCGAGGTAAAAAGCTATAATGTGGTAGGAGAGATAAAGGGTACTAAGTACCCCGATGAAATAATTACCGTGGGCGGCCACCTCGACTCCTGGGACCTGGCCCAGGGCGCCCACGACGATGGCACTGGCTGCGTGCAGAGCATGGAGGTGCTACGCCTATTGAAAGCTAGTGGCCTACGCCCTGAACGAACGGTAAGAGCGGTGCTGTTTATGAATGAAGAGAACGGCACCCGCGGTGGTAATAAGTATGCGGAGCTGGCAAAGAGCGCCGGGGAGAAGCACTTGGCCGCTATGGAATCGGATGGGGGGGCTTTACGCCGCGTGGCTTCAACATTGAGGCCGATGCCGCTACTGTACGCAAAGTGCAGCAGTGGGAGCCCCTTTTCGTGCCGTACGGTAGCGGTGAGTTTACGCCCGGTCACGCCGGCACCGATATCGGCCCCCTGAAGAGCCAGGCCAAAGCCCTCATCGGCTATGAATGCGACTCTCAGCGGTACTTTGATATTCACCACACCGCCGCCGATACCTTTGATAAAGTAAACCGTCGGGAACTGGAGCTAGGGGGCGCCAGTATGGCTTCTCTGATTTATCTGATCAGCAAATACGGGCTCTAGGCCAGTAGATTACGGCTGCCCGCAGCCAGAAACACGAAGCGCTGCTACCACTTTCAATTCCTTGTCAGGGGTTGGAGGTGATAGTAGCGCTTCGTGTTTCTGGCGTATCTAACCAGCATATTACTGCGTAAGTAACCCAACTCTTAAGAGTGGTTGCAAGAGTATATGGATTTGTATTTGGTAGCTGTGCTTCCTCCTGAACCCGTGCTAGGCCAGGTGTGGGCCTTGAAACAAGAGGTGCATGAGCGCACTGGAAGCCGTAATGCTATCCGGCTGCCTCCGCATATTACCCTCATTCCGCCTACTCGCCAGGCTACCGGGTTTGAGGCTCAGGCCACGGCGGTCTTATCAGAATTTGCCAGGAACCACTCACCATGTAATGTCGGCCTCCATAATTTTTCCTGGTTTGGGACGCGTACCCTGTTTGTTAGGGTGGTTGAAACACAGCAACTCTTAGTGCTACACGCCGCTTTGCAAACGTGGTGCAGTGAGCAATTGCCCACCATTACGCCTGAAAAAAGGTCCTTTACGCCCCACATGACGCTTGCAACCCGTGATTTGCCGCCAGCCGCAGTGCCCGCGTTACAAGAAGAATTTAGCCGCCGTGAATATCAAGCTGCCTTTCTAATAAAAGAGCTTTATTTATTTAAGCATAACGGTCAAAATTGGGAAAATATAGAGCAATTCCCGTTAGACTATGTAGCTGGCTAGTATAAAGAAAGCCCGGTAAGCGAATAGCTTACCGGGCTTTCTTTATAAGTAATGCTTAATTATTTAAGCAGGGTTTTCGCTTTTTCTCGGACGGCCGGGGCGCTTGCCAGTGGCAGAAACGGCACGTGGCTTGCGCTCTTTACGCTCAGGCTTAAAACCGGGCTCCAACATCGTGTTAACTTCTGCAATAAGTTCGGCCACTTTCGTCATGTTCTTCCGAATCTGGCTGATTACATATTCGTTTTCTTCTGCACTAGCCAAAATTTGCTGGAGCTTATTGAGGTCGGGAGCGGCCATGTTAGTGTTTATTTAGAGTAAATGATTTTCAAAGGTGTAATAAAAACGCACGTTAGACAAATAATGTTTGGTTGAATTGGGAATACTTAGGAATGCCTGATTTTGGGAAAGCTCGCGGCCTAATTGGTGTGATGCATCAATAAGCTTATCCAAATTTTTAAATGCTCAACGTACGTTAGGTGCACACAATAATGCAGTGTAGTACTTGTAAATGTTTTAAGTAGTTGATAGTCAATGATAAAACTAGTAAACATATCCCCTTCTCTTATCCTGAAATGTTAACTTTACAACCGACACAGGGTAAGGGTGCTGCTACATTTTTATTCCGCCTAACTTCAGTAGGGATGAGAACAGCTTGGGTAAACTGTTTAGCTAATTAACATGAAGCTAACCGCCCATTAAAAGATAAGTGTATAAATAATTTATTCGCTTACCACATGGGAAACGAGTGCGTGAATAGCTCCTAGATCAGTGATATGCTAGCTATGAGATTGATTATGACTATCATCAATACAGGAAAATTAGGAGTGGTATCTTCACTTTGCTAAGCCCTTGTATTTAATATGGTAAAGCTGTTGGAAGTAAAAGCACTACGTTTTAAAGCTCATTAGATAAAGAACTAGTTTCTGTTAAGAAAAAAGTGGTGTTCTTGCTTGTAGAACGTATGTACATGAGTAGTGCAAGTGGAAAATCAATAGTCATACTCCTTAATGCCTTAAAACCTTACAAGGCCTTAGGAATGATGACATTTAGCCAATTACCGTTATTGATACTACTGCGATATTTTCACAGTGCGCTCTTCAGATAATCGTGAAAAATGCACATAAGAGAAGCTGAGTTTACGTGTTTAGCTGACGCCTTTTGAGTTAGCCTAGCCTAACAGTTATATAGGGTCTGGAACATGCATAATGACGGCAATTCTCTGTGCCAACAAGCATTTGCCGTACCTTGGGAGACAATTGTAGAGTGTACCCTTAGTCTTTTTCCCTTGCACCGGTCTTCGCTTACTTCTGCTGTGTGGCGGTTGCTGCTGAGTAGCACGCTGTTGGTAGCGGGGCGTACTGCAACCGCGCAATCCGCCGCCGTAACCAAGGCACCTGACCCAGGCCAGTATTGGGTCGTATTCACGGATAAAGCAGGCCAGCGGTTTTCGCCAGATCAGTACTTCAGCCCCCAGGCCCAGGCACGGCGACAACGGCAGCACCTGCCCGCCTTCGACAGCACTGATTTTCCTGTCCGTCCGGATTATGTGGCCCGCGTGCAGGAGCAAGTGGGAGCTCCACAGTTCGTGAGCCGTTGGTTTAATGCAGTAGCGTGCCGCGCTACTCCCGCTCAGGCGGCCAAACTGCGCCAGTTGCCTGGTGTGCGTACAGTTGAGGCGCTGCCAGAAGCCGCGCTGCTCCCCGCCGCCCGCACAACCGAGCTGGCTGGTGGCTCCATGAACCTCTCGGCTACTGACCGGCAACTGGCCCGTCGGCAGACGGAAAGCTTGGGAGGACGGGAGTTTCAGCGGGCTCGTCTCTCGGGGCAGGGCGTGCGAATTGCAATTTTTGATGTAGGCTTCAATGGGGCAGATCAGCACGTGAGTTTTGCCCATCTGCGGAAGCGGAAAGCCATTGTTGAGACCTACGACTTTCTCAAGCACACCCCCCATGTTTATCAGGGTGGTTCGCATGGTACCGAAGTACTGTCCTGCATTGCCGGCCGCCTGCCCGACAGTACGTACCTAGGCCTGGCCCCGCAAGCAGAGTTTCTGCTGGCCCGTACCGAGCAAATGTACCGGGAGCGGTACGCTGAGGAACTGGCCTGGCTGGCCGCAGCGGAATGGGCCGACCGTAATGGTGCCGATATCATCAACTCTTCCTTGGGTTACACCACCCGGCGGTACTTTCCGGAGCAAATGAACGGCCGCACCAGCTTGGTTGCCCGGGCCGCTGAGCTTGCAGTGCGTAAGGGTATTCTGGTGGTGAATGCGGCCGGTAATGATGGGGATGATGCGCAGTGGCGCACCGTAGGCACCCCCGCCGACGGCGACTCCGTATTGGCTGTGGGCGGCATTGACCCTGACACCTATCTGCATATTGATTTTAGCAGCTATGGGCCTACGGCCGATAAGCGCTTGAAGCCTAACGTGGCGGCCTTCGGAACGGTGATGGCAGCGGCTCCGGGCGGGTATGTACGTACTCAGGGCACCTCCTTCTCCAGTCCGCTCATGGCGGGCTTTGCCGCCTGTGTGTTGCAGCAGCAGCGCGACTTGCCCGTTATGACCTTATTTCAGAAAATTCAGAGTTCCGGCAGCCTCTTTCCATACTTCGATTACGCTCATGGCTACGGGATGCCCCAGGCGGCCTATTTCACCCAGAGCACACCGAATGCAATAGCTCCGTCCTTCGACTTTGTTCGTCAGGATTCTACCGTGGCTATTATTATCCGGCCTGAAGCTGCCTTCATCCCCGCCCGTACTCTACCTCTCTACGCAGACTCCATTGGGGCTGTAACGCCCAACGGCTCCGATGCGCCTCCCGTGGCCAAGCTAGGCCAGGAGGCTTCTCACCAGCCAGAACCCTCCTTGCCTAATCAGGAGCCGGTAGTGGGCCCCGTGCCGCCCGATTACTTGTACTGGCAAATATTGGACGCAAACGGGGTAGTGCGGCGTTACCAAGTGCTTGAGGTAACCCAGCGTGCCGTGCTACGGGTGCCGCTAGAGCGGCTGCGGCCAGGTGATGTGCTGCGCGTGCACTACCGTGGTTTCACTCAAGCGTATTCTGCCTCATGAGGTTTTCATCGGTTGCCCTCGCCTCCACCTTGTTGCTAGGGCTTTGTGGGGCTCACCGTAGCCTGGCGCAGCGGGTGCTGCTCAGGTCAACTACCAGCCGCGATACTGTGCGAGCAACCTACGGGCCTAACCGCGCATTTTTTCGCCACCTATACGTGGGGTATGCTCCCGTAGTAGGTGCGGCTAACGGCCCCGGGGCTGAGCTGCGACCATTTAAGTCGGGGGAGTATTTTTTGGGCCTGCGGCACAAGTATCGGTTATCTAACAGCCTGGCAACCGGGTTTGACGTTCGGTATACCCGGCTCACGTATGCATTAGCACAAACCACTGATAAGGTACTACCATCTTCGGCCCAGCACTATTCTGAGGCCCTGGCTTTGCATGAAGTGCTAGCTGAGCCGTACGTGCGCTTTAATGTTGGGCGCAGGGGCAACGTGGTAGGCCACTACCTAGACGTAACCGGTTGGGCAGGTTGGGTGGCAGGCACCGTGCACACGTACGAAGACCGCCAGGGGGTAACAGGTGCCGCGCGCGTCGTGGTGCATGAACGGGGCCTGTCTTACATGCGTCGGTGGCCCGCTGGAGTAGGGGCAAGAGTGGGCTCTAACCGCTACGCGGCTGTTGTTCGCTACCGTTTAACCGATACCTTTACTGAAACAGCACCGGCCAACTACCCTGAGCTGCCAAGGTGGACTATCGGAATTGAGCTTGGTCTGTTTTGATTCGGCTAAGCTGCTGTAGCAAATCCTTGTGTAAGTAAGTGATACTGTGCGAAAAAGCGCTGATTTACTAGAAATGTTAAACCAGGCAAGATCAAATAAGCGTAAAAAGCGGTGAAAGGCTCTTTTGTTCAGGTCAGGTTTTCATGGCCTGTGGTTCATTGGCAACGTTGCTGATGCTGTTGTAGCCGGTTTTACTGGCGTATAGCTAACTAGGTCACGTAGTTATTCACAACTCCTTTCATATAATACTGGCTAGCCCTCCCGGCTATCCGCCTATCTGTCGGGAGGATTCGTATTTTGGCGAATTGAACGATGGTTGATTTCCTTCACATGAAAAAGTATATACTCCCTGTAGCTTGCGCTTTTCTACTGGTGCAAACTACCTCCTGCATCAACACGGAGCGCGAAGTGGGGACTTCCAAAAATGCCCAAAAGGTATTTACACCCACACCTGAAGGTAGCCGCGCCCGCCTAACGGAGCGCAGCGTACTCCGGACGGTAAATGCATCGCACTACTTCTCTAACACCAAAACCAAAGACAACTTTGTATTGCAGCTGCGCGGCACCAAGATTGCCACGGCTCAGGCTAATTTTATCATTCTAAGCAGCAAAGGTGACACCTTACGCAAAGAGGTAATGCCCGCTTCTGCCCTGATCAATGAGCGTGACTTAACTGATCCGGCCGTAGCAACTACGCGCGATAAGGAAATTGCCATTCTGCAAGGCATGAATACTTTCTTCCGCGACGACCGTTTTGTGCAGCCCGCCATCCCAAAAACGTCGGTGCAACCACAAAACGTGGATGTCCTCTCCTGGAGCTCTGTGAAGGATGATAATAAGGCCGTTGGCTTTGACTATATAGGGTCTGGCGGGCGTGAGCGGCGCTTAGCATACTCCAAAAAGCTCAGCAAAGCCGTAGTTATTGCCGAGTAAAGGCCAAATTTCTTTAGCTGTCCTTGCATACAAAAGGCCCGACTAAGAATAGTCGGGCCTTTTGTATGCTACTAACGTTGGGTATGCGCAAAAAACGCGGTGCAACCTTCCTGAGAAGGCTACACTGCGTTGTACTCCAATCACCGTACCAAACGTAGCGGTGGGTGCATGAACAAAGCATGAAGCGCGCTAGTGGCCTACCTTCTGCTGTAAGTCAAGTAATGGTGTAATGCTTGCCTACTTCAGAATACTATGCCATGTTTGGTAGTGGCAGCCCTAAAATAGCCTGGCTTATGAAGCCGTGGGAGCCAGCCACCCTACGCGGCCATTTGTGCGTCGTACCAGGCGGTACCCTGCAAACTCACCCAGCACAGCCACCGTGGCCTTAGCGGGTACCGAGTCAAGGGTTTGGGCATTAGGTTGCGGCAGGGCAAACAAATCAGTGGCTACGGCCAATGACTCGCGCCGTAATGGCTCGGCCTTAAGCACCGTGCGCGCCGGTACAAAGCCAGTGCGGCCCGTGGGCAGCTGCACCCGTAGCCAGTCAGTGGTTACGCCTAACACCAGCAGGGGGGTGGGTTTGGCCGTGGTGCCAACTGTTTTGCTTTTGGCAGCCGGACTACGGTGCAGCGCCAGCTTGGCCTCCTTGGCGCGCACCCACTGGCCTAGGCGCTCCGGAGCGACACGCGGCGCAGGGGGCAGCGCATCAGCTCTTCGCACAAACGGGAAAGGGTCAACGGCACCGGAACCACTGCGGTACACCCCAAAATGCAGGTGCGGGTTGGTGGTGCGAGCATTGCCGGTGTTACCCACCAGGCCTAGCGTATCGCCAATGCGCACCTGCTGGCCTGGTTGCACCAGTTGTTTATCAAGGTGGGCGTAATACAGGTGTTGCCCGTGCTCATTATCTGCCAGCCAAACCACCAGGCCCCCAAGGTTGGTCTCGTTGACGCGTGTAATGAAGCCATTGGCGGCAGCAATGGCTGGGGTGCCTCGCTTGGCGAAAATATCAATTCCCTCGTGACGGCGGGCCCCACCATCACGGTCGGAACCCCAGAAGCTGCCTACGGCTGCATCATTCTTGCCCCGGACCGGGAAGCTCAGGCTAGGCTCTCGTTGCACGCGTAGTGTATACCGGCCGGCCCGCAGCAACTCCGGCTGCACGCGCAATACGTGCTGCTGGTCGTTGCTGGCGGTGTACCGGAACGATAGATCGGTGGTATCGGCTGAGGCCAGCAGCGTAGGTTTGGCCTGGGCAGGATGGAGTTCGAAGGCATCAAGAAACACACGGGCATCGGTGCCGGGGGCCAGCTTGAGGCTCACGTGAATGGTTTCGCCACTCCTGACTTTGTACCGGTAGCCCACGGCCGTGGCGCGGTCGGCGGGGAAGAAGCCGCTTTCCTGGAAAGGCAGTGTGATGGTCAGGGAGTCGTGCAAGGCCTGCTCGGCAGCACGCAACCAGTCTCTGCCCAGGGCAGTTTCATCCAGGCGTGCCTGCCGCAGCCGGCGGGCGTATTCCTCGTGAGGCGTTGATTTCTGGAATATACCCTGCAGCGTCTGACTCTGGCTACAGGCGGTAAGAAATAATACAAGAACTACGGCAGGCAGGGCACGAAGGCGGTGCAGCATGGAAGAGGATCAGGCGATGGTAGATAAGTAATAAGATAAACCCCCGCCGCCGCGTAGTAGTTCGGTCTGGATTGCTTCCATCATCTGTTGCTCAGCTGCTGTTGGCCTCCCTAGGCATATGGTATAGCTTGGCCGCAGAACAGTCGGCAGCCACCACTACCTTTACGCTCCCAAGCAAGCCCCACCTTCCATGCTCCACCTCACCGAATGCCCCCGCGATGCCATGCAGGGCTGGCCTACGTTCATACCCACCGCCGATAAAATTGCCTATCTCAATGCACTGCTGCGGGTAGGCTTTCAAACCCTCGACTTTGGCTCCTTTGTGTCGCCGAAGGCTATTCCGCAGCTTGCCGACACGGCCGAAGTGCTCGACGGGCTGGATCTAGGCCAGTCGGGCACGCATTTGCTGGCCATTGTGGCTAATCTGCGCGGAGCCGAAACCGCCGCCCAGCACCCCCAAATACGGTACATCGGCTTTCCATTGTCGGTGTCTGAAACCTTTCAGCAGCGAAACACCAACAAGAGCATCGCCCAGGCCTTCGATGATGTAGCGCGGATGCAGGAACTGTGCGCCCGCACTGGGCAGGAGCAGGTGGTATACCTGAGCATGGGCTTCGGCAACCCCTACGGCGACCCGTGGAGCCCCGGTGTACTGGGAGAGTTCACCCAGAAACTTGATGCGCTGGGCGTGTCTATTGTGGCGCTTTCTGATACCATTGGCGCCTCTACGCCTGCTACCATCAGTCCTGCCTTCCGGGAGCTGACGGCGGCCTTCCCGAACATCCGATTTGGTGCTCACCTGCACACTACCCCTGATAGCTGGCAGGAGAAAGTGCAGGCCGCTTATGAATCTGGCTGCCGCCACTTTGACGGTGCCCTGGGCGGCTATGGCGGCTGCCCTATGGCCGCTGACCAGCTGACCGGCAATATGCCCACCGAGCGCCTACTGGAGTTTGGCGTGACAGTGGAAGAGGAGCCCATTCTCAATTTAGAAGCTCTCACTGATGCCCTGGAGTGGAATCAGCGGATTTTTGCTGGGCATTACTAGCCTAATTAGTGGGAAGAGCACTTGTAATAAGTGGCAACTAGTGAGTACTACTTGGCATGAATAGCCTCGATTTAGCGTGAATTTTGACGCGAATGAAAATTCGCAACGACTCTTACGACTTGAGAGGTGGTTTTCCCAACGAGGCAATGTGCCTGAATAGGAACGGTCAGGCCTGGGAGGTGTATTACAGCGAGCGAGGTAAAAAAACGAACTTGCTGAGCTTTAACTCAGAGGATATCGCTTGCAAATACTTGCTTGGAACGCTGGTAGGAATGTTTTATTGATATTACCCTAGTTCGACCTGCCTCATTCGTGCCATCAATCTCTTTATCAAGCATCACCAGTACCCTTCAGTATGTCTGCCCCTCAAGTCGACCTGTTTATTCCCTGCTTCGTAGATCAGCTCTTTCCTGAAACCGCCATGAACATGGTGAAGGTTCTGGAAGCAGTGGGCTGCGAGGTACACTATAATGCCGCCCAAACCTGTTGCGGGCAGCCCGCTTACAACGCCGGCTACAAAGAGCAGAGCCGGGAAGTAGCCTGCAAGTTTCTCGACGATTTCCCTACCCAACACGAACGGTACATCGTGAGTCCCTCGGCTTCCTGCATCGGGATGGTGCGCAACACCTACGCTGAGTTGTTTGAGGGCACCCCTGATGCTGGCCGTTACCACGGCGTAGAGCGGCGGGCGTTTGAAATGACCGAGTTTCTGGTGGATGTAATGGGCGTGAAGTCCATTCCGCAGGCGCGCCTGCAAGGCAAGTACACCTACCACGACTCCTGCTCCGCCCTGCGCGAGTGCGGTATCCGGGAAGCGCCGCGGCTGCTCCTAGATGCCATACCTGGCCTAGAGCGCCTTGAGATGGCCGAAACTGAAACCTGTTGCGGCTTTGGGGGCACCTTCGCCGTGAAGTTCGAAGCCATATCCGTGGCCATGGCCGAACAGAAAGTAGAACATGCCCTGGCCACGGGCGCCGACTACCTCATCAGCACCGACACCAGCTGCCTCATGCACCTCGATGCCTACATTCGCCGCGAAAAAAAGCCCATCAAGACGCTACACGTAGCCGATGTGCTGGCCAGCGGCTGGTAGGCTACTCAGGCCCGGGCAAGGACACAGCAATTGTCGGTTGGTGTAGGCTCCCTTCTGTAGCGGTAAAAGCAGTAAGTAACAAAAAGCCCTTACTTCCGTGGTGGAGGTAAGGGCTTTTAGATTGACAAGTGTGAGTGCTCACATAAGAACAGCCTCTTTACAAGCGCTACGTCCTTGCCCGAACCTGAGTGGCCTAGATTAGTTTTTGAATCCGAGTTCTGAGGCCTTCCGAGGCATCCACGAGGGGGAGGCGCACGGAGCCGGAGCATACGCCAAGGCTTTCTAAAGCGGCCTTTACGCCCACCGGGTTGCTCTCCTCATACATCAGCGGGTTGAGCTCTACAAAGCCGAACAGCAACTGGCTGGCTGCTTTATAGTCGCCGGTCAGGGCGTGACGGGTCATGTCGGAGAAGCGGCGCGGAAAGGCGTTGGCCAGTACCGAGATGATGCCTACGGCGCCGAAGCTGATGAGGGAAGTGGTCATCATATCATCACCCGAAATCAAGAGGAAGTCCTCTGGCTTAGCGGCGGCAATGGCAATACACTGCTCTAAGTTGCCGCTGGCCTCCTTGATGCCAATGATGTTGGCGTGCTGGGCAAGTAGCAGGGTAGTAGCGGCGGTAAGGTTAGAACTGGTGCGACCGGGCACGTTATAAAGCAACACTGGCACCGGCGAAGCGTCGGCAATGCGCTCATAGTGGGCAATGATGCCGCGCTGGCTGGGCTTGTTGTAGTGGGGGCTGGCTGAGAGCAGCGCCGTGATACCCGATAGGTCAGTATTCTGAATGGTGCGAACTACGGCGGCCGTATCATTCCCGCCAATGCCATACACCAGTGGTACGCGGCCATTAACTTGCGCACGCACTACGCGCAAAATCTCGGCCTTTTCTTCCGTGGTGAGAGTCGGCGACTCGGCCGTGGTGCCGTTGATAACGAGGTATTCTACCCCACCTTCGAGGGTAAAATCAACTAGACGGCGCAGAGCGTCGTAGTCGACGGCGCAATCAGGAGTAGGAGTGAAGGGAGTAACGAGGGCTACGCCAGTGCCACGGAGTTTGTCCATGCGGGAAATTAGCGGTTGATTTGTAATGGGAAGACCCGCAGCGAAGGTACTATGCCAACGGCGAAGGTCAGCTCGTTTCCTGTAAAAGTTCGGCTCTCCGGGCCGGTCGCGTTAACCCATTTCATGAAGTTCACTTATTACCCGTTGCTGGCAGCTGCCACCATCGCCACGCTCAGCGCTCTAACGGCCTGCAACGACGCCAAAACGGCCACAGCCGCCGAAAATGCAGCATCTGCCACGGCCATTGCCGTTGACTCAGCCTCTACGGCTACCATTACCACCGCTGGCAACGCTACCGCCGCCGACATCAGCACCGGCAGCCCGGCCACCATCCCGGCCAGCAAGCGTGCCGATGCCGCCGCCATTCTGGCCCGGCCCCAGGTGCCCATTCTGTGCTACCACCAGATTCGCGACTGGCGCGCCAAAGACTCGAAAGGAGCCAAAGACTACATCGTACCGGTAGAGCAATTTAAGGCGCAGATCAAAATGCTGGCCGACTCCGGCTACCACAGCATTCTGCCCGATCAGCTATTTGCCTACCTCACCACCGGGGCGCCGCTGCCAAGCAAGCCCATCATGCTCACCTTCGACGATACCGACCTCGACCAGTTCACCGTTGCCCGGCCCACGCTGGACAAGTACGGCTACAAGGCCGTGTATTTTGTGATGACCGTGAGCCTGGGCCGCCCCAACTACATGACTAAGGCACAGGTGAAGCAGCTTTCCGATGAAGGTAACGTAATCGGTTCGCACACCTGGGACCACCACAACGTGAAGAAATACCAGGGCCAGGATTGGGTAACCCAGATCGAGAAGCCCACCAAGCAGCTGGAGGAAATTACTGGCAAGAAGATCAACTACTTCGCTTATCCCTTCGGCCTCTGGAACCCTGAGGCTTTCCCGGAGCTAAAGAAGCGCGGTATGGATGCCGCTTTCGTGCTGGCCGAGAAGCGCGACCAGCAAGACCCGTTGTTCACCATCCGCCGGATTATTGCCAGCGGTTACTGGAGTCCTCGCACCCTGCATAACAGCATTGTACAGAGCTTCTAAGCAATAGTACAGTGCCAAACACAACGGCCCGGCTCACCTATCTGGTGGGCCGGGCCGTTGTGTTTGGTGAGGCCATGGCTTCTAGGCCACTAGCAGTTTCAGGATAGTATGCTCACCCGTAGGTGGCTATTTCACGCCGCCTTCCTGCAGCGTTTTAAAGGCCCCGGCATTAATGACATTCTTGAATCCTTTTTCCTGAAAGAGCACCGTGGCTTTGCCGCTGCGGTTTCCGGAGGCGCAGTACAATACATAGGTTTTCGTGGGGTCAAGCTGACTGACCTGAGTGGTAAAATCTGCAGCCCGAAAATTTACGTTCTGCGCATTGCTGAGGTGGCCCGCCGCATACTCCTCAGGGGTACGCACATCCAGCAGAACCACGCCGGGTTTCGCCAGTGCCCGCTGTACTGTTGCCAAGGAGGCTACGGGCACCGTGGGCGCTACAACTGTGGTTGGGGCGGTGCCAGCAGCAGGAGAACCTGACTGGGGTTGACCCTGCGCGAAGGCACCAGTGGCGGCCAAGAAGAGAGCTGAGGCTAGAAAAGCAAAACGGATCATATGGAGTTCTAAGTAAGGAAGTAGCGGAGCACGTTGTAGGGGCGGCTGGCTTTTGGGTAACTGGCCTGTCCGGGAGAATGTTCCTTAGATAGGCCAGTACCAGCCCTGAGCCAGCCTTTTGGGGCGCACGTTTGGAATGGGTATAGTAACCGTAAGCCCTTGTTAAAATAACGAGCCCTGCTTCCCTAGGCCAGTACCTGGCTTTTCGTCAGCGGTGGTGTTGCCGGTGGTATCCGGAGCCGGGAGCAATTCAGCTGTCAGGAGGGAAGGGGTATCGTTCGGTTCATCTTCCTCGGGCGCAGTGGTGCCGGTTGGTAACATGGCCAGCAGGTCAGCCTCCGTGATGATGGGCACTTTCAGTTCAGTAGCTTTTTCACGCTTGGCCGGCCCCATTTTGTCGCCGGCCACTAGGTAGCTGAGCTTCTTGCTGATGCTGCCCGTTACCTTACCGCCGTGCTGCTGTATGAGTTGCTGCAGGTCTTCGCGGCTATGCTGCTCAAACACACCCGAAAGCACAAATGTCAGCCCGGCTAGTCGGTCACTAACGGCTTGCGGAGCTTCACCAGTAAGCGCCAGTTGCACACCTGCTGCCCGTAGGCCACTAATCAGAGCCTGATTTTCGGGCTCCTGGAACCACGCCGCCGCCGATTCGGCAATTACGCCGCCCACTTCGGGTACGGCAGCCAGATCGGTGGCGCTGGCAGCGCTGAGCGCTTCTATAGTGCGGTAGTGAGCGGCTAGCTTTTCGGCCACGGTTTCCCCCACGTACCGGATGCCCAGGCCAAACAGTACCCGGTCAAAGGGCACCTGTTTGCTTTGCTCCAGGCCAGTTACAAGCCGCTGCACCGACTTCTCGCCCATGCGGTCGAGCTGGGCCAGCTCGACCGCATGGGCGGGTAGGTCGTAGAGGCTGGCGGCATCGGTCACGAGGCCCAGGTCAAAGAAGCGGCCAACAGTTTCGGCTCCCAAACCATCAATGTTCATAGCTTTGCGCGACACAAAGTGCTCTAGGCGGGCTTTCTGCTGAGGTGGGCAGCCGCGGTCATTGGGGCAGCGGAAGTGCGCTTCGCCCTCCGGCCGAACCAAGGGCGTACCGCAGGCGGGGCACTCTGTAGGGTACTGAATAGGCTGACTTTCTGCCGGCCTGGCGCTCAGGTCAACCCCCGTAATTTTAGGAATGATTTCACCACCCTTTTCCACAAATACCATATCGTTAAGGCGCAGGTCAAGGGCCGCAATCTGGTTGGCATTGTGCACTGAGGCGCGCTTCACCACGGTACCAGCCAACGGCACGGGGTCGAGGAGGGCTACTGGCGTTACTGCCCCCGTACGGCCCACCTGGTATTGGATGCTGTTGAGGCGGGTGCGGGCGGCTTCAGCGGGGTACTTGTAGGCAATAGCCCAGCGTGGGCTCTTGGCCGTGAACCCCAGTATTTCCTGCTGCTGGAAGTCATCAACCTTGATGACTATGCCATCGGTGGCAACGGGCAGCGTGAAGCGCTGCTTGTCCCACTCATGCACAAAGGCCAGCACCTCCTCAATAGAGTGGCAGCGGCGCCAGGTATCAGAAACGGGTAAGCCCCAGCTCAACATAGCCTCCAGGGCCGCGCTGTGCGTAGGGAAAGATCCCCGCCCTGGGGTAAGGTAGGCGTACGCGTAAAAGCGCAGACGGCGGGCCGCCACCAGTGCCGAGTCCTGGAGCTTGAGCGCACCGCTAGCTGCATTGCGCGGGTTAGCCAGCAGCTGCTCACCGTTGGCCTCACGCTCTATGTTCAGGTCTGCGAATACCGGTAGGGGCATAAAAATCTCGCCGCGCACTTCAAACTCTTTAGGCTGGTTGGCTGCCGGGCGCAGGTGCAGGGGCAGGTTCTTGATCGTGCGCACGTTGTTGGTTACCACGTCGCCACGGGTACCGTCGCCGCGCGTAACGCCCTGGGTGAGCTGCCCATCCTGATAGGTCAGGCTCATAGCAACGCCGTCAAATTTCAGCTCACAAACATATGCTACATCGGCGCCTTCCAGCCCCCGGCGCACGCGCTCATCAAACTCCCGTAAGTCTGCCTCTGAGTAGGTATTGCCAAGGCTGAGCATGGGGTAGCGGTGCTCAGCCGTGGGAAATTGCTTGGTTATAGTGCCACCCACGCGCTGAGTAGGAGAGTTGGGGTGGGCAAATTCGGGGTATTCCTTCTCTAGGCGGGCCAACTCTGCTAGCATGTGGTCGAAGTCCTGGTCAGGCACTTCAGAAATGTCACGCTGGTAATATTGATAGTTGAGGTGGTGCAGCCGCTCCGTTAAAGCGGTTATCTGTTGCTGAATGTCGGTCATGGAACTTCGCTTGGGTGGCTCAGAAGCTTACGTTGCTGGCAGCTGAATGGGCAAACCAAACGCCGCCAACAGGTGCGCAAGCTACGCATTGGGCATTTGTCGTGCTCAAAGAAAAGGCGGTAATACGGGTCTAGCCGGCCCATATTTTCAGAACGAGTGGGCTAGCGGAGTAGAGTAATACTGCTGAACCTATTACGCTAAAAAAACAGCAAGCTCCCTCACACGTGCGAGGGAGCTTGCTAAAAAAAAGGGGAGTACTGCTGGCTGGGTTAATCGGCTACTAGTACCCCATCAGCTTCAAAGGTATACTGCTGCTCAGGCTCGGTAATGGCTGCCACCTCTTGCGTTGACTTACCTGCATCCTGGGCGTAATGCTGTAGGTCAGAAACGGGAACGGTTTCGCGGTGAGCCCAGCCATTAATTATCACGGTCTTACCGGCAATGTCCTTCGGCACAAAGAAAGCGTAGTCCTTAAAGCGGACACGCATGGGCTGGCCGTCCGGGGTTTTCATGGTTAGCCAGCAGCCTTTGGCTTGGCACACAGCATCGGCGGTGCCAACCAGCTTCACCTGGGCCGAGTCTCTACTGCCGAGGACCTGTTGCAGTGTAGCTATCGGTTGGGCCCCGCTGGCACTAATGGCCTCCCCGTAGGTTTTACCCGTAAGGGTTGGCGTAGCGGCAGGGGAGCTACCCTGAATAGCGGCCGTTTCCGGCGCCGACTGGCAGGCTCCCAGGTGCAGCAACACTACGGCAGCGGCCAGCAGATTACGAAAAGCGTTGAAACCCATAATCCGCAAAAAGTTAACTGAGGGGTTATTTAAGCTTGGTTTTGACTTTCTGATGCAGTGGCTCTGTTGCTTGCGCGCTTGAGCCGTTGCGCATGGTCAGCAACCGAACCTGCTCAAGATTACCTTTTTTATCATAAAACTCACTTTTTACCATGCCTATTTCCGGCGAATAGTAATCAACCACCCGCTGAGAACTACGCATTATTAAGTCGGCGCGGGCGGCAGTGCCATGTTCCCGCTCTGACTCTACCTTGTAGCACTGAAAAGTACCCGCTGGGGTAGTCACTGGCTCTTGCCCACTAACTACTTTCCGGTTCTTAACCGTGGCATACACCTTGGCAATATCCACGGCCGTGCTGCTTACTTGCACCGTAACGCCCCCCGAAGGCAGGGTAGAGCCCACCGTAGGGTGGTTAGGCCAGGCCAGCGGAACCGGATCATAGGTAAAGAGCCGGTTACGGAACGAGCTAAGGCTTTCTGCATTTAACTCGCTGGTGCCATCGGTAAAGCATGTGTCCTGGCGGCACATATAGCGGAGGTCCTGCAGGTTCTCAAGCTTGTTTTTAGTATCATACATCCCACTCTTGAGCAGGGCCGTGGTAGTAGTGATGGTTTGTTTCTTGTTTTGCTCAGTAGTGAAGTTTACCACCCGGTTCCGGATAACGCCCACGGGTTTCCCTTTGCCATCCTGTAGCTGATACACTATTTCCATTCTGTCGGTAAGGCCGAAAGGCCTGGCATCAGCAGCGGGTTGCTGCTGGGCCAGCGCGGAACCAGCCGTTAGTACCAGCGTGGAAGCAAAAGAAAGGAAACGGGAAAGGGAAGTCATAAAGCAAGGGAGGGTGAAAGGGTAGTTACTGGCTGCATACGCAGTTTAGCTGCTTAGGATTTTGTCTGGTTGGGCTTCGGTCCACCTCAAAAGTCCAAGCACTACAGCAAGCCAGTGCAAATGGCCTGCCAATACGCCACCACCTCACTGATTACAGAGGCTGATGTAACTTGCGCGCGGCCCTATCGTTGAGAATTATCACTGCTAAGCAGAAATTTTTCGGCTGGCGGCCATGCATACGCTCCTAAAGCAACTGGCATCTTTCTAAGAACGGCCGGTGGCTTTTATCATCTTTCATTCTCTTACCACGCATTCATCATGCCTGACCCAAACTCCCAACCCTCTTGGGCCGATACCGCGGCTTCCTTACTTTCAAAGCTTTCTGGCGGCGTAGAGCTGGCTCTGAATTTCGATCAGATGGAGCTGCAAATGCCAAATGCGCAAAACCCCAGCTCTCCTACCACGTGGCGCCTCAACGGAGCCTTGCGCATCCGTACCCGCGGCGAGAACCCGCCGGCCGCCACGTTGCCACCCGCAACTCCTATTTCCCTTGGCTAGCGGCCTCGAGATAGATGCGCAGTTGGTGGTTACCCTGGATGGCGACGACGTTAAAATTGTGGCTGTTGGGACCTATCTAATAATTAATTTCCCAAGTCAGCGGGTGTTTGACAAGATTACGAGCGGACCGCCCAAGGACCCCAGCGCGCCTAAAAAAGCCAAAGACCCAAATGCGCCCGACCCCTTAAAGCAACTCAATGAACTGGCCCTGCGCTTAGGGCTGGTGCTGGATTTGCGCGTGGCCAACAAAACGCACGTAACCTTTGGCGCGGGCAACTCCCCTAAAATTACGTTTAATGCCGTCCTCGGAAAGATAGGCTCTTTTTTCAAGGGAAATTAAGGTCCAAAAAGCCTGAAAATTGAAACAGCCAGGGTGGCATTTTTACGTATCTTGCTGGTACGCCCCTATGTGCCCCCGGTGCTTCCCGGCTGGAACTAATGGGCTCCCGATTGGTTTGCATAACCACGAAGCTGCCCATTTTTTCCGCCCGATGAATTCTGACAGAGAACATAGAGATAAAGTAGGAGCTGGCCGTGCCGCCTCCACTTTCCAGAAGATGGAGCGGATGCCCGTTTTGCTCGTCATGCTATATCTAGGGCTGGTTGGAATTACGGTGTTGTTTGTGGTGCTGGTGGTGGCCTACGCGCGCCTGCGCTACTCCACTGATGTCCCTATTGGTAACCATCCATTTCCGCGCTACTTCTCCCTAAGCACCATTGTGTTGCTGGTGAGCAGCTATACCATCAGCCAGGCAAAACGACTGTACCAGCAAGATGATATGCAGAACCTGGTACGCTGCCTGGGCGCTACGCTGCTGCTGAGCAGTATTTTTGCCGGTCTGCAGTTGCTAGGCTGGAATGAGCTGCGCACCCAGGGCGTACTACTCAACGACCCCCAATCCGCTACCGGCACGTTTGTGTATCTGATTTCGGGCTTGCACGTGGTGCACCTTTTTGGGGGTATGTTGTTTCTGCTGGCATTGTTGCTGCGTACCATTCATGCCTCCCGTGATGGGGTGCGTAACCTGGTATTCATCCGCAACCCGTACCGCCGTTTGCAGCTGCACATGATTACCGTGTACTGGCACTTTATTGATGTGCTCTGGGTAGGGCTGTTTGCTGCCTTTCTGTTTCTGTACTAGTAGCTTAGGCTATGAGCTGTTTACGTCCCTGGCTTCTGCAGAGAGCCAGGGACGTTTTGCGTTAAGCCAGGGCATGGTTTGCCAAGTAAGCCACAGGCCGCGTGGCTTTAAGCCCAATCCGTTACATGCATATTTCAGCTTCAGGGGCGTATCTTGGCAGGGTATATTGTCGCGCTGGTAATCCCGTTTCCTATTTTACTTACTCTGTATATGTCCCGAGTTTTCGCCGCGTTAGCGACAGGGTTATTGCTGTTAGGCCATGCTTCGCTGGCGCAACTGCCCACGTACCAGGCCCGTCCCGCCGATATACTAGGCGCTGCTGAGGGCTGCGCGCAGGCGCGCATCAGTGATGCCGGGCGGGTGGCCTATGCCAGCCTAAACCATCGGCAGCGTATGGCGCGCTATGATGTGAGCTTTTATAAGCTGGATATCAGCTTGGAAAACAACTCCCGCAACGTAGCCGGGGCAGTGCGCATCAAAGCCCGCTCCTTGACTTCAGGCTTAGATTCCCTGGCGTTTGAGCTGTACCCAACCTTAGTTATCGACTCAGTGGTAGTGGATGGCCGCAAGAGCCCGGGTTGGCGCCGGGCGGCCGGCGATGTAACTGCCGCCTTGCAGCAGCCAGTTGGCAACCAGGTGTTTTTCAATGCGCTCATTTACTACCGTGGCACTGCCCCCAACGGCAACTCGGCGGCAATTGGTAATGCTCTCAACTCGGCGGTTGCGCCTACTTACGGCGTGAGCACTACCTGGAGCCTCTCAGAGCCCTACAATGCTTATGAGTGGTTTCCCTGCAAGCAGGTGCTCACTGATAAGGCTGATTCTTCGGAAGTGTGGGTAACTACCTCGGCCATTAATAAGGTGGGCTCCAATGGGCTTCTGCAGGCCGTAACTCCCCAGCCCAACGGCAAAGTACGCTACGAGTGGAAATCAAAGTACCCCATTGACTACTACCTGATTTCAGTGGCCGTAGCGCCGTACGTAGAGTATGTAAACTACGCCAATCCAGTAGGAGGTCCCCGCATCCCTATTGTTAACTACCTCTATAACCAGGCGGCGCTTACTACTTACCGCACTGAAATAGACCGTACGCCGGGCTTCATTGAGAACTATTCGCGCTTGGTAGGCCTGTACCCATTTGCCAAAGAAAAGTACGGCCACAGCATGGCGCCCATTGGTACGGGCAGCGGCATGGAGCACCAGACCATGACCACCCAGGGCGGCTTCAACTTCACCCTTACCGCCCACGAGCTATTTCACCAGTGGTTCGGCGACAACGTAACCTGCGGGGCCTGGGAAGATATCTGGCTGAATGAAGGCTTTGCTTCGTACGGGGAGTACATCTCGCTAGGCCAGTTCTCCACGGCTCAGGCGGCGCGGCAGTGGATGGACCAGGCCCATGCCTCCGTCATGACCATTCCCAGCGGAAGCGTATTTGTGTCGGATACTTCGGATGTGAACCGGATTTTCAGCTCCCGCCTGAGCTATAAGAAGGGAGCGGCCCTTATTCACATGCTGCGGTACTTGCTTACTGATGATGAGAAGTTCTTCAGGGCGTTGAAAACCTATCAGACCACTTACGCCGGCCGCACGGCCCGCACCCGCGATCTGCAGCGCATATTTGAGGCAGAAGCCGGCGTGTCGTTGCAGTATTTCTTTGATCAGTGGTTCAGGGGCCAAGGGTACCCCACTTTCGCTGTGCGCTGGAATCAGGTGGGGCAAACAGTTTATCTGCAGTCAACGGAATCGGTTTCTATGCCCACTGTCACGCCATTTTTCAATACGGAGGTAGATTTGCGGCTGGAGTTTACGGATGGCACCTCCCGCACAGTGCGCTTGCGCCAAGATCAGCCCGTGACTGGCCTAGGCCTCACTGAAAGCCGGATACTCAGTAACATTGTGATTGACCCGGACCAGTGGATATTGAACGGGGCCGGCTCGGTAGCCCGAGACAACGGGCTGGTGCTGGCCACCAAGAACGCGGTTACGGTTACTACCTTACACGTGTACCCTAATCCCTGCCTCCACCAATTACGAATTACCGACCTGAAGCTGAGTCGCGCACAGGCGGAGGTGGTTGATGCTACCGGGCGGGTGGTGTTACGCCAGGTAGTTACTGCTCCTGCGCCGGTGCTTGATACCCGCACCTTAGCCCCCGGAATATATCACCTGCGCCTCACCTCACCCGATGGAAGTGTGGCCCGCGCACGTTTTGTCAGAGCTTCTGACTAGGTGTAGCCCAAGACTGTAGCTTTCACACAAAGAGCGGGCTTCCTCATTAGAAGAAGCCCGCTCTTTGATTATGCTCTAGGCTCAAGATTACTTGCGGGCGTATTTCTTGATTAGCTTCTGTACTTCGGGTGGGGCCGGCGGCATATCAAGAATGGCGGCCAGCATTTCGTCAAAGCTGTGGGCCGGGGTAAAAATGTCGTTGGCGAAGGGGTTGCTAAAGAGGCGCAGGAAACCCGGTTGCCCATTTATGCTTACCAGATCAATGGTGATGTTGCCATAAAGCTGGTTGCAACGGCCCGTTTGGGTGCAGTCGCGGGGTTGGGGCTTTAGGAAATGCTTGTAAATAGTTTCTGTATAGGAGGCGTGGTGGACGCTGCGCTGATCGGAGGTGGAAAGGTTGTAGCCAAGCGCCACTACCCGGTCACGCATAAAATCGAAGAGGTGGCGGAAGTTGCCGGGGCCAATGCTGGGATCGTAAAAGAACAAAGCACCCTGCCGGCCTTCTTCGTGGAGCAATTGCACCCGAAAAGTGGCGTTGGGAAGGCCTGCTTTCTGGTAATGATAGGCTTTAAAATAGGGGCCCATCCAGTTCAGATACACTTGCTCCTGCACCCATTGCTGCCGCAGCCGCTCTTCGGCTGCGCTGCGCTGCAGGGGCTGCCAATCAGTGGCAGAAGCCGCAGACCCTGATGAAAAAAGTTTTTTGAGAAAGGGTAACAAGGGCGGGGGAGTTTCAGGAGTAACATATGCCTGCTTAAATAGTTTTCTAGGCAGCTGCAACCGGAGCGCCCCGGATGGGTCCATTTCTGTCTTGCTTAATGAATGAAATCTAGCTTCTGCCATGTCTACAACTCGTGCATCTGCTGTTCTCAAACACCAACTATTGGCGGAGTGTCGCCGCATTCAGGAAGAGAAAGTCCATAATGCCCGGCAGGCCATGCTGGAGGTGCAAGAAAGCGCCCTCGAAGGCGACACGGCCGAGGAAGCTATGGAGTCGTTTCGGGAGGTGTGCCAGCGCCAGCGCGACCTGTTTGCGCGGCAGTTAGATGAGGCTCTTAGTGGCCTACAGGTGTTACGGCGGGTGCCCGAGGTAAAGCCACTACCCAACCAGGCGGGCCTGGGCTCCGTGGTGGTAACAGACTCGCAGCGGTTCTACGTGTCAGTGAGCCTAGGCGAAATAAAGGTGGAGGGGCAGCCGTACTTTGCGCTGTCGGCCTTTTCACCCTTGTACCAGGCCATGGCACAGGCGCACTCCGGCGACACGTTTACGTTCCGGGGCAAATCATATAAAATCAAGGAAATTCTGTAGCCTAGCTATAGCGGCCGGCATATAGAAATAGAAGGAGGGGCCCGGACCTGCAACGCTACAAGAGGGCCGTGAGGTAGTTTTGCTCCCTTTTACCTGCTCTACTAAAAACAAACAGCCAGGCCTAGCGCACCCGCGTCCAGTAATGAGAGCGGCCAATGAAGGGAAAGCCAATGTAGCCCTTCACCTCCAGGCGGTTTTTGGAAAGGAGGCGAAGATAGCAGGAGTAGGTGCGGCCATTATTGGGGTCATAGATTTCGCCGTCTTCCCAGCGTGCGTCACTGGCATCGTAGCGCAGGCCGCGCAGAACCTGCAGGTTTAGGAGCGGATGCTGGCGCTTTGTAGCGTCGGGGTTATGAGCATCAAGCTGGGGCCTGCGGGCGGCGCTATCCGCCATGGGCTGCAGCCACACCAGCTTGCCGCACAGCTGCTTATCGTTGCAGGTATACAGCTCAATGTGCGTGTTGCTGGAGTCATCAAGCCAGACACCAACGGGAGAGAGGCCCTGGCCCAAGCCTGTGGTTGAGACGCACAGGCCTAGGGCCAGGGCAGATAAACGCATAAACCAAGGAGTGCGCTGTGTCATAAGTTGCTCTCTAAAGCAATAGGAAGGAGTGCTGATGATGCTTACTACCAAGTAACGGTAAGATAATTAACAAAAAAGCGACGCTTCTGAGTAGAAGCGTCGCTTACAAGATAATGGCCTAGTACTAGTGAAATCTAGCGTACTCGCGTCCAGGTCTGAGACTTACCAATCAGCGAGAAGCCAATGTAGCCTTTCACCTCCATGGTGTTCTGGTTTTCCATCTTCATGTAGCAGGAGTAAGTTTTGCCGCTTTCGGGGTCATAGATCTTACCGTCGTCCCACTTATTGTCTTCGTCATACTCAAAGCCCTGCATAAATACCAGGCCCAGGCGCGGACGGCTGCGCAGCTTGGGGTCGGGGTTCATGGAGTCAGTTTTGGGCTTGCCGGTCTTAGGATCGTTCGGGACCGTGAGCGATACAATTTTGCCACAGAGCTTATTGCCACACTGGTAAATCTCAAAGGTGGCTTTCTTCTCGGAGTTGGTCCAGACGCCCAAGGGGGAGAGTTTTTGGGCCGAGGCAGCGCCAATCACACCAAGCAACAGGGTTAGACAAAGGAACAGGGTTTTTCTCATGGTGATAGGGAAGTGTGGGTTTTTCGTGAAAAAGATAAAACAAAAACTGATCAGTCCAGCCAGTTACCTGTAGTGTTTGTGCGCAGAGGAATAGACAAGTTTGAGGCCAGAGAAAATAGAGTGGGCATTTGCTACCGTGGTAAAAAAATAAAGCCCCTGATCATCAAGGGTATGCCCAGTAAACGGGCTGGGGCGCGTAAATAATGGCCTTTTTATTTTGAACCATCCGGGGGGATTTTAACTTTACTAACCGTAGCGAGTGCTACAGCCCCCGCCAAGCAGCCCTAAGGTGCTGGGAAGCGAAGCCCGGGTTATGTCGGATCTAAAGAAAGGAGGTACAAAATGTCTAGTAGTCCCAAACAAATCCTGCCAAGCCTGTCGAATGTAGTCCGCTTCACCGCCGGACGCGCTTAACAACAGCTTTCGCGCGGAATTCGCTCCTATTTGAGTTATTCCCGCATTCTGGCAAGGTCTTACTTGATAAGTGGATGATGGGGCTGTACCCCAGACTCATCGCTTGGTAAGATTTGAAGGATTAGATGCCCGGTTCGCCCAGCAGCCCTACATGGTACTGCATAGGCGACCGGGCATCGCTTTTTTAGGGATAGTTGAAATAGGAGTGATGAGTTTACGAAATGGCACAACGAAGCAGTAGCAGAGCTCCTAGGCCACTGCATATAGTCTGCTAATCACCAAATTACTATAGCACCCGGCGGACCTGCATAAAGCGGCGCTCGTAGTCGGTGCCCTCTACCTGGCTGACTTTCACGCCAGACTCGCGGCGCGCTGAAGAGGAATGCACAAAGCGTAGGGGCTGGCCGGGGTCAGAGATAACAATGCCCGCGTGCCCGGGAGAGGTTGAATTGCTGGCCGTACCGGTAAATACTACAATATCGCCGCGGCGGGCTTCCTGGCGCGGCACACTTCTGCCAATATTTATAAGTAAGGCTGTAGAGTGCGGAACAGGGACTTTGTAACGGGCAAAAACGTAGTTCACGAAGCCCGAGCAATCAAAGCCGGTTGCGGGAGTACTACCGGCGTAGCAGTAGTTGGTGCCTAGTTGGCGCATGGCAAAGGCCACTATACTATCGGCGCGCACGGGTACCCGCTTGCTGCTGACCACATAAGCTACGCGCTGCACCGGTGTAGCGGCCGGAACACTGGTGCCGGTGGCTACGGGCACGGCCGCAGGACGTAGGTGCACCCAGGCCAGGCGGCCTAGCAGCACACCAGCTAAGGTCAGGAAAACAAGCCAAATGTATCGCATAACAAAGTGGCCGGGGCCTATATATCGTTCGTAACGGGGCGGGCAGTGCTCAGGTTCCGCTAAAGGTGGAGCTTAACCTACCTAAACAGCGCAAATTTCAATCCGCATTTGCAGCCTCAGGTGGTTTTGCCCGTTCTTTGGCCACCCGGTAGTGGCTGCACCCGCGCTACGTGGTTCATCACCTCATTTTTCAATCCTTCCCCCCAACCCATGCTCCATTCCCGTACCCGCTTGCTGTTGGCGGCGGCCTTGGTGGCACTGCTAAGCCAGTTCAACCTGGCTTCTGCCGCGTCTCCTACGCTGCGCTACGTCTTGTCGATGCCGGCGCCGCAAACGCACTACTTTGAAGTAGAAACAACGCTGAACGGCTTTAACAAGGCCTACACCGACCTAAAAATGCCCGTGTGGGCTCCTGGCTCATACTTGGTGCGGGAGTTTGCTAAAAATGTAGAGGGCTTCCAGGCCACCTCGGGCAGCGAGAAGCTGCGAACTGAAAAGATTAGCAAGAATACTTGGCGCGTATACCATGCCAAGGGCAAGGAAGTTAAAGTAAACTACCGCGTGTATGCGTTTGAGCTGAGCGTACGCACCAGCTTTATTGATGCCGCTCATGGCTACCTTAATGGCAGCAGCGTATTCATGTACCCCGCTGATAACAAGCAGCTGGGCAGTACGCTGGAGGTGCACCCCGCCCAGGGCTGGACGCAGGTCAGCACCAGCCTCAAGCCCGCCGGAGGTACGTTTACCTACACCTCATCCAACTACGATGAGCTGGCCGATTCCCCCATTGAAATCGGTAACCAGAAGATTTACACCTTCACCGCCAATGGTACACCCCACACGGTGGCTATGTACGGCGACCCGAAAGTGGATGAAGCCCGCCTGACGCGTGACATGAAGCGCGTGTGTGAGGAGGCCCAACGCGTAGTAGACCGCAACCCCCTGGACCGCTACCTGTTCATTGTGCACAACATTGACCGGGGCACGGGTGGCTTGGAGCACCTGTTTTCTACCACCTTGTCGGTGTCGCGCAACGCGTACTCTTCGGAGGCTGGCTGGAAGGGTTTCCTGGGCCTGGTGGCGCACGAATACTTCCACCTGTGGAATGTAAAGCGCATCCGGCCAATTGCGCTGGGGCCGTTTGATTACGACAATGAAAACTACACCCATATGCTGTGGGTGAGTGAGGGCGGTACGGAGTACTTCTCAAACCTGATTGTGCAGCGCGCGGGCTTCCTGACGCCCGACGAGTATCTTGGGGACCTGAGCAACAGCATCAACCGCGTAGAAAACACCCCCGGCAATAAGCAGCAATCGGCTGCTGAGTCGAGCTATGATGCCTGGATTAAGTACTACCGCCCCAACGAAAACTCGGTTAATACTGGCATCAGCTACTATGACAAAGGGGAGGTAATTGGCGCCGTACTTGATTTGATGGTAATCAACGAAACCAAAGGCCAGAAGCACCTCGACGATGTAATGCGCTACCTCTACGACCAGTACTATAAAAAGCTGGGTCGGGGCTTCACCGATGAGGAGTACCAGGATGCGGTAGCTAAAGTAGCCGGCCGCCGCTTTGATGATTTCTTCCGCCGCTATGTATATGGCACCGAAACGCTGCCCTACGAAACAGCTCTGGGCTATGCTGGCCTGAAGCTTTCAGTGGCTACTGCTGCAGCTACTGACGTAGCCCTGGGCGCAAACTTCAGCGCTGCGGGTGGCAAGCAAACCGTTTCCAGTGTCTTGCGCGACGGCAGCGCCTGGCAAGGTGGCCTAAGTGTGGGCGACGAGATTCTGGCTGTTGATGGTGCGCGCGTTACCGACGACCCCAATAAGCTAATGACCAACCGCGCAGTAGGCTCGCAGGTGAAACTGCTTGTAGCCCGCGAAGGCCAAACCAAGGAGCTAACGTTCCCGCTATTGGCTTCTTCGGCTCGTCGCTACCGCATTGAGCGCCAGACCAACCCAACCGCTGAGCAGCAGACCGTGCTCAATAAGTGGCTACCTGTACGCTAAGCGTACCATACCACCACTTCCTAAAAAAGGCCCGATGCAGTGTATGCATCGGGCCTTTTTGTTTGGCTGCTGGCAGGTATTAGCTGGTTAATATTTCAGAACGCAGCAACCAACAATCATAGTCAACACCTTAAAGCGGTAGGCCACCTATTGCAGTGGCCACATCTACACGGCCCCACCCAAAGCTGCTGCTGGCGGCAATAAGGCGGCTCATGAGCTGGGCGCGGGTGTCAGTGGGGAGCGGGCCCATTCCATACCGGCCATGCTGCTGGTTGCTACTGATGAGCCGCCCACGGTGCCAGGGGCATTACCGCTCATAGCCAATGAAAGCGACTTAACATCGTTGGAGGCGCGCTGCATCACCACCGTAAACTCCACGTCACTCCCCACATGGCAGTCAAAAAAGGCTCCTCTGCCTGGTGGTAGAGGAGCCTTTTTGTGTGAAGGGTTTGAAAGCTATTGAATCCGCTTTAAGGCCACGTCGCGGACGGGCGTAATTACGAGTGGTACTTTCTCCACTTTCACGGAGCTGGTATCCAGACCGAAGTACTTGTCTTCCGAAGCAATGAACTGCTTGATGTAGAAGTAGGCCTGCATGACCAGCTTCTCCACCAGCGGGAACTCATTTTCCACTGACAGAAATTTCTCCAGCACCACAAAGCGGAAGTCGCCGGTTACGTGCTGCTTGCTCAACGACTCGTAGCGGGAGGTTATATCTACTTCCTTGTTACGCACCAGGTCTTCTACCACTTTGCGGAAGTACAGGTTAATGCGCTGCTCCACCCGGAAGCCCAGGCGGAAGGTAATGCGGAAGGCATCGTCGGGGGCCAGCTCTGTTACCTTATACTCCATGGTATATGGCTCATCAGTAGTATCTACGTGCACAAACCAGTAAATGTCGGCCCGTTTCGGCCGCTTCTGGAAAATGGAGTAGATGATCTTTGATTCGATTTCCGAGGCCCGCTCCGCAGAGCTCATGAACACGAGGTGGGTGGCGTATTTCGAAATGGATTCATCGTCGGAGAGCTGCTTGAGGGCCTCCATGTAGGGCTCAATCTTCACAAACTCGGTGAGGCGGCGCTTGATGTAATAAGCTCGTAGCCACACGTACATTACCCCCATAAGCGTGGCCCCAATAGCCAATGATACCCAGCCTCCGTGAGGAAACTTGATGAGGTTGGCCACCAGAAAGGAGCCCTCAATGGCACCATAAACCAGCACAAACAAGCCAATAGCCACCATAGGCACCCGCTTAGAGTACAGCCACATGGTAAGCAGCAGTGTGGTCATGAGCATAGTGAGCGTAATGGCCAGGCCGTAGGCCGCTTCCATGTTCTCTGATTTCTGGAAGTATAGCACTACTCCAATACAGCCCGCCAGTAGCAGGCGGTTCATGCTAGGTACGTAGAGCTGGCCCTTTACATCGGTGGGGTAGTTGAGCTTTACCTTAGGCCACATGTTTAGGCGAATGGCTTCGGCTACCAGCGTAAATGAGCCCGTAATAAGGGCCTGGGAGGCAATAATAGCCGCAATGGTGGCAATACCAATCCCGATGAGCAGGAACCACTCGGGCATAAGCTCATAGAAGGGGTTACGGGTGCCCAGCATTTCGCCCTGGTGGGTAATTAGCCAAGCTCCCTGGCCCATATAATTGAGCAGCAGAGCCGTTTTTACAAAAATCCAGCTGATGCGGATGTTGCCCTTGCCGCAGTGGCCTAAGTCGGAGTACAAGGCCTCGGCCCCGGTGGTGCACAGGAATACGGCCCCCAACAGCCAGAAACCGCCCGGGTAATGCACCAGCAGGTCGTAAGCGTAATAGGGGTTCAGGGCCTTCAGGATCTGGGGGTGTTCGGCAATCCAGACCCCGCCCAGCACGCCCAGCATGGAGAACCAGATGAGCATGATCGGCCCGAATGCCTTGCCCACAATCTGGGTGCCAAAGCTTTGCAGCAGGAACAGGGCCATCAGAATGCCAATAACAATGGGCACCGTAGGAATATGCGGATACACGGCTTCAAGCCCCTCAATGGCCGACGAAACCGAAATGGGCGGCGTAATTACTCCGTCGGCCAGCAGGGCAGAACCCCCAATGATAGCCGGGATTGTTAGCCACCCCGCCCGCCGCCGAACCAGGGCGTACAGAGAGAAAATACCGCCTTCCCCGTTGTTATCCGCGTTGAGGGTGAGCAGTACATACTTAATGGTGGTCTGGAGCGTGAGCGTCCAGAAAACGCAGGAGATACCGCCATACACCAAATGCGAATCAATTTGCCCCGGGCTTACCGACTGCGACTGGATGATGGATTTCATCACGTACAGCGGAGATGTTCCAATGTCCCCGTAAATAATACCGAGGGCGATAAGCAAACCGGCCGTCGACACAGCGGTGTGCTGATGTTTTGCGTCCATGTGAGGGGATAAATGGGTAATGGCTAGTGTGAAAGCGGCGCCAAAGGTAGGACATGCAGCAATAGCAGCCGTAAGCAAACGTAGGCGAAGGGGCTCCTAAAGTAAAGAGTGGCCTAGAAAAGATCTGACGGTGAGGAGGTTAACTTAGCCGCCTGGCTGGCATTCCAGGAACTCTGCAACCAATACTCGTCGGCAGCGGCAGCCTCATCGTGGCGCTTCCGAATGCGGCGGTTGGCCTCGGCCGCCAGCTGCTGCCAGCTTCGCGCCGCCCCCGACAAGGCGAAGTAAACAGCTTCCTGCCCCGGCCGGTGCAGGCGCCACCGGTTAGAGCCACGGGTACCAAAGGCCAGCAGTAGCGCACCAAGAGCCATGCCCGCCGCGGCCGGAATAGTGCGCAGCCAGTTCTGCAGAAAGCCCAGCATAAAGCCCGCCAGTATAAAACCGCCCAGCAGAAACCAGAGCAGCCAGCGCACCGGCTGCACATCTACGCCGGCCAGCTCCCGCCATCCGTAGGCCTGTCCGTTCACCTCCAGGGTGTCGTTGGTTAGGGCCATGCGGCCATCTTCACTGCGCACCACGGTAAACTGCTCCGGTGGGGGTGGGGGCAGCAAGAAAAAGCCCGAGTTCTGGCTACCTAAAGGCAGGGGAGTGCCATCAGCTGCTTGAGGTGCCTGAGCAGTAGGGTGCGGCGTGCCCGGCTCCGCGGGCGGCGGGCCAGTAGCTGCGGAGGAATCCTCAGCGGGATCAGGAGAAGAGGGAGGCGGAATAGACATACAAAAAGAAGCCCCGCTACCCGGTAAAGCTCCCCTGAAGCGGGCGGGCTGTTCCAGAAAGCGGGGCTTGAAATGTCAATAGCTTAGTTGTTGACTTTCAGGAGTTCCACGTCGAAGATAAGCGCGGTATCCGGGCCGATGTCGCGGCCAGCGCCACGGCGGCCGTAGGCCAGATCAGAGGGAATGTAGAGGCGCCACTTAGAGCCTTCGGGCATCAACTGCAGCGCTTCTGTCCAGCCGGCAATTACCTGATTTACGCCAAACGTAGCCGGCTGGCCGCGCTGGTAAGAGCTATCAAACACGTTGCCGTTGATGAGCGTGCCGTGGTAGTGAGTAGTAACCGATGAGCCGAGGCCAGGCTTCTTGCCGGTGCCTTCCGTCAGCACTTCGTACTGTAGGCCACTGGGCAGAGTCTGCACGCCGGGCTTGTTCTTGTTTTCCGCGAGGAAAGCTTCGCCTTCTGCTTTGTTGTTCATAGAGTTGGAGTCTTGAGATTCATCTTCTTCCTGCCCAACACCCATTTGCTCCTGCAGCTGCTGCATGGCGGCTTGCATTTGCTCGGGGGTGAGGCGGCTGGGCTCGCCGCCCAGAGCTTCTTTCATGCTCTGCGCAAACGTATCAACATCAATGTCGAGTCCTTGTTGCGCAAAGTTGCGGGCCATGTCGCGCCCAATGATGTAGCTGATCTGCTCTTTCAGGCTGGTCAGGTTCATATTTGGTGTGGTATGCAGCGCGGCGCGCGGCGGCTCTTACCCTTCGGCAGGAGGCGCCAGCACCGGCAGCGGTGAGTAATACCGGCGACTCGCGCGAGCCGCCGAACTGTGAAGTACAGTAAACTGCCGGGAATGGATGCGGTTTTTTTGATGCCGAGCTGCTAACCCCTTGATGGTGAAAGCCGGATTATTACTTCTAGTGCACTCAAGCGGCCAAAAGAGGAAGCTAGCTCTGGGTGATAGCCAAAAAACTATACGGCTGAATTGCACCACAACTCCACAGAAACACACCTAACAGGTAGGGCCGCAAGTACGGGTAGGCCTAAACGCCACGAACTCCGCCGGGGGCGGAGTTCGTGGAAATGACTAAGAGCGGCACCACTTAGCAGAAGTGCAACTCTTCTTCGTCGCGTAGGTCGAAAAATAGGTTCATGTCGCGTACCTGAGCAGCCAGATAGCGCAACGACCCCAGGCCTCCCAGAACAAGTAGAGAAGAAACGGCAGCAGTGCTCTTTTTCATAGTGCTTTATGTATGTTGATGTAATTCAGTTTATTGAGTGCAAAGATACTATGCAAAAGTTAAGAAAGTGTTATGCAAGCATCATTTATTTGAGAAGAAAGCCTGATGAAGAAGGCACCCTAAACACTCAGGTGGTGCAGTGGCCGGTCTGCAACGAAGTTAGATGTGTAGGGTTGTGTTTAAACCAATGGTAATACTGTAAAACTCTATAAATAAGATGTTTATGATCTGTGCGAAATTGGTGCCACGGGCTGTCAGTAGCGTAACCTAGCGCAAGTATTGCGGTTCTGAGGCCACAGCACCTATATTTGCTGAGCATATGGTGATGGATTTCCACCGCGAACCGCCAGCAGCCCCGGCTCTGCGCTGATGATTCCTACTGAACGGCTGCTCACGTTGGGCGGCTGCCTGCTTCATCGTGTTGTTCGCCTTATGCCTCTTCGTCCCGTTTCTCTTACTCACTTGTTCTCAGGGCTGCGCGCCCTCAACCTGCCTGCTACCCTGTATTTTATATTGCGGTGGTTGGTGCTCAGCGCATTAATTGGCGTGTTGGCTGGTTCGGCATCGGCCTACTTTCTGGTTTCTCTGGAGTGGGTAACAACTTACCGCGAGCTGCACGAGTGGATCATTATGTGGCTGCCCCTGGCCGGGCTGGTTGTAGGAGCTGGGTACCATTACTTTGGTGATAGGGTAGCGCGCGGCAACAATCTGGTATTAGAGGAGATTCATGCGCCCCGCATGCTCATTCCGCTCCGGCTGGTACCGCTGGTGCTGGGCGGCACGCTTATCACGCACCTGTTTGGGGGCTCAGCGGGCCGTGAGGGGACAGCCGTGCAAATGGGTGGCGCCCTAGCCGACCAGCTTACCCGCGTCTTTCGGCTCCGGCCCCGCGACCGGCGCCTGTTGCTTATTGCGGGCATGAGTGCCGGCTTTGCTTCGGTGTTTGGTACGCCGCTGGCAGGAGCAGTATTTGGGCTGGAGGTGTTTCTGCTGGGCACTATTCGGTACGATGCCGTGCTACCGGCCTTCCTGGCCGCCGTCAGCGCCGATTTTGTTACCCGAGCCTGGGGCGTAGGCCACACGCACTACCCGCAGCTGGCTGCACTGCCTCTCACGCCCCTTGGGCTGGGCTGCACCTTACTGGCCGGGGGGCTATTTGGGCTCACCGCGCGCAGTTTCGCAACGCTTACTCACTGGGTTAGCCGGCAGTTTGCCCGGGTGGCCTACGCACCCTTGCGGCCCGTATTAGGGGGGGCGCTGGTGGTGGCAGCCATGTGGAGTTTGGGCACTACTCGCTACAGTGGCCTAGGGGTGCCAGTAATTGTGGAGGCGTTTCACGTGACTCTGCCGCCACTTGATTTCACCCTGAAATTGCTGCTTACGGCCCTCACCCTAGGTAGCGGCTTTAAGGGAGGAGAGGTTACCCCGCTGTTTTTTATTGGGGCTACGCTGGGTAGCGCGCTATCAATGGTGCTGCCGCTGCCGGTGGCGCTATTGGCGGCCATGGGCTTTGTGGCCGTGTTTGCAGGAGCCGCCAACACCCCGCTGGCCTGTACGCTCATGGGGCTGGAGCTATTTGGCATTCAGGGAGGCGTTTATTTGGGGCTAGCGTGCGTAGTGGCCTACTTATTTTCGGGGCACCGGGGTATCTACTCAGCCCAGATGATTGGCCAGGCCAAGCACCTGGGCCTGGGCCGCGAACAAGGCAAGCGCTTAGGTGAGCTATAGGGAAGCCCACCGACTCAGGCTATGAGCTTGCGCGACTTGGCTAGGCCACCATGGCGCAGAGGTATTTGGCTGAAGACGTACCCGAAAGCCTTTCGGCTTGCCATAAGGTGTTTGGCTAGGTGATACAAACCACTTAAACACGGCTAGTTGCACTGCTGATAGTGGCACCCGACGGAATTCTGTAACGTTTATCCAGAATCCCGTACAGCCAACGGCCCTTGTGAGCTGTTGATTTGTAGGGAGGGAGGTAATTTCCCTTACGCCCGACGTTTACGCTATGAATCAGCAAGATATAGTGTGCGGAATGATGGTTGATGAGGCTACGGCCACGCATCGTTCGCACTTCCATGATAAAGAGTACGTTTTTTGCTCCGCAAACTGCCAACATAAGTTTGAGGCAAACCCTACCCAATACGTTGCCGCCGAACCGGCAGCATCTCCGGCGGCCGCAGCAACCCGGCAGGCTGAATCAGCCAGGGAGCAGGTAGCTCCGCCCACCCAGGCCCCCGCCGATACTGCGCTGGCTACCCTTGATATCGAGGGGATGACCTGTGCCTCCTGTGCCTCCTTCGTGGAGAAGTCATTGTCGCGTACGCCGGGCGTACACAAAGCCTTAGTGAACTACGCCACTGAGCGGGCCACCGTGGAGTACCTGCCTACCCAAGCCTCGCCGGAAACGTTGAAAGAGGCCGTGATGAAGGCCGGCTACGGAGTAGCGGCCCCTGCCGCCCCCGATACCAGCGCCGCCGACCGCCAGGCTGAGCTAGACCAGCAGAAAGCCGTGGCCTACCAAAAGCTTAAGCGCCGCCTGTGGGTGGCGGTGGGACTGGCTGCTCTGGTTATGCTGCTCACCATGGTTATGCTATGGCCCGCATTAGCCGCCCGTATCAATATGCAAGGGCTCAACTATGTGCTGCTGGGTCTTACCCTGCCAGTACTACTGTACAGCGGCCGGGAGTTTTATACGTCTGCCTGGAACGCCTTCCTGCACCGGGCGGCCAATATGGACACTCTTATTGCAGTGGGTACCGGTGCAGCTTTCCTGTATAGCCTGGCGGCCACCGTGGCGCCGCAGTTCTTTATGCAGCATGGCCTTATGCCGGAGGTGTATTATGATACTACTGCCACCATTATCGCCCTGATTCTGGTGGGGAAGGTGCTAGAGCAACGGGCTAAAACCCAAACCTCCGCCGCCATTAAGTCGCTGATGAGTCTGCAGGCTAAAACCGCCCGCGTAGTGCACGGAGAGCAGGAAATTGACCTCCCCATTGAGCAGGTGCGCCCTGGCGATGTAGTAGTAGTGCGCCCCGGAGAAAAGGTAGCCACCGATGGCGTAGTGGTGCTGGGCCACTCCGCCGTGGATGAAGCCATGCTCACGGGCGAGAGTCTGCCAGTGGAGAAAAAGACTGGCGACAGCGTTTTTGGGGCTACGCTGAATAAAACCGGCTCTTTCCGTTTTCGCGTTACCAAAGTAGGCGCCGAAACCATGCTGTCGCAGATTGTGAAGCTGGTGGAGGATGCGCAAGGTAGCCGGGCGCCCATTCAGCGCCTCGCCGATAAGGTTAGCGCCGTATTCGTGCCCACGGTGGTTTGCATCGCCATCCTCACCTTCGTGCTTTGGTTTGACCTGGCCCCCGTTGCAACGCGGTTTCCACTGGCTCTGGTCAACTTTGTAGCCGTATTAATCATTGCCTGCCCTTGCGCACTGGGGTTAGCTACACCCACCGCCATCATGGTGAGCACCGGTAAGGGCGCCGAAAATGGGGTGCTCATCCGCAACGCCGAAGCCCTGGAGAAAGCGCACCAGGTCACTACCATCTTGCTTGATAAAACCGGCACTATTACCCGCGGAGAGCCCGCCGTAACGGACGTGCTTGTAGCCGCGACTTATGATATCAACCAAGTGCTCCAGCTAGTGGCAGCCGTGGAGCGTCAGTCTGAGCACCCGCTGGCGGAGGCCGTAGTACGGTATGCGGAGGCTGAGCAGGTGCCCCGCGCGGCAGTGGAAGGCTTTCGGGCCGTGGAAGGGCGCGGTGCTACCGCCACCGCAAACGGGGAGCAGGTACTTATTGGCAACCAGCGCCTGCTCACAGAAGCAGGGGTAGAGCTGTCTGCGGAGCTGGCAGCACAAGCCAACGAGTTGCTGGGCCAGGCTAAAACAGTACTATACGTTGCCATTGGGGGACAGGCCGCCGCCCTAATTGGCGTAGCCGATACGGTGCGCGAAACCTCAGCTGCCGCAATTCACCGCTTGCAGACTATGGGCCTGGAAGTGGTAATGATGACGGGCGACAATCCGCAGACCGCCGAAAAAATTGCGCACCAGGTGGGCATTAAGCGGTTTTTTGCCGAAGTGCTACCCCAGGATAAGGCCGGCAAGGTGCAGGAGCTACAGGCTGAAGGCCGCGTGGTGGCCATGGTGGGCGACGGCATCAATGATGCCCCCGCGCTAGCGCAGGCCGATATTGGCCTGGCCATGGGGGCTGGCACCGACGTAGCTATGGAAGCCGCCGGCATCACGCTCATGCGCTCTGACTTGCAGGGCGTAGTAACGGCCATTCAGCTGTCTAAGCAGACCATCCGAACCATCCGGCAGAACCTGTTTTTTGCCTTCATCTACAATGTGCTGGGCATTCCTATTGCGGCAGGGGTACTGTATCCGCTGTTCGGCATTGCCCTTTCACCCATGCTGGCCGCCGGGGCCATGGCCCTGAGCTCCGTATCGGTGCTTACCAATTCACTGCGGCTGCGCTCCTTTGAAGGGGCTAAGTCATAAGCATGCTACTTCCCCCTATGGAAAGTCCTGAAATACTAGTAACCCTGGTAGGCCTGAGCCTCATTGCTTTTGTGCTGTGGTACTTCTTTTTCTCAACCCGTGAGGCGGTGAGTGCGGTATCTTCCTCCTCGGGGGTGCAGGAGGTTGATATCACTGTGAAAGGAGGCTACTCACCCGATGTAATTGAGGTGGAAAAGGGCAAGCCTGTGCAGCTGCATTTTTACCGCGATGAAGAAGCCAGCTGCTCCGAAGAAGTGTTGTTTCCTGATTTCGGGATTCGGCGGGAGCTGCCGGCCTTTCAGACTACGCTCATTGAGCTGCTGCCCCAGCAGGCTGGCAGGTTTGAGTTTACCTGCGGCATGGGCATGCTACGCGGCAGCTTGGTGGTGAAATAAGGTGGCGTGCCAGCCGCTTGCCTATTCCTCTACCAGCAAGGTGCTGGGATGGTGAGCCTGGTGACGGTGCAACACACCTAAAATGGTAAGGCGCTTATTTCTGAACCTGATCCAGCCCAGTACAACCGTGCCAAGGCCAACGGGCACCAGTATTACGCCCACCCACACATAGAAATTGCCCCGGAAAAAGTTAATCAGAGAAAAACCGGCCACCACCAGCGCAATGCCGGTGCGTAGGTAAGCCAGAACCGTCCGCTCATTGGCTAAACGGGTGCGTTCCAGGGCCAGCCGGTCGCTGATGCCCAGTGTGGCATCAGGGTGGGCGCCAGGCAAGGCGTGAGAAACCAGAGGAGAGGAGGCCACAGGCAAAGATGAGTTCAGACGGGATGTTTAGCCCTAGCAGGTAAACGCTTTTTCTACGTGAGCCGCCCCGGCCAGAGTTACTTCAGGCCAACAACCAGCCTGGCGTAAACTGGCTGTATTAGCCTGAGAAGTGGCCTAGGCCTGCGTAGCAGAACCTCTTTACCACTAGCCGGCCTTGTGGTAAAAGTATTCCTGCGGTTTGGTAGCCCCTGCCTGCTGACGGTATTCGGCCTCCTGCGCACGTAATTCTATCCGCCTGATTTTACCGCTGATAGTTTTGGGCAGCTCCGTTACAAACTCCAGAATGCGCGGCATCTTGTACGGCGCCAGCTGCTCACGGCAAAACCGGAACAGCTCGGTGGCCGTAGCGGCAGAGGCCTGCGCCGACGGGTGTAGAATGATAAAAGCCTTGATTTCGTGACCCTTAATTGGGTGGGGTGAGCCAACAACTGCCGCTTCTACCACGGCCGGGTGCTCCACCAGCGCACTTTCTACCTCAAACGGCCCCACCCGATAGTCCGATGACTTTATTACGTCATCATCGCGGCCAACAAACCACAGGTAGCCATCGGGAGTGCGGTAGGCTTTGTCGCCGGTGTAATATAGGCCGTGCTGAAACACACTGGCCCCGCGCTCCGGCTCCCCGAAATATTCCTTAAAAATGCCGTTGGGCCGGCCGGTATCCATGCGCACGGCAATGTGCCCTTCCTCGTAGGGAGCTAATTCCTGGCCTTGTTCATCCGCAATTACTACCTTATACAGAAAAGAGGGCTGGCCCATCGAGCCCAGCTTAACCTCACTAGTGGGAAGGTTATACACCATGGCGGTGCTTTCTGTTTGCCCGTACCCATCCCTAATAAGCCGCCCCGTGCCCCGCTGCCAGGCATCAATAACCTCGGGGTTGAGGGGCTCACCGGCACTCACGCACTCCCGAAACGTAAACCGGTAGGCCTGTAGGTCTTCCTGAATAAGAAGGCGCAGCACCGTGGGAGGAGCGCAAAACGTAGTAACACCCTGTTGCGCTAGTACTTTCAGAAGGGGAGCAGCCGCAAATTTACCGCTTTGCCGGTACACCAATAGAGTGGCGCCTACGCTCAAGGGAGCAAAAAAACTACTCCAGGCAAACTTAGCCCAGCCAGCCTGCGAGATGTTGCAGTGGATATCGTGGGGGCGGATGCCAATCCAGGCGGCGGTGCTGAGGTGGCCTACGGGGTAGGAGAAGTGGGTGTGCGTTACAATCTTAGGCATACCCGTAGTGCCCGAGGTGAAGAATAGAAACAGCGGGTCGTCGGCGTGCGTGGCTTCAGCTGTGGCGGTAGAAGCTTCCGCAGCACAGTCGGAGAAAAGTACCCAGCCCGGCCGGGCTCCTTCACCAACCAGCATTTTAAGCTGAATGCGCTGGCCTACCTGCTGCTCAGCTAAATCAATCTTTTCAGCATTCTCCGCATCGGCAACTACCACCGCGGGCAGCAAACGCCCGAAGCGGTAGGCCAGGTCAGGTACCGACATAATGGTGGCCGTGGGAATGAGCACCTGTCCACCCTTAATACCCGCCAGGTAAGTGAACCACAGTTCGGCCACTACGGGCACCATCAGCAGCACCGCATCACTAGGCTTTACCTCATGCCGGCGCCAGAAATTAAGCAATTGGTTGGCCTGCTGGCTTAGTGCGGAGTAGCTAAAATGCTGCTCCTCGCCATCGTCACCCACCAGCACCAACGCCTCCTTTTCCGGGTGCTGGGCAGTATGTAGCCCCTCAAATATCTCAGCGGTCCAGTTGAAATATTCTGGCTTTGGTACGGGCACCGTTGCCAGCTCAGCGTAGGTTTGGCTGGCCGTAATGCGTTGGAACTCCTGAAAGTAGCTTTTCATGGGTAGGGCAGCAGCAAATATTGGGGCGCTATAGTACGAAAGTGCCCGGAAACCAGCCTAGCCTTGCAGCGCAGATATTGCCGCCAGACCGTATAAGCCGTAATGCCATAGCCCCACGGACAGAAGGCCCGCTAGTAAGCAGGCCTTCTGTCCGTGGGGCGTATTGTGTGTTGCCGGGGGCAGTGTGCACTGGCACATAGGCGTGCAGAAGCGATAATTAGCCCTCATTCAGTAGAACCAGGGCCAGGGGGTAAAACTTGATCTTGAGCAGCGTCAAGCTCATCAAGCTGCCTGAGTTCCTCCACAATCTGGTCGGGATTGAATAGGCCGGTGATGGCCGCGAGCTGTTCCAGTGATGAATCACTATCGGACTTTTCGGGCTGTTCCGGAGTCTCTGGGAAGGGAAGTGGGGTAGTGCTCATACCCCCTGCGTACGCAAAAGTGGCTTACGCGGGCATGTATTGCTGGGCGGCTTCCAGCAACGTATCGGCATTCATACTGGCACCTTGTTCCAGCAACTGCGCGCAATACTGATGCACTTGCACCTCCTGCACCAGCCCCAAGTGGGCGTGCTGCTCATAGCGAGCAACTATTAGCTGGGCCAGCAAAATAGCGGCAGTGCTCATTTGCCCTTTCTGCAGGGCAGTGCGAAATGAATCTTCGGTAGGAAACATGAGGCAGATATTCAGGTGCGCGTGGAGCTCGGCAACAAGCATACCATTCGCTTCGCCTCCCAATTACGGGAAGTGTCTTACTACCTTACCGGTTAACAAAGTGAATAGGCGTTTTTTCAACGTAGAGAGTCTTTTATAGCGCACTCAGGAGCAGGTAAAAGCCACAATGTTGTACCCATATGGCGAAGAGGTAGCTCAAGCCACCCGGCGCCCGGCTTCCAAATCAAGCAGCCACTGTTTGCGCCACAGGCCCCCGGCGTAGCCCGTGAGGTGCCCGTCGGCACCAAGTACTCGGTGGCAGGGAATTAGAATAGCCACGCGGTTCATGCCATTGGCTGAGGCAACAGCCCGCACGGCGGAGGGGCGCTGTAAGGCCTGTGCCTGCTGGCCATAGGAGCGGGTAGTGCCGTACGGAATAGCCTGCAGCTCTTGCCACACTGCCTGTTGAAATGGGGTGCCGGGCGTAAACAACGGCACGGTAAACTCTTGCCGGGTGCCGGCAAAGTATTCTGCCAGCTGAGCGCGTAGCACGCTGAAATAGGGATTATCACCCTGAATAATGGGAGCATTAAGCCGACGAGCCAGGTCTTTCAACTCTGTTTCCAGCATCCGGCGGTCGGTAAACTCCAGCAGACAAACGCCTTGCTCCGTTGCGCAGGCCAGCATGGTGCCAAGGGGCGTTTCTAGGCGGGTAAGCTGAATGAGTTGCTGTTGCCGGCTCTGCTGAGGTGAAACTCCAAACACCGCTTTAAAGGAGTCCTGAAATCCGCTCAATGATTCATAGCCACTCTCAAAGGCCGCTGCCGTAACCGATTCTCCGCCCTGAAGCTTTTTGAAGGCTACATTGATCCGGTTAAGCCGTTGGTAGGCCTGAAACGTAATGCCGTGCTGACGCTGAAACCACCGCCGCACGGTTGCCGGCTCCATCCCTTTTTGGCGCAAGGCCTCATCGGTGATTTTCACGGCGGGCTGCTGGGCAAGTGCTTCCAGCAAGGCCTGAATCCCCGCGGGAGTGGCATCGGGGGCCCGCAGGGGAGCACATACTTTGCAGGGCCGGTACCCCCGGAGCATAGCCTGTTTTGCCGTGGCAAAAAACTCTACGTTTTCTGGTTTGGGTTTGCGGGCCGTGCACGTGGGCCTGCAGAATATGCCCGTAGTTTTTACCGCCGCAATAAAGCGGCCTTCGTACGTAGCGTCTTTGGCCACAAGCGCCTGATAGCACTCGGCGGAAGAAGGAAAAAACAACGACTCCATGTGTGATAAGTGGGTAGCGTGAACAAGTGTGCTAACTGCTAGCATAGGCAAAGCAAGCTGAGCTACCACCGTTCCGCAACCGAAAAATAGACAAGCATTTTTATTCCTCTTGTCGGCAGAGAAGGCTGCTTGTATTTGGATAAGGCCTCAGCAACAGGAGGTTAGAATACCTGATGCTAAGCTTTGTATATTGATTGTCAATGGTTTGATAAATAAATAGTTATGCCTATAAAAAGGTGGTATTTAAACGATGTTTTGTAGCGCATAGGCAAACATGCAAGCCTTCACACTTCAATGATCACTCGCATCCTTGCGTGCTTGAGTGGGTGCCAGGCCACTTCAGCAGGCGGCAATTAAGCGGGCTTTAGTGGCTGATAGAAGGCGCGAGTTATTTAGTCTGAAAGGTAAAACCTGACAGTCAGGGCAGATACGTTCCGTAAGGGTTTCCTAATCGCACGTTCATAGCTTTACTGGGCAGCATTGAAAGCAACTCGCGAGACCGTCATGCTTTGTCTCTGCTCAGATCGGTGGCAGTTTTTCACCTAACCCCAGCCGTATCCATAGCCTGGCGTAGCATTAGGATAGTAGCCTCAGGGAGAAACTTCTGTGGGAGAAGCTTACTCGGCCAGTTGATGCAGGGGGCTGATGGGTTCGGGCCTGGTTGGGACGGTGCCATCGGGGCGGACCCATGGACGCAGGGGCGCTAGCGGTAGCCGAAGCAAATCTTTAATTGTTTGCGCATCCGCGTCGGGGAAGGCGGGCGTGCCAATGGTAATCTGTTGCTGAGGCACGTTGAGGCGTAAGGTGTGATGCAGCCGGTCCCAAAGAGTGAGGCCTACGCCAAAGTTACTTTGCGTTTCGCGGTGCACTACTGAGTGATGAATGCCATGCGCCCGGGGCGTTACCAGCCATTTCACTACGTGGCGCTCTAAGTTGAGTGGCAGCCGTAAGTTACTATGATGAAATGCCGTGCACGCTTCAAAGGCCACCTCGTAGGCCAGTACCGTGCCTGGCCTGACACCCAGCAGGGCCGGTAACCCAGCCCGGTAAGGGATACTCGCCAGCATCTCACCAAAGTGAAAGCGCCAGGCTGTGGTCAGGTCCATGTCAAGATCAATGTGGTGCACCCGATGCAAACGCCACAGCACCGGGGCATGCAGCAGCCGGTGCCAGGTATAGGCCACGTAATCAAGCACCAACAGCTCGGCCGTTATCCGCAGGGGTGGGGGTAGCCGCAGCAACAGCCCAAAGCCCCTACGGGTGGCCCAGTAGGTAAGCCCCGCCAGCGCGGGTAACAGCGTAAAGCGCATGGCCACCAGCGAAGGGGCAGCCAGCCCCAAGTTGCGCGACCAGCGTTCTGTCCGGGGCCGGGTACGCCGCCGCAGTGGACGGATGGTTTCCAGCACCAGCAATGCCAGCCCTACTGCCACCAAAGTGGGCGTAGCCCACCGATCAAAGCGCTTTAAAAGTGAGGCTACGGAAGGTTGCTTGGGCATGGCGAGGGCCAACTTGATGAGTAGGAGACAAACGAGGCTGGCATCATCCGAACCTCCCATAAGCACTCAGTAAACCACGCCAACCTAATCCGACTCGTTCACGGCATTTTGTGTATCAGGTGCTGCTCCACCAGTAGTGGGTTTAGGGCTATTCAGGCCCAGATCCTTGGTTTGTGAGGAAGACGGTTGTGTATAGTCGGCACCGCCATACCCACCGGTAAAGGCATTTTGGTCGGAGGGTAGCGCTCGGTCTGACAGATCTTCGTGGCCTCCGCTGGCACCTAGGCCACCTCGGTGCCCACTTTGATCATAGCCACGGTCTTCGTCGTTGTTAAAGCCTGCCCGACCCATACCCTCGCCCGCACCTACGGCGCCGGAATTGTCGCCGCTGCCGGTGGCACCTTGGCGCCGTTGCTGATCAAATTCTGAGCCTTGCTGGGGAGCGGCGGTGCCTCCTGGTGTGGCCTCAGTAGAGCCAGGATGCCGTAAGGCTACCTGGTCGCGGTAGTTACCTGGGTCGGCCAGTACCGATGACATATCACGCGGATCGGCCTCCGGCGAGGCTCCGGGGCCTTGGTCGGCGCCCAGCTTGGCAGGATCAGTGGCACTGTTCTGTTCGTTTGAGGGATGGAAGTTAGTGGCCATAGTAGGGTGGAGGTTAAGCAGTTTCAGAGTAGTGGGAAATCTACTTATCCTACTGACCTCGCCCCGGAAGGTTGCACGCTGCCAGTGCGGTAGCACAGCAAGTAGCTTCAATAAAACGAGTTGAACCAGCCTTTATCACTTAACCCCCGGCAGAGCTTACTTGAGCCACAAGTGCCAGCCTCAGTGCGTTTTAAATACTTTGTTCAGGAAATCAATCGTGTACTGCACCGTGGGCTCAAACCACGGATTGAATAAGGGAAAGGGGTGAGGGGCCTCCGGGAACTGGTGCATCTCAGTGTAAACACCATACTGTTCGAGCTTTCGTCGCACATCATCGCGGCCAGCGTGCATACGGTCTACCCCGCTGTTTATGAACAGCATAGGTGGGGTTTGCGCACTCACATGAGTTAAGGCTGACGCTTGCTCCCACAGCTCAGGGTGTTCAGTCTTGGGGCTGCCAAACCAGTAGGTGGCTGCCGAGGTATTCTTCCGATCATCTCCTTCCCCAGACTCCGGGTGAATGAACGCCAGGATGCCGTCTGCATCCACAATGGCCTGTACATTGCTGCTGTGCGTGGGGTAGCAGGTGTTATCCTCAAAGAGGGAGGCTCCATTGGTTGTGCCCACCAGTGCCGCCAACTGCCCACCCGCCGAAAATCCCCACACGGCAATCCGGGTGGTATCAATGGAATACTTATGGGCGTTGGCCCGCATCCACCGGATGGCCGCTTTGAGGTCTAGTACGGCGGCGGGGTACGGCGCTTCCGTTGAGAGGCGGTACTCAGCTGTTACGGCTACGTACCCTTTGCCCGCCAGCTGTTGGGCCAGCGGCACATGCTGGCTTCGGTCGCCGGAGCGCCACCCACCGCCGTGCACAATAAGCACGGCGGGTACTAGCTGCCGGCGCTTATGTTTGGTATAAAACACATCCAGTTGGAGTGCGTGAGTGCCGCGGGTACAGTATGCAACATTGGCCTGGCTCTTAACGCCCCGCGGCACGAGCGGACGGGCAATACTGATGTTAGGGTACTGCTTCTTGGCCTTGGTGTAGGCACTATGGGTGCTGAAGGAAGTATCGCGGGGGGCCGGGAGTTGCTGGGCAGTAGCTGGGGAGGTTAGCATCAGCAGAAGCAGCAACACTACAATGGAGCTGAAGTGGCCTAGTGCCCTTACGATATGGTGCATAGTAGATAGTCAGAAATGAACCCAAAGCCCGGCTACTAAACTACAAGAAACACGCTTTCCTCTCTGCTTATAAGTGGCAATACCTCACTGCTACTACGCCTACTGCCAGCAGAGCCTGGTCATAGTAGTTCCGTTAACTTCTCGAGAGCAAGCCCTTACCTTACAAGGGTAAATAGGACTTTATACTACGGAGTTGCCTTTTAAAGGTAAGCCCACTCGCGTAATCTTCAGATGTAACTACGAAGGGTAGCTACCGGCCTGTAAGTTAGCTCAAATCAATTCAGGCGCAGTGGTAGGGATTGAGTTAGGCAAGAGCATGTGAAGCCTTAATTTGGTTAGCGGTAAAGTTTAGTTAGTCAGGCATTTGTGCAATTATAAGCGCGATAAATACGGGTTTTTATACATACCTGTATAGAATTCAGGCAGCGTAAATCCGAAGTCAAACTGCGGTTCGTAGCTGAGATATGTAATTTTTTTTCATGCTTAAATCCTACCTACATGACTGAGCTTTTTAACGAGAGTTCCGCGGCTGCATTGCCTGAAGGCAACGCCAGCACACCATTAAAGCGCCGATCATTTTTGCGCTTTACCGGGGCCGGAGTAGTATTGACAGGACTGGTACTAGCCGGCTGCGACGACAACCAGCTAGACAAGGAGCTAAGTGAGGCGGCGAGTAGTGACAGCAAGGATGACAATAACCGCGTAGTAAATGTAGGAAGCGGCGACTTTGGTATCCTGAACTTTGCCTATGCTCTGGAGCAATTGGAAGCTGCTTTTTATGCCGAAGTATTGCGCGGAGGGTACTTTGCTTCTGCCTCGCCGGCAGAAAAGTCAGTCTTCAAGGATATTGAGGCTCATGAGCGCATCCACCGGGAGTTTCTAAAAGCGGGCATTGCTGCTAACGGCGGAACCCCCATCGAAGATCTGGAGCCCGACTTCTCAAGCGTCAACTTCGGTAGCCGCACCAGCGTGCTGGCAACTGCCAAGGCTTTTGAAGACCTGGGAGTAGCGGCATACAACGGGGCGGGCCCGCTCATCAGCAACCCGGTTTACCTAGGCCTTGCCGGCAAAATTGTGTCGGTGGAGGCGCGCCACGCGGCGCTTATCCGCGACCTGATTCAGTACAACACCTTCGTTACGCCGGATATTGTGGATCCCAGCACCAGCGTAGAAAGATCGTTGCGCCCCTCCCAGGTAGCATCCATGGCCAATAAGTACCTCAAGCCCGGATCTAAAATCAACGTCAGCAAGCTACCCCGCGAGTAGGGTAGGTTTTCATTTCTGTTCTCATATCGTTCAAAAACCTACCCATGAATATCCTCAACCTGATTTCTGAAATCGAGCGTGTAGACCCGGAAGTCTATGAGCGGCTTGATCAGCGGCGCCAGATGTTTCGCCATTTTGCGGGCTTCGGTAAGAAGCTAGCCGTAGCGGCTGTGCCGCTGGCAATGGGCTCCATGCTCCAGAAAGCCTACGGCAAACCCAAATCCACGGGCCTGAGTGAGCAGATTGTTTACGTTCTCAACTTTGCCCTCGGCCTCGAATACCTCGAGTACTACTTTTATCAGATGGGGCTTGACGCCCCGGGCCTGCTTACGGGCTCGGCGCGCGAGTCTGTAACTATAATTCGCAACGATGAGCGCAATCACGTAGATTTTCTGCGGAGTGTGCTGGGCAGTGCAGCCATTCCAGACCCCGGCGCCAGAGCTTTCGACTATACCGGCTCTAAGGGGGGCAAGAGGCCAGCTTTGTTTCCTGATGTGTTTACTAACGCAGGAACCTACTTTGCCGTAGCCCAGGCCTTTGAGGATACGGGCGTTAGGGCGTATAAAGGAGGGGCTCCACTGCTCATCAGCAACAATACTATTCTGGAGGCTGCTCTGGGCATTCACTCCGTAGAGGCTCGCCATGCCTCCCACATCCGCACCATGCGGAGGGGCGGCCCACAGGGCTTACCCGGTCCGCTTACTTCCAACCCCAAAAGTTGGATATCCGGCGACGACAACGGCGGGCCGGCACCCATGTACACTGCCCCCGTTTACGGCCCCGGCATGCCCGCCGAAACGTACCCTAGTGAGGCTAACGTAACGCAAGCGGGCGTTAATCTGGTCACGGCTTTCGGCGTGACAATGGCAGAGGCCTCCGAAGCGTTTGATGAACCCCTGGACCCCGACACGGTACTGGCAATTGCCGGTAACTTCATTAAGTAACGTACTCATATAGTAATTGCAAGAGCGTGTTGCCACACCTGACGGGCAGCACGCTCTTGTGTGTTTAGGCCACCTGCAAACCCAATGGGTAGGCAGTAGTCTGATGGGGTAGTGGTATGCTGGATGCCAACGCTAGCCCTGAGCACTCCGTATAGCAGAGCATCCTTTCTCCCGATCAACTAGCCTAACCCCACTTGCTATGAACACGCGCAATGAAACCCCCGACGCCTCACAATCAGCCGAACAACGCCAGCCTGAGGGCCAGCAGTTTCCCGGTAGCCACGACACCGGCATGAACGCCGATGATAATTCCGGCAGCGGGGGCACTGAAGGCGGCCAGGAAATCAAAGGTGCCCGAGTGCGCTCTGGGGCCCCTAACTATGACGCCCCCGGCAATGCTCAGGATGGCGATGTAGGGGGTAACAGTATCAGCAGCGGCTCCGGCGTATCTGGCGGCGAAACAGGCAAAGTAACCCTGTAAGTGGCCTAGCCCACACTACTATATATACTACAAGGCCCTGCGCATGCTTCAGCAAGCACGTGCAGGGCCTTGCTATTGAATGAATAGCTGTCATAGGTACTAGCTTTCATTGCAGTAGGCCTGTTCTTGAAAATACACAATTAATTGTTAGCTTGTTGTGTCTCTAACACATATTGAACTCTATGAAATGCTTTTTTGCACTATTTTTTCTTTTATCAGCGCAATTTGCACAGGCTCAAATGAGTCTGCTGCTGGGCGGCACCCGGCTGGCCGTAAGTGCGGCCAGCATGGCGGCTCGGCAGAAAAAAGCCGGAAAATCACATCCGGCACCCACAAAAAATGCCGCTTCTGCCAGTGCATCGGTACCTGGTGCTGGAGCTGCACCGGTTACGGGGCTTGGGGTAACGTCCTTCAGCTACAAGGGGCAAACAGTACCGGTTAAACGCACCACCCCGGAAACTTTTAAAGGCAAAGGAGGTCCTGAAATTCAGGCCCTGGAAGCCCTGCTGGCTGAACGCCACATGGCCCTGCTGGCAGATTCAGTGCAGTCTTTCCTGCCAGCCGCTCAGCATGAGGCTATTGTTGAGGCAACCCGTAAAGCTGTTGCTACGCGCCCAAACTGGAATTACGCTCCTTATCGGCAAGAACTGGCGTTCTATGAGAAGGAGGAGGCACGCCGCCAGCAAAAGCTACAGCTTGCTCCCAACAGCGCTAAATAACGGCTTGGTTCTTTGCGCCGCACTCAAAAAGGCCCGCTCCTGAACTTGATAGGAACGGGCCTTTCTGAGTGAGACGCAATAGGGTAAGTGGCCCTATTCCTTGGCTTTGCCTGGGTGTGAGCCTCCCTGCACAGCTCTGATTTTCTCCGCTACCTCCACCATAGGAGCCACCCAAATATCTTTCTCGTGGGCCTTCAGGTAGCGCAACAACTGGCGGTGCGCTTTCAGATCAACATTAAGACCGTGGCCGCCGCCCACACCATGAAACAGGAACACCAACAGCGTGTGCGACTGCTGGGCCTTTTTCACCAGATCAATCAGCTGCTCGCCCGTTTGGCCATTAATCATGTAGCTATCAATGTTGGTTAAATCAACCTCGGCCGCGGTTTGTAGGCCACCTGTTACGCCGCGGGCACCCACAAAATCATTCTTCAGCTGGTCGTAAAACTTCACGCCCCCAATCTGCAGGTCGCCGCACGGATAGGCGAAGGTGCGGGCGGTTTTACCGTCGATAGCATTCAGCAGGACATTATTGGCCCGTATCTCACTTACGGCCCGGCTCACGGTGTATTTGCTTAGGTCGTTGTCGGGAGTCACAAAGCTGCGGCCGGGCAAGCTGCCGTCGCAGGGGTGCATGAGGGCGTGGTTACCTAGCTCATGTCCCCGCTGAGCGGCCCGCCGCCACTCTGGCAAGCGTTTAGCCACTACCGGCGACGACCCAATCAGGTAGAACGTGCCCCGGAATTTCATGGAGTCGAGGGCGGGCACCGCGTTGTCGAGGTCCACATCAATGGCGTCGTCGTAGGTGAGTACTACGGCGCACTGCTTGTTGTTCCAAGTGGTGGCGGGCTGGCTTTGGGCCAGGCTGGCAACGGAGGTGGCCATTAGGGTGACCGAAGCTACTATGAGCTGTTTGAGCATGGAGAACAACGTAGTTGGGGGGGCTACACTAGTGAAGTTGCTACAAGAGTAAAGCTAATGGCCGCACACACTCGCAGCTGGGGCAAAGTCTATTTCTTGAGTACCAGTTCCGCCTTTTCAATTTTTAAGCTGGGGTTGTCAGCAGCCACCAACCGGGCTCTGAAAAGGTAAGTAGCATTTTCTGGAACTGTAAATGCCGCGTTTTTTCCTGAGAAGCGCCAGTTGGTTTTGCCGTTGATAGAGGTTTTTACTTCTCCAATGGTGATGTTTTTATCAGTGGGGTCAATGGCGAGTTGGTTGAAGGCTTTTCCGTCCTTTAGCATCTCAACCTGAAACTGCACGGGCGCCTCTCCCTCATACGCCATGTCCATATCTGACCACACGGCTATATTTTCGTCTTTTTTCAATTGTACTGAAACCTCCCTAACCACTTCGTGCCCCTGTGTGCTAATGGCATTAATAGGGAGGCGCGCTATTTCCTTCCCGAATACTGCATCGCAGGAGCTAAGAGGCGGTACTAGCAGCAGGGTTGTGCTTAGCTTTACTAGTAGGGGTAGTTGGTACTGTTGCTTCATGTGCTTGTCTGGGAGTTAAAAGACAAGCTTAGGCGTTTTTCAGTAGACAACCCATCTCCGGGGACTACCTGTTACTTTATTTCTTCTACCTCTACGCGCCGGTTGCGGGCATCGGGGGAGGGATATAGGGGCCGGGAGTCTCCGTAACCAACCGTGCTAAGGCGTTCTGCTGCCACACCGGCCTTCACCAGATATGCCTTCACCGCCTCGGCGCGCTGCTCTGATAGCACTAGGTTTTTCTCAGGCTCGCCAATTTTATCGGTGTGGCCCGCTACCCGCAGCTTTAGTAGTGGCCTAGCCTTCAGTTCGGCCGCTAACTGATCAAGCGCTGGAAGGCCTTCGGGTAGCAGTTCGGGTGTGCCAAGCTTAAACAAAACGGTAGGCAGCACTACTGGCTGGGGGGCCAGCACTGGCGCAAGAACGGGGCGCGCGGTATCAGCGCGGGCAACCTCCGGGCGAGTGGGAGCTACCGGCGTGGCGGGTGGCCTAGCCGGCGCTTTGCCCGTAACCTGAATGGTAATGGGCACTACTGCACTCTGCCGGGTAGGATAGTAGCCCTGAGTAAGGTAAAAGGTAGTGGTTTTGGTGAGCTTGGTACGGTAGGTATTACCGGTGGTTACCGGCTGCTTCAGGTCGGCATCGGCGTACCACAGCACGTTGCGGCCCGATACCCGAATGGTGCTTTCGACGCCGGCCGCTACTTTAGCCGGCGACTTCAGCTTGACGCGGTAAAAAGTAAACGTACCGATGTCGCAGTTACCAATGGGGGTATAGGTAGCATGCCCGGTTAGTCGCTCCAGCTTAGGGTCGTAGGTGAACGTGATAGAGCCTTCGCACCAGTAAGAGCCCGGTGTGCGGCCAGTTTCATTAAGTTTCTGCTGGTGCATTAACTCCATACCCGTAGGGGTAGGAGTAGCCTGTACCTTAAACGTTACGGTAACCCAAGGCTGCCCGCCTACCTGCTGATATAGAACTCCAAACAGCGTGTTGCCTTTTCCCTTCTGCAGGCGCAGCTCAGCGGGCCAGGTGGCATTCGGCTCTCGTTCTCCCGTGTCGGTTTCTACACCTTGCCAAATGCCTGCCAACGACTGAGCATGGGCAGGGGCCACCCCTAGCAGAAGGGGTATAAGTAGAACGTACCAACTAATGCTTTTCATCTTACCAAGTAAACCTAGTGTGATGAATAGAGTCGGGCGGGGAGGGTGAGGTTGCTTAGGCCCCACCCAAAACCCCACCGATTAGCCCAAATAGGCCATATCCTCGGAGCTAAGCTGAATAGCCGCTGCCTGCAGGTTTTCTCGCAAGTGGCCTAGCGATGAGGTGCCGGGAATGGGCAGGATCCAAGGCGACTTGTGCAGTAGCCAGGCAATGTTAATCTGAGCTTCCGTGGCGTTATGCTTCCGGGCTATTTCGGCAATCCTGTTGCCGGCCTTGGGCAATCCATGTATGAGGGAGAAGAAGGGAATGAGCGGAATGCCGTGTTGCTCGCAGAGGTCAAGCACTTCCTCACCGCCGGGGTTAGCGCCATGAGGTAGCTGCACGGTGGTGCGCTGCGCGTAGCTGTACATGTTTTCTACGGTGGCAATGGGGCCTAGCCCCAGGCCAGTTTCCAGCTCTTCGCGGGTCACGTTGCTGAGGCCTATGTGCAGGATCTTACCCTCGCGCTGCATGTCAAACATGGCGCCGAGCTGCTCCTCGAGCGGCACCGGGCCGTGGCCCATCAGGCGCAGGTGCACCAGTTGAATCTGATCTTGCCGGAGGGTGCGCAGGTTGTTATCAATACTGGTGCGCAGGTTTTCGGGGGTATTGAAGGGTACCCAGCTTTTATCGGGGCGGCGGGTGGCACCTACTTTGGTGCATATCACCAGGTCTTGCGGGTAGGGGTGCAAGGCCTCAGCAATGAGGCGGTTAGTTACGTCCTCGCCGTAATAGTCGGCGGTGTCAATAAAGTTTAGACCCGTTGCTATAGCAGTCTGCAGGATCTGCAGTGCTTCAGGGCGGTTGGCGGGCTCACCCCAAATCTCAGGCCCGGTAAGGCGCATGGTACCGTAACCAAGCCGGTTGACAGTAAGTGGGTGAGCGGAGTTTTTAGCGATAGTGATTGTCTTGGGCATAGAGAACATACGGAAATCAAGCCAAAGTATCCAGCATTAAGTTTAGTATGGCTAGCAAGCACGCGCTTGCCTCAAGAAGCCATAGCGAAAAGTATGGTTGTAATGTATCCTTTACCGCTGGCGAAACTAGTAGGCAGGTGAAATTGAACTTGATTCAGAAAATTAAATTGGCATCAGAGGTTAAATAAGAATTGATAAATCCCGTATTGCGGCTTGAGATAAGTTGGTGAGTGATTTTAAATCAATACTATATTTGATAAAACTAGAATTGATTTTGATTTTTAGTTAGTTGTATATTTTTGTACAATAGGTATTATTTCAAACGATGGATATTTGCTGGCGTATAAAATGGCAGTACTAGCTCTTCAGGTTGAACAACCTATAACCTAACAAACTACAGCCATGAAAACGACCCGCTCCATTCTACTCTTCACTTTCTTTGCCCTAGCTGCCTCCGGATGCGCGACTGAATCCGGAGTAAAGGTAGGCAGTGACCAACTCGGGGATACCAATGCTACGGTAGGGACTACCCTAGCCACCAACGCCTCGGATAGCCCCGACTTTGGTAAATACAAGACGTACTCGTGGTCTTCACAGATTTCCAACCCGCAAAACAGTATCTTCTTTCTCAATGATCTGCTGTTCAAGAGAATGGTGGTAGATGCAGTTGAGCACGAAATGGCCTCTAGGGGCTATACATATATGCCAACGGGCGGCGACCTGGTGGTAAACTTCCGCTCGTTTGAGCAACCCACCGAAATCGTCAGCAATGACAACCTGGGTGCTGGATACTGGGGAGCCAATGAGCCCTACGCCTACAATGCTCAACAAAAAGTACAGCTGGACAAGGGCAGTATTCTGCTACAGATGATTGACCGTGAAAAAGGGTTAGAGGTATGGCATGGCTATGCCTCCGGCCTTACCGATGGCAACGTATTCGATAAGAACAAGGACAAGGTATACGTAGCTGTAGGCCAGATATTCAAAGAATATAACCATCGGGCCGATGGTTTATAATAATTTATGACACTAATCTAAATACAAAAAGCCCTTGAAGTATACTTCAAGGGCTTTTTGTATTTATGCAAATAAAGATAAATCAGAAAATGATATTGCGTATTATGAAATACAGGGCTGACAGGGGCTTTAAATTAAAGCGTCTGGGGCAATTAAGTGCAAAATAACGTTGCCGTTAATTGCACCAGATTAGAGTGAACATAAGCGACCAGCCTATCCTATACGGGTACTCAGCCCGCGGCGTAGTGCGTGCCAGCCGCTGTATCCGATAGTGCAAATTGCTCTGGCAGAGCCGCCTTCTTCAGGTACGCGCACTACTGCTTAATACCCTCCCTGTGCCCTACGCTGAATGCGCTTTTCCCAACGCTTGCGCTTGGGGGCAATACTGCCGCGCAGGTATTTCTCCATCACCATTACCGCGCAGGGCGCAGCGGCGGTAGCACCAAACCCAGCGTTTTCTAAGTACACCGCCACGGCTATTGTAGGGTTGCTAGCCGGCGCGAAACCCACAAAGGCGGCGTGGTCGTCGCCCTCATCGTTCTGGACGGTGCCGGTTTTGCCCGCCACCGTAATGCCTACATCGGCAAGGCTGGAGGCGTCGGCGGTGCCGCCTTTCTGCATCACGGCCACCATGCCGGGCACCAAGGCCGCAAAGTTAGCGCTGTCGATGAGGGTGTAGCGCTTCTCGGTGAAGCGTGGCAGGGGCCCGACGTCCCCGATGCTGCGCACCAAGTGGGGTGGGTAGTACCAGCCCCGGTTAGCCACAATGGCCGCCATAGTAGCCATCTGTAGGCCAGTGAGGTTGATTTCGCCCTGCCCGATGCTGAGCGAGTAGAGTGAGCGGTACGTCCAGTGGGTAGTACGGCGGGCCTTATCGTAGTATTCGGGGGTAGGCAGGAAACCCGGGGCCTCGCGCGGCACATCTACCCCCAGCACCGAGTCAAGCCCGAACGAGCGCACGTAGCGGCGCCACTGGGCCAGGTTGGCATGGCGGGCCGCTACGGTATCCTGCACCAGACTGTCGGGTACGTAGTTGATGAGGTTCTGCATCGTCTGGTAGAAATACGGGTTGCAGCTGTATTTCAGGCCCAGCGTCAGGGTTTTGGCGGTGGGGTGGTGGTGTACGCAGCTGATCAGCGCCTGGTCGCAGCGGAAACCCGTAGTGGGAGTGATGGAGCCAAGTTGCAAGGCCACGGCCGCATTCACGAGCTTAAACACCGAGCCGGGCGGGTTAGCCAGCATGGCCGGGCGATTGAGCAGCGGCAGGTCTTCATGGGCCAGCAGCTCAGCACGCACCCCGGCCCGGTCGGGCGCGGTAATGGTAGCCGCATCATACACCGGCGCCGACACGTAGGCCAGTATCTCGCCGGTACGTGGGTCTAGGGCCACCAGGTAGCCCTTGCGGTTGCCCAGCAGTTTCTCTGCGTAGGCCTGCAATTTCACATCCAGGGTCAGGTGCAGATCCTGGCCTTGCTGGAAGGTGGTGTCTTTCGCCCAGGTGCCGTGTTGCTTACCCTTAGCATCTACCAGTGGGTGCAGGTAGCCGTGTCGGCCGGTGAGCAAACCATTATAATACGCTTCTACGCCCCCGCTGCGCAACCTGTAAAAGCGGCCCCGGCGGTAGCGCTTGGCCTGACTATAAAAGCCCCGCGCCTCGCTGCTTTTATAGCCCAACACCGGCGCACCTGCCGCAGTAGTATACACCCGCTGGTACCGTTTACTAAGCGTGAGTGTGGGCCACTCCGCGCTGTCGCGGCGGACGCGGCGGGCTTCAGCCGCCGTAAGGCGAAGCTGAACCGGGTAGCCGGCGGGTGCCTCTTCATAGGGCAGGGCCTCCGCAATTCGTCGCCGAACGGTAGTAGAATCCCAGCCCAGCAACTGGCCTAGCGCCAGCGTATCAAGCGGGGGGCGGCGCGGCAGCTTCAGCAGAAATACCTGGCGGGTATCCACCAGCACTGAGTCGTGGCGGTCGAGGATGCGGCCCCGGATGAGGGAGTCAGCCACCACCACGCGCTGCCGGGCATACACTTCGCCCGTTGTGGGGTCTTGGGCTGGGGCGCTGGTTTGTTGTTCGGGCGATGAGCAGGCGGCTAGGCCTATTAGCAGGGCCAGTAATTTATTTTGCCATCTGTTGAAAGCCATACGCATCAGGCAAAGCTAGACATTTGGCTGAAGTGGGGCCTGTGCTTCCTGGGGTAAAGGTGACAGCAGTAGCCAAATACAGAAAAACGTAATTCGTGCTGACCTGATTTTGTGCCAAATCTGGGCTGATTTATCCCTTTCATTGAGTTGATAAAAGGCTAAGCTTTTAGCCTGGTAACTACTCCATGTTTAGACACCGGCTTTGCTTACCGGCTTACTGTTTACGCACGAGCCTGCTGCCGACGGAAGTACACGAAGAAGGGGAGACCCGTCAGGATAAGCCCTAGGCCTAGCAGCGACTGCGTGGGCTGCGTAATGAGCGTATGCCCGGTAAACGTGAGGGCAAACAGAATCAGAATGATCTGCACGAAGGGGTAGCCCGGCACTGGACCCGGAATGCGGCCCTGTCGTTTCATTTTTACTACCGCCACGGCCAGCAAACCATAGAATAGAAAGGTGGCGAAAATGACCAAATCCGTCAGGCGCTCGAAGGTGCCGGATATAACCAGCAGGCTACTCCAGGTCAGGGTAAAAAACAGGGCGCGGTACGGGGTACGAAAGCGGGGGTGCACCGCCGCTGCTGATTTAAAGAAGTATCCTTCCTGCGCCATACGAAAATGCACGCGGGTGTGGGAGAGCAACACCGAGTTGAGGGTGCCAAACACGCTCACCAGAATCAAGACTGTTACGCCCGTTTTTCCCCATCTGCCTAATAATGCCTCTGCCACCACGGCCGCCCCAATTTCATTAGGCCCTACGGCTGCCAGCTGGGCCAGGGGCAAGGTGCGCAGGTATACGTAGTTGATGAGCACATACAGCACAATAGCTATGCTCACCCCACCAACAATGGCGCGGGGTACATTGCGCCGCGGGTTTTTGATTTCGCCCGTCACAAAGGACAGGTCCACCCAGCCATCGTAGGCCCAGAACACGCTTAGCAGAGCGCCAAAAAAGGCACTGGCCAGCGATACTTCCCGCACGGGCGCTACCACCGCCGATGTGCTGCCGGAGTCGGGCGAAGCCAGAAACAAGCCCGCCATGATGAGCAGAAGTATACCCGCAATTTTTGCGGCCGTAAACATGTTGCTAAGTCGCCCGCTGTCGCTCACTCCCCGGTAATTCACCCAAGTAAGTGCGGCCGCAGTGCCGATGGCTAGTATCTTGATACCGGAGTCGGCGAAGGGATAAATGAGTCCGCCAACAGAGAGGTGCGCCCAGGCCTGGGCTGGGTTGGGTAGGGGCAGGAGTGCATTCACGGATTGGGCGAAGATGAAAGCCAGCGCCGCCACCGAAGCCGAGCCGATGATGGCAAAATCCGTCCACCCAAACAGGAAGGAGGCGAAATTGCCAAACGACAGCCGCAAATACTCATACACGCCCCCCGACTCCTCGGTGAGCGAGGCCATGCCCGACAGGTTCAGGGCGCCGCAGATGGTCACCAAACCTGCCGCCATCCAGGCGGCCAGTATCCATTCCGCGCTTAGGCCACTCTGCGCCAGCGGCACAATTTTCTTAAACACGCCCGACCCAATCACAATGCCTGCCACCAGCAAGGTCCCGCTGCCCACGCCAAAGGCTCGAATAAGCGTTACGGGAGCTACTCCGGGAGACTTCTCAGGATCTTTCATGCTTTAAGATTAACGGTTTTACTACTGTTATATCCGCAACTGGTGTGCCGCTGTACCCATACAGGAGGCCTGACTTTCGGATCAGGACTGATCATACATCAGGCCGACCTAACCGCAAGCCGGGCCGCGGACTCTAGCGTTTCTCAACGGCCCGAGGCTGCCTTAGGGCACTCACCAGGTGCCAACAAGGGGCAGATGAACTGCCCCTGGCCGCCGACTGATATTAGGCAGAACCACTCAGTACCCATGCCGGGCCCGGCCTTGAATACGGGCTTCCCTGCTCTTGCGCTTGGCAGCAATGCTGCCCCGCAGGTACTTTTCCATGACTAGGGTGGCGCAGGGCGCTGCAGCATCCGCCCCAAAGCCCCCGTACTCGATATACACCGCAATGGCAATCGTAGGATTGTCGGCGGGGGCAAACCCCACGAAGGCCGCGTGGTCGTCGCCTTCGTCGTTTTCTACCGTTCCCGTTTTGCCGGCCACCGTAATGCCCACATCTTCTAAGCTCGAGGCGTCGGCGGTACCACCCTTTTGCATGACAGCTATCATCCCGGGTACCAAGGCCGCAAAGTTAGCGCTGTCGATGAGGGTGTAGCGTTTTTCAGTAAAGCGCGGCAGCGGCCCGCCGTCCCCGATGCTGCGCACCAGGTGGGGTGGGTAGTACCAGCCCCGGTTAGCAATGATGGCCGCCATAGTAGCCATCTGTAGGCCAGTGAGGTTGATTTCGCCCTGCCCGATGCTGAGTGAATAGATGGAACGGTAGCGCCAGCGGGTGGTACCCCGGGCCTTGTCGTAGTATTCGGGGGTAGGGAGGAAGCCGGGAGCCTCGCGCGGGATGTCTACGCCCAGCACCGAGTCGAGGCCAAAGGACCGGACGTAGCGGCGCCACTGGGCCAGGTTGGCGTGGCGGGCCGCTACGGTATCCTGCACCAGACTGTCGGGTACGTAGTTGATGACTCGCCCCATTACCTGGTAGAAGTAGGGGTTGCAGCTATATTTCAGCCCGGCGGTTAGGTTGCTAGGGGAAGGGTGCCGATGCACGCAGCTGATGAGTTTCTGGTCGCAACGGAAACCAGTGGCGGGAGTGATGGAGCCAAGTTGCAAGGCCACGGCGGCATTCACCAGTTTGAATACGGAGCCAGGTGGGTTGGCGCGCATCGCGGGCCGGTTAATCAGCGGCATACCTTCTTGCTGCAAGAGCTTGGCCCGCACCCCGGCCAGATCAGGCGCGGTAATAGTGGCGGGCTTGTATATGGGTGCCGACACGTAGGCCAGTATCTCGCCGGTACGTGGGTCTAGCGCCACCAGGTAGCCCTTGCGGCGGCCCAGCAGTTGCTCGGCGTAAGCCTGCAGTTTCACATCGAGGGTTAGGTGCAGGTCCTGACCTTGCTGGAAGGCAGTATCGGGGGCCCAACTGCCCTGCGTCTGGCCTTGCACATCCACCAAGGGGTGCAAAACGCCCCGGCGCCCATTGAGAATGCCATTATAATAGCCCTCAATACCCCCGTTGCGCAGCTGGTAGAAACGGCCCCGGCGGTAGCGCTTAGCTTGGTTGTAGAAGGATTCTGCCTCGGCATTTGAGTAGCCCAACACGTGGGCCCCTACGCTGGTGGTATAGGCGCGCTGGCGGCTTTCCGTTAGCGTAAGGCTAGGCCACTCGCCGCTTTTGCGGCGTACCCGCGCCGCCTCGGTGGCCGTAAGCCGGAGCTGGACGGGGTAGCCTGCCGGGGCTTCCTCATAAGGCAGGGCATCGGCAATGCGTTTCCGGATGGTGGTGGGCCCCCAGCCTAGCAATTGGCCTAGCGCCAAGGTATCGAGGGGCGGGCGGCGCGGGAGCTTGAGTAGGTATTGCGGGCGGGTGGCCACTAACACTGAGTCGTGGCGGTCGAGGATGCGGCCGCGTTGGGGCACCTCTGGTAGCACCACGCGCCGCTTGGTGTAGAGCAGGGTGGTATCGGGTGCCTGAGTGGGGAGGTCAGTTGGCTGCTGTTGAAGGGAAGAACAGGTGACCAGCACCAGAAACACGGTTAGTAAACTCATTCTCCAAATCGCAGACAGGTAAAGCCAGAGGTATCTGGGGTGCTTTACGTAGTTGCCAAGGTCCTAGATGTGCTGCCCACCCAGTCGGGCGTAGCTGTTGCCGTTTCCATTGGCTTGAAGGCGCCGCTAGGCCACTGCTTAGCTTGTGGCTTCCGCACATGGCTAGGCCAATCGCCCGCTGCTGCCGACCGAGAAATAGGCCCTCTGCTTCAGAAATGCTACCTACAGGATATTGTCATTTTCGGCTAAGCTAGACGCACATGTCAGTCCTAAAGAGCGAGTTAACTAGAATTTAACTGTCCTTGGTTTGCCCTGTTCGCGGTAAACAAGAGAGTATTATTTAAGAACGATTTGTGCGTGAAACGAAAGGGGGACCCATTCATAACAATTTCGTTTCTACGTGAATGATATGTTGCTGATTTATAGCTCTTTGTTCTTAAGATATAAATAGAACAAAAGCCCAAGACGTGGTATAGCTACTATAATTGTATTTAGGGAATTTCAACAGTTGAGTTTACTCCCTTTTATGAAGGGATTATTTAATGAGCAGTGCGTGTAAAATATTGATAATAAGGCCTCAACGGCAATCAAATACTCCGTGGTTGCTGATGCCTGCGGAGGTAAACCAAGCAGGATATGGTCCGTTGAAATGGCAGAGCACGAACTACTTGCTCTTGACCTTATATCCTTTTGAGCTATGAACACAGACGACCTGAAACAACTCATTAAAGATGGCTTATCGGCCCAGCGCGCCGGCAGCCAAGTGGCAGCCAAAGCCACCGACGAAATCCCCAACGATGCCAAGCACCCCGAGCTGAAAGCCGCCCTGCAGGAAGGCAACGAAACTTCCAAGAAGTGGGCTCAGCGTATTGAGGACGCCATTGCCGAAGTAGGCGGTGCCGAAAACCAGAACAATGAAATCCTGGAGGCCCATTACCGCGTGAGCAAGGAAATCCGGGCCAAAGCTACCTCCGACCCTGCGCGCGACCTGGGCATCATCGCCAGCGGCCAACTAGCCCTGCACTACTGGATTGCTTCCTTCGGCACTGTAGCCTCGTATGCCGCCTCCGCCGGCCTCACCCAAACCGAGCAAAACCTGAAAGCCTGCGTGCAGGAAGCCAAACAAGCCGACGATAAGCACACCGACATCGCCCAGCGTATCCTCGCCGAGCAGGGCCAGGAATAAGGGGAGCTGTCATCTTTGTAGCAACTCTATAGCAATCCTGTTGACCGTAACACAACCGCGCCGCTGGGGCGGCAGAGGAGGCTAGGGTTGCTGTGGTGTGGCTGGGGCTAATTAGGCTGTAATAAACTCGTACCTAATAAGGTTTCCACCCGCCTTCCCCTAATAGTTTTAAGCTTGTTAGGCGGCCTACCGGTCCTCTCGCAATGATTTATTAAGCTCATAGGCCTGCCGATCTATCCTTAAAGCTCCCGTAAACAACCTTGCCACCCACCGCCGCTGCCGAAGCTTGGCGCAGCTTGGAGTAGCGGGCGGATGGGTAAGGTGGGCGGGACCCCTTCACGCACAACACCCTGCCTTCACGGGGTTGGGAAGGCAGGGTGTCGATGAGATAGGAAACTCACTAATTCAAGTTTTTCTGCTCGCTATGATAGCTTCTCTAAAAACAGAAGAATCGATAAAAGAGCTCTTAATATGTGGTTCTAAAGTGTCAATTAGTGCATCTTCATTGTCATTCAAATTGAGAAACATAATCTCACTTTCATGATTAATGTAAATAGTAATTAATCGGTCATCACTGAAAAAGTAAAGGCTATCGAATTCATAATAGTTAAGAAATTTTTCGCTTTCAAAATGGTGAACTGCAAATTCATATTCTAAAAGCTTAGATCGGCAATTATCATTGAGCCGAAATTTGCAAACTATATCACCTTCGGCTTCAGCCAAGCCAGTGATGTGAAGCTCCCAATCGGCAAAGTAGTTTAATCCTTCTGGAAACAAATCTGCTTTTTTAAAAACGCTATTAAAAGCAAAGCTGTCAGAAATCTTGAAAACGTAATTGCTAAGCACGTTCCGCCACTCTTCGTCGGATATAGAATCCCAAGATGGAAAACCACCGGTTTGAAGATTTAGGTTACTGAAAAAGGATTTGTTGTGCAGTGCCATTTCGATACCTGCTGTAATTACATATTCCGGCGATACTGCCCGCCTACCTCAAACAACGCATTGGTTACCTGGCCTAGGGAGCAGAACTTCACGGTTTCCATCAACTCTTCAAAGAGGTTGCCGTTAGCTACCTGTTGCAGTAGGCTCTAGGAGTGATCAGGGCGTACTATTACAAAACGCACCCGTTCCCGCTTTACAAAGTGCCCAGCTGCTGCTGATGCGACTAAATCACCAATAGTTAATATCTCTTGGGGTGATTTGGGCTGTTGGAGTTCAGAAGCGAATGGATTGCCAATAGGCTCTTTAATAAGCTTCGTAGCTGATTTGGGATTAAATGGCCAATAGAATATACCCACTAAAAGTTTGACGACCCAGGCTATAAGATAAACGGCTACATAAAATAGAAGCAAAAAGGTATAGAGAGGATTGCCATCTGACCCAGGTTCTGAACTGATAAGGCCGGTAAAGTCGAAGTTTGATATATCAACAGAGAACCGTTCAGAGAAACTCAGAAGTAATTCTTCTGTGTCCTCTCCACCACAACCCATGTCTTCCTCAATACCCGTTCGGAGGTTATAGGCATCTTCCCACCAAAGAGCCTCTTTTACAAAGGTTGGTACTTGTTCTGCTGCGCGGCGTAAGTCAGAAAAACGAATGTATATAGTTTCCATAAAAACATAAAAGGGTGCTACCTCAGCAAGGTAGCACCCTTTTGCATTAGCGTAAACTAGCCAATTACATATTCCGCCGGTACTGACCGCCTACCTCAAACAGGGCATTAGTCACCTGGCCTAGGGAGCAGAACTTCACGGTTTCCATCAGTTCCTCGAAGAGGTTGCCGTTAGCTACTGCCACCTGCTGCAGCTGCTTCAGGCGCTGCTCAGTGGTGCCTTGGTTGCGGGCGTGCAGGTTCTGCAGCATCGTGATTTGATACTGCTTTTCCTCCTCCGTGGCGCGGATAACCTCGGCCGGGATGACCGTGGGTGAGCCTTTAGAGGAGAGGAAGGTGTTCACGCCGATGATTGGATACTCGCCCGTGTGCTTGAGCATCTCGTAGTGCATGCTTTCCTCCTGAATCTTGCCGCGCTGGTACATGGTTTCCATGGCGCCCAGCACGCCGCCGCGCTCCGTAATCCGGTCAAACTCCAGCAGTACGGCTTCCTCTACCAGGTCGGTCAGCTCCTCGATGATGAAGGAGCCTTGCAGCGGGTTTTCGTTCTTAGCTAGGCCTAGCTCGCGGTTGATGATGAGCTGGATGGCCATGGCCCGGCGCACCGATTCCTCAGTGGGCGTGGTGATGGCCTCATCGTAGGCGTTGGTGTGCAGGGAGTTACAATTGTCATAAATGGCGTAGAGGGCCTGCAGCGTGGTGCGGATATCGTTGAAGTCGATTTCCTGGGCGTGCAGGCTCCGGCCGCTGGTCTGGATGTGGTACTTCAACATCTGCGAGCGGGCGTTGGCGCCGTACTTCAGCTTCATCGCCTTCGCCCAGATGCGGCGCGCCACGCGGCCAATTACGGCGTACTCGGGGTCGATGCCGTTGGAGAAGAAGAACGACAGGTTGGGGGCGAAGTCGTTCACGTCCATGCCCCGGCTCACGTAGTACTCCACGAAGGTGAAGCCGTTGCTGAGGGTGAGAGCCAACTGAGTAATGGGATTAGCGCCCGCCTCGGCAATGTGGTAGCCGGAAATCGACACCGAGTAGAAGTTGCGAACCTTCTCCTTAATGAAGTACTCCTGCACGTCGCCCATGAGGCGTAGGGCAAACTCCGTGGAGAAGATGCAGGTATTCTGGGCCTGATCTTCCTTCAGGATGTCGGCTTGCACCGTGCCGCGCACCTGGCTGAGCGTGCGCGCCTTGATGGTGGCGTACACGTCGGCGGGCAGCACCTGGTCGCCGGTTACGCCGAGCAGCATGAGGCCTAAGCCATCGTTGCCGGCGGGCAGCTCACCCTGGTAGCGGGGGCGCTCCAGGCCTTTCTCCTGATAGATCTGATTGATCTTGGTCTCAACCTCGTCCTCCAGGCCATTCTCCTTAATGTACAGCTCGCACTGCTGGTCGATGGCCGCGTTCATGAAGAAAGCCGCCAACGTAGCCGCCGGACCGTTAATGGTCATCGACACCGAGGTGGTGGGGTTAGCCAGGTTGAAGCCCGAGTAGAGCTTCTTGGCGTCGTCGAGGCAGCAGATGCTCACGCCGGCGTTACCAATTTTGCCGTAGATGTCGGGCCGGTGGTCGGGGTCTTCGCCGTAGAGCGTCACGGAGTCGAAGGCCGTGCTCAGGCGCTTGGCTGGGAGGCCTGCCGATACGTAGTGGAAGCGGCGGTTGGTGCGCTCGGGTCCGCCTTCGCCGGCAAACATACGGGTGGGGTCTTCGCCCTCGCGCTTGAAGGGAAACACACCCGCGGTGTAGGGGAACTCACCGGGCACGTTCTCCTGCAGCTGCCAGCGCAACAAATCACCCCACGCGGTGTAGCGCGGCATGCTCACCTTCGGAATCTGCTGGTTAGAAAGGCTAGTAGTATGCGTCTGGATGCGAATTTCTTTGTCGCGCACCTGAAACACAAACTCCGGGGCTTTGTAGGCAGCTACCTTTTGCGGCCAGGTCTCCAGAAGCTTCCAATTTTGCCCGTCCAGACGGAGCTTGATTTCCTCGAAGGTGCTCTCCAGACCGGCCACGAGGCTTCCTGCTCCGGATGCGTGGCTGCCGTGCCCGCTGCCAGATCCGCCAGTGGCGTTTCCGAGGCTTTCGACGGCTCCGATGGCTTGCTTGATTCCATAGAGCTGCTGAGCAGTGTCAGCTTGTTTTTGAACCCACTGGTCATACTGGCGGTTGGTTTCGGCTATTTCAGAAAGATAACGCGTGCGGTGGGGCGGAATGATATAAATCTTCTCCGAGTCTTCCTTGCTGGTTTCGAGGTGGGACGCAAACGGTACGCCCGTTTTAGCTTCTACGGTAGCCAGCACGGCGCGGTACAAGCGGTTCATGCCGGGATCGTTGAACTGCGAGGCGATGGTGCCGAATACGGGCATCTCGTCCAAGGGCTTGTCCCAGAGCTGGTGGTTGCGCTGAAACTGCTTGCGCACGTCGCGCAGAGCGTCGAGGGCGCCGCGCTTATCGAACTTGTTGAGGGCAATAACGTCGGCGAAATCGAGCATGTCGATTTTCTCCAGCTGGGTGGCGGCGCCGTACTCGGGCGTCATCACGTAAAGGCTGGCATCGGAGTGCTCAATGATTTCAGTGTCCGACTGGCCTATGCCCGAGGTTTCGAGGATAATCAGGTCGAAGTCGGCGGCCCGCACCACATCCACGGCGTCCTGCACGTAGCGGCTCAGGGCGAGGTTGCTCTGGCGCGTGGCAAGGCTGCGCATGTACACCCGCGGCGAGTTGATGGAGTTCATCCGAATTCGGTCGCCGAGCAGGGCCCCGCCGGTTTTGCGCTTGCTGGGGTCAACGGAGATGATGGCAATGGTCTTCTCCGGGAAGTCGAGCAGGAAGCGGCGCACCAACTCATCCACCAACGACGATTTACCAGCACCACCCGTGCCCGTGATGCCTAGGATGGGGGCTTTCTTGGGCTCCGAGGAAGCATTGTTAATCCGTTGGTCAGAGCCGAACTCCGACTGCTGAAAATCGGCAATCAGCTGGCCTTTCACGCGCTCAAACTCCTGGGGGAAGTTCTCGGCGGCGGAAATCAGGCGGCCAATGCTGCGGGCGTCTTTCTCCTTCACGTGGCCAGCCTCGCCGTTCAGGTTCTGGCCAGTCGGGAAGTCCGACTTCTGGAGCAGATCATTAATCATACCCTGCAGGCCCATGGCGCGGCCGTGGTCGGGCGAGTAGATGCGGGTGATGCCGTATGCCTCTAGCTCCTCGATTTCGGTGGGCAGAATTACGCCGCCGCCGCCCCCGAAGATTTTCACGTGGCCGGCGCCGCGTTCCTTCAGCAGGTCGTGCATGTACTTGAAGTACTCGTTGTGGCCGCCCTGGTAGGAGGTAATGGCAATGGCCTGGGCGTCTTCCTGAATGGCACAGTCCACAATTTCCTGCACCGAGCGGTTGTGGCCTAGGTGAATTACCTCGGCACCGCTGCTCTGAATGATACGGCGCATGATATTGATGGCGGCGTCGTGCCCATCAAATAGGGCGGCCGCCGTCACGATGCGAATGTGGTTCTGAGGCTTATACGGAGCTACGGGAGCTGCTTGCATAGCGCGGGGGAATTTGGGTGGATTTTGGGGTAGCGAAGGTACGAAAAAAGCCCCGGCGAGGTGGCCTAGGGCTTTTCATTACCAAGGTTCTTGTGAGTGGTTCGGTGAAAAAGAAGAGTATCAGCGTGGGGCAGCAAGGTGAGGCGGCAAATATATATTGAGAGGAACACCAAACTGGCTGGCTAAGCTCTGGCCAAAATCATGGGCCGCCTGCAGTCTGTCTATTGAAAATGCTTGCAAGGTGATACCTGTGTTGGACTGGGCAACTGAAAGCATGACAATGAGTTCTTCGTTGCGTTTGTGATCATCCTTCCAGATTCCCCAACTGTTTTTTGATGAGGGGGTGGTATTGTGAGTGACAGTAGAAAAATACTTAAGTGTCACCCCTGCTATTGGGGGCAGCGGTTCCCAAGAGCCTACTACATCACCTAGGACCGTGTAGTAAGTACGTTGAAGTCTGTTAGTAGTATCTATTTCTAAACCTGTTTGTACAAGCCAATGTGCTCCTACGCAGGATACCAACCCGATAACAGCTGATAGCAGGGGTGCGCAACCCGCAATAATTAAGATGAAAAATAGGGTAATGGGTAATCCGAACGCCACAGGCCCGAATGACGCCTGAGTAAGACGTAATATCATAAGCTGTTTATACAGTTAGGTGAATACTACTAGCATTAATGAGCAAAGCCCAACGCGATTTGCAGCTCCTACTGGCCTAGATAATAACTAAGTTCACTACTCCGTCATGACGGTGAAGTAGAGGCTGGGCTGCATGGGGTGGGTAGTCCAGGCGGCTTCGCTGTTTTCGCGCTCTACTACTACTTGCTTGGCTTGGCGCGTGACGGGGATGGAGAAGTACTTATCCCACGGGTCCTTCTTCTCGCTTTGCAGCCATTGAATAGTAGCAAATACAGGCTGGGCTTCTAGCTCCAGGGCGTAGGGGCGCAGGTCAATGGTTTGCCAACCGTGTTCCTTGTTGGTGCAAATAAGTTGAATGTCGCGCGTGACTAATACTCGGCCGGGCCGGCCCTGCTCTACAGCGTAGAGGTTCAGCCGGAAGCGCAGGTGCTCGTAGGTGTTGGTGGCCAGAAAGACGTGAAACTCCTCTAGGTAGGTGCGTTTTGTGGGCTTGAGTAAGGTGCCGAATTCCCAGCCCCATTCATCGTCTACCGTCTCCTTGCCGCTAGAGCCCGCCAGCCACAGTATATCACCTTTCGCATTGTTGCGGCCTAATAGGCTAGGATGCACGCGGCGGTGTTCCACTATTACATCGCGTAGGGTCTGCTCTTGTGGCGCCAGCTGAAACTCCCGTTGGCCGGCGGCAAGGGTTTTTGGCAGCACTACTTCGCGGGAAAATCCAACGCTGGAAACTATCAGGGTATCTGTCAGGCCAGCAGGTAGGCGCAATAAGTAGTGGCCCTGCTCGTCGGCTACTGTACCAATGCTGCGACGCGGCACGCCGAGGGTGGCGAAGGGCACTGGCTCACCAGTTTTAGTATTGATAATGCGGCCTTCAATGATGGTTTGAGCACGCAGGCTAGCACTAACCAGCAAAAAGGAAAACAGGAGGGAAAGCTTAGGAGGCATGGAGGGGAGAAGTCCCAGCCAGGAAGCTGCCACCGGCAGTAAGTACGGAGCAGAATGGGCGGAAGCTAGGAGGCAGTAGAACGGAAAGTGAACCGGTAGATACACAAAAGAAACACCTGGGCTGCTTGGTGGCGGCCCAGGTGTGGGGTATTCAGTTAGGAGCAATTACTGTGCGGCTTTTTTCTCCAGCGTCTGCAGCAGCTCGTCAGCGGCTTTTTCAATGTCGCGGTAGCCCTGTTGGGCAGCGCGCTCCTTGGCGGCAATCAGGCCGTCGCGGTGCACAGTTTTGAAATCGCCGTAGGGGAAGTGGTAGCGGCCTTTGGTGTCTTCGCCTTTGCTTTTGTCCAGGCCCAGGTGCCACTGGCTGTATTCTTGAATTTCGTGGGTATCCAAGAACTTGTTTTCGGCGCTGGTATCGGGGTTGTGCTGGCCCCAGTGGCCTTTGTCATTCTTCAGTTTGCCATCCTGAATGAGTTGCTTGGCAAACTTTACAGCGTCGGGGTTCAATTGAATGCTCATAAGAGGGGAGAGGTTAAGTGAACAAGAAATTGAGGTATGCAATCTGCTCAATACCTTACGCCTCGCCCGGCCTTTCTGTTAAGGTTGAGCTAACCCCCTGAACACCGGCTTAAAAGATAGAGCCTAGCATATTCCTGCCGCTGAGCTCCGCCAGTTAGGTAGGGCGTCATCACTGTAGGGCAGTCTGTGGTCCTGGCTTGGGTCTGCCAAGTGCTAAGCCCACGCACTCTACGTATACCTCCACATCCGGCGGTTACTACAGACTACTGCGCGCGTCAGGCTCATACGAACTGGTGGCCGCCGGGAGTGCCGGCTCGCCGAGCATCCAGGTCGCGGTTGAGCTGAAAGGCCGTGCTGATGAGGGCCAGGTGAGTAAAGCCCTGCGGATAGTTGCCAATCTGCTGGCCCTGCGGCCCAATCTGCTCAGAATACAGGCCTAGAGGGCTGGCAAAACCCAGCAGCTTCTCAAACAATAGGCGCGCCTTGTCAAGCTCACCGCCTCTTGATAAGTTTTCAATGTACCAGAAGGAGCACATGGTGAAGGTGCCTTCCTCCCCGGTGAGGCCATCGGTGGCGCCGCCCTCACTGTGGTATCGGAAAAGCAGGGAATCTAGCAGCAATTCCTTCTCAATCGCGCGCATGGTAGCCTGCCAGCGTGGCTCAGCCGGACTAAACATCCTGACCAGAGGCAGGAGCAGGGCCGATGCATCAAGCACGTTGCTACCCTTGTACTGCACAAACGACTGTTTCTCCTCACTCCAGAAGTTGTGGTAAACTTCCTCGTATATCTCATCGCGCACCCGCAGCCACTCCACCAACGGGGCGGGAAACGACCGGTCGCGGGCAATGCGGACGGCCCGGTCCAGGGCCACCCAGCACATCATCTTCCCCGAGAGAAATTCGCGCTCTTCGTCGCGCACCTCCCAAATGCCGTGGTCGGGGCGTCGCCAGTTTTCGGCTACGTAATTAGCCAAGCGGCAAACCTGCTCCCAGAAGTTGTACGTAATGCCGCCACCATACTTATTGTAGAGGTAAATGGTGTCCATCAGCTCCCCGTAAATATCCAGCTGAAACTGCTTGGCCGCGCCATTACCAATGCGTACTGGCTGAGAGTTCCGATAGCCACTGAGGTGGCCTAGCTCCTGCTCGGGGAGGTCGGAGGTGCCATCTACGGCGTACATCAGCTGCAGGTCGCCGGCATCGGTAAGCTCCTGACAGCGCTGCATAATCCAGCGCAGAAAGGCTTTTGATTCCAGGGTGAAGCCCAATCGAAGAAAGGCATACATGGTAAAGGCGGCATCCCGGATCCAGGTGTAGCGGTAATCCCAGTTACGTTCCCCGCCAATACTCTCCGGCAGGCCAAACGTAGCAGCCGCCACCGTTGAGCCGTGCTGAAGGGATGTCAGCAGCTTCAGGGTAATGGCAGAGCGGAGTACCGTTTCGCGCCAGCGGCCGGTGTAGGTGCTGCTTTCCACCCAGTTGCGCCAAAAGGTAAGTGTGTCATCGAAGGCAGCCTCAGTATAGTGGTGCAGGTCGCGGGCAATAAATGTGGGGTCATCAACTGGGGTAGCCTCAATCACGAAGCTGGCCGTTTCGCCGGCTTTCAGGGTCCAGCGGCCCGTGGCCTCACACGTATCTGTGAGTGCAAACGGCTGGTTGCCCAGCAACCGAAACTGAAAACCGTCGGGGCCTCTGCTCTTGAATAGAATGGTGGCATCATCCTGCGGGTGGGCCTCATGGGAAGTGCGGGCATAATCAAAGCGGGGGCAGCAGCGCATCTGAAACTCAATAGCGCCTTTGATTACGCGCACGGTCCGCACCACGGCACAGTTCTGCGCCTCACGCTTTACGGGCATAAAATCGGTGAGCTCCGCAATGCCGCCCTGCGTGAAAAAGCGGGTGAGCAGCACGCCCGTGTCAGGCAGGTATAGCTGCTTGCTCTGTACGTCAGTGCCAACCGGCTGCAGTACCCAGGAGCCGCCATTTTCCGCATCCAGCAGCGCCGCGAATATTGTGGGCGAGTCAAAGCGAGTAAAGGGCAGATAATCCAGGGAGCCAAGCTTCGACACCAGCGCCACAGTATGCAGGTTGCCAATGAGGCCATAATCTTCCAGCGGGAGATAGTCGGGCATGTAAAATCAGGCTGAGGTATAACAAGAGTAGTTGCTAACGAATACGCCGGGTAAAATGCCGAGCTGCGCAACAATTTTTGTAAGAAGATTTAATGGCATAAACCAAACTCAATAGCGTTCATTGGCACAGCAAAACGTCATCCTGAACTAATGGAAGCATCTGGCGTGCTGAGGTTACTGTAGTAACCCAACGACACAGGCGAAATGACTCTCTCAACTCGACGTAACAGCTACGCATAATGGCCAGGCTCTTCAGTGAAGATATTTTGGCCTGGCTACGCCCAGTTGGTCGCTAGCCACCTAGTTGTGTAACTGACCTACATAAAACAGCCGGACCGCCGCTGGGCAGTCCGGCTGCATTGAGTGGCCTAGGCCACTAATACTACTGGTTTTCTACGGCCCGCACGCCCGCCTCCGCTACGGCGTGGTCGTCTTCTACGGTGCTGCCCGACACGCCGATGGCTCCAATAACGCGGCCGCTAGCGTCTAGAATTGGGATGCCTCCGGGGAAAGTAATTAGGCCTCCATTTGAGTGCTCAATATTGTAGAGAGAGCCACCTGGCTGCGAAGCCTTGCCCAGGTCGCCGGTAGGCATATCGAAGTAGCGGGCAGTTTTAGCCTTGCGGATGGAGATGTCGAGAGAGCCGAGCCAGGCATCATCCATCCGGATGAAGGCCGTTAGGTTGGCGCCGGCGTCAACCACGGCAATATTCATTTTAACGCCCATGTCGAGGGCTTTCTGATGAGCGGCGTGTATGGCTTGTTGAGCAAGTTCGAGGGAGATTCCCATGGTGTTGATTGGGGGTTAAGTAGATGTAATGATTTTGCCTACAACGGTATTTTGCCTATTGCTAGCCACTACTTAACCGGAAGCGAGGCCGATTGATATCGGTCAGCACCAAAAACTACAGGGAACGTCTGTGGCCTAGGTCTGTTATAGACCTGTAATACCGCCCAGGCCTAGGCAAACCAACCATGCTAAAGGGCTAGCAAGAATGTAGAATAGGGCTAGCTGACGGTGCAATAACCGCTTCAGTTAGCATTTACGAGGCAATTTTAGTACCTTCGCCCTTGGAAAAAACTGCCTCTAGTGAAGAACATCCGCAATTTCTGCATCATCGCCCACATCGACCACGGTAAGAGCACCCTGGCCGACCGACTACTGGAATTTACCAGTACCGTATCGAAGCGCGATATGCAAGCGCAACTGCTCGACAACATGGATCTGGAGCGGGAGCGAGGCATCACTATCAAGAGCCACGCCATCCAGATGCAGTACCCCTATAAAGGGGAGATATACACGCTGAACCTGATCGACACGCCTGGTCACGTCGACTTTAGCTACGAGGTATCCCGCTCCATTGCTGCCTGCGAAGGCGCTCTGCTAATCGTGGATTCTTCGCAGGGTATCGAAGCCCAGACGATTTCGAACCTGTACCTGGCTATCGGTTCCGACCTCACTATTATCCCGGTTCTCAACAAGATTGACCTGCCCCACTCCATGCCGGAGGAAGTGTCAGATGAAATTGTAGACCTCATTGGCTGTGACCGGGATGAGATTATTCCGGCCTCGGGTAAGTCGGGCATTGGCATTGAAGCCATCCTGAACGCCATCTGCGAGCGTATTCCCGCGCCTCAGGGCGACCCGGAGGCTCCCTTGCAGGCCCTCATCTTCGACTCGGTGTTTAACTCCTACCGGGGTATCGAAGTACTATTCCGCATTAAGAACGGCACCATGCGCAAGGGCGATAAGCTCCGCTTCATGGCCACCGGCAAAGAATATGGCGCCGACGAAATTGGTATTCTTGGCCTCAACCAGGAGCCCCGCCCCGAAATTTCCGCCGGCAATGTGGGCTACCTGATTTCCGGCATCAAAGAAGCCCGCGAAGTAAAGGTCGGTGACACCATTACGCACGTAGCTAGGCCTACCATGGAAGCCATTCAGGGCTTTGCTGATGTGAAGCCCATGGTATTCGCCGGTATCTACCCCGTTGATACCACCGAGTACGAGGAGTTGCGTTCCTGCATGGAAAAGCTGCAGCTCAATGACGCCTCCCTGGTATGGGAGCCTGAGACGTCCGTGGCCCTGGGCTTCGGCTTCCGTTGCGGCTTCCTGGGTATGCTGCACATGGAGATTGTGCAGGAACGTCTGGAGCGCGAGTTCAACATGACGGTGATTACCACGGTGCCCTCAGTGCAGTTCCACGCCACGGGTACCAAAGATCAGCTCCTGACCATCAATGCGCCCTCCGAAATGCCGGAGCCAAATTCCATCAAGCTGATTGAAGAACCCTTCATCAAGGCCCAGATCATTACGGCTGCCGACTATGTAGGGCCCATCATCACGCTGTGCATGGAGAAGCGGGGCATCATTAAAGGCCAGAGCTACCTGACCAGTGAGCGGGTAGAGCTGTCGTTTGAGCTGCCACTGTCAGAAATCGTGTTCGACTTCTTCGACAAGCTGAAAACCATCTCCCGCGGTTACGCTTCGCTCGACTATGAGCTGATCGGCTTCCGCGAGTCGGACATGGTGAAGCTGGATATCATGCTGAACGGCGAAAAGGTCGATGCCTTGTCGGCCATTGTGCACCGCAGCAAATCCTATGAGTGGGGCCGCCGCTTGTGCGAGAAGCTCCGCGAACTGCTCCCCCGCCAGATGTTCGAAATTGCCATACAGGCCAGCATCGGGCAAAAAATCATTGCCCGCGAAACCGTGAAGGCTCTGCGCAAAAATGTACTGGCCAAGTGCTACGGCGGCGACATCAGCCGGAAGCGCAAGCTGCTGGAAAAGCAGAAAGAAGGCAAAAAGCGGATGCGCCAAGTGGGCTCCGTAGAAATACCTCAAGAGGCCTTCCTGGCCGTATTGAAAATCGATTAAAGACTGAAACGCGCCTCGCAAGGGCGCGTTTTTTTTGCGTTCCTCTTACACCATTTTTCACCTCATACACTTCTTTGCACGGCGTGGTATGATTATCCAAAACAGATGAATAACAGCCTAACCAAGAACTGTACGAGCCCTGAGCAGCTGGAAAAAATTCGTAAAGGCCAAGAGCAGAAGTTCCGCTGGCGCAACGACTGGCCTGAAATGGAGAAAGCCCTGATGGCGGCCGGCAATGAGGCCATAGCCGCCCACGCAGCCAAGAAAAACCAAGAACAGCACTAACTATACCTAGCATGACCACTGCCCCCGACGCCACCACATACCGCCTCATCGACGGCAAGCATACCGCCGAGGCCATTAAAGAAGAAATTGCCGCTGAGGTAACTCAGCGCAAACTTGCTGGTCAAAAGGTGCCACATTTGGCCGCTATTCTGGTTGGCCATGATGGTGGCTCTGAAACCTACGTGCGCAACAAGGTGCTTGCCTGCGAGCGGGTGGGGTTTGAGAGTACCCTGCTGCGGTACGAAGACGACATCACGGAAGCAGAATTGCTGGCTAAGGTTGAGGAGCTAAACCAAGATGAGAACATTGATGGCTTCATTGTGCAGCTACCGCTTCCTCGCCATATTTCGTCCGAAAAGGTAATCGAGGCTATCCGCCCCGAGAAGGATGTAGATGGCTTCCACCCCATGAACATTGGCCGGATGGTAGCAGGCCTGCCAGCTTTGCTGCCGGCTACGCCCTCTGGTATTGTGGAGCTCCTGCGGCGGTATGAACTGCCCACCGATGGCAAACATTGCGTGGTGATCGGGCGCTCGAACATAGTAGGTACGCCGGTTAGTATACTATTGGCTAAGAACTTAGAGCCTGGTAACTGTACCGTTACTTTATGTCACTCTCGTACTCAGAACCTGGCCGAGATTACCCGTACCGCTGATATTCTGGTGGCCGCACTGGGCCGCCCAGAGTTCGTAACGGCTGATATGGTAAAGCCTGGTGCCGTAGTAATTGATGTGGGTACCACCCGCGTAGAAGACGCTACGAAAAAATCTGGTTGGGCCCTAAAAGGTGATGTTAACTTCGCTGAGGTAGCACCATTGAGTTCCTACATTACCCCTGTACCGGGTGGTGTAGGCCCCATGACTATTGCCATGCTACTGCTAAATACCCTGCGCGCCGCTAAGGGTGAGGTATACCCAAAGTAAGTAGTGTAGGGGACACACGGCAAAGCCAGCTACAGGCTGCCAACCGATTCTGCATTGCAAGTAACTGATAATCGCCTCTTAAAATCCAATTAAAGCTACTTCAGGCTTTTAGATTTCGTGGCGTTATACTACTTTTAAAGTCGGGCCGTCAGTAAATAGAATTGGTGCTGAACTATCACCTTCTGTCTGACGGCCCGGCTTACCGTTTTAGAATACCCGTTTTGCTGCACGTACTTCCTATTACGTCGGTAGCCCCGACAGGTGGGGCCCCGGCACCTGCACTGCCCCTGATGGAGCAGTTTTACACCATTCAGGGCGAAGGCTTTAATACAGGCCGAGCCGCCTACTTCGTGCGCCTTGGGGGCTGCGATGTGGGCTGCGTTTGGTGCGATGTGAAAGAGTCGTGGGATGCAGACGCGCACCCCAAAGCAAGCATCGAGGATATTGTATCGGCAGCTACTGCCCATGCTGGGCGCAACGTAGTAATCACTGGGGGTGAGCCGCTGATGCACGATTTGGGCCCTCTAACAGCGGCCCTGCACAGCGCCGGGTGCCAGAACTGGATTGAAACTTCTGGGGCTTACCGCCTGAGTGGGGACTGGGACTGGATTTGCGTTTCGCCCAAGAAATTCAAAGCGCCCTTGCCAGAGGTGCTGGCAGCGGCTCACGAGCTGAAAATCATTGTGTTTAACAAGTCAGATTTTGTCTGGGCAGAGCAGCATGCGGCAATGGTTAGCCCAGGCTGCCGGCTGTATTTGCAGCCTGAGTGGAGCAAAGCCCCACAGATGATGCCCCTCATTGTTGACTATGTGAAGGAAAACCCGAAGTGGCAGGTCTCGTTACAGACCCACAAGTTTCTCGACATTCCGTAGTATCCTTCTGCTTATTTATGCGCCGTCTGCTTTCTGCTCCCTTGTTTGTGCTACTGTTGGCCGGCGGGCTGTCACCCATGAGTGCCGCAGCGCAGGCCAAACTGGCAACTACGAATACCAAGGCCAGAAACCTTTGGGAAAAAGCACAAAGTCAGGCTAAGGACCGCGACTTTGACAAGGCACTGGAAACCCTCACCCAGCTGAACGAGAAGTTTCCCTCGCTGGGGGAGCCTTACCTGATGAAAGGCTCGCTGCTAAAGGCTATGGGCGAAAACAGCTTGGCATTTGAGGCCTATCGCAACGGCGTGAGCAAGATTGCAATTGATGCCAGCCATGCCAATGAGTTTTACACGCTGGGCGAGCTGGCTATGACTTTTGGCGAGTACAAGACGGCTGCCGATAGCTACCGTAAGTACCTGAAGTCTGGTGCCCGAAATTTACGTAACGCACCTCGGGCGCAACGGCAGCTACTCAACTGTGAGTTTGCTGAGAAGGCCATGGCAGCCCCAACTGGGCCCCAACCTGAACGCCTGGGCCAGCCTCTCAACAACTTTCGCTTTCAATATTTCCCTGCCTTAACTGCCGATAGCCGTTTTCTGCTCTTCACCGGCAGGCCTATGGCTGATAGCGGAGAAGACCTCTTTGTAAGCCGCTTCACCAAAGAGGGTGTCATTGGGGAGCCCACTTCCATTTCGCCAGCTATTAACACACCCTACAACGAAGGCGCTGGCACTATCTCCGGCGATGGTAAAACGCTGGTGTTTGCCTCCTGCGACCGACCTAATTCGGTGGGAAACTGTGACTTGTATATTTCCCGGCGAACGGGCAACAACTGGAGCAAGCCGCAAAACCTGGGCCGAAGCGTTAACTCACCAGAGTGGGACTCGCAACCTAGTCTTTCGGCAGATGGCCGCACCCTTTACTTTACCAGTACCCGGCGCGGTGGCAAAGGGCAGGAAGATATTTACGTAACCACACTCGACGCCGACGGCAACTGGACGCCCGCCCGCAATTTAGGGGAGCCGGTAAATACTTTGGGCAAAGACATGGCACCCTTCATTCACGCTAGCGGCACTACGCTATATTACGTGACCGATGGCCTTGTGGGGATGGGTGGCTTGGATATATACCGTTGCGAGCTGCAGGCGCCCAGTAAATGGGGTATGCCCACCAACCTGGGATATCCGCTCAACACCTTTGAGAACGAAGCCTCCTTGTTTATCAGCTCGGATAACCGCCGTGGCTTCTGCTCCCGTTCGCGGGCGGCTGAGCCAGGCGTAAAGCAAGAGCGCGACCGGCCTGTAGAATTGTTTGGTTTCGAGGTGCCCGAAGTGATTAGGGCGCGCGAAACCAGCACATATACCCAGGGGCGCGTGTTTGATGCTGTTACAAAACAGCCCATTCAGGCTGATGTGCAGCTGTATGACCTCAATACTGATGAGCTGGTGCAATACGTAGGCTCCGACGCTGAAAACGGCGAATATACCGTGGTGCTAAACGAAGGCCGCCAGTACGCTATGTATGCTGCTGCCGGTAAGTACCTCATGAAGAGCCTGAGCTTCGACTACAGCGACAAGCGCACGTTTGACCCCCTAACGCTGGACATCTACCTGGAGCCCGTACGGGCTGGCCGAAGTATTGTGCTTAATAATCTGTTTTTTGATACCAACGAGTATGAGTTGAAGCCAAAGTCCCGGACTGAGCTTAGCCGCTTGGTTACTTTCATGAAACAGTACCCGGATATTCAGGTTGAGATTTCCGGGCACACAGATGATGTAGGGTCTGATGATGACAATCTCTCACTTTCTCAGAACCGGGCCAAATCGGTGTACACCTATCTGGTTGGCCAAGGAGTTAAAGCAACGCGGTTACGCTTTAAGGGCTATGGGGAAACAAAACCCCTAGTGCCCAATGACTCTGACTCCCACCGGCAGCAGAACCGCCGGATTGAGTTGAGAATCTTGTAGCCCTAAACGAACCCACAGTGCTGTTAAAAATCCATTTGCATAAGCAGATGGATTTTTTTTGTTTATAGGCATTCTTTTATGTGATCATAATAAAGGGCTGGTAATGAGATTTGTACTATAATCTTGCAAAAGTTATAGAATAGAATAGTTATAAAAATTCATTTTTTTATTAAATAGTGATTTGTATATTTGGATATCGAGGTTGCTGAAACATTAGATGTTCACCTAGTACTCAGACAGTGTTTTCAACACCTTGAATTGTACTCTGCCCTTCAATTCAACTCATTCTACATTTTCGCTACTATGAAAAAAGCCTACTTCTTCGCTTTCCTAATGGTTGGTCTGCAGTTAGCTTCCAGCGCCACTCCCAACTCTGAGGGCGATGGTACTTCTAGCATAAAGGCGCGCGCCACTGCCCTCACGCGTACTGTAGCTGAAAAAGCCCGGCTCGATGAAGGGCAGTATCTGCGCCTGAAGCAGCTTAATACGCAAATGCTCACCGAGATGGATGAGCTTAAGAGCCGGTTGGCCGGTGACCCAGCCGCCTTGGATCAACGCATGGCTGATGCACAGGCGAAGTATGAAGCAGATCTTATGGGTCTGTTGCGCCCTAATCAGATAGCCTTGTATCAGCAGGCACGCACTAGCATGACGGCTCTCGGCCAAACCAATCACTAACATCTTTCCAGAGGGCCTGTTTACGCAGGCCCTCTGAATTTTCCGGTGCCCTCACATACCTATAGAGCTTTTGTCAGTAAGCAAATTCACTGGCGCTGTCTTATTCTTTTCTTCCTTCCAATCCTAACTCTACCCACCATGAAAAACTTCGCTACTCTTCTGCTGCTTTGTGCTATGTGCTACGTTGGAACTGCGCAAGCTGCTGCGCCAGCTGATGGTTCACGCCTGAGCGAGCGGGCTAAAGCCATGACTCGTCAGATGGCTGAGAAACTTCCTCTGAGTGAAGGCCAATATGTAAAAGTGCGCCAGCTAAACTTGCGCCTGCTAACTGAAACCGCCGAACTGCGCAAGCAGCTAGCCAACGATGCCACCGCTCTGGATGAAGCCATGGCTAACGTGCAAATGCGCTATGAGTGGGACTTGGCCACCATTCTGCGTCCCCGTCAAATGGCGCTCTATGATCAAACGAAACTAAGCATGACGGCCGTGAACCTGCGATAGTCAGTGACAAGCCCTTAGAACGCAAAAAAGCCCGCTAACAGCAGGCTTTTTTGTTGTTCTTAACAAGAGCAAACTAGTTGCGGTCCTGAATGGATACGTAGTCGCGCTCCGTTTCGCCGGTGTAAATCTGACGAGGACGACCGATAGGCTCTTTGTTCTCGCGCATTTCTTTCCACTGGGCAATCCAGCCGGGGAGGCGGCCCAGGGCAAACATTACCGTAAACATTTCGGTGGGGATACCTAACGCTTTGTAAATGATGCCAGAGTAGAAGTCAACGTTCGGGTAGAGCTTGCGCTGCACGAAGTACTCATCGGTCAAAGCGGCTTGCTCCAGTTCCTTGGCAATCTTCAGCAGAGGGCTATTCTCCAGACCCAGAGCGGTCAGAACTTCATCGGCTGCCTTCTTGATGATGGTAGCACGCGGGTCAAAGTTCTTGTACACGCGGTGGCCGAAGCCCATCAGACGGAAAGAATCATTCTTGTCTTTGGCCTTCGCAATGAACTTGCTGGTGTCACCACCGTCGCGCTCAATAGCTTCCAGCATCTCAACAACCTCCTGGTTGGCGCCACCGTGCAGCGGGCCCCATAGAGCGTTGATACCAGCCGATACCGAGCCATACAACGAAGCATTGGCCGAACCCACCAGACGTACGGTAGAGGTAGAGCAGTTCTGCTCGTGGTCGGCGTGCAAAATCAGCAGCTTGTTGAGGGCGCTTACAACTACCGGGTTGAGCTCATACTTCTCCGTGGGGAAGCTGAACATCATGTGCAGGAAGTTGGAGCAATAGTCCATGTCATTCCGCGGATAGTTCAGCGGATGACCCATCTGGTTTTTGTAGGTCCAGGCGGCAATGGTGGGCAGCTTGGCCATCAACCGAATTACATTCAGGTCAATCTCCTCCTTGTTCAGATCTGGCGATACGCTTTCAGGGTAGAAGGCAGTGAGTGCGCAGATCAGGCTGCTGAGAATAGCCATGGGGTGAGCGGCCGAGGGGAAGCCGTCGAAAATCTTCCGAACGTCTTCATGCACCAGCGTGTGCTTGGTAATCTGGTTGCTGAAGTCTGCAAGTTCTGCCTGGGTGGGCAGTTTGCCGTAGATCAGCAGGTAGGCCACCTCAATAAAGCTGGATTTCTCCGCCAGCTGCTCAATAGGATACCCGCGGTAACGCAAAATGCCTTCCTCACCATCAAGGAAGGTGATGGCGCTCTTGGTAGCACCGGTGTTTTTATAACCTGAATCCAGGGTTACGTAGCCCGTTTGGTCACGCAGCTTACCGATGTCGAATGCTTTTTCGTGTTCGGTGCCTTCAATAACGGGGAGAGAGATGGATTTCCCGTCGAGGATAAGTTCAGCAGATTCTGCCATAAGCGTGGGTTAGAGGGTGGGTTACGGGGCAAGACTACGGAGTTACCAGTAGTCGGAATCCCCATGAGCAGTTGGCGTCTATACTACAAAACCCGCCCGGTTGTTGTTTGCCGTTGAGGTGAAGCCACAAAGAAAAGGACCACGTGGGAAATATGTGGTATAGAGACTATTTTTTTGATGAAGGAATATAAGTTGATAAGGGTAACTGCCTTTTAACGATAAGTTTGACTCTGAAAATTGTGTCAGTTACAAGCTACAATGTTAGTACAGAGCCAGAAGCCGCCCACCAGATGTTAAGACTAGTGGCAACCAAGTATATCAACAGCACTTGTTCCGGAAAGGCTCCCGTCGAGCCAGGTGAGTTTAGGCGGTATGCCATCAGGTTGCACTATCCGGCCTGGCTACAACAGCACTTATGTCAGGAATAACCTGGCAATAAGTGACAGAACGCACCTAGTTCCAGCAGGATACCTCATGTAGGCAGCAAAAATCCGTTCCGCCAGGTGCTGGTACACTGATGTGCCTGTATGAAGGTGGCCTAGGCCACTTACCTACTTGCCAATACAGAACTGGGTGAAGATGCTGGTGAGCAGGTCCTCGTTGCTGATTTCACCGGTTATCTGGCCAAGGTCAGCGAGGGCATGGCGAAGGTCGGCGGCCAGCAGCTCGGTGCCGCTGCCGGTGGCTAGGCCAGTCAGCACAGCATCCAGATGCTGAGCGGCCTGCTCGAGGCTGCGGGCATGGCGTACGTTGGTGACGATGGTCGTGCCGCCGGTTCGGTCAAGCCCTTCGCCGCGCACTACGTTGAGCAGAGTTTCCCGTAGCTCGTCGAGGCCATCGCCACGAGAGGCGGCAATTAGTGCGGTGCCGGGACGGGAGCGGAAGGCAGCAATTTCGGTGTCGGAAGCTACATCAAGCTTGTTGCCAACGGCTAACACCGGGACAGCTGCAGGAAGTTGCAATGCTTCAATTTCTGCTTGAAGCTCTTGGGGGGAAGTAGTCGTGATATCAAATAGATATACAACCAAAGCGGCTTGTAGTACTCGTTTCTTGGTGCGCTCTACCCCAATGGATTCTACCACGTCGGTGGTATCGCGCAGGCCGGCGGTATCTACGAACCGGAAACGGATACCATCAAGGCTGACCTCATCTTCAATCAGGTCGCGGGTGGTGCCGGCTACTTCCGAAACGATGGCGCGCTCCTCGTTAAGCAGGGCGTTAAGCAGGGTACTCTTGCCAGCATTGGGCCGCCCGGCAATAACGGTAGTTACGCCATGCTTGATAACGTTGCCGAGCTCAAAGGAGCGGAGCAGGCGGTGAACCAGGGCCTGGACTTCCTGGAGTAATTGCACTAGGCCAGTCCGGTCAGCAAACTCCACGTCCTCTTCACCGAAGTCGAGTTCCAATTCCAGCAAGGCTGCAAACTGTACTAAACGGGCACGCAGGTCGCGCAGCTCCTGGGAAAAGCCCCCACGCATCTGCTGCATAGCTACCTGGTGCGACAGGGCCGAGTCAGCGGCAATGAGGTCGGCCACGGCTTCAGCCTGGGCCAAGTCAAAGGCCCCATGCAGGAAGGCTCGCTTGGTGAACTCGCCGGCTTCAGCTAGCCGGGCCCCGCGGCGCACCAGCAGGGCCAGCAACTCCTGCACAATAAAGTCGGAGCCGTGGGTGCTGATTTCCACTACATCTTCCTTGGTATAGGAGTTGGGGCCCCGGAAAAGAGATACCACCACCTCATCAATAATCCTCTGCCCGTCGCGGATGGTACCGAAGTGGAGCGTGTGTCCGGCTTGGTCTTGCAGCCGCTTACCCCCAAATACCTTGTCGGTAATGCTGATGGCCTGCGGGCCCGAAAGACGAACGAGGGCAATGGCACCTGAGCCCGGTGGGGTAGACAGCGCCACAATGGTATCGGAAAGCGAAACGGGGAGTGGTAAGGCCACGGGAACTGAATGAGTGATACAGCTGCAAAGGTACGCGGTAGTGGCCTAGGCCACTAGCAACTACTGTGGGTAGGCCTTTACAGGGAGGTAGAATGCAGGGTTAGTGTTAAATGCCGATAGGAGCACTTATCTGCTTTCAATACGTCATCACGTCGAGCATGCGAAACACTTCCTGTGCTGATGTTGCAGGGGTAGCTCACTTAAAAACACGCCCTCCTGACGCAGGAAGGGTATTGTCAGGCATGCACCCTAGTGCCTAGTGCTCTGTGCTGAAGTGCAAGGTCACGTGTTCCAAACGTCGGCACGCGAGATGTCTCTACCAGCTCGACCTGACGTTCTGGTTTGATGTGCTTAATTTAGGTATCAATCCGTCACGTACAGGTTACGGCTTACCTCCGAAGATATCAGGTATTTGTCTGTGTTATTTATTCTAATCTCAAGTGAGTTATCGAATACTATCTTATCCAATACTTCAAGCTTGGTGCCGAGGTTAAGCCCAACCTTATCCAGGTATTGCAGGAACGGAACAGAGGTGTTTTTGACGGCTACAACGGTTCCCCGGTCACCGGGTAGCAGGTCGGCGACCAGGCGGTGCTGGGGGCGCAGGATGGCTCCTTCAGCCGTCGGAATTGGGTCGCCGTGGGGGTCGAGTTGTGGGAAGCCCAGGAATTCATCGAGGCGCTGAATGAGCAGGTCGGAGTCAATGTGCTCCATCTGCTCGGCTACGTCGTGTACCTCGTCCCAGCTGAAGTTGAGCTGCTGCACCAGAAACACTTCCCACAACCGGTGCTTACGGATAGTGAGCAGCGCCAAACGCCGCCCTTCCTCCGTCAGCGATACGCCCCGGTAACGGGTGTAGTGCAGGAGGCCCTTCTCACCCAGGCGGCGCAGCATATCCGTCACGGAAGCCGCGCGCGTCTGCAGCACCTCCGCAACCCGGTTGGTGCTGACCTCAACACCCGGCTGAGCTTCGGCCAGTTTATAGATGGCTTTTAAGTAGTTCTCCTCGGTGTAGCTAGGCACGTGAACTAAATTAACAATGAGCAATGAGCAATTAACAATGAATAGCGGAGTCTCCGCTTACCAGCTGAGGGCTGGTCACTGCTAATTGCTCATTGTTAATTGATCATTAAAGCTGTTACCAGCGAATCAGGGCAGAGGCCCAGGTAAAGCCGGAGCCGAAGGCAGCCAGACACACTAGGTCGCCGCGCTTGATGCGGCCTTCCTGGTAAGCCTCGCTTAGCGCAATGGGCACTGAGGCAGCCGTGGTGTTGCCATAACGCTGCACGTTGCTATAGACTTTGTCGTCGGAAAGCCCCATTTTCTGCTGCACGTATTGCGTAATGCGCAGGTTAGCTTGATGCGGAATCAGCATGTCGATGTCCTGGGGCTGGTAGCCGTTCTGGTCGAGGGCCTCCTTGATTACCTGCGGGAAACGAACAACGGCATGCTTGAACACATTTTGTCCGTTCATGTGGGGGTACATGTCAAGCTCATTGTCTACCACGTACTGTACCCGGTTGTTACGGTTGGAGCCTGGCTCCTTTACAATCAGCTCTTCGGCGTGCTCACCCTGAGAGTGGAGGTGGGTGCTCAGAATGCCATGGCCTTCCTTGGTGCTGGGGCGCAGTACCACAGCACCGGCGCCATCACCGAAAATAACGGATACGGCCCGGCCGCGGGTGCTGATATCGAGGCCCGAGGAATGAATCTCAGAGCCCACTACCAGCACCGTGTCATACATGCCCGTCTTGATGAACTGATCGGCCATTGAGAGCGAGTACACGAAGCCCGAGCACTGGTTGCGAACGTCGAAGGCCGGAATGGGTGCCTTAATGCCCAGCTCACGCTGCAAGAGCACGCCGGAGCCAGGGAAAAAGTAGTCGGGCGACAACGTGGCGAAGACAATCATCTGTACATCGTCGGGGGTGAGGCCGGCCATTTCCAGAGCCTTGCGGGCCGCATTAGCGGCCATGTTGGCGGTGGTGTCTTTGCCTTCCTCAAACCAGCGGCGCTCCTTAATGCCAGTGCGTTCCTGAATCCACTCGTCGGTGGTTTCCATCAGGCTGGTAATATCGGCGTTGGTTACAACACGGTCGGGCACGTAGTGGCCTACACCGGCAATTTCAGAAAATCGTAGGGTGTTACTCATCAGGTGGGAGTTGCGAGGTACAGGACGAAAAAGGGAGCCGAATGTAAAGAAAATCGGAATCCTACCTCGTAAACGGGCCGCAAAGGTCGGCAGTTACTTTATAGAATTCATAAGGTGGTGTAACTTTTCCGCTTCGGAGGACCAAAATGCCTCCTCAGGGACTCCGGCTGGGTAAAAAGGTTGCCGTAATAGGGCTAGTAAAGTGGCTTTTGAGAGCGGGGAGTGGCCTAGAGCTTGAAAATCAACCCAGACTCCGGCCTGATATGGCTCCACGATGCCCCGCCAAAGCGGGTTCGGCGGCAGTACCATGGGCAGGCCGTGGGCGAGGTACTCAAACAGCTTGGTAGGAATGCACTGGGCAGTGCTTGGGTGCGGCCGGTAAGGCAAAAGACCTAAGTGGCTACGCCCGATTTCAGCCACAATATGGGCGTGGGGCACCAGTGTATTGCCCCCAACCAGGGTTACGCCAGCGCCCGCCTCGGCCACGGCGGCACGCAGGCGCTCCAGCAGGGCCGGTTGCTGACAAAACCCCATGATAGTGAGGTGAGCCAGCGGCCACACTGCCCGTACTTGGTGCCAGAAGATTAGCGCCTCGAATACGCCGTTTAATGCGGAGATAGTACCTGAGTACAGCAGGCGCAAGGGTTCAGAGGTAGCCGGGAGGGGGCCTAGCGCCTTTTGCTGATGGGAAGCAGTATAAGGCTGGTACTTGTTTTCAATAATCAGCGTGTGCTCCGGCTGCAGGAAAGGCAGCTCCTCGGCGTAGCTCCGCTCAGCCAGCAGCACGGCAGTGGCGCGCCGAGCCGCCAGCGCTTCCAGCCACCTGACCAGCCCCGCCAGCAGCCCCCGCGCCCAGGCCGGGTACACCTGCTGAGTCTGGATGTTGAGCGCATAGTTCTCCCGAACATCATACACGAAGCGCCCACCCTGGCCTAGCGCCTGCCACAGCACAGTAAGAGGCAGTAGTTCTGGGGCGTGTACAATTACCAGGGTGGGTTGCACCCGCTGCAAAAGCCGCCAGTAGTGCCACTGCGCCTGCAGGCGAGCCCAGCTCAGGCGCGTGCCCTCCAGTAAGGCATGCGTGTAGACGTTACTCGGCAGACCAGCAGGGGCAGGAGCGAGGCGGCCAGCTACGTGCACCTGGGTGTTTGGGCGCTGGGCCAGCGTGCGGGCAAACTTGTCTAACATGCGGGTGTCATCCAGCGGCTTAAGCACGGAGGCGAGTAAAATGGTAACGAAACGCGGCATATTGGCCGTGAAGATGGTAAGTTTGCTTGTGAGTTGTTGGGTGTTGGGTGGCAGTTGTTAGTCTGCCCGCCTGTACCAATGGCTTACTACGCAAAACTGACCTTCATTTACTGACACCCTCATTTTCATGTCCGACCTCCAACACACCATAGAAGCCGCCTGGAACGACCGTAGCTTGCTGCAGCAGGCTGCTACCACTGAGGCTATTCACCACATCATTGAAGAACTTGACAAGGGCCGCTTGCGCGTAGCCCAGCCCGGCGCTACCGAAGGAGCCGACTGGCAGGTGAATGATTGGGTGAAAAAGGCAGTTATCATGTACTTCCCCATCCGGCAAATGGAAACCATTGAGGTGGGCCCCTTTGAGTTCCGCGACAAGATGCGCCTAAAGAGCAACTATGAGCAGCAGGGTGTGCGCGTGGTGCCCCCGGCCGTGGCGCGCTACGGTGCTTACCTGGCTTCCGGCGTAATTATGATGCCGAGCTACGTGAACATTGGCGCGTGGGTTGGCGAGGGCACCATGGTAGATACCTGGGCTACAGTGGGCTCCTGCGCGCAAATAGGCGCGGGTGTGCACCTGAGCGGTGGCGTGGGCATTGGTGGCGTACTAGAGCCCGTGCAGGCGGCTCCGGTAATTGTAGAAGATGGCGCCTTCGTAGGCTCACGCAGCATTCTGGTTGAAGGCTGCTTTGTGGGTAAGGAAGCCGTAATTGGTGCCGGGGTTACCATCACCGGCAGCACCCGCATTATTGACGTAACGGGCGCTGAGCCTAAGGAATATCGCGGTTACGTGCCGGCCCGCTCGGTGGTAATACCGGGCTCGTTGCCTAAGCAGTTTCCGGCCGGTGAGTACCACGTGCCTTGCGCCCTCATTATTGGTCAGCGCAAGCCTAGCACCGACCTCAAGACTTCCCTCAACGATGCTCTGCGCGAGCACAACGTTGCTGTTTAACGCGCTCCATTACCTTCTCTTATGAGTAAACACCCACAAGTTGTTTCCGCGGCGCAGGCCCGCGATGAAGTGCGCGAGTACATTGCCCAGGAGCTGGGAATTGAGCCAGAATCCATTCAGATGCGGGTAGCCTTTAATCGGGAGCTGCCCTGGGTGGATGGTAAAAGCCGCCCGTGTTTTCTGGTGGAGTGGGCCGAGCCCAACGGCCGCGATGGTGTAGCCATTGCCGGCCCTTACACCTATAACTTCTTCGAGCTGACCCGGCAGGAGGCCTACGAACTAGGCCCGGTAAACGCCTGGCGCCAGCATCTACTCAATCTGTACGCCGGCTGCGAGCTGGTGGTACAGGCCCGCCTTACCCAGCCGCTCTCCGATACCCCCGACCCCGTACGCCTCTCGGTAATCCAGAATGCCCTGCAGGAGCGCACCAACTGGCGCATTGGAGTAAATATTCAGTTGCGGGAGTTTTTGCGCTTGGGTACCCAGGAGTATTACATCTTTGACGGGCACTGGCTCTGGAACCCCAACTACCGCTACTCCTCCGTAAAAGGCTTTATCCCAATTGGCGACAAAACCCTGTTTGAGCTGCCAAAACTGGCTTACATTCCGGTCACCAACGTGTCGCCGTTTGAGCCCATTCCGGCAGTAGGCGAGGATGGTGCGTATCCTGGTCAGCTCACGGGTTTCATTGCCGTGAAGGACAACCAGATTCTAGAGATTAACGAGCCGCAGCCCTACATACGGCTGCTTTACAACAAGCTGGCCCTGTACTATGTGCTGGGCCAGGAGCACGGCCCGTTTCAGATTGAGCAGCAGATAACGCGCTAGGCCAGTATTAGGCCAGGTTAGTAGTAGTGCTGCTAATGAGAAGGCCGCCCCGACAGTGTCGGGGCGGCCTTTTGCTGTGTTACTAGTAGCCTGGTGGCACCCAGGTTAAACGCCTGCCGCCGACTTGAGCTTGTGCCCAAACACCTGGCGCACCTTGTCAACCTTAGGCTTTACCACAAACTGGCAGTAAGGCTGCTGGCCATTCTGGTTGAAGTAATCCTGATGGTAGTTTTCTGCCACGTAGAAAGTAGGCAGCGGCACAATTTCCGTCACGATGGGATTAGGAAAGGCGTGGGCCTCATTGAGCTTCTGCTTGTAGGCCTCTGCCAGCTGCCGCTGCTCCTCATTGTGGTAGAAGATAGCCGAGCGATACTGGGTGCCCGTGTCAGCGCCCTGGCGGTTAAGGGTGGTGGGGTCGTGAGTTTTCCAAAAAATTTCCAGCAACTCCTCAAAGGTGATTTTGCTGGGCTCATAGGTAATCTGGATTACCTCCGCGTGGCCCGTAAGGCCACTGCAAACTTCCTTATAGGTGGGGTTGGCAATTTTGCCGCCCGTGTAGCCAGACACTACTTTTTCTACGCCATTAAGGTTCTGAAATACTGCTTCTACGCACCAAAAGCAGCCAGCACCAAACGTTGCCTGTTCCATGTATTTCTAACGTTCTGAAGTGATAAGAATAGGCCTAGCCCATGGGCCAGGCAGCCTGCTGCTACTGCTTGCAAACGCAAGGGGCAGCAGCTCAACGGTCATACGCTAATAAGGAAATTCGGGGTGAAAAAGTTTAGCCATCTGTAATACCCATAAACCCACAGCGGCCTCCCAAGTGCACTTGGGAGGCCGCTGTTTTACTGAAAGGCAAGCTTACTTCTGGAACCGCTCTGCTAGCACCAGATCTTTGGTGCCGTGGCCCCAGGAGTAGAATCCCTCGCCCGATTTCACGCCCAGGCGGCCCGCCATTACCATATTCACCAGCAAAGGGCAGGGGGCGTACTTCTGGTTACCCAGGCCTTCATGCAACACGCGCAGAATGGCCAGGCACACATCCAGGCCAATAAAGTCGGCGAGCTGAAGCGGGCCCATGGGGTGAGCCATACCTAGCTTCATCACAGTGTCAATTTCTTCAACGCCGGCCACACCCTCATACAGGGAGTAGATAGCCTCGTTGATCATTGGCATCAGAATGCGGTTGGCCACAAAACCGGGGTAGTCATTCACCTCGGTTGGGGTTTTGCCCAACTGGCGGGAAAGCTCCATCACGCGCTCCGTTACCTCATCCGAAGTAGCATACCCCCTGATTACCTCTACCAGCTTCATGACCGGCACCGGGTTCATGAAGTGCATACCAATAACCTGAGCGGGGCGCCGGGTAACGGCCGCAATTTTGGTGATGGAGATTGAGGAGGTGTTGGACGCCAGGATGGCCTGGGCGGGGGCGTGTTGGTCAAGCTCCCGGAAAATGTTCAGCTTCAGCTCTACGTTCTCCGTGGCAGCTTCAACCACCAAATCAGCATTCTTTACGCCTTCTGCCACACTGGTAAAGGTAGTCAGGCGGCCGAGGGTGTCCGTTTTTGCAGTATCAGAAAGGGTGCCTTTTGCAACCTGCCGGTCAAGGTTTTTGCTAATGGTGGCCAGGGCTTTGTCTAGCGCCGGTTGGTTGATATCAATAAGAGAAACGGGAAAACCATGCTGAGCAAAGACGTGCGCAATGCCATTGCCCATGGTGCCGGAACCGATTACGGCTACATTCATCATCAGTAGGAAGAGGTTGGGTGGGGTGGATTTTCTGGGCGTTAGGCCACTAGGTGGGGCATAAAGCTACGGCAAAACTACGCAGCAGAAGATGGCCTAGCACCACCTCTAGGCCAGGCATTGAGAAATTTTTTAGCTGATCTAAACAGGTAAAAATGGGCTAATTACAGCATTGAGCCGGTTTATGATGTCTTTTTCATATATTTTTTTCATTGAATAATATCCTTTTCACTATACCCGCGTACAAATCCGCAAATGGCCTTCCTTTCCAATTAATCCTCGGATTAGTAGTGAGGTCACTTGAATACCCATAATTCTCTCTCCAACCTCACAGTACAAACACCATGGGAAATCTCCTGTATATCATCGCAGTAATCCTGATCATCATCTGGGCGCTTGGCTTCTTCGGCGTTCTTGGAGCCGGCTTGGCTAACAATGGTCTGATTCACATTCTGTTGGTAATTGCCATCATCGCCATTCTGCTGCGTGTTATCCGTGGCGGGCGTGTAGTCTAACTAGACTTGCCCTTTGGTAATAGGTTAAATACCACCTCCGAAAAAACACAAAAAAGCCTTCCTCAACTTGAGGAAGGCTTTTTTGTGTGTAGTATGGCCTAGCGACCGAACCGGTAAAGGAAATTGAAACGAATTTCGGGCTGCCCGTAGGGCGAGGTTCGATTACCGTAGTTATCAATGCCGTTGTTGAAGTTATACAGCAGCAAAATATCAGCCGCTACCCGCTCACCTAGTTGCTGGCGGTAGCCTATGCCTGCCAAAGGCGTGTAATAGGTTTGCTTCACCTTAATCAGCTCTACCTGCTGCGGCCCAATCTGGCGTTCTGCCAGGGCTTGTGCGTTAGTAACTTCGTACTCCGCGTGGATGAAGAACTGGTCAATTACCCGGTACTGCGCAAAGGCCTTAAGTCCGAAGCTATTCAGCCCTAAGCTGGAGGGGTAGCCAAACTGGCGATAGGAGTTAGGGAAAGAATAGTTGCTATAGATATAGCTAAACCCCGGCCCAAAGGCAAACCGATCATTTACCTGGTAACCTACCGCTGGCGCAATGCTGGCGTTAAACACGCCAAACCCATAGGAGCTGGTGTAGCCTAAGCCAAAGTTTGAGTAGATAAAGTACTTGCGTACGGGTGGGGGCGGAGCCGCCACCCCCGGCCGGTTCGGGAAGTCAAGCCCCGACGGCCGGTTTGGATCATACTGCTGGTTTGAGGGAAGAGGCGCCTCCACCGGTGGCGGGGCCGGTATGGTGGGCTGAGGCGTATTTACCGGCTGCGCCGGACGCGGGGCCGAGCCGGGCGGGGCGGTATTAAGTTGAGGCTTCACGCCCGTGCTATCGGTGCGCTGGGCCTGGGCAGCCGGCGCCAGCAGCAAGCCAGCTCCGCCTAAGCTAAGAAGTAACAGAAGTCGTTTCATATCCCCGCTAAAACGTGTCTAAGACACAAGTTGGTACATGCGCTGCCGCTGCGCCTTAATGTTCTCGTCGGCCAGGTATTCTTCGTAACTCATGCGGCGGTCAATGATGCCGTCCGGCGTCAGCTCAATAATACGGTTAGCTACACTCTGGATAACCTGCAAGTCGTGCGAAGCAAACAGCAGGGTGCCATTAAAGTCGCGCAGGGAGTTGTCCAGTGCCGTAATGCTTTCCAGGTCTAAGTGGTTCGTTGGGTCATCGAGAACGAGCACGTTGCCGCTTTCCATCATCATCTTGGAGAGCATGCAGCGTACTTTCTCACCCCCGCTCAGCACGTTAGACTTCTTCTGTGACTCTTCACCCGAGAACAGCATCCGACCCAGAAAACCCCGGATAAATGACTCGTCCTTCTCAGTGCTGTACTGACGCAGCCAGTCAACCAAGTTCAGGTCGGTATTGAAGAACTCGGTGTTTTCCTTAGGGAAGTAGCTGGGCGTGATGGTGGTACCCCACTTGAAGTCGCCGGAGTCCGCTTTGGCCTCGTTAAAGAGAATATCGAAGAGGAGAGAGGCAGCCCGGTCGTCGCGGCCGATGATAGCCACCTTGTCCTTTTTATCGAGCGAGAAAGACACGTTGCGGAAAACCACCTGCCCATCAACCGACTTGCTTAGGTTTTCTACCGTCAGCAGCTGGTTACCTGCCTCACGCTCGGGCTTGAAGGCGATGTATGGGTACTTCCGTGAGCTGGGCTTAATCTCTTCCAACGTAAGCTTCTGCAGCAGCTTCTGGCGCGAAGTAGCCTGCTTGCTTTTAGAAGCGTTGGCGGAGAAGCGCCGCACGAACTCTTCCAGTTCCTTGCGCTTATCTTCCGTTTTCTTGTTCACCTCCTGGCGCTGCCGCAACGCCAGCTGCGACGACTCATACCAGAACGAGTAGTTGCCCGGGTACATGGTGATTTTCGAGAAGTCGAGGTCGGCCATGTAGTTACACACGGCATCCAGGAAGTGGCGGTCGTGGCTTACCACAATTACCGTGTTCTGGAAGGAGTCGAGGAAGTTCTCCAGCCACAGGACCGTTTCCGCATCCAGACCGTTGGTTGGTTCGTCGAGGAGCAATACATCGGGGTTACCAAACAGGGCCTGTGCCAGCAACACCCGCACCTTATCGGATGTACCCAAGTCACCCATCAGGGTGTGATGCTTATCTTCGGAGATGCCCAGGCCCGAAAGCAGCTCAGCCGCTTCATACTCGGCGTTCCAGCCTTCGAGGTCAGCAAACTCGCCTTCCAGCTCAGCAGCCCGCTCGCCGTCGGCGTCAGAGAAATCAGCCTTCGCATAAATAGCATCCTTCTCCTCCATAACCTTCCACAGGCGGGTGTGGCCCATGATAACGGTTTGGAGTACCGGAAAGGCATCGGCGGCAAACTGGTCCTGCTTGAGCACCGAGAGGCGCGCGCCTTTCGGCATGTCTACCGAACCCGTGTTCGGCTCAATCTCGCCCGAAAGAATTTTAAGAAACGTTGACTTGCCGGCGCCGTTGGCCCCAATGAGGCCATACACGTTACCGGGCATAAATTTAATGGTAACGTCTTCAAACAATACGCGCTTGCCGTAGCGCAGACTTACGTTGGAGGTGCTGATCATATCAAAAAGATGCGGAGAAACACAAATGTGGGGCAATGCTACGCGCTAGGCTGTGGCATTGCGGCGCGCAAAAGTACGGAAAATGCCACGGCCATATCGTGTTAGGCCTATAAATGCCATCAGACAAGGCCATAACCCCAGAAAAAAAACTTACGGAATACAACCCCTTGCTCACCAATACGGTATAGATAAAGAGAGCTGGCCAGGCCACTAGCACGCATGGGAAAGCAACAGTTACCCATGGGGTGGTAGTTCCGCTAGGCTACGTTCTTCTTCCCAATTAACCACCCTCATACTCGTCCTGATTGTATGGCTGACGCTCGTCTTACGCCCGAAACCAATGGCATCCGTTATGGCCTGTTTACCGCCGTTGGTATGGTCATCTATTTTATAGTGGCCTCTCTCTTTAACTTAACTGCCCGCATAGAATTCAGCTTTTTCAACGCCGTGATTCTTACGGTGGGCGTGTGCATGGCTGTTGCTAATTTCAAGCGTTACCGCCAAGACCGTATGCCGTATCTGCAGGGCTTTGGTACCGGTATTATCACGGCCATGATAGCCTCAGTGGCTTTTGGCTTCTTCTTTATTATATATGCCGGAGTGCTCAACAAGCATATCATGGATGGCATTCGGGCCAAGGACTTATTCGGCTTTGATCTTTCAGTAACCATTGCCTTCTTGGCCATTCTACTGCAGGGGGCTATGGCTGGGGTGATTATCTCACTCGTAGCAATGCAATACTATAAGAGCCCTGATCATAAGCCAATTACCGGCATCGAATAACTTTTGACTCTATTCGTTGAAAAGCCACACTTCATCTGAGGTGTGGCTTTTGTTTTGGGCTATTCTGTAAAAGATAAATATTCTAATAAAAAGATAAAAATTTTTGTTGAACAGCCTTGTTTATATGCTTTATTGCATATAAGTTTGTATAAAATAATGTAGATCCACAAGGGAATCTTCTGATGGTTCTACTTGTTTGCGCTGCAACCTAAAAGTTTTACTTCCTCTGACCTGCATTTGCCCTTGATATGAAAGCTTTACTATCTACCATTATTCTTGTTGTTACTCTGGTTACATCTGCCTCGGCACAAATGAAGGAGCGCCACGCTGAGGTGCCCGGCAATGATGCTCCTTCAGCCGCCCGCATTGATGATGTTACTCGCCAGATATGCAACCAGTTGCAACTGAACGAGGCGCAATACATTCGCCTGCGGGCTATCAATAAGATCAAATTGGCCCGCCTCGATGAAATCCAGTGGCAGTACCAGGACGACGCAGCCATGCGCACTGCCAAGCTCTCGGAGCTGGAGTCGCAGTTTGAAACGGAATGCAGCCGTATCCTGACCCCAACGCAGCTTAGCCTTTACCATGAGGAGTTTAAGCGCGAAGAGACGCCCAGCACGCCTGCCAACAATGAAGGAGGCATTGGCTAGGCCTGCCGACCGATCTATAACTCAAAAAAGCCGCTCCGATATACGGAGCGGCTTTTTTGGCTTTATACACTACAGCAAAATGCCAGTTTTAGCGTGTGGAGCTAACCGGAAACAGGGATTCAGTTAATGCGCCAGTAGCACCAAAACGCAGAATAAGGCGTGGGCCATTAGCGCGGGGGTGGGTGGCTACGCATTGAGGGCCCTGCGTAATGTAGTAGATGTAAACCTTCTCGCTTTGTTCACTGAGCTCTTCTTCATCGGGGTGGCCTAGCAGGGCATCAATCTCCCCGATACGCGCCCCAAACAGCTCGTCGCGGTGCTTTTCTAGTGCCGGAAGAAGAGTCTGGCGCTTGTTAGCGCAGCCGTAGGGGTCTTTGCGCCAGGCGGCGGCATTGAAGTCGGGATAGTCGGGGAGGGCATGCCCACAACCAGTCAGAGCAAGGCTGGTGAGTAGCGCAAGAAACGTAAAACGGGAAGCCATAAGCTGGAGTTTACCCCCTCATGTGCAAGGCATCTAGCTGAGCCGGGCATGATTGGTTGGAGCGAAAGTACTATTTTTGAGAACGTGCCGTTATGACAAAAGCTCTCGGGTACTGTTTTTTGCCTGTTACGACAAGTTTTACACGATGACCTACGCGCCGACCGCCACCGCCGGACTTCTGCTTACCTTATTCACGCTATTTACCTCAGCTGGCGCAACGCCGCCCGCCCGGCCGGGTGCTAGGCCAGTTCTAAACGAGGAACTCCGCACCACCTATATGGCCGCTTTTGAGCAGCACGTTGCCCGGTCTTACGTGCAGGCGGGCTTAATCAGAACGGGGTTGTCGTTACCCGTGTACCGGAAAGCCCTGATTGGGTACTACAACCTGCAGCAGCGTGGCGCCCTCAAAACTGCCAAGCCGTTGCTTACCATAATTGATTTCAGCCGGGCCAGCAGCCAGAAACGGCTGTGGGTGATTAACGTGGCTGAGCCACAGGTGGTATTTCATACCCTGGTAGCGCACGGCAAGAACACGGGCGAAGAGTGGGCCAAGAGTTTTTCTAATACTGAGGGCTCCGAGAAAAGTAGCCTCGGATTTTACCTCACCGGCAACACTTACCAAGGCAAGCATGGCCTTTCTTTGAAGCTAAACGGCATTGACCCCGGCTACAATACCAACGCAGCCAGCCGCGCGGTGGTAGTACACGGCGCCGACTATGTAAGTGAGGCATTTGTGCGCCAGCATGGCCGGCTGGGCCGTAGCCAAGGGTGCCCGGCGCTGCCCATGGCGCAGAGCAGTGCCATCATACAGGTTATTAAATCAGGCTCGGTGGTATTTGCCAACGGTCCTACGGCCGTATCGTACCAGTCTGACTTACTGCAGCTGGACCCCGCATTGCTGGCTTTTGCGCGGAGCAAAAGTCTTCCGGGTTTGCCCGGCTAGCTTCATAACGCACTCGCATTACACCGCAACACCCGATCAGGAAATGGTCGGGTGTTGCGGTGTAATGCGAGTGCGTTATGAAGCTAGATAAATAGTTAAGCTCGGTCGCCGGTGGTTTTAACCAAATTGATGCCGGCGAAAAAGAAAATCAGCCCGACAATAAATGGCACAATGGAGTTCATTTTGCTCAGGCCCAGGCCTCCGATTTGCAAGTAACCCAGGGCCCCAACGATGATGCCAATGATGCCGAGAATAGTCAGGATGCTGCCGAAAGTGCGTTTCTGATTCATGATTGAAGAGGAAAGGGAGAAGAGAGATGTATTGAAATAGTGAGAGTAAGCCTGATACGGGAATCAGGATAATTTGGGTGTGGTGGCCTGCACAACCCTGCTGCTGGCTTCGCGTTACAAAGCCCTACAGGAACTGTCTCTCTCCGTTTCCGCTCTTTTCACTCCCTATTCCTTACCAATCATGCGAGGAAGCCTCCGTTACATCATTGCCCTCTTATTGGGGGGCATCACCCTGATATCATACTACTGTAAACGCTCAGTGAATGAAGTTACTGGCGAAGTGCAGCACGTGGATATGACCGCCGATCAGGAAATTGCCTTGGGCCTACAGGCGGCCCCCGAAATGGCTCAGCAGTATGGCGGTATTCACCCCGACCGCCAGGCTGGGGCCGCGGTAGAGCGCATTGGCCAGCAAATAGTGCGCAGCACCAAAGCCGGCCAAACGCCTTATAAGTTTCAATTTCATTTGCTGGCCGATGAAAATACCATTAATGCCTTCGCGTTGCCAGGAGGGCAAGTATTCATTACGGCTGGCCTGCTCAAAAACCTGAAGACTGAAGGACAGGTAGCAGGCGTACTGGCCCACGAGATTGGCCACGTAGTAGCTCGTCACTCGGCAGAGCAAATTGCTAAGTCGAAGCTTACGCAAGGCCTGACGGGCGCTGCCGCCATTGGTATGTACGACCCTGACCGGCCCGGAACCGCAATGAGTGCCGCCGCGGCTGCTATGGTTGGCAAGTTGCTTACGCTACGCTATGGCCGCCAGGATGAGCTGGAGGCAGATAAGCTGGCCGTAGACTTCACCCCGGCCGCTGGCTTCGACCCGCGCGCCATGATTCAGGTGATGGAGATTCTGGAGCGTGAAAACAAAGGCAGCAGTCCCCCCGAGTTTCTGAGCACTCACCCAAACCCCGGCAACCGGATTGAGGAACTGCAGCGCGATATTGCCGCGGACTATCCGCAGGGCCTGCCCGCCAACCTAAAACCCTGATTCTAGCCCCTTAGCAGCTGCTTAGCACGTGGCCGGCCCTACGGCCGGCCACATTGTTTTCGGTAGTATACACCGAAGCTGAACAGCGAAGCATTTTTATCGTTTAATCGTCGGTTTCCGACACGAATTTTCTTGCGACTTATGGTTTCTCCGCAGCAGCTATGTAATCTCATGTTTGTGCTCAACCCCATCTCGGGCGATATTGATAAGTCAGAGCTGGAAAGCACCATTGGCAGGTATTGCCGCGAGCGGGGCCGCCACGTAGCGTTTTTCCATACCACCGGAGAGCAGGACTTAGAGATACTCCGCCGCAAGCTAGCGCAAGAGGCCTACCACGCCGTATTTGCCGCCGGCGGCGACGGTACCGTAAGTTTGGTGGCCGAAGCATTAGCAGGAGGGCAGGTGCCGCTCGGGATAATTCCGCTAGGCTCGGGTAATGGGCTGTCTAAGGACCTCAACATTCCGCAAGACGTTGAACAGGCCTTGCGGCTCACCTGGGACTATCAGGTCTTAACCATGGATACCATTCAGGTAGGCGGAAATTTCTCGGCGCATTTAGCTGATTTAGGCTTCAATGCCCTCATTGTGGAGCGCTTTGATAAGGGAGAGGCGCGTGGGCCGGGGGCTTATGTGCGCATTGCCACACAGGAGTACATCAGCTATGAGCCCGAGCACTACCACATCAAAACCGATAGTGAGGAGTGGGAAGGCCCGGCCTTTATGCTCACTATTGCCAATGCCAATACGTTCGGAAGCAACGTAGTCATCAACCCGGAGGGTAAGCTGAATGATGGGCAGTTTGAGATATGCCTGATTGATCCCTTCCCGAACGCAGCCGCGCCCGGCATCCTGTACAACCTCTACACCAGCGGGTTCAACCAGTCTAGCTACACGCGCCGTTTGTGTTGCAGCCGGGCCACCATTACTATACCCAGCCAAAAACAGGTGCTGGTGCAGATTGATGGTGAGCCTATGCACTTACCTACACCCATTGAAGTGGAAATAATGCCCCGAAGTCTGCATGTGCTGGTGCCTCCAATACAACAGCCGACTACTGCCTGATGTATACTAGTGCTAGGCCACCCATCTACTTAAAAGCCGACACAGGTACCAAGGCCGGGGCGACTTCATGTATGGGCTGTAGGCGCAAGCGGAAAACTTCCGGTGCGGGCTGTAAGCTGGAGTTAGCTGCGGGCTCAAGGGTGCGCAGCCAGGTTTCGCCGTGGGCGTAAAAATCGAGGCTAAAAAAACCTTGGTGTTCGTGCACGAATGTAGCCGATCCGCCTTTTTGTACAAAAGCCGTTTTACTACCCGAGCCGCTTACCAAATAGTGGCCGCCGTGTTTCTGGAAATACTGCAGGTTATGGTCGTGGCCCGAGGCGTAGATAATACCAGGATATTGATGTAACACCCGCAGCAGGCGGCGGCGCATTTTCCGGTAGCGGGGGTGGGCCATATCTTCGGCGGCGCCTACCAGCTTGCGATACAGCGGCAATAAGGAGCCAATTAGGGGTAACGGAACGTATGCCCGCTTATTCACGGTGGTAAGCGGAAACACATGTTGCTTGGCAGTAAACTTGCCGCCGTGCAGGGCGTTGGAATACACCGGGTGGTGCCCCGCTACTACTATGCGCTGATGCCGGTTTTGCTCCAGCAGTTGCTGTAGTTGTCGGAAAGGCTCTTTGGCATCGGCAGGCGGGCGGGCTCCAGTCTGCACCCACCACTGCGTGTTCAGCACAATCAGTAACACGCCTTCTGCCAGCTGCAAGCTCACCGGGCCCGGTTGGCCACCCATTGGCAGGTAGTGCGCCCTGGGCAGGTGCTCCCGCACGTACGCCTCTTGGCGCTGCAGGTACTCCCAGCCGTCGGGCCGGCCTTTGTTCCAGTCGTGGTTGCCGCTGAGCAGCACAATAGTGCCGGGGTACTGGCCTAGCGCCGCCAGCAACGCATTAAACCGCTGTTCTGCGGCTGCGCGGGCCGGGTGCTCCGGAGCCGGTAGGCCAGTAGGATAGATATTGTCGCCGAGAATAATGATAGTGCCATCGGGGCCGGTTTCGTGCTGCCAGTGGCTGAGGAGCTGCAAGATAGGGTCGGTGCCATCGGTAGCCACGGCGCCTGGGTCCCCGAGAACCGCTACCCGGTGCAGGGGAGGCGTATCGGGGTCAGGAGTGTGCAGGAGCCAGTCAAGCACTGCCGGGGCCACATACGGCCGCCGCCGATATTGCCGCTCCTGCCAGTAGCGCCAGCACAGCCAGGCACAGGAGCCAATAACCAGGCACAGCAACAGAACAGAAAACAGAGTAGAGTACGACACGGCAACTAGGTTTACTTACCTATACGTGGGAACCAGCCCCGGCCGTTCCGCCCAGGCTCAGGTATCTCCCACGCAACCCGCAGCCTGCCTGGGAAGGCCACTTAAAAGTTGGGCGGCGTAAGGTTCTTGAAGTGCCCATTCAGGCGAGACCGTTCTTTCAGGCGCTCGGTCTCCAGCAGAATAGGAAGTACCTGCTCCAAGTGTTCCAGCACCATGGTTTGGCGGTCAACTTCCGTATCGGCTGTGAGCAGTTCAAACTCCTGCTCAGTGTTCATGCCCAGGTGATGCGCAATATCATACACCCGAAAATTGGTTGGTAGCTCGAGAAACAAGTGCCGCAAGCCCAAAATGGCGTAGAGCTGCCGAATCTGGTCTTTAATGCGGGACTGCAGCGCTATGTCGCCGGTAGGGTCATCAGTTACGTCCTCTACATCAGCGCCGGCATAGAGCTTACCCGGCGCTTGGCGGTAAAACTCCTGCACCCGAAACAGGCCTAGCGCCCGCGTCTTGATGTCCATTTCTCCCGACTCATACGTCTTTTCTACTCCTACTAATTGCATCTCTGTGCCCAGGGTGCTGATGCCCTCCTTGAGGTAGGGCGGAATGCCAAACGTGATATTCTGTTCCAAACAGTCATGCACGAGCTGGCGGTAGCGCGGCTCAAAAATGTGCAGGTTAAGCTTTTCGCCGGGAAACACTACCAGGTTCAGGGGGAATAAGGCTAGTAGCCTGGTCTCAGACATGAGGTAGGAAATAAAAAGTGACGAAATAAAGACTCCTTAAGGTGGCGGCTTCCCGCATACTGAACAGTCTGTATAAAGCTATACTGTAAAGCCAGTGGGTTGTTGCTCAAAACGCTCGCCTTAACTTGGCTGGATAGCTGCCAGGAACAGGCCCACGATACTCGGCATGGTGACTACGTCATAAACTAGCAGTCAGGCGCTGCTTAAATCTCTTACTTTTGCCGCCATCCCCTAAGCGCACAGGCATTGCTGCCCTGTTTGTTATCCTGATTGATCTGAGTTTCTGCTTTGAAAACTAACTATAAACACTATCTGCAGCGAATTGGCCGGATAAGCCTTCAAGTGGCAGCCGTACTTTTCCTGACCTCGGTGGCGTGGGTGCTGGTATACCGCTGGGTGTCGCCGCCGGCTACCTGGCTAATGCTTGACCGGCGCGCACATGCGCCGGTAGGGAAGGGGTACTACGGAATTAAGGAGGAAAACCGGCGGATAAACTACCGTTTCCTGACAATGGAGGAGGTTTCGGGTAACGTGCCCCTGGCCTTGGTGGCTGCCGAAGATCAGCGCTTTCTCATTCATCATGGGTTCGACGCCGACGCTCTGCTAAAAGCCGCCAAGTCTAACCTGAATGGTGGTAAGCAGCTGCGTGGTGGTAGTACTATCTCGCAGCAGGTAGCCAAAAATGTGTTTCTGTGGCAGGGGCGCAGCTACGTGCGCAAAGCTGCCGAGGCGTACTTCACCGTGCTCATTGAGCTGCTCTGGAACAAGCGCCGCATTATGGAAATGTACCTCAACGTAGCCGAAATGGGCGACTGCATTTTTGGGGTAGAAGCGGCCTCTCAGCAGTATTTTCACAAGTCGGCGGCAAAGCTCAATTCGCAGGAGGCAGCACTGCTGGCCGGAGTGCTGCCCAACCCGCTCCGTTTTAGGGCCAGCAACCCCGGCCCCCAGGCGCGGGCCAAGCAGCAGCGCGTGCTGCGCAACATGCGCCGCCTTGGCGGACAGGCCTACGTGCAGGAATTGCTGAATGATTAAGCACCACCTGCACCATCGCCCCGCAGGTTAGGTTCAGCGTAAATACCGCCGTTTTCAAGCAGCAGAATGTTTGACGTGCTGAAGCCCAGCTTTATAAGCCTGCGTCAGAGGGATGTCGGTAACACTTGTACCGATGACACAATCACCCACTGAAAAATGCTTAGTACTGAACTAGGCCTGTATATTACCGCATGAAATACCGTATGCTCTTTGCTCTTCCGTTGCTCTCTGTGGCCTGCACTACCTCGAAGCCCCTCAGCAGTGACCCTGCCGCTGCCCGCAAAGCCATAACGCAGGTGCTGGCCACCCAAACAGCCGCCTGGAACCGCGGCGACGTAGCGGGCTTCATGCAGGGGTACTGGAAAAACGACTCCCTTGTATTCATTGGAAAGAGTGGCCTAACCTACGGCTGGCAGCAGACCCTCGACAATTACCGCTGCAGCTACCCCGATGCCGCTGCCATGGGCCAGCTCGATTTCAGTAACCTTAAAATTCAGCCGCTCAGCCCCGACGCCGCCCACGTAATTGGGCGCTGGCACTTGGCCCGGCCCTCTGCTGGTGACTTGCAAGGCCATTTCCTGCTTGTCTTCCGCCGCCTTAATGGGCAGTGGGTAGTAGTAGCTGACCATTCCAGCTGATAGTAGACCACTGAAAAGGTAAATGCCCAAGCGGGTAGTACCGGCTGGTTGAACCACTCGCTTGGGCGTTTTTACCAGCTACAACATACCCATAAACGAAGTGACCTAGCTAAGCTTAACTGCTCGCTAGGCCACTTCGTTTATGGGTATGTTGTAGCTGGTTTTACTTCATTACGGGCTCACCTGAGGTAGGCTCTTCGGGGCCATCGGGGGCGGTTTCGTCTTTACGCTTTTCTGCTACAACTGCTGGTATAGCTTCCTGGAAGATTAAGCCGCGCTGGGCGGCGTGCTCGGCTGCCTGCACGGTGTCTTTCACCAAAAGCATTTCCACCTTATCCTGGCGAAGCTCCTCCGAGACACGCTCTACCATGGCCGCCCGCTCCGGCAGGTTCACGTCGCGGATGTACACGGCCAGAATGCGGCCGGGGTAGCGGCGCACCACTTCCCGGTATATGTTGGCATCCTCCTGTCCTGAGTCGCCAATCAGCACAAACGGCAGCTGCGGATAGGTAAGGAGCAGGTTATCGATTTCCTTGAGTTTGTGCCCATGGTGGGCCGAGGCATCGGCGGCACTCTTGCGCTTTACGGCCATATCTCGCAGCAGCAAGGGGCCGGGCGGAATATTGTTCAGCGTCAGGAAGTCCTCCAGCAGGTCGTAGAGGTTCCAGGGGGAGCTGCTCACGTAGAAAAACGGGTTGTTGCGCTTGCCATTGCGGCCCAGCTGCAGGGCCCGATAGAACTCGGCTACGCCCTTAAACGGCAGCCGCGAGCGGGCATTGCGCAGCAGCACCGTGCGCGCCATTCTGATGAGGTCGGTAGCTGAGGTCTGAATGACGGTATCATCCAGGTCAGAGATAATACCGTATTCCGCATCGGTGGGCGGAATAAGCACCATGGCCTGCGTACGGAGGCTAGCCGGAGTGGGAAACGGGGGCGGCGACTTTTGCAGCAGCACATCCACAGGGTACCACAGGTAGTCAATGGGCTCCGGAAGTACTGCAGGCTCCAGGTTGAGTGTAAAGTACCCTTCCTCATCAGTTACTACCGGATGGTGGCTACCATCAGCAGGCTGCACCGAGAGCATTGCCCCGCTGATTTCGTCACTATCGAAGCGGCGGTACATGTTCAGTAGGTTATGCCAGCGGGAGTCACTAGGGTCAGGCTCCTTGATTCCTTTGTCAGTGAGCAGGCGGCCCTTCACGTACAGGCGTGTAGCAGTGCCATAGCTACGGTAGGGCACTAACTGCAGGGGGTGCAACAGCCCCAGCCGGGCCCGCATGCGGGTAAGGGTATCGTCAGCACGTTCGGCCCAGTCGCCGAGAGTATTCATGAATGGAGGCATAGGGCAAAGAAAGCAGTTCAACCGCAACTGCCTACGTGAGGCAGGAGACTCTGCGTTACGCAAGCATACGTTAAGCCACAAAAAAACGGCTTCCTGCTAGGGCAGAAAGCCGTTTCTGAGAATGGCAAGTGGCCTAGAGCAAGCTCTTTAACTCTGTGAGGGTGGAGTTGCTGGTATTGCGGTTGCGGCAACCCAGCTGGTCGGCCTTGGTTTGAATATCCTGGATGCGCGAGCCGGGGTTGGGGTGAGTACTCAGGAATTCTGGGGTACCGCTTTGGCCCTGGGCCTCTGCCTTAATAAAGAAGCCGGCAGCGCCGTCGCAGGCGTAGTAGTTGGTGCCATTGAGATACACTACAGAGTACTCATCGGCCTCGCGCTCAAAGTCGCGGCTGAACTTGAGTTGGCCCAGGCCAGTAGCAATCTGGGCCAGTTGGCCGGGGTTTTCCCCCAGCAGCACGCTTAGCAGCAGGCTAATACCATACTGCTGCTGGAGCTGGCGGGAGGTATGCCGACGGTCGGCGTGGGCAATTTCGTGGCCCAATACGCCCGCGAGCTGATCCTCATTGTCAAGAAACTTAATCAGCCCCGAGAAAACATAAATGTGCCCCCCAGGGGTAGCAAAGGCGTTCTGAGTCTCATCGTCCTTGATGATCTGCACATCCCACGGAAACTCATTGCGGTACTGCAGCTGGCCTGAGTTGAGTACCCGCGTAACAATTTGGTTCAGGAGGGTATAAGCGCGGGCATTGCTGCTTTTTTCCAGCAGCTGGCCTTTAGCCCGGTAAGTAGAGTCAGTTTGTTGAGCCACTTTCTGGCCCAAAGCCTTATCATCTTCCACTGAAAACAGTACCACGCCGTCGCCGTCTTTCGAGCACGAAGCCAGTGAACCAAGAGAGAGGGCAAGGCCTAAAAACAGCCCGGATTTAAGCAAATAGCGTCGCATGAACAGGAAAAGAGTAAGTGGAAACAGTGCGGAGCGGTACTAAGGTAAACCGGAAATGAGGGGCCAAAATACCGGCGCTTTCCTACGTTGGGAGTGTTTAGAAGTTGTCTTTTTTCAATTTTGTGGTGTATCTGACGGAAAATCAGTGACAAGATTTTGTGCGTCTTTCCTTTAAAGCCACCTGGTAGTCCTTTCGTAAACGCCGGCACTCTGGTTTAGTGTATATGTTGCCAGGCAACAAGGGGAGCCGGTCGCCGTCCGCCCGCAGTATGGCAGAGTAGGCTACTGCTGGCAGCAATGGTTCAGCAACCATCACTTCCTTAGTTTCTGCGTACAGCAATAGCCCGTAGGCCACTGCCGGCCAATCGGCTCATTTATTACCTGTATGACCGTTTCTGCCGCCCGCCCAAAAACCCGCAAAAAGCGCCTCGACCCATTAGAGGAGGCCCACTTACTGTACAAAGACCCAGCCCGCCAGGCTGAGCTGGCTGGCTTACGCTACCTCACTGATAGCAAGCCTGGCCTGACCCGCCAAGCCGCCCCCGACGGAACGTTCCAGTACCTCACCCCGAAAGGGGAGCCAGTTACTGATGAAAAGGTCCTGAATAGAATTCAGGGGTTTGTGATACCGCCCGCCTGGACGGACGTATGGATTTCGCCCTCCGCCAACACTCACTTGCAGGTAACCGGCCGCGATGCAAAGGGCCGTAAGCAGTACCTGTACCATCCGGCCTGGGACCAGGCACGGAGTCTTACCAAGTTCAGTCGCCTGCGGGCATTTGGAGAGAAGCTAGCCGAGCTGCGCCAGCATATTCACAAAGACCTAAGCCGACCCCAGCTGGATAAGCCCAAGGTAATTGCCCTGGTGCTTACCCTCATGGACCAGTCTTTTATACGGGTTGGCAACAAGGAGTACGCCAAGAAAAACAAAACCTACGGCCTTACCACGCTGCGCGATAAGCACGTGCAGGTAAGTGGCGCCGATGTGCGCTTTGCCTTTGTGGGGAAAAAAGGCGTAGCTCACGACCTAACCATTCATGACCGGAAGCTGGCGCGGATGGTGCAGAAGTGCAAGGAGATTCCGGGCCAGCACCTCTTTCAGTACTACCTGCCCGATGGCCACCGCGCCGAGCTGGAGTCTGGTGATGTAAATGAGTATCTGCAGCAGGTAACTGGGCTTAAGCTTTCGGCTAAGGACTTCCGGACCTGGGGCGGCACCGTAAAAATGGTAGAGTGCCTGGAGGCAATCATTGATGAAGAGCCGGAGTTTCCGAAGCCCAAAACCTTAAAGCGAGCCATTAAGGATGTAGCTCAAAACCTGGGTAACACCCCCACCGTGTGCTCAAAATACTATATCCATCCGCAGGTAGTGGAGCTCTTTAACTCCGACAAGCTCATCGACTACCTGCGCCGCCACGACGCCGACCCCTCCGAGAATGACCTGCTGACCCCCACTGAACACATGGTGCTGGAAATGCTGCAGGAGCTGGATGGCGACAAAGCCGCTTTACAAGCGAGCAAGTAACGCCCGGCTTTCAACCATGTAGTGGCCTGGCTCGCGTCCCGAATTATTCTCCGGGGCGCGGGCCAGGCCACTACAGTTTCGGCAAGTTCTATCTGCCCGATCCGTCTCGGTCGAAGGCGTGCGACTCTACGCCGTGGGTGCGCTGGTCTTTGGTTTCCGGGCCACCCTCGTACTCGTTGTTGCGCTTGGTATCAAAGTAGCGGGTTTTCTTCCGTAGGCCACTCACACGGGAGGTATCCCGCACCGTGTCCTCATCGGGGCCACCATAGATATCAATGAAGGGTGAGTGGGTCACGGCACCAGAAATGGTAAACAGGTCTTTGCCCTGCAGGCCGTGCAGGATCACTCGCTCTGTTTCGGCGGGGTGAAACTGCCGGCGGTAGAGTAAGGAGTCGGGAGCGGCTTTGCTGTTGCCGCCGAGGCGATACACTGATACCACCGTGCTGGTATCGGATAGGCGCTCAACCACGAAGTGCTCGGCCTGGTCGGTGCCAGCCACCAGCACGTTTTCAGCCATGTGGGCGTAGTACCTCTTGGCTACTCGTTGGAGCTTCTCACGGCGGGCGCGCAGAGCAGCTTCCATCTGGGGGCCTTCCAGAGCATAAATCTCGCGGGGGAGCCCCCCCCGTACGGCCTGGTGAATTACCTCGTTAGTGAGCTTCTGCTGCAAGTCTTGCGCAATGCGCAGGTATTGCTCCCGGGGCAGCTCACTTAAAGCACGGCTATCAATAAAGCGGGCGTTTCGGGTGTAGCCCTCCACGCTTTCGTAGGTGGGCCCAAACGTGCGGAACTTCGGAACAATCTTGCTGACCAACCACGTGAGTACGCCGTCGTTGAACCGAAAGAACACCTGGTCGCGGTCCTGCGGTACGGGGCGCCACAGGGTGCGGCCATTCTCCTGCGGAAACGAGGCCCAGCTCCACTGGCCCTCGTGCCGGTCCCAGTCGCCAAGCCATAAATCAAGCAGGCGGGCTCGCAGGAAAGCGGCTTCATCGAGGGTGTGCTCCTGGCTGTGGTAGCGTTCTTCCAGCATGTCTTCGCTCTCCTCCAGGGCTGTGGCGCCGCGCAGCAGGGGCGTAAGGTTAGCTTTGCCTTCCAGCTTCTGCTCCAAAATCACCACCTTCCCCCTGAACCGCTCAGAGGCTATATCCAGGCCATCTTCATCGGTACGGATGTAATAGGGCCGGGGAGTGGCGTGCGGTACCTGGGCCGCCTGAGCCAGCCGTGGTACCACCATGGCCCCGTAGGGCATGCCGGCGGAAGTGGCATCGCGCACGGCCGTAAGCACAAACCCCTGGCGTAATACTTTAGGGAGGGTTTTGTACGGGTCCTTATCAATGGTGCGGATGGCGAAGGCGCGCCCATCATCTGCCGTAAGAGTTGCGCTCGTGGTTTGGAACCCGCCCCCCAGTTTACTAAACTTTAGGCCACCCGGCACTACGTTTTTAGGGTAAAATACAGGCAGTTCAACCGGCGTAGCCCAGGCGCGGCGGTAATGCGCCCCGAGCAGGAGCCGGCCTAGTGGGCCGCGGCGGTAGTGCCGGCCTGCTGTCACCACCGCACTATCGGCGTTGGGGGCAAGCGGGGCAGGATAGGCCACGCGGGCATCCGGCTGAAAATACGCGTCGCGGGCACATCCGGTACCCCCGAGCAGCAAAGCTAATAAGACGGGAAAACGTTTGACCATTCAGGAGATATAAAGCGCGTTTGTATCCTTCAACGCAACTTATCCTTAAAAGTAGGGCTAGAGCTCAACAACCGTATGGGCAGGGTTTGCGCTATAAGGTCGGCGGCTGGCATGCCGCTGCCGTTTACCTCTTGCCCCTGAAGCTTCTGTGTCTGCTATTTCCGCCTCTGCATCTGCGTGTTTATTTGGCACGTTTCTGCTGCACTCCTGCACTTCGTCAGCAGCCCCGGTCGTAACTCACCCGGCGGTACCTATGCGGCCTGACTCCACGGTGAAAGTAGCAGCTGGGCCCCAGTATAAGCGAGGGGCAGTGCACCGGTTTTTCTGGGGCAGGCACTACCGCAACGTGTGGGCTGAGCCTGTTACGGCACCGGTATTCAATATCCGTACGGCGGTGCCAGGGGGCCTCACTCCGGTGCGCGAGGGTGGCAGCTTCCAAACCCGCAACCTGCGCTTAGTTGACCGCAATGGCGTGCAGTATGTGCTGCGCTCCGTGGATAAGGACCCCACGAAAGCCTTACCTGAAGGCCTGCAAAACGGACCCATTGGGAGCCTGATGAAAGACCAAACCAGTGTCATTCATCCTTATGGGGCGTATATAGTGCCCGTGCTAGCTGAGGCCGCCGGACTTTATCATACAAACCCCCGGCTGGTATTTGTGCCCGATGATCCGGCTCTTGGAGAGTTTCAGAAAGTGTTTGCCAACCAGCTATACCTGTTTGAGGAGCGCCCCGAAGGTGACCAAAGTGCCGTTAGTAGCTTTGGGCGCTCAACTAATGTGGAGAGTTCCCGCAAGGTTTTTACTAACCTGCTTGCTAGCGCCCAATACCAGGTAGACGCCCGCCAGTATCTGCGCAACCGGTTGTTTGATATGTGGCTCGGCGACTGGAGCCGCCGCGAAGACCAGTGGCGCTGGGCCAGCTTTGCCGGGCAGCAGGGGGCCACCGTGTACCGTGCCATTCCGCGCGACCGTGACCATGCTTTTTTTAAGTTTGATGACGGATTTCTTACCCACATCATTGCCTGGGTGAAATCAAACTATCAAAGCTTTCATGAGAAAATTCGCCTGCAGGACGTAGAGGGCCTGAACCGGGCGGCTCGGCCGATGGATAAGTCCCTGCTTGCCTACCTGACCCGTGAAGACTTCCGGCAGATTGCTGATTCATTGCGCAATTCTCTGCCCGACCCCGTTATTGCCGAAGCCCTTAACGTATGGCCCCGGGAAGTGCAGGCCCTCTCGGCAAGCGAGTTTACCCGCAAGCTTCAGGCCCGCCGTGACCAACTGCCCGCAGTAGCCAACAAGTTTTATGAGCTGCTAGCCGAAGAGGTGGAGCTACCCGGTACTGATGAAGCCGAACGGTTTGTAGTGGAAGCTGTCGGGCCCGGGCAGGTGCGGGTGCAGGTATTCAGGTTGCTGCCTACCGGCGAAAACCTGTTGTCTCAGCGCACCTTTGATGCCCGGCTAACTAAGACCATTCGGCTTTTTGGCCTGGGCGGCAACGATGCCTTTGAGATAAGAGGCACGCCCGACCCAAAAATTACTATTGGTATATATGATGGCGCCGGGCAGGACTTAATCGGTACAACCAATATGCCAGCCGAAGCTAAATCTAGCATAACCGTATATGACAGCGGAGACGGAAATACACTGCCGGCAAACAAAGCTGTGAAAGTAGAAAAGTACCAACCACGGGCCGAAGAGTTTGACGCGGCTGGTTGGCTGCTGCGGCATCGGTTGTATTAGGCAACTCATGCGTCTTTCTAGCGTTTACAATGACCCCGGACCCTATCTATCTCTACAGTTAAGAATACACGCACGCGCACGCGGCAGCTAACCCCTTACGTTAGCTTGTTGTATGTTTGCCTTTTGCTACACCAATAATGCAAACGTTTACTGCCCCAGACTATCTGACCCTCATGTATCGGTCGGATCTTCATTTTCTGGTAGCACGCTGGCAGCGCCCGGTAACGGGGGCTGAAACCCAAGAAGGGTATCGGCTGATTTTGAGTGCCGCCCAAGCGTGTAAGTGCCCGTACTGGCTGCTGGACGGCCGCCGCCGGTTACCTGCCGACCCTGAAACTACTGCTTGGGGTCTCCACGAGTTCTTCCCGACTTTGAGCCAGCATTTGGGCAGCAAAGTGTACATGAGCCAGTTGCTGTCACCTTTGTATCAGCAGCTCACCTCCGCCAGCCAAGAATTTCAGCAAGCTGAAGGCTTCCCCCACCAAACGTATAAAATGCGCCGCTTCAACGACGAGACCCACGCCGTAGAATGGCTGCAGCAGGCTCAGCGCGAAGCCTCCCAGGCCTAGCTGCGCGCTACGCCTACCCGTATTTATCTGCCTCGGAGCTTAGCCGAAGACCTTTACTTTATCCTTGTGCTTGGTGCGCAGGTACTGCCTAATGATCTGCTGCACATCTTTGTTGTCGTTGTAGCGGGTAATGGCGTCTTTAAAATCCACGAAGCGGCGGGCCGAGAACGTTTCATCAACATAACCAAAGCCCAAGTACCTGCCGTTTTCTACCACCACCAGGCTTTTCTCCGTGGCATGCCGGCCCGCGCCAATAATCACAAAGGTGCCGTGCTCATAGGTGAATGATTCAATGGCCTCTTCTACCCGCTGATTATATTCTTCGGGTGGCTCTAGGCCTATGCAGGCACCTTTGCACCGGTGCACCTGATAATCGAAGCAGGAACCAGTGGTTTTATACAGGTCGCAGAGCTTCTGGCACAGGTTGAATTTTGATACTTTATGGAAGAGGAAGCCCTTAGCCTTAAACTGGTTGCCCAACGCAATTAGCGGGTGCGACTCGGCGTGGTCGTCGGCGCGGCCGTAGTAGAGTCGCTTGTACCCATTCTCATCTGTGCGCAAGAAAATGCCCGCCGGAAACACGGAGCGGCGCTGCGCCCGGTTATACAGCGGCTTCATGCGCTTTATCTCATGCGACTCAAACAGCAGGGCTACCAATTCAGAGCCCGTGAGCTCCCACGTGATATCGGAAATGGAATTCTTAAACTCCAGACTCTTGCGCGACTTATAATCAACGGCAAAGTGCTGCTGAATCCGCTTGTAAATATTAATGCTCTTACCTACGTAAATAACTTCGCCCTGCTGGTTATAGAAGTAGTATACCCCGGCCTCCTGAGGCAATGAAGCTACCTTCTCGGGGGTAATATTGGGCGGGAGCAGGGCCGTTCGAATGGCTTCCTGTACGGCTTTGATTTTGCGGGTCGCGGGTTGCTTGGTCGCAGTTTTAGGTTGGCGGCCCGACGGTGCCGTAGCATCTACGGCCGCCAGTGTTTCGGCCGGGCTGAGGCCAGGGGCCACCAAGGCTTCTTCCTGTTGCGAGATCTTAAGCAGCCGCCCGAACAGTATGGCCGTTGCGGCGGCATCCCCGGAGGCCCGGTGCCGGTCGTGGAGCGGAATACCAATATTCTGGCAGAGCTTACCCAGGCTGTAGCTGGGTTGGCCTGGCATCAGAGAACGGCTCAATCGCACTGTGCACAGCGTTTTTCGCGAGTAGTTATAGCCTAAGTCGGCAAACTCCTTCTTCAGAAAGCTATAGTCAAAGCGCACGTTGTGGGCCACAAACACGCAGCCCTCCGTCATTTCCACCACTTTGCGGGCTACCTCATGAAACTTAGGCGCGTCGCGCACCATGTCGTCGGAGATGCCCGTGAGCTGCGTGATAAAGAAGGGGATAGGCCTACCTGGGTTGAGCAGCGTGCTGTACTCATCCACCACCTTCTCACCGTCGTGAATATAGATGGCAATTTCCGTGATGCGGTCTTGCGTGGGCTGACCGCCGGTAGTTTCTAAGTCAATGATGGCGTACAAAAGCGGCTCGAAATCAGGTAAAAAACGTGCTAATTAAATTGGTAACAAAGATACGCTTTCCAAAGGTTGCATCTCAGCACTGGCCTAGCGGCAAGCGTTTAGTGCCTCCGCATGTACAACAAAAAAGGCTCGCCATGTGGCGAGCCTTTTTCAATTATTTTAGCCAAAGTGGCCTAGCGGTTGCCTTTGTGCTGAGTAACCCAGTTCTTGGCCGACAGAATTTCGCCGTGCTGTTTCTGAATTACGGTGCGGGCTTCTGCGGGCAGCTCGTTCGACTTCAAAGCCGTTTCGTACGACGACAGGGCTGTAGCATCGCCGGTTTCGCACTCGCCCAGAATGGCCGAGTCGTCTTGGCCCGTAATGGCCGACTTGATATTGATCCAGCCGCGGTGTACGGCAGCGGCAGCATCAGCTACTACGCCTTCAATCGTATTGTCGCCTTCTACTGAAATACCAAATTGCTGCGCATGTTGCGAGAGCTCCGAGGCAAACTGGGCACGCTGCTGGCTGAATTGGCTTAGCTGCGACTTCAGGTCTGGGCTGGATACGCCTTCTGCGGCTTCCTGGTAGCCTTTAGCAGCTGTTTTATTGATTTCTACGAGGTCGTTGTAAGCGCGTGCGGCTTCGCCAGTGATAGTTGCCATGATGAAGAGAGTTTCTGATGTTGATAGTATGATATGGTGCTGCCGCTAGTAGCGGCCACCTGAGCATTATACCCGCTTGCCCAGTGGTAGGTTACCTGCATGGTGGTACAAAATTTGGGATATTCTCATTGCAGCTAGGCTAAATGCAAACTGCCCCCGTGCTGCAGTAGTGGCAGCGCGGATGCAGTTTGTTGGTGTGGGAATGGCCTATGCTGCTTTACCAAAGGCCCGGTCCCAGAGCCTCTTGATGCCCCCAGGTTGTTTACTTTCTGGTTTGGTAGAGTCATCCCCTTCGGCCGTGTCGCCCAGTAGGAAGCCCCACGGCTCGGTGGTCTTGTTAGCATCCAGCACCACTTTTATTACCGCAATCATAGGGATGCTCAAGATCATGCCGGGAGTGCCCCACAGAGCATTTCCGAGTATCAGGGCCAGAATGGCTGCCAGCGGATTAATGCTCACCTGTGAGCCCGTAATCATAGGAGTGATAAAATTGCCCTCCAGAAACTGCACAAACACAAATACGCCTACCACCAGCCCGGCCTGCAAGATAGAGCCGGTCTCAACCAGCGTTATAACCGCCGGAATGGTGGCGCCAATCATAATGCCGATATAGGGAATAACGGCCAATACCGAGGCGAAAATGGCGAAGAAGATGGCAAATTTAACTCCCAGAGCTACTAGGCCTATGCCATTCAATACGGCCACAATCACAATCACCTTAAACAGCCCCGAAATGTAGGCCTGCACTACCGTTTGAATATTATCAACAGTGTGCAGCACAAACGTGCGCTTGTCAGGCGACACGAACCGAAACATAAACTGCCGAAGGTGGTCACGGTACAGGAGCAAGCAGAAAATATAAATGAGTACCTGGGCTAGGTTGCTTAGCACCGCAGTGGTGGTGTTGAGCGTGGTACCGATATAGGTGCCCCCTGATTTTTTAAGCGCTTTTACCGTGGACTCCTTGATTTCCTCTACACTCATGGGCTCATACCCAAATTTGTTGTGCGCCCACGCCTGGGCCTCCGTGAAAAACTGCATCAGCTTGTCTTGCAGCTTCGGAATCTCCGACTGAAACTGGGTGAGCTGAGACCCAAATCCCAGAATTATCCCTACCAGAAATAAGAGCAGCATCAGCAGGCACAGGATAATGCTCAGCACTCTTGGGATGCCTCGCAGCTCAAGCCAGCGGCAAATGGGGAGCAGCAGCAAGGTAAATAGCGCCGAAAACAGCAGAGGCAGCAGAATCTCATCTAATTTGTTGAGGGTGTAGATCAGCAGCACTGCGCCCACCATGAAGAAGGCAAACTGAATAAACGGGCTCTGCTTGACTGAAGTGTTGGGCTTATGTCCGGCAGGGGGCAAGTGATGTTGACTAGCGGGAGGAAACATTTTGCTAATATTATTGGGAATGAAAGGGAGTTGAAAAAGAAGAAACTACGCTTTTTAGAGCGTTGCTAGGGGAACAATCTGCCGTTTATCTAGGTTGAAACCCTATAAATTGCTAACTTGGCTAGCGAAAGTAAGGCGCGGAAAAGGTCAATTTTCTGTGTTATTTTACCCCAAATTCGAATTCCAGTTTTCCTGATGGCTGAAGAACAAGTACCCGCCGCAACCCCCGACCATGGCTACACCGAGGACAGCATTCGTTCGCTGGACTGGCGTGAGCACATTCGCCTGCGCCCAGGCATGTACATTGGTAAACTCGGGGATGGCTCCAGCTACGACGACGGCATTTACGTGCTGGTGAAAGAAGTCATCGATAACTCGATTGACGAGCACGTGATGGGCCACGGCCGTACTATCGACATCAAAATCTCTGACCAGCGCGTGCAGGTGCGCGACTATGGCCGGGGTATCCCGTTGGGTAAAGTGGTGGAAGTGGTCAGTAAGATTAATACGGGCGGCAAGTATGACTCGAAAGTCTTCCAGAAGTCTGTAGGCTTAAACGGCGTCGGCACCAAGGCGGTTAACGCCCTTAGCAATTACTTTCTGGTGCAGAGCGTGCGGGAGGGGTTGATGAAGTCGGCGGAGTTCTCGCAAGGGGTACTCACCAGCGACCCAAAGCCCCAGAAAACCAGCCAGCGCAACGGCACTCTCTTCACGTTCCAGCCCGACGATTCTATTTTCCGCAACTACCGCTTCATCCCGGAGTACCTGGAAAATCAGATCTGGAACTACGTATATCTGAACGCGGGCCTCACCATTAACTTCAACGGGCAGAAGTACTACTCTGAGAATGGACTACTAGACCTGCTGGCCCGCAAAGCCGATCCTGATTCAATTAAGTATCCTATTATTCACTTGAAGGGCGAGGATATTGAGTTGGCTCTCACCCACGGCAACGACTACGGCGAGGAGTATTACAGCTTCGTAAACGGCCAGTACACTACCCAGGGCGGTACCCACCTGGCCGCTTTCCGTGAGGCGGTGGTGAAAACGGTGCGCGAGTTCTACAAGAAGGAGTACGACGCCGCCGACATCCGAGCCTCCATTGTGGCCGCCATTTCCGTTCGAGTGCAGGAGCCAGTGTTTGAGTCGCAGACTAAAACCAAGCTAGGCTCTATCAATATGGGGCCTGATGGGCCTACAGTGCGCGGATTCGTTCTTGACTTCGTGAAGGAGCACCTCGATAACTACCTGCACAAAAACCAGGCAGTAGCCGATGCCCTCCGCAAGCGTATTGAGCAGAGCGAGCGGGAGCGGAAAGATATGGCGGGCGTGAAAAAGCTGGCTAACCAACGCGCCAAGAAAGCTAACCTGCACAACCGCAAGCTTCGCGACTGCCGCTTCCACTTAGGAGAAGGCAAACAGGAAGCGGAGGCCTTGACCACGCTTTTCATCACGGAGGGTGACTCGGCCTCCGGCTCCATCACCAAGAGCCGCAACGTAGAGACGGAAGCCGTTTTCTCCTTGCGCGGTAAGCCCCTAAACTGTTTCGGGCTGAAGAAGAAAATCGTCTACGAGAACGAGGAGCTGAACCTGCTGCAGCACGCCCTTAACATTGAGGAAGGCATTGAAGGTCTGCGCTACAACCGCGTAGTTATTGCCACCGATGCCGACGTGGACGGGATGCACATCCGGCTGCTGTTGCTCACGTTCTTCCTGCAGTTCTTTCCCGACCTGGTGCGCAATGGCCACGTGTTCATTCTGGAAACGCCGCTGTTCCGCGTTCGGAATAAGAAAACCACCATCTACTGCTACAATGAGCAGGAGAAGCAGGCTGCCATGCGCAAGCTGGGCCGCAACCCTGAGGTGACGCGATTCAAGGGCCTCGGTGAAATTTCTCCCGACGAGTTTGGTAAGTTTATCGGCGACAACATCAAGCTGGAGCCTGTGATTCTGCAGTCTGACCGATCCATTCAGCAGGTGTTGAATTACTACATGGGCAAAAACACGCCAGCCCGTCAGGAATTTATCATCGAAAACCTGCGTCTGGAGAAGGATTTGGTGACTTCCGATGTTCTCCCTGTTGAGGAAGTGCCCGAGGAAGACCTGGCCTAGCGCCAGGCCTACTCGGCCAGCTGCACCAAGTGGCCTAGCGCTTTGGCGCTGGAGCAAAGCTGGCAAGCAATCACCAGCAAAAGCTGGACAGTGAACAGTTTAAACCTTCTGCTTTCCTAGCTTCCATGGCGGGAGAGCAGGAGAGAGGTACAAGAACAATAACCGTGGTCCTAGGCCACACCCTGTAATGTCAGAAGAGACGAACCCCCAAGACCCAAACCAAGAAGAGCAGCCAAACCTATTTGGCTCCGGCGACTCCTTTGAGTTTGGATCCGCGCCGGATCAGTCGGCGGATGCTGAAACGCCGGCCGAAGAGCCTGTGCAATCTGTGGTGAGTGAATCAGGTGAGCTGCTCTTGGCCGAGTCAGGTGCCGATGTAGACGCCGTAACTGAGCCAGAGCCCGTAACGGAAGAAACCGAGGAAGAGCCCAAGTTCGCGCCCGGTGAAACCATTCATGATGTGGCCACCGTGAACGGCATGTACCAGAACTGGTTTCTGGACTATGCTTCCTACGTGATTCTGGAGCGTGCCGTACCGGCCATTGAAGACGGCCTCAAGCCTGTTCAGCGCCGCATTCTGCATGCCATGAAGGAAATGGATGATGGCCGCTTCAACAAAGTAGCCAACGTCATCGGCCAGACCATGCAGTACCACCCCCACGGTGACGCCTCCATTGGTGATGCCATGGTGAACTTGGGCCAGAAAGATCTGCTCATCGAGACGCAGGGTAACTGGGGCGACATCCGCACCGGGGACGGCGCGGCTGCTCCGCGTTACATTGAGGCCCGCCTGAGCAAGTTTGCACTGGATGTGGTCTTCAACCCCGACATTACAGAGTGGCAGATGAGCTACGACGGCCGCAAGCGTGAACCTACCACGCTGCCCGTGAAGTTTCCGCTGCTGCTGGCCCAAGGTGTGGAAGGCATTGCCGTAGGCCTGTCCACGAAGATTATGCCCCACAACTTCCGCGAGTTGTGCAAGGCCAGTATCGACGTGCTGCGAGGCCGCGACATTCAGCTCTTTCCCGACTTTCCCACGGGTGGTCTCTGCGACGTCTCGAACTACAACGGTGGCCTACGCGGCTCCAAGATTCGCTTGCGCGCTACCATTGAGAAGGCCGATAAGACCATGCTCGTCATTCGCGACATTCCGTACGGCACCACCACCACGGCGCTGATGGAAAGCATCGTGAAGGCCTCGGAAGCGAATAAGATCAAGATCAAGAAGGTAGTTGATAATACGGCCGCTGAGGTAGAGATTCAGGTGCACCTGCCTACGGGCGTGAGCCCCGACCTCACCATGGACGCCCTCTACGCCTTCACCGACTGCGAAATCAGCATCTCGCCCAACACCTGCGTTATCATCGAAGATAAGCCGCGGTTTGTGGCCGTCGAGGACATGCTGCGCCTGAGCACCCAGAAAACGGTGCGCCTGCTGGAGCGGGAGCTGGAAATCCGACAGGAGGAGCTGCAAGAAAAATGGCACTCGGCTTCGTTGGAAAAGATCTTCATCGAAAACCGCATTTACCGCAAAATTGAGGAGTGCGAGACCTGGGAAGACATTATCCAGACCATTGATGCGGGCCTGAAGAAATTCGTGCGCATTGAAGGGGAGAAGCCCAAGGCCAATGACACGCGCATTGTGCTGCGCCGCGCCGTTACCGAAGATGACATTACGCGCCTGACCGAAATTCGCATCAAGCGTATCTCGAAGTATGATGGCTTTAAGGCGGAAGAGTACATTCAGAAGCTGGAAACGGAGCTCCTGGAAGTAGCCGACCACCTGGCCAACATCGTCCGCTACGCCATTCACTACTTTGAGGGCCTGCTGAAGAAGTACGGCGCCACCCGGGAGCGTAAAACCCAACTGCGCACCTTTGATGTGGTAACAGCCCAGAAAGTAGCCGTGGCCAACCAGAAGCTTTACGTGAATCGTCGCGATGGTTTCGTGGGCTATGGCCTGAAGAAGGACGAGCACGTGGAGTACATCTGCGACTGCTCCGACCTCGACGACATCATCGCCATTAAGCGGGATGGCACCTTCATGGTGTCGAAAATTGCCGAGAAGACTTTCGTTGGGAAGGACATTATGCACGCGGGCGTTTACAACAAGAACGACGACCGGCTAGTGTATAACATGATTTACCAGGATGGTACTTCGGGCATAAGCTTCGCCAAGCGCTTCCTGGTAACCGGCATAACCCGGGATAAAAGCTACGACCTGACAAAAGGCACCAAGGGCACCAAAACGCTGTATCTGACCGCCAACCCCAACTCCGAATCGGAGATTGTAAGCGTGCAACTCTCAGATAAAGCCCAGGCCCGCGTGAAGCAGTTTGACTTTGATTTCGCGGAGCTGGCAATTAAAGGCAAGGGCTCGATGGGTAACATCGTGACCAAGCAGCCCATCAAGAAAATCACCCAGAAAAGCCTCGGCGACTCTACGCTTGGTGGTCGGGAGGTGTTTTTCGACAGCGTGGTGGGTCGCCTCAATACGGCCGGCCACGGTCGTTACCTGGGCACTTTCGACACCGACAATACCATTCTGGTGGTGTACAAGGATGGTAGCTACGAGATGAAGTCGCCTGATCCTGCGCATCACTTCGATGTGCCTAACATAGTACTGCTACGCAAGCTCGAGCCCGAGACTGTAATCAGTGCTGTGTATGCCGAAGGAGAAACGAAGACGCACTACGTGAAGCGGTTCAAGATTGAAACCAGCACACTGGAAAACCGCTTTACGTTTATTTCAGCAACTAAAGGCTCGAAGCTGCTCTGTGCAACATGTCACGCTGAGCCGCAGGTAGAGGTAAAGCTGCAGCGCGATAAGAAGGCAGATAAGGAAACTGAAAAGATTCTGCTGCACGAATTCATTGACGTAAAAGGCTGGAAGGCCATGGGCAACAAGCTTAACTTCTTCAAGATTCACGCCGTGACCTTGCTCACCGACGAGGGTCCCGAGCCCCAGCGCCGGGAGGTAGCCAAGAAGCGAGGACCGGCAACTATTCCTCGCACCAACTCGCCCGTTTCCGCCGATGCAGCACCTCTGCCCGAGCATACCGGCGACGTTGACATCTCGGCTGCCGATGTGGCCCAGGCCCAGGCAGTGCTCAAAACGCCGAAGTCTCAGCTTAAGCTGTTCTAGCAACCAGAAGCCCCGCCACCCGGCGGGGCTTCTGGTTGTAATAGAAACTATCCTGGCCTACGGGGCCTTGCATACAGAGCACAAGTGCGAGGCACTAGGTGCCTACGGGTTTCAGCAAAAACTCCCAGATTTGTGGGTGTAAGTCAGGTTATGCGTCGTTCACTTCGTTTTGCAGTTGGGGTGCTAGCCCTATGGGGCAGCCCGGGCTGGGTGACTGATGTGTTGGGTCAGGGAACCCCCCAGCCAAACCAGGCCCCCACCGAAGCGCTTGCTCCGGCCCTGGAGCAACTTATGGCTCAGGCCAAGACGCAACAGGAGCAGTACCACGATTCGGAAGCCCTGGCCAAGTATGAGCAAGTGCTAGCCAAGGCTCCGGCTACCTATGATGCCCTCTGGCAAGCCGCTATCCTTAGCGTCCGGATTGGGGCCCGCTATACGGATGAAACCCGGAAGTCAGCTTACTTCTCAGCGGCCCGATTATATGCCAACCGGGCATTGGTGGTGCGCACAGATGGGGCTGAAGGTCACTACGCGGAAGCTATGGCATTGGCAAACCAGGCCAATCTGTTAGGAGCCAGGGGGCGGCTACTGGCCTACAAGGAAATGAAGAGCCATGTGTTTAAGGCAGTAGCGCGTCGGCCCGATTGGGCTGAGGCCTGGCAAATGCTAGGGCGCTGGCATTACCGAGTCGACCACTACAACCTATTAGAACGGGCGTTTAGTCGATTGTTTTTAGGTGGAATGCCCAGCGGAGCGGGTACCCGCAAAGCTATTGACGCCTTGGTAAGAGCGCATGAGCTAGCTCCTAAACGCATTGAGTTTTGCTATGACTTAGCCCGGGTGCACCTAAACCAAGGCCAGCGTAGTCGCGCCGTTGCGGTGCTGCAAGAAGCTATGGAGCTCACGCCCGTAACCGCTGAGGAGTTGGAAATCAGCCGACGCTGCCGCCGTCTGCAGGAGCTGCTTAACCGCCAAATGCGCCGTCAGCTGCAACGGCACATCCGAAAGGAGGTCGGAATATATATCCGCTAGGCCAGGTAGCAGTGCCCTGTAAGCCAGGAGTACGTGTGGCTAGGCCAGTTTAGCTGCGTATCTTTGCGGCTCAATGGCGGCTTTAAACTCACTTCTTCCTACCTCATTTTGTGCCTCACTGCTGCTCGCGCTACTTGCCGGCGGGGTGTGGGGCTGTGGGCAAAATGACCCAAGTGAGCAGGCCGAAGTGATGGTAAACCTAGCCACCGTGCAAAGCGGGCCCAAAATTCAGGCTGCTGAGTTGGAGGGAGCTATTGCCCGCCAGCCTCGAAACGCCTCTTTGTACGCGCGCCGGGCCGGATTCCGCCTCGACGCTGGCCTGGTTGCTGCGGCCCTCGAGGATATTAATCGGGCCCTTGCCCTGGATGATGGTCCGGCGGAGTTTTACTTCATTAAAGCGCGTGCTGTGCGGGCACAGGGTAATCTGAAGCAGGCTCTTACGGCCGCGGCAGAGGCCTCCCGTCGTGGTTTCTCCTCTCCCGATTTAAACCTGTTGGTCGGCGAAACGCACTTGGCTGAGCGGCGCTTTCAGGATGCGCTAGACCAGCTTGATAGAGCTTTGCAGCAAGAGCCCGACCATGCAGCGGCGCTATTTTATAAAGGTGTGGCTTATATAGGCCTACAGGACACCGTGCAGGCGTTAGACTACCTGCGTGCCAGCCTGAGCCGGGACCCACGTCAGCCGGAGACCTTACACCAGTTGGCTTTTCTGTCAAATGCCTTCCGCCAACCGGCAAATGCTGCGAGGTACGCCGCCCAAGGGCTTAAGCTGGCCCCCAATTACGGCCCGCTGTGGTACGACTATGGCCGCCAGTTTGAGCTGCAAAACCAGCCCGACAGTGCCCTGCGGATTTATACGCGTACCGTTGAGCTCGATACCACGTTCTACCGTGCCGACTATCGGCTGGCATTAGTGGCCTACAAGAATCACAAGTACGCCGACGCCATTCCGCACTTGCAGCGCGCTCTGCGCCGGGCTCCCCGTCTGGCCGGTGCCCGTCAGATGCTGGCTGAAAGCTATGAGAGCCTGGCGCGCTTCCCTGAAGCAGCCGATCAATACCGTATTTTGGTTGCAGAAAACCCCGGCAACCGCCACTGGACGTATAAAGCCTGGAAGGTTGGAAACCGAGCCCGGGGCATTATGGTAGATGAAACCCCACGGCAGGCAGTAGAGCCGGTTGAGCCGCTTTCTATTCAACAGCCCAACACTAATCAATAACAGGCCGAGGGTGCCTCTTAAAGCCTAGGAACGTTCAGTTTAACCGAGTAGTTTACTTGCACTGAGGCAACCTGAAGCCTCTTAAACTACGCCGACCAGTGGCTTTCCTGAATTTTCAGTCAGTAAAGCCAAAAGTAAACCTCTAACTTGCGGGCTAACGCTGTTTGTATAGCTAAACCCCATTTTTTCACATGATTGATATAACGCTCCCCGACGGCTCCGTGCGCCAGTTTGTAGATGGCATCACGGGCTACGACGTTGCCGCCAGCATTAGCGAGGGCCTTGCCCGCAATGCCCTTGGCGTCCGCGTGAATGGCGAAGTGCGCGACCTGCACCGGCCAATTGACCAGAATGCCGCCGTGGAAATTCTAACTTGGAACGACCAGGATGGGAAGTCAGCTTTCTGGCACTCCTCGGCGCACTTAATGGCTGAAGCCCTGGAGGCTTTATACCCCGGTGTAAAGCTCGGCATCGGCCCCAGCATTGAGAACGGTTTCTATTATGATATCGATCTGGGTGAGGGCCGTTCCATCTCAACGGAAGAGTTTCCGAAGATTGAGGCCAAAATGCTGGAGCTGGCCAAAAAGAAAAGCCAGTATCGCCGCCAAGACATATCTAAAGCCGACGCTATTGCCTACTTCACGGAAAAGGGCGACGAGTATAAGCTCGATTTGCTTGACCGCCTTGAAGATGGCACTATCACGTTCTACACGCAGGGGGAGTTCACGGACCTGTGCCGTGGTCCTCACATCCCGGATACGTCTCCTATCAAAGCCGTGAAGCTGCTAAACGTGGCCGGTGCCTACTGGCGCGGTGATGAGAAGAACAAGCAGCTCACGCGCATCTATGGCATCACGTTTCCGAAGGCCAAGGAGCTAAGCGAGTACCTTGAGAAGCTGGAAGAAGCCAAGCGCCGCGACCACCGCAAACTGGGCAAGGAGCTTGAACTGTTTACGTTCTCTGAGAAAGTAGGAGCGGGTTTGCCCCTGTGGCTGCCGAAAGGCACTGCCTTGCGTGAGCGGCTGGAGCAGTTCCTGCGCCGTGCGCAAATGAAAGCTGGCTATCAGCCCGTAGTTACGCCGCACATTGGCTCCAAGGAACTCTACGTGACGTCAGGGCATTATGAGAAATACGGGGCCGACTCGTTCCAGCCCATCCGGACGCCAAATCCTGGCGAGGAGTTCTTCCTCAAGCCCATGAATTGCCCTCATCACTGCGAAATCTATCGTAGCAAGCCTCGCTCATACCGCGACCTGCCGGTGCGCCTCGCCGAGTTCGGGACGGTGTATCGCTACGAGCAGAGTGGCGAGCTGCACGGCCTGACGCGGGTACGGGGCTTTACGCAAGATGATGCGCATATCTTCTGCCGCCCCGACCAGGTGAAAGAAGAGTTCCTGAAGGTAATCGACATTGTATTGTACGTGTTGAAAGCGCTGGACTTCCCTGAGTTTACGGCGCAAATCTCCCTCCGCGACCCTGAGAACAAGACCAAGTACATCGGCTCCGATGAAAACTGGGCTCGTGCCGAAGCTGCTATTCAAGAAGCTGCCGCGGAGAAAGGTCTGACTACGGTAACGGAACTGGGTGAAGCGGCCTTTTACGGTCCTAAGCTCGACTTTATGGTGCGTGACGCCCTCGGCCGCAAGTGGCAGCTGGGCACTATTCAGGTAGATTACAACCTGCCTGAGCGCTTTGAGCTGGAGTACGTAGCCTCTGATAACTCGCGGCAGCGTCCTGTTATGATCCACCGGGCGCCCTTCGGCTCATTGGAGCGCTTTGTAGCTGTTCTGATTGAGCACTGCGGCGGCAATTTCCCGTTATGGCTTTCCCCTGAGCAGTTTGCTGTTCTGCCGATTTCTGAAAAATATCAGGACTACGCACAGCAAGTGTATGACCGTTTAGTGCAGGCAGAACTACGCGGCAGCGTAGATCACCGCGACGAGAAAATTGGTCGGAAGATTCGGGATGCCGAAGTCTCAAAAGTGCCTTACATGCTGATTGTAGGGGAGAAGGAGCAGGAGAACGGCATCGTTTCGGTGCGCAAACACGGTGAGGGTGACGTTGGCTCCATGCCCATTGAAGCATTCATCCAAAGCTTCCAGCAGCAGGTAAATGACCTGATGGACGGAAAGACTGTCTAAGTTATAGCAGTCATCTTGCCAACAATGACGACCTTGCTCCGCCGAAAGCCGTTATACGGTTTCCCTTCAGCGGGACAAGGTCATCAGGAGGCACATGGCTGAGTTTCCAGCAACTTATGATGCTATTTTAATATAGCCTTTTTGAGTGTTTGGAAAAAATGCCGGATATTTGCCCCCTGAATGAACGGATTGTGGCTGACTTGTGTCAATTACTATCCTAGTAAACTGAATTTTTAGCTCACCTTTAAGGAGAACAGCCATAGCAACCCCTAACCGCCGCTACATCCCTCGCGCTCAAGTCGAGGAGCCGTTCAAGATCAATCAAAAGATTACGGCCCGTGAAGTGCGCCTGGTCGGTGAAAACATCGAGCAGGGCATTTATCCTATTGAGCAGGCCCGCCGGATGGCCCAGGAGCAAAACCTCGACCTCGTTGAGATTTCGCCCACAGCCGTACCGCCCGTTTGCCGCGTCATTGACTACTCGAAATTTAAGTACGAGCAGAAGAAAAAGACGCGTGAACTTAAGGCCAAGCAGACAAAGGTTGTCATCAAGGAAATCCGTTTCGGTCCTAACACCGATGACCACGACTTCGCCTTTAAGCTGAAGCACGCCCAGGAATTCCTGCGTGAAGGGGCTAAAATTAAAGCTTACGTTCACTTCGTAGGCCGAAGCATCGTCTTCAAAGAGCGGGGCGAAATCCTGCTGCTTAAATTTGCTCAGGCCCTTGAAGACCTGGCCAAAGTAGAGCAGCTGCCCAAGCTAGAAGGCAAGCGTATGTTCCTGTACCTGGCGCCCAAAGTAGCGGCTCCTGTGAAGCCTTCCAAGCCCGCTGCTCCTAAAGAGAGCGGCAAGGAGGCGCCCAAGGAAGCCAAGCCTGCCGCTCAGCCTGCTGATAAAGCTACTGAATAGTTTACCCGCGGCTCAGCCGCATTTTACGCTGGCGCACCGGCCCTAGGCAGCCGACCGCCGCAGTTGTTTTACTTCTTTACCTCCACTACAATGCCGAAAGTAAAAACCAAGTCCGGCGCCAAGAAGCGTTTTTCGCTCACCGGCACGGGCAAAGTGAAGCGCAAGCATGCCTTCAAAAGCCACATCTTGACCAAGAAAACCACCAAGCAGAAGCGTAACCTCACGCACGCTACTCTGGTTAGCTCGGCCGACATGAACCGTGTAAAGGACATGCTTAACATTTAATTGGCATTTGGCTGTAAAGAGGGTAGCTACTGCACGCAGCGTTAAACTCTTTCTGCTTTACTCCAATTAACAAATTTTCACCAGGCGTCCGGCTGAAACGTAAGTCGCGGCACTAACTCCGCCGCCGGCCGCCAAAAAAAACAGGTTATGCCAAGAAGTGTAAACCACGTGGCTTCGCGCCACCGTCGGAAAAAAGTAATGCGCCTGGCGAAAGGCTATTTCGGCCGTCGCAAGAACGTATGGACCGTTGCCAAGAATGCCGTTGAGAAAGGTCTTCTCTACGCGTATCGCGACCGTAAAACCAAGAAGCGTGAGTTCCGCGCCCTCTGGATTCAGCGTATCAACGCTGGCGCTCGTGAGCACGGCCTGTCGTACTCGCAGTTTATGGGTGGCCTGAAAAAGGCTGGCATCGACCTGAACCGTAAAGTTCTAGCCGACCTCGCTCTGAACCACCCTGAGGCTTTCAAAGGCATCATCGAGAAAATCAAGTAAGCCTACTCCATAGGCCTCTTGCTAAAAGAGCCTGACTTAACAGTCAGGCTCTTTTTTATTTGTCAACTTGCTGAAAAACGTTTTTTGCTGTAGGCTAGGCCACTTTATTTGTTTATCGCTTCTTATCAGAAACACATACTTCTACCTGAGAAATGGAAGCTTATATGAGCTGTCATACCAAATAATAGTGGAAAATTGAGTTAGCTGAGTAAACTATTACAGTGTGTTACGTAAACGTTACGCATCTAACCGCTGGCCGTGCTCAGGCTACGTATTTTTTTCCTTTTTTTGAATATGAAGTCGTTGTTTACCAGCTGCTCAGTAGGGGGCTTCTTGTGGATTTCATCTTTTATGCCTGCCATGGCGCAGGTATCTGTTGCGCCAACTGCACCCGCTGATACCACTCACAAGTTTGAAAACCCAGTGGGTGTTCCATCGGTGGTTAAGGCTCCTTGGTACAAGGGTAAACTGGTTAGGGCGAGTATTGTACCAGCGGTAATGATTGGCTATGGCGTGTACACCTTTAATGGTGGCGGTTTTTATACGAATCAGCAGGCCAACCGCGACATTCACAAGCTGTTTCCTACTTACCGGACCCGCCTCGATGACTTCCTTATTTTTGCTCCTTATCTGGAGCTTGGCGCAGTAGCGCTGGCAGGAGTAGAATCTCGGGACGACCGATTGAATACGGGGTTGGTTATTCTGAAGAGTGAGTTGATTATGCTCACCTCTGTATTCGCTATCAAAAATCTAAGCCGGGAAACGCGTCCTGATGGATCTGATAATTTGTCGTTCCCCTCGGGCCATACGGCGCAAGCTTTTCTGGCAGCAAGCATAGTACACACCGAGTTCCGCGACAAAAGCCAATGGTATGGAATAGGGGCCTACGCCTTGGCTACCAGTGTTGCCGCACTGCGCATGATCAACACCAAGCACTGGCAGAGCGATGTAGTAGCTGGGGCAGGAATTGGTATACTATCAGCCCATTTAGGCTACCTTACGCACCGTAACAGGTGGGGCCGTAAGCCTAGGTTGCCTCAGGGCATAAGTTTCACACCTACCTGGCAGAGTGGGTATGGTTTCAGAACAGGTGGAGCACGGAGTGGAGCGCCGGGCCTCCAATTCACTTGGCAACCCAAGTAGCCCGCAGTGCAGGCAGAGTGTTTGCTACTGGCCTAGCCGGCTACTAAATTTTATTTGCCAGTTATGTGGTGGGTTTATGCTTTGCTTTCTGCGTTGTTTGCAGCCTTAACAGCTATTCTCGCCAAAATAGGCATTAAGGGGGTTGACTCTAATCTGGCAACTGCCGTGCGAACCGTTGTGATTCTGCTGCTTGCCTGGGGTATAGTATACTGGCGAGGTGGCCTAGCGGAACTGCAAACCCTAACATCTACTAATCTGCTCTTTCTAGGCCTGTCCGGACTGGCAACGGGCCTTTCATGGATTTGCTATTTCAAAGCACTTCAAATAGGCAAAGTATCACAAGTAGCGCCCGTTGATAAACTGAGTGTGGCAATTGCCATTGTGCTATCAGTTGTGTTTTTGGGTGAGCGGCTAACCTGGCAGATAGGGGTAGGAGCAGGGCTGATACTGATTGGTACGTTTGTACTCATTCTGTAGTACAACTCCTATTTGGTGACGGATGCATCAGCTAGCCTAGCACCATCATATGATTGCCTAGACTCTACCGCCTTGGCAAGAACAAAGGGCTTTACCGCACGATAAGAAAGAAGGGACCCCAGGTAATTTTGTTCTTGTCTATAGCATAGCAGGCCACAACGTGCCGGAAGATGGAATGGCTCTTTGCGCACCTTCTTGGTTGGTTAAGAGCGCCTTATTGGCTTCAACTATACTTTTCGCTCCTGCGACTGGGTTAACCACATTCTAGCTTCTTCGTAGTCGCTGAACATTCGCATTTGTAAGTCCTGGCCGATTCCGTCGTACATAAACTCAGCTGACGCGGTAGCTAAACCCTCCGGACTGAACAAGTGGGCCATGTGTGTTAACCCATGCTCAATTGCCCTGGGCACCCAACTGGAAACAACCCAATCAACTGCAAAATCCCAGGCACCGATTACGTGGCGGTTGTCGTTCAGCAAATAAGGGCACTTATAGTCCCGTAAGTAGTTCAGGCAGGCGTCAGCACCAGATGTGACCTGTAAATACGTTTGCGTTCCGAGCCAATTGTTGTACACCCAATGATTGACCGCATCATATTCAATGATAAGATAGGTATCACCAAATCCGTTCTGCAGTTCTGTGGGCATGGTAAGCGGAAAGCAAATCAAGTGTTATCAGCCGGGTATTACTAATAGCTCTAAAGATAGCGCAACGTATCCTAATCAGAAGCTTCGCCGTTGCGAGTGAATGCAGGTAAAAAGTAGGGTCAATAGCCCTATCGGCGGGGAATAGCCAGCAACTTTTAGGCGAAATGGCTCCATCTGGGATGGGGGAGTGAAGTGAGGGCTGTTGTTCAGTTGAATATAATACTGAATTTGTGGGCAAATGCTAGTGAAACAGGTACCCCACTGTTGTCGATTAAGTAGGTAGTGAAATCAATTAATGCTGATATAGAAAGCTATAGAACTAAATAAGCGATTCGAATAAAGAACACACTCATTTATGCCATTTACTTTTTCTCATCCAGCTATAGTATTGCCATTACTCTGGCTGCCAAAAAAATGGCGCTCTGCTACCGGTTTAATTGTTGGAAGCATGACCCCGGACTTCGAAAAGTTTATCCGGATGAGTGAATTTGATCCGTATAGCCATACCTGGCGTAGCATCTTTTATTTCAATCTTCCACTGGGCTTAGTGCTATCCTTCGTTTTTCATGCACTCGTGCGCGATGCCCTAATTCGGCATCTGCCTATTGCACTTTACCAGCGGTTTACGCCGTTTATCAGCTTCAACTGGCTAGCTCACTTCAGGAAAAATTACCTGATAATTATTGTATCCTTGTTACTAGGCACAGTATCTCATTTGGTATGGGACAGTTTCACTCATCCTGAAGGACGTGGAGTCCGGTATTTTCCGTTTTTACTGCACTATACATTCGGGGGCGCCCTGGATATGAGGCTCTACTCTTTCCTACAAAAGTTAGGATCAGTAGTAGGCGTGTTAGCCCTTGTATGGTATACCCTGCACTTACACAGATACAGGGAGACAGGCATTAAGCGTAATCAACTGTCTTACTGGATCTTGGTATTCTTGGTGGCAATAGGGGTGGTCGTAATCCGGTTGCAACTATCCGAGAGTATCCTTCTGCAAAACCTCTATCACCTAACCATTATTCTCATTTCTGGTGGCCTAACCAGCTTAGCTACGGTGCCGCTATTACTGCGGGGATGGCAAGTAGCGAAGCCCCGAAGTCTTAATAATGATTACCATTCAGACGATGGGGATATTTGACTGATCAGTGAGTGGCCTACAGGCTTTATCACTGTTCAACGGGCCGCTGCTGAGGCCCACTAAATAGCAAATAAAGCACTGCCCGAGACCGGTGCTGCTAGTCTATAATGAGCTATCCTTTTGGGTACCCTATGTATACGCCATTTCACACATTGCTCTAGTTATTGAGTAGCAGCTGGCTTGAATGATTTCTAATTTAGTATTTTCATTTTTGTACATAATTCCCCTTCATGTTTACAAATATTAAAGTATTCATACTGCTAGGGACTGGGCTTTTGGGTAGTTTGTTAACTTCCTGTGGTGATGACACAAAGCAAGCTGATCCAACGCCCAAGCAGTATAAAGTGCAAGTGCGCTATCAGGCAACAAATCTCCAACCAAACGGAAGGGATGTTGGGGCCAATGTTAGTGTGCTGCTTACGGACAAAGGACAAACCCCTAGAGGGTCTATTTCGGCCTTTCTTACTGGTGTAGATTCAGGCCAGGAGGAATCGAGCGTAGTAGATATGGTTGCTACCGATAAAATTGAAGTGGATCTCAGCTTTCCAAACGTTAAGTCAGCTGTCCAGGCAAAATCGCTGCCCGAGACAACTGCTATTACCACAGAAGTGGTAGTGAACGGTCAGGTACTGCGGACTATCAAGCTGGATAAAAATACTTCTTTCTCGGGCCCCACTCTGCGCGTAATGGAAACCATTAGCGTGAGCGAACTATAGTATTACTCAAAGCAAAGTACGCTTGAGTGGTACATATAAGTGTGCTCCTAGTTCACAGGTAATAGTGCATATTTAGCTCCTGCTTATACGCATACTGGAAGCAGTATAGAAAATAAGGCAATAAAAAAGGCCTTTCCGTAATGGAAAGGCCTTTTTTATTGTAGCGGGGACGAGAGTTGAACTCGTGACCTCAGGGTTATGAATCCTGTGCTCTAACCAACTGAGCTACCCCGCCCTGTTTTGGTGGTGCAAAGGTAGAGACAAGATTTGGCCTGATGCAAGTGTTTGCGGAAAAAAAAAGCCGTGTATATTGCTTCCAGCCGGTAAGTTCCTGTGCTTCCGGGATAATAAAAATACATAGTTCCGCTTATGCCCCTTTCTGCTACTCGTCTCAAGCACCGTTTTACGGTCGAGTACCCCATTAATGCCTCTCCCAAAATTCTGTATCCCTATCTCGCGTCGGCTTCCGGGCTTTCGCAGTGGTTTTGCCAGGATGTTCGCATTGATGAAGACCATTGCTACAACTTCATTTGGGATAACCAGCCGCACTTTGCGGAAATGAACTCCCACCGAACCAACCGCTCCGTCCGCTACGTATTTCTGGGGCCAAATAAGCGTCAGACCCCCGATGCTAATTACCTGGATTTTACCCTAGAGGAGTCGCAGCTAACCCAGGAGGTGTACCTGCGCGTAATTGACTACTCGGAGGAGACCGATGACATTGAGTTGCAGGAAATGTGGGATAGTCTCATCCAAAAGTTGCGGGAACAGGTAGGCGGTTGATTCGGTTATCTAGTCCGGGAAAAGGAGCACACGCGAAACGAGCCGTATCTTCGTTTCCCGTTTGCTCCTTTTTGCGTTAGGCACATCTGATCTATTGGGTCGGCGACCGGTATCTGAATGAAAAAACTCGATAAGCTTATTCTGAAAGCCTTTGTGGGCCCGTTCATGCTCACGTTTGCCGTGGTGCAATTTATCTTCCTGATGCAGTTCATGATGAAATACATGGACGATCTGGTAGGTAAGGACCTGGGCCTGGGAGTTATACTGCAGTTGCTTTTTTTCTTTAGCGTTCTAATTGTGCCAATCTCACTGCCTTTGGCCGTGTTGCTGTCGTCATTAATGACTTTTGGAACGCTTGGTGAGCACCATGAACTCACTGCTATTAAAACCTCAGGTATTTCCCTGACCCGCATCTTGCAGCCTGTGTTGGTGGCGAGCCTGTTGCTGGCGGGTGGGGCGTTCTGGTTTAATAACACCATTGTGCCAATGGCCAACCTGGAGGCCTATAGCTTGCTCTGGGATGTGCGTCAGCAAAAACTGGCGCTGGACATTCGGGAGGGCGTGTTTTACAATGGCATCCCGGGGTACACTATCAAGGTAAATCAGAAGCTTGGCAAGAACGGTGACTTACTAAAGGGCGTCATGATCTATGACCATACCCAAAGCTCCGGCTCTATGCGGGTGATTTTAGCTGACTCCGGAAAAATGTTTACCCGCTTTGGGGGGCAATACTTAGGCCTGGAGCTGTTCCGAGGGCGCACCTACGTAGAGCAGCCAGACGCCAATAACCGTTCGGGCGCCAGCTTTATCCGCCAGAACTTTGACCGTAATACTATCACCTTTTCCCTGGAGTCTTTTGGGCTGGGCCGCACCAAAAAGGATTTGTTCAAGGACAACAAGATGATGCTGAATGTCCAGCAGCTAGAGCGCACCACTGATTCTCTGCACTCGCGCTTGTTCACGGAGCGAAAACTCCTGGTGCGGCAACTAAACCCGTATTACTCTTTCCTGCGGCTTGATACTACCGGGCAAGTAGCTATGCAGAAAGTGGCCAATTGGAAAGTCCCAACCCGGCGGCTAGGAGTCGTGAACGGTTTGATTACTCAACAGGCAGCCAACAGGGCCCGCAATGTGCACTCTTACTTGGGTACCAGTGCCGACCGGCTTAGCAATATGACCAAGGAAACTGCCAATTTCCGTATTGAGATTTATCGCAAGTTCACGCAGTCGGCGGCTATTCTGCTCATGTTTGTGATTGGAGCGCCACTAGGAGCCATTATCAAGAAAGGTGGCCTAGGCGTGCCCATCCTTATTTCTATTGTCTTTTTCATCGTGTACTATGTAATCTCCATCATGGGGGAGAAGTACGGGCGTGAAGTAATTATGCCTGTAGGCCTAGGCATGTGGATGGCCACTGTGATTTTGCTGCCCGTAGGCCTGTACTTTCTCTACCAGGCCCGGCACGACTCCGGTATTCTGGACATCGACTGGCAACGGTTCCGGCCCACCTGGCTGCGCTGGCCCCTACGCGGCTACAAGCGCACGGTATAGGCCTAGCTATTTCGCAAATTGATAGGTGGGCTTTGCCAAACAAATCAGCAAGAGGTAACAATAGTCAACCAAAAAAGCCTTACCTTTGCGGCCACCTCGAGAACCGGGGTGTTCATATTTTCTTTTTTCATCTTAATCCAAGACGGGGGAAACCTATCTGCCGATGAAACTCACCACCGAAGCAAAACAGGCTATTTTCGAAAAGAACAGCCTCCAGAAGTCTGCTAACGACACTGGTTCCGCTGAATCACAAATTGCCCTGTTTACGCACCGCATCAACCACCTGACGGAGCACCTGAAGGTAAACAAGAAAGACTTCTCGACCCGTCTGGGTCTGTTGAAGCTAGTAGGTAAGCGTCGTCGTATGTTGGATTACCTCCAGCACCGCGAAATCAACCGCTACCGCGCTATCATCAAGGAGCTGGGTATCCGCAAGTAACCAGCCCCGAAGTAGCAGGGAGCCTTCCAACCCGGAAGGTTCCCTGCTCTTTTTTTATCCGGGCTGATCCTAGCTGCTCACGTCCTGAATCAGTACCTTTTCCGCAAGGAAATATTTTTGAGTAAAATAGGCCCTCTCTAGGCCTGTTTTTTTGGCTGCTCGCCCGCTGTCGCTTTTTTAAGCAAACCATAAGATGCCCAACTACACCGCGGTTACCAAACACATTACCCTGCCAGATGGCCGGCAGATTTCTATTGAAACTGGCAAGCTGGCCAAATTCGCCGATGGCGCCGTAGTGGTTCGCCTCGGCGATGCCATGCTGCTGGCTACCGTTGTGTCGCAGCCTAGTGCTCGCGGCGACGTAGACTTCCTGCCGCTTTCGGTAGATTATCAGGAGAAATTTGGTGGTGCCGGCAACATCCCTGGCTCGTTCCAGCGCCGCGAAGGTCGCCTCTCGGACTACGAAATTCTAGTGTGCCGCATCGTTGACCGTATCCTGCGTCCGATGTTCCCTAAGGATTATCATTATGAGGTGCAGGTAATGATTACCCTTATCTCAGCCGATAAAACGGTGCAGCCTGATGCCCTTGCCGCTCTGGCTGCATCTGCTGCACTCTCCATCTCAGATATTCCTTTTGCTGGCCCTATCTCGGAAGTACGTGTAGCCCGTATCGACGGCAAGCTGCAGATCAACCCGCTTACTGCCGACATTGCTCGCGCCGACATCGACCTGATTGTAGGCGCTACTGCCGATTCAGTGGCTATGGTAGAAGGCGAGATGAACGAAGTGAGCGAGGAAGAAATGGTGGAAGCCATTGCGTACGCTCACGAAGCCATCAAAGAGCAAGTACGCGTGCAGCAGGAGCTGGCTGCTGAAGTGGAGAAATCACACGTAAAGCGCGAATATCCTAAGTACGAGGAGAACGACGACCTGAAGAAGCGCATCCACGAAGGTGTATATCAGCAGGCCTACGAAGTGGCTAAGTCAGGCAACACAAGCAAAGCCGGCCGTAAAGAAGCCTTCGGAACGATTAAAAAGTCGTTGACGGAAAAGCTGTTGGAAGAGCAGCCTGAACTGGATATGAAAATGTTCGGTCGATATTACTCTTCGGCTGAGAAGAAGGCTATTCGCGATATGATGATTAAGGAGCGCACCCGTCTCGACGGCCGCGCCCTGACGCAAATTCGTCCGATCTGGAGCGAAGTTAACTATCTGCCCGGCGCCCACGGCTCAGCTCTGTTCACCCGCGGGGAAACTCAGTCGCTGACTACGGTAGCTCTGGGTACCAAACTTGATGAGCAGATCATTGACACGGCTATGACCTCTGGTTACAGCAAGTTCATGCTGCACTATAACTTCCCTGCCTTCTCTACGGGTGAAGTAAAGCCTAACCGCGGCCCAGGGCGTCGGGAGATTGGACACGGAAACCTCGCTCAGCGTTCCTTAAAGAAGGTTATGCCTTCTGATGACGAAAACCCATACACGGTGCGTATCGTGTCTGACATTCTGGAGTCTAACGGTTCTTCTTCCATGGCTACGGTTTGCGCTGGCTCAATGGCTCTGATGGACGCTGGTATTCCGGTTCGTGCGGCTGTTTCAGGTATTGCCATGGGTTTGGTGCAGGACAAGGAAACCGGCGAGTATGCTGTGCTGTCTGATATCCTGGGCGACGAAGACCACCTCGGCGACATGGACTTTAAAGTAACCGGCACTGAGAAAGGTATTGTGGCTTGCCAGATGGACATCAAAATCCAGGGCTTGAGCAGCGAAATCATGACGGCGGCGCTGCACCAGGCGCGCGAAGGCCGCTTGCACATTCTGCGTGAGATGGCCAAGACCATTGCGCAGCCGGCGGCTGAGTTGAAGCCTCACACGCCTCGTTCACACAAAATGCTCATCGATAAGGAGTTCATTGGTGCTGTAATCGGGCCAGGTGGCAAGGTTATTCAGCAAATTCAGAAGGATACCAACGCCACGGTTATCATCGAGGAGAAAGACGAGAAAGGCCACGTGAGCATTTATGCTTCCAATCAGGAAGACATGCAGGCTGCTATTGGCCGGATCCAGGCCATTGCGGCCGTACCGGAAGTAGGGGCCACCTATAAAGGCAAAGTGCGCAGCATTCAGCCTTACGGTGCCTTCGTGGAAATTATGCCGGGCAAAGACGGCCTCCTGCACATTTCTGAAGTATCGCATGAGCGCCTAGCTGCGCTGGAAGGCGTACTGGAAGTAGGACAGGAAATTGACGTTAAACTGCTGGACATCGACAAGAAAACCGGTAAATATCGTTTGTCGCGGAAAGTGCTGCTCCCGAAACCGGAGCGTGCCGCCGACTCAAACGGAACCGCGCAGTAACCCACTGCCGAACTTTCGCGGGTATCGGGGTGTTGCTCACAACTGACCCCGGTACCCGCGTTTGGGTATCCATCGTATACCGGATCAACAGGACGTTTCCAAGCATTAACATTTCAACTCTCTCGCGCCCGCAATGAGACAGCTAAAAATCAGCAAGCAGATTACCAACCGCGAAAGCCAGTCGCTGGATAAATATCTCCAGGAGATTGGCAAGGTAGATCTGCTAACCCCCGATGAGGAGGTAACGCTGGCGCAACGCATTAAGGAAGGTGACCAGCAGGCCCTGGAAAAACTGACCAAAGCTAACCTGCGCTTCGTGGTGTCGGTGGCTAAGCAGTACCAGAACCAGGGCCTTTCCTTGGGCGATTTGATCAACGAGGGCAACCTTGGTCTGATCAAAGCCGCTAAGCGCTTCGACGAAACCCGCGGCTTTAAGTTTATTTCTTACGCCGTATGGTGGATTCGCCAGTCCATTCTGCAAGCGCTGGCTGAACAGTCGCGCATTGTACGTCTGCCCCTGAACCGGGTAGGCTCCCTGAATAAAATCAGCAAATCGTTCTCTGAACTGGAGCAGAAATTTGAGCGGGAGCCCTCGCCCGAAGAAATTGCCGAAGTTTTGGAGTTGACTACCTCTGAAGTAGTTGATACCCTGAAAATATCGGGCCGTCACGTGTCGGTAGATGCTCCCTTCGTGCAAGGTGAGGAAAACCGCCTGCTCGACGTACTCGAAAACGAAGATGAGGAGTCGCCGGATACCGGCCTGATGAACGACTCGCTCCGCAAGGAAGTGCAGCGTGCCCTGAGCACGCTCACCAAGCGCGAAGCCGACGTTATCACGCTCTACTTTGGCCTGAATGGTGAACACTCACTGACCCTAGAGGAAATCGGTGAGAAGTTTAACCTGACCCGTGAGCGGGTGCGCCAGATCAAGGAAAAAGCTATCCGCCGCTTGCGCCACACCTCGCGTTCTAAAGCCCTGAAGCCCTACTTGGGGTAAGGAATTTTACCCTATCCAAGAAAACCCCGACCTTACCGTTGGGGTTTTTTGTTAATAGCTAGTGGCCTAGCGTTGAGTTAGCACTTCGGCGGTAGAACCTCGCGCCGCAACTATTACCTTTGCAACCCCTTAGTAAACCTCTCACGGCGCAGGCTGTAGCGTGTGCCCTTTCATACTCATGGAGAATACTTCCCCCGAACACATAAAGTGTTTGATTATCGGATCTGGTCCAGCAGGCTATACGGCAGCTATTTATGCTGCTCGTGCCAACTTGAAACCCGTTATGTATCAGGGGCTGCAGCCCGGCGGACAGCTGACCATTACCAACGACGTTGAGAACTTTCCAGGCTATCCGGACGGCATTATGGGTCCCGAGATGATGGAGGATCTGAAGAAGCAGGCGGCCCGTTTCGGAACGGATATCCGCTACGGTATTGCTACTTCAGTTGACTTTTCCGGGCATCCACATCGTGTTACCATTGATGAGCAGCTGGAGCTAACAGCCGATACGGTAATTATTGCCACCGGCGCCTCGGCTAAGTGGCTAGGCCTGCCCTCGGAGCAGCGCCTGAATGGCTCGGGTGTATCTGCCTGCGCCGTTTGTGATGGATTCTTCTACCGTGGCAAGGATGTGGTGATTGTAGGCGCTGGCGATACCGCCGCAGAGGAAGCTACCTACTTGGCTAACCTATGCAGTAAAGTGTATATGGTGGTGCGGAAAGGGGAGATGCGGGCCTCCAAAATCATGCAGAAGCGCGTGATGGATAACCCCAAGATTGAGGTGCTCTGGAACACCGTGACCGACGAAATTCTCGGGGAGCATGCCGTAGAGGCTGTACGGGTTAAAAACGTGCTCACACACGAAACGCGCGATTTATCCGTTGAAGGCTTCTTCGTAGCCATCGGCCACGAGCCCAACTCCAAAATTTTCCAGCCTTATCTGCACCACGATGAGCAGGGCTACCTGAAAACCATTCCGGGTACTGCCAAAACCAACGTGGATGGGGTGTTTGCCTGCGGCGACGTGCAGGACTACACCTACCGGCAAGCGGTTACGGCCGCAGGTTCTGGCTGTATGGCGGCCCTGGATGCCGAGCGTTACCTGGCCGCTCTCGGCGACCATTAGGTGAACTTGTGAAGTTGTGAAACGGTGACTTTGGTGCCCAGGACAGGGTAACAGCTGCATTGTCCGTTAGCAGGCACCTTACGCTACCGTTTCACAACTTCACAGCCTCACAACTTCACTTTTTACCTTATTGCCCTTGTTTCAACTTGTTAAACCTTGGCTGCTGCCGCTGCTACTGATCGGGCTGTTTCTTGGCTTGCCCGGCCAGCTGCTTGCCCAGCGGCGCAAAGTGCCTGAGCCCAAGGCGAAATCGGGTTCGGCTGGCACTCGGAAGGATTTCTTCAAAATCAAATCGCCCACTATCCGCTATGTCCGGCCCGATACTACTATCCTGATAGAAACGGAGGAGCTGCCTGACGATAATTCCGACGCGGCAAAGTCTATCTTTTTTAATCCGGCCAAAAAGCTGTCTATTGTCAGTGAGGATACCAGCTCCCTGAACGAGGGGGAGCAACATATTGTGGAGGTAAAGGAAGAAGTACAGATTGATTCTTCCTGGATTCAGGTGGCCGGTTACTACGCCATCTGGGACACCCACAACATCAACCCTTACCGGGTTGATGGGCGCCGGATTAAGGATACCCTGAATCTTAAGCTTACGGACCCCGCCAACCAGCGCTATGCCAAAATGCCGCTGGCCTCCACGCCCATGACCTCCGACTTTGGGTTCCGGGGGTACCGCTGGCACTACGGCGTTGACCTGGACCTGGAAACCGGCGACTCAGTGAAAGCTGCTTTTGATGGGGTGGTGCGCATTGTGAAGTGGGATGGCTCTGGCTATGGCAACTACATTCTGGTGCGCCACTACAATGGCATTGAAACCCTTTATGGTCACTTGCAGAAGTCGTTGGTAACGCCCGGCACATTTGTGAAGGCTGGCCAACTGATTGGTTGGGGAGGCAGCACGGGCCGTAGCACCGGCTCGCACCTGCATTTTGAAGTGCGTTATGAGGGCAACCCTATTGATCCGGAGCGGATGTATGACTTCCCGGATTATAAGCTGATCAAAGACAACTTCCAGATTACCTCAGCCCTGTTTGCCTATTACAGCAAGTCGTTGCGCTATAAGGGTGGCAGCGTACCGGGCGCCGGTAGTGGCGGGGGAAGTAGCAGCCGAAGCAGCAGCGGAAAACCTACTCAGGCGCGCCGGGTAGTTACGCACAAAATACGCTCAGGCGATACGCTTTCAGAAATTGCTGATAAGTATGGGGTTTCACAGGCCCAGTTGCGGCGCCTGAATGGCGGAACAAGCACGCTACGCGTTGGCCGCACGTTGCGCATAAAATAATTCAGGCTCCTAAACAGGCCTAGCACCGCAAGAGCCCACTGTCGTTTTAATGGCAGTGGGCTTTTGTGGTGCTAGGCCTCTCGGAAACAGCTGGCTTGGCTACAAAGGGTTCTTCTGAAGCATTGGAAAGTTGCGCTGGTGCCAGTAGGGGTAAATGGGCTCAGTAGCACTGGCAGCATCCAGCTTAGCCACCTGCTCCGGCGTGAGGTTCCAGCCCACTGCGGCCAGGTTCTGACGAAGCTGTTCCTCATTGCGGGCACCCACTACCAAGTTCACCACTGTAGGCCGCTGAAGAAGCCAATTTAGGGCCACCTGCGCTACTGTCTTCTCGGTTTCAGCGGCTACCTCGTCGAGGGCATCGATGATGTTATAGAGCAACTCATCGGGCACTTTAGGGCCCTGGCCGCCGCCTTGAGCTAGGCGGCTTTCGGTGGGTATGGGTTGGCCGCGCCTGATTTTGCCGCTGAGCAGCCCTGCCGAGAGAGGGCTCCATACCAGCGTGCCCACGCCTTGGTCGAGGCCCAGCGGCATTAGCTCCCACTCAAACTCCCGGTTGGCCAAGGAGTAGTAGGCCTGGTGGCCTACGTAGCGTGCCCACCCGTAGCGCTCTGACACGGACAAGGATTTCATGAGGTGCCAACCGGAGAAGTTGGAGCAGGCAATGTAGCGCACTTTACCGCTCTGCACCAGATTATCAAGGGTTCGTAGGGTTTCCTCCACGGGCGTGTGGGAGTCGAAGCCGTGCATATGGTAAACGTCGATGTAGTCGGTGCCGAGGCGGCGTAGGCTGTCTTCGCAGGCTTTGGTCAGGTGCAGGCGGGAGGAGCCGTAGTCGTTGGGCCCGTCGCCGGTGGGGAAGGTAGCTTTGGTGGAGATGAGCACTTCTTGCCGACGGCCCTCTAAGGCTTTGCCCAGGATTTTCTCGGCCATGCCGTGGGAGTAGCCGTTGGCAGTGTCAAAGAAGTTCACGCCCGCTTCCAGGCAAATGTCAATCAGGTGGCGCGCTTCCCCAACCTGCGTGCTGCCCCATGCCTTGAAAAACTCATTGCCACCACCAAATGTGGCCGTTCCAAAACTCAACACTGGAATGCGGAAGCCCGATGCGCCCAGTTGTCTGTATTCCATTAATAAAGGGATGTAGGGTGAGAGGAAACCGCTGAGCTGGGGGCAGGCCTATTCCTCTGAGGTCAAGCTATGCGGCGGAAAATGTAACCCCCTGACGCAGCGTAGTGTTTTGGCCAGTATCATGCGCCGCATAAGTCTGCTTGTTGTGTTCCGCGTACTTTTATGCCTTGCTCAGTTAAGCTCTCTAACCGGAGTGGCCTAATGGCCCGTTAGAACAGAGCTGTAACTAGGCACTACTAAAGCACCCTACTCTGTACCTATGAAACTTGATATCCTGGCCTTCGGAGCGCACCCCGACGATGTAGAAATGTCCTGTGCCGGCACGCTCCTGGCGGCGGCGGCGGCTGGTAAGAAAATTGGCATCGTTGACTTTACGCGTGGTGAGCTGGGGACCCGTGGTACGCCCGCTACCCGCGCCGCCGAGGCGGAGGCTGCCAGCCGCATTTTGGGCCTTAGCGCCCGCGAAAACCTGGGCCTGCCCGATGGCTTCTTCCGCAATGACCGGGAGCACCAGCTGCCGCTCATTGCCGCCATCCGCCGCTATCAGCCCGATATCGTGCTCTGCAACGCCATCCATGACCGGCACCCCGACCACGGCCGTGGGGCCCAACTGGCCTCGGAGTCATGTTTCCTGAGTGGCCTACGCATGATTGAAACCCTAGGCCACGACGGGCAACCTCAGGAGCCCTGGCGCCCGCGCCTAGTGTTTCACTACATCCAAGACCGCCAAATTCCCGCCGACTTCGTGGTGGATATTACGGCGCACTGGCCTAAGAAGTGGGAGAGTATCCAAGCGTACCGCACCCAGTTCCACGATCCCGAAAGTACCGAGCCGACGACTTACCTTTCCACGCCGGTGTTCAGTAACTTCATGGAAGCCCGCGCCCGCGAGTTCGGCCATCTCATTGGCGTAGAGTTTGGGGAAGGCTTCACGCGTGAGCGGCCGCTGGGCGTGCGGGAAATAACGGAGTTGATATAGCTAGATGCTAAGAATAGGTTTTTACAACTATTCCTGTCCATACAGTAACAGCAACGCCCAACTAAATTAGTTGGGCGTTGCTGTACAGAAAAGGGGAGTGGCCTACCGCACACCCAACCGGTTCCGCTTCCACGACGAGCCGGTAGCTGCGGGCGTTTCCGATGTAGCTGCTGCAGGGGCTTTCTTCTCTGAAAGGAGCATGGCTGTAAGCACGGCGGCGAGCTTGGCGGTAGTTTCGTCCGGGGCGGCGGGCTGCAGGGCGCCGGCAGGGAAATGGTCGCGGATGAAGTTGGTGTCGAAGTTGCCGCTCACGAAAGCGGGGTGCTGCAGCACATAGCGGCCGAAGCCCAGCGTGGTTTCGATGCCCGTGATTTTATACTCGTCGATGGCACGCAGCATCCGCTCAATAGCTTCCTGGCGGTCGGCGCCGAAGGTCACGAGCTTGGCAATCATGGGGTCGTAGTAGATTGGAATCTCCATGCCCTGCTCAAAGCCATCATCTACCCGCACGCCGGGGCCCTGAGGGCGCACGTAGGTGGTGAGAGTTCCGATGTCGGGCAGGAAGTTATTCTGCGGATCTTCGGCGTACACGCGCAGCTCCAGGGCATGGCCCTGAATGTGGAGGTCGTCTTGGGCGAAGGCGAGGAGCTGGCCCTGGGCCACCTTAATCTGTTCCTTTACCAGGTCTAGGCCAGTAATCTGCTCGGTTACGGGGTGCTCTACCTGCAGGCGGGTGTTCATCTCCAGGAAGTAGAAGTTGCGCTTATCATCCAGCAGGAACTCCACGGTACCGGCGCCGGTGTAGTTGCAGGCACGGGCCACATCTACGGCGCAGCGGCCCATTTCGGCGCGCAGCTCTGGGGTGAGCACTGAGGAAGGCGCTTCCTCAATCACCTTCTGGTGGCGGCGCTGAATGGAACATTCCCGCTCAAACAGGTGCACAATGTTGCCGTGCTCATCGCCCAACACCTGAATCTCGATGTGACGCGGACCCGTCACGAACTTCTCGATGAATACAGAGCCGTCGCCGAAGGCCGAGGTAGCCTCATTGATGGCCAACTGCATCTGCTCCTCAAACTCCGCTTCGGAGTTCACAATGCGCATGCCCTTGCCGCCACCGCCCGCGGAGGCTTTTATTAGAATAGGGAAGCCCACGGTAGCCGCAATGCGCTTGGCCTCTTCCACGTCGGTGATGGCTTCGGCAGTACCCGGCACCAATGGAATGTTGTAGGCCTGCACGGCCTGTTTGGCAGAGAGCTTATCGCCCATGATTTCCATTGCCTCGGGAGAAGGGCCTACGAAAATCAAGCCCGCCTCTTTTACCATGCGGGCAAACTCCGCATTTTCGCTCAGGAAGCCATACCCTGGGTGAATAGCATCAACGCCCAGCTGGCGGCACACTTCCAGAATCTTGTCGCCGCGCAGGTAGCTGTCTTTCGAGGCTGGCGGACCTACACACACGGCTTCGTCGGCGTAGCGTACGTGTAGGGCGTTGCGGTCGGCCTCACTATAAATAGCCACGGTTTTAAGTCCCATCTCGCGGGCTGAGCGTAGAACGCGGAGCGCAATTTCCCCGCGGTTGGCGACGAGAAGCTTGGTGATTTTCTTCATATTGTAGGGCAGAGGGTGGGAGAGTAGACGATGAACTAAAGCGCAGCTGGTGGGCAGTTGCTCACAGCTACGCTTACGGGAGCCCAAAGAAACGCCATTCAAGCCGCTCCAAAAAACTTAAAACGGATTTCCGTAGGCCACTTTGCTGGTTGGAAGCCTGCCCGCTAGCGGCTACCTTTGCGGATTGCCATAACTTTGTACAACCCTCGGGCGTTACTCCCACTACGTAACCACCCGCTTTTATTCACTTTAAATCTGTTCCCTCGTGGATCTTTTCGAAAAGATTGCCGCGAACCGCGGCCCCCTGGGCAGCCACTCGCACTACGCCCACGGCTATTTCGCATTCCCTAAACTGGAAGGTGAGATTAAGCCGCGCATGATTTTCCGCGGCAAAGAGGTACTTACCTGGAGCCTGAATAACTATTTAGGCTTAGCTAACCACCCTGAAGTACGCAAGGCAGATGCTGAAGGTGCTGCTGAATATGGTATGGCCCTGCCCATGGGTGCCCGGATGATGTCGGGCAACTCAAACCTGCACGAGCAGCTGGAAAGCGAGCTGGCAGAGTTTGTGGCTAAGCCTGATTGCATGCTGCTGAACTTTGGCTACCAGGGCGTGGTATCCATTATTGATGCCATGGTAGGTCGCCACGATGTAATTGTGTATGACGCGGAGTCGCATGCCTGCATCATTGATGGCGTACGCTTACACCAGGGTAAGCGCTTTGTGTATACCCACAACGACATGGCCAGCCTGGAGAAGCAGTTGGAGCGCGCCAAGCGCATCACCGACGAAACCGGCGGCGGTATCCTCGTGATTACGGAGGGCGTGTTCGGTATGTCGGGCAACCAAGGCGACCTGCGGGGCGTGATTGCGCTGAAAGACAAATACGAGTTCCGGTTGTTCGTTGATGATGCCCACGGCTTCGGAACAATGGGGGCTACCGGGGCCGGAACGGGCGAAGAACAGGGCGTGCAAGACGGCATTGACCTTTATTTTTCGACGTTTGCAAAGAGTATGGCAAGCATTGGTGCTTTCGTTGCGGGTCCCGAGAACGTAATTGAATATTTGCGCTACAACATGCGCAGCCAGATTTTCGCCAAAAGCCTGCCCATGCCGCTCGTAGTAGGCGCGTTGAAGCGGTTGGAGCTGCTGCGCACGCAGCCTGAGTTAAAGGAAAACCTCTGGACGGTAGTACGCGCGTTGCAGAGTGGCCTACGCGAAAAAGGCCTCAACATTGGCACTACTACCTCGCCCGTAACGCCCGTGCTGTTACAGGGGCAATTGTCTGACGCTACCCAAATAACCTTCGATCTGCGTGAGAATCACGGTATTTTCTGCTCTATCGTGGTATATCCGGTAGTGCCAAAGGGCGTGATTATGCTCCGTTTGATTCCAACGGCAGTTCACTCCCTAGATGATGTGGCAGTGACCATCAAAGCGTTTGAAGCCGTGGCGGAGAAGCTCAACAAAGGTCTTTATTCAAAAGCAGAAGTGCCAGCCGGCCTCTAGGCCACTTTCCCGCTTCGCTAAGTGCAAAAGCCAGATACCTCCGGGTGTCTGGCTTTGTTTTTTAGTACTTTTCTAATGTGGGGTAACGCAATGATGGGGTTGTGCGTTGGAGGAGTAAAGCAAAAAACCCTTATACAAGCTTGTAGGGGCAGTTTAGAAAAAAACTTGCGCAGTTGCTTGTATTTGAAATCCCTGTATATTAGGGCCGGTTAATCAATTTTTTCCACACCATACAACCCCTCCCAAATGAGCAATTTTAGCCAACTGAAGGACCTCGTAATGTCGCTGGAAGCCGACTTCGAAAAGTTCTACGACAAGAACAACTCGGCCGCTGGTACCCGTGTGCGTAAAGGCATGCAGGAACTGAAGAACATGGCTCAGACCATTCGTACGGAAGTACAGAACGCCAAGAACAGCGCTGCTGGTGCTGGCGATGCTAAGGCTGCTCCTGCTAAGAAAGCTGCAGCTCCTGCTGCTGCCAAGAAGGCTGCTCCTGCAAAAAAGAAGTAGTCACTCACTGGTTCGTACCCTTTAAGGTCCGGGCCCTGTGTGAATACAAAAGCGGCCCTGCTGACTATCAGCAGGGCCGCTTTTTTCTTGGCGCGTAGTCAGCTAATTATACCAGTTTAATCAGGAAGTAGCTTTTTCCCTTTTGAGCTACCAGGTACTTATCGAGTAGGGCTGGTACGGCCGTTGCCGACTGGTCGAGCGCTACTTTCTGGCGGTTGAGCTTCACGCCGTTGTTCTGCACCATTTTGCGCGCCTCGCCTTTGCTGGCGAAGATAGCGCCGCCGGTAGCGGCGCTCAGCAACGTCAGGGCGTCGAGGTCGGCTACTTCAGCGCGGTTAACTTCTACGTGCGGTACGCCCGCAAATACATCCAGCAGCGTAGCCTCGTCTAGCGTAGCTAGGTCGCCACCCCCGAAGAGTACCTGCGAAGCAGCCAGCGCTGCCTCGTAGGCCTGCTCCGAGTGCACCCGAATGGTCACGTCTTTGGCCAGGGCCTTCTGCAGAATGCGCAAGTGGGGCGCCTGAGCGTGCTCCGCCTCCAGGGCCTCAATTTCCGACTGGCCTAGCAGGGTAAATACCCGGATCAGGCGTGGCACGTCAGCGTCGGCGGCGTTGAGGAAGAACTGGTAGAACTGGTAAGGCGAGGTCATGGTGGGGTCAAGCCACACGGTGCCGGTTTCGCTCTTGCCGTACTTGGTGCCATCGGCCTTGGTGATGAGCTGGCCAGTGAGGGCGTAGGCTTTGCCCTCGCCACCGCTCATGCGCCGGATAAGCTCGGTGCCGGTGGTGATATTGCCCCACTGGTCGCTGGCGCCCATCTGCAGGGTGGTGTCCAGCTCCTTATAGAGGTGGAAGAAGTCGTAGCCCTGCAGGAGCTGGTAGCTGAACTCGGTGTAGCTAATGCCCTCGGCGCCGGTTTCTTCGTTGCCACTGATGCGGCGCTTCACCGAGTCCTTGGCCATCATGTAGTTCACGGTGAGGTGCTTTCCCACTTCGCGCAGGAACTGCAGGAAGCCAAACTCCTTAAACCAGTCGTAGTTGTTGACCACCTTGGCGCCGGTAGGCCCCTCCGAGAAGTCGAGGAATTTCTCCAATTGGGCACGGATACCGGCCTGGTTGCGACGCAGGGCTTCTTCATCCAGCAGGTTCCGTTCGGCCGACTTGCCCGAGGGGTCACCGATCATGCCGGTGGCGCCGCCTACCAGCGCCAGGGGGCGGTGGCCGGCGCGCTGCAGGTGCACGAGCAGCATAATGGTAGCCAGGTTGCCGATATGCAAAGAGGGAGCCGTCGGGTCGAAGCCGATATAGCCGGTGATGGGGGCGTTTTGGCGCAAATGCTCATCAGTACCAGGCATCATGTCGTGAAACATGCCCCGCCAACGGAGTTCTTCTATTAGGTCCAAGGGTGAAATGGTGAAGTTGTGGAGTTGTGAGTCAGCGAGTAGGCCAGTGGCGACCCGCGTTTCACGAAAGAGAGATGCAAAGGTAGAAAGGGCTGTGGTACATTTGTAGAAGAGTTGTGACACCCATCAGGAAAACTCCAGTCTCACACCTCACCACTTCACCTTTCACCACTTCACCGCGTGACCCTCACCGCCGACGAGATTCTCAAGCAGCTCCAGCAACGGCAGTTTGCGCCCGTGTACTTTCTGCAAGGCGAGGAGCCGTACTATATTGATCTGGTAGCCGACCTGCTGGAGAAGAATGTGCTGCAGGAACAAGAGAAGGGCTTCAACCAAGTGGTGCTCTACGGCAAGGATACCGACGTAACGGGCATCCTGGGCCAGGCCAAGCGCTTCCCCATGATGGCGGAACGCTCGGTGGTGATTGTGAAAGAGGCCCAGGCCGTAGCTGATCTGGAGGCGGAGAAGTCGTGGCCGTTTCTGGAGGCCTACCTGAAGAACCCGCTGCAGAGCACGGTGCTGGTATTTTGTTACAAGCACAAGACACTCGATGCTCGCAAGAAGCTCGGCAAGCTGCTCACCGGCGACAAAAGCAACCCGGCCCCGGCCGGTACGGTATTGCTCACCAGCAAGAAGCTCTACGATAATCAGGTGGCGCCCTGGCTCACGAACTACGTGCGCAGCAAAGGGCAGCAGATCACACCCCAGGCCACGAACATGCTGGCCGAGTACATAGGGGCGGAGCTGGGCCGCCTGACCAATGAGGTGGACAAGATGCTCATCAACCTGCTGCCGGGCCAGGCCATTGATGAGGACTTGGTGCAGCGCATGGTGGGCATCAGCAAGGAGTACAACATCTTCGAGCTGCAGAGCGCCCTCATCCGCCGCGACGTGCTCAAGGCCAACCGCATTCTGCTCTACTTCGAGGCCAACCCCAAGAACAACCCGCTCATCCCGAACCTGACGCTGCTGTTCAACTACTTCTCGCGGCTGCTGGCGCTGCATCAAATCCCCAACCCCACCGAGGCCGACTGGAAGCGCATCGGCCTGGTAAGCACCTACGCCCGCCGCGACTACCAAACTGGCCTGAAGGTATTTGACTTCCCGCGCACCCGCGACATCGTGCACCTCATCCGTCGTGCCGACGCCCAAAGCAAAGGCATCGACAGCGGCTCCATGACCGACGGCGAGATTCTGCGGGAACTGGTGTGGCTGATTCTGCACCCCGTGCCCCTGCACGCGGTGGTGGGGATGTAGCGCGACGCGGGAGCTTCGCGCTACTGCTGATCAGTAGAACCAAAGGAAAAATTTCCTCGTTAATCAGAAAAATTTCCCTAAGTTCGATCTGTTAAACCTACACACCCATGGCCGCTACCGCTCATCATCCCAAAATCACGACTACCATACCAGCCGCCTTGCGCAAGAAGTGGGCGGCGTGGGGGCAAGCGGGGCAGGATGCATTTGCCCTGGTAATGGAAGCCCGTAAAGGCGTGCCCGCCGCCACTGCCTTTGAAGTAGCCGAGGCATTCCAGCTGCAGGCCAATGAGCTGGAGGCCATCTATGAGCTCTCCACCAAAACCCTGCGGACGTACTCGCAGGAGAAGAAAACGCTCAGTGCCGCCAGCAGCGAAAAGACGCTCAAAATCATCAGCCTCTATAACCTAGGCCTAGAGGTATTTGGCGAAGCCGCAGCGTTTCTGCGCTGGCTCGATAAGCCCGCCCACGGCCTCGACCAGGAAGTACCCTTGCGCCTGCTGGAAACCAGCGGCGGCATTGATTTGGTGGCGGAGGAGCTGACCCGCATTGCCTACGGCGACTTGTCGTAGGCCTATGCTAGTGTACCGCATTTGTCTGGCCAAATACGCCGACGACCTGTTTGCCTCCGGCTACCGGGGCCGGTGGAACTACCAAAACCAGTTCGTGATATACACGGCCTCTTCCCGCGCCCTGGCTTGCCTGGAAAACGTTGTGCATAGGAGCGGAGAAGGCCTTAACGACCAGTTCCGGGTGCTGGTGATTGACGTGCCCGACGACATAGTGGTAGAGGAAATCACGCTAGGCCAGTTGCCGCCGGAGTGGGAGAAAGCCAGCCGCTACGCCGTGTGCCAGCCCCTTGGGGCGGCTTGGTACACCCAAAGGCAGTCGGCAGTGCTGCGGGTGCCCTCGTCCATTATTCCGCAGGAAGCTAATTTTATCCTCAACAGCCGGCACCCCGAGTTTAAACGTATCCAGATAGTGGCGCGCGAAGAATTTGGCTTTGACGCTCGTATCAAGGCCAGCAAGCCAGAATAATTATATGACGAAATTAGTCGTCTTATGGCTCTTAATACTCGCAGCTATTTCTCCGCAGTGTCTAGCGCAACGGAGTCCACAGATAGTCACTTGTCTAAAAATTGCAGAGTCAACGGGGTTCTTTGAATCTACAACATATAGTATCACGAACAGTAGTATAAATGTCAAAAGGAAGCACGATCTTCTTAATGATAGTGCAGAATATTCACGCAAGATTACAGTAGCAGAGCGAAACAAAATGTTAAGGCCACTCGACCAACGATACCTTACCTCCTGGAAAGATCAGTACCAAGATTACTTTGCAGATCAACACGGAGCGAGTTTCTATTTCACAATAGTGAAAGGCAACGCAGCCAAGACTATCTCTGTATTTAAAGCAAAAGTGCCCGTCTTGGTAGAGGTTTGCCAGCAAATGAATGCTCTTTTACCCAAGGAGTTCTGGATTTATTATCCTACTGACATTACCACCTACTAAATTCAGGTTAATGGCCGAATCACCCGCTATCCAACTCCTCGACATCATTCAGATGTCGCCGAAAGAAACCTTTCTGGTAGGCCACTTCACGGGCGCCGTGAAGCCCGGCCCGTGGGAGCTGCGGCTAAATGGCGAAACCATGGCTACGCTAGACATAACAGGAGAGGCCGAAATTGAGGCCGGCCGTAAGGGCAAGCTGGCACCGCCCCGGGTGCTAGTGTGCAAGGGCGCGGTAGAAAAAAGCCGCATCGACTTCACCCGCGACGAGGTGACGCTAGTGCGCCAAGGGTAGCGCGGGCTGGCCTAGAAAGCGAAGCACGGCCTCGTTGAACACGTGCGGCACTTCCTGCGGAGCGTAGTGGGAAGCGCCGGGTATAATCACCAGTTGAGCTTTTGGTAGGTGCTCGGCAATAGCCCGGGTGTGCGCCTCCCGAATAACGTCGTGCTGGCCGGCCATCACCAATATCGGCGCAGTGATGGTGTGCAGCTCCTCAAACGTCATGTGCGGCTCTTGCAGCAGCAGGCGTAGCAGACGTGTGGGCTGGCTGGTTTGGGCCTCCGGAGTTTTGGCTGCTTCCTGCCACTGCCGCTGCAACAGTTGCAGAAGCTCGGGCTCAATGGCCTCGGCGGTGGGGAAGAGGTTGGCGCCCATCAGCACCATTCGGTTGACGTAGGTGGGGTACTGCAGGGCCAGTTTCAGGGCCGTATTGCCCCCGTCGCTCCAACCCAATACGTGCACCTTACGCAGGTTTAGGGAGTCGAGGAGCTGGCGGATATCGGCGGCAAACAGGTCGTAGGTGAGGTTGCCGGTGGTGAAGTCGGGGCTTTTGCCCTGGGCGCGGGTGTCCACGGCAATTACCTCATAGTGCTTGGCCAGCTTTCCAATCTGCAGCTGGAAGGCGGATATTGATTGGCTGTTGCCGTGCAGCAGGAGCAGGGGCTCACCTTTGCCGTAGCGCTCAACATACAGCTTGGCGCCCTGCACCGCCACGTAGTGGCCTAGGGCGGCGTTTTCGCCGTAATGTTGCCGATTGGGTAGTTCCGGCGGGGTAACCGAGAGGTAGCGCAAGTACCGCAGGCTGTCGGGGAGGGTGTTTTCGGCTACGGCGGCCGCGGGCGTGGTGGGCTTGCCGCCGCGGTAGGAGTCGGCGGTGAGGTAGAAGCTTAGGTAGCCGGGTTTAATCTCCCGCCACTGGGCCTGGCTTTTGTTGCGGGTGAGCACGCTGTGGCTCGGCAGGGGCACCGCCGAAACGCCAAACGCCTTATAATTGCCTTCGATGGTTTCACTTTGCAGCCACTGTAGCGTGGCGGCCACTTCGCGGTGGCCCTGCAGGAAAATATGGTAGGGGCGCAGATCCACTTTCACCCAACCTCGCGGCTGCATCACATCAAAACGGATGTCCTGGGTGAGCAGGGGCTGATCGGGCAGACCGGCTTTTACGCTGTAGAGGTTCAGCCGAAACTTCACTGACTTAAAGTGGTTGAACGCCACGTGGAAGTTGTAGTCCTGCAGCAGACACTCTTCATCAACCGGAAGTACGGTACCCTGCTCCTTGGCCAGGCCGTCGTCGGTGAGGTTGGGCTCGGTGTAGAGGTTGGCACCCATAAAGGAGGAGCTGCTGGTGCGCCCGAATACTTTGGTCTTAACCTTCCCGGGCCGCACCGTCACGGCGGCCAGGCTGACGGCCACCGGAGCTAGCCGAACGGTGGGTGAGTGGCCTAGAAACTCGGCCAGCGGGCGGGCCAGGGTTTCGTAGCCCACGCAGGAAATCAAGAGCTGCTGCCCCGCGGCCGGCGGGGCGGGAAGGGTAAACCGGAAGTGGCCTAGCGCATCGGCCACGGTGCCCAGGGCCGAATTAGGAGCGCCCACGGACACAAACGGAACAGGAGCATCGGTTTTGGCATCTAGCACCGTGCCACTCACCAGCAGGGTTTGAGCCCGCAGGCTGAAAGCAAAGAAGGTGAAGAAAACGGTAAGCAGATACGAGCGGAAGGGCATAGAAAGGAGGGCGGTAGTTGCTCAGTGGAGCCGCAAAATCGCGGAAAGGTTGCCACAAGCAGAATGGATACCGCTTCAGTACCGCTCCTCATTTCGGGCAGAGCTTATATCAAGCAGATACTCGCAGGCTCTGCGAAAATCATCTGTTTTAGCGGGGCTGTGGCGAAACACCATGTGATACCCATCTGCTTGATGCGCTTCTAGCAGCCAATAAGCGCCATCATTCATTCGTGTGTTTGAACCATAAGCAGGCAGATGGTGGAACCCGTTCTTAAATACTTGTTCAAAATGCTGCCATTGCTCTGAGGATACACCTTGTACAGTTTCTTCTGCTATGACCCGTGTGGCCGGCTTGTTAGCTTCCGCCATTTCCCGTTGCACTGCCGGATCAGCCAAGTGCCGGTTGAAATCCGCTTGCAACTTTTTTTTCTGCGCTGCCGTGGCGTCAGGAGGAATGAATTGGATGGGGGGCATTTTAGGGCCACAAGCAGGTTTACTTAAGAACTGCGTGCGCAAAGTCACCTCATGGGCCTGCCGTGTTAGCGTTAGTAAAACTGGCCGGTGGAAAGATCGAAGCCACAGAAATCGGTAGACATCTTGGCCTGTGTAATAGTTGGATAGTACCGGCGCCCCAAAATGAAGGAGGTTACAAGAAGAAAATCTTAACCGACTGTGAGGAATGCTTTCGATTTGTGCCTCTATCGGATCAAGAGGAGTGTACGAGGAGTCAGCAGCCGGAAAGTAGAACGTGGTCGAATCGCGTGGGTGGCCTAGCGCATCAGAAACGGCCGAATTTTGCGGATAAGCAGAAGAGGAGGTTGTGGGCGAAGAGCAGCTAGCTAGGGCACACAGGCCTAGGCCATATAAAAGGAATAGATAGCAGTAGCGCATACAGATAGGGCGAATACGTTCTCAAGCACGGCACTATTCTTCTCTTTTCTACACCAAAGTCCTACTTCTTCGCGTTAGAACCCGCAAAAGGCCAGTTCTAGGGCAACCTCGGCCGAACTTTTCGCTACTTTTGGCTGATTCCGGGGCCGCTGGCGGCTCTGGCCCTTCTCTGCGTAACGCTCTCTGATGAAACTATTCCCTCGCCTGGCGCTGGCCGCCTCCCTTAGTGCAGCAGCGCCACTCGCTGCTTCGGCCCAGCAAACGCAGGTGTTCACCAACGATGAACGCCACTTCCAGGAAGGCCTCGAACTCTTTGACCGCGGCAAGTACGGCGCCGCCCAACAGGCTTTCCAACGCTACCTCGACGTAACTCAGCGCCGCACCGGTGAGCTGGCGGCTGGCCGCACCACCGATGCGGAATACTACTACGCCGTATCAGGCCTCTACCTGTTTCATCCCGACTCGGAAGACCGTATTCTGGCGTTTGCCAGCGCCAACCCGGCCCACCCCAAGGCTGCCGAAGCGTACTTCCAGCTGGGTAAGTTCTATTTCGATAAGAAGGACTACGTAAAGGCCATTAGCTACCTGCAGCAGGTAGGGCCCGATAACCTCACCGACGACCAGCGCGCCGAAGCCGAATTTAAGCTGGGCTACAGCTACTTCTCGCAGAAAGAGTACGATAAGGCCAAGCTGCAGTTTGACCGTAACAAAGTGGGCAGCCACCAGTACCGCTACGCCAGCAGCTACTACGCCGGTTACCTGGCCTACCGCGCCGGCGACTACGCCGGGGCCCGCAAAGACCTGGGCGTGGCCGAACAGAACGATGCATACCGGCCCGTGGTGCCGGCCATCATGTCGCAGATCTACTACAAAGAAGGCGACTACGACGGACTGATTGCCTACGCCTCGCAGGCGCTACAGCAGACTCCCCCGCCCCAAAGCGCCGATGAGATTCAGCTACTCCTGGGCGACGCCTACTATCAGAAGCAGGATTTCAAGCAGGCTGCCACCTATTTAGATCAGTACGCTGCCGGCCGCAAGAAAATTGAGCCCGAGGTGCAGTACAAAATTGGGTACGCCAACTTCAAGCAGGGGGACTTTAAAGGGGCCATTGGTAGCCTGAAGAACGTGGCTGCCCGCCGCGACTCCCTGGGCCAGAACGCTGCCTACCACTTGGGCCTAAGCTACCTGCAAACCAACCAGAAGCCGCTGGCATTAAACTCATTTGATGCTGCTCGCAAGGTCACCTTCGACAAGAATATTACCGAAAATGCGACGCTGAAATACGCGCAGGTAAGCTACGAGCTAGGCAATACCCAAGAGGTAATTGCTGCCCTCCGCGACTTTCCCAAGCGCTTCCCGCGCTCCAAAAACCAAGCGGCGGCTGATGATATTCTGAGTGAGAGCTTCCTGAACTCCTCCGATTACGCGCAGGCCCTTAACTACCTCGACAACCTGGAGGAGCGCAGCTCCAAGCTGAACGCCACCTACCAACGGGTGGCCTACCTGCACGCCGCCACGCTCTACAACGATAACCGCTACCAGGATGCCCTGCCGGTGCTCGATAAGAGCCTGAAGCACCCCCAGGATGATGCCCTGCGTGCCGCTGCCCAGGTATTGAAAGGTGAGATTTACAGCGTAGGCCAGCAGTACCAGCCCGCCATTACAGCCTATACTGCTGCCGCACGCACGGCGCGTACAGGCTCGGCCGCCGAAACTGACTTCGATCAGAAGGCCCGCTACGGCCTGGGCTACGCCTACTACAATACCAAGCAGTATGACCGCGCCCGCCAGCAGTTCCAGGCGTGGTTGCAAGACCCCTCGGCCAAACCCGCCGACCCAAACTACTACGACGTTACCCTGCGCTTAGGCGATACGTACTACGTAGCCAAAAACTACCAGCAGGCCGTTGACCAGTACGATAAAGTAATTCAGGCCAACGCCACCGACAAAGACTACGCCTACTACCGCAAGGGCCAGACCCTGGGCCTGATGGGCAAGCGCGATGAAGCGGCCCGCACGCTGAGTACCCTGCTCAAAACTGCGCCTACTTCGCGCTACGCCGACGATGCTGTGTATCAGCAGGCCCAACTTGATTACGAAGCTGGCTCGTTCCAGGCAGCCGTAGATGGGTTTACTCGCCTTATTCAGAACCGCCCCAACTCACCCCTGATTCCCACAGCTCTGCAGAAGCGGGGAGTGGCCTACCAGAACCTAGACCAGCACGAAAAGGCCGCGGCCGATTTCCGGCAGGTGCTCAACCAATTTCCGCGCACCAAATCGGCCAGCAGTGCTATTTATAGCCTGCAGGAAAGCCTGTCGGCGCTAGGCCGGACCGAGGAATTTGATCAGGCCCTGGCTCAGTTTAAGCAGCAGAACCCCGACAACAAAGCCACTGAGAGTGTAGAGTTTGAAGCCGCCAAGTCGCTGTACCTGGCTGAGAAATATGCCCAGGCTATACCGCGCCTGGAAAGCTACCTCAAGCAGTACCCCGACAACGTGCTGGCCGCCGATGGGCGCTTCTTCCTGGCTGACTCTTACCTGCGCACGGGCCGAAAGACCGATGCGCTGCCGCGCCTGAAGGCTGTAGTGCAGGAAGGCAAGAGTGAGTTTGTAAACCGCGCCGTGGGCCGGGTAGCCGAGTTGGAGTTTGAAAACAAGAACTACGCCGAGGCCGCCAAGTACTATGCGCGCTTACGCGAAGTATCGCAGAACAAGCGAGAAGTGGCCAACGCTGGCATTGGGCTGATGAAGAGCTATTATGAGGCAGGTGACCTGGAGGGCACCCGCCGCGTGGCACAGGAGCTGCAGGCGCAAGGTGGCGCGGCGCTCAACGCTACCAACCTGGCCCTGCTCTACTTGGGGAAAGCCAGCTACAAAGGCGGCAATCTTGACCAAGCCATTACAGAGTTAACCACCGCCGCAGCTACCGCCAAGGACGAAAGCGGGGCCGAAGCACAGTACCTGCTGGCCGATGTACTCTACCAACAGAAAAAGTATCCGGAGGCACTGGACGCAGCCTACAAGAGCAACTCGGACTTTGCTAACTATGATGTGTGGCTTGGCCGTGCGTTCCTGCTGATTGCGGACGTGTACAAAGCACAGAACGAAATTTTTCAGGCCCGGGCGACGCTCAACTCTATCATCGATAATAAATTTCCGGTGAAGGAAATTGTAGACGGAGCCAAGCAGCGCCTGGCTGAGCTACCTGCTGACCCCACCACGCCCGCACCCCCTGCGGGGGGCACCAAGGCCCAGCCTGGCAAAGCAACGCCCCCTAAAACTACCGCCCCCACAACTAAGCCAGCCACCGGTAAGGCCGCTACCAAGGCGCCGGTACGCAGTTCCCTGGCACCCACCAACGCCGCCCCAACCGACTCCACCACTAACCCCACCGATGGCCCCGTAGGCCAGGAGGACTAAGGCGAAGAGCTGGTTTTTGGAAAATAAATAATTAAATACTAGCTGATTGACTACCTGAAGCTAAATGCTCAGTTCAATACGCTGAACTTCTGATACTATGACGTTTCAACCGTCGAAATTGTTGGCCGCCGCCACCTTGCTTACCGCTGCCGCCCCGGCTACTGTGTGGGCCCAGAAGACGGGAGGTAAGATTGAGGACGCCGAGATTGAGATTGTAAAGGAGCGGGTGAATGAGCTGCCCGAGGCCACCCGCAACTTTGAAAAGGTGAAGCTGGAGGGGCCCGTGAAAGTGGAGAAAAAGGTGACGTACACGTTCCCCGATTTTCGCTTGCCCGCCGATAAGCTTAACCCTTCCGTACGTGTACTTACCATCCGGCAGGAAGACTTGGCCCCACTCACGGGCAACTACCTGAAGGGAGGCTTAGGAAACTACGGTACCGTGTACGGCAAGGCCTACCTGCACAACAACCGCAGCGACCGAGCCAGTTATGGCCTCGACTTCAGTCACCTTTCCTCCTCAAAGGGCCCGGTTGACAAGAAGAACTCCAGCCAGAGCCAAACCAGCCTGGCCCTGAACGGGGAAACCTACGGTGGCCCCCTGGTGCTGGGCGCCACCGCCAGCGCCGGCCGGGAGCGGTACAACTTCTACGGCTACGATCAGGAGTTTAACCTGCCGCCCAGCCCCGATAGTCTGAAACAGGTGTTCACTCGCGCGGCCGTGAAGCTTTACGCCCGCAACCGCGCCACTGATGCGGCCTTCCAGTACGATTTTGGGGTGGGCTTTAACTTCTGGAAAGACCGCTTCAGGGCTAAGGAGAGCAATGTATACGCTACGCTGCGCTCTGGTTACAAGATCAATGAAACCAGCCGAATTCGGTTTGACGGGGACGTATCATTCATCAACTTCCGGGACTCGTTGAGCTACAGCCGGCCCTTGGTGCAAGTAACACCGGCCTATGAGCTTACCCTAAACCGTCTGGCAGTATCGGTTGGGGCTACGCTAGCGTATACCGGCGATACCATCGGGAAAGCAAAGCAGGCCAACTTCTACCCGGCAGTACGCTTGGGCTACACCGTTACCGAGGATAAGTTCTTGGTATTTGCTGGCTTAGGTGGCGCCTTGCAGCGAGTAACGATGTATGATCTGACCACGGAAAACCCATGGTTGGCTCCCAACCAGCGGGTGGCAGATACCCACCGCGGGCCGACCTTGTATTTCGGCTTCCAGGCGGCTCCGGCCCGTTCATTGGAGGTAAATGCCAAGGTGACACTCTCCAACGACCAGAATCTATACTTCTACGCCAACTCGCCGCGCGATACCACCAAATTTAATCTGGTGTATGATCAGAAGTCTACCCAACTCCTGAACGTGCATGGTGAGGTCATCTACAATGCCGCTGAGAAAACCCGTGTGGGCTTTAAGGCTGACTACAACGGCTATAAGGTGCATTCTCTGCCCGAAGCGTTTCACCGCCCGGCGTTCCAGGGTACGTTATTTGGCACGTATAACGTGTATGACAAGCTGCTGCTGGGTGCCGAAATTTACACCTATAGCTCCAGTTTCGGGCGGGGCTACAGGCGGCAGGAGATTCCGTCGGTGCCGCCGGGCCCGTCGCCCGCTACCTACGCCGCTGTGGTGCGCCCCACCGACTCGGTTATCGACCTGAACCTGCGCGCAGATTACCGCATTATGGAAAATCTATCCATATTTGCTTTAGGCAACAACCTATTGGGCCGCAAGAACGAGCGTTTTCTGAACTATCCAGTAAAGGGAATTAACGTACTGGCGGGCGTTACCTACGATTTCTAAACTGCTGATTCTTTGGCAGGTGCTAGGCCACTCCACCGGATGATTCTAGGCCAGTCAACGGCAGCGTATGCCGGGGCATACGGCGAGCAACCCCACGTTGCTCGCCGCTTTTGCATGGTATATTCCGCTAAAATCAGAAGTGGCAGCTTCCTACCTCAAAAAAACTAGCACGTCTCCTGCATGCAGCTTTCCGACCATATCCGTACCCTGCTTCGTGACCATGACTGCGTTATCATCCCCGACTTTGGCGGGCTGATTGCGGAGTATGAGCCGGCTCGGATTCATCCGGTACGCCACACGTTGGTACCTCCCGCCAAGCGCGTTGCCTTCAACCAGTCTTTGACCCGCAATGATGGGCTGCTGGTAGATGCGCTGAGCCGCAAGCTGAATTTGAGCACGGTTCAGGCCCGCCAACTGGTGCGCGAAGCGGTGCTGCAGATGCAGGAAGAGCTCGAAACCGGGCAGCGTACAGAACTCCGTGGCGTTGGCATGTTTCGCCGGGCTGCTGGCAGGGGGCTCGAGTTTGAATACACAGGTACGCAGAACCTGCTGAGCGCAAGCTATGGTTTGCCCGAGCTAGTGTCTAGGCCTATTCGGGCTACTGATGCCATCCTGGCCCGGGAGCGCCCCGTAGCGGCTCCACTGCTTGCCGTGTCACGCTCCTCGCGCGTTACGCGTGCCTTTCGGGTGGCCGCCATGACCCTGGTGGCGGGATTAGCCCTGTCAGCTAATTATATGACCCTCGACATGCTGGGCTACTTACCTGAGGGCTGGAAGGTTTCCAAATCGGTTTCCCTGCCATCGGCTGGCGAGGTACCGGTGCCGGTTATGGCGCGGCAGCAGGCCGCCCTGGCCTCCGAAATTTCGGCGCCGGCCCCGCGAATTAGTCGGGAAGTGCCCGCGATGGCGCCCGCTGAAGAAAAAGTGGCTCCGGTGGTTGCCGCAGTTACTCCTGCAGCTAAGCCAAGCGTAGTAGCCGCTCCGGTGGTTAAAAAGCCCATTCCGGTAGCTACCTTGGCTGGGGCGCAAAAGGCACCGGTTTCTAAAACAGTCGCCCAGCCTAAGGCGAAAGCTCCAGGCTGGGAGAAAGCTGCCGCCACCAATGCAACTACCAGCGGCGAAAGCACGACAATTAAAAGCCGGACGGGCCGTTACTACGTCATTGCTGGCAGCTACACGTCGCTGACCAATGCCGAGAAGGGCCGTCAGGCCCTGGTGCGCCTAGGCCACCGGGCGCGGGTAATCCTGCCCCAGGCAGGTAGCCGCCAGTACAAGCTTTCCGTGGCCGATTACGCTGACCGTACATCGGCCGACCGTGAAGCCCAGGCGCAGCGCCGTCGTTTAGGAAATTCTCTTTGGGTACTCAATTACTAGCATGACGCTTCTCACCCTGCTGCTGCAAGCGCCCACTGGGGCCGCAGCAGTTCCCGCGGCTTCTCCCGCCGCCGCTGATTCTGCCGCAACTGCGGCTAATGCTGCCGCCAACGCAGCCACCGGCCTTTCCCTCATCGACCTGGTTCTGGCCGGCGGCTGGATCATGGTGCCGCTGTTCCTGCTGCTGTTTGTTTCGGTATACATCATCCTGGAGCGGTATTTCACCATTCGGAAGGCGGGTGCCGTATCAGAAACGTTTATGCCTGGCATCCGGGGGCTCATGGTGAAAGGGGACCTGCAGGGCGCTAAAATGCTCTGCGCACAGAACCCTACGCCACTGGCTCGCATGATTGAGAAGGGTATTCGCCGGATTGGCTTGCCGCTCAAGGAAATTGAAACCAGCGTGGAAAACGTAGGCAAAATTGAAATTGCCCGTCTCGAGAAGAACATCAACGTACTAGGTATTGTGGCCGGTATTGCGCCCATGCTGGGTTTCGTGGGTACCATCATCGGGGTTATTAAAATCTTCTATGCCATCAGCTCCACCGGCGACTTTGGCATTGCCCAGATTTCGGGTGGTTTGTACACCAAAATGGTGACTTCCGCCGCGGGTCTGATTGTAGGTATCGTGGCGCACGTGGGCTACCACTGGCTCAGCATTATGGTTGAGCGCATGGTCTTTCGCATGGAGAACTCGGCCATCGAGTTTATGGACATTCTGCAGGATAACTAAGTGTGAGGTTGTGAAAGGCGAAGTTGTGCAATAGGCCCAATGGGTTTTACAGCTTCACCTTTCACCCTTTCACTTCTCACAACTTCACCGCATGGACCTTAGCCGGCGCCGTAAGCTTTCTTCTCACGTCGAGACCAGCTCGATGAACGACATCATGTTCTTTCTGATGTTGTTCTTCCTGATTGTGTCAACGATGGTAAACCCAAACGTTATCAAGCTCATGCTGCCCAATGCCCGTTCGGGCAAGCAGGCCATGAAGCAGCCCATCACGGTATCGGTAGATGCCGCCGGGCAGTACTTCATCGACCGTCAGCTGACTACGCCTACTGAACTGGAAGCCGAACTGGCACGCCGGGTTGAAGGGTTGGAAAGCCCCACTGCCGTACTACGCGTAGATGCTTCCCTGAACGTGCAGAAGCTGGTTGATATCCTCGAAATTGGCAACCGCCTCAAAATTAGAATGGTAATGGCCACCCAGGCCCAGCAAGCCTCGGGTAAGTAAGTCAGGCTGCCACTGGCTGAACCGGCTGGTCTGGTTTTATCGTTACAAGTTCACACTACGCCCCGTCTGCCGTTTTTCGGAGCGGGGCGTAGTAATTAACAGGCATCTCAGTCAGAAGGGCGGCCAGCACTATTACTCTTAAGACTGAGAGGACACGGAAGCGGTTTTCGGTTGAAGAATTGCTTGCGTATTACTCGCCGCCGGAAACATACCTTTGACTTCCTCAAACTGAGCTGCGTAGGCCAGTACGAGCAAACCTATTTCACCCATGGCAACTGAATATCGGGAAGAGCATCGTCGCGAAGCCTTAATCGGTACTGTGCTGATCCATGCCGCCCTGGCGGCGCTGTTCATCTTTACCGTGTTTAAGGGCCCAGATCCGCCCTTAGAGACATTGGGAGGCGATGGCGTGGAGCTAAACTATGGCGTTGATGAGGTTGGCTCCGGCGACATTCAAAGCCAGGCCCCGGCCAACGAATCAAAGAACCGGGAAGACAGCCGCCCGCCCGCCGCGCAGCCCGACCCCACGCCGCCTAGGCCAGTAGCGCAGCCTGACCCAACTCCTCCGACCCAGGAGCGGGTGGTGACCAGCGAAGCAGAGGAGAGCCCTGTAACCGTGCCGCCGGTGCAGAAGTCTGCCCCAGTGGTAAGGGAAGAAGTAAAGCCCGAGCCACCCCGCCCCAAAGTTGACCAGCGGGCCGTGTTTACGCCCAAAGCCAATAGCAATACCGGCGGGGGTAACGGGGTAAATGGCACCAGCAATGCACCCACCGGCAATAACAACGGCGACAACCCCGGCACCGTGGGCGACAAAGGTGACCCGCGCGGCACCTACGGCGGCACGGCCTACTCTGGCGAGCCGGGCAGTGGTGGTAGGGGTACCAGTCCTGGCTCCGGTGGCCTGGAAATGTCGGGGTGGGCAGTGGTGAGCAAGCCGAACGTGGCAGCGCTTGATAACAACTCAGGCTTTGTTCGATATCAGATCAAAATCAACGCTGATGGGGAAGTGGAGTCAGTGAGAAAGGTATCCGGCAACGTGTCACCGGCTCAGGACAGAGCCTGCCGCGATGCGCTGGAACGGGTAGAATTTCGCCGCACTAGCGCCGCCGAGGGCGGAGCAACCGGTTATTACACCTTCCGCTTTACAGTTCAGTAAGCGTACCTTAACCAAACTCTTTTTTAAGCCGCCGGTCGGATTTATCCGGTCGGCGGCTTTGCTTTGCAGGCTGCTTACTGATTATGGTTGCTAGATGATAGTTGTCAGTAGCTGGGCACTATTAATGCGCTGTTCAGTCCAAAACCGCTTGAGCCCGCCGGTAACCAGCAACCGACGATCAACCCAAACAACTATGACCTACCGCGAAACGCTCGACTTTCTTTACAACCAGCTTCCCATGTTTCAGCGGGTGGGAGAGGCGGGCTATAAGCCAGGGCTCGGGAATACGGAGGCATTAGCTGAGCTTACTGGCCACCCGGAGCGCACATTCCCGAGCGTGCACGTGGCCGGCACTAACGGCAAGGGCAGCAGCTCCAACCTGCTGGCGGCAGTGTTGCAGGCCGCAGGCTATACCGTAGGCTTGTATACCTCACCCCACTTGCGCGAGTTTACCGAACGCATAAAGGTCAATGGGGAGGATCTGAAGCCAGAATACTTAGTGGACTGGGTGGCCCGCTGGTGGCCCCAGTTTCAGCACGTGCAGCCCTCGTTTTTTGAAATGTGCGTGGCGCTTTGCTTTTGCTACTTTGCAGAGCAGAAAGTAGATATAGCGGTAATTGAGGTGGGCCTGGGTGGGCGGCTAGATTCTACCAACATTATCCGGCCGCTAGTTTCCCTGATTACCAATATCAGCTTCGACCACCAAAACCTGCTGGGCGATACGTTGCCCAAAATTGCAGGGGAGAAGGCCGGCATCATCAAGTCAGAAGTGCCCGCAGTCATCAGCCAGACCCAGCCCCAGGTACGCTCAGTGTTTGAAGAAAAAGCCGCTGCCATGCACGCACCCCTGCAGTTTGCCGATCAGGAATACCACGTGGAGCCAATCCGGCCCGCCGCGCCCGATGAGGATGTGCAGCACCTGCGCGTAACGCGCCAAGGCGCTCCTTACTTAGACAATCTGGAGCTGGCCTTGGCCGGTGACTATCAACGCCTGAACTTGCCCGGAGTGCTAGCAACTATCGAAGCCCTGCGGCAACAGGGCTATACAATTCCGGAAGAAGCGGTGCGCACTGGCCTTCGCGACCTGCGCCGTCTAACAGGCTTCCGCGGCCGCTGGACCATACTGAGCCGCCAGCCCCTGGTGGTATGCGATACGGGCCACAATGAGGCTGGCCTCCGGTTTGTGACCGAGCAGCTGGCCCGGCTGCCGTACCAACGGCTTCACTTCGTGCTGGGCGTTGTCAATGACAAGGATGTTACCAAGATGTTGGATTTATTGCCCCGAGATGCTAGCTATTACTTCTGCCAAGCCAGTATTCCGCGGGCGCTGCCGGGAGCGGAGTTGGCTGAGCGAGCCGCGGCGGTAGGCCTTCATGGGCAGGTATACGGCCCGGTGGCGGCGGCTGTAGCCGCCGCCCGCGCCGCGGCCGGCCCCGATGATGTGGTCTTCATCGGAGGGAGTACCTTTGTGGTGGCCGATATTGAAGAACTCTAGGCCTGCTAATCCCAAACTCAGCTTGGCAGGGCAGGCGCACATGGGCGTTCAAATCATCTAGGCTTCGGCTTTACAATACGTAACTGAGCCTTACTTCACAATTTCACCACAACACCACTTCACCTTTTCGTGAGTCGAATCAAACTAAAGCGCTTCGCCGACAATGCCGGCCGTCATGATATTGTAGAGCCCGGCAAAGACAATTACCAACAACTGGGTGGGCGCTGGCACGAGCAGTTTTTTCAGAACCAGAATCCTATTACCCTGGAGGTAGGCTGCGGCAAAGGGGAGTACACCGTAGGTCTGGCCGAACGCTACCCCGAGCGCAACTTCCTGGGCCTCGACATAAAAGGCGACCGAATCTGGCGGGGCAGCCGCCGGGCCGAAGCGCTAGGCCTCTCCAACGTGGGGTTTGTGCGCACTCGGGCCCACGACCTGCTCACGCATTTCGCCGCCGGCGAGCTGCACGAGATTTGGATAACCTTTCCCGACCCTCGCCCGCGCGACCGGGATATTAAGCGCCGCTTAACGTCGCCGCGCTTCCTGAGCCTGTATCAACAATTGCTACGCCCGGGTGGACTGGTTCATCTCAAAACCGACAACGAAAGTCTGTTTGATTATTCTCTGGAAACGGTGCAGCAGCGCCCCGGTGCTACTATTCTGGCCTACACTAAAGATTTATACGCTACTCCCGAGCTTTTGCCCCACGCTGAGGATATTGTGACAAACTTCGAAAGTAAATACCGCGCTCAGGGCGTGCCCATCAAGTATCTCCAGTTTCAGTTAAGCTAGTACACCAGGGCTACTGGCCATAGCCACAAACGACAGAGCCTGTTGCCGCATAATTTGATGCAGCAACAGGCTCTGTCGTTTGTGGCTCACCACCTTACATGCCCCGGCAGATAAACACGCCTAGGGCTGGGTGGCGTGGGGTGGTTATTCCAATTCGTAGTTATCATTGGAGCGTTTGCCTCCCTTGTCGGAAGGGCTCGTCATGCCGGTGCCGCTGTCCATATCACCGGCTATTCGATCCTTGAAATTCTCGGGGCGGTTGCCCGCCGCTACGTGTGGCTGACTGGCCTGACCCGACAGGCCACTCCGGACGGAGCGGTCATGCTCCGTGGAGCCGGCCTGTTGTGCCTGTTCCGAGGACTGGTTGCTGATTTTATCGTTGGCGTTCGGCCCGGCTTTAGGGTCGTGCTGGCCGCGCTTTCCAGATTGCGTTGACATAGCTGTAGGGTTTGGTGGTGAAGAACATTGGTCAGGTGGTGGCCTGCGCACGGTAGGTAACCACCTGATTGGCTAGTACTTGGTACGCCTCTTAGCAAGCTCTGTTGCGGCAAGTCGTAAATATGTTATTAGAGTGCCCGCCCATAGCAGGCGACTAATCCCCGGTAATTGAGTACCTGAGTAGCAGGTACAGCTAATGCTCCACTAGAAAATCGAATAAGCCCAGTAGTTTGCATTTGACTCTGATGGTTCCTTTCACGCGTAAAGCTGCCTGCTATGCAAGCCCTATCCATTCTCACCACTGCTCACTTATTTCCTGTGCTGGATGAGCACCTACTGCAGTGTTTACGGGGGCTCACAGAGTTAGAATGGGAGAGGCCTACGGTGGCCCCGCAGTGGCGGGTGCGCGATGTAGCGCTGCATTTACTTGACGGTAACCTGAGAACCTTATCCATGCTGCGGGATGGGCATTTTGGCGGCCCACCGCCCCGTAGCACCGCTTACCCCGATGTAGTTACCTTTCTGAACGAGCTGAATGCCGGTTGGGTGCATGCGGGCCAGCGGCTCAGCCCGGCAATTATTACGTGGCTCTTAGAGCTGAGTGGGGCCGCCTACTGCCAGTATATGGCTACCCTTGACCCACTGGGGCCGGCGGTATTTCCGGTGGCCTGGGCCGGAGAAACTCAGTCGGCCAACTGGTTTCACATTGCCCGCGACTACACCGAGAAGTGGCATCATCAGCAGCAGATCAGGTTGGCGGTGGGCCAAGAGGCTGCATTATTTACCCGTGAGCTGTGCCATCCTTTCCTGGCTACCTGCGTGCGGGCCTTACCCCACCAGTACCGGGGCCTTGCGGCACCAGCAGGCACTACCATCCGCTTCACCGTAAGTGGCCCCGCCGGTGATGCGTGGCAGCTGCAACGGGTAGGCTACACGTGGGAGTTGGGCCAGGCGGGCACCGAAGCCGTGGATACTGCAGTACTAATTGCCCCCGAAATTGCGTGGCGCCTCTTCACCAAAAGCCTCCCTGAGCAGCAGGCAAGGCAACAACTTGTGGTACGTGGGGAGCGGGCTTGGGCTGAGCCAGTTTACTCGCTGCTGGCCGTAATGGCGTAAGGTGCTATTGTTCTTCCAGAGCTTCGAACACCGCCTCCATTTCCTCAAAGTCGCGGAGGCCGGGTTTAATCTCATGACCGCCTTCCAGCACAATACCGGCCGGGCGCACGGTTTCCACTAACTGCCGGATATCAGTAGGGGCAAAGCCTTCGCCGAGCCAGATAGCATAACGCCGGGCCTGCTCAGTGAGGCGCGTAAGCTGGGTAGTGCTGGGTAAGGGCGAGGGCGCCGCGGCCAGCACAAACCCGGTATAAGAGGCCTGCTGCTCCCGGAACCGTAGCTCAACATCTTCGGGCAGCATATCCGGAATCCAGGAAGTAAGCTTATATACCGGTAGCTCTAGCTCAGCTAACTCCTGGGCTGGGCGGCGCCGGTGCAATAGTACGCCCTGGAGGCCGCAGGTGCGGGCCAGTGTATTAATCTCGGCCACGGGCAAGGAATCAAACTCGCCAATGAGCTGCACCCCCGAAACCCAGCCGCTGAGCTCCTGTACTGCCTCGGGCGAAAGATGGTCGGGCCAGGCGGGGTCGAGGCGGAACGTGAGGCAATCGGCACCCATGCCGGCGCAATAGCGGGCATCGGAGAGGTTATTGATGCCGCGCACCATAACGGGAACGATGAGAGCCATGGCAGAAGGAAGTACGAGGGTGAAGGTTTGGGAAAAGCCCGGTGCTAAGGCAACAGGCTGCGTTTGCGCCTGCAATAATCGGGGAAAATAAGGCTAACTGGTTGCTTTGCGGTCTACTTTCTCCCGAAAGTGGCCTGGGCTCTCTGGGTAGCAGCAAACCATACTCCCCAATACCCACTACCTTTGCACCATCGGCCGGAACCTTTCACGCTCCGGGCGCTTTTCATTCTCTTATGAATACTACGAAAGGACGGGTGCTGGTTGCCATGAGCGGCGGCATCGACAGCTCAGTGGCAGCCGTGATGCTCCACGAGCAAGGCTATGAGGTGGTCGGGATGACCATGAAAACCTGGGACTACGCCTCGGCGGGCGGCAGCAAGAAGGAAACCGGGTGCTGCTCCCTCGATAGCATCAACGACGCCCGCCAGATTGCTGTTGATCTGGGCTTCCCACACTACATCATTGACATCCGCGACGAGTTTGGAGACTTTGTTATCTCCAACTTCACTGAAGAATACTTGGCTGGCCGTACGCCCAATCCGTGCGTACTCTGCAACACACATATTAAGTGGGATGCGCTACTGCGCCGGGCCGATCAGCTCGGTTGCGAATTCATTGCCACGGGCCACTACGCCCAAGTTCGGCATGAGAATGGCCGCTACGTCATCAGCAAAGGCCTCGACGATAACAAAGATCAAAGCTATGCCCTCTGGGGAGTAACTCAAGAGAGCTTGGCGCGCACGCTGTTTCCGCTAGGCCAGTTACGTAAAACGGCCATCTATGACTTCGCCCGGGAGCGGGGCTTCACGGAGCTGGTCAACAAGCCGGAGAGCTACGAAATCTGCTTTATCCCCGATAACGACTACCGGGGGTTCCTGCGGCGGCGGGTGCCGGGCCTGGAGGAGCGCGTAGCGGGCGGCGAGTTTGTACTGCGCAACGGCACCGTGGTGGGCAAGCACGAGGGCTATCCGTTTTATACCATCGGGCAGCGCAAGGGCCTGGGGGTGGCGTTAGGTTTCCCCGCCTACGTTACCGCCATCGACCCTGAAACCAACCGCGTGGTGCTTGGCAACTTTGAGGATCTGGCCAGCACCCGTACGGTGGTGGGCAAGCTCAACATGGGCAAGTTTGCTTCGTTGGAGGGCCGCGGACTGGTGCCCAGTATCACCAAAATCCGGTATAACCACGACGGCGCCCCGGCATTTCTGGAGCAGAAAGGCGACAAAATCTACGTCTACTTTGAAGAGGCCGTGCACGCCGTAACCCCCGGGCAAGCCGCTGTATTTTATGAGGGCGAAGATGTGCTGGGGGGCGGCTGGATTGAACGTCACACCATTGGCGAAATACCAGAGCCCACAGAGCTGGTTGCTGATGCCCAATAGCGAAGCCTAGGCCTGCATATTGCTGTTCCCCCTACGGCCCGGCGGCCTTTCATCTGGAAGCGCTACCGGGCCGTTTGGCGGTAATCACTACCCACTCACCGACGACAACGGTTTTTGTGCTATTTTTCAGTTGTAAATCATATCCTATGTCGCAAGCCTATTCTTCGGTTTTCAGGTCAGTTACCCAAATTGCCAGGGCGCTACTCCTGGGGTTAACAGTGAGTGCCGGGCTGGTGGGGTGCAAAAATGAAACCGAGGCCGTACCCGATCAAAGCCAGGAGTACTATCCGCTGTCAGTAGGTGCCTATCGGATATATGATGTGGTTGACTCTACCTTCAATGCCAATGTGCCAAGGTTAGCCGTTTCCAGTTCAAGGAAGAGGTAGCATCATCGCAAATGGCTGATGCCACTGGTCGCTTGGTGTACCAGGTTATACGGTCGCGCCGTATGACTACCGCCGATGCGTGGAAAGTAGATTCCGTACTTACTATTTCTGCCAGCCAGCGCAATGTGTTGGAGTTGCGCAACAATACGCGTCGGGTCGAGCTGGTTTTCCCTATAACCGAAGGAAAGCAGTGGGATAGTAACGCCTTTAACACGTTAAGCCTCGAAGATTTGGATCCGGATGCTTTGGCTAACCGGAATTATGAGGTTTTAAATCGTTCCTACATAAACGTAGGTCAGTCGTTTAGCATTGCCAGCAATGGCAAAACGTACTCGTACCCCAATACCGTCACTACGCTAAATGATTTATCAAATGCCCGGACCGGCGTTAATGCCTACTATTATACAGTACTACGCAACGTGTATGCGCAGGGCGTAGGGCCAATATATCGGGCACGGCGGCGCTACATTTATTGCCAAACCGGCAACTGCACGCCTAATCCGGCTTACATCTACCTAGGCCAGTCTCGCAGTGAAGTGCTGGTAGACAGCAGTAAGTAGCCAATTAGTATCACTACCCCGGATTAGGGCATTAAGCCCCGACCTGAATGCTGATTCAGGCCGGGGCTTTTTTTATATTGTATATGGCCTACTCAATAGGGTAGAGGCCTGAAAGCAGAGGCCAGAGAGGTGCCGCAAATGGAGTGGTAATTACCCGCTGAAATATGACTTTTGGCAGGTATAAAGCGAGGTTTCCTTCGTATCTTCCGGCAAGCTAATTCCCGTTCTGAATGCGCCTTCCTCACTTATTGCTTGTTGCAACACTGTGGACGGGTACGCTGCCAGCGTCAGCTGCAGCATCCGGACCGCACCACCCGCCCTCCGCTACTGCCGTGCCAGCTGGCACCGTGCGCAAACATTTGGTTTACTTTCGCGACAAGGCCAGTTCGCCTTACAGCACCAGTCAGCCCCTGGCCTACTTATCGGCGCGGGCGGTGCAGCGGCGGCAACGGCAGAACATCGCCATTCTCCCCCGCGACTTGCCCGTGAATCCTACGTACGTGCAGCAGGTAAAGGCCGTGGCGGGTGCCCAGCTGTGGTATACCTCCCGCTGGTTTAATGCGGCCGTCGTTTCCTGTGACTCAGCTACCCTGGCCCAGCTCCAGACGCTGCCGTGCGTGCAAACCATCAAGACGGTAAACCGGGGCCTGCCGGGTTCACGCAAGCGCGACGGAGCCGACCAGGAACCGGCTGAACAAAGCCGTGGTACCCGCGCCGAGTACGGTCCGGCCTACACCCAGGCCAAAATGATTGGGGCCGTTGAGATGCACGATGCGGGCTTCCGCGGCGAAGGCATGCAGATAGCCGTATTTGATGCGGGGTTTCCGGGCGTGAATACTACGGCGCCTTTTGCCTCGCTTCGCGCTGAGAACCGGTTGGGCAGTGTATTCAATTTTGTGGATAAAAACCAGCAGGTATTTCTGCGCAACAACCACGGCACTAATTGCCTCTCCACCATGGCCGCCAATCAGCCAGGGTTCTACGTTGGTACGGCCCCCAAAGCCACGTACCACCTGTTTATTACGGAGGACGTTACTTCCGAGCATCCGGTAGAGGAAGTGAATTGGTTGATAGCAGCTGAATACGCTGACTCCGTGGGTGTTGATGTCATCAGCTCCTCTTTAGGGTACACTACCTTCGATTACCCCTCCATTGATTACACCACGAATGATTTGAACGGGCAAACTGCTCTTTCCACTAAGGCCGCAACTATTGCGGCGCGGGTAGGCATGCTGGTAGTAAACAGCGCCGGTAACGAAGGGGCCAATTCCTGGCGGCATGTCACGGCTCCCGCCGACGCCGACTCAATCCTTACCGTTGGGGCCGTTGACTCATTGCTGAACCGTGCCGGCTTTAGCTCCGTGGGGCCTACCGCCGATGGGCGCATCAAGCCTAACCTTTCGGCCATGGGCCAGCAAACGGCCATCATTACGCCTTCGGGCACCGCTACGCGTGGTAATGGCACTTCCTTCTCGTGCCCAGTGCTAGCGGGCATGGCAGCCGGTTTCTGGCAGGCAAATCCCACCTTGACGGCTCAGCAAGTGCTCCGATTTCTGGAACGATCGGGCTCCCGGGCCAGCATGCCCAATGATGAAATAGGGTATGGCATTCCTCATTTTGTGCGGGCCTATAACCTGGCTAATCCCAGTACACCCCTGGCCGCCTCACCTGCTGCCCCCCGCCAGGAACTATACATTTATCCCAATCCTAGTAAGGATAATGAGCTGTTTCTGCAGCTAGCCGAAGCATTCCGCAGCAAGCCCTTGCACATTCGTATTTATGATGCGCGTGGCGGATTGGTAAATGAGCAACAGCTGGCGGCCACAAGCGCTAGTGAAGTGCGCTTAACGCCTTTACAGCTGCCTAAGGGAGTGTACACCTGCTCAGTAACCGCTGGCAAGCAGCAGCGCACGGTGCGTTTTGTGAAGCTATAGCTTGCGTATGAATCAGTGTGCCAATGTTTTAGTGACGTTAAGCCAAATCTCAGTCTGGTTTTGCTATTATGATTGGATTTTTGCAAATTTAATTAGTTGTAAGGCAATGATTTCTTTGCCGGAATTGTTGAATATTACAGCCACAAGGCACAGTAAACTTCTTTTATTTCTTTCCCAGCATGTTACAAATGATGGTCTCCAAGCGCATTGGGCGCCGGCAGTTTCACTTCACGGTTCAGGGTCCTAACTTTCACGAAGTAGTAGCCGAATACGACCGGCTTAGTTTTCCTGATGTGCCAAAGTGCGGTATCTGTGGTTCCGACAACCTCGACCTGACGGCGCGCGTGGCTCAGGATAAGTTTAAGTACACTTCTGTAAAGTGCATTGACTGCCGGGCTGATGTTACGTTTGGCAAGCGCCAAGACGATGACCAGACCGTGTTTCTGCGCAAAACAGAGGATGGCAAGCTGGATTGGCGCGCCTGGGAAAAGTCCGACAAATAACGTTGCGCTGGGCGTCGCTTAACTTCAAACCATAGCACGAAAGCCGCGGGAGTGGCCTAGAGCAGCTGGTATGTTCCTGGAAAAACGTAGCGCTTATGCAATCTGTGTAATGCTCCTACGTTCGTGCAGGAATCAGCTCCGGTTGGCTCCTGGCTACTTCGGCGGCTTTCTTTGTTTGCGGCACCCAGATAATCCGGGGGCGTCTATCATCCTACTCACCCTAATCCTATACCTTCGTGGCATGAACCCTACTCGTCGTATGGCCCCGCTGTTGGCCCCATCACTTCTGGCCGCTGATTTTGGCAATCTGCAATCCGAAACCGAGCGCCTGGCTAATAGCGCCGCCGACTGGCTGCACTTCGACGTAATGGATGGGCGCTTCGTACCAAATATTTCCTTTGGTATGCCCATTTTGCAGGCCGTGCACCGGTATGCCAAGCAGCCCATCGACGTGCACCTCATGATTGAAGAGCCCCAGCATTACCTGGCCGCTTTCCGCGATGCAGGTGCCACCAACCTTACGGTGCATTACGAAGCGTGTACGCACCTGCACCGGGTAGTGCAGCAAATCAAACAGCTGGGTTGTCGGGCCGGAGTGGCCTTGAATCCGCACACGCCGGTTTGGGTGCTGGAAGATATTGCCGCCGACCTTGATCTGGTGCTGGTAATGTCCGTGAACCCGGGGTTTGGTGGCCAGACCTTCATCCCGAACACCCTGAGAAAAGTGGCGGCTCTGAAAGAGCTACTGGTAGATAGTGGCTCACAGGCGCTAATTGAAATTGATGGGGGCGTAACCCTCGACAATGCCGGCGCCTTGGTTGAAGCCGGCGCCGATGTGCTGGTAGCCGGCTCCTTCGTGTTTAACTCCGCTGACCCTATTGCGACCCTGGCAGAAATGCGCCAGCAGCTAACGGCGCTAACGGAATCCGGCGACCAGGACTAACACGGATGCTGCGCCATTACCTCTCCCGCCACGTTTTCCGGCTTCAGCTGCTAGGCCACCCGCTGAGCGCCATGGCGCTGCTCTGCACAGTTGCCGCCCCGGCCGCCGTGGCTCAGCAGCCTGAGCGGGTGGTGGTGAGCGGTACCTTGCTCGATGCGGCGGGCAACCCCCTTGATCAGGTGAGCGTGGGAGTGGAGGGCCAGCCCGGTGGCACCACCTCCGATGAGCTAGGCCACTTTTCCCTCAGTGTGCCCCGCGCTACGGGTGCGCAGGTGCTTGTTGTGCGGCGGCTGGGGTATAAAACGCAGCGTATTCCGCTGGCTTTAACGGAGCAGCGGGATCTACACCTCACCCTAACCGAAGATACCCGCTCCCTGGGCAACGTGACCGTGCGCGGCAACTCCGACGCGGTAAACACCCGTGAGCAGGTAAGCATATTGACCCTGGACCCACGCACCGCCAAGGTCATACCTTCGCCTTTCGGCGACTTTAATGCCATTCTCAAAACCTTGCCTGGCGTTACCAGTACAAATGAGCTGACCAGCACATACTCCGTTAGGGGCGGCAACTACGAGGAAAACCTCGTGTACGTAAACGGCTTTGAGATATACCGGCCGTTTCTGGTAACAGCTGCTGCCCAGGAAGGCTTGAGCTTTATCAACCCCGATCTGGTCAACCGGGTAGAGTTTTCCACCGGCGGCTGGCAGCCCAGGTTCGGTGATAAGCTCTCCTCGGTGCTTAATATCGACTACAAGCAGCCCACGCGGTTTGGGGCTTCGGCTTCGGCCAGCCTGGTAGGCGGTACGGCTCACGTGGAAGCCACTTCTCCCAACAAGCGCATCAGCTATCTGACGGGTATCCGGTATAAAAACGCTACTACGGTGCTTCGGTCACAAGAGCAGCAGCAGGGGGTATATAACCCTACCTTTTACGACGGCCAAAGCCTGATTACCGTGGCCCTGGGCCCGCAAGATAACCCCGCGCGTACCTCACTGGGAATATTAAATACGTTTGCGCACAACGACTACCGCTTTAGCCCCGATAATGGCGAAAGCACCTTTAGTACGTCAGTAAATCAATACACCCGCCTCAAGATTGGCTATAAGGGCCTGGAGCGGATGCAGTATGACACCTACCAGGGTGGGCTCAACCTGCGCCATAACATCCGGCCCGATTTGCAGGTGGAGGTGCTGGCCGGGCTGCTGTATTCGCGCGAGTTTGAGTACCGCGACGTGGAGGCCAGCTATAGTTTGGGCGAAGTTAACACCGACCCGGATTCTCAAGATTTCAACAAGACAGCCCGAGAGCGTGATCTGGGGAGCCGCTTTAGCCACTCCCGCAACTACCTAACGGCTCGGATAGCTACGCTGGAAACCCGCGGCGCCTGGACGCCCGCACAGGCCTACACCGTTAGGTGGGGCTTGAAAGTGGGCCGGGAGAAAATAGATGATATTCTGGATGAATATAGCTTCGCCGATTCTGCGGGCTTTGTGCCCGACGCCCGACGCACCCGCCTGCGCTCCAACCTGAACCTGGAAAGTACCCGCTACCAAGGGTACGCCCAGCACACCATTGCCTTTGATTCTCTGCGCACTCTCACGTATGGGGCACGGGTGAACTACTGGACGGTAAATGGCCAGTTTACTGTTAGCCCCCGGGTGCAGTATTCGTTTATCAGCCCGAGCCGGCCCAATGTGTCGTGGAAAGCGGCGGCAGGCGTGTATGTGCAGCCGCCATTTTATCGGGAGTTGCGGGCTCAGATTGGAGCACCCCAAGAGCAAACGGGTTTCTTAAACCCAGACCTGCGCGCCCAGCGCTCCTTACACTTTATTGTGGGCAACGAGGTACGGTTTAAGCAGTGGGACCGGCCTTTCAAGTTTACGGGCGAGGCCTACTACAAGCACCTGACCGATGTAGTACCCTACGATATTGACAATGTGCGTCTGCGCTACTTCGCCAAAAACAACGCTCGTGCTTACGCGGCGGGTATTGATACCCGGGTGAGTGGGGAGTTTGTGAAGGGAGTGGAGTCCTGGTTTAGCCTGGGGCTGCTCACCACCCGCGAAAACGTAGACGGAGACTCCGTTACTACCTATGACGGCAATACACCCACGGGCCGGGTACCGAAGGGATACATTCGGCGCCCCTCAGACCAGCGCATAAACCTCGGCGTATTCTTCCAGGATAATCTACCGGGAATACCCTCTGTGAAAGGCTACGTGAATCTTGTGTTTGGCAGTGGCCTGCCCTTTAGCCCCCCCGGTTTGCCGGACCTGCGAGGTACCAGTAAGCTTACCCGCAGCTACAAGCGAGTGGATATGGGTTTCTCGAAGGTACTGGTGTTACGTACCAGTCTGCCCGATCAGGATGCGGCCCAACCTATCCGCCTCGAAAGCCTATGGCTGGGACTCGAAATCCTCAATATTTTGGGAGCAGATAATATAGCAGGGTACAATTACCTCCAGGATCTGAACGGTCAGATATACTCCGTACCCAATTTTCTTTCGCAGCGCGTAGTAAATCTGCGGGCTATTGTGCGATTCTAGAAATGCGGGCTATTGTGCGATTCTAGAAAGGCTACAGTAAGTAGCCCAGGGAATATGGATTCAGAAACTCGTAGCCTAACCCGGCAAAAAAGTAGAGGTACACACTGAGCACTGCCGGAAAAAGCAGGGCCATGCCTACACGAGTGCGTAGCGGCCATTCTTTGTGATGGGTTGCCTGATACAGGATATACCCATACGCCGGGAGTACGCCCATAAACAGTAAGGCGTGAACAAGTCCCTGACCTTCTGCATCATGCGCGCCACCGGCAAATAGCTTGGTGCCTACATCGTGGGCGCAAATCAGCAGGGCCAACCAGAGCACCCGCTGCAGGCTCATGGAATACGTGGCATAAAGGGGCAGCAGTGTGCCAGTTAGAATCAAAACGACTATGGGAGTCAGCAAAATCCCGAAGGGAGCTGCGTAGTGGCCTAGCAGGGTATTGGCCGCAACGAGCAATATGCTGAGTAATAGGTTGTAGCCTAGAGGCCTGGCTGGAGGATGGCTAGTCATCCTGATGCACATCTTTGAAGAACAGCATAGGCAAGAGCTTCTCCTCCTTGTCGGCATCAAACCCACAGGTGGCCTGAAACTCCCGGGGATTATGGTAGGTGCCAAACAGCCAGTCCCACACTACTAGGTCGCCGTAGTTGTGGCTGTGCTTCTGGTACTCGTGGTGAATGCGGTGCATCTCGGGGCGCTGGAAAATATAGCCCACCCACTGCGGGGTCCGGACGTTGGTATAATAGAAGAACTCGCCCAGGGCCGTACAGAGCGTATACACGGCCCCCGCCGCCGGACTGAGACCTAGCACCGTATATACCAGCAGGCCACCCAGCAAGGAGTTTACCGTCATTTCCAGCGGGTGCTTATAGAAGGAGGTAATTACCTCAATGCGCTGGGGGCTGTGGTGAATCTGGTGGAAGTGCTGCCAGAGGAAATCCTGAGTGTGGCGCCAGCGGTGCCACCAATAAAACACGAAAGTGGCCACCACGTAGGCCAGTAGGCCGCCCACCACCGGTCCTACGTGCCGGGAGAGGTTGAATACGGAGTACGCCGAAAACCACTCTTCCCAAGTGATACCCGCCAGCAGCACCACCAGCAGCTGTGCCAGGTTAATGGTAAGCACGCGTAGCGGCCAGGTAGGCACCCGAGGCAGCTTCCAGCCGGGTACTATGCGTTCTAACACAAAGCAAAACACGAATGCCGCCAGGATGACTGTCAGCAGGGGCGGCGGGCTCCAGGTAGATAAGCTGTTAACGCACAGCAGCAGGCCAGTGGGGGCACAAAACATAGGACGAGGCGTTTAGTAAAACCATGTCCCAAAGGTGCTGGTTGCGCCCACTAATCTCCTTGATATATATCAAGAACGGCGGGCCCGCAAGCGGCTTAGCGTTTCCGGCGTTAGGCCAAGGTGGGAGGCAATCAGCTTGAGTGGTACCCGTTGAAAGATGTCGGGAAACTCAGTGCGCAGCTGGTCGTAGCGCTCGGCGGCGGAGTGCATGCGCAGGTGCAGGGCCCGCTGCTCACTTAGCACGTAGTACTTCTCGGTGAGAATGCGGCCAATAAAGTTGAATTCCGGAAACCGAGTGTACAGCTCCTGCAACTGCTGATGGCCCAGTGTCCAAACCACGCTGGGCGTCAGGGCCTGAATGTACTCGTGCGAAGATTGGCGGGAGAAGAAACTTAGAATAGAAATTACAAAGTCGCCCTCCTTCATAAACCACGAGCTGACTTCCTTGCCGTCTTTGAGGTAGTAGCCCCGCACCACACCCGTTTCCAGGAAATAGAGCCGATTAGCCACTTGCCCCGCCTGCAGCAAATGCTCCCGGGCAGGTAGCTCCTCGCGTTGCACAAGCTGCTGCAGTGCCTCCCGGAGCGGCAATGATAGAGGCTGGATGGATTGGCAAACGGAAAGGAAGGAGTGCATTTGCAAAGAGTAATAGAGGTAAGCTACTTGGAATCCCAGGTACACTATACAGCGCAGAGCCACCTTCCTCAGAAAGTGGCTCTGCGCTGTACTGCTTTTATAAACGGGCTAAGCGAGTGGCCTAGTACGCTTTCGACTGCCATTCGGTGAGAGCAATCCGCATGCTGGGCAACTGGGGCTTCAGGGCTTCATCCTTATCGACGAGCTTGATGGCTTTGCGGGCATACACAATGGCAGTGCCAAAATCCTGCTGCTGGGCCAGTAAGCGAGCCTTAATCCAGTTGTTAGTAGCCACGTCCTGCAGCTTCAATGATTCATTAATATAGGTGAGCGCGCGCTCGGGCTGAAGGTTGTTCTGCACGAGGTAGTCGGCGGCCTGAGCCAGAAGCTGCCAGTCGTTGGGCTTCTGCTGCAGGACTTGCTCAATACTGGAAAGCACTTGCTTGTGGACCTCCGTTTCAATAGGCAGCACCAGCGTGCGCTTTTCCCAGGTCAGGTTGAGGTGCGCCCCGGTGGGTTGCACGTCAGAAAACCAGTAGAGTAAGGTTTCATGGAACGGCGCTGTTTCCGGCATTACCGGTACCCGAACAACATCGGCGTTGGCATCGTAGCCCTCGGAGCCCCAGTGGTTTATTACCCGGTTCAGAATCAGCTCCCACTCCCGGTCGGCGTGGGGTAGCACATAAATAGAGTACTGACCCGCCACCACCGTTTGGCCCCGCAGTATCACCGGGGTTGAGAAGCGAATGATAGTATTTTCATTGGCTCCTGCCCGCCATATCTGTTCATACGGCACCAGGCCACCCCACACGGTACGGTTTCGCACGCTGGGAGCGTGGTAATCCACCACTACCTCCGTCAGCCCAATGGTTTGGGAAGTAAGGGCGTGCGGACTGGCCTGGGGCAGCGGCAACAGGACGGGTTGGGCATTCTCCGGCGCATTGGTGGGTGGCGTGATGGAGGTCGGCGTCGGCTCCGATACCGTCTGACCCAGCGCCCCGCAGGTATAAAAAACTGCAAGACTGATGCTTAGGCCCAAACGTGCCAATAACCGGTCTTTCATCATATGCAAAAGGCAATAAGTGGTGAGCAGGCAGCCAACTGACTTGCCCAAGTGGAGCGGAACTTCTCATCCCGAAACAATGGTGCCAGTTGTAAGTTACAAGGGTATTATTACTGCAAAGGTGGGTCTTTGATGTAAATTTTTGCTTGAAAAGTTTTCATCCTACCTTCCGGCGCGTACATTTGCCTCGCTATTCAGCCCTTTATGCCCTTCAACGCGCTTTCTATCTGCACCCTTCGCCACATGGCCGCCCCCACGCTGGGCGCCCTGGCCGGGCTGCGCGCGGTGCATCATCATCTGCACGGGCATCATTCCTCTTTCTAGAGGAATATACGCATCATATTGACCCCGTTGGGCGAACCGCACCTGGTTCCCCGGCCCCCGAAACAGGTGGCCCCGGCCGTGTATGGCCGCTATACAACGTTGGGGTCTCCTTCGTATTAGTGCTGAAATTCCCTCACCAACACCGGACTATTATAAGCACCTACCGTTTGCTTAGCCGGTATCCGTCATTTCCCCCTTACCCGTATGATTCGTCTTGCCATCCAGAAATCGGGCCGTCTGAGCGAAGACTCCCTCAACCTGATTCGTGAATGCGGCATCAGCTTCCAGACCAGCTCTTACAAGCTCAAAACCGAAGCCACCAACTTTCCCCTCGAAATCCTGTACCTGCGCGACGACGATATTCCCGGCTACGTGCAGGATGGTGTGGGCCGATTTGGGCATTGTAGGCCAGAACGTGCTGGTTGAAGCCGGCATGCCGGCACTGGAGTTGGAGCCGCTGGGCTTTAGCAAGTGTCGCCTGAGCTTGGCCGTGCCCCGCGCTGCTGGTTACGACTCAGTGCAGGACCTGCAGGGGAAGAACATTGCCACCTCGTATCCCCAGATTCTGGGCGACTACCTTGCGGAGCGGGGCGTGAAGGCAAACTTGCACACTATTAGCGGCTCCGTAGAAATTGCCCCCAGCATTGGGCTGGCCGAAGCCATCTGCGACATCGTGAGCAGCGGCTCTACCTTGCTGGGCAACGGCCTGCGCGAAGTAGAAACCGTGTTCCGCTCCGAGGCCGTGCTGATTGCCAACCAGAACCTGTCGGCGGAAAAGCGGGAGATTCTGGAGCAGTTGCAGTTCCGGATGCAGGCCGTGCGCCGCGCGCGCCGCAACAAATACATTCTGCTGAACGCGCCCACTGCCTCGCTGGATGCCGTGAAGGCGCTGCTGCCGGGCATTAAGTCGCCCACGGTGACGCCGCTGGCCGAGGAAGGGTGGGTGTCGGTGCAGTCGGTGGTGAATGAAGATGACTTCTGGCACATCACAGGGCAGCTGAAAGCCGTAGGCGCCGAGGGTATTCTGGTGCTGCCGATTGAAAAGATGATTGCCTAACGGCTGATAGGGTAGAAACTGGGTGGTGCAGCCTGCTGATAATGCAGCTGCCCACTTGGTTCTTTGCCTGAGTGCTATATCACCTTGTTAGACCCACCCAGAATCAGTTTTTCATTATGCAAGTTTTTCAATATCCCGACCAGACGCAGTGGGCCGCGCTCCAACAGCGAGCTGCGGCGCAGGAAGCGCAGGAAATAGAGCAGCGCGTGCTGGGCATATTTCAGGATGTGCGCCAGCGCGGCGACGCGGCCCTGCGCGACTACGCCCAGCAGTTTGACGGTGTGCAGCTGCAGGATCTGCGGGTAACGCCCGAGGAGATTACGGCCGCCGTAGCCCAGGTGCCCGCCGAGCTGCAAACGGCCATCCGGCAGGCCCACGCCAACATCTGGAAGTTTCATGCTAGTCAGCGGACAGAAGAGAAGCCCGTGGAAACGATGCCGGGCGTAACGTGCTGGCGCCGCTCGGTGCCGGTGCAGCGCGTGGGCCTCTATATTCCGGGCGGCACCGCCCCGCTGTTTAGTACCTTATTAATGCTGGGCGTGCCTGCCCGGCTGGCGGGTTGCCCGGAAGTGGTGCTTACCACGCCCCCCCAGAAAGACGGTTCCGTGAACTCCGTTATCCTGTTCACGGCCCAGCTCCTGGGCATTAGCACGATTATCAAAGCCGGCGGCGCCCAGGCAATTGCGGCCCTCACTGGCGGCACCGATTCAGTGCCCGCCGTGGATAAGATTTTTGGTCCTGGCAACCGCTACGTAACGGCGGCTAAGCAGCTGGCAACCCGCTACGGGGTGGCCATTGATATGCCGGCCGGTCCATCGGAAGTGCTTGTTATTGCCGATTCATCGGCTAACCCCGCGTTTGTGGCCGCCGACTTGCTCAGCCAGGCTGAGCACGGACCAGACTCCCAGGTGATCCTGGTTTCTGACTCCATGACCGTAATTGAGCAGACCCAAGCGGAAATTGAGCGCCAGCTGGCTACGCTGCCCCGGGCGGCCGTGGCCACGCAAGCACTCACCGAAAGCCGCGCCATTCTGCTGCGCACACCCGAAGACATGCTCTACTTCTCGAATCAGTACGCCCCCGAGCACTTGATTCTGGCAGTACAACATCCTGAGCAATTGGCGGAAGGCGTGACCAGCGCCGGCTCCGTGTTCCTAGGCCACTACACACCCGAAGCGGCCGGCGACTATGCCTCCGGCACTAACCACACGCTGCCCACCAACGGCTACGCCCGCAATTACAGCGGTGTTTCCCTGGATTCCTTCCTGAAGAAAATCACTTACCAGCGCATCACCGCCGAAGGTCTCCTCAACGTGGGACCAGTAGTTGAAACCATGGCTGAGGCTGAAGGCCTCAGTGCCCACGCCCGCGCCGTGACCTTACGCCTGGAAGCCGTAGCCAGCCAGCAACAGTAACAACTCAAATCAGGTTTGTGCGGAGCAGCCTTCACCAGGTCCATAAGTGTCAGGGCCATTCCAGGCCTGGAACAAGCATGGAATGGCCAGCTGAACAAAATCCGCGCACTCCTCAACATCCGTCTAAATCCGTGATCTATGTTTGATCTGACCAGCCTCGTTCGCCCCAACATTCGGGCAATGAAACCCTACTCTTCGGCCCGCGACGAATTTCAGGGCGAGGCACATGTGATGCTCGACGCTAATGAGAACAGCCTGGGCAGCGCCGGTCCCGAGCGGTTCAACCGTTACCCCGACCCGCTGCAGCGCGCCGTAAAGACGGAACTGGCTAAGCTGAAGGGCGTGGCAGAAAACCAGATTTTCCTGGGTAACGGTTCCGACGAAGCCATCGACCTACTGGTGCGCCTGGTGTGCATTCCGGACCAGGACAGCATTGTGATTCTGCCGCCCACCTACGGCATGTACGAGGTAGCCGCCAACCTTAACGATGTGCGCATTGAGCGCCAGCCTCTCACCCCCGACTTTCAGATTTCCCCGGAAGCAATTACTCAAATCGTAGCTTCCGACGCGAAAATCGTTTTCCTGTGTTCCCCCAACAACCCCACCGGCAACCTGCTGCATGCCGATGCCATTGAGCAGGTGCTGCGCGGCTTCCGGGGGCTGGTGGTGGTGGATGAGGCCTACGCCGATTTTGCGGCGGCTCCCAGCTGGACCACCCGCCTGGCGGAGTTTCCCAACCTGGTAGTGATGCAAACGTTCTCCAAGGCCTGGGGCCTGGCCGGCTTGCGCCTGGGTATGGCTTTCGCCTCGTCGGAGGTAATCAGCTACCTCAACAAAATCAAGCCTCCTTATAATATATCGGAAGCCACGCAGCAGCATGCTCTGGCCGCCCTGCAGGATGCGCCCCGCTTCGAGCAGATGCGCCAGCAGCTCCTCATTGGCCGCGACTGGCTGGCCGAGCGGCTGCCAGGGCTGAGCATTGTGGAGGAGGTATTCCCTTCGGATGCCAACTTCCTGCTGACGCGCTTCCGGCCCGATGCCACCGCCGTGTATGATTACCTGGTGGGCCGTGGCATCATCGTGCGCAACCGCACCACCCAGCCCGGCTGCGTGGGCACGCTTCGCCTGACGGTAGGCTCGCCCACCGAAAACAAAGAGCTGCTGCAGGCGCTGCAGGAATTTAAGGAAGCGTAATTTTCTGGGAGTGGCCTACGGAGCATCAACCTTGATTTCGTCGGCCACTCCTTTACGTAACGTAGTACATCGACTACTCGCGCAGCTTTTGCTTGCGCCAACCAACCTCATGAAAAAAGTACTCTTCATCGACCGCGACGGCACCATCTTGATCGAGCCGCCCACCGATTTTCAGGTTGACTCGCTCAGCCGCGAAAAATTTCAGTTTGTGCCCGGTGCCATTACTGGCCTAGCCCGCATTGCCCGCGAGCTGGATTATGAGCTAGTGCTGGTGAGCAACCAGGATGGCCTCGGCACCGACAGCTTCCCGGAGGATACTTTCTGGCCGGCCCACACCATGATGCTTGACATTCTGCGCTCGGAAGGAGTGGAGTTCGTGCGTGAGCACATTGACCGGAGCTTCCCCCACGAGAACCTGCCCACGCGCAAGCCCGGCATCGGCATGCTGCAGCAGTATCTCGGTGAGGCAGCAGGGTATGACCTGCAACATTCTTTCGTTATCGGCGACCGGCTGACGGATGTGGAGCTAGCACAAAACCTGGGTTGCCAGTCTATTTTGCTGAAGCCGGAAGGGGAGGAGGACGAGCGCGCTGCGTTGACTACTTTGAGCTGGGAAAAAATATACCAGTTTCTACGCCTGCCTGCGCGCACCGCGGTAGTACAACGCGACACGAACGAAACGAAAATCAGCATTGAGCTGAACCTCGACGGCAACGGCCGTCCGGCTATGCACACGGGTCTGGGTTTCTTTGATCATATGCTCGACCAGCTCAGCAAGCACTCCGGTGTCGACATGAAAATCACGGTGCAGGGCGACTTGCACATTGATGAGCACCACACCATTGAAGATACGGCCATTGCTCTAGGCGAAGCCTTCACCCAAGCCCTCGGCGACAAGCGTGGCCTAGCGCGCTACGGGTTCTTACTACCCATGGATGATGTGTTAGCACAAGCCGCCATTGACTTCTCTGGCCGCCCCTGGATTGTGTGGGAAGCGGAGTTCAAGCGCGAAAAAATTGGGGATATGCCGACGGAAATGTTTTACCATTTCTTCAAGAGTTTCTCTGACGCGGCCCGCTGCAACCTTAACATCAAGGCCGAAGGACAGAATGAGCATCATAAGATTGAGGCAATATTCAAGGCAGTAGCCAAGTCAATAAAGATGGCTTTGATGCGTGATGCCGGCAAGATGGAAATCCCCAGTACGAAAGGCATTCTATAGTATACCCATATGTTTAAACATATGGGTAATGTTTTGATGCCGTGGTAATTGTGGTTCGTGCTCGATTGATACTAGCTTAAATGGGTTGTATGTGAAGTCAGCTACAATAATGCGAGCAGGTGCTTTATCCATATGTATAAACAAATGTGTAAACCGGGAAATCCTCAATTTATATTCAAATGGAAATAGCCGTAATTGATTACAAAGGAGGTAACGTTCAGTCGGTAATTTTTGCGTTGGAACGCTTAGGAGTGCAAGCAACTTTAACGGCCGATCATGACGTGATACGTCGGGCCGACAAGGTGCTTTTTCCTGGTGAGGGCGAAGCTGCCTCGGCCATGCGTGAGCTCCAGGCGCAAGGGCTTGATAAGCTATTGCCCACGCTTACTCAACCCTTCCTGGGTATATGCCTGGGCATGCAGTTGCTAGGCCAGCATAGCGAAGAAGGCGGTGGTACTGATTTACTCGGTGTCCTGCCGTTTGACGTGGTACGTTTTCCGGCGTCGGCCGAGTACAAAGTTCCGCACATGGGTTGGAACACTTTGAGCCAACTTCGCTCTCCGTTATTTGCCGGGCTTCAGGAAGAAGACTACGTGTACTTTGTGCACAGCTACTATGCTCCCGTAGGCCAGTATACCATTGCCCAGGGGCAGTACCCCACACCGTTCAGCGCGGCCGTGCAGCATGAGAACTTTTATGCCGTGCAGTTCCACACGGAAAAGAGCAGTACCGTGGGCACACGCATCCTGGAAAACTTTCTGAACCTGTAATACTGGAAGTGGGGTGATAAAGTAAAGAAGCTTAGGGCTTAGACTCTCAATGCTTTTGTCTCTTCATCCCCTCACCACTTCATCGCTCAACCAACATGGAAATAATCCCCGCCATAGACCTGATAAATGGCCAGTGCGTACGCCTCACCGAAGGCGACTTCGCCCAGCAGACCACCTACGACTCTGACCCGTTGGCCGTGGCCCAGCGCTTTGAGCAGCACGGTGTGAAGCGCCTGCACCTGGTAGACCTGGACGGTGCCCGCGCCAAACGCCCCGTCAACCTGCCCGTGCTGGAGCGCATTGCCCGCCATACTGGTTTGGTAGTGGACTACGGCGGTGGCCTGCAAAGTGACGAAGCCCTGCGGCAGGCTTTCGGGGCGGGCGCTACCCAGATTACGGCGGGCAGTATTGCCGTGCGGGAGCCGGAAACTGTCAACAACTGGCTACAAACCTTCGGGGCCGAGAAGATCATTGTAGGGGCTGACTTCCGTGACAATCATATTTCCATCAACGCCTGGGCGGAGCAGAGTGAACGCACCCTGCAGGAGTTTCTAGGCCAGTACCTGAGTGCCGGAGCTACTACCTTTATCTGCACCGATGTAAGCAAGGATGGTAAGCTGCAAGGCCCGGCCCTGGACACGTATCGGGAGCTGCGGCAGGCGCTGCCGGCCGCCCGCCTCATTGCCAGCGGCGGCGTCACGACGATTGCCGACGTGGAGGCGTTAGCGCAAATCGGCATGCACGGCGCCATTATTGGCAAGGCCATCTATGAAGGCACCATCATCCTCGACGAGCTTAAAAGCTGGCTGTAACTGTTGACCTCACAACTCTATGCTGACTAAAAGAATCATTCCCTGCCTCGATGTGAAGGATGGCCGCACCGTGAAGGGCGTCCGGTTTGAGGGCCTGCGCGATGCCGGCGACCCAGTGGCACTGGCGTCGCGCTACGCTCGCGAAGGTGCCGATGAGCTGGTGTTTTTGGATATTACCGCCACCAACCAGAAACGGGCTACGCTAGTGGCTCTGGTGCGTGACGTGGCCCGGGAGCTGGATATTCCGTTCACCGTGGGCGGCGGTATTGGTACTGTTACGGATGTGGAAGCGCTGCTGCTGAACGGGGCCGACAAAGTCAGCATCAACTCGGCGGCGCTGGCGCGGCCGGAGCTAATTGACGAGTTGGCTGCCCGGTTCGGAAGCCAGTGCATTGTGGTGGCTGCTGATGCCCGCTACAATGACGCCGATGGCTGGCAGATCTACACCCGCGCCGGTACTAACAACACCGGCCGCAATGCTGTGGAGTGGTGCCGGGAAGCAGCGGACCGTGGCGCCGGCGAAATCCTGCTGACCTCCATGAGCAACGACGGCACCAAGGATGGCTTTGCCCTGGATATCACGGGCGCCGTGAGCCGGGCGGTAACTATTCCGGTGGTGGCCTCGGGCGGGGCTGGCTCCAAGCAGGATTTCACCAATGTATTCCAGCAGGCCTACGCCGATGCAGGCCTGGCCGCCAGTATCTTCCACTTCGGGGAAATCGGCATCCGGGAGCTGAAAGAGCACCTGCGCCAGGACGGCATCCCCGTTCGATTATAATTTTTGAGAGATGAGGTGTTGAAGTGATAGGGTGAAGTGTAGTACTCTCTTAACCTGTCTTTCTATCACCTCATCACCTCATCACCTCATCACCTCATCATCATAAAATTGATGGATTTCGCCAAAATGCCCGATGGGCTAATACCCGTAATTGTGCAGGATGCTCAGACGGGGCAGGTGCTGATGTTGGGCTACCAGAACGAGGAAGCCCAGCGCGTAACGACTGAAACGGGCCGCGTCACGTTCTTTTCGCGCTCTAAGCAGCGCCTCTGGACCAAGGGCGAGACCAGTGGCCATTACCTCACTGTGGTGAGCCAACACCCCGACTGCGACCAGGACGCCCTGCTGATTCGGGCCATTCCGGATGGGCCTACCTGCCACCGCGGTACCACCAGTTGCTTCGAGCAGGTTGAGCAGAGGGCTTACCCAACGGCGCCGGTGGGTTTCATTGCCGAGTTAGAGCGCCTGGTGCAGCGCCGCCAGCAATTCCCCGACGAGGACCCGAAGTCTTACACGGTTTCGCTCTTTAAGAAAGGTATGCCGAAAATCGCCCAAAAAGTGGGAGAGGAGGCCGTGGAAACCGTTATTGATGCCGTTGGGGGCAACATCGAAGGCCTTAAAGGAGAAGCTGCCGATTTGCTTTACCATTTGGTGGTATTGCTCACGGCATCCGGCCTGACCCTGGAAGATATTGTGGCGGTGCTGCGTCAGCGCCATACTACTATTTCCGGGGGAGTGCGCCGGGAGTAGTGTCGCACCTGATCTAGTGGCCTACACGCGTTCAAACCCGCCGACGGATAGATACAGGTACCCGTCGGCGGGTTTTGTCGTACAGTATACTTTCCTGGGGAAATACGTGCACTTTCGAATCATTTTCTAATCTTACCCTACCTTGCGCAGCTAAATGCTTGCCTCGTCTGTATGTCTGATAACGCTGCCTATCTGGCCACGCAAAGTCTCACCGTGCTGGTGCCGGTGTATAATGAAGAAGAAAGCCTGCAGCAGTTTGCAGTCGAGATGAACAAGTTTCTGGACCAAACGCCCGTGGCTACCACGGTCCTATTTGTGAATGATGGCTCCACGGATGGCTCCCTGGCCATTCTGCGCGACATCTGCCGGCAGGATTCGCACTACGAGTTCATCAGTCTCAGTCAGAACCGGGGGCTAAGCACGGCCATTAAAGCAGGCATTGACCACTGCCGCACCACGCTGCTGGGCTACATCGACTCCGACATTCAGACCTCACCCCTGGACTTCCTCAAGTTTTTTGAGTTTTTCCCGCAGTATGATATGGTGAATGGCATTCGGGCTAAGCGCCAGGATACGTTTGTGAAAAAGCTTTCCTCCAAAATTGCCAACGGTGTGCGTCGTACGCTCATTAACGATGGCATTCAGGACACCGGTTGCCCGCTCAAGATCATGAAGATTGAGTATGCCCGCCGGATTCCGCTTTTCCACGGCATGCACCGCTTCCTGGGGGCGCTGGTGCAGCTGCAGGGTGGCAAAGTGCACCAAATGCCCGTGCAGCACTTCCCGCGCTTTGCCGGTACGGCTAAGTACAACCTCTGGAACCGTGCCTGGAAGCCGCTGGTGGATACCTTCGGTTTCCGTTGGATCCGGAGCCGCTGGAAGAACTATGAAATTGGGGAGGAACAGCGCGCTACGGCGGCCTCAGCATAGCTTAGGCCACGCGCATTATGAGCACCGAAGTGGTTGCCCGTATCATCGGGCTGGTGTCGCAGGGGCTGTTTAGCAGCCGTATTATTCTGCAATGGATCAAGAGTGAGCGGGCCAAGCAGGTGCTGGTACCCGCGCTGTTTTGGCAGATCAGCCTGATATCATCCTTCCTGATGATTATCTATGGCATACTCCGGCACGACCCGGTTATTCTGGGAGCTCAGCTGATCAGTTACGGCATCTACATCCGCAACCTGCAGCTGCTGGGCGAGTGGCGTAAGCTCAATGGCATTTTTCGGGCCGGGGCGTATGTTTTCCCGCTGGCCACGCTGGTGCTGTTCTTCGTGGGTACGCCTAATTTCAGCTTCCAGCGCATGCTGCACACGCCCATTCCGGGTGGCTGGCTGGCGCTGGGGGCCGTAGGCCAGGCAGTGTTTCTGCTCCGCTTCGTGTACCAGTGGCTATACTCTGAGCGTAAGGGCGAATCAGTGCTGCCGTTAGGGTTTTGGGTGGTGAGCCTAGTAGGCTCGTTTCTAGTGCTCATCTACGCCATACTGCGTCACGATGAGGTGCTGATTCTGGGCAACGTACCTGGTATGGTGGTCTATACCCGCAACATTGTGCTGTTGCGCCGGGAGCAGGCCAGCCAAGGGCAGATGCCGGTGGCCTAGCCTATGCGTGCGTACGAGGAATCAACATCATTCAAGCAACACCATAGAAAAGGCCCCTCGGTAGTACTGAGGGGCCTTTTCTATGGTGTATTGTATATGTTCAGGAGGTTACGCCAGTGGGTCCTGCCCATCCATCCACTCTACAAACTGGCGCAGGCCATCTGTTAGTGAAGTTTTAGGGGCATACCCCAGCAACTGCTGGGCTTTGGTTATATCAGCGTAGGTGATGTCAACGTCGCCGGCCTGCATGGGCTGAAATGCCAGCTGCGGGGAGTGGCCTACCGCTTCTCCCACGGCCGTAATCAGTTCTATCAGCGTAACGGGCCGGTTGTTTCCGAGGTTAATGGTTTCATATACGCCCTGGTTATCCAGCAGATACTGTACCCCGCGGGCAATACCATCCACGGTATCCAGCACGAAGGTGTAGTCGCGGGCGGTAGTACCATCACCGAATACGGGAATAGGCTGCGCCGCTCGCAATAACCGCACGAACTTATGGATGGCGAGGTCGGGGCGTTGGCGGGGGCCATATACCGTAAAGAAGCGGGCATTCAGCACATCCATCTTATAGAGATGGTGGTAGGTATACGTGAGCTGCTCACCCGCCAGCTTAGATGCGGCGTAGGGTGAAATGCAGGCCGCCAGCAGGTTTTGCTCTTCCCGGAAGGGTAGCTCCTTGGTATTACCGTACACTGAGGAGGACGAGGCAAAGAACAGCTTCTTGATATCTCGCAGCCGCATCCACTCCAGCAGATGCGTTGTCCCGAGTACATTGTTTTCCAGGTAAGCCACGGGCTCCCGCACTGAGGGTCCGACTCCGGCCTTCGCCGCCAAGTGTACTACTACCTCAATGGGGTCGGCGGGCAGGGCGTCTACCAGGGCATCGAGGCCGTTACGCAGATCTACCTCATGAAAGCTAAAGCGTGGGTGCGTGAGGCACTGGCCTAGGTTGGTTTGTTTGAGGGTCCGGTCGTAGAACGGATCAAAGTTGTCGAGGCCTACAACGCGGTGCCCATCCTGGAGCAGCCGCTCGGCGAGGTGCGAGCCAATGAAGCCCGCGCAGCCGGTAACCAGAATGGATGCCATGCGCAGAAGCGGGGAGAAAGTGAAATCCACGGGTAAACCGCGGGGCGCAAAGGTAATGGAATTGCCCAGCTGGCAGTTTTTCACGTATACAATCTCCTATCAGCCCGTTTTCTCTTTCCCCTCATCTGCGGGCTGGCTATGCTGTATGCAATCATCTTTATTCTGGTTGGGCTGCCGAGTATTGCCCGTGCTTCTGAGTGGCCTAGGTATGGCGGGTAGTCCTGCTGCAGCCCAAACTAAGAGCTCTGGTATGACCTCCCGCCCGCCCGTGCGGGCAGTGCTGCAGCCCGTGGTACTAGGCCATGCGGGCTCAGGCTTTTTCACCCCGTTTCTTCCGTTTAACCCCTTGCCGCCCAGCAGCCTGCGCAGCATCAACCGGGCGCTGCGCCATAAGGCAGCAGGAGTGGAGGTCGATGTTCGGTTGTCTCAGGATGGGGTACCCGTACTCTACCACGACCATACTTTGGGCTCGATGACGGATGGGCAGGGGTGCGTAAGTCAAACCTCAGCGGCCGCACTGCAGCGCCAACAGTACCGCGGGGGGTGGCCCTACGATTGGTTTCAGCGCGAGAAAATCAGCACGTTTGAAACTTTGCTAGGCCAGCTTGCACAGCGGCCGGTTTTTCCCTACCTGCACCTTGATTTGCACGAAGATGATGCCTGTTCAGCCAACGATACTACTCGCAGCCGCCTACTGGCTCGCCAGCTGGTAACCTTGTTAGGCCAGTACCAGGTACCACCAGAGCGAGTCTTGATTTTAACCAACCGGCCCGCTACCCTGGCGTACTTCCGTCGGCTACACCCATCTGTTCCACTGGGGCTCGAATTTACTGATGAGTTTGAGCAGGGAATGGCTGCCTTGGCTACTACCGATGTGCAGGCTGTAGTACTGCATAAAGATGATGTAACACCCGAGCGGGTAGCGCGCCTGCACCAGACCGGCCACCAGGTGGTGGTGTTTGGGGGGCGTTCTGGCAAAGCCATAACCCGGGTGGTAGCGGCCCATCCCGACGCTTACGAGGTAGATAATGTTCGGCGTTTACTACGGGAGCTTCACCATGAGCAAGGCGTCGCCCCTCAGGTTCTCACCATGACTAAGGCAGATCTTAAATAGGTTTAGCATATATCTCGCCAATTTATTGCCAACACAGTAACACGTTAATTTATGCAGCAAGAAAGCACCCGGCCTCTGCGCCTTCGTGCCTGGGGGCGGTGGGTATCCGTCGTAGTCGTTTGTATTACAAGTTTCTTTGTGCACGGCGGGGCACCCGCAGTCAGCCTGATGGAGGCGCGCAATTTTGTAGCGGCCCGTGAAATGGTAGCCGGCGGCTCTTGGTTAATCCCGACTATGAACGGGGAGCTCCGCCTTGCCAAACCGCCGGTACCCACTTGGGCTGTAGCAGGGCTGCAGAAAGTAGTAGGCCCTACAGAAAACCTGGCGCTGCTTCGGCTTCCCGCCGCATTGGCCGCTACCTTACTGGTGCTGTTTTTTTGGGGACTCGTACGTGAATTAACCCGTCACCAGTCTGGTGATGCTGATGATCCAGGTCGGACTGCCTGGCTGGGCGCTTTAGTGCTGGCTAGCAGCTTACTGGTTATTACCACCGGGCGAGAGGGCCAATGGGATATTTTCGCTGTTAGCCTAATGGTAGGGGCCCTTTGGCTTATGGTGAAGGGCTGGCAGCACGTTGGCCATGCTTCATGGGCGTGGCTCGCGGCGGCTGGAGTAGTAGGGGGGCTGTCGTTACTGAGTAAAGGCCCCGTGGCTCTGTACACCGTTTTTTTTCCGTTTCTGTTAATATACTTCGTCGGTTATCCTAAGCATCGGCAACAAGTACGCCGTCGTATTGCGGGCACGGTACTAGGGGCAGGCTTGCTGTTAATGATTGGCTGCAGCTGGCCCTTGTATATTTATCAGCACGTTGCGCCGGCCGCTATAATGGTAGCGCGCACAGAAATATCTTCCTGGGGAGAGCGGCATGTGAAACCCGTGTGGTTTTACGCACCTTTTGCGGCTTTCACAGGGATTTGGGCTCTGGTGGCGTTGTCTTCCCTGGTGTGGCCTTATGCCCGGCCTCGGGTGCAGCGGTATATTCCGTATCTGCTAGCCTTGGGGTGGGCGTTGCTAGCACTACTATTGCTCAGTCTGGTTCCGGAGAAGAAAGAGCGTTATATGCTGCCGTTAATGCCGCCACTAGCCTTACTAGTTGCTGGTATGCTTCGGTTCTGGGAAGAAGCCGTCGCAACAAAACAGGCAACTCGTTCTGACCAATGGGTACTGCGGGCCTGGGGAGTTATTCTGCTGGTGGTATGCCTGGCCGTACCGGTGTTTATGCTGATTATACATCTCCCTGGTACCAAGGGTCCCCGGTTGTGGGCGGCCTTGGTTGTGTTTGGGTTGCTCGGGGTGTATGTACTACGGCAGGTGGTACGCTTACCTCGGCCTACGGCTCTCACAGGAGCCTCCTTAACGGGCATGGCGGCTCTGCTAGTGCTGTTGCTGCCGTTCTATCCTTTATGGGAGCGGCGCCGCGACAATGCTGGCCTGCGTCAGATGCGGGATATCCGGCGGCATGTGGCGTTACAACGTATCCCGTGGTATAGTCTCGATACCTTACACGTTAAACAAGTATGGGCAGCAGGTAGGGCAGTCCCTATTTGGCACTTGCCCGCAACCGCTATCAGTGCACCTACTACTCAGGGGAGGCTATCTGAACCCGTGGCAGTGTTTTCAGCAGCCCCCTTAATCCCTCGTTTGCCCTTAGTTTGGCGCAGGGCAGGCTATAGCATCACCCAAGCTGACAGCTTTTATTTGGGTGGCAAAAAGGAGTCAGGGTATTGGTACGTCGGTATTCTTGCTAGAAATGCACAAAACACGCATTAACATAATGTAAAAACAGAATAAAGTAAATTTTCCTTCCGTGTAGGAGTAGGGGTTCCCAAAAACAAGGGCCGCGCTTAATCCCGCGGCCCTTGTTATGTTTCTAACGTAGTTGCCGCCTTATCTTATCAAGCAGTGCGCTCACTAGTATTAAGTCTTCTGCATCCTCAATAACCATCTGAGTGTCTAGGCCAGGGCCACTAATACTAATGCTGTAACCAGAGCTAGGTGTAGTACCTGCATACTTCGTCGCAGGCGGTGATTCTACACGGCTGCCTGATGTTGCAGGGCTTTGTGAAGTGCTAGGTGTTACGGGCGCAGCGGATGAGACTGAAGGAGCCGAAATGTCCCTTGGCTTCTGTATAGCGTCGGCAGCAACAGCTGACGGTACATAGTTTCCGTTAAACTTATCGTTTGTACCAGTTATTTCTTCAGAGGTATCGTCAAGGTCTTCCGTGTCAAGGCCAAACAGGCTGGATACGGGATCTACACCTTGTTGAGGGGGTACATAAGCGGGGGAAGGTGATATACCCAAAGTATTAGTATCCGGCGGTGTCCTAGTGTCACTGGTAGCAGGAGATGATACAGAACTCTTAAATAGATTAAGGGGCATCTCTGATTTGCTTAACTCTTTGCGAGGGCCCTGTTGAGCGTCAAGCTGATCTATATCAACAATAATGTTTCTCTCATCTAAAATAGAGACCATTCTCGCTCCGTCAATAAAAGCCTTGGCTACGCCTTGAGCATTGATTTCCTCAACACCGAACTCCCGTAATAACATCACATCGAGCATATGCACGGGTAGTTCACGATTACGAAACTTCCGGCATATCTGAGTGAATAGTGGGGGATGTAGAAAGGCCTCCCGATGGTAGATTCTTTCTTCCTGTTTGTCATAAGCATGTTTTATGCGTCTAAATAGGTTTGTAGTAGTGAGCAACTCCCGCTTACTGGTTAATAGCCCAAACTTTACAGCAGATCCTATAATTGCCTTAAAAGAGCCGCTAACCTTTCTATTGAGTTTGCGTGCTGCTGTTTCAATAGCACATTTGCCACCAGTGTCATCAACGACTTCGGCTACTTCCCAGGCACTGGTATAACTGGTGCGTGGATAATCTATGGTTTTTGGCATGGGTAGGAAGACTTTAGTGGTATTTATAACTACACTACGCGAAAGCAAGGTAATAAGATAACAGAACATCAAGCATAAATCAGTAGTACAAAGTATAAATTGGCATAAACGTATAGTATTTTTTGGACCTTTTTATGCTTTTATGAGCTATTATTAATTGACTAGTGCACGGGTTTATATACTCTAGTTTTACACACTGTAATAACCAATAAAAAAATAATACCCTTTGCCGTATGGGCGGGGCAGGGCTAATGCCTCAGGAATGCGTGTAACTAGCCAGTTCTTTTGCTTACAAGCGCTTTCAAGTGGTTTTTTCTCAGAAAGGATTATTATAGATTTGCCTTAATTAGAATCGCTGTTATACTGCCTTTATAGTTCATATCTCAGGACTCCAAATTTATTGTAGCTTTCAGCTACTCATAAAGAAACTGACTGTGTAGATAGGAGGGAGGGCTATTTGATAAAGCCTTAACCATTTCTTGCCTCATGCCAGTGGCACGTAATTGTAGGCAATGGTCTCCAGCCAGGATAATTCGTCAATGGAACAATTTCCGGTCGCCCATCTTTCACCATCTATAATAGGTGCTTTAGTAAGGTATCGGAAAAGCCCCTAATGGAATACCTATACGACTGGCACATCAGCGTTATGACCATAGCAGTACTCATTTCAATAGCCTTAATGCAATTGATTCCGCAGCACAGTCGGAGTAGCCACGCCTTGAGCAAAACCGATGCCCAGTGTAATTAGTGAATTCCTTGCCAGCAAATCATTGCCTACGCACTGCCAGATGCTTCTAGCATCTATCCACTGGTACTGCAGGTCTTAGAACTCTCACCTGAGTGGTTTACCTTAATATGTATGTCGCTGTTTAAAGCACAGAAGACGATGCTCTAAACTCTCCGGAATCTTTAACCTCTATATCGAGCATCATAAACGCTAAACTGTTCTAACAGCCCTGAGAATATTCTTCTGTTAATTCTCATCTGGAAAGTTCAGTAATGCTGTGCGTTCTATTTGCCTCGGTAGCTGCCCATTTTCTAGACTTTAATGCCACAGTACCTGCAAGATTAACTGAGCTAAAACTAGTAAGGTAAATTAATAGTTATGATTTGTCTTACTCATTGCTTGAGCCAGAATGGAAGCAACTAAAACTTCAATAGCAACAGGCACTGAAGCAACTTTTACTGATCTGACTTTGCATGGACTTCTGACTTGTTCAGCAATTGAAAGCTAGCAAAAGCCAACAGCAAGCAGTTAAGCCGGGGATTTCTCATGCTTGGCATTATAATAGTTTACGCCATGTGTCTGTGTATTACTGCCTAGACTTGACCATATCTGTATAAGAAACCATTCTTAATCAGCTTGTAATCCGCCATGTTCATTTGTCTTATAATTTATATTATGTTAAGTAGTGTTTTCAAAAACACAGCCCGAACCATTACTTCATCTGCCCGGGCTGTGTTTAACTCCCCTACCTACACAGGTGGTAGAGCTATAAACCTATTTTGCTGCTTCCAGCTTTGCTGCCATGCGCTCTGAATCTGCAGTACGACCTACACGCAGATACGCTTTCTGCAAGGATGAAATAGTTGAGCGGTCATTTGGCTGCACCTGCAGAGCCTTCTCAAAGTACGGCAGTGAATCCTGGAAATACTTCTTGCCATCGGCTTCATATTTCTTACCCGTTTTCTGATACTCGGCCAAGCTCATCTTGCTTGCTCTGGTGTACAAATCAGCAGCCTTATTGTAATTATATACTCCAAGGTTGAAATTGGCGTCGAAATTCTCAGGCTCAATCTCCACAGCCTTTTTATAAGCCTCTAGTGCTTGCGCTGGCTGCTTAGCCTGATCCAACAACGAGCCTTTCACTGCGTACAGGTTCGCATTCTTAGGGTCAGCGGCAATGGCTTTGTCAATTTTAGCCAGCGCTTCTTTGCTACGACCTGAGCTTAGATCAGCATTCAGGTCTTCCAGCATAAAGGCTTTATTTGTTGGGTACGCCTGCAACGCTTGCTGCAATACCTTGCTAGCCTCGGCATCATTTTTTTCCTGGCGTGCCATCTGCAGCAAGGCCGTATACATCTGCGGCGACTTGTACCCAATGCCCTGAAGCTTGGTGTACTGGTCTTTGGCTGCTGAGAAATCTTCTTTGGCTGCCGCCGCATAGGCTGCGTAGAGATATGCCGTCGTGTCCTGGGGGCGAATCTGCTGAGCCATCTGGTACGACTTTAGCGCTTCATCGTAATTCTTGCCGTTGTAGTTTTCTACCCCAGCGTTCAGTGCTAGGCCATACAGGCCATCGAGCTTTTCGGTAGCTTTTTTACCGAACTCGCCATCCTTACCATCGAGCTGAATTGCCTTCTGATACGATTCAAAGGCCACTTTCGCGCCTTCACCGGCGGGTAATGATTTGCCGTAGATGGGGCTGGATACCATAGCATCGTAAATCTCACCGCGGGTATACCAGGTCTTGGCCTTGTTAGAGGTTTTCTCGTTGGTTATAGCCTTGTCAATTTCAGTACGGGCTTTGTCTAGGGTACCCTGGCGCTGAAATAGTACGGCATTCGTTACAGCTGAATTCTGGGCGGAAGCTGTGTGTAGAGCGGCCGCTGCCACGAGCGTCAAAATTGTCTTCTTCATGGGAGTTTGTCGAAGAGTGGTCAGGTTGATTGAAAGGAATTGCAAAGCAAACGGCAGAACTCAGGGTTGAGTTCTGCCGTTGCAAGTTAATTAGCGCTGAGCGAATCGGGGTCAGTTAGAGACGTTAGGTCCGAGTCAGGCGTGGTAGCTGATCCATCCCCATTCAGGGTTGGCTCATCTCCGCTACCCAACTCGGCCTCCTTTTCTTCTTCGGCCGCTACTTTCGCAACGGAAGAAATCTCATCTCCCTGGCTGATCTTCAGCAGACGTACCCCCTGGGTTGCGCGTCCAATGCTGCGTAGCTCAGCCATTCGCAGGCGGATGGTGATACCAGACTTGTTGATGATCATCAAATCATCGGAGTCGCTAACCGCTTTAATAGTTACCAGCTGTCCCGTTTTATCGGTAATCTTCATAGCCCGGACACCTTTACCACCACGGTTCGTGATGCGGTACTCATCCAGCGGGCTGCGCTTGCCATATCCGTTTTCGGATACTACCAGCAGTTCCTGCTCGCTGTCTTTGTCAATGCACACCATACCCACTACCCGATCAGATTCATCGGTGAGGGTAATACCACGTACCCGGCGGCAGTGCGGCCCATTGAGCGCACTTTCTCCTCGGGAAAGCGTACGGCCCGGCCGGAGCGCAGTGCAACCACAATTTCCGAGGTACCGGTGGTCAGCTGCACGTCCAGCAGCCGGTCGCCTTCGTTGATGGTAATGGCATTAATGCCAGCCGTACGGGGGCGTGAGTATGCCTCCAAAGGAGTCTTCTTCACGGTGCCTTGCTCGGTGCAGAACATCAGGTAGGTATTCTCCAGATAATCCGGGTCGCGTAGGCCACGTACGTTGAGTACGGAACGCACACTGTCTTCCCGTGGAATCTCAATCAGGTTCTGGATGGGGCGGCCTTTGGTAGCCTTCCCTCCTTCTGGCACTTCGTAGACCTTCAGCCAGAACACGCGTCCGGCCTCGGTAAAGAATAGCAAGTACTCGTGAGTGGTAGCTACAAACAGATGCTCCGTGAAGTCATCCTGCTTGGAAGTAGCGCCACGGGCACCTACGCCCCCCCGACCTTGCGCCCGGTACTCGTCCAGCGCCGTCCGCTTAATGTAGCCTTCGCTAGAGATGGTAATCACCATGCTCTCGTCGGCAATCATGTCCTCCATTGAGAAGTCGCCACCGGCGTACTCAATAGTGGTCCGACGGGCATCGCCGTAACGGTCTTTGATCTCCTGAAGCTCGTCGCGGATAATTTGGCGCTGCAGCTCATCCGACGCCAATACGGCCTTCAGGTGATCAATCAGCTTCATCAGCTCATCGTACTCGGCCACAATCTTATCACGCTCCAGGCCAGTTAAGCGCTGCAGACGCATGTCCAAGATGGCACGAGCCTGCACTTCGCTCAGTGAAAACCGCTCGATAAGCTGGGTGCGGGCCACCTCTCCGTCGCGTGAGCCCCGGATAAGGGCAATTACCTCGTCGAGGTGGTCGAGGGCAATCAACAAGCCTTCCAGGATGTGGGCCCGCTTCTGCGCTTCTGCCAATTCGTAGCGGGTCCGGCGCACGATTACATCGGCGCGGTGCTCTACGAAGTAAACGATAAGGTCCTTCAGGTTCAGCGTCATGGGGCGACCCTTCACGAGGGCTACGTTGTTGACGCCGAAAGAAGACTGCAGCTGGGTGTACTTAAACAGGTTGTTCAGCACCACCGTGGGCATGGCATCCCGCTTCAGGTCATACACAATGCGCATGCCGTCACGGTCCGACTCGTCGCGCAAGTCAGCAATGCCTTCAATCTTCTTCTCGTTGATGAGGGCAGCCGTCTTCTCAATCATCGAGGCCTTATTCACCATGTAGGGAATTTCGGTTACGATGATCTGCTCCTTACCCGAGGGCAAGGTCTCAAAGTGCGCCTTAGCCCGCATTACCACACGGCCCCGGCCGGTTTCGAAGGCCTGCTTCACGCCATCGTACCCGTAGATGATGCCACCGGTTGGAAAGTCAGGAGCCGTTACGTGCTCCATCAACTCGGCCACCGTGATATCCTCGTTACCGAGGTAGGCCACAATGCCGTCTACCACCTCCGTGAGGTTATGAGGCGCCATGTTGGTAGCCATACCCACTGCAATACCAGTAGTACCGTTTACCAACAGGTTCGGGAACTTGGCCGGCATCACCGATGGCTCCTCCAGGGAGTCATCGAAGTTTGGCTGGAAGTCCACCGTCTCCTTGTCCAGGTCACCGAGCATTTCATCGGCCAGGCGCTTCAGGCGCGCTTCGGTGTAACGCATAGCCGCCGGCGAGTCGCCGTCGATGCTACCAAAGTTACCCTGACCGTCTACGAGGGGGTAGCGTAGGCTCCAGTCCTGGGCCATGCGCACCATCGTATCGTACACGGAGGAGTCGCCGTGGGGGTGGTATTTACCGAGCACCTCCCCCACGATACGGGCACTCTTCTTATAGGATTTGTTGTAGGAAACGCCCAGCTCGCTCATGCCATACAGCACGCGCCGGTGCACGGGTTTCAAGCCATCGCGCACATCCGGCAGAGCTCGGGAGATGATGACCGACATCGAATAGTCGATGTAGGCGCCGCGCATCTCATCTTCAATGTTTATCGGAATGATCTTTTCGCCTTCCGCCATAGGGAGATCTAAGTGGCCTAGAATCCCGTGAAAAACGGGAGCTTTTTCGGCCCGTGAGTGTGTACTTCGTTAAGACCGCAAGATAGGCAAAAAAGGCCATTTTACCTAACTTAAAGCCATCTTTGCCGCCCTTACAAGGTCTTCTTTTTATCGTTCTGATGCTTGCCCTGATTCTGGCTGTGCACCTTGATTTTTTCGCCGATTGCGGGGTTCTGCTTTTTAAACCACGGTTGCCCGCGGTACTTGGTCCCGTTGTGCAAATGCACCTTGCGCGTATGGCATGCAGCCATGGGGCAAGTGCGGCAGGAGGCCACTAGCAGCAGCCCCAGCAGGGGCATGAGCAGGCGAGAAAAGAGTACGCGTAGATTCATATGGTTAAAGGTATTAGGTTCTGGGCTACGGTGGAGTATAACAGGGCCAGGCATCAAGCCCTACTATACTGGCCTAGGCATGGGTGCTGACGTCGGTGCTGTCCCATTCCCGCAGAAACTGCTCCAGAAACTGCTCCATGAAGTGGTGCCGCTCCTCGGCCACCCGCCGGGCCGCGGGCGTATTCAGCCGTCCCCGCAGGTGCAGCAGCTTCTCGTAGAAGTGGTTGATGGTTGGGGCCGTGTTTTGCTTATAGCTCTCGAAGGAATCGTGCGTGATAGGTGGCACGGCCGGGTCATGTAATGGCCGACCCTTGTGGCCCCCGTAAGCAAACGCCCGGGCTACTCCTATGGCCCCAATAGCATCCAAGCGGTCTGCATCTTGCACCAGCTCACCCTCCACCGTGCTCATGGGCGTGGCCACCCCCAGGCCCTTAAAGCTAATCTCACGGATTATAGCTTCTACGCGCTCAATGATGCCTTCATCAGCCTGCTGGCTTTCCAGCCACAACCGGGCCGCCCTTGGGCCGGCCTCCTCGTCGCCATCATGAAACTTCCAGTCGGCCACGTCGTGGAGTAAGGCTCCTAGCTCAGTTACCACGGGGTCGGCTTCGGGGGTTTGCTGAGCCAGCGCCCGGGCCACGTGCCATACCCGGCGAATGTGGGCCCAGTCGTGGCCGGAGCCTTCATTCAGAAATTTATCACGGACGAAGTCCGCCGTTTGAGCAATGAGTTGTTGCGCGTTGAGCATCATGACGGTGGCCTATGCCAGTATTAGAACGCGGCAAAGGTATCACTCTACCCCGACGCCTTGACCATGCCCCGTTGCCGGCTTCAGCTTAAAAAGGCAACTCCCGTAAGTATTGCGGTGGCACATGATCAGTGAGCCAAACGCCATTACCCGCTTGATAGAATAGTGTCCCGGCGGCATACAGAGCTGCTGCATCTATTACCAATAATACTGGCCGCCCCCGCCGGCTGCCCACGCGGCGGGCCGTTTCCACATCGGGTGATAAGTGCACATGGTGGCGGGTCATCTTTTGCAACCCATGCTGCCTAATTGCCGGTAAAGCCGACGCTACAGTGCCATGGTACAGCTCCGATGGTGGCACCTGGGGTACCAGGCCTAGCTCAACTGGTACGCTGTGCCCTTGCTGCGCCCGAATGCGGGTACCCGTTTCATCAAAGGCAAAGCGCTGTTTGTCGCTGTTGCTTACTATGGCTTCCAGTTGCGCCTTGGTTAGTGGAAATTTATGGTGGGCACAGGCGGCCAGCAGTGCCTTCACCCCTACCCAGCCTCCGGGCTCCAGTGTTAAACCCAGCAACTCCGGCCGGTGGCGCAAATGCAAACTCAGGAACTTGCTGATCCGCGTTTGATGGGTGTTATCCATGTTTATCTATAAATTAAAGTGGTGGCCTAACAGCCTGGAGCCGGATGACTGGAATCTTTTAGCGAATGTTTTTCGTTCCTGCATATATTGCCGTCAAATGACGGTTTAAAGACCCGCAAATGACAGTCGTCCGTAAAACTTCCGTAGCCAGCATGGTTGACCTGATGGGTGGGCCGGCCGTAATTCCCCAGCTCGTGCGCAATGAGCTGGACCTGCTAGGCGTGGCCATTAAGGGCATGTCGGTACAGGCGGTACGGGCGCTACAGCAGCGTCTGCAGTTCTCTAATAAGGAAATCAGCGCCGTACTGGGCATTTCAGAAAGTACGCTGGCCCGCCGCGAGCAGGCCCAACGTGCCCTCACGCTTGATGAAGGCGAGAAAACTATTCAGCTTTCCGGGGTGCTGGCCAAGGGCCTGGAGGTGTTTGAAGACCAGGATGACTTTCAGCACTGGCTGGCCACCTCTAACCCAGCCTTGGGCGGCATTAAGCCGAAGGCGCTGTTATCGTCGGCCATTGGGCGTGAGCAGATCTGCGACATTCTGGGTCGTATTCAATACGGGCATTACTCCTAGGCCACTTCATGCTGCTCTACCGCCTGGGTAAGGCCCCCTACATTTCGGATACCTCCGGACAGGGTGGCCTGTACTACGGAGGTCGCTGGCACGAAATCGGGACGCTGATTCTTTATACATCAGAGCATCTCTCGCTAGCCAAGCTGGAAGTGCTGGCCAACTCCCCCACTTTACCCCGTAATTACTTTTCCCTGACCCTGGAGGTTCCGGATACGGCTTCCGTCCGGCACGTAACCCTGGAGGAACTGCCTAGCAGCTGGCAGCAGCTGCCGTATCCGCTGGAACTGGCGCAGCTCACCCGGGCCTGGATTGAGCAGGGCCAGGAGTGGCTAATGCGGGTACCCTCGGCCCACGCCCCCCATGAGTGGAATTACCTGCTTAATCCCTTGCACCCCGATCATCGGCAGCTACGCATTGTAGCACTGGAGCCTCACCCCTTCGACCCACGGCTGAAGCCCTAAGCTGTACGCAACGGCCTTAAACAACCTTCCTGCTTATTATGGTAGTTGCGCTAGTGATGCCCATCTCCCTGCGTACTAAACCTGCCAAACCAAGCAGGGCCGCCGGCAGCTCCTACCCGACATCGATGAAAGTGCTGCTCTCCTAACGGCAACTATATTTAGACAACTGTAATTACCAGGGTAAATTTTCAAGTAATTATCCGAGTTAAAAAACAAATTATTTAAGCGCATTAAAGCCCTGCGTATAAATAAGTAGCCTATTCAAATTAAGGGGATTTGAAAATTATTTAGGCGCGAGTAAATCCAGTATTGAGCAAGGTGGCGTAGATGCCCTCAAATAAACCAATCTACCTTCCCCTTACTCATTACAACACATGAAGAAGCACCTGCTTTCCCTCGCAGTAGTAGCCCTGATGGGCGCAGCCACTGCCACTTCGGCCTCGGCTCAGGCCAAAATGGTTGCCGGTACCGTTTCAGTTGGCGGCGAAGCCATGTACCCCAACAAAAACATCGTAGAAAACGCGGTTAACTCCAAAGACCACACCACCCTGGTGGCCGCCGTGAAAGCAGCTGGCCTGGTGGAAACGTTACAAGGCAAAGGCCCTTTCACGGTATTTGCACCTACCAACGCTGCCTTCAATGCCCTGCCCGCTGGCACCGTTGAAACACTGGTAAAGCCCGAAAACAAGGCTACCCTAACCAAAATCCTGACCTATCACGTGGTAGCTGGCAACATGACCGCCGACAAGATCATGGCGGCTATTAAGGCTGGCAAAGGAACTGCTTCACTGAAGACCGTGAGCGGTGGCACCCTGAAGGCCATGATGAACGGCCCCAAGAACATTGTGCTGGTTGACGAAAAAGGTGGTGTTTCAACCATTTCAACGTATGATGTTACGCAGAGCAACGGCGTAATTCACGTAATTGACAAAGTGTTGATGCCCTAATTAACTTGATAAATAATAAAAGCGCACCCGTAATTCTATGTTTACATAGAATTACGGGTGCGCTTTTATTATTTATATTTATTTAAATTGAATTATTGCGGTGCCGAAAATAGCATATCCTAACTATAAACCCCATGCTGCGTTATAGAGACAAATAGTATAGATACGGTTGAGCCTTCAACCACCAGCAAATGAAACGGAACGAGATAGAGCCCCGTCAGAACCGCGTTATCTACACCCTAATGGTAGTGGCCGCGATACTAGCCCTTTCACTGGCCATTTGGTATCATGTAAATCACTGAGGCCTAACAGCTACTATCGTTCACCCGGCTTACTGTTTCTGATTCTGCCAGCGGTGCAACAGGCCTAGCATTTCAGGTGTGTCGTATTCCGCCATGCCTTCGTGTGAGCCAATGATTTGTCCGGCGGGAGAAATCAGGAAGGTTGCCGGTATCCCCCCAGTTTGGTAGGCGGCCGGCAAGGGCAAGCCTGGCGAATACGCCGGCACCGTAATACCCCGACGGGCCAGAAAGCGCCGGGCTTTCTCTGGATTTTGATCAAGGGAGAGAAGAACAAAGGCCACGCTATCGGGGTTAGTGCGCCCGGCCAACCGCGCAAGGCTGGGCATTTCCGCTATGCAGGGTGGACACCAGCTCGCCCAGATGTTGAGCACTATCACCTTCCCGCGCAAGGCAGAAAATGGCACCGCCGGCCCCGGGTTATTAAGCGGCAGCAGTAGCAGGCTGTAGTCTGCGGAGGGGTACGTTGATAAGGGCGCTATAGCTGGCTCAGGCAGCTTGGGTTGCCATAACCCGGTACTAAGCAGGCCTTGCTGAGCCCGACCCAGCAGTTCAGTATGCCAGCCCGACAAATATAGGCCTAGCCCAAGGGCTACGTAGAACAGTGGCTCTAGCCAAGCAGGCCGCCGACGAAACAATCGTTGAAACATCTGGCAAAGGTCGGGACTTGCATATAACTCCGTCTTATTACTTCACAACTGATGCCACACTTCACCGCCGACGACCTTGCTGGTCTAGAGAAAGTATTCCGCCTGAACCTGGTTAACTCCGTAACCGGCTACAAGCCCGCCAACCTAGTCGGAACAGTATCGGCTGATGGTGCCACTAACCTGAGCGTTATCAGCTCGGTGGTGCACCTGGGCTCCAACCCCGCCCTGATTGGCTTTGTGATGCGCCCCGCCAGCGTACCGCGCCACACGTATGAGAATATCAAGGCTACGGGTTTCTACACCATCAACCACGTTCATAGTGGCATTATGCGGGAGGCGCACCTCACCTCCGCTAACTTTCCGCGAGAGGTGTCAGAGTTTGAGGCGTGCGGGCTTACCCCCGAGTACCGCGACGAGTTTTTGGCACCGTACGTACAGGGGTGCCGCATTCAGATGGGTATGGAGCTGGCGCAGGAAGTACCTATTGAATTAAACGGCACCCTTCTACTCATTGGGCGGGTTAAGCACCTCTACCTCGCCGAGGAGGTGCTACGGCCAGATGGCTCCCTGAACTTACCCACCGCTGATACAGTATGCGTTTCCGGGCTCGATACGTACCACACGGCCGTTGCCCAAGCACGCTATGGCTACGCCAGGCCTAACCAGCCCCTGCCTGAGTTACCCCTGCGCTAAGCTTGTTACCACCAGGTTACCACCGGGGTTCTTTCCTCTCCGCTGCTGCACCCCTATCTTTGCGCTTTCACGTATTGCTTAACTACGCATGGGTACTTTCGGCTACCAGAATTTCGACAACGACGATGCAGCCGACTTTTTAGCCGACTTCGCCGATGACCCCAGCGAATTACTGCTGCTGGAAACTTTAATAACCGCGGCGGAAGAGGAAGGCTACATTGAAGCAGACGTAGCCGCTCAGGCCCTGGCGGCCGCCGAAATTGTAGCGGCCTGGCAGGGCCAGCCTGCCGCCGACTTTCCGGAGGACCTTCAGGAGGTGGCCTACGAGCTGGATGTTAGTGATGAAGATGAGCTTACGGAGCTGGCGCGCCGCGCCGTGGCAACCGTACTGCAGCGCTCGGAGCTGCTAGAGCTGTGGCAGGAGTCCAAGGAATTTCCGCAGTGGCAGCAGGCGCAGCAAGATCTGCTCAAGCGCCTGGAATAGCCCAGTCAGAAAACGAATGCGCCCCCAAACCTTGCAGTTTGCGGGCGCATTCGTTTTATTCAACTACAGGCCTACCGCGCCAAATTTCTCTAACTCTTCCCACACGCGGTGTACGGGCAGCCCCATCACGTTGAAGTAGGAGCCTTCCAGTTGCGTAACGGCCACCATACCAATCCAATCTTGGGCCCCGTAGGCGCCGGCTTTGTCCAGGGGCTTGTAGTGAGTTACGTAATGCTCGATTTCGGGCAGGGAGAGTGGTCGGAAGTGCACGCGAGTCTGGTCTGAGAACACCACGCGGCGCCCATCACCCGCCAGCAAGCACACACCCGTGTACACCTCGTGGGCGCGGCCCTGCAAACGCTGTAACATCTGAATGGCTTCCGCGGCATCGGCGGGCTTGTTGAGCACATCGTTGTCCAGGCACACAATGGTATCGGCCGTCAGCAGGAGTTCATCGGGGGCCAGCTCTGAGGCGTAAGCAGAGGCCTTGTGCGCGGCCAGATATTCGGCTACTTCCGCCCGCACCAGGTGCGGCGGAAAAGATTCATCCACTTCCCGCAGGCGCACCTCATAGTCCACTCCCAGCTCCGTGAGCAGCTGCCGCCGGCGGGGCGAGTTCGAGGCCAGCACCAGACGGGGCCGATGATGAAGTGAGTCAGGGGCGGAAGACGGCATAAAAAGGGTGTTCAGTTTCGGAGTCGCGGATGCTGGTGAACAGGAATCCGCCAATGGTTTTGGGATAGAAGAAGGTGGATTTGGGCGGCATAACGGCCCCGGAATGACATACCCGCTCTACCTCTTCCATGGTTACCTCGTTGGTGATGAATGCGGCCCGCGCCTCGCCGCGGTCAACCCGCGACAGGCACTCCGGAAAATTACGCACGTAGGCCACTCCCGTCCACTGCCGCTGGGCCTCAGCCCCCACAACTCCCAGCACCTTTTCCAGCACGAAGAAGTGCAGCACCGTGAGGTCAAGAGCCTTCACCTCGGGCGTGGTAGGCCAGTCGAGCAGCGCATGTACTTCCGGCTTCAGCCGAATCTTATACACCTGCCCTTCGCCCAGATACACACCAAAGGCCCAGGGCTTGCCGGCAATGCGCTCGGGCAAATCATAGGGGTCATCCAGGGTCAGCACCGTAAAATAGGTAGCCAGGCGAGCCAGTAGCTCTTGCGTTGAAAGCGCAACGGGAAACTCCAGCACCAAGCGGTGGGTGGGCAGGATACGCAGATCATCGGCAGCCGCATTGGTCAGGTACATCAGGTGGAAGTTCCAGGCTTCCGCCCCCGTGTAGGCCTCCCCGGCGGCTACCCGGCGCGCCAGCCGGTACGCCAAAGAGCCCTCATAGCGATGGTGCCCATCGGCCAGAATAACCTCCCGGGAAGCCAGCACCCGCTGAAAGCGCTGAATAATCCGCACGTCCTGAATTACGGCCAGCACATCCCGCGCTCCTTGGTAATCCTCCTCGGTTTGGTACAAGGGGTTTTGCATGGCCTCATCCATGTACTGCTCCAACTCAAAGGCATCATCGCGGTACAGGCCGTGGGTGGCGCTGGTCTGAAACTCAGTGCGGCTCAGTAGCTCAGCCCGGTCGTTGACTGAAGCAGGCAGCGTGTTCTCGTGGCGCAACACCACGCTTTCAGCCCAGTCATAGGCCCTGATATGGCACATAAAGCCTTTGCGACAGTACTCGCGGGCACTGCCGGGCAGCCGGAAATACTGATAATACACGTAGATCCCGGGTAGCTCATCCTGCTGCAATACGCCCTGCTGTTGCCACTCCTGCAGCCGTTGGCGCGCCGCACCCGCGGCATCATCTCCCCGCGGCACCGATAAATGAATGCTGTTAAGTGGGTTCTGGTACAACGCCTCCCGCTGCTTCATCGACACCACATCGAAGAGCGGAGAAACGTACCGGTCTATCTGCTGGCTTAAGACTGCGTTATAGCGCCAGCCACGTACGGGTTGTATTTCGGCCACTGAAAGTAGGGACGTAAAGTGAAAGGTGGAACGGAGTGGCCTAGCCAGGCCAGCGGCATTCCTCAGGGTGCCAGGCGAGAGATGGACCAGCCTTGCTCATGAATTTCATACACTATCCGGTCGTGCAGCCGGCTGGGCCTGCCCTGCCAAAACTCAATGCGCTGGGGCCGCAGAATGTATCCGCCCCAGTGCGGCGGCCGAGGCAAGGGGTTTTGCTCAGAGAAGCGGGCCTCTATCTCATGCTCCCGCTGTTCCAACTCTTCCCGGCTTTTAATAGGCTGGCTTTGCGGCGATGCCCACGCGCCAATCTGACTACCCCGCGGCCGACTCTGAAAATACTCAGTCGATAATTCTTCGGGGGCTTTCTCCACGCGGCCTTCCACACGCACCTGCCGCTCCAGGGCGGGCCAGAAGAACGTCATGGCCGCCAGGGCACCCGTGGCCAGCTCTTGCCCTTTACGGGAGTTGTAGTTGGTGAAGAATAGAAAACCCGCATCATCAGGCAGCCCTTTCAGCAGCACCACCCGGGCGGAGGGCTGTCCGGCTTCGCTAACCGTCGACAGCGTCAGTGCCGTTGGCTCCTCTACCTGCGCGCTCATGGCCTCATCCAGCCACGCCCGAAACTGACGAACTGCGTCTGGCTGCACATCGGCTTCGGTGAGCGTACGTTGGGCGTATGTTTTGCGCAGATCAGCAAGCTGGGGGTCAATCATGCAGGCAGGCTATAAAGGAGTGAGAGCAATAGTAAAGGCCAACAGCAGCAGCAAGCTTTAGTTGCCATTGAGAAGGATACAACCGCCGCAAAAATACGAGACCGGCGCAAAGCCCTTATACTAGTGGTTGGTAGATTTCGTAGGCCTGTTCAGTAGCCCGGATAGTACCTAAAAAAGGGCAATGCGCCTTAGTAAGACTGCAAGGTAGTACAATACAACCGGCAAACGGAACCTGTGCCCCCCTGCCCAACGTACTCTTCTCATAAACATACCGCTCCGGTTCGGGCTGCAGGAAGCGCTAGTCTCGCTTTGCTTTTCGGCACTTTCTGACCCGCTCTCTTCGTTCCCCTCTGCCTTCTTTCAACCAATCACCTTCTCCAATGCCACGCATTCGATCTGGTAGTTTGCTGATTTCTCAGCCCTTTCTCGGCGACCCTAACTTCGAGCGAACCGTAGTACTCATCTGTAGCCACTCCGATGACGAGGGCTCTTTTGGGTTGGTTTTAAACCGGCCGGCGTCGTTGCAGTTGGGCGACGTGCTGGAACTACCCGGTGGTGATGCCCTCCCGCTCGCGCGTCTGCCGCTAGGCCTGGGTGGCCCCGTGCAGCCCGATACGCTTCACTATGTGCACCGCCGTGCCAATTTACCAAACGCTGTGGCCCTAGGCCAGGATATTTATTGGGGAGGTGATTTTCGGCAGCTGATGGAGGAGTTGCAAACTGATCCATCGCCCACGGAAGATGTGCGTATGTACGTAGGATATTCTGGCTGGACAGCTGGGCAACTTGCTGAAGAAGTGAAGGAAAATGTTTGGATTGTGCATCCCAATGCTGCCGGGAAAGTATTTACTTTGGATAACGATGCCTTCTGGCAGTCAATCTTGCGTGAAAAAGGGGGCCGCTTCCGTATGTTGTCCAATTACCCCACAGACCCTCGTCTGAATTAATCGCGCCCACTGCCCGCCTCCGGGCCTATCTCCCTTGAATCTTATGCTACCTGAAAACGATAACACCGCCCCCACAAACGCCAATGATGATTCAGAGTCGCCAATGAGCATTCTGGAGCGTCGCTTGGCTGAAATCAGCGCCAAGCAGGATCCGGCCAATGAATCCGTTGCCCCTCCCGCTGAGCCTTCCGGCGCGGTAAACAATGTTCCGGCAGCCCCCATTGTTCCTGAAACCGACAGTGAGCAACCCAGCCACACTGTAGCAGCCGATACAAATGAGCCCAGCGGCAATGGCCCTGCTGAAGCAACGCCCTCACCCGAAGAAACCGCCGCCGCTGAATCCGCGACTCATATCCCCACGGGAACGACAGGAACAGTCCATTCTGCCGGCGAGGCCCGGTCCCTGGCCCATTACGGCACTACGGAACCCAGCCCTGATGCTAGTCAAGAGGAGGCTCCTGAACCAGAAGCTCCGCACGTGAAACCCGTGGTAGAGGTAACGCTTGGCGAGAATCTGGACGCAGCATTAGAACAAGCCCCGGCCGTGGCTTCATTGCATACCTCGTCTGATGCCGCTGCTACCGACGAGGAGGAAGAGTACGTCCCCGAAGCGACTGCCCCAGACTTTGCCAGCCTTGACTTAACAGCTCAGACCGCGTATCTGCAGTCACTGCTGCAACGCCCCGACGCCCGACAGAACCGCAAACAGATTTTTGACTTGTATCGCCAGTACGATACTAATATTCAGAATGACCGGGCTGCTGCGCGTCAGCGCGCAAGCCAACCCGCGAGCAACGATACGGATGATGTTGCCTATACCGGGCCTAGCGGCTACCAGGAGCTAACCAAGTCCTTTCAGGAGTTCCGAGACAGCCGCGTGCGCGATGCCAAGGCGGAGGATGAGCAGCGCGCCAAAAACCTGGCTCACAAGCAATATCTCCTCTCTCAGCTTCGTCAATTAGTAGAATCAGCTGAAACCAAGGACAGCTCTACTCGCATTAAAGCCCTGCAAAACGACTGGAAGGCAACAGGCCCAGTGCCACAGAAAGACACGCAGGAGCTGTGGAATAACTACCACGCCCTGCTAGATATTTTTTACAATAACCGGGGTCTGTTCTTCGAGATGAAAGAACTGGACCGGCGGCGCAACCAGGAAGCCAAGGAAGTCTTAATCACGCGGGCGGAGGCATTACAGCAGCAGCCAAGTATTAATAAGGCCCTGCAGGAGCTCCGTCAACTACACGAAGAATGGAAGCACATTGGCCCCGTGCCAAATGAGCACCGCGAAACTCTTTGGCAGCGCTTTTTGCTAGCCTCCGAGAAAGTACATGACCGTAAGAAGGAGTTTCTTTCAACCCGCTCTGCTCAGGAAAATGCCAACCTGGAACGTAAAACTGCCCTTTTAGCACAGTTGCAGCCATTCGGGGAGTTTCAAACGGATCGGGTGAACGAATGGCGTTCCAAAACCGATGAGCTGCAGAAGCTGAAAGAAGAATGGGACGCTGCTGGGCTGGTTCCTCGCGAGAAAGCCGAGCAGATGAACAAGCAGTTCTGGGGAGCCTATAAAGGATTTTTCCAGCGCAAAAATCAGTTCTTTAAGGCACTTGATGAGGAGAAGAATGCCAACCTCAAGCGCAAGCTTGACTTGTGTGAGCAAGCCGAGGCCGCTCTGCAAAGCCCCAACTGGGAGGATGCGCGGGAGACCGTAATCCGTTTGCAGAAAGAGTGGAAACTTATCGGTCGCGTACCAGAGAAGCAGTCAGACAAAGTCTGGAACCGTTTCCGCACGGCCTGTGACTCCTTTTTTGATCGTAAGAAGGAAGAGGTTCGGCAGCGGGAGCAGCAAGTGCAACAGGCTAGCCGTGAGCAGGTGCAGCACTTAGATTCAGTGGCCGAAACGGTAGCAGCACTTTCAGCCGACACCCCCGGTACCCTGGAGGGCTTCCGGCAGCTCGTGACTGAGTGGCGTAACTTTGATAGCGGCACCTCGCGGGGAAGTGAGCGCACCGAAGAGAAATTCCAGGCGTTAATGGCCAAATACCTGGACGCAGTACCGGGGTTATCCTACGCTGAGCGCACTGAGCTGCTCTTTACTTTACAAATAGAGCGCCTCAAACTGGCCCCTGATGCCCAACAACAACTCTACAAAAAGGAGCAGTTACTACGGCGCGAAATCAATGAGCTTGAAAATGATATTTCCACGCTGAGAACAAACCTTGAGTTTTTTGCGCGTTCTAAAAACGCCGGCCAGCTCCGGGAAGAATATCAGGGCCGTATCGACGAGGCGCAGGCTCGAATTGACACTTTGAAAAAGCAGCTTCGCATGGTGCGTAGTTAAAGAGCATAGCTAAAAAGCAAAGCCGGCTGAAACATCTGTTTCAGCCGGCTTTGCTTTTTGAGTGCACGTGGTGAATGCCTAGAGTCTATGCATTCATAGGCTATGTCAAACAAATAGAAAAAAATTACGCCTGCAAGGATAAACGCACTTGCCAAATAATCAGAAGCTTCCATCATTTTTAAACCTTGAAAGGATAAAGTAGGGACACTTTTTTTCAGGAAGCGCTTGAGAATATCAATTCCGTATGTAGTTTTGCACCACTTAAACGCCTCCTTAGCTCAGCTGGTAGAGCAACTGACTTGTAATCAGTAGGTCGTTGGTTCGATCCCGACAGGAGGCTCATAGGTAAATTAACGCCTTGTAAATCATTGATTTGCAAGGCGTTTTTTGTTGAATAGATTTCTTCTAAGTATCCTGTGAACTAAGTAAGCTTCACCAACTGCGTGAGAGTCCCAGCAACAGAAACAGCGGTTGCTGCGCTAAAGTCAACCCGTTTGTAAGCACTAACAAGCTGCTCCGACCGTCACGTCAGAAGGTCGGAGCAGCTTGTTAGTGCACGCATAGTACATCTAGGCCAAAGGAGATGGATTATGGTGTATCCGACGACGCATCAGCAGGGTCCAGTGATTTCTCCGGGCTGGGCAACACAATGGCAGAAGCCTCACTCTTACTTGTGCCGCTATCAGGGCGGTACACTACATTCAACCCTAGTTGTACCAACACGCCCTGCGGATGCACCGTGTAGCGAATCTCCTGGATCGCAAATACGAGTGGATTGGCTACGATCTGACTCTGTAAGCCCGGCATACCACTCGCCTGACAGATTGCCGCCACTTGGTTCTGCAACACCGGAACGTATGCTGCTGGAACATTTTGATCAACTATGCATTGCATGTACAAGCTATTGGTGACTCTAGTGGGCGAAGTAGGCATAAGCAACGAAGTAAGTTAAGAAGGCTGGTTCCGTATCTAGGTTAAAGCTCTCATTAATCTCGCTCCAGTGCCATCCGTGCCAGCACGTATTTCTACTTCTATCTCGGTACTGAGTTAAACTTTGGCGATGATATAAATCAAGTTGCGCTTACTTGTCCTTAGTCACGAAACCGGGTAGGGATGCCGAGAGGTTGAAGCCAAATGACCAAGGCTTCGGTTCCTTCACATCCGCCCACTTCAGCTGGGGCATAAATAAAAGAGTAGATTCGCCAGCATTGATTGGGAAAAACACGCCCAGGTAGGCTTCATTCTTATCTGTGTAGTCCTTCGCAAATTTGCCCTTGTAGCTCAGGTCAACACCAATTGTCTTCGTCCAGTATGTAGCAGCCTGCAACTGCACCGTTTTGACGGTAACCTCCTTAGGTAGTTCCGGGTACGCCGTGCTTTGCTTGACGACTTCGATGAATCCCGTACCGTTGGGCTGCTGCGTGGTGACCTGGTACGTGCGCTGGTTGTCTTTTATAAAGTCCAGCTTATTGCTAATACCCACTCCCGCCGACACGTAGTTTTTGCTTTTCGTGTGAATTGCTAAGTGGTTAAAGGCTACTTGAAATTCTCCATACTCATCATCATATGTGCGCTTGTAAGCCTTATCAGGTAGCGTAGGATCGAATAGGGGCTGCTTGGCATTATTGTAAGAAGCCTTCAGGCTAAACCAGTTTCGGTACCGGTGCGACCACGTTGACTTCGCTTGAACGGTATCATACAGGGCCAGACTCTGCTTATACTTTCGGTAGGTATCCTGCCGGTAGCGGACCTGTAGATATCTATCTAAATTCGTCTGCAGGCTGTCTCTGATATACTCATCTTCTTTCTTTTTGCCCCACGCAGGCCAGTTAGCCGAAAGGATCTGCTTTATTTGCTGCTCAGCAAGCAGATATGCCCTGTAACTGCTCCTCGCAACGGGATCTTTGGCTTCGGCATCAGTTAGCTCATCCTTATAGAATCGCTTTATCCAATCCGCATCACCTCGCAAACCGGTCATGTGAAACGCGGTACGTTTGTTAATAAAATCAGTGATCAAAGCACTTTGGGTCACTTTCCATGTAGCCTCGTCATTAGGTACCGTAGGCGTTGCCCACTTCTTGCTATTACCGGTTTGTCCGGGAAATTGCGCCGCGAATTGTCCCTCGTTCTGGAAGCGCTTGGTGCGTAATTCGCTATGTAAACGCAGCCGTTCGGCTTCCATGTAACGGGATTTGTTCCAGGGCAAAAACAGCAGCACGGTTCCCCCTATACTCAAGGTTTTCTGGTAATCACCATCGGAAAACACGTTGACGAACCCGTCCTCAGAACTACCCCGTAGGTTGGCCTGAAATGCCACCTTTTTCCAGTACACCGGAGTGCCTCCATTTACTGTCACAGCACTTTCTTCTACGGTGGCATTGAAGCCAATGACTTTTCCTTCCCGGATAATACTGCCTCCAATGGACTGCTGGTCTTTATAGATCAATTTGGAAAAAGCCCGACTTGTAACCATCTGCTTTGCAAATGGGTTTTCAGCCAACTTATCCAACTTCTCAATATCTCGTTTAGCTGTGGCATTAAGCTTGTCCAAATCCGTTAGTACCCGCCTTAACCCTACATCCGTATTTTGCGCGTAAGCAGGCATGCAACTAAGTAGAAGCACGAGCAGTAAGTATCTTGTTTTCATAACTATGTAAGGTTACAGTGACTAAAACCTTACACCATGGCGAAGCAGCTTGTCTTGGTGTAAGCTGGGATAATGAAAGACCAAGCAAATATTCACGCGCTTTAATATTAAATCAATCAGTGTCAGCACGTATTTTTATCCTATTCCTTTATATTTTGCTTTAACCACTAACTACAACTATTAGCAATTTGCTACCTTGGCTATCCATTTTGTTACCTTTGTTACCTTACTATACCAATTCGTTTTTATCTGCACACCTACGCGCGCACTGTTGGCAATCGGCTCATTTGCGTGGATATTCGCTGAAGTCGCGGAGCGGCGGCAAGGGAGCCTGAATCGCGCCTGCGCACCTCCTCGAGACAGAGTTGCCATCCCCGTAACTGAAACGAGGATAAGCAGCGGATCAAATCCGCTGAAACCGGACATGCTAAGGCCAACAATAAGCTAGCTGATCTGGAGCGCAATGCTGGCCGCATAATTGAGCAGGCTGAACTCGACGGCACTATTATCACCGCGGACGGGCTACTTTCTCAACTGCAACTCGTCGAGCCTACCAAGCGGCAAGCCTGCTGCCCCGAAGCTAGTAGACGCTCCCGCTACGGCCCGTACTCTGGCCGGTCTATGCCGACTAGAACTCTGCCTATCGGGCGCGCCTAGCAGCCAAAACGCTCAGCAATTAACAGGGCTTAATAAACCGCCTACCACAGGAGTTTCAGCCCGATGCTCATGGCCGCTGCCACCCACTGGAAGAGCTCTGCACCTGGCTGGTAGAAGAAGTCAAACTGAACGGCAAGAATGGTAACAAGCGCAATGGGGTCTTCACAACTATGGCGCTGGTTTTGTCCACAAAAGGGGAGAACGGCACCTCTCTCGGTAGCCGACGAGCTGAGCAAGCTGCAGCGCTTTCACGAGCAGGGCGTACTCACTGCCTAAGGGCTCAAGCAACAGAAGCAAAGGTTGCTGCGCTAGGCCACTGTTAGGTTGCCGAAGAACTTGTCGTAATACCCCCCGCAAGTTGACGCATTCAGCGTCGTTCTATGGCCTATTTGGCTGCTACTTTTGCTGTGTACCCACTACCTCATTACTCACATGGCAACTAGTATTTTTATCAACTTGCCCGTCAAAAATCTAAACGCTTCAGTAGCTTTCTTCACCCAGTTGGGGTTTAGCTTCAATGCAGAGTATACCAACGAACAGGGCACTTGCATGATAATTAGCGACACTATCTCCGTAATGCTACTAGTGGAGTCCTTTTTCCAGACATTTACGGGCAAGCCGCTGGTAAATGCCCACCAGGCCAACGAAGCTATTCTCTGTTTATCAACTGACAGCCGCGCGGAAGTAGACCGAATTGCCAATGCGGCCGTAGCAGCCGGGGGAAAACCTGTGCCGCAGCAGTCGCAAAACGAAATGGAATTCATGTACGACCGCAACTTCCAGGACCTCGATGGCCACCTTTGGAACATCCTGTACATGGACCTGAACTTAGCTCAGCAGACAGCCCGCCCCGAAGTTGCCACCCAGTAACAGCGGATGTTCCGGTAGAAGCAAGTTTACTAATAAGAAACAGCCCCGGCCTCTGGTAGGTCGGGGCTGTGGTTTTGCTAGGCCAGTAGACTAGGCATTCGCTTATCGCACGAAAAATCCTTTCTCTTCCCAAGCTTTAACATTTTGGGTGCGCACGAAGCGCGTTTCAATGTGGCCCCACGCATCTTGCTTGTACATTACCGTTTTGCCTTCCTCCCGCTTTTGCAAAGCCTGGAGTTGATCGGCATGAGATAGTACCGGCGCAGCTTCTTCGCTGGCTTTACGGGGACGGGAGCGTTTAACTGAAGTCGACATACCAGGGCTAACGTAAGGAGACAACAAATAAGTGCACAATCACTCTTCAAGTCCCAGAAAGCTGACGAATAAGTATTAACTACAACAGTTGGCAACTCCGATTTTAGGTGGTGCAGCCATATGTTGGTGCGCACAAACCCAACTTAATTAGAGTTATGCCTTCCCCGCTATTGTCATGCGTACATGCCCATTCTCCGGCATACTACACCTAAGCCCAAGAGTTTATTGTACTAATCTAGCGGAGCCGTATATCTGGTTCATTGATCCGGCTCAGGTCGCAACTGGTTCTTGCCTTTCGAACTATTAACGCATACCTGTGTGTCGTACTCACGTACCTCAACAGCACAACCTGTATGTCTGTATGGTACACTGGGACGAGAGATGCGTCAGGCTATGCTAGCATCAGGCATTTCATTCTTACTCTTAGCGTTCTTACTCTTAGCGTTGGCGTTACACTCTTTCCTGGCTTCTATGTTGCTTAAAGTGGTACGTAAAGACAACTTCTATTGGTTATGTAAGAACCGGAGGTTTTTTTAGCAAACTTGTAATATTCATGTTATCCAAACCACTACTTTCTTGTAATTTTCCACTAATATTGCATTTAGATAAGGACTCGATTTTGTGAGAAAATGACAGTCTGGAGCGGTAGAGCCTAATACAGGGGGCGCTACCGCTCTTATCTTCCTTGGACTGCTGTTTTAACTTGAAATTAATCAGGCTAAAAACTGGTAGTTAAACGTTACTTTCTCTGTCTCCATTGGAAATGGTTAGTCACTGGAAGAGAAATGTAAACGAGGCGGCTCTTTTCAGAGCCGCCTCGTTCGTTTATAATAGGTTACGTAATGCTACGAACTACAAGCTTATAGGCAAAAGTTTATCAGCATAACTCTCTAAACAACAATATATTATATAAAACAAGGTACTAATTGGCTACTAGATAATAGAATACGAAAAAACCCCGGTGTTAGCGAGGCTTTTTCTGTTTCAATAGGCATGCAATACCTATACTGAGAGCTTTAAGTAATAAGCATAGGTATAAGCAAATATACTCCGTCAACATGATAAAAAGATGATAATCTACTTATGCATAATCGTTAAACTACATGTCACAAATTTACAGCCTTTAACACAGCATTAGTTATTACTGTTTCTCAACAGAAGAGCTCTCACTCTTTAATATAAAATAAATTATACTTATTGATAAAATACTACTTGTCACAATTCAGCTAAACAGTGCCTTTATGAAGTAATGAATAAAGAAGAGTTTTGTATCATAAAGCCTTTAATTATGCTCCCTACTGTCTGCCGCCCCGCTACCTTATCACAGTTACCGGCACTTTCTGTGCTTGCTATCTTACTCATGACGGGAGAAGGTATTCCTTCTATTAAATAAGCAAGTATATAGAATACCAACCTTTACGTGCCTGTGAATCACGAGAACAAACTTTAGGCTAGACATTTATCAATCAGCACTGGGCAGGCGCTATATTCACATTTATGATACGATGTGGATGTAGAGTTTTAGTAATCAACCTGCTAATAGGGTTTAGCCATGTTGTACAGGCCCAGAGCCCGCAGACCAAAAGGATACGCGTTGCCTTATCCACAGCTACTGCTGATACCAGCCGCGTACTACTACTGGCTGATCTAAGCGCCACCTATCGTTACTCCCGGTTCGACTCTGTGTTGTTCTATGCTCGGCAAGGGTTGGCGCTGGCCCGACGCATTGATTACCCCAAAGGTGAAGGGCGTTGCTTGTCTCGTCTTGGCATTTTACATAGTGAACGTGGCAATTTGCCTCAAGCCCTGCGCGTAGATTTACAGGCTCTGAGCTTAAATGAAGCCTCGCATGATACCGAGGGCACAGCTCGCACGCTCAATCAAACAGGGTTACTTTACTATGCTCTAGAAGATTATCAGCCTTCCCTGCGCTACTATTTCAGGGCCCTGCACTTGTATGACACGGCCCCGAACAGTGACCCATCTCAGGTGGTAAGCGTGCTCACAAACATTGGAGCAAGCTATATGGGCACGGGTCAATTAGACTCTGCGGCTTACTTTCTTAATAAAGCCTGGCTGCTTACGCGCACCTCCCCCGCTGTGCACCGGAGTTGCTGGGGTAACCCCGCCCCTTACGTGTTACGGGAGCTAGGTCTGTTAGAAGCTTCCCGCAAGCGCTCCCATGAAGCCCTTTCCTATTACCGCCAAAGCGCGAAAGTAGCGGGCCCCGAAAATGACTTGCGCAGTGCCTGCCGCTCCTATCAGTATATTTCAGAGCTGTACCAACAGAACGGACAGCTTGATTCCTGCATTATTTATGCCCGCAAGGCCCTGGTGCTAAGCCAATCATTACCCTATGTGCTGGGCGTAGTGCGTAGCAGTAATTTGCTGACGGACAGCTTCAAGAAGCTAGATAAAGGGGATAGTACGCTCAAGTATATGAGCATCATGCTAGTGGCACAGGATAGCCTGTATAACCCTCAGCGTATCAAACAGCTGGATGCAATTGGCTTTGCGGAACAGCAACGGCTGCGCCAGTTGGAAGATGAGCAAGTGGCCTATGCTGCCAGAGTGCGCTTACTAGCGGCCATTGCGGGGGTTAGTGGGTTGCTCCTATTGGTTACCATACTCTGGCGCAACAACCGACAACAGCAGCATGCCAACCAACGGCTGCGAGCCCTTAATGAACAGGTAACCCACCAGGCCGAAGAACTCCTGGCGCAACGCGATAGTGTAACCCGCACCCTCCAAGAGCTAAAGATTACGCAAGGCCAGCTAGTGCTACGCGAAAGAATGGCCTCGTTAGGGGAATTGATGGCTGGGGTGGCCTACGAGATTCAAAATCCGGTTAGTTGCGTACGAAAGTACGCCGCCATTAGCGTTGACCTGTGCCAGGAAATAAAGACGGAGCTCACGCAAACCGTTTTACCACTCGATGACAAAGAGCTAGTCGACGAGATGCTTCAGAACCTTGGGCGTAATCAGGAGAAGATTATGCACCATAGCCAGCGGGCCGAGTCAATTGTGCGGGGCATGTTGGAGTACTCGCACGCAGGCAATCAACCCAGGCAAGCTACTAACCTGAACCAGCTTGCGGAGGAATATTTGCGCTTAACGTACCACGATATGCGAGCTAAAAGCCACTTGTTTAACGTGGCCTTGCTTCTCTACCCTGATCCGGCAGTAGGCTGGGTGGATATAGTTCGGCAGGACTTGGGGCGAGCTTTGGCAGGTGTGTATACCACGGCTTTTGCCTCCATTCAGCAGCGTTTGCTCCAGGGTGATGAAGAATATGTTCCGCAGGTCTCCCTCACCACTAAACGAATTGATTCAGAAGTGGAGATTTGCGTGCGTGATAATGGGGCTGGATATTCCGAAGCCACACAGCAGGCCTTATTCAAGCGCTTTCCAACGACGGATAGTATTTCAGATGCCACACTAGGCCTAGCGCTGAGTAACGACCTGCTAACAAAGAGCTACCGCGGCAAACTTTCTATGGTGTCATTCGAGAATGAGTACACCGAGTATTTGATTTATCTGTCCTTGCCTCTATTGAGCTAATTCAGTTGGCAATTTACTCAACCAGATTATTCCGATAAAATAGTGTGACGTTGGGTTATGCTTATGTCACGATAAAAGTGAATAAGGCTAAATTATACAGCCTTCAAGTAGCGTTTCTTTACTCTTCAACGCCTTTTACATCGCCAGGCTGCTGTTAAAACCAGCTGGAATAGCATGTCACGAATTGCGGGATTTAGGCCTTGGTTACCCCTGTGGATAGGTGCACTTTTGTATCACCCTCCGGCTAAGGAGCACATCGCCACTTAGCCTCGACCGTCCCCTTTCCACAACCAAATGCGCAAGCCGGAAAAGAGATTTTCCGGCTTGCGCATGGGTGCGTATACATACTTCCTCGCTTCACAACGCAGCCAAGTAGCTGCTCAGCCTAGTGCCCACGCGCTAACAGGCCTATACCGAGTACAATACTAACTAAACCCAGCGCTTGCGACCAGGTAAGTGCTTCCCGCAACACAACCAGGCCCAAGACTGCCGTAAGCAGCACTGAGCCACCCACAATTACTGGGGTGCCTACGGATGAGGGCACCCCTCTGCCAAAAACCACGAACGTTAGAATTTCGGCTAAGCCCACCCCTGCACCCGCTAGCATGGCCAGGCCCACTCCCGTACTACTCACTTCAAGTGGCTGCCCTTTATACCGCAGCCATAACAGCCATACGCTACCCAAACCAGCCGCTACCAGCTGTAAAATAACTGCGCCCGCCGCCGCTGAAATATGGCCGGCCGCCAGCTTGATAAAGAAATTATAGAGTGCCAGGAAAAGCGCCGTGAGGAGCGCAAGAATAAGCCAATGCATAGAACGTGGTTTACTGCAAACGCTCAAGTACTTCCTTCTGCAGCTCCTGCCAGGCTTGAGCATCATCGCTGTTCGCCCAATGCTGCTGCAGCGCCGACTGCTTGGCTATGGTTTGCACCGCCGCCCGGGCCATTCGCTTAAAGCTGGGGGCTTCAGCGGGAGTAAGCTGCACCGTGAGGGGGAGCAGATCGGCGGGCAGGTCGCGGCCGGGCTTACCCACTAGGGCCGCAACAATTTCGGCGGCGGCTAAAGCTTCCTGGGCAATTTCAGCCTCCAGCGGAGCAGAAGAGTCAGCGGCGGCTAGTGCTTCTGAAAGCAGAGCCAGGCTATGCGTTGCGCGAAATTTGGCAGAAAAATCAGCTGCCGCATCGTTATCAAAATTGTGGTAGCCCCAGGTTGCCATACGGTCTTCGGTAAGTGAGTGGTAGTAATACCAGACGAGATAACAGCCATTTTGTTCCGTACCGGGTGTTTACCTGGTTACCAGCAGAGTAGCTAACCTGCTTTCAGCCTAGGCATAGCTGTACACCTTAACCTGAATATGAGAGCCAGTCTTAGGCCACTGCCAGCAACGTGTACTAAACCAGCAAGCTGGCAGAGACGCCTACACCCCGCAATAAACTAACCTGGCAGCATTTACCGCAGCCTTTCCTTGAGCAACTCAATTTCTACTGCCGGCGAGATTTTCTCATACAGTACATGATAAGCGGCAGAAGTAATGGGCATGGGCACCTGTAGCTTCTTATTCAGCTCATAAATGCTCTTAACGGCATAGTACCCCTCTGCCACCATGTTCATCTCCATTTGCGCCGATTTTACGCTGTAGCCCCGGCCTATCATATTCCCGAACGTGCGGTTGCGCGAGAATTGCGAGTAGGCAGTTACCAGCAGGTCACCCAGATAGGCCGAAGCCGATAAGTCGCGGGGCTGTGGGTTGAGGGCATGTACAAAGCGGCGCATTTCCTGCACGGCATTCGACACTAGTACCGCCTGAAAATTATCACCGTAGCCCAGGCCGTGGGCAATGCCACAGGTAAGCGCAATAATGTTTTTCATAACGGCACAGTACTCAATACCGTCGAGGTCCTGGGCGGGGTTTGCTTTCACATACCGGTTGCGCAAAAGGCAGCTGAATTCCTCTGCCAGCTCGGCATCGGGCGAGCCTATGGTGAGGTAGCTTTGTTTCTCCAGCGCTACCTCCTCGGCATGACAAGGCCCGGCCACCACGCCCAACCGGGTATGCGGCAGGCGAAACCGCTCGGCCACGTAATCGGTCACGAGCACATTCTTCCCCGGTATCATGCCTTTTATGGCCGAGATAACTCGCTTGTGCTTGAGAGAGTCGCGGTCCAGCTTATCAAGGGTGCTCTGCACGAAGGCCGCAGGAACAGCCAGCACCAGCCAATCAGCCTCCTGCACGGCGTCTTCTAAATCAGTTGTAGGATGCACCCGCGCCAAATCAAGCGCTACCGAGGACAAGTAGCGGGGATTGTGGCGCGTGCGTAGCAGGTGCTGCACGTCGTCTTTACTGCGCATCCACCAGCCCACGCGTGCTCCGTTTTCTGATAGTATTTTGGTGAGTGCAGTAGCCCAAGAGCCGCCGCCAAGCATGGCAATTTTTTCCAAGCTGAGTTCGGATAATAAAGTGGTCACAAAAGCAGAGAAACCGCCAGCAGTGTCTGCTCAGCTAACTCCTGACAGAGTACGGCATAGCTGCCGAGCCTACGCTAGGCCAGCCTGCATCTGCTAATCCTTCAATCTTAGCCAAAAAAAACGAGAGGCCGCCAGTGCTAGATGCACTGGCGGCCTCTCGCATAGGCCTAGCGCGCAATTACTCAGGCAAATGCCAGTATTAGGTAAGGCTTAATTTTCTTCCTCCTGATCTTCTTTCAGCGCTGACTTATCTAGGGACTTTAGATCCTTAATGACCACCGGGGCCCCATCTTTCAGGGTTTTAGACACGGCGCGGTAAGGGCCACTCACTAATTGGTCGCCGGCCTGAATGCCGCTCAGAACCTCCATGTTGTTCCGGTCGCTGATGCCGGTTTTCACTGGCGTCATAACGGCTTTACCATTCCGGATCAGGAATACGACCTGTTCCACCGGCTCCTCATTTACACTGGTTTGGTCTGCTGCGGAAGTACCTGCTCCGCCGCGGCTCACACGCACGGCTGGGGTGCCTTTGCCCTCAGCAGAAGTAGTGGCGCTGTCGGAACGGGTAGTCACGGCCATTAGGGGCACACTTAGCACGTTGGCTTTGCGCTCCGTGATGATATCAACGGAGGCCGTCATGCCCGGGCGGAAAGGCACTACCGCGCGCCCCTTCTCTGAGCGCAGCAGCTGCTGATAAGAAGCCGGCAGCAAACGGATGCGCACCTCAAACTCCGTAACGGCTTCTGCCGTGAGGGCATCTTTCGCCGTGTTGGCAATGCTAGTCACCACGCCCCGAAACTTCTGGTTTTTGCTGGCATAGCTGTCCACCTCTACGTCGGCTGAGTCGCCGAGGCTGACGTTGATAATGTCATTCTCATTCACACTTACGCGCACCTCCATGTTGTTGAGGTTGGCAATGCGCATAATTTCGGTACCTGCCATCTGCGAAGTACCAACTACCCGCTCGCCCTTCTTCACGTTGAGCTTGCTCACGGTGCCACTAACGGGCGCGTAGATGGTGGTCTTGTCTAGGTTTTTGCGGGCTTCATCAAGGGAAGCCTGCGCGCTCTGCACGTTGCTTTGAGCCGCCCGAATGCTCTGCCGGGCCGAATTGATTTCTTCCTGTGAAGCCTCGTAGGCCGCTTTGCTGGCTTCAAAATCAGCCTGAGAAATTACTTTCTGCTTATAGAGGGAAGCATTGCGCCGGTAGGTTAGCTCCGTTTGCTTGGCATTTGCCAGCAACTGCTGCAGCCGGGCCTGGGTTTGGGCTACGTTAGCCCGCTGCGTACCCACGGAAGCGGTTTGCATGTTCACCATGGCCTGATAGTTATCGGGGCGGATGCGCAGCAGCAGCTGGCCTTTCTTTACCGAATCACCCTCCTCCACGTTAAGCTCAATAATTTCACCTGATACGTCGGGTGAGATTTTCACTTCCGTTTCCGGCTGCACCTTACCCGAGGCGCTTACCGTTTCAACAATAGTGTTCGGACTGGCTTTAACGGCTAGTACTTCCGTGCCGGCAGGCTTACCGATCAGGCCCTGCTTTTTCGCCACAATATAGCCAACCAGCAGCAGCACCACTATCCCCAGCAAAATGTACAGTACGCGGTTATTTTTCATTTATCTGCTAATCTAGTAGAGACTTACGTTATCAAAACCAAAGCTTCGCTTTAGTAATGTCGTCTGGTATCTCCGTTCTGAGCTACCAGAGTAAAATCGTACTTCAAGCCGCTTTATTCCCGACCGAAAGTGTAGCCCGTGACCTTACAAGGCAATGGGGCGGCCTTGGTAGAAGTCGAGCACTTTGCGGCGGAAGATGAACTCGTACTTGGCCTGAATCATGGTAGACTCGGCGGCGGTAAGGTTATTTTTCGCGATGTTAAACTCTGTGCCATTCAGCAAGCCATTGTTAAACCGTATCTCGGCGTTGCGGTAGGCCGCGGTGAGGGCTTCCGTCTGGCGGCGAGATGAAAGGTAGCGGCGCTGAGCCGCAATGGCATCCGCGTAGGCCTGTTGAATATTTTGCCGGAGCGTGAGACGAGCCTGTTCAGCTCGCAGCTCCTGTTGCTGAATGTTTATCTGGGCCCGCTGCACGCTCGTTCGCGTCTGGAGGCCATTGAGAATGGGAACCTGCAAGGAGAACTGCAGGCTCTTACCCAGGTTGTCTTTCAGCTGCTGAGAAAACCTGGAGGGCAGCAGCTCCGGAATAGCCTGCTTAGGCTGCAGCAGGAAATACTGTGATGGAATGGGCTGTCCTCCTAGCCCTGATTGAAATACGGGCACCTGCACGGCCGAGGTTGAGTCGCCGTTGAATACGCGAGCCAGGCGAGACGAAGAGAAACCAGTGAAAATACCAGCTCCGAAGGCCAGACGCGGATAGTACCCTCCGCGGGCAATATCCAGGCTGCGTTGAGCAGAGCGCACGCGCAACTCGGCAGCCTTGATTTCTGGTAGCAGGCCCTGCGCCGTTTGGAATGTGCCATCGGGGTCGGCCTCCACCAGGGGCTGATCATCAGGATCGGCCAGCACGGGCACATCAATCGCTAGGCCTGTGGGTGAGGGCAGGTTGAGTAGTTGGGCGAGCGTAAGCCGGGCCAGATCACGCTGGTTCTGCGAGGTAATCAGGTTAACCTCATCGGAGGCCTGCTGCGCCTGAATGTCGAGCAGGTTGCTTTCGGGTATGGCGCCTGCCTTCAGCAGCTTTTGCGTGCGCTCTACCTGCTGCACGGTGCTGTTTACGCGCACCTCATTGGTACGCACCAGCTCCTCAGCCAGCACCAGCTGCAAAAAGGCGGAGGCTACGTTTAGGGCCAGATCATTGCGCGACTTCTCAATATCCAAGCTGCTGGCCTCCGAGTCGAGGGCATTGCGCTTGACGGTGTTGCGCAGCTGAAAGCCCGAAAACAGCGTTACCTGGGTATTTGCCGAGAAATTGTTGGACCGAATAGTCTGACTAACGAAATCGTTGGTCAGGGGGTCAAGGCTGGTACCGTAGTTCCAGGCTTGAGTGCCGGATAGGTTGGCGGAAGGCAGCAGCGCCGCCCGGCTTTGGCGCAACGTGGCATTCTGTAGCTCCGAGGTAAGCTGCTGCTGGCGAACGGTGAGGTTGTTCTGCAGGGCATAATCAATCGCGCGTTGCAGGGTAAACGGGCCGGTGGGCGCAGTGGCCGCTAAGCTACCCGCGGGTGGCTGAGCGGGCGGAGTAGTCTGGGCTACAGCCGGAGTTGCTAGCAGGCCGGCCGAGAGGGGTAACAACCAGTAGAAACGCTTCATACAGTGTGATGCTTGCCTGCCTACAGGAAACAGGGTTAAAATAATTGTAGCCAGTGGCCTAGGCCACTAAGGTATAGGAACGCCAGGCCACTCTGGGGGCAAATCAACGAACCGCCCCAATTCAGCCTCTAATCAGACTATTTTACCCATTAGCTTGCTTGCCTTACTCAATGGTTGGAATGTACGTTACCCGGTGTACCCACCGCAGCTGCCGGAGGTACTCCAGGGTTATATCACGCAGGCCAGAGTCAATCTCGATGAACTGCCGGGCGGCATCGTTTTTACCCTTCCGGGATACAAACATGGTGGCAATGTTGCACTCATCGTGGGCAATGACTGAGGCAATAAAGGCAATGGAGCCCGGCACGTCATCGGCATCAATAATGAGCGTGTGCAGAGAGGCTGAAAAATCAGCCGGAAAGCCATCCACTTCCACAATGCGAATAACTCCCCCCCGCGGCTCTGCCCAATAACCTCAACGGCGGTGCCAGCGCGCTCATCACGCAGCTGAAGCTTAATGGTGTTGGGGTGCATGGTAGAAGCGTTGCCGACACTTTGAAACGTGTACTGCAAACCCGCTTCCTTGGCATGGTCAAAGGCCTCCCGAATGCGCACATCATCGGTGGGCATGCCCAACAGGCCGGCCACAATAGCGCGGTCGGAGCCGTGCCCTTCGTAGGTGCGGGCAAAGGAGTTGTAGAACGTGATGGTCGCGTGGGTGGGCACAGAGCCCAAAATGCGGATTGCGGCGCGCGCAATGCGTACCACCCCCGCCGTGTGCGAAGAACTCGGCCCGATCATTACCGGCCCGATCATATCGAAAATGCTGCTTTTTTCGGCCATAAACGTGGTAAAGGTAGAAGTTTACCCGATTCAGCGCAGCAGCAATTCCCAGAGGCCGTTAAATCGATGGTTACGAAACACAAAACCGCTTTTTTTCAAGCCCCTGCTCCAAGAGCTTGGTTCCTACCAGAGTGGCTCAGCGCCGACCCAGAGGTGCTTGCTGAATGCTGCTCAGCAACACTCAACGGGCAAGCAGTTCATGATTCAGCGGCTTTTTCGTTCTTTGTGCTCCACCCCGCATTTCCTTTCCCTCCTTTCCGCAATTACTCTTATGACCACCCCCGAGGAAGAATTTTCGCCGGAGGTCTGGCAACAGCTGCGCCGCCTCCAAACCAAATATGCCGCCGATGGCCAAGACCTGGCCGCTTACCTGGAAGGCCTCTATTACGCCGACTACGTTAATTACTGGGACTATATTAAGCTGGATACGCTGCTCTCCCTGCAGCAGCCCCTGACCAAGATTCCGGATGAGCGTATATTTATCATGTACCACCAAATCACGGAGTTGTACTTCAAGCTCTGCCTGTGTGAGTACGAGCAGCTCGGCGACCTGGGCGAGCCTACGCTACAGGAAGTAGTGCTACGCGTGGGCCGCGTAAACCGCTACTTTGAGAACCTGATTGACTCGTTTGATGTGATGGTGGATGGCATGGACAAGCAGCAGTTTCTGCAGTTCCGGATGAGCCTGATGCCGGCCTCGGGGTTTCAGAGTGTGCAGTACCGCATGATTGAGCTAGCCAGCACGGCGTTATCCAACTTAGTGCCCGAAGAGCGCCGCCGCCTGCTCGGCGAGGCCGCCGCCCACGACGAGTTGCTGGGCTGCATTTACTGGAAATCGGGTGCTACCGTAGAAGATACCGGCGCTAAAGCCCTCACGCTGGTGCAGTTTGAGGAGAAATACACGGCGCAGCTCATGGAGCACGCCCGCCACTTTCAGGACCGCAACCTGTGGGCCGTGGTACAGCGCCTTCCCGAGGAAGACCGCCAGCACCCGCGCCTGCTCCGGCAACTCCGGCAGCTGGATGTAAACGTGAACGTTAACTGGCCCCTGATGCACTACAAGTCAGCGGTGCGCTACCTGGAACGCCACCCCGATGCCATTGCGGCTACCGGCGGCACCAACTGGCGCAAATACTTACCGCCCAAGTTCCAGCGCCGCATCTTCTACCCCCAAATCTGGAGCCCGCAGGAGCTAGAGGACTGGGGCAAAGGCTGGGTAGAAAGCGTGCTAGGTGAGGAAGTGGCCTACGACGGTTAGAAAGTAAAGTATGTTTATTTACTCTTAGCCCTACCTAGTTCGTGCTTAAACCTGTATTAATCACTGTAGTCACCAGCATATTATGGTGTTTGTGTGGATCGGCTTACGGTCAAACACGTTTACATCGTGTTTACAAAGTTGAACAAACAGATGGTAGAGTGGCCATTTTCGGGATAAACCAGGAAGTTGTGCCTTATTCCGTACTGCTTGAGGCTACGCTAACGCACATGCAGAGCAGCACTCCACTGCCCGCTAGAGTTGTATTGGCGCCTGCAGAGCAACCGCAGCTACTGGCCATTTTCACTCCTACAGGTGCAGGATCCCACTATAACTATACCTACCATTTCGACTTAGGGGCCTATACTGGCCTAGCTCCGGATACCAGCGCCGTGTATGCACTTCCATGCAACACTGCCATCGACTCTCTAACGATAGGACGAGCCGATAACCAGTACCTTTATACCTTCCGGTTACATGAAAATGCTCCTGTACTCGCCGCCCGCGAAGGGGTTGTAGCCGCTATACATTATGGTCAACGGAATAGTACGGCCATAAATAGTAACTTGATTTACGTTTACCACAACGATGGCACTCATGCTTGTTATGAAAATATTAAAACAGGGAGTGCAACCGTTCAGGTTGGCCAATGGGTAAAGCAAGGTGAACTCATTGCTTACTTTGGGCACAGGAAGCAAAACCCTTATTTATGGTTTTCTGTGGAGCATTCAGGAGCCACCGAATCAGAAGCCATACCGGTTACTTTCCGTACAGGCAGCCGTTTAGTTCGGCCTCGATAAGCCATTATTTTATCGGCTATACTATCCGTTTATACTACAGAAACTCAACTATGCCCAAATTTCTAGCATTCGCTCTAGGCATCAGTCTACTCGTGTTTATACGCATCCCGGCACTATGCCAAGCCGCTCTCTACAAGATATATCAGGTAAAAAACGAGAATGGTACTGTGTCGATTATGGGAGAGAACCACGGGGTGGTACCAGTATCTGTTCTCTTAGAAGCGAAGCTAGTACTGATGCACAGCACCGTTGCGTTACCTGCTAGAATTGCCTTGCCGCCAGCCGAATCCCCCCAGTTGCTAACGGTCTTTGTTCCAGAAGCCTTAGACCCTTATTACCGCTATACTTACAATATTGATCCGGGCGTCTATACCGGCCACGCTCCCGACAGTAGCCTTGTATACGCACTGCCCTTTCGGGTCCAGACAGATACCATCAAGATCAGACGGCAATTGCGGAATCAATACCCATTTGCTCTTCCGGTGGGTACTCCCATTGTGGCAGCACGGGAAGGTATTGTTGCCTTTGTTCGCCACGACAAGAAAAACGCACTTGTACGCAAAAACGGAAACGTGATTTTAGTTTACCATGCTGATGGCACTCAAGGCAGGTACGAGAATATTACGCAGAACAGCGCCGTTGTACAAGTCGGTCAACAGGTAAAACAGGGTGAGCTTCTGGGATACTTTGGTGGAAACAAATATGAACCTCATTTTTGGTTCGTGGTGGTATATCTGACCAAGCTGGGACTTGAGGCAGCACCAGTAACTTTCAATGATAAAAAAGAGTGAATTAACTCTGATGTAGTTAACCCGATATAACCAGAACGGCCCCCGCTCCTACTCAGCTGAGTAAGAACGGGGGCCGTTTTGTTGAGTGGCCTAGGGCTGTTACTTGCTCACGGTGAAGCTGGCCTGCGTGTTTTCCCAAGCCATAGTTACGTTGCCTTTCTTATCGGAAGAAATGGTGAACTGCTCTACCAGCGAAGGGGTTTTGCTGGGTTTTACGGTTACACGCAGGGCATCCTGCTCTTGTTTGTACTCATAAGCACCCCACTGATTGGCCGTCTTGTTGAAGATAATGGTCCACTCCTGCTCGCCGGGGATGGTAAACAGCGCATACTTGCCAGCTGGCAGGGCCTGGCCGTTGATTTTTACGGGCTGTTTTACTTCAAACGTAGTAGCCTCGTTGGCACCAGTGCGCCATACTTTGCCATACTGCTCCAGCCCACCGAATATTTTGCGGCCTTTCACCGAAGGGCGGCTGTAGTCAATGGTGTAGGCCACTCCGCCGGGCGCAGTGCCCGTTACGGTTGCGGGCGGGCTGGGGCGCTTCGATTTATCCTCGGGAGCCTTTGTGGTCATGGTGCCTTGCGCGAAGGAAGTAGCCGCCAGCAGAAAGGTGCACAGGAACAGAAAGAGGAATTTTGGGGTGAGGGTACGCATACTGATGAAGGGGGGTTTAGGAGAGAACACTGGAACAGAAAGCTCAACTTACGCACTTTGTTTTCACAGCAGCACGCCTGAGGTTAAAAACAGGTACTTGACAAGCCAATGGACAACGCCAGGGTTCAATAGGTTGCCTATACTTTTCTCACTTGATTAGCCTACACCACTTCGGTCCCACTTAGCCCACTGGTACTAGGTTAGTCTTCTCGCATCCGGGAGGTGTCGCGGGTATCGCTCATGCGCAGGTATACCAGCAGCGAGATGGCCGCACAGGCCGTTACATACCAGTAAAACCAGGTTTCCACGCCCCGGTCTTTGGCCAGCAGCGCCACATACTCCGCCGACCCGCCAAAAATTGCCACGGTAAGCGCATACGGTAGCCCCACCCCCAACGCCCTGATTTCCGTGGGGAACAGCTCGGCTTTCACTACCGCATTAATGGAGGTATACCCACTCACAATGAACAAGGCCAGCACCAGCAGCCCAAACGCGGCACCGGGCCCGGCCGAGTGGCCTAGCGCCGTGAGCAGCGGATACGTGCCGAGCGTAGCTCCAAACCCAAAGAACAGGAGGACCGGCCGCCGCCCTACGCGGTCGGAGATGGCGCCCAGCACGGGCTGCAGCAGCATGGCTACCCCCAGCGCCGCAAACGATACCATAGTAGCCTCGGCCTTGCTAAACCCGGCCGTATTCACCAAAAACTTCTGCGCGTACGTGGTAAATGTGTAAAAAACCACCGTGCCGCCCAGTGTCAGGCCCACGACCGTAAGTATCTCCCGCGGGTAGCTTAGCAGCAGTGTGAGCTTGCTGGGTTGAGCGGTACTGGTGCTGGTCTGCTTGGTGAAGGCATCGGTTTCTTCCATGGTGCGGCGCAGGTACAGGGCTACCAGTGCTGCTCCCGCCCCAATGGCAAACGGCACGCGCCAACCCCAGGCATACAGCTCCTCGGTGCTCAGCACGGCCTGTAGGCCTAGCTGTACCAGCAGCGCCAGCAACTGCCCGGCAATCAGGGTCACGTACTGAAAGCTTGAGAAGAACCCCCGGTTACGCTGATCAGCCATTTCGCTCAGGTACGTAGCCGAGGTGCCGTATTCCCCGCCTACGCTCAGGCCCTGCAGCAGGCGCGCTATTACGAGGAGCACGGGTGCTGCCACGCCAATTTGCCCATACGAAGGCGTAAGAGCAATCAGCAATGAGCCTCCACACATCAGCAGCACCGAGAGCAGCAATGCTGCTTTCCGCCCGTGCCGGTCGGCGTAAATACCCATCAGCCAGCCGCCCAGGGGCCGCATCAGAAAGCCGACCGCAAAAATGGCTGCCGAGTTGAGCAGCTGGGCCGTAAGGTCGCCCTTAGGAAAGAAGGCCGGGGCAAAGTACAAGGCAAAGGCTGAGTACACGTACCAGTCGTACCACTCTACCAGGTTGCCCACCGAGCCGCTGAAGATGGAGCGAATACGGGAGGCCATGGTGCGCGGCGCGGGAGTAGTAGAGGGTGCCATAGGCCAGTATTGAAGGGGGAAGGGAACAGCCGCAAAATAGCATGAACTAACGCCACAGCTGTCATTACGAGCCGAAGGTGAGGAATCTGAGGTATCTTCTAGATGCGAGTGACTAGCTCGCGTTCTGTTTTAAGTTGTGCATACATCCGTCCTACGGCCAAGTAGTAGATTCCTCACCGCGTTCGGAGTGACACTGATGCATTCTGCTACCTTTGGCCCATAGTTCTTTGTCTGCTTATTCCAGTCAGACGAGCGGCAGGTGTTTGGCTTCGGCCAGAATGAAAAGGGAACCGGGTGCAACTCCCGGACAGACGCGCTACTGTAAGTAACCATCAGCCAGTGCTTTCCAACTACGGCCCATTGCCCATATAAAGGCGAGAAGGGCGGAAAGCATGTTACAAGTCAGGAGACCTGCCCGCCGCTCTTAATGATGAGGCTCCTGCGCGAACCAGGTCCTTGTCGGGTGCTGCTGCGGGCTGTGACCCTCTCCTTCCGGCTAGTATAGCCGGGCGAAGGGCAGTATGTGCGTAGGCCAGGTAGCCGGCAATGAGAAGGTTGCAAAAAGGGCCGCAGAAGCGGCCGGCAGAGCGAGTTTTCTCTTTACCACCTCCTCCTCTACCTATGTCTTCACTAGACGAAAAAATCAGCCGAGCCGAAACCCGCATCTTTAAAGCGGTATTCCCGAACACCACCAACCACTACGACACCCTCTTTGGCGGCACCACGCTGCACATGATGGATGAGGTAGCCTTTATCACGGCCACCCGCTTCAGCCGCCTCAAAATGGTCACAGTCTCCTCAGATAAGGTTGACTTCACCCACCCCATACCTGGCGGCACGCTGGTAGAGCTCATTGGGCGCGTGGCCCGCGTAGGAAACACCAGCCTGCAAGTGCGCGTAGAGCTGTTTGTGGAGCAGATGTACTCCGAAGAGCGTGTCAAGGCCGTTTCGGGCTTGTTCACCTTCGTAGCCATTGATGAGCAGAAACGCCCGGTTTCTATTCTAGGCCACCCTGAACCTACTCAACAGTTTAAATAGCTTACAACCAGAGTGGTTATCCTCTAGTACCCTTATCCATTCCTTTTTTCTTGGAATAAAAAGCGCTGGCTGAACCTTTCAGGCACAAGCGTAGGTTTATCGAACTATTCATATCACCTGATTTTCTCCTCTCAGTAGAAAATGGAGCAGACCTTGCCTAATCAAAAAGCCCGTTTGGAACAGTCGTTCAAGGAAGCCGATAAAGCTCGTGAGGAGCTTACCGATTCCATCTCAAATTCTGTGGCTGCCAACTGCGACCTGTTACACCACGGCCTGGTAAGCGCCAAGGGCCTGGAAGTTACGACGGAGATGTACCGCCACCTGCTGGGCCACTTACTACGTCATCCTTCCGGGGAGGTCCGTTCTCAGGTGCTGGAGTGCTTTAACCATTCCATGGAGAAGTTCTGGCCCCGCAAATCGGCCATTACCGGCAGCGGAACCGACTAGCAAAACCTACTGTTTGAGAGCCGGCCCTGCTTAGCAGCATACGCACTGCCTCTGCGGTTGCGGCAGTTGCCAAGCAGGGCCGGCTTTTGCTTGCTCAAACATACGAGTGGCCTAGGCGGCATTTTCGTAGTTTTGTCCCTGCTTTTTACCCTTTGGTTCAAAGGCTAACTCCCTTTCACCTGTTTTATGCCCATACCCCAGGAAATCGAGGTGCTGCTTCCCCCCGAAGTGGCCTACGATGAAATGGCGCGCTACCGCGCCCTCCTCAACGCGGCCGGCCTCGTGCCCGGTCAGGCCGATTTTGTGCACTTGCGCAAGCGCTCCATTGATGCGCGTGGCCGTCAGCCCCAGGTGCGCCTGCGCGCCGATATTTACCAGACCCCACCACCCGCTAACCTGTTTGGTCCCTGGTTTCACTATTCCAACGTAAGTCAGGCCCGGCGCTCAGTACTCATTGTGGGTGCGGGCCCCGCCGGGTTGTTTGCGGCTTTGCGGGCTATTGAGCTAGGCATTAAACCCATTGTGCTGGAGCGCGGCAAAGATGTGCGCACCCGCCGCCGCGACCTGGCCGCGCTTAATAAGGAGCACATCGTAGATAGTGACTCTAACTACTGTTTTGGCGAAGGCGGGGCCGGTACCTATTCTGATGGTAAGCTCTACACCCGCGCCACCAAACGCGGCGACGTAGGCCGCATCCTGCGTCTGCTGGTGCAGCACGGCGCCACCCCCGATATTCTCGTTGATGCCCACCCTCACATTGGCACCAACAAGCTGCCCTACGTGGTGCAGGCCCTTCGCGACACCATTCGGGAGGCCGGAGGCGAAGTGCGGTTTGAAACCCGCGTGACGGATTTGGTACTGGAGCAAAATAACCTGCGCGGCGTAGTAACGGCAACTGGCGAGGCGTTGGAGGCCGATGCCGTAATTCTGGCCACCGGCCACTCGGCCCGTGATATATATGAGTTGCTGCACCGCCGTGGGGTGCTCATTGAGGCCAAGCCCTTTGCCCTGGGCGTGCGCGTAGAGCACCCGCAGGAGCTGATTGACCAAGCCCAGTACCGCCGCAAAGATCGGGGGGGCCTACCGGCAGCCTCGTATGCGCTGGTGCACCAAACCCAGTGGCAGAATAAGCAGCGGGGCGTATTTTCCTTCTGCATGTGCCCGGGGGGATTTATTGTGCCGGCGGCCACTGCCCCCGGCGAGGTAGTGGTGAACGGCATGAGCCCCAGCCGCCGCGACTCGCGCTTTGCCAACTCCGGCATTGTTACGGCCATTGAGCTCGAGGATATGGACCTGCGCCAGTACGGTGCGTTGGCCGGATTGCGCCTGCAGCAGGATATTGAACAGCGCGCCTGCCAGCTGGCCGGTAACACCCAGTTGGCGCCCGCCCAGCGCCTCGGCGACTTCCTGAAGGGCAAAGTGTCGGCGGAGCTGCTGGAAACCAGCTACCAGCCGGGACTGGTTTCACTTCAGATGGAAGAAGTGCTGGGCACTGGCCTAGCGGAACGACTGCGCCAGGGTTTCCGGAATTTTGGGCAGAAGATACCCGGCTACGCTACTAATGCCGCCCAAATTGTGGGCGTGGAAAGCCGTACCTCCTCCCCGGTGCGCATCCCCCGGGACCGGGACACCCTGCAGCACCCCGAGGTGCGTGGGCTGTTTCCGTGCGGTGAGGGCGCGGGCTATGCCGGGGGCATTGTGTCGGCGGCTATGGATGGCGAGCGGTGCGCCGAAGCGGTACTGGCCGCTATCAGCGCCTGATACTTTCTCGCTTGTGCCGGTTTGAAACAGCCTTAAAGGTGCCTTGCTGGCCATTAGCGGGTTGCTTTCGTATACGGTACGGAAGTACGTTCCCTAGTTTTGCTCCTATCATGACACACAAGAAGACTCTCGTTCTCGGCGCCAGCGATAATCCTAACCGGTATGCTTACCGCGCCGTGCATCAGCTGAAAAACCATGGCCACGAGGTGGTACCCGTGGGCATCCGTAAGGGCCAGGTGGCCGGTATGGATATCCACACTGATCGGCCCCAGTCAGAGGGCGTGGATACGGTTACGCTGTACGTAGGCCCCCAAAACCAACCCGGCTGGTACGACTATATTCTGGACCTGAACCCTAAGCGCATCATTTTTAACCCCGGCACCGAAAACCCCGAGCTGGAAGAACTGGCGCAGCAGCGCGGCATCCGTACGGAGGAGGCTTGCACCTTGGTCATGCTGTCAATAGGCCAGTATTAGGGCCTCAGCATTCTATAGATTTACCAGAGGAGCTAAACGACTGGTCGTTTAGCTCCTCTGGTAAATCTATAGAATGTTTTTTTTACTATACTTACAAGAGTATTGACTAGCAGTCAGGGCTCGGATAGCGCACTACCCAGACCAGTTAATCTTTATCAAATCCAATGACTATACCCATGAAGTACCTACTATTTTTACCAGCGGCGCTGTTGGCGCTGACCAGCTGCAACAAGCAAACTGGAGATGTGGCGCCTACGCACAAAGTAACCGTAAGTATTGAAGCAAAAAATAGCTCAAGCGACTATGAAGGCCGCATGTTGGTGCAGAAGGAAACGGGCCTGAACCTTACTACGGTGTATTCAAAAAGTCTGCGCACTGGCTCCAGTTCTTTCAATCATAACGAGCGGCCGGTACCAGCCGGCACCACCTTCAAGGCAGAGGTACAGTTCTACCCCCTCATGCCCCAGCCGGGCGCTTCCCTATCTGGTTCTATTCAGGCCACCATCAAGGTAGATGGAGAAGTGAAGAACACGGTAACCATTTCTGGACTCACGCCTGTGAATTCAGCAGGCCTGCGCACGGCTACCATTAGTACTTCCCTCTAGGGCAAGTCTGCTTTTTACCTTCTTACAGCTGTACCAGTCAGCGCCAACTCAATTGAGTTGGCGCTGATTTTTTTATAGACTATCATTCAAGATATCCAGCACATTTACAGCCCTTTCCAGCGCTACGCTGAATTGCCTGTAAGCCCATGCTATTTTTTTCTGCAGCTTAGGCAACCCCACCCCGGCAGGGTGCATCTAGCCCTCCAAACGACTTGCTCCTGACTCAACCTTTACTCTTCCTTCCGTGACTGATGCTGACCTCATAGCCGCCTGCCGCCAAGGCAGCAGCCGTGCCCAAAAGCTGCTCTATGAGCGGTTTGCGGGCCTGATGCTGTCAGTGTGCATGCGCTACCTGCGGCGCCGCGAAGACGCTGAGGAAGCCCTGATTGTGGGCTTCACCAAAGTATTCCGGGCCCTGGACCAGTACCGCCACGATGGCTCGTTTGAAGGCTGGATTCGCCGGATTATGGTAAACGAAGCGCTAGGCCTCCTGCGCCGTAAGGAGCCCCTGCACATGGCCATCGACGATTTGACCTACGACGTGCCCGCCACAGCGGCCACGGCCGAGAGCCAGCTTAACGCCGATGATATGCTGGCCGTATTGGCCGAGCTGCCCGCAGGCTACCGCACGGTGTTTAACCTGTATGCCCTGGAGGGCTACACCCACCCCGAAATTGGCGAGCTGCTCGGTATTTCGGAAGGCACGAGCAAGTCGCAGCTCAGTAAGGCCCGGGCCATGCTCCAGCGCCGCCTCGCGGTAGCAGGAGCCCAAGCCCGGCCCTCCTCCACCTCCTCAACGAAAGAAGTATATGCAACCGGAAGATATTGATAAGCTGTTTCGGGACCGACTGGAGGGCCATGCACCCACGCCGCCCGCCTACCTCTGGGACCAACTGGAGGCCGAAATTCAGCCCAAGCGCAAGCGCCGCCCCGTTATGTGGCTGGCTGCCGCAGCCGTGGCTTTGCTCACGCTGCTGGGAGGCGCCTGGTTGCTGCTGTTGCAACAGGGCCCAAGCAGTGGCCTAAGTACCGGCACCGTGGCTTCAGCTGCTAACCCGAGCCCCGAAAAAAAATCCAGCATTGCTCAGGCAACCCCCACTACTCCTTCACCATCTACCACCACAGAAGCCCCGGACAAGGCAACGCCGGTAGAGGTGGCCACCTCTGAAACTTCTGAATCTCGGTCCGTGGGTGTACAACCGGACCCCGCTCCAGAAGCCCAACCTGCTGCTTTAGCTCGCACTTCGGCCCCGCGCACTGCTGCCAGCTACTCCCTGAAACCTATACCAGCTGCCGCTTCTTCTAGCCAGACATTGGCTGTCACCTCACCTAGTTCAGCTGCTCCGGAGCGGCGGGTGGGTACGGTAGCACAGCCTCTGCCGGAGCTCCCCACCAACACCCTAGCTTCCTCTACTCCCACCACATCGGCTCCTATTGGTGCTATTGAGGTGGAAGTACGCCCCGCCCCGGCTACTACTGCTATGGCTATGGCGGAGGCTTCGGAAAACAGTCACCGCCCACGCCTTGGAGCCTTGCTGCAGCAGGCCCGCAACGCCGTGCGGGGCGACAAAGTGAGCCTGACAGAAGCCGGCCTGCCGGAAATGGTAACGGTGCAGGCCCGTCTGGGCAACCGCACGCTTACCAAAGTAATCCAACTCTAACGCTGCCTTTTTCTCCTTTACGTCATGAAACGTATATCCTCTCTCCTCGCTCTCCTGGCCCTGGTACTCCTGCTGCCCGGCCGCCTGCATGCCACCGCCCGGCCTGCCTCTCACCCCGACGACACCATCATTGTGAAGCTGCCTAACCAGGCCACCATGACGCTGTTCGTGAAGAACAAGGCCCAGCTGCGCGAGATGCGCAACTACAAGCTCGACTCGTTGCTGGTACTGCTGGACGGCTACATCACTCAGGCTGAGGCCGCCGGCAAGAGCTCGAAGTCGGACCAGGTAACCATGGAGTTCTACCCCGCTAAAGACCAGCCCGGCAAGAAAGTACCTGAGCAGATTCGCATCACGGTGCGCTCCGAGGATGGCAAAACCAGTTCCAAAACAATGAGCCGCACTGACGTGGTACTGGGCCGTGTGTTTGGGATGACAGTGTACGACGACCAGGATGATAAGGACCACGACCACGTTTCCGTGCGCATCAGCTCCACCCCCGACTCCGTGAAGCAGGCGGAGCGCAAGGCCAAGCAGGAAGAGCGCGCCAACCGGGCCGTGCACACCAGCTTCGATATAGACCTGGGCCTGAATACTTTGGTCAACAAATCAGTGGCGCAAGGTGAAATCAACCCCGATTTGCGCCCCATTGGCTCCCGCTACCTGAGCCTGAACTACCACTACAACATTCGGGTAGGTAGCAAAGGCTCGCCATTCCATTTCATTACAGGCCCGGAGCTAGCCTTCAACAACTTCATGCTGGATAAGAACTACCGCTTCGTGGATGACAATAACATCACGCGGGTTGAGGCCGACCCCCGCAATCTGGAGAAGAGCAAGCTTGTCATGACCACCCTGAACCTGCCCCTTATGGCTTCGTTGCAGTTCAAGGGTAAGAACGGCCACGATGGGTTCCACATTGGCGCTGGTGGCTTTGCCGGCTACCGCCTGGGTTCACACACCAAGCTGAAGTATGAGGAAGAGGGCCGCACCCGCAAAGACAAAGACCGTGGCAGCTATAACCTCTCTGACTTCCAATATGGCCTACAGGGCGTTATCGGCATCCGCGGCCTTGACCTGTTTGCCAAGTATAACCTCAACGATACGTTCAAGGAAAACCGCGGCCCTCAGGCCCAGGCCCTGAGCTTCGGTATCACGCTGCTGCACTAGTATTTTTTCAGTGAATAGATAAAAAACAGGCCTAGCGAATGTGCTAGGCCTGTTTTTTATCCAAGCTAACCAGCGTATGCAGAGAATTCTGTCCAACGCCAGTGGAATTTCTACTCATTCCGATAGAAGTTGTCAAGTAGAATTGCTGCCGATACTGCCACGTTGAGGCTTTCGGCCTGCCCCCGACCAGGAATATGCAGGCGCTGGGTCAGGCAGGCTTCTACTTCCGGAGTGAGACCGTGCGATTCGCTGCCCATGATGAGTACGCCGGTGGGGCGCAGAGTAAGCCGGTGCACGTTCTCGCCGTGCAAGTCGGCCCCATAAATAGGTAACTCAGGGGCTACGCTTTGGAGCCAGGCCGGTAGCTCCCGCTGCCACACAGGCACACGCGTGAACGAGCCCATAGTAGCTGCTACTGTTTTAGGAGCCCATGGGTCGGCGCAGGTTTCGGAGCAGATTACCCCGGCCAGGCCATACCAGTCGGCGAGCCGAATAAGCGTACCCACATTGCCGGGGTCACGCACCTGATCTAGGGCCAGCAGCAGGCTACCTGGGCTGGGCTGCAGGGGCTGCTCCTGGGGCAGGCGGGCAATGGCTAACGCGGTGGTATTATTGGCCAGCGTGCCGAGTTTCGTAAGTTCGTCCTCCGTGACAATGTCAACGGGCACGGAGGATGGCAGCTGCGCCTGAATTTTCTCAGCAAAATCAGACGTAACAATCACCCGTTCCGTTAGAAGTCCGGAACTTAGCAGCTCTTTTACGCTTTTGCCGCCTTCTACCAGGAAAGCGGCGTGCCGAAGTCGATACTTCTTCAGGTGCAGCGCGTGCACGTATTTCGCTACTGCTTTTGAAACCATATTCGCTATTTAACGAGGCCCCCACCAGAGGGCTTTTTTCAGGAAAGAAAACGCGGGCGGCCCTGGGCAGCCTGCTGCTACTTAGTGGCCTAGCGGGCTGCTCACCGCTGCGCCTGCTCCAGCCGGGGCAGCGCCTGCTGAGCCGCGTGCAGATTGAGGGGGTCAAGAAAGCCGACCCTGAACGCCTGCAGGCTCTGGCGCAGCAGAAGCCCAATAGTACGTTTCCGCTGCCAAAGCTAGCAATCTATCAGCTAGGGCGTAAATTTTACAACCCCGAAAAGCTTCAGCGCAAGCTTGATGAGGACCGCACCCATTACGACCAGCTCATTAAGGAAGCCGGTACCGACTCTGTGGAAGTGGGTAAGCTCCTAACCAAGCGAGAGCGGCATACGCGGCGCCACCAGCTGGCCCTGGATAAGGGCAATGCCATTATGCGCATAGGGGAAGCGCCCGTCATTTACGACTCGGCCCTCACGCGGGCCAGCGTTGAGCAAATGGCCACGTTCCTTAAGTCTAAGGGCTTCTTTAGGAGTGGAGTTACAGCCACTGACACCGTGCCCACGCGGCTCTTCTCCCCGTTCCGGGTGTTTACCCTGCGCAGCCCCTTCCATACGGAACCCCGCCGCGTAACAGTGGTGTACCACGTTACGGAAAACGAGCCTTTCCACTACAGCCAGCTCGACTACGACATACAGGACACTGCGGTGGCAGAGCGGGTACTGATCAGCTTGCCCCAGAGCCTGCTGCACGTAGGAGACCAATACGATGAGGAAGTCATTGGGGCGGAGCGTAACCGCATTGAAGACCTGCTGAAAAACCAGGGGTACTATGATTTTCGCCAGCAATACATAACACTGGAAGCTGATACCAGTTTTGCCCCTACTACCGTGCGCCTACGCACCATCATCAGCAAGCCCAACCGCGGCGAGTACCATCGCCTCTACACCATCAGGCGGGTAAACTTCATTACTGATGCTGGCGTGGTGCGCTTTGGGCAGAACCGCGACACACTCATCCGCGACTCCATCTACTACCTGGCCTACAAGCACAAATTCAGCACCCGCACCCTCGACCGGAAAGTGGAAGTCCGGCCCGGCGAACCGTACAGCCAGATCAACACTCAGCTTACTCAACGCCAGCTGGCCAACCTGGATATGTTCCGCTTCAGTACGGTGACATACCGGCGCCTGCGCGGCGACGATGCCCCCACTGACTCAACCCGCGGCTTGCTGGATGCCACTATTAATGCTTCGCCGGCCAAGAAATACCAGGAAACCTCTGAATTTGGTGGCACCTACGTAGCGCGGCAAGTAGGGCCATTTGGCAATGTGCGCTTAAAAGTCAGGAATGTATTTGGAGGCGCTGAATTACTGGAATTCGGCGTGCGGGCCGGCTTTGAAGGGCAGTACAACATTGCCGGTCAAACCAGCGACAACACGAACAATAGCTTGCTTACCACGCAGCTAGGCGCAAACGTTAACCTGGTGCTGCCTCAGTTCCTGATTCCGTGGCGCCCCAACCGCTACCTGAATCAGTATAACCCCCGCACGCGTTTCAACGCCAGCTACACCTACGTAAAGCGGCCCGCCCAGTATACCCGCACCAACGTGGAGGGCACGCTGGACTATATCTGGCAACGCTCCACTTTCCATCAGTACGTGCTTACCCCCTTCGACCTAAGCATCGTTCGGACGGCAGCTATTACGGACACTTATTTCAACTTATTACAACAGTTATCGCTCACTCAGAACACACCCGTTCTACGCAGTTTTGATAACCTGTTTGTCCCGAGCTTTAGTGCTACCTCGCTGTATAATTCCAACGACTTCAACGAAACCCGGGCAGGCCAGTACCTTCGTCTCTTCGCCGAAGTTGGGGGCCTCACCCGAAATCTGTACCAAAAGCAGCCGGTAATTATCAGCCTCAGACCCACCGTGAATGACCGGCTGAAAACCTATGACTTTGCAAAGTTTACCGCTGATTACCGCCGCTACTACAAGCTCACTCCTCAAACATTCTTTGTGTATCGGCTTTCCGGTGGGGCAGTACGCTCTCTGACCAAAACGACTACCGAAACCCGCGGCGAAAACGGCCAGATTGTGCCTGGCAGCAGAACCAGCCAGCTCTTAGTGCCCTACGATAAATATCTGTTTGCTGGTGGCAGCTCAAGCGTGCGGGCCTGGAAGCCTCGCCGCCTTGGCACCGGCAGCTACACGCTCTATAAGCGCGATGCCAACGGTAATGAAACCACTGAGCGCAACTACGATCTGGAACAGCCGGGGGAGCTTTTGCTGGAAGGGAATGTAGAATACCGCTTCCCCATCTATAGCTTCGTTAAGGGTGCTCTCTTCACCGATTTTGGCAATGTGTGGTCCTTGCAGAAGGAGCCCCAGCGGCCGGGCGCACAGTTTCAGCTCAGCAAATTTTACCGGCAGTTCGCCGTTGGCTCCGGCTTCGGCGTCCGTTTCGACTTCAGCTTCCTGATTCTGCGCCTCGATATTGCTACCAAGGTATACGACCCTAATGCTCCTAACAACAAGTGGGCAATTAGCCGCTTCAGCCTCAAAGAAGATCAAACGGCCTTTAACTTAGGCATCGGCTATCCATTCTAAGTGATGACAGGCTAAAAGGGTGACTAAGTGAAGTGGCCTAGCGGCTCTGTTATTGTGAGCGGAGCACCCGCAGGACAGCACAACTACTCGTACCTTCTCTAGGCCTGAAGCCGTTGATAAGGTAAAAGCCCTTACCTCCTGCACGGAAGTAAGGGCTTTTAAATAGAGCCATCTCGCGAAGACAGGCCTAGGGCACCTTATACTCAGTCACTATTTGGGGGTGCTACCTAATAGCCTAACAGCTCAGCTAAAGCCACACCTACTTTCTCGGCGCTAGGTAGCATTTGCTTCTCTAGCTCCACATTTAGGGCAATGGCGGGCAGGTTGGCGGCGCCTAACGTAAACACGGGCGCATCGAGGTTACGGAAGCAGGTGCGCTGAATGCGACCCGCCAGGCTCTCAGCAAATGAATTCATGAGAGGCTCTTCGGTCAAAACCAAGGCCTTGCCGTGGCGGCGCACGGCGGCTTCCACCGCGTCATAATCCAGGGGGTTTAGGGTACGAAGGTCTAGCACCTCTACCTGGCCCGGAAACTGCTTGCTGGCCGTTTTGGCCCAATGCACGCCCATGCCGTAGGTAATAACCACGCAGGTTTCTCCATTGCGTAGCTTGCCAGAGTCGGCTTCCTGAGCTACGGCAGCTTTGCCCAAGGGAATCACGTAGCCAGTGGCTGGCTCCAAGGTTTTGGCATCTTCTGTGCCCGGCACTTTGCTCCAATACAGCCCCTTATGTTCAAGCAGCACTACGGGATTAGGATCGAGGAAGGCGGCCCGGAGCAAGCCTTTCATGTCGGCGGCATTGCTGGGGTATACCACTTTAATGCCGCGAATAGTGAGTAGGGTGCTTTCTATGGAGCCCGAGTGATAAGGCCCGCCCCCGCCATAGGCCCCTACCGGCACCCGAATGAGGCTTTGCACCGGAAACTTACCATTGGAGAGGTAGCATGACTTACTGAGTTCCTCCACCAGCTGGTTAAGGCTAGGCCAGATGTAGTCGGCGAACTGAATTTCCACAATAGCTTTGGCACCCACTGCGCTCATACCGGCCGTGCTGCCAACAATGTAGGCCTCCTGAATGGGCGTATTAAACACGCGGGCATCGCCGTACTTTTTGGCCAGCAAAGCTGCTTCGCGGAACACGCCCCCAAGCTCCCCGCCTACGTCTTGGCCGTAAAACAGCGCTTCGGGAAACTCCTGCAAAATATCATCCACGGCGTGCAGAGCAGCATCTACCATGAGAACCTTATCGGCGCCGGCGGGGCTTCTTTCCCCTGCTTCTTCCGTTATGGCCGGTGGGGCAAACTCGTGTTCAGTGTAAGTAGCAGGGTCAGGAGCCGGAGCAGCCAGGGCGCGCTGATAGTCGGCCTCAACGGTAGCCTTGGCCTCTTCCCCAAGCTCGGCCAGCATTTCTTCGGAGTAACCTAGCTCCAGCAACTGCTGGTGGAAGCGTGGCAGCGGGTCGTTGAGAGTGTGCGCGGCCAGGTTGTCGCCGCGGTACCACTCGCGGCGCACGCCGCTGGTGTGGTGGCCTAGCAACGGGCACTTGGCATGCACCAGAACCGGCCCACGGGTACGACGGGCGTAGTCGAAGGCCTCTTCCATACCAGCGTGGCTGGCCAGGAAGTCGGCGCCGTCAAATTGCAAACGGTGCAGGCCCTTGAAACCGGCGGCAAATTCAAACGCATCCATAGCGCGCATCTCCCGCCCCGTAGCCGAAATACCCCAGTCGTTGTCTTGCACCAGGTAGATAATAGGTAGCTGATGCAGCACGGCCATCTGCAGGGCCTCGGCTACTTCGCCCTCCGTCATGGCCCCATCACCAATGGAGCACAGCACCACGGGCTGCTCCTCAGCGTCGGGAAGCAGATGTTGACCTTCCAGGTACTTAATGGCGTGCGCCATGCCGGTGGCCGGAATGGCCTGCATACCCGTAGCGGAGCTTTGGTGCGGGATAACGGGGAAACCCGCTCGCCGCAGCGAAGGGTGACTGTAGTAGGTACGCCCACCGGAGAACGGGTCGTCGCGCTTGGCCATGAGCTGAAGCATCAGCTCGTAGGGCGTCAGGCCGAAGCCCAGCAGCATGGCATCGTCGCGGTAATACGGTGCGGCGTAGTCAGTGGGGCGCAGGTGAAAGGCTGCGGCCAACTGAATAGCCTCGTGCCCACGAGCTGTTGCGTGCACGTATTTGGCCGTTACCGCTTTATTTTCTTCGTAGATACGAGCAAGCTCAGCGGCGGTACGCATCAGGCGATAGGCACGTTGGAGCATCGCTCGGGTGGGTGTAGGGGTGGTAAACTCGGTTTCCAGCGTCGTCGTTGGGGTGGAGTAAGTTGACATGCAGGGGCGGTGGGTTGTAGGGCGAAATTACGGGTTCCCGCGGAATGGCGGGTTCCTGAAGATTTAAATTACTAGGCTTGTGTCAACTCCGCGAAGCCAGACCTTGCTAGAGGCTCCGAGGGCAGTATACAAACCAGAAGAGTTATTGGCGGAGACCCTCATTTTTAACAGTACATGCTCCACAGCGGTTCGGGGCCTTCTATTTTTGCCCTATGATTTCAGACCTTTCAATTACCAAGGCCACTGAGGCGGACATTCCTGAACTAGTGGCCCTCGTTAACAGCGCCTACCGGGGCGACTCCTCCCGCCAGGGCTGGACCACCGAAGCTCACCTGCTCGATGGGCAGCGCACCGATGCGGACGATATCCGCGACCTACTCACCACCCCCGGCGCAACCTTTCTGCTGGCTCGTACCTCCGCTGGTACGTTGCTGGGCAGCGTGTACCTGAAAAATCAGGCGCCCGATTTGTACCTCGGTATGCTCTCAGTTTCGCCAGAACACCAAGCCCGTGGTCTGGGCAAGCAGTTTATTGCCGCCGCCGAGGCGCAAGCCCGGCAACTTGACTGTTCAGGCCTGCTTATTTCAGTGATTTCAGTGCGCCAGGAGTTGCTGGCTTGGTACGAACGGCACGGCTTTCAGCGCACGGGAGAAACTGTGCAGTTTCCAACCGATACTCGTTTTGGCATTCCCAAGCAGGAGTTGGAGCTACTATTACTACGAAAAATCTTCTAACCAATCCGTTACCAGATTCCTGCCAGGCTACGCCGGTGATAACATATATCAACAGCATGAAATGTATACTAACTCTATTCTTTGCCTTGGCAGAAGTTAGCGTTGCTTACTCGCAAACCACCATTCACTTTGGCCCTCATGTTGGAGGGGTTGCAACTACGGCGGCGTACGCCGCCTATGACAAGCACAGGTTTACGCCACGTTCCGTACTAGGCGTTGCACTGGGCGGCACTATTCAGGCGCAACAGAAACAATGGGCGTTACAAATTTCTGGCCTGTATGCACAAAGAGGCTTTCGACTGCAGGATGAATACCAGCCAGTTGGTACCCCCGAAGGTACTTCCTATCTTATCAACGAAACGTATCAGCTCTCTTACCTAAGCCTACCTGTCAATCTGGCCTATACTCAGCGCCCGAACGGACAGGGGTTTCAGGTCTTCGCTGGTGGCTACGTTAGCATGCTGCTGAAGGGTCACTGGGAATACAATGATAGTTTTTTGACACCCCAGCCCAACGGGGAGGTATTCAGGTCTTCCTATCTAGGCCACGACAAAGACATACTGCCAAGTCCGAAACAGCCTACAACGGCGGCATCTGGCCTCGATTACTACATTTATTCTCGCCGCGTTGATGCAGGCCTGCAGGCAGGTATTGGGTACCGATTTTCGCGCGTGCTGATTCAGGGGGGGGTATAGTGTGGGGCTGGTGAATCTGGTTCCTGCCAACTCAGGTTCTAACGCTCTCCTGGTATATCAGTCCAGCAGCCCAAAATCCTATTCGAACAGAGGTGTTCATCTGTCAGCAGCCTACTTATTTGGCAAAACCGACTAATTAGGATCTATTGGCAGGATACTCACTCCACCCACTATCATGTTCCTAAAACTTACCAAACCCCTACCTTTGCTATAGCAAAAACAGCAGCGGCAAGAATTTCATCAGTCACTCTGGGCGCCTTCTTATGGCAATTTGCCCTGTTCATTTCCTCCGCTGTTCTACTGTATATGTCCGTTTCTGAACCTACTCTTTTCCCTGCCGCCGCCCCTGCTCCTACCTTTCGCGCTAGCGTAGAGGCCTGGATGCGCCAATTTCAGGAGTGGCTGTGCCAGCAAATTGAAGCCGCCGATGGCCTGGGCCAGTTCCAGGAAGATGCTTGGCAGCACCACAGCGGTGGCGGTGGCCGCAGCCGCATCCTTACTGGCGGACGGGTTATTGAAAAGGGTGGCGTAAACTTCTCGGCCGTAGAGGGCACCATGAGTGAGCAAGCGGCCCGCGTGCTGCTCATGCCCAACCCTAATTATTTTGCCACGGGCGTGTCGGTGGTGCAACATCCGCGCAACCCGCACGTGCCCATCTCGCACATGAACGTGCGCTATTTTGAGGCGGGCAACGGGGAGGCGTGGTTTGGCGGTGGCCTAGACCTGACCCCCATTTATGTAGATGAGGCGCAGGCCCGTTGGTTTCATGAACAGATTGCGGATGTATGCGCCCGGCACGATGCCACCTACTACACGCGCTTCAAGCAGTGGGCTGATGACTACTTCTATATCCCCCATCGGCAGGAGACGCGGGGCGTAGGCGGCATCTTCTTCGACCGCCTCACGGTAGGCAAAGATGGCGACCGTAACAGCTTGTTTGCCTTTGTGCGTGCCGTGGGCGAAGTATATGGCCGCACCTACACGCACCTGATGCGCCAGAACGCTGACCTGCCCTTTACCGAGCGGGAGAAGCAGTGGCAGCTCGTGCGCCGCGGGCGCTACGCCGAGTTCAACCTCGCCATTGACCGGGGTACCCGCTTTGGCCTTGAAACAAATGGCCGCACCGAAAGCATTCTGATGAGCCTCCCGCCCCAGGCGGAGTGGCACTATAACCTCCAACCCGAGCCCGGCTCGCCCGAAGCAGCCACTCAGCAGTGGCTGCGCAAGGGCGTTGACTGGGTTGCTGCTCCGGCTGTTCCCTCTTGATCGAATACTTACAAACCCTCGACCGTGAGCTGCTGGTAGCGGCTAATGCGCACCATACGCGCGGCCTCGATGCCTGGATGGTATTCTTCTCCGAGCGCTTCGTGTGGTTTCCGGCTTACTTCGTGCTCTTGCTTGTGCTTGGCTACCTCTTCCGGCGCCGGGCCTTTTTGCTGCTGCCGTTGCTGGGCTTAAGCGTAGCACTGGCCGATAGCGTATCGAGCCGCTTCTTCAAACCGTACTTTGCCCGCCTGCGCCCCTGCCACGACTCTCGCCTTTCGGCGGTGTTAAACCTGGCTAATGGGTGCGGTGGGCAGTTTGGGTTTATTTCCTCTCACGCAGCCAATGCCTTTGCCCTGGCCGTATTTATTGCCTTGGTACTACCCCGCCGGTTTCGATTAGCAAAGATTCTGCTGTTCATATGGGCGGCCATTGTTAGCTACAGCCGCATATACCTGGCCGCACACTTTCCCTCTGATGTGGTAGCCGGAGCTTTGCTGGGGAGCCTGCTGGCTTGGGGCTGCGCCACGCTTTATGAAAAGGGCACTGCGCGCTGGTGGCCTACCATAGCGGTGGGTACGCCTAGCTAGGCTGGGCACAGCCCTTATAACCAGAACGGGCCTTGGCTGATGCCAGGGCCCGTTCTGGTTGTGTGCGTTATTATTCGTCACCGGCAGGGGCCCGGTTGCCCGTATGCCCATCTCCACGGTCGCCCTGCCCGGGCGAGCTGGTGGTTTTAGAGTTTTTACGGTCGTCGCGGGAGAGAGAACGGTGCAAGTCATCAGATTTCGTGAACTCCCCTTTTTCGTTGCGGCGCACGTAGCGTTTATCGCCTTCAGTGGGTTCTATTAATTCGCGTTTAGACATAACTCAGAGACAGAGTGGTGGATTCTTCTGCTACGATGTTTGCCGACAACGCGTTGCTCCAGGCCTCTCTCTTCAATACCCTACCTGCTAGCGACCCAGCAGCTTAGCTACGTACTTGCCCACAATATCAAATTCCAGATTCACTTGGTCGCCGGGGCGCAGGTCTTGGAAAGTGGTGTGCTCGTAGGTGTACGGAATGATGGCAACGGAGAAGCCATCATCGGTGCTGTTGAAGCAGGTAAGGCTGGTGCCGTTGATGCAAATGGAGCCCTTTTCTACCGTTACGCGGCCGGGCCCAGGCTCATGCCGAAACCGGTATAGCCAGGAGCCGTTCTGGTCTTCCACCGACTCACACACGGCCGTAAGATCTACGTGGCCCTGCACAATGTGCCCATCAAAGCGCCCGTTGGCCGCTAGGCACCGCTCAAGATTCACGCGCCGGCCCGGCTGCCACTGGCCTAGGTTGGTTTTTTGCAGCGTTTCATCAATGGCCGTAACCACGTGAGTATTCGCGTGGCCATCCATGGCCACTACGGTGAGGCATACGCCGTCGTGGGCCACACTCTGGTCTATTTTAAGCTCCTGCGCAAAAGCAGAAGAAACGGTGAAGTGAATGTTAGAGCCTTCGCGGCGCACATCCTGGATGGTACCCAGGGTTTCTATAATTCCGGTGAACATAGTGTCAGGGAGCAATGAAAAGTTAGCAGTAAACAAGTGCAAAGGTATTCAGGTAGCGGCCCAGCCTACTTTTCTTTATTCCCCCGCCGCACTTGTCGGTTAAATCTTACTTCCCCCGGCCTTCAATAATGATTTTGAGGGTGTACAGCAGCACCCGGAAGTCCATGGAAAGGCTCATGTTTTCAATATAGAGGATATCAAACTTGAGTCGTTCTACCATTTGGGATACCGTTTCGGCGTAGCCATATTTCACCTGGCCCAGGCTGGTGAGGCCGGGGCGCACGCGGTGCAAATGCCGGTAGTGGGGCGCTACCCGCATAATCTGGTCAATGAAAAATTGCCGCTCCGGGCGCGGGCCCACAATGCTCATATCGCCCTTGATGACGTTCCAGAACTGAGGTAGCTCATCAAGGCGCACTTTGCGCATAAAGCGGCCCCAGGGCGTAATGCGGGGGTCATAGTCGGAGCTGAGGGCTGGGCCCTGCTTTTCCGCATCTACATACATAGAGCGAAATTTATAAATCCGGAACGGGTGCCCATAACGCCCAATGCGCTCCTGAGAGTAAAAAATGGGTCCCGGTGAAGAGAGCCTGACCATTACGGCCGTAACCAGATATACGGGCCAGGCCAGTAGCAAAAACAACACGGAGGCCACCACATCTACCACCCGCTTCGATATCTGCTGCCACACGGGCAGCAAATCCTGCTTGATTTCAATTAACGGAGTTCCGAATACGTGGGTGACTTTCACGGAGCCCAGCAGCATCTGATATAGGTCGGGTAGGATGCTGACCCTAGAGGGCGTACCCTCCAGAAGCGCCAGAATTTCCTCCGTCAGGCGGTGCTCAGCGGGCTCAATAGCAATGATTACCTGCTCTATGTGCATGGCCCGAATCAGGGCTGGCAAACGGCGGTACGTGCCGCGGGCGGGTAGTTCGGCGGCTAATTGCGGGTCTACCGTTTCGCTGGTGGGCACAAACCCCACAATCTTGAGGCCCAGGTGGCGGCCCGTACGGCGTAGCTCCTGGTACGTGTCGCGGGCGAGGGCGTTAGAGCCTACCAGTAAGGTATTAAAGGTAATTACGCCACCCCGGACCAGGCGCTGCACACTGGTTACGGCCCAGGTTCTGAGCACCGCCGTAATGGTGAAGTGAATAATGCAGTATGCCGGGAACGTGAGGTAGTAGGCCTGGTAGTTCCGAACTCCTTCATCATCCAGCAGCAGGGCAAAGAAAATGACTACGGCCCCCAAGAAGGAAACACGACCCAGCCGGATAATCTCAGCCAGCCGGGACTTGCGGAAAATATCCCGATACTCCCCAAACAATGTGTAGAGCACCGTCCAGAAAGCTGCAATCATCAGGGCAGAGCCCGTTAAAAAGAAGAGGGCGCCTTCGGTGAAGTGGTAGCCTTCAGTAATTTCCTGGAGCAAGTATTTGCGCACTAAGAAAAAACAAACCCACGCCAATAAAGCGGCCAGAAAGTCGGCAGCTATCAGCTTCAGTTTTTGGAAGGTGCGAATCAAGAGGGTACTAGCTGACTGGTTGCCGGGGGAGGAAGGACGGTTTTGTGGCGACGAAACTGTAGTTTCGTGCTTCATTTTGGCTTTAAAAGCCCCTACGGGCTTAATTTAAAGCTGAGCAAAGGTAGGGATTAGCGGCATTTCGCAGAAGTGTGCGCTTTGCACTAGCCCCCTACTACCTTTCTTACGCTCATGCACACTGATAGCTATCGGCACCGTGGCTTGCGCCGCACCCTTGTGGAGGAGCTCCGCCGCAAAGGCATCCGCGATGAGCGGGTGCTAGCGGCCATAGGCACTGTGCCGCGCCACCTGTTTTTCGACCCGGCCTTTCAAGCCCACGCCTACCAAGATAAAGCCTTCCCCATTGGAGAAGGCCAAACTATATCGCAGCCGTACACCGTAGCCTATCAAACGGAGCTGCTGCAACTGCGCCCACATGATCAGGTACTGGAAATTGGTACCGGCTCAGGTTACCAGTGCTGCGTGTTATTGGAGCTTACCTCACATGTGTTTAGCATAGAGTACCAACCGGTGCTGTTTGAGCGCACCCGCAAACGTATGGCGGCGCTGCATCGGGCGGCGCACCTGTTCTGCGGCGACGGTTCCCTGGGCCTCCCCCAACATGCTCCCTTTGATAAGATTCTGGTTACGGCGGGCTCTCCTACCATTCCTCGGCCCCTACTGCGGCAACTGCGCGTGGGCGGGTCACTGGTCATACCCGTGGGCGATGCTCATACACAACGCATGATGCGAGTAGTGCGTGAAAGTGAGGAGGAGTTTTCCCGGCAAGTGTTTGAGGAGTTTCGCTTTGTGCCGTTGCTAGGCCAGGCCGGCTGGAATGAATAGGTTTTTTTAATGGAGTAGGCCTGCAGTATACTAACCTTTAACATACGGTTTGATAAGCAAGGCCCGCTGCTCGTCATGACCTCGCAGCTGTCGCCCATTGAGGAAAAGGTCAAAAGCCTTCTTACCTCCTCTTAAATGCAGCTTTGGTGGGTATAATGCTTACCGGGCGGCTCGGTGCTATCTTTGCGGCCCTGTACCCAATCATACTCTGCTGCACAATGCGCAAACAAAAGCCCGTTCAAGAATCCTTCGTCAGCATGACCGAATTGGTGCTGCCCAACGATACTAATACGCTCAACAACCTGATGGGCGGCCGCATGATGCACCTCATGGACATTGCCGCGGCTGTATCGGCGCAGCGCCATAGCAACCGCATTGTGGTAACGGCTTCCGTTGACAACGTTTCATTCAGGGAAGGCATTCGCCTGGGCAGCGTAGTAACGCTGGAAGCCAAAGTAACGCGGGCCTTCAGCTCCTCGATGGAGGTGCACATTGATGTGTGGGCAGAAGACATTCCCAGCGGCACCAAAGTAAAGTCGAACGAGGCCTTCTTCACCTTTGTGGCGGTAGATCAGTCGGGGCGGCCTATTGACGTGCCTGATGCCTTACCCGAAACGGCCGTAGAGCAGGAATTGTACCATGGGGCGTTGCGCCGCCGCCAACTGCGCTTGGTACTTGCTGGCCGTCTTAAGCCCGCAGAAGCTACGGAGCTAAAAGCGCTCTTCGATTTAGTTTAAGTGGCCTAGCGCAACAGGCTTCCTTTTTGCCTAATTTCCAGTACTGGCTATTCCGTTTCGCGCGCTATGAACCCTGCTGCTGATCTTGCTTTTTTTCAGAACCTGTACGATGGGGTTTCGCTGTATGTTGTGGCTGAGCCAACGCCCAGCGAGAGCCCTACCAGTATGAGCCCAGCCTTACTACCCGCCGAGCTGCCTACCAGTAGTGCACCAGCACCAGTAACGGCGCAGGCCAGGCCAGTACCCGTCCCGCCAGTGGCAGCAGCACCTATCGTCACCGCTAATACAGCGGCCGCAAGCCAGAGCGCAGCGTCTCCTGGCACTCCAGTGGCACCCGTTGCGGCGGTTAAGTTGCCCTCATTAGCCAACTTGCAGTCAGAACAAGCGCCACCGGCGGCAGCGGGCAGCGCCCGGGAGCCAATTGTGCCCGTGTTGGCCGAGTTGCCCGCTGCGGCTGCCGCTCCCGCGGGGCGCGTGCAGCCCACGCCTACTCAGTCGCCGGTAGCACACATTCCGTTCTCCACGTTGGGCAGCAACCCCAATGGCCTCATTATTCTGGTGCGTTTGCCCGAGACTGAGTTCCGCAAGCTTCCGCGCAATGTATTCCTCAATAATATTCTCAAGGCCATCCGCCTGATTGTGGAAGACGTGGTATTGGTGAATGTAGAACACCCCACCTACCCCGTGGCCCTGTGCACGCTGCGGCAAACGCTGGGCGCACGCCAGTTCTTAGCGTTCGGCAAAAATCTGCTTGATGTGGCCGTGTACACTACCCAGCCGTATGAGCCCGTGCTGCTCTTCGGTGATACCGCCTTCCTCGGGGCCGGCGAAATCAGCATGTTGGAGTATGATGCGGGCCGCAAAAAGCAGCTCTGGCAAGCCATGCAGCGCATGTTTATGTAAGTCTTCTTTTACCTCCCAGACATACAAAGGCCGCTACCCTGCTTAGAGTAGCGGCCTTTGTATGTCTGGGAGGAAGGGGCTAGGCCACTTCTACTTCAAAACAGTAGCCAGTTTGGCGGCCAAGGCATCACCACGCAGGTTTTTGCCAATGATGCGCCCCTGCGGATCAAGCAGGAAGGAAGCAGGAATCGATTTGATACCGTAGGTCTGGCCGGCTGCACTCTCCCACCCTTTCAGGTCAGAAACGTGGGTCCAGGTAAGGCCATCGGCCTGAATAGCTTTCAGCCACTTGTCGCGGTCCTGGTCGAAGCTTACGCTGTAAATCTCGAAGCCTTTGTCCTTGAACTTATTGTAAGCCTTTACCACGTTGGGGTTCTCCTGTCGGCAAGGACGGCACCACGAGGCCCAGAAGTCAATCAGCACGTATTTACCGCGCAGGCTGGTCAGGGTTACGGGTTTACCGTCGGGAGCCAGCAGGCTGATTTCTGGGGCCTGTACGCCCAGTGCGGTTGCCCGCAGCGGATCTAGCCGGGCTACCAGACTTTTCGTGTAGCGTGAGTTTGGCTGCGACGTCTTTAGTTGCGTGGCCACTGAATCGGCGAGGGTGAAGTTCTCCTCGGGGTTCAGAATGCTGGTCACCACAAAAGCCGTCACAATGGAGTTGGGGTTTTGGCGAACCAGTTGCTGCACTGGGCGCTGGCTGGTTTTTTGCAGCAGTTCGGCCTGGCTCTGAATCGCCCGCATGGAGTCGGTGCGGCCGGCTTGGGCGGCGCGGCTGTAGCGCTCCTCTAAACGCGGCATTGCCTGCTGCATCTGCTGCTGGGTGCTCTGCAGCGCCTGGCTGTAGCGATGCCACAGCTCAGAGTCGGGAGAGCCCTTTACGCTGTAGGTGTCGCCTAGCTTCTCCGCATCGCCGGTCAGCTCCACGCGGCTGCCATTGCTCAGGGCCAGCAGCACCTGGTTTTTGTCGGTAGTTTTTACCTGATAAATACCGGCTTCGGGCACCGTACCAGAGAAGGTGAACTTGCCATTTTCCCCAACGGTAGCCGTATCACGTGACACAAATTGGGTTTCGCCTAGCTCAGCTAAGTATATCTTGGTACCGGCCGGGGCGTTCTGCAGCTGACCGTTAATCTGGTAGGTACCGGCCGCCGATCCGGCCGTGCTGGTAGTGGGAGTTGTATTTTTGTTGCAGGCATTCACCATGCCTAGCAGGGCGCCCATAAACAGAAAACTCTTCATTTTATGCATCTTCGAAGTGCGTGCCGGCTGCGGGCCAGCGTACCGTTTGGCTAAAGACAAGCGTTGAGGTTGCAAGTTGCCTATTTCCCTGCGTATTTGCGGGCCCCGCACCAGATTCTGTACCTGCCCGCCGGCTTTCTATACATCGTATACACCCCCCGCTGCCGCTTCAGTTCCAGTGGGCACGCACACCAACAGTTAATCCAGGGGAATGTATTCAGAAATCTTTTGCCCCAGGGCCCGGCCGCGCAAATTGAGGGCCAGTATGTAGCCTTCGGGGTCTAGCAACACGGAGTACGGAATAGAACGGACGCCATAGGCTTGGGCCCCAGCGCTCTGCCAGCCACGCAGATCCGAGACATGGTGCCATGTTAATTCATCGGCCGCAATAGCTTCGTGCCACCGGGCCTGATTTACATCCAACGATACGCTATAGATTTCCAGCCCACGGCTGTGAAACTGCCTATAAAGTTTACGCAGGTTAGGGCTTTCGGCTCGGCACGGACCGCACCAGGAGGCCCAGAAATCAACGAGCACATATTTGCCGCGCAGGCTGCTTAGAGCCAGCTTGCTCCCATCAGGCTGGGGCAGATTGAGGTCGGGCGCTGCCTTTATGCTTGAGCTAGCACCTGTGGTTGGAGCTGTGAGGCCGCCAGCAGAACGCTGGCAGCTTACCCCACTCAGTAACGAAAGAGGTAGGAGCAGGAGGTGGCGCATCGTATGAAAGTAGAACTGGCGTGTCATCAAAAGAGAGCGACCATCCTGCAACAAAAAACCACCGGCAAACCCGCCGGTGGTTTTTTGTTTAACGTGACAGTAACTACGCCTCTAGCTGCTGGCGGAGTAGCTGGTTGGCCAGTTTGGGGTCGGCTTTGCCGCCGGTAAGCTTCATCAGCTCACCCATAAACATGCCCGTCAGGGACTTCTTACCGGCGCGATACTCGGCTACTTTGGCTGGGTTGGCCTCCAGCACCTGCTGAATTTTGGCTTCCAGCTCGCCAGCATCAGATTGCTGCAATAGTCCTTGGGCCTCCGCTGCGGCAGCGGCCGTCTGCGTGGGGTTATCCAGCAGGTAGGGAAACAGCTGCTTGCTGGCTACCGAGTGGCCTACCTTGTTTTCATCAATGAGAGCAATGATATCGGCGAGGTGCTGGGGCGTGAGCGGAAACTGGTCGAGTGTGAGGGCGCGCTCATTCAGGTACGCTTTTACGGGGCCAGTTACCCAGTTAGCCGCAGCCTTCGAGTTGGCGGTCAGGCGGGTAAGCTCATCGAAATACAGAGCTACTTCTTTATCGGCCGTTAGCACGTTGGCATCATAGTCTGAGAGGCCTAGCTCGCCGGTAAAGCGGGCGTAAAGTTGCTGCGGCAGGGCCGGCAGCTCCGCCTGCACACGGTGCAGCCACTCATCGTCAATTACTACCGGGGGCAGGTCGGGCTCCGGGAAGTACCGGTAATCGTTCATGGTTTCCTTGCTGCGCTGCCCGTTGGTGGTGCCGGTTTGCGCATCAAAGCCACGGGTTTCGCTATCAATCACCTCGCCGGCTTCCGCCATGGCAATCTGCCGCTCAATCTCATACTCAATGGCGCGCTGCACATTGCGGAAGGAGTTCATGTTCTTCACCTCCACCTTGGTGCCAAACTTATCGGCGCCTTTCAGCATCACCGAAATGTTGGCGTCGCAGCGTAGTGAGCCTTCTTCCATGTTGCCGTCGCAGATATCGAGGTACTGCACCAGCTTCTTAATTTCGGAGAGATACGCGTAGGCCTCTTCAGCGGTCCGAATGTCGGGCTCCGATACAATCTCAATCAGAGGCACGCCGGCGCGGTTCAGGTCCACGAGGGTTTCCACCTCACCCGCCAAGTGCATCGACTTACCCGCGTCTTCCTCCATGTGAATGCGGGTGATGCCAATTTTCTTGGTTGAGCCATCTGCCAAGCGGATTTCTACGTGGCCATTCGTGCAAATGGGCGTTTTGTCCTGGGTAATCTGGTACCCTTTGGGAAGGTCAGGATAGAAGTAATTCTTGCGCGCAAAGAGGTTGTCGCGCCGAATCTGGCAGTTGGTAGCCAGGCCCATTTTCATGGCGTACTCCACGGCCGTGTAGTTCACGCGCGGCAGCGTGCCGGGGTGGCCTAGCGTAATCACGCTGAGATTGTTATTAGGAAGCGCGCCGTATTCATTCTCATCAGAAGAGTACATCTTGCTGCGGGTGAGCAGCTGCGCGTGCACTTCGAGGCCGATTACGGGCTGGTATTTGGCTTTGATGCTTTCGTCCATAGAAAAAATCGGGCGGGTAGGCCGCCGGGGCTGCAAGATACGGCAATGGCACCTTTTATGTGAAGGCTTTTACGCAAGCGGGCTTCGGCCCGTAGCGGATAGGTGCTCGCAGCCCCAAGGCCCGGTACCATTCGCTACGAACCGAAGCCCGCGTACTTCCCGCGTAGCTTAGTCGTTAAATACCGGAATGTAGGTTGCCTGGAAGTTGCTACCGGCTTGATTGTAGGCGGCTACCAGCTTCTGGTTCTGGGTATTATACCCCTTGATAAACCCATTAAACTTGTCGGCTTCCACTTTGGTGAGGCGGTCTTTGTGCTCCATCAGGCCCTGCATTTGCGTGGCCTGGTTGGTGGCAAAGGCCCCGTAGAACTTCACCAAGTTGCGGGCGGCGTCGCGGTACTGGGCATCCTTGCCCCGGAACGGCGCAATGGCGCTTAGCTCCTTGGTAGCCGTTTGGGTATCTAGCACCAACTGCTGGCGGGCGGCCTCAAAGGCAGCAGCATCCTGGGCATTCAGCGCATCCAAAAGGCGCGCCGAGGCCTTCTCCATGCGAAACTGCGCCAGATACACCTTGTGCTGGTAGCTGTTCACCTCCGATACCTGGCGCATGTAGTTGGCCAGGCGCTTGCCCTCCGGGTCTTCGGAAATGGTCATTTTATGGCGCTGGGCAAACCGCTTCTGGGCTGCGTCCACTGAGTCGTTTACTACCTGCATCTTCGCTTCGGCGATTTCCTGCAGCCGAAAGTACTGCTCCATGTTCTCGACGGTAGCCGTGCGAGTGGCGGCCAGCATGTCCACGGCCTTATAGTCCTCTGAGTACACTTTCAGGAGCTGATATAAGGCTTCAGTAGTTTGCTCCTTGAAGCCTTTATCATCCTGGAAAGCCGGCATCTTAGCCACCTTGTTCAGGGAAAGCTCCGTCTGTTTGATCAGGTCCTGGCGCTTTGAGTCAATCTTCTTCTCGTTGTCGGAGTGGGCGGCTTTGCTGATGTAGCGCAGATTCTTCTTGAGCATGGCCCGCTGCTCGGCCACGATAAAGTTGTTGTAAGCACCAGGGTCAGTAAAAGTCTGGGCCGAGGCGGTGGTGGCTAGGCCAGTCAGCAGGGCTGCGGTAAGTAGAAAGGTAGAAATGCGCATAGAATATGGGTAAAGGTGAAATGAACAGCTATAAATTGAGAGGCAGAGGCGCTAAGTTTGGCTCTAATAAGGGATTGGTGGAGAAAGACGCTTAGTGGCGGAGCGCGGCTTAAACAACGGTTCGTTATTAATAGCGAAGGTTATAGGAACCGTAAAGTACACTGGCACCGGACAACCATCCTGTCTACCTGGCTCAAAACGCGGCAGATTTTCTACCACATGTAAAGCCTCTGCATCAAGCAGTGGATCTAAGCCTTTGGCTACACGTACATGGCTGACAACACCTGTTGTGTCTACAATAAACTTAATAAGCACCTTGCCTTGCACACCCCGCCGAAGTGCCTTACCGGGGTACCGGACATTCTGACCTATGTATTGCAGAAGAGCTTGTTGGTCACCTGGAAAAACCGGCATTTTTTCGTACTCAAAAAATGGTATTTCCTGACCTTGTGCGCTGTAACAAATGCCTGTAGTGCGCTCATTTGCCACGTACATTTCTCTGCGTTTCAGTTGACCATCGGCATAATAAAGTAGTAGTTCTCCTTCTCGCTTACCGGCGGAGTACTGCTGGCGATACTTCAGCTTACCATCAGGAAAAAAACTTTCGTGAGTCCCCACAGACTTACCATGCTCATATGCCGAACGCCAGCTCAAGTTGCCGTTTTCGTGCCAGCCCTCGCTAATGCCATGCTCCGTATTACGGACAAAATCTTCATAGAAGGCCACTGAGCGAGGTTTACCGCTAATGTAAAAGGTGCGAACTATTGCGGCAGTTCCGCCCTTAGACTCAACTTCCTTCCTGTAATAAGCTCCTTCAGCGGTGGGCTGCTCCTCTCCTACTTTGTTGAAATATTTACTAGTAGGCTCCTGAGCTTGAGCGACAATACTGCTTAGCACAAGGCCAAAAAACAGCAGATGTTTTTTCATTGTATTCACGTAAATAAAAATATCTCCTCAAATATAAATATAACAAGTAAACCCAGAGGCGCTTAGATGAATTAATTACAGGTTTGCTATACTTCCCTGTTTTTGGGAGAAGTGAATCTAAAAAGAATAAAGGGCCTGCATAATATCAAATGTTGATATTATGCAGGCCCTTTATTGGCCTAATGGCAAAGCTGTGTAAGCCTAGGCCAGTGACTTGCTGATCAAGTCCTCCGCTTTGCCAATGGCGGCCCCTAGGCCACCTACGTTCTTGCCACCGGCCGTAGCAAAGAACGGCTGGCCGCCGCCGCCGCCCTGAATTTCCTTGGCCAGTTCGCGCACCAGTGTGCTAGCGTTGAGCTTGCCGCCTTTGGCTAGTTCATCATCGAGCATAACAGCCAGCTGGGGCTTACCGTCGATTTCGGCGCCGAGCACGGCCACCAGGTTAGGCACCGACTGGCGCAGGTTGAAGGCCAGGGTTTTGAGGCCATCGGCTGAAGTCGCCTGTACTTGCGCAGCAATGAAGCTCACACCGTTGAGCGGCTTTACCTGGCCTACCAGTTGGTCTTTCTGCTGGTTGATACTCTGCTGGGCAAACTGGTCAATTTGCTTGCGCAGGTTGGCAATTTCCTCGGTTTGCTTTTCAATGCTGGGGATGAGGTGCTGGGGGTTGCCCAGAGCTTCGCGCACCTGGCCTAGCAGATCTAGCTGCTGGTTTACGAAGGCTTCGGCCGCCTCAGCCGTTACGGCCTCGATGCGGCGTACGCCGGCGCCTACTGCGCTTTCTGAGGTAATTTTGAAGAAGCCAATGTCGCCGGTGGTGCGTACGTGGGTGCCGCCGCAAAGCTCCACCGAGAACTCCCGGTCGAAGGTGATAACGCGCACAAACTCGCCGTACTTCTCACCAAACAACGCAGTTGCGCCCAGGGCTTTGGCCTCGTCGATGGGCACGTTGCGGCGCTCGTCTAGCGGAATTTGCTGCCTGATGCGCTGGTTCACCAGGTTTTCCACCTGCCGCAGCTGGTCGTCGGTTACCTTAGTGAAGTGGCTGAAGTCGAAGCGGAGCAGCTTCTCGTTCACCAACGAGCCTTTCTGCGCCACGTGCGTACCCACAACCTCGCGCAGGGCCGCCTGCAGCAAGTGCGTGGCCGTGTGGTTACGACGGATCTGGTCGCGGCGAGCGTGGTCCACCTCGGCGCTAAAGTCAGCATCTAGGTCCTGGGGCAGCTCCAGCACGGTGTGCACAATGAGGTCATTCTCCTTCTTCGTGTCGAGCACGCGCACTTTGCTCAGCGGCGATACCAGGTAACCGGTGTCCCCAATCTGTCCACCTGATTCGGCGTAGAACGGCGTCTGGTCGAGCACCACTTGGTATTCGGTTTTGCCCTTGCGGTCGGTGCGGCGGTAGCGCAGGATACGGGCTGGGGCCTGCTCCTGGTCGTAGCCCACAAATACGGGCTGCTCTTCTGATTCGGTTACGATGGTCCAGTCGCTCTGCTCAGCCTCCTGGGCGTTGCGGGAGCGGTTTTTCTGGGCCTCCAGTTCTTTCTTGAAGCCTTCCTCGTCCACCGTCAGGCCCTTCTCTCGGGCAATAAGGGCGGTAAGGTCTAGCGGGAAACCAAACGTATCCGACAGCTCGAAAGCGGTTTTACCGTCAATGCGGTTGCCGTTAGCGCGGGCAGATTCCTCCAAGGCATCAAGCCGACGCAGACCGTTCTCCAGCGTTTTTAAGAAAGCAATTTCCTCTTCCTCAATTACGCGCTGCACAAACTGCTGCTGCTGCTTAAGCTCGGGGAAAATGTTCGCCATCTGGTCGGCTAGTACGGGTACCAGCTTATACAGGAAGGGCTGCTTCTGGTTCAGCGACGAGAAGGCGTAGCGCACGGCACGGCGCAGAATGCGGCGAATCACGTAGCCGGCCTTCACGTTGCTGGGCAGCTGGCCGTCGGCAATGGTGAAGCTGATGGTCCGGATGTGGTCCGCAATAACGCGGATGGCAATGTCGGTCTTCTCGTTCTCGGTGGCGGGCTGGTCGTTCACGGTGGCCGGGGCCGTGCCGTGGTACTGCAGGCCTACCTGCGAGGCAATGAACTGAATAAGCGGCTGGAATACGTCGGTGTCGTAGTTCGACTTCACGCCCGACACGGCCATCATCAAACGCTCGAAGCCCATGCCCGTATCTACGTTCTGCTGAGGCAGTTTTAGCAGCGACTTGTCGGCGCGGCGCTCGAACTCCATGAACACGTTGTTCCAGATTTCCACTACCTGGGGGTGGTCGGCGTTTACCAGTCCGGCACCGCCTTTCTGGGCTACTTCGGCTTCGTCGCGCAGGTCAATGTGGATTTCCGTGCAGGGTCCGCAGGGGCCGGTGTCACCCATCTCCCAGAAGTTATCCTTCTTGTTGCCGGGCAAAATGCGCTCCTCGGCCACGTACTGGCGCCACAGGTTCTGGGTTTCGGTGTCGGGGCCCAGGCCGTCGCCCTTGTCGCCTTCAAAATACGTTACGTAGAGGCGGTCCTTGGGCAGCTTAAACACATCGGTAAGTAACTCCCAGGCCCAGGCAATGGCGTCCTTCTTGAAGTAATCACCAAACGACCAGTTGCCGAGCATCTCGAACATGGTGTGGTGATAGGTGTCATACCCTACCTCTTCCAGGTCGTTGTGCTTGCCCGATACGCGCAGACACTTCTGGGTGTCGGCAATGCGCTTAAACGGGGCGGGCTTGTTACCAAGGAAGTAGTCCTTGAACGGAGCCATGCCCGAGTTAATAAAGAGCAGCGTGGGGTCGTCCTTCACCACGATAGGTGCCGAGGGCACAATGTGGTGGCCTTTAGAAGCGAAGAAATCCAGGAACTGCTGGCGGACGTGGCTGGCGGTAGGGAGTGACATGTAGGATATGTAAGACCGCGCCGCCAGATTGGCGACGGCAGCAAAATTGGCTATTTTGCAACTTCAGAACCCCAAATAACCGGGCTAAAAGGCATTTCTGCAAAGGTAGCCACTTCGCTCGGAAGTCGAAGCACTGCCTGGGCAGCAGAAGCCCGGCCCCAGCCCTTGCTCTGCTCCCATGAAGTCAACTCTGCTGCCACGCTCCCGTACTACCCCGTCATGGCCAGCCACCCGAGTATTCTGCTCGCTGTTTGTTTTGCTGTGGCTTGGGGCTTTCTCAGGCCAGGCCCAATCTGCTAAACAGCCGGCTCACTCCTCGCTGCCAGTACGCTCAGCCGCAGACCAGGCAAAACCAGGGAAGATGCTGGGGGCTGATATTTCGTTTTTGCCACAGCTGGAAGCCCGGGGGATTACGTTTTCAGATAAGGGAAAGCAGAAGGATGCCATCCAGATCCTGAAAGACCATGGCTTCAACTACGTGCGGCTGCGCCTGTTTCATAACCCGGCGGCCGACAGCGGTTACTCCCCTGATAAGGGCTTCTGCGACCTGGCCCACACCCAGCAGATGGCCACTCGCGTTAAGCAGGCGGGCCTGAAGTTCCTCCTCGACTTTCACTACAGCGACACCTGGGCCGACCCGCAGAAGCAGTTTAAGCCCGAAGCCTGGAAAGATCTGCACGGAGCCCAGCTAGAGCAAGCCGTGCACAACTATACCCGCGACGTACTGCTGGCCCTCAAGGCCCAGGGCACCCTGCCCGATATGGTGCAGGTAGGCAACGAGATTAACCATGGCTTGCTTTGGCCAGATGGTGATATTCACAGCGCCGATAGCGTGGCCCGCCTTGATAACCTGGCCGGACTACTAAAAGCAGGCGTTGCGGCCGTACGGGAAACTGCTCCGCAAAGCCTGATTATAATGCACATTGCCCTGGGCGGGCAGAATGAACAGTCAGTGTACTGGCTCGATAATATGTTTGCGCGCGGAGTTACCTGCGACGTCATAGGCCAGTCGTACTACCCCAGGTGGCACCGTACCCTCCCTGACCTGCAGCGCAACCTCACCAGCTTAGCCCGCCGTTACCCCCAGGATATTGTGGTGGTGGAATACTCTGAGCTGAAGCGGGAGGTAAATAACATCGCCTTCACCCTGCCTAACCATAAGGGCAAGGGCACCTTTATCTGGGAGCCGCTTAATACCTGGGAGCAGGTATTTGACAAGGAAGGCAAGGCCAATGAGCTGCTAGGCGTATATGATGAAATACACAAAAAGTTTAAGGTGAAGTAGATTTTCAAGCGTGAGGGCAAATACCTCCTCTGAATTGACTCCCAAGCCTTAGCTTGCACCTTATGCTAGCCGTATCCTACCTCAAGTAGCGCGGCCTCTCAGGTTCTACTCTACTTAACTATGCCCTATAAAGAGCGCGACATCGAGAAGCAGTACTTCACCATTGGCGAGGTGGCGGCCCAATTTAATGTAGCCCCCTCCCTGATCCGGTTCTGGGAGACGGAGTTTGAGGAGCTGCGCCCGCGCAAAAGCAAAAAGGGTAACCGGCTTTATACTCCCCAGGATATTGACACGTTCCGCACCATTTACCACCTGGTGAAGGAGCGCGGCTACACCATCCCCGGTGCCCGCGACATGCTGAAGCAAAAAGGCCCGCAGCTCAAGGAGAAAATCGATGTAATCCAGAGCCTGGAAAAAGTGCGCGGCTTTCTGGTGCAGATGAAGAAAGAGCTGGATGTCATAGGCAAGGCGCAGCAGGGGTAATGAGCCAGCTTTTCCCCCAACCTTTCAACTCTATTGGTGAAGCCCTAATTACAACGGCGTGTATACTGTTGGCAGATGTGGTTATTGTTTTCGTGTCGGTCCTCCCTATTCTGGGAGATAAGACAAACGGCAACTACTCTTCTGAGGAACTGATAACCAAGGTTATCTTGGCTAGCTACCTCCTGATTCTAGTGCTGCTAGGCCTGTATTGGCAACGTAATCAACGGCCTAAAAGCCGACTTGTTGGCATTGCTCTAGGCGGATTACCCATGCTGTGGCTTCTTGGCTGCTTTGTAGTTAAGTCTCTACGCTAATAACAAAGTACGGTAGTGGAAGTAGCTAACCAAGATCTTTACTACGAAGTAGCCCTTACCCTTTTCCCCAATATTGGGCCGCAGCTCACGCGGCAGCTGATGAGCTACGGAGGCTCGGCCCGGAACGTGCTGCACCTGCCGCCGGGCAAGCTGCGCAAGATTCCGGGCGTGGGGCCGGCCACCGTGGCTATCCTGACTGGCCTGGAGCGCACCAAAGCCCTAAAACAGGCCGAGGAAAGCCTGCGGAAAGCCGAAAAGGAAAGCGTGCAGATTCTGTTTTACACCAGTAAACGGTTCCCCGCGCGGCTTAAGCAGCTCCCCGACGCACCCGTGCTGCTCTACTACCAAGGCACCTCCGACCTGAACCACCCCAAAACGGTGGCCATTGTGGGCACCCGCCAAGCCACTGACTATGGCCGCGAGCAAACGGAGCGGCTGGTGAAAGGATTTGTGGCGCACCGGCCCTTGGTAGTAAGCGGACTGGCCTACGGAATTGATATTGCCGCTCACCGCGCCGCTTTGCAGGAGGGCCTGGAGACGGTGGGCGTTATGGCTACTGGCCTAGACGTGCTCTACCCCGCCGCCCACCGCAAAACCGCCGAGAAAATGCTCACGCAAGGTGGCCTACTCACGGAATTTCCCTTCGGCACCCAACCTGACAAGTACAACTTCCCCTCCCGTAACCGAATAATTGCAGGCCTCTCCGACGGCACCGTGGTAGTGGAAGCGGCCCGCAAAGGGGGCGCCCTGATTACCGCCGACCTAGCCCACGGCTACGACCGGGATGTGCTGGCCATACCCGGCCCGCTGGGCTCGGTGGCCTCCGAGGGCTGCCACGAGCTCATTAAGACCAACCGGGCCGCGCTGTACTCTGAGCCCAAGGACCTGGAGCAGCTCCTGAATTGGGATGCGGCCCTGCAGCTCACCGGCAAGTTCAAAGGCCCGACTAGCTTTGACCCCGCAGATTTCAGCGTTGAAGAGTTCAGTATTCTGGAGGTGCTGCAGGTTGCCAAGGAAGAGCACATGGATACTATTGCCTGGAAAGCGCAATTGCCGGTCCATCAGGTGGCTTCTCTCCTGCTCGGCCTTGAGTTTCGGGGAGTGGTGAAAGCGTTGCCTGGCAAACGGTTTTTGCTTGGCTGATGCGGCTTGGTGGCGCACTGCAGCCGCCTGCAACGAGCGTTGCTACCGTTAATTTGCCTTCTCTCATCTGTGCACATAATGATTTCCGGCTCCGCTTATTTGCTCTCTAACGGTCAGCTGCTTCCGGCGGCGGATTTCATGCTCCCGTTGCCTAACCGCGGGCTGTATTTCAATGATGGCTTCTTCGAGACCATGGTGTGGGACGAATCTGGCCTGCGCTACCTGCCTCAGCACCTAGCACGGTTGCAGCGGGCGGCGGCAGTGTTAAGCTTAGAGTTGCCTCCTGAAGTAGCCACGGCCACGGCCCTGAGCCAAACGCTAGGCCAGTTGGCAGCCGTTAATGAGCTGCCAGTGGCGCGGCTGCGCTTACAACTCTGGCGCGAAGGTGGCGGATTGTACTCACCCACTACTGCGGGCTGCGCGTGGGTAGCTACAAGCCAGCCGTTTTCCCCGCTCGAGACGCCCATCACCCGCGCCGACTTTGCGCAAGCTGTACATACAAACTTCTCAGTCTACTCCTTTTGTAAAGGCCCTAACGCCCTCACCTACGTGCTGGCCGCCCAGGAGCGAGAGCAGCGCCAACTCAAGGAAATACTGCTAACCAGCGCGGAGGGCTATGTGGCCGAAGCCGTTTCCTCGGCGGTAGCCTGGATTTGGGAAGGTGCTATTTATGCGCCGGCACTCGGTACCGGTTGTGTTGCTGGCGTGCGGCTGGCTCACTTGCACCAGGTAAGCCAAACACTAGGGCTCCCTTGGCATGAAGGCTTATATTTTCCCCAGCAGCTGTTGGCCGCGGAGGCCGTGTTTACCGCCAATATTGCCGGCATCAGGCCTGTGGAGGAAGTAGCAGGTGTGCGGTTTACTTCAGAGCAACACCCCGTATTGCAGCAGCTACGCGCCGCTGAAGCGCTAGGCTAAAAACCGAAAGGCGTATCTACTACAGTAGTTACGCCTTTAGCCATACAGTGCATTAGTGGTAACCAGCTTAACCTGGTGGCACCCGCCGCCGCATCCGGCGCCAGCTTTCTTCATATTCCTCTAAATCAGTTTCTGTTACATTATTAATACGCATAATTTCAGCGCGATTAACAGGATTATTGGCAATAGAGTACAGGGCAATCCAGGCCCTGTGGCGCAGGGGTAATTGAGTAGAAGCAGGCTTTTTTGCGGTAACAGTTATCATGGCAGCTTATACGAAGCTACAGTATAAATTAGATTTTTGCTTGATAATTTAATTTTACCGTTAGTCGATTAATACATATAACTATTTGCATTACAGCGTTATGAAACCAAATACGCCATGTTAAATTCAGCTAAATTTTATTAATAATACAATTTTAACTTTATTATATCTAACATACAGCATCCCGCTGCAACTGCTAATAGCAAATTTCCGGGCATCTTCATCGATGCATGCATTAACGTCACTTGCGGTGATCTTTAGAAAAGACAAAAACCCCCATACAAGCATGTTGGTACATATTACTAAGCTACCTGAACAGTCTGTAGTATGTGTAAGTCCTTTCACATATCAGTCTGCTTTAGCAAACGAGGCTTTATAAGCCGTGTCTTACTCCATAAGCAGCAAAACCTACCGGCTGGTTACTTCATAGCGCTGCCAATCCAGTTTCAGTTGCTATTGGCTTAGTCTTTCCTGTTGTTAGGTAGTTAGTGTAATGCCAACGCCCCGCACCCACTACGTGTCCGGAAGGCGTGCGTAGTGGGCGCGGGGCGTTGAAAGAAACTGAGCCTGCTTTATACGGCCACGGGGGCCTTAATACCAGGATGGGGTTCGTAATTCTCCAGGGTAAAATCTTCGTACTGAAAGCGGAAAATGTCTTGCACAGCAGGGTTTAGGCGCATCTGGGGCAATGGGCGCGGCTCCCGGGTCAATTGCAGGCGGGCCTGCTCCAGGTGGTTGCTGTACAGATGGGTGTCGCCGCCGGTCCAGATGAACTCACCGGGCTCTAGGCCACTTACCTGCGCTAGCATGAGCGTGAGCAGGGCGTAGCTGGCAATATTGAAAGGCACGCCCAAAAACACGTCGGCGGAGCGCTGGTACAGCTGGCACGACAACCGCCCATCGGCTACGTAAAACTGCACCAGCGCGTGGCAAGGCTGCAGCTTCATCAGGGGCAAGTCGGCCACATTCCAAGCCGAGATGAGGATGCGGCGCGAGTCAGGCTGTTCCCGCAGCTGGCGCACCACCTCGCTGATTTGGTCAATGGTGCCACCGTGGCCGTCGGGCCAGGCGCGCCACTGCCGGCCGTACACGGGCCCCAGCTCGCCGTTTTCATCCGCCCACTCATCCCAGATGCTCACGCCGTGCTCCTTGAGGTAGGCAATGTTGGTATCGCCGCGCAGGAACCACAGCAACTCGTGAATAATACTACGCAGGTGTACTTTTTTGGTAGTAACCAGCGGAAAGCCCTCCTGCAGATTAAACCGCATCTGGTGGCCAAATACTGAAAGCGTGCCCGTGCCGGTGCGGTCAGTTTTCTGCGTGCCGTGGTCAAGAATATGGCGAACGAGGTCGAGGTATTGGCGCATGGGTGTAAACTAGAAAAGCAATGGAAACTGCCGGCAACCGCCAGTTCTCACTAGTAGTAGCCCAAAAATAGGAAAACCTGGCGGCTGCACCAGCTGGCCCGGCGGCAGAGGGCCGGCTAGCAGAGCCCCGGGGGCCTTATGCCATGAGGTATTCTGGTGACCTAGCCTCACAAGCTGGACAAAAGCTTTTTAGAAACTACTTTATAATGGCATCTTTAGGCCATTAATTATTATTCGATGAATATTTCTAAATCTACGTTCCTGCTTACAGTGCTACTGTTTATGGCCAGCAGCGGCCATGCGCAGTCACCACCAGGGAGGGCGCCAGCGGCACCTGCCCAGCAGCAGCTAACGGTGCAGGTTACGCTACCCACGGCGGTAGCGGTAATGAGTGATTACGCCCGAGCCCTCTTTTCCAGCCACCCCGATAAGCTCAAAACCCTGACTTCAGGGCGCAAGACGCGCACCAGCAACCCTACCGTTGAATTCACCATTGACCTGCCCAAAGGTTGGGGAAGCAAGAAAGGTGAAAAGGGTGCTGAAAAAAACTAATTTTCTGTCTCTCCAAGGCAACTAGCTGACCTAAGCCAGCTAGTTGCCCGAATGGCATCAAGTCTCCCACTCCCTATTCCCGCCGCGCCTGACTAGCTTCTGCTTATGAGCGTTAACACTACCATTTTCTTTACTATCCCCATCGCTATGCTGATTGTGCGAGCGATGCGGCGCTTTTTTGACCTTGATACCCGGCTGCCCCATAGTAATAGGGCGCTGAACATGATCTGGGTGCCCGGCGTGATTCTATATCTGGTGGCGTTGGTGCTGAAGTGGCAGACTGATCAGCTGGATGAGATATACCTGCTGCTGGTACTAGGAGCCATAGTAGTGGTACTGCTGCGGCTGCAGCAGTACCGCCCGGCGCGCACGGTGCTGCTGGCCCTGTTGCCTTACACGTTGTACTCAGCCCTTGAGCTGGAGCTGGCCCTTACTAATAGTGCCTGGCTGAAGGAGTACGATGATGCCTTTGGCACCTCACAAGGCTTTGCCCTCATCTGGCTGTTTACGTTTCTGCTGATTGCCCGCAACCAGAAGAAGCAGCTAGAAAAAGAGCGCCTGCTGCGCGAGCAAGAAGAAAAGGCCAAACGCCTCATTGAGGCCCAGAATGTAGAGCTGGAACGGCTGGTGAGCGAGCGTACGGCCACGCTCACCCAGCAAGCGGAGGAGCTGCGCGAGGCCCTCACAGAGCTCCGGATTACGCAGACCCAGCTCATCCAGAGCGAGAAAATGGCCTCTTTGGGAGAGCTGACGGCGGGCATTGCTCACGAAATTCAAAACCCGCTCAACTTCGTCACCAACTTCTCCGATGTATCGGCGGAGCTGATTGATGAGCTGGAAGAGGAGCGCCAACGCCCCGACCGCGACCCGGAGCTGGAAGCTGAGCTGCTGATAGATCTAAAACAGAACCTGCAGAAAATTACCCACCACGGGCAGCGGGCCGCCAGCATTGTGCGGGGCATGCTGGAGCATAGCCGGGCCAGTACCGGCGAGCGGCAACCCGTAGACCTTAACGTGCTGGCCGATGAGTACCTGCGCCTGGCCTACCATGGCCTGCGGGCCAAAGACAAATCATTCAACGCCACCCTCGTCACCAACTTCGATCCGGAGCTGGGTACCATTCAGGCGGTTTCGCAGGATCTGGGCCGCGTGCTCCTCAACCTGTTTACCAATGCCTTTTACGCCGTGCAGAAGCGGAAAGAGCACTGCCCTGATGGCTACACCCCCACCGTGAGCGTAACCACCCACCACCAGCCCGACGGCGATGTGCAGGTGCGGGTGCGCGATAACGGCACGGGTATACCAGAGGCCGTGCAGAAGAAAATTTTCCAACCCTTCTTTACCACCAAGCCTACCGGTGAGGGCACAGGCCTAGGCCTCTCCCTGAGCTACGACATTGTAACGAAGGGCCATAACGGCACGCTTACCGTAGAAACCACGGAGGGTGAAGGCACTGAATTTGTCATCACGCTTCCCCGCGCCGATAGCCCGGAGTCGGCCTGAGCCGACAGATAAGCGCAGCAGTGGCGGGTGGCTCAGGCTTGTTTCTGGTTTTTCCTTCTCCACATCCTATTTCACCTAGATTTGTAAACGATGAAGATATTGGTTGTAGATGATGAAACCGACGTGCGTACGTTGTTTGAGCAGCGCTTCCGTCGGGAAATACGGAGTGGGCAATTCTCCTTTTCCTTCGCCTACTCCGGCGAGGATGCCCTGGCCTACCTGCATGATCATGCCTCGGAGGTAGTACTGATTCTGTCAGACATCAACATGCCGGGCATGAGTGGCCTAGAGCTCCTCAAGCACATTAAACAGCAATACACCTCTCCTCCGCCCGCCCCGCCGCAGGTGATGATGATCACGGCCTACGGCGACGAGGAGAGCTATCAGCAGGCCATGCAGCTTGGGGCGAATGATTTCCTGACCAAGCCCGTTGACTTTGCGGCCCTCAAAGAAAAACTGACCTCGCTCTCGAGCTATGAAAACTAAAATACTGGTAGTGGATGATGAAGCAGACCTGGAGCTGCTCATCAAGCAGAAGTTCCGGCGCAAGATCCGGGAAAACGTGTACGAATTTGTGTTTGCCAGCAACGGCCAGGAGGCGCTGGATTCGGTGCAGGCCAACCCCGACCTGGACATCATACTCTCCGACATTAATATGCCGGTGATGGATGGCCTGACCCTGCTCAGCAAAATGCCGGAGGCCAACCCCATTGTGAAAACCGTAATGGTATCAGCCTACGGTGACATGGAGAACATCCGGACGGCCATGAACCGGGGGGCATTTGACTTCGTGTGCAAGCCCGTAGATTTTCAGGATCTGGAGCTGACCATGGAGAAAACTGCCAAGCAGGTGCGCCAGCTGCGCGAAACGCTGCAGGCCATTCAGGAAAACAACATCCTGAAGATGTACGTGGATGAAACGGTGCTCAATTTCATGGGTCGGCCCGGCTTTGAGAACAAGCTCATGGCCAGCGAAACCGTAGAGGCCACCGTGGTCTTTATGGATATCTGCGGGTTTACGTCGCTGTCGGAGGTGCTGCCGCCGGCTGAAGTGGTGGGTATGCTCAACACCTACTTCGACCAGATGGTGAAAGAGATAATTGCCCAGGGCGGCTACGTAGACAAGTTTATGGGCGACGCCGTAATGGCCGTGTTCCGGGGCGACTTCCACCTCGACCGCGCCATTGATGCGGCGCTGGCGGTGCGCAACGTGGTGCACAGCAACCAGCACACCCTGCCCGATGGGAAACCCTATCAGCCCCAGGTGAGCATTGGGGTAAACACTGGTGAAATGGTATCCGGTAATATTGGCTCGGCCTCCCTCAAGCGCCTCGACTACACCGTTATTGGCGACACCGTAAACGTGAGCCAGCGCCTGCAGGCGGCCGCTCTGCCCGGTCAGATCATCATCACGGAGGCCACCTATGAGCGGGTAAAAGAGTCGTTTCAGTGTCGCCCAATCAAGGAAGTCACGCTGAAGAATAAGGTGCAGCCCGTTATGATTTATGAAGTAGTGGCCTAGCCGCTGTGCAGCCAGTACCCAAAAGCCCCTCAGCTATGCAGATGCACAGGCTGAGGGGCTTTTTGGCGTTGTATAGTACGTAATCTAGGGTAGTAGTCGGTCGTGGCGCAACTGCTTAAACAGATCAAAGAAGGATTCCTCGGTGCGCTGATACACGGCGAAGCCCCGCTGGCGGCTGTTGGCCATGTCGGTCATTACTTCAATGGGCCGGCCCAGGTCAAGATCAGTGTGCCAGGGAGAAGCCAGGCGGTCCAGGTTGGGTTCCGTTAGCTGGTGGCGGGTGGCAATATCGCGCCACACATCAGAATACTGCGCCATCTCCGCTTCCAGTGGGTGAATAGTTCCATCAAAGCCCACAGCCTCTACGCCAAACCAGTCGGCAATCTTGCCCCACAGCCAGCTCCAGCGAAATACGTCGCCGTTTACAATGTTATAGGCTTCATTCTTGGCGGCCTCGGTGGTAGCGGCCCACACAAGCTGCTTGGCAATTACGCGGGCATCAGTTACATCGGAGAGGCCTTCCCACTGCGCTTTTGAACCGGGCCAGCGGAACGGCCGGCCGGTTTCCTTGCAGATACTGGCGTACACGGCCAGGGTGGTACCCAGGTTCATCTGATTGCCAACGGCTTTACCGATAATGGTGTGGGGGCGGTGAATGCTCCAGGTAAACCCATCACGCTCAGCGGCGGCGTACACTTCATCTTCCTGAGCGTAGTAGAAGTTCTCAACGGGCAGGCGGGGCTGCTCCTCGCGCAAGGGCGTGGGGGGCAGCACTCCTTCCTTCGCATAGGCCTCAAATGGCCCCAGGTAGTGCTTAAGCCCGGTTACCAGCGCCACGTGCTGCACGGAATGTTTAGGAGCCAGCACCGTGAGCAGGTTGCGCACCATGGCACTGTTCACCCGGATATTTTCCGCCTCGGTGTCGTTGCGCATCCAGCTCGTGATAAACACGTGGGTCGGGGCCAGGTCTTGCAGAGCGGTTTCCAGACCGGCAACCTCAAGCAAGTCGGCGGCTACGGGCTGGAGGCCGGGAATATCGGTGCTGGGTCTGCGGGCGAGGCCATAGGTGGTCCAGCCATTGGCAAGTAGCTCCTGAGCCAGGTTGCTTCCAATAATGCCGCTAGCGCCTACTACTAATGCAATCTTATTCATATAAATTCTGGTGTTTAGTGCGCTTGTGTAGCCCTGCCGGTAGGGTTGCTAACGGTGGTTCCCAACTAGCCTTGTAGGCATCCAGGAACCTGGCTATACGCCAAACAAGCAACCAGCCCCCGCTTTGTTTAGCAGCTGTTGGTTGCCTGTTGAGCTTAACTACCCCGGAAACCGGGGCCGCAGAAAGGATAAACACCAAGCTATCAGGCCTGTCTGCCCGCTGCACACCAAGGCACAGGCTTCCCTATTGAGGCAGCTGCATTTTTTCATTTTGGCGGCGCAGGCGTTGGCAAAGCACGCGCAAAATATTGCGCAGCACCTCGCCCCGTTCTTCCATCACGTCATAGAAATCTTCCTGGTCGAGGCGGAAAGTAACTACAGCGCCGTGAGCCACTGCCGAGGCCGAGCGGGGCTCAGCATCCAGCAGGGCCAGCTCGCCGAAGAAGTCGCCGGGGCGGAAGGTGGCTAGCTGCTGCGTGCCGCTGAAGATGTGAACTTCCCCTTCCTGCACAATAAACAAGGAAGTACCTAGGTCGCCCTTGGCGAAGATTTGCTCCCCCTCCTGAAAGGCCACCTCCTTCATGATGGGCACAATGCTGCTGAGCACGTTTTCGGGGGTTTCAGCAAACAGAGCGGTGTTTTTCAGGAGGGCAACCCGCTCCGTGGCCGAGATGCGGGACGTGGTGGCGTGGTGGCTCATAAGTAGGGAAAGTACGTGAGGATGTGCTTCTAGCAGATGCTGATAATCTTCGGGGCATTATGGCCAAAGCGCTCTAAGGTAGCGGTGGCACTTTGCTGAATGAGGGGGTTAGCACTGTGCAGCAGCGGCAACACCTGGCCTACGGTGTAGGGCGTGGGCCGCCACTGGTCTAGGGCCCTACTGATGGTCCAATCGGTGTAGGCCACCTCGCCGCGCTCCACAATGCTGGGTACTATGGAGGCGCCACCGGCAACTGGCCCCAGCAGGGCATCAAACCGGCGCACCTTTTCGGCTACTGGCACCACATCAAGCAAGGTTTGCAAGCCTTGGTACAGTGGCCTGGGAATCAGGTTATCGAGCATTTCGAGGGCGTTGGCCTGCCGCTCCCGGGCGGCGTGTGCAACACCCCGCTGGGCATCGGCAATAATCTGGGGCGGATAGAGCTGCAGCAACAGCCCAAACAGGCGCTGCTGTACCCGCGTCAGCTCATACTCCAGGCTAGCCTGCAACCCCGGGTTAGCCGTGGCGGCCTGGCCTAGCAATAGCTGCTGGGCCAGCCGCATCTCCTCCTGCACCAGCCCCTGAAACACGGCCGCATCGGCAGGCCGTGGCTCAAAGTTGCGCAACGCCCGCAGGGCTGCCTCGCGCCGGAACAGGTTAGGTTGCCGGGCCAGCTCCACCAGAGCCTCCCGGCTTGCGGGTTGCGGCACGTGGCCGCAGAGCTGAGCCACCCGCCGAATCAGCGCTTCATCAGGGCTGGTGCGCAGGGTGCTGGTGAGCTCCGGCAGGGCAGCTGCTCCCAGTTGCAGGAGCTGATCAGTGGCGTGGGGCCGGGTGGCTTTATCCGTTAACCCCATGATCAGGGCCTGTATTCCTGCTGAGTCAGGCACTACCTGGTCCTTTGCGCTACCGGCCGCCGCGTGGCCGTTTACCGGAGTGCCGGGCTCTTCAACGGGCGCAAAGCGGCGGCTCACTGCGTGCTGCAGCTCCGCCAGGTAATGCCCGTAGGTGCGGTAAAGCAGCACCAGAGCCAACAGCGCCAGCACAGCCATCCAGCCGAAGGTAAGCTGCTCACTGAACTCAGGCCGGGTGTGCAAAGCAAACAGCAGCAGGCCGGCCAGCGCCATACCCAGGGGTTCATACACGCCTTTTGCCAGGGTATGGGCCTGCAGGCGCTCAGTAGCGGGCAGCGGCTGAAACAGAATCAGGAAAACCGGGTCAAACACGGCCCGGCGCAGCACCTCCAGGGCCAGAAACAGGCCGCAGAAATATAGCATCAGGCTGTCGTCGGAGCCGGTGGTTTGCAGTACGGCATACAGGCCTAGGCCTACCAGCACCGTACCAGGCAACGCCAGCAGCGTACCCCGGAACCCCATGCGGTCGAGCGTTTGGCTGGTGAGCAGCAGCTTAAATACCAGGGCCAGCAAATACGTGAGAGCTAGCACGCTGCCCACGTAGCGCATCACCTCTGATTGGTCGTGAAAGCGGTGCTTAACGTTGACGAAGAAGGAAAACTCAATACCCGTTGTAACGGCTGCAATGGCCAGCATGCTCAAACACATGGTCAGCACCAAGCGGCTGCTGCCAAACCAGCGCTGCAAGCCCGGTGTTACGGCCGTGGTACGCTGGGCCCGGGCGGCTGAGCGGGCCTCCACTACGTGGGAACGGCCAGTAGCCTGCAGCACCAGCAGAGCGCCCAGGTAAGCCCCAAACGCGGTGAGCAGCAGCCAAAGTAAATCAGTGTGATGATGAATCAGGATGGCCAGCACGGCACCCAGGGCCTTGGCGGGCATGTCGCCGGAGCTGATTACGCTGAACAGGCGGCGGCTTTGGCGCACATCAAACACCACCGCCGACACGCCCCAGAACTCTAGGTTAGTTAGCAGATAAATAACTCGGTAGCCGGCCATAATGGCCACGGCCGCCGCCACGGAGTGGCCTACTGCTACTAGCACCCCCAGCACGCCCGTGAGGGCTACCACGGCCAGCAACACCCGTACTGCCACCCGCTGCAGGCCCAGGTGATGCTCATAATGGGCATACACCTTGCCGGCCCCAATCATGAGCAGCGCCGCCACACCGTAGGCCAGGGGCAGGTTGCGCTCCGGGTTGTTTTCGAGCAGAATTACGTTGGCTGATACGTAGACCAGAATGGTGCCGATACCCAGCAGGAAGTTGTGCAGGAAGAACAGCCCCACCGTGCGCCCCTCATCGGGCCGAATGCCCAGCAGTTGCTGCCAGCGTTCAAGTAGTGTCATTCTTAGTAATTGATTGCTGGTTGCGGAGGGGGAAATGGTTTGCTGGTGCTGGAGATGGTTTGAAAACTAGCAACCAACCAATAACAAGCAGCCCTCACCCCTCAACAACTAAAATGAGAAGACGCAAGATAGTGGCCTAGCCCGGCATGGCACGGGTTTTTTCCTGTAATTACACCTCCCTACTCAATCTGCCCACCCCATGGACTCTCAACGCGCCGAAACCTACGTGCTTGACCAGCTGCGCCAGCACCTCTCGCCCACCCTGGCCTACCACGGCGTACATCACACCCTTGATGTAGTAGCCCAGGCCGAGTCGCTGGCCGCCGCTGAGGGCGTAACTGACCCCGACGACCTTGCGCTGCTCCGCACGGCCGCCCTCTACCACGATGCCGGCTTCATGACCACCTACCAGGGCCACGAGTCCGCCAGCTGCGAACTGGCCCGGGAAATATTGCCTGACATGGACTACTCACCCAGCGAGGTTGAGCTGATCTGCCGCATGATTATGGCTACCCAAGTACCCCAGAACCCCGACGACCTGCACCTGGCCCAAATCCTCTGCGACGCCGACCTAGATTACCTGGGCCGCCCCGATTTCTGGACTATCAGCCAAACCCTGCGCGAGGAGTGGCAAGCCCGCGACATGGTGCGCGACGAGCAGCACTGGTACGAGATTCAGGTGAAGTTCCTCAGCGCCCATCGCTTCTGGACGCGCACCGCCATTGCCCGCCGCGAAGCTGAAACACAGGCTCGCCTAGCAGAGATTAAGGTGCGGCTGGCGCAGTTGGGAGGCGATGGAGTGGCCTAGTCGTAGGATTGGGCCAAAACGCCCATGAGTTCTCGTAGCGAATTTTAGTTTACAGCGTACGAAACTCTCAACACCTCCTCACTACCTCCTGTAGAAGGTTCAAAGCGTACTTGCCGTAGAACACATTGAGCCTGTTGCACCATACTGGCCTCACCCGCTGCTCCCGTGGGGATTGTGCTTTCCACGAGTTTGCTATCCACTACCCTGCCTGCAGCATCTATTGTCAAACGCATGGTAACCGTACCCTCCGTCATAGCACGCATGGCTTCCACAGGAAAGCTAATCATGCGTGCTATGTAACTAAAATAAGTATTGTCTTCTGGAATAAGCTGCTTACGCTCAAAGCGCTGGCCTATACCTCGCTTGAGCAATGGCGTTTTTGACCAAAATAAAGCAGCTCGCATAGAGTCCTGCTGCATCTTAGTCTGCTGAGGCTTGGCCCGAGCCACCGGTCGGGCCTCCCAACGGTTATAGGTCGTTTGCGCCATTCCTCGTTTCACAATACATGAAAAGGCTACCAGAAGCAAAGAGAAGCAATTTCTCATATCAAGATAATGGAATAGCCTCTATGCAGGTCATTGGCACATTAGTTTACAGTACTTCTCGCTATGTGTCACTCTCAAGTAGTTAGCGCCAGTGTATACATACTCTTGGTAGAGCTTAGATGTGAGTAACTACGTCGAAGCTTGGCACTTGTACCTACAGTAAAAGAACAGGCAGTAATAGCAGAGCCACCCTCCTAGATGAAGGGTGGCTCTGCTATGCGTTTATCTGATATTTACAAAGACTTCACGGGCGCTGGTGAGGGAGTTACGGCAGCGGTTTTGGCGCCTTTCTTCATGCAGCAGGAGCCGCCAGCCGCCATTTTCTTGTCCATTGAGCAGCCGGTAGAGCTGACTTCTTTCTTGCCTTTCTTGGTTTTGTCACCGTTGTGTCCCTCATGGGCCGCGGCAGAACCTACAAAAGCAAACAGCGACAGGGCGAGCAGTACGTTTTTCATATTAGTACAGGAATAAGGGGAAACAAAAGCGGGAAATTGAGGGTTGGCTTACGGCCGACTCTAAGATAACATTCTTGGCCTGAACCACGGCCTACTAATCTGACGAGAAGCCCCGGTTGTTACACCTGGCCTAGGCCACTTTTCCATTGCGCCCCGCCGGACCCGCGCCCCCGCTTATGCCCCTCCGCAAACTCAGTTATAGTATTCTGCTCGTCCTGGCCCTGCTATCGGCCGTGAGCGTGTACTTCGTGGCGCAGCTGCGCTTCAACTACAACTTCAACGATTTCTACCCCGCCGGCGACCCTGATCTGGACTATTACCAGCAGTACTCCGGCCGGTTCGGCAACGACAACGATTACGTGCTGCTAGGCCTGGAGGCCCCGGCCGGGCGCACCGTATTTGAGCCGCAGTTCCTGACCCGCGTTGACTCTCTCACGCGCTTCATTCAGGCCCGGCCGCACGTGGTGCACGTTACCTCACCCACTAACGCTACCAACCCTGTGGTTGAGGGACTGGGCGTATTCAACATCCCCTACCTCCACCCCGAGGAACCCGCGCGCCGCGCCCAGGATTCGGCGCTGGTGTACCGCACGCTGGGCCTCGTGGGCAACCTCATCGCCCAGGATGCCCGCGCCGTTACCATCCTGCTGCAAACTTCCCCCAACCTCAGCAAGCCCCCCGGCGACTCGCTCTTGACCGCGGTGCGCACTGAGCTAAGCCGTCAGGGCGTTGCCGAAGCCGATTATCATTTGGCCGGTAAGCTGGTGGCACAGTCGGTGTTCGTGGATCGGCTGCAGCGGGAGCTGATGGTGTTTATGTCGCTGTCGGTGGTGCTCGTGACGGGGCTCTTGTGGTTTACCTTCCGGACGTGGTGGGGCGTGGTGCTGCCGTTGGTGGTAGTGCTGGGCGCAATTCTATGGGGTCTGGGGCTGATGTCGGCGTGCGGGGTAAGCATTGACCTGATGACGGCCCTGCTGCCGGTGATGCTGTTTGTGGTGGGCATGTCGGATACCATCCACATCATTACGCGCTACGTTACGGAGCTGGGCTACGGCACTTCCAAGCGCGATTCGCTGCTGATTACGCTCAAAGAGTCGGGCTTTGGTTCGGGGCTTTCGGCCCTTACCACAAGCATTGGCTTTTTCACCCTGATGACCAGCACCATCCGCCCGATTTACAACTTCGGGCTGTTTACGGGTATCTCGGTACTGCTCACCTTCGTGCTGAGCTTTACGCTGCTGCCGGCCATGCTCATGCTGCTGCGCAAGCCTCAGCTGCGGATTCCGCGCGAGGAGGGCCACAGCTGGGACGGGGTGCTGGGCCGCATGTTCCGGACGGTGCTGGCCCGCCGCCAGTGGGTAGTGGCCATTAGTGCCCTGCTCCTGATTGGTTCGGTGGCCTCGGCCTCGCGCATACGCATCAACTCGGCCCTGCTCGACGACCTCTCCAAAAACGACCCCGTGAAGCTGGATTTCCGGTTTTTCGAAGACCACTTCGCCGGCGTGCGCCCCTTCGAGCTCGACCTTAAACCCGCTCCCGGCCGCTCTATCTACGACCTGCAGGTGCTGCGCCAGACCGAGCAGATTGAGAGCTACCTCACCCAGGAGTACGGCCTCAGCTTCGTGGCCTCACCGGTTACGCTGGTGAAATCAGTGCGCAAGGCCTTCAATGGTGGCTTACTCGAAGAATACCGCCTACCCGACTCCGATGCGGAGCTGAAACGCCTGGTTTCCCGAATTAAGCTGTTCCGCAAGAAGCCAGAGTTTCGGGCCCTCGTGCTGCCTGATGCCTCCGAGGGCCGCCTAACCGGCCGCATGCCCGACGTAGGCAGCATCAGAGCCGATAAGCTCAACGCCGACCTGCGCCAGTTCCTGCGCCAGCACTCCGACTCTACCGTACTGCAAACCCGCCTCACCGGCTCGGCCAACCTCATCGACAAGAACAATGAGAACCTCACCCTGAATATGATTACCGGGATGAGCATTGATATCGTAATGGTCACGCTCATTGTGCTGGCCCTGTTCCGGAGCCTGCGCATGACGCTGGTAGTGCTTATTCCCAACCTGGTGCCCATTCTGATTGTGGCGGGCGTGATGGGCCTGGCGGGCGTGCACATGAAGGTGAGTACCAGTATCATCTTTACCATTGCCTTTGGTATTGCCGTTGATGATACTATCCACTTCATCAGCAAACTCAAACTCACGCTTTTGAAGGAACGCAGCCTGTTTAAAGCAGTACGCAAAACCTATCTCATGGCTGGTAAAGCCGTTATTGTCACCTCCCTCATTCTGGTAGGCGGTTTCTCCACGCTCATCTTCTCTTCCTTCGATGGCACCTTCTACGTTGGCTTGCTCATCGGGCTCACGCTGCTCTTTGGCGTAGTAGCCGAACTCACCCTGCTGCCCATCCTGATTCTTGCCTTCTATAAGCACCGCCCCAAGGAAATCCGGCAGCCAGTGCCAGCCCTCGGCGGGTAGGCATACAAACGAACGACCCATTATGTATTAGTAAGTAATGGCCGGTTTTCGCTGTTAATTTGCTTGATTAAGACGTATTAAGTGTAAGCCCTGGAGGGGCAGCGAGAGTGCCTTTATCGCAGTTATCGATATATACAATCATCAACTGGGGGTTGTCAGCCCACGTAATTTCCTAGACATTTAGTACAGCCATACCTTCTACAGTGCCATTAGGGGTCTGGAATGGACAAGCAGCTTCCCAATCTCCGGTAACTGATATCCTGACCTTGGGGTCCCCTCGAAGCATTCAGATAGCCAAACACATTCCTGCTTTTAGGGTTGGTTTTGTCCCCAATGCAAACAGGATGCTGTTACTTACACATTATCCGCAAAGACACAGAATTTACCCGGGCGACGCAGGACGCCGCCAGAGTGGCCTAGGCAGAAGCCAAGTACCGCTCTAACGAGGAAATAGTGGCTACCGGCGCGTTCAGGTGCGGGTAATGCCCCGTGGTGTTCAGAATTTCCAATTGGCTTCCGGCAAGGTGCGCATGCAGGTACTGGCCTACCTCAGAAGGGGCCACGGTATCCTGCGCGCACTGCACCACCAGCGCTGGCACCTGCACCTTTGAGAGCTCGGCGCGATAGTCAGAGAGGAAGGCGGCACGCGCAAATTGCCGGGCAATGGTTGGCTTAACCTCCACAAAGCTCTGGAGCACTTCCTCAACCAGCTCCGCCCGCATATCTCCACCCACTAGATTGGGAACCATGGCGTGTGACCACCCGCGGTAGTCCCGGTCGAGGAATCCCAGCACCTCTTCTAAGTCCGCAGCGTCATAGCCGCCCCGGTAGTCGCCATCGTTCAGGTAGCACGGAGAAGCCGCCACCAGCACCAGCCGCTCAAACAGCTCAGGCTCCTGAATGGCCGCCAGCACCCCGATTATGCCACTCACTGAGTGGCCTACATACACCACTTTAGGGAGCTTCAACGTGCGGATTAGCTCCAGTAAATCCCCCACGTAGCCATCAAGGGTTTGGTAGCGGGCAAAATCATATGCCGAGACATCGGAGCGGCCGGCCCCTACCAAATCAAACAGTACTACCTGGTGCCGGGCGGCAAATGCTGGTGCTACGTAGCGCCAGGCTTGCTGGTCAGTGCCAAAGCCATGGCCAAAAAGCAGGGGCGGCCCGGCAGCACCGTACGTAGAAACACAATGACGACGAAGAATATCCATATAACTCTGAGCTAAGCAACCCGCACAACTAATTGAGCCTGCTACTCTGGAGGCCTCCGCCCTCGTTGTAACCTAGCTTAAGAGTAAGCTGGTCATATTCAGGAGCCTGAGCAAGTATTTCCCAACATAGCACCTCCCTCCTTTTCTGGGGCGGCACTGCTAATCTGAGTCGGCGGTATAGGAAGCCTCCCTGACAGGCACCCCTACCCGGCTTTAAGCTGCTACTGTCAAGCCGAGGCCCGAATAACACTGCAAGGGCTTTCCTGATATGGGACACGCAGACCGAACATGCACCATGCTGCTCCACTGCCCAGCGCAGTGGCCGTTACCATCAACATTACCCACCAGCTGCCGAAAATAGCAGGGCAATGGATAGGGTATAAACGCAAACCAGCCCCAACCTGAGAGGTGGGGCTGGTTTGAGTATGGCTTGGGTTTACTGAATTTTGGCTGAGCACATATCCGTAAAGGCCGGACAGCAGTCATTTACTAAATCAACGGAGTAGCCTCCTGGTTCGGGAATAAGCTGCAGCTGCGGCAGCGTGCCGTGCTCAGGGCAGCTAATTCCCTGCAATTTCTGATACAAGCCCGTCAGCAACTGCTCCTCCTGATTGTGGTGCAAAAGCTGTCTGACTACTTCAACATTAATTACGTCGTGGTGCTTGGTAGAAATGGACATAAGCGTGCAAGTAAGTGAGTTAATGAACTGACCATCCACCTTGTTATATTCAATTTTTTCCTGGCTCACTCATAACGTCAAAACGCAATTATGATTCAGCGATGAAAAACTTGTTATATAGCTGATTTACAGCAGATAGGCATGGCAAAATATAGAGCTAAACTTTTAAACAACCGCATTTAGTTTTATTATCACGAGTTAGCCCTTGCTTCACCTAACCTCCTATTATCCAAATACTTCAACTAATTCTAACCTTGTTGCATTTCATGTACTAACATACCCGACTTTTCAGGCCACTCTGGCTGTTGCTCCAAGCTAGCTTAAGAAGCAAGTGCCGCAGGGTTTGCTACCATGCAACCGGAAATAGGCCAGGTGAATGATAAACTGCCGATTTCTAAGACAGCCCGCACCAATTGGTGAATGGCTCTGGTTGTGCCGCCTCTGCGGCTGATACTCGCCTATTCTGCGCAGCCATTGAGCCGGAGTGGCCTAGGGCTGCCGATAGGGCTGCAGCCACAGGGAAATGTATCCTGCTCGGCTACTTCATCGTTTCTTTGCGACTATGATGCACTCCCGCCTGCTTGCTGCCGCTTTCCTGTTTCTGCCTTTCCTCAGTGGTGCCCAAACCCCGGCCCCCAGCCCCGATCCGCTGCCCCGGCTGATTCAGGAACGTGAAACCCTGATCCGTCAGTACGAAGCGGCTAATGCCCAGCGAAATGCATTCCTGGCCAATAAGCCCAGCAAAAAAGACCTCCAGGAGGTGGTAGATGCTCTGAAAGGCATTATCAGGAAGGATACTGAAATTGTGCGGGCCGTACAGGACGCCACGCAGCGCCGCACGGCCGCCATTGTGGCCGAGAACCAGCAGGCCAAGCAGCAAGTAACAGTGGCTCAAACAGACCAAACCAGTACCCGCCAGCGCTTCTACGACCTGGAGAACGAAATTGCCAACCTGCAGCTGCGCGACAAGCAGCGGGAGAAAAAGCTTCAGGACGTACAAGCATCTGCCGCTGAAGCCACGCAGGCCCGCACCAGTCGCGAGCTGCTGGCCGCCGGCTTGGCCGTACTGTCTATTGCCCTGCTGGCTTATGTGCTTAAGCTCCGTAGCAGATTGGCAACCCCGCCCCCCCGGCGCCGCAAGTAATATGCTTACAGTCAGCCTGGTTCTAAAATGTGGCTGCTATCTACACCAGAGGTCATTAAAAAGCCCCTTTTTGCAGAAAGGGGCTTTTTGAGATGAAGAACCAGTCACTCAGCTAGGTCTCCAAAAAAGTGCAAGAGTAGCAACTGCCAGGTGACACAGCGTAGCTTTAGCACGGGAGGCAGAAGTTAAGAACTCTTTTCAAAGAGACAACTTTTGAGCGTAGGTGTAAAGGAAGAACCCTTCGCATTTGTGACATGCCAACGCCCCGGCAGTAGGCCAGTTCACAAACATAAAGTCTATCGAATATTTATTGTTGAATTCGAAAAGGACGCCATTTCACTTAGCACGCTTGGCGTACGCCAGTAGATTTATGCTTCAATTGTGACCTGAAAATTAATCAGTAATGCTAGTTACCGCTGCCGAATTTCTGACTTACCGCGAGGCAGTTGTGCTCTATTCCCAACTCCGGGCGCTTGAAATTGAGGCCCTGGTAAAAACCTGTGGCCCGCCTACTTTTCCTTTCGGCGACGGCATGTATTACCAGCTTCTGATTGAGGAATATGCCGTGAATGATGCTCAGGAGCTGCTGCAGGCCTTTGCGAAGCAGCGAGCCGCGCCGCCAGCCTTGCGCTGCCCCAGGTGCGACTCGCAAAACCACCTCCTGCTGCGGCAGTTGCCCTGGTGGAAACGCGTGTTTTACGCCGGCACTACTCTCCACAAATGTGCCGATTGCGGTAAGGAATTTCCGGCCTGAACTACTACTTTGCCGCGGTATCCGGCCTGCTATATCACAGGCGTAATGTTGTAAGCAATTGACCTGGACCGAAGCACAGGCCCGCGCCCTTATTACTGATGCTGGCACGCTTAAACGCGGCCAGGAGCTTGCCGCCCCCACGAACTGGAGCCACCTGGGCCAGACCGCCACTGCTGCATGGGGTGAGTGCAAAGGCAGCGGCAGCAAGCCCTATCAAACCGGCCTCGACCTCACGGAGCCTGCTTTTAAGTGCTCCTGCCCCAGCCGGGTATTTCCGTGCAAGCACGGCGCCGCCCTGCTCCTGCTGCTGGCTCGCCAGCCCCAGCTGCTCAGCGGTACCACTCCACCGCCCTGGCTGCAGGAGTGGCTACATAAGCGCCAGCAAACGCAAGGCAAAAAGGCCGTACAAACTGCGCCGGAAGAGACTTTACTGGCTGCACCCAGCCTGGCTCCTGCCACCACCGCCGATGCTGAGCTAGCACGCCAGAAACGAGAGGCACAACGCCTGAGCCGAATGCAGCAGGGCGCTGAAGAGCTGGAAACCTGGCTAGCAGATCTTATGCGGGCCGGGCTAGCTACGGCCGAAAGTCAGCCGCTCAGCTTCTGGGAAAACCAGGCGGCGCGGCTGGTTGATAATCAATTGCCGGGGCTAGCCGCCGTACTGCGCGAGCTGCCCAGTCTGCGCCACCAAGGCCCCACCTGGCCGGAGCTACTGCTAGGCCAGGTAGGGGAACTGTACCTGCTAACCCGCACCACCCGCAACCTAGGGCAGTTGCCTGCTGAAACCCGCCGAGAAGTGCTGCAGCAACTTGGCGTGACTAGCAAAAAAGAAGAAGTTCTCGCCACGCAGCCCGCCGTTACTGATCAGTGGCTGGTATTAAGTCAGACTACCACGCAGGAGGAGCGCCTGCTGGTGCGCCGTTCCTGGTTGCAGGGCCAAACAACCAGCCGCTATGCCCTGGTGGTAGAGTTTTCCTTTGGAGGTCAGGCTTTCACTACGTCCCTGGTACCAGAGGGCCGCTTTGCTGGCAGCGTAACATTTTACCCAAGCCTGTTTCCGCTGCGGGCAGTACCCGGTGAGCTCACTTTTGTGGGCACCAGCACCCTGGCCCCAGTAGGCAGCACCACGCCCGATGAGTTGCTGGAGGCTTACGCGGCCGGGCTAGCCCAGCTGCCGTGGCTGCAAGAGCTGCCAGTGCTGCTGAGCGGCGGGGTGCCACTACAAACCACCACCGGTGCCTGGGCACTTCAGTTTCCGGCCGCCGCTGCACCTGCTAAAGCCTCTGCATCTGTCATTCCTGATGCCTCCAGCGTTCCTACTGGCCTACCGGCCCCTACCGCGCCCCCTAAGCTCAACGACATCCTCATGCCTCTGGCCTGCGATGAGCTTCATGGCTGGCAGTTGCGCGCGGTGAGTGGTGGCTATCCGCTCACGGTATTTGGCGAATGGACGGGGGCCGCCCTGCGTCCGCTTGCCCACTGGCCTAGTCCCCTTACCGCTCCTTTCTCTGCCTGATTATGCCGGAGCCTCATTCCACCACTTCCCCAGGCCCAACCGTGCAACCCAGCGCCGACTGGCAGCGGCTGCTGCGCGTGGCCTTGCTAGGAACCCGCCAGATTCCCGATGCTCTGCCGACTGGTGGCCTGACGTTGCCCGCCGCACCCACCGACCCCGACCACCGAGAAAAACAGGCTCTGGCGGCGGCTGGGGCCTTATCACTGGTGCGCAAAGCAGGCTACCACTTTGTGCCGGCCCCAGTAGCAACTCCGGGCGCAGCACCAGCCCCCCCCGATACTGCCCCGCCGCTTGGTACCCAGGGCGCGCAGTTGCTACAGCAGCTGCTAGAGGGCACGCACCAAACGTTGCTTGTTGGCTTTCTAGAAGACATGTATACCCAGGGCCGGCGGGTACCGCATGCGCTGCTGGTGCCTTTGCTGGAGCTGGCCCGCACCCGCCGCGAGCTGCACGGTCCCGCCGCGCAGGTGCTGGGTGAGCGGGGTACCTGGCTGGCAAAGCAGCACCCGGGTTGGCTGCCTATGCTGGTAAGCACTAACGCTACGCCTGCTAGTACCACCTGGGAAACGGGCACCACCGCCGAGCGAGCTTCCTTTCTGAGTCAGCTCCGGAGCACCGCGCCAGTTCAGGCGCGGGAGCTGCTGGCGGCAGTTCTTCCACAGGAACCCGCCAAAAACCAGGTCCACTTGCTGGAAACCCTGCGTACAGGGCTGTCGGCCAACGACATGCCGTTGCTGGAGCAGTATCTCGCGTCAAAAAACAAGGATGTGCGACTCGTGGTGCGCCCCCTGTTGGCGAAGGTGCCGGGCAGTAGGCTGCTTGAGCGGGTGTGGCAGCGCGCTGAGCCACTTATTCGGTTAAAAACCTCTCTCCTCACCAAGAAGCTGGTGGTAGAGCTTCCAGACCAGCCCTGGGAAAAAACCTGGTTGGCCGATGGTCTTGAGCAGCACGACAGCCGTTTTCAAGGCGACCGGGCTACTTTGCTAGGCCAGATGCTGTCCCTCATTCCGCCCCAGCGCTGGACAACCCACTTCCGGCTCACTACTCCTAAACTGCTAGACCTGGCAGCCAATACAGAGTGGGGGGCGCTGCTCATTAGTGGCTGGGCCGAGGCGGCCATTTTGCACCAGGATGCCAGCTGGGCCGCTGCCCTATTAGAATGGCTTTACGAGAAGCCCCGGAAGCTGCCCCCTCTACAGGCTCTTGGGAGGCTGATGGCCCAACTCTCCCCTGCCCAATTCACCAGCCTGCTTTTGCCCCTACTGGCAGCTGCTCCAAACTTCAGCCCTGAGGTGCGCTGGCTACCCGTGCTTCTGCAGGGCTCCGCTCCGTGGTCGGAAACCCTGACGCGCCGGGTTGTAGAAGTGCTGCTTGAGGCACTCGTTCGGCCTGAGCAGTTGCACCGCATGCATTACGCCGCCAGTCAGCTATTCGAGCATATGGCCCAGGTGGTGCCGGCTAGCCAGTACGTCCTTTGCGCCCGTAGCCTGGAGCCACTCCTGCATGACGTGCCTTACGTCCATAACAGTCTTTCCCGTCTGCTCAGCACGCTCCATTTCCGCCAGCAGCTTACGGAGGCCCTTACTGAGCCACCTGGCCTAGACTAACCTCCCGCCAGGTTTCTTCCTTCATTTCTTGCTCTCACCCGCCTAGCTTACGTGCTCCTATGTCACACAAGTCTACCTCCGAAGTGCTGCGCCCCCACGTAGAGGTGCAATACGCCGATGAACTCGCCGCTCTGGCTTCCATTGACGACCGCCCGAAGCCGCCGAACTGGCAGCTCTCGCCCTGGGCCGTGGTCACCTACCTGCTGGGTGGCAAGCTGGACAATGGATTCGAGATTGAGCCCAAGTACATTGGGCAGCGGCGCCTAATGGAAATTGCCGTGGCTACCCTGGCCACCGACCGCGCCCTGCTGCTGCTGGGCGTACCCGGCACGGCCAAAAGCTGGGTTTCGGAGCACCTGACTGCCGCCATCAGTGGGCACTCCAACCTGCTGATTCAGGGCACGGCCGGCACCAGTGAAGATGCCATCCGCTACTCCTGGAATTACGCCCGCCTCATTGCCGAAGGCCCCTCCGCGGCGGCCCTTGTGCCCTCACCCCTGCTCAAAGGCATGCAGGAAGGCGCCCTGGTCCGGGTAGAAGAGCTCACCCGCATCCCCTCCGACGTGCAGGACACGCTCATCACCGTCCTCTCCGAAAAGGTATTGCCCGTGCCCGAGCTGGCTACCGAAATCCAAGCCACCCGCGGCTTCAACGTAATTGCCACTGCCAACGACCGCGACAAGGGCGTAAACGAGCTGAGCAGCGCCCTGCGCCGCCGTTTCAACACCGTGGTGCTGCCCCTACCTACCTCCGTGGCCGAGGAAGTGCAGATTGTCCACTCCCGCGTGGAGAAAACCGGCCGGGCCCTACAGCTGCCACCCACCATCACGGCCCTGGAGCAAATCAGCCGCCTCGTGACCGTCTTCCGGGAGTTGCGCTCCGGTGTGACGGAGAACGGCAAAACCAAGCTCAAGAGCCCGAGCGGCACCCTCAGCACCGGTGAGGCCATTTCGGTGCTCAACAGTGGCCTAGCCCTGGCCGCCTACTTCGGCGACGGCACCCTGCAAGCCGCCGACCTCGCCGCCGGCCTCACCGGCGCCGTCATCAAAGACCCCGTGCAAGACCGCGTGGTATGGCTGGAGTACCTGGAAACCGTAGTAAAAGAGCGCGACGGGTGGAAGGACTTGTACCGGGCCTGCCGGGAGGTGGTAGAGTAAAGAACGATGTCTTATTCTATCACATTAAGCCGGTTAGGTGCCGACCTAATGCACGAGTTACCTATTAAAGCTGCTGAATGGGAAGCGTGTGTGCGCAAACTAGAAGGCACCCGCCTCAGTGGTAAGCCTAGCAACCGAGAGATAGAGTTCTACAACGAGAACCATCAGCATTGGGAGCCATTGTTCTGGCTCGATGAACGAGGTTGCGCCCACAGCAATGCCCTGCATTATTTCGGCCAAGAAGACCTTGAAATGAGCCGACACCTAAAAGGCATGCAGATAGCGCAGTGCCTGAACACGTACATCAGCGGGGAGGAGGGTTCCTTCTTTTATATTCCTGGCTGGCATAGCTATTTCTGGAATGACACAGATGAGTTGGAAGCTGTCAGCATTGATGAATTGCTAGAATACCGGCGGCAGTACGATGATGATGCTGGTAATATGGCGGAAAGGCTCAAGGCCATTCGGGCAGCAATGGAGGTGCAGGCCCCACCTAAGCTTAGCACAGTTTCTCCGTCAGCCCCATCGCGCCAATCTTACCAGTGGCTTTTTTGGTTGATGCTGCTGATAGCAGCTTATTATTTGGAACAGCTGCTCTTGTTTTAGGTGATTATTCCCAGAATTCCTGAACATATATGGCAACAGATACCAAGTGATATCAGCGGCTGCTATCAGAAAGGCGCGAATACCAAAGCTCCTATAATAAGCCTATTTTAACCTATGCCCACTGACCTGCGCCTATACGGCATCCGCCACCACGGCCCTGGCAGCACCGCCAGCCTCTTGAAGGCGCTGGATGCGTTTCAGCCCGATTTGGTACTGATGGAGTGCCCCGCTGATGGGGAGAAAGCCCTGGCGCTGGCTTCCAATCCGGAGCTGAAGCCGCCCGTGGCATTGCTGATTTATAACCCCAAGCAGCATGCCCAGGCCAGCTTCTTTCCTTTTGCGCACTTCTCGCCGGAGTGGCAGGCGGCGCAGTGGTGCCAGCAGCATGGCGCCCACCTGCGCTGCTTCGATCTGCCAATGACGCTGCGGTTTGCCTTGCCGGATACCGTTGAAATGCAACCTCACCCCCTAGCCCCCTCTCCTCAGGGAGAGGGGGAACCAGCCACTAGTTCTAAAGCAGACGACCAAGTTGCCGATAACCCGACTGGTCCAGAAAAGCCAGAAGCTGATCTAGAAACCCTAGAACAAGTCCCCCCTCTCCCTGAGGAGAGGGGGCTAGGGGGTGAGGTTCCCCTCCGCCACGACCCCATTGCCCACCTCGCCCGCCTCGATGGGTACACCGATGGGGAGCGGTGGTGGGAAGCTCGCATTGAGCACAGCGCCGGCCACGCCGATACATTTGAGGTGGTACTGCACACGATGACGGCCCTGCGGGAAGAGCTGGCCCAGCCTGAATCGGAAGAAACCTTACTGCGGGAGGCCTACATGCGCGAAACCATGCGCGCCTCCCTCAAGCAGGGCTACCAGCGGGTGGCGGTGGTGTGCGGGGCCTGGCACGCACCGGTGCTGCGCCTGGAGGAGTTGCCGCGCTACGCCAAGGAAGACAAAGCTCGCCTGAAGGGGTTGAAGAAAGCGCCCACTGAAGCCACCTGGGTGCCTTGGACCTATGAGCGCCTGGCTTTCCAATCGGGGTACGGCGCGGGGGTACTCTCGCCGGCCTGGTACGAGCTGCTGTTCGCGGAGCCCCACGACCGGGTGGTAACGCACTGGATGGTGCGCGCCGCCCACCTGCTGCGTGCCCAGCAGATGGATGCCTCGTCGGCGCATGCTATTGAGGGGGTGCGCCTGGCGGAGACGCTGGCCGCCGTGCGCGGGCTAGCCCTGCCCGGTATTGAGGAGCTGGAGGAAGCCGCGGTGAGCATCTTCGGGGGTGGCTACGCCGAGGCCCTGGAGCTGGTGCATCAGCAGCTGGTGGTGGGGGAAGCCCTGGGCGAAGTGCCTGAAGAGCTGCCAGCCTCGCCCCTGCAGCAAGACCTAGCCCAGCAGCAAAAGGCGCTACGCCTGAAGCCCGAAGCCACGTCCAAAACCCTGGCCCTCGACCTGCGCAAAGACCTCGACCTAAGCCGCAGCCACTTGCTGCACCGCCTGCAGCTACTCAGCATCCGGTGGGGCAAGCCCCAACAAGTGCAGGGCAAGAGTGGCACCTTCCATGAGGTATGGGAACTGCAGTGGCGCCCCGAAATGGTCCTGGGCATACTGGAAGCCGGCCGCTGGGGCAACACCATTTTGAGTGCCGCTAGCGGCGCAGCCAATCATCGCGCCGAGCAGGCCACCGACCTAGGCCAGGTCAGCCAGTTGCTGGAAGAAGCCCTCCGCGCCGACCTGGCCCCGGCCCTGCCCGCACTGGTGGCCCGCCTCGAAGCCCTCAGCGCCGGCACCCGCGACGTAGCCCACCTACTTTCAGCCCTGCCCCCGCTGGTAAACGTGCTGCGCTACGGCAACGTGCGTCGTACCGAAACGGCCCAAGTGGCGCACGTGGTTCACCACTTGGTGCCGCGCCTGTGCATTTCGCTCCCCCTGGCTTGCACCGGCCTCGACCGTGATGCCGCCAGTCAGTTGCTGGAGCGCCTCGAAGCCGCCCACCAAGCCATTCGCCTGCTCCCCAACGAAGACCAGCAGGCTCATTGGTACGCGGCCCTGCATATCATTAGCCGGCAGCCGGCCAGCAGTGGCCTACTAGCCGGCGTGGCAGCTCGCCTGCTCTTCGACACCCAACAATTAGCACCCGAGGAAACAGCCACCCTGCTAGGCCTAGCGCTGGCCCCAGCCCAACCCACCGACTACGCCACCGCATGGATTGAAGGTTTCCTGCGAGGCAGCGGCCTGCTGCTCATCCACAACCGGGTGCTGTTTGACTTGCTGGACGAGTGGCTTTCTGGCCTTGATGAAGCGGTTTTCCAAGAAACAGTGCCCCTGCTCCGCCGCTCCTTCGCCGACTTCAGCCAACCTGAGCGCCAGCAGGTACTAGCCCTGGCCGTAGGTGGAGCCGCGCCCCAAGCCGCACTGGAAGCCGATTTCGACCTGGAACGTGGCCTGCGGGTGCTGCCCGTACTACGGGAGTTGCTGGGTATATTGACCTAGCATACAATGTAGAGACGCAACACTTCGCGTCTTGGCGCTAAACGACTACGTTGGAGCGCCTGGCCCGGAGAGGTCAATCGAACAACAGCAACAAAGGGAGACGCGAAGTGTCGCGTCTCCCTTTGTTGCTGTTGCCCTCTGTGTATTGCTTATTCTGCTATTGACTACTAATCTGGTAACACCCGCTGAAAATGCGTCTGCAATAACTCTTGCACCATTTGCTTGGTGAGGGGCTTGCTTAAGAAACCCTGAATGGGCAGCTCCTGGAGGCGGGCAATATCGCGCGGATGCAATGAGGTAGTGAGCATAACCAAGATGATGGATTGCCGGTAGGCCTCTTCCAAGGTGGCGTAGGCTTCCAAAAACTCGAAGCCATTCATGACCGGCATGTTCACATCAAGCAGAATGAGGGCCGGACGGCTCTGCTGCTGGCCCTGTGTCATAATGTGCAGGGCCTGCTGCCCATTCTCGGCCACTAAAACCTGATGCGCTACTTGTAAGTCTTCCAGCAACAGGCGGTTGAGAAAATTAGTCGTCTTGTCATCATCAATTAATAGAATGCTGGAAAGCTTCTCCATCTAAAATAAGCGGGATATTTCTTCAGGCAGACATGAAAATCACGCCCTCTCAAAGGTATGCTTACCTACTCAAAAAGCTTCCTGTCGAGCTTAGAGCCACTTTTATGGTACTAGCTTCTCGGCTCGAAACACATCATCGGCCGCCTGCAACAGCTTAGCTCGCAGTTTAGGATTGTAGCCGGGGTGAGCCGCCAGAAAATCCCGCACGGTGCGGGCGGCGGTGGGCGTTTGGTAAGAGCCCAGCGTAGCCTGCAGCCAGAAGTATGGGAAGAAAATGTCGCCGGTCTGCTGAATTTCTTCGAGCAGGGCTAGGCTCTGGGGCAGGTACTTCTCGGAGGTGGCGGCCCGTAGCGGGTGGTGCAGGTAGGCCAGTGCCGCCGTCACCCAGGCTTCTTTCTCCCGGTTCTTTTCATCGGAGAGGGAAGCAAAGAAGGCGTCGCGGGTTTGCACGTCGGGCGAGAGGGCCGGCATCAGGAACTCCATCCGCTTTTTACGGTCGGGGTTTTGGATGCGGGTGAGCTGCTTGGGCAGAATGGGCGTGCTAGCGGGGTAGTCGCGCACGGCTAGGGCCAGCGCCAGGGCGGTGTAGTCGTCTTCGGTAAGTTTCACGCCCGCGGGGGCCTGCTCCTTGTCCCAGATCTGGTAGAGGCGCGTTTGGGCATCCTTGGTCAGCGCCACCGACTGATATGCTTTGAATAGCAGCTTTTTGGAATTGGCGGCCGGGTTTTGCTGCATAGCATGCCACAGCTCTCGCTCTAGGGCCGGCGCCAGGGCCAGGCGGTCGGCGGGCTTCAGCAGCTTCCAGTAAATATCGGTCAGCTGGCCCGTCAGCAGCTTGAGGTTCAGCTCCTCTTTCTCCTGCGGCAGTGCCTTGCGGTACACGTCTAGCAGCTGCCGGGGCGCCAGACTGCGGCCAATCAGCATGTTCTCGTAGAGGTTTACGTAGGCTGCGGCCCGCGCCACAGGGTTGCGCAACTGGCCTAGGCCAGTCGTCAGCTGCTTATCAACCGGAAAAACTCCGTAGCCCAGGCCGCTAGAGTTGTACAGGATAAACGCTGGGGCCACCTTGCCTTCCGGCTGGGGCAGCTCCACCTGGCGCTGGTTCATATTCACGGTCACCTCCTTCGTTCGACCATCGGGGTACACCAGCAGCACCTCAAACAGCTGAGGCCACAGCCGGTCCGATTTATCCTCGGCCTGCTGGGTAATAACCACCTCGGTGCTGCGGCCGTCTTTGGTGAGCAATTGATAGTCGAAGATGGGGCGACCGGGCTGGTTCACCCACACCTGGTTCCAGGCCTGCAGGTCGGCGGGGGTGCGGGCGTCGAGAATCTGGATGAGGTCGGGCCAGGTGGCGTTGCCAAAGCTGTACTTTTTGAGGTACTCCTGCAGGCCCTGGCGGAAGGGCTCCTCTCCCATAAGGCGCTCCAGCTGCCGCATCATAATGGGCGCTTTGTCGTAGATGATGTTGCCGTAGAGCGAGCCGGCATCCTTGAGGTTATCCAGCTCCTGCCGGATGGGGTTGGCGCCGGTAGTGCGGTCAACGCCGTAGGCCGCCGGGTAGTGGTCGATAACGAACTTGAGGTCGTAGTTGGAGTTGGCTACGGCCACCTGCGTGATTTTATCAGCCATGAAGTTGGCAAACACCTCCTTCATCCACACGTCGTTGAACCACTGCATGGTCACCAAATCCCCGAACCACATATGGGCGGTTTCGTGGGCAATCAGGTTAGATCGGCTGATCTTCTGGTCCTGCGTGGCGCCTTCGTCCAGAAACAGGGTGCTGGCTTTATAGTCGATGGCGCCCACGTGCTCCATGCCGCCGTACTGGAAATCGGGTAGGGCCACAAAATCGAACTTACGAAACGGGTACGGAATGCCGGTGTAACTCTCCAGAAACTTCAGCGCATCAGCGTGAATCTGAAAGATGGGGTCCAGGCTCAGGCGCAGCTTGTCCTTATCCGTTTCCCGATGAAGAAACTGCATTTCCCGGCCAGCTAGTGTGCGCGAGAGCCGCGTGAACTTGCCCGCCGCAAACGAGAATAGGTAGGTGCTAATGGTGTCTGAGGGTGCGAAGCGGTATGTCTTGTTGTCGGCCGTCAGGGTAGAATCCTGCAGCGGCCCGTTGGCCATTGCCTGCCAGGTCTTCGGTAGCGTGAGGGTCAGCCCAAAGGAAGCCTTGAGGTTGGGCTGGTCGAAGACCGGGAATACTGTGCGGGCGCGGTCGGGCACTAGCAGCGTGTACAGATAGTCCTCGTTGCGATTGAGACTCTGGTTACCAGCCACAAACGCAATCTGGACTTCATTCAGGCCAGTTTTCAGACTAGCGGCCGGCAGCACTAGGTGCTCATCATGATGGTCGATGGCGACTGGCTGGCCGTTCACCGCTACGCTTTTCAGATTGTTCGTTTGCTCCTTGAAGTCAAGCTGCACGGGTTGACTGGCGGAAGAGAGCTGAAAGCGCACGGTTTCAGTGGCGGCAATGGGGTCGGCTTTGCGGGCTGGGATAGTTAGGTGCAGGTTGTAGGCCAGACGGGAGATGCGGCTAGCGCGGTCCTGAGCCAACTGCTGGCTGACGCCGGGCACTACGGCTACGGGAGTAGCGGCGGGCGAGGCGGGTAGAGCAGCCGTATCAGAAACCATAAGCTTTTTGGAGCAGCCCAACAGGCCTAGGCTGAGCAGAAATACACTGGTGCGCGCACCATTACTATATTGAAGCATCATTCGAGAGGAGTTCCTTCAGGTCGAACACCCAAGGTAAAGCAAACCCACCGATGGAACAGCCTTCACCCCCCAACGATCTGCGGACAACCGCGCAGCTGTACCCCCTCGGCGATGCGGCCGTGGTGCTGCAGCTCGGCCATACAATCAGTGAGGCCACCCACCGCGCCATCCAGGCCCTAGGCCATTCCCTCGATCAGGCCCCTTTCCCCGGCTTACGAGAGTTCGTGCCAGCTTTCACCACCCTCACCGTGTACTACGACCCGTGGATAGTAAGCCGGAATGGTAAACGCAACCCCTACAACGCCGTAGCTGACCGGCTTCACTCACTTCTACGTGAGCTACCCGCTACTGCTGAAACCCAGCCCCAACCCGTCGTAGAAATACCGGTGTGCTACGGAGGCCGCTTCGGCCCCGATCTGGCCGTGGTGGCGGAGCACACTGGCCTAGCACCCGCCGAGGTGATACGGCTGCACACCGAGCCGGAATACCTGGTGTACATGATTGGTTTCGCCCCTGGCTTTCCGTACTTGGGCGGCATGCCCGAGCAGCTTGCCACCCCACGCAAAGCGCAGCCTCGCCCGCTGGTACCCGCCGGCTCGGTGGGCATTGCCGGCGGCCAAACCGGTGTGTATTCATTGCCTACGCCCGGGGGCTGGCAACTGATCGGCCGCACGCCCCGCCGCCTGTTTACGCCCGCAGCCGCTTCGCCCAGTTTGCTACGGGCGGGCCAGCGGCTGCGGTTCGTGGCTATTTCCGAGGAGCAGTACGAACACCTGCTGGAGCATGAGCTGTAGCATCCTTCGCCCCGGCCTGCTCACAACCATTCAAGATGCCGGCCGCTACGGCTACCAGCAGGCTGGCGTTATTGTAAGCGGCCCCATGGACCCGTGGGCCCAGCGCCTGACCAACCTGCTAGTGGGCAACCCGGCCGGCACCGCCGGGCTGGAAATAACGCTGCTGGGCCCCACCATTCGCTTTGAAGCCGACCATCTGATCTGCATAAGCGGCGCTGACTTATCCGCCACGCTTGATGACCAGAAGCTACCCCTGAACCGGGCCATGGCGGTGCGGCAAGGCAGCACGTTGGCCTTTGGCGCCGCGCGCTCGGGCTGCCGGGCTTACCTGGCCCTTTCCGGCGGATTCGCGGTGCCAACAGTGCTCGGCAGTCAATCTACGTACTTGCGGGCGCAGTTGGGTGGCCTGGAGGGCCGATCCCTGCAGGCGGGAGATGTAGTTCCGGCAGTTGGCCCCACTCCTGCCGGGCAGCAGCTGCACCAGCGCCTTTTAGCGCACTCGCCTGACCAGCGCTGGGTTGCTGCGCCGTGGTATCCGGAAGTAGCACCTGCTCCTGCTTCCGGTACAGTTACTACTGTGCGCGCCATTCGGGGGCCGGAGTATGCACTGTTTACCGACGAGAGCCAGCAGGACTTTTGGCAGCAGGATTTCACCGTAACCCCACACTCTGACCGCATGGGCTACCGCCTGGCGGGGCCGGAGCTACACCACCACACCGAGCGGGAAATTCTCTCCACGGCCGTTACCTTCGGCACGGTGCAGGTACCAGCCGGCGGCCACCCCATCGTGCTCATGGCCGACCACCAAACCACCGGCGGCTACCCTCGGATTGGCCAAGTCATCTCAGCCGATTTTCCCCTGCTGGCCCAAGTGCCGCCGGGCGCACGGCTGCGTTTTCAGGAGATCGGGCTTACCGAGGCGCAGTACTGGTATCTGCGCCAGGAAAAAAAATTTCAGCAACTTCAACGGGCCCTTGCCCTGCTCCACTATCCATGAACCACCCCTACGCCGTCGACCTAAACTGTGATATGGGAGAAAGCTTCGGCGCCTACTCCCTGGGCCACGACGAAGCCATTCTGCCCTTCATCACCTCCGCCAATATTGCCTGCGGCTACCACGCCGGCGACCCGGCCGTGATAAAGCGCACCGTGCGCCTAGCTCTGCAGCACGGCGTCGCCATTGGGGCCCACCCCGGCCTGCCGGACCTGGTTGGTTTCGGCCGCCGCGAAATGGCCGTTTCCCCGGAAGAGGCCTACGACATGACGGTGTACCAACTGGGCGCTCTGGCCGCGTTTGTGCTGGTGGAGGGCGGCACCGTGCACCACGTAAAGCCCCACGGCGCCCTCTACAATATGGCCGCCATAAACCCAGCCCTCGCCGAGGCTATTGCCGAAGCGGTGTACCGGGTGCAGCCCGAAGCCTGCCTGTACGGCCTGGCCGGCAGCGCCCTCATCAGCGCCGGCCAGAAGCTAGGCCTGTCCACCGCCCACGAGGTTTTCGCCGACCGCACCTACCAGCCCAACGGTACTCTCACGCCTCGCCGCCAGCCCAACGCCCTCATCACGGATCCACTGGGGGCCATTGCCCAAGTGGTGCGCATGGTGAAAGAAGGCCGCGTGCAGGCTTTGTCTGGCGAAGAGGTGGCAATTCAGGCGGATACCGTGTGTATTCACGGCGACGGAGCGCACGCCCTGGAGTTTGCTCAGCAAATCAGGGGTACGCTCCAGCAAGAGGGCATTACGGTGCGGGCTCGTCAGCTGCACACCGCGTGAGGCCGGCTCGCAACTGGGGCGTGCTGCTGGGCGCCGCCTTCCTGATGGCTACCTCCGCGGTTGGCCCCGGCTTCCTGACCCAAACCACCGTCTTCACCCAGTCGCTGGGTGCCAGCTTCGGCTTCGTTATTCTTACCTCCATCTTGATTGATATTGGGGTGCAGCTGAACATTTGGCGGGTTATTGCCGTGTCGGAGCTGCGGGCCCCGGATATTGCTAACCGGGTGCTGCCGGGCCTGGGCGGCTTTATTTCGGCCTTGATTGTACTGGGTGGCCTAGCCTTCAACATCGGGAACGTGGGCGGCGCCGGCCTGGGCCTGCAGGTACTCACGGGCCTACCGGTCACGCTCTGCGCGGTGCTGGCGGCGGCCGTGGCTCTCACGGTGTTTCTGGTGCGGGAGGCCGGCCCCGTCATGGACCGCTTTGCCCAGTTCATGGGACTCGTCATGATTGTGGTCATCATCTACGTGGCCGTCACTACGGGCCCGCCAGTAGCCGAGGCAGCCTTACGCACCTTCGCGCCTTCCCGCATCGACCCCACGGCCATCATCACCCTGGTGGGCGGTACGGTGGGCGGCTACATCACCTTCGCCGGCGGCCACCGCCTGCTCGATGCCGGCGTGAAAGGCTCCGCCGCCTTGCCCCAAGTGACCCAAAGCGCCGTGATGGGCATTTCAGTAGCCTCCCTGATTCGGGTGTTTCTGTTTCTGGCTACGCTGGGAGTAGTCAGCCGAGGCCTCGCCATTGACGCCAGCAACCCGCCCGCTTCAGTTTTTCAGCTGGCCGCCGGGCAAGTGGGCTATAAGCTATTTGGCGTAGTGATGTTTGCGGCGGCAGTCACGTCCATTATCGGCTCGGCTTACACCTCCATATCCTTCCTGAAGTCGATGGTGCCGAGCGTGGCCCGGCACGAAAACCGCTGGATCATCGGGTTCATCGTTCTATCTACCCTAGTATTTGTCGGGGTTGGGAAACCGGTGAGCCTGTTGGTGTGGGCCGGCGCGCTGAATGGTTTTATCCTACCCATCACCCTTGGCACGCTGCTAGTGGCTGCTTACCGTCCTAGCGTAGTCGGCACCTACCGCCACCCAATTTGGCTGACGGCCTTTGGCATTCTGGTAGTTCTGGTGATGACCTTCATGAGCGGAAAGGTGCTAATGCAACAGGTAATGGCGCTATTAGGATAATAACTCTCTGTGTCTAGAAGGCTAAATACTAGCTCCCCTCCTCAGATGATTCTGCGCATCAAGCGGCGTGAGGTTGGGGTGGTTGACTGCTGAAAGAACGACCATACCAGTGCGTCATGTCGAGCTTGCCGAGACATCTCGCGTGCTGACATTGCAATGCTAACTGTCATGCTTGATCTGGCGTCCGCTTGCCGAAGTATCTCTACCGCTTCGTTGCGGAGGCCTACGCCAGTAATCAGTAAGAGGTAGAAATGCTTCAACAAGCGGACGCCAGATCAAGCATGACAGTCTAGTATGAGTCTGTTCACCTAGTCGTTCTAGGCCACCTCAACCACCCCCAGCCCCTCCTTACCTAAGGAGGGGAGTTAGTCTTCAAGGCTTTACCTTGTACTAATATGAAGCTTCTCTCCCGCTTACTTGCCTGCTCCTTCCCCATCTTGGCAGGCTGCGCCACCCAACCTCCCCAACAGGCCTACGACCTCGTCATCACTCACGCTAACGTGGTGGACATAGAAACCGGCCATATCCGGCCCGACCAAACTCTAGCCATTACCGACGGCCAGATCCGGCAGGTAAGCAAGGCGAGTGGCCTAGCATTAACTGCTAAGCGCACCATTGATGCCCACGGCAAGTACCTGATTCCGGGGCTCTGGGACATGCACGTGCACTTTCGCGGCGGCGACTCCCTGATTACGGCCAACCGCAACCTGCTCCCGCTCTACCTGGCCCACGGCATCACCACCGTCCGCGACGCGGGCGGCGACCTGACTCCGGCGGTTTTTGAATGGCGCAAGCAAATTCGGGCTGGCAAGCTGGCAGGGCCTACCATCTATACTTCGGGACCTAAAATTGATGGCCCCAACCCCACCTGGGCAGGCTCTTTGCCAGTCGTGACGCAAGCAGATATTGACAAGGCCCTGGACTCTCTACAGGCCTTAAAGGTTGATTATGTCAAGATCTATGAGAGCACCATCTCGCGGGATGCCTTCCTGAATACTATTTCAGCCGCCGAGAAGCGGGGCTTGACCACCACCGGCCACATGCCCTACACCGCCACCTTGCGCGAGGCATCGGACCGGGGCCTGGATGCCTCGGAGCACTTGTATTACGTGTTCAAAGCCTGCTCCAGCAAGGAAGACAGCATCACCACGGCCGTGCAGCGCAGCCTGGGCACCCCTAAGCCCCTGGGCCTGTTTGCGGCGCTGCCGGCCATTTACCGCACCTTCGACCCGGCCGCCGAGGCCCGCATTTACCAGACGCTGGTGAAAAACAAAACGGCCGTGGTGCCTACGCTCTACATTCAGAAGCTACTGGCCGAACTTCCCGTAACTGACCACTCCCGCGATACACTCCTGGCCTACATCGACCCCAAAATTCAGCGCACCTACGCCGGCCGACTGAACGGGGCCCGCCGCCAGTCAGCCGCTACCCAAGCCTTTAATAAACAGCTCGGCGCGAAGTTTATGACCCTGGTACCCGCCATGCAGAAGGCGGGCGTTACGCTGCTGGCTGGCTCCGACAGCGGTGCCTCCAACTCCTACGTGTACCCTGGCACTTCCTTGCTGGGTGAGCTGGAGCTCTTGGTGCAAGCCGGCCTAACGCCAGCCCAGGCTCTGCAAGCCGCCACCATCAACGGTGCCCGTTTTTTAAAAGCCGACCAACGCTCCGGCACCATACAGGCTGGCAAAGAAGCTGATTTGGTACTGCTAGACCAAAACCCCTTAACTGACATCCGCAGCCTGCGCCAGATCAACACGGTTATTGCCCACGGTCAGGTTTACACCGCCGCCGACTTACGCCAGATGATGCTGGCGGTAAAGCACTAAATGTAACGCAGCAGGTAGTTACCCACTGTCAAACAACAGAAATATGCCCATCCGCGAAATTCTTCAGCTCGGCCACCCCGTGCTACGCCAGATAGCCCAGCCCGTACCCGACCCCACCGCGCCAGCCGTGGCTGACCTCGTAACGGACCTTGCAGACACCGTAGGCCACTGGCGCGACACTACCGGCTACGGCCGCGCCATTGCGGCACCCCAAATTGGCGAGCTGCAGCGCGTGATTCTGCTGCGCCTGCCGGGCCAGCCGGTGTGGCCGCTCATCAACCCCAGCATCATTGATTACAGCCCCGAAAAGCTGGTTGTGTGGGATGCCTGCCTGTCTTTCCTCTCCATCTTCATGCAAGTGGAGCGCTATGAGTGGATTACCGTGCGCTACCAGGACCTGCTAGGCCAGTGGCACGAAACCCGCGCCGGCCGCGAAGACGACCTCGCCGAGCTACTCCAACACGAAATCGACCACCTCGACGGCACCCTCTCCATTGACCGGATGGTGGACGTGAAAAGCCTTTGCTCCCGCGAAGAATTCGAACGTCAGCACCGCGCCGATAGCCCCTATGCCCAAAAGTGAAATTGTGAGGTTGTGAAGTGGTGTTTTGTGGTTTTATCCCAAACAAGCCCGTCATGCTGAGCTTGCTGAAGTACCTTTCGTGCTGATGCGGCTGGTTGTGGAGACACCTATTTTGTGTCTACTCATTGAACGACTGGCCTAGAACAACAATTGAAGAACATCAGCAACTAGGAGACACAAAATAGGTGCCTCTACTACAGTTCGAGCGCCAATCAGCAAGCTCAGCATGACTCTCTGGGGTGGTAAGCGTTTACCCAATTAGTACCTGTACCTTTGGACTAATGGCTAATGTCTATTACCCCTTTGTTGTTTTTGATCTGCAGCAGCAGGCTACGCCCGAGCGCCAGTACCGCATTGTGGTAGATTTATCCGACATGGACGACTATTACACGGTATTCGAGCGGTACGGCTTTAGCGGCAGCGGAGCTTCCTGGGCTGAGCACATCGAAACCATTGTGGAAGAGCACGCCCCCGAGCTGCTGGAACATATTGAGCTAGCGGGCGAAAGCGAAGTCTTCAGCGCCTACACTGACAGCCGTGCCAGTGCCCAGCAGTTCCTGAGCCTCGTTCATCCCATTTTCGCCGACCTAGGCAGCCTAAGCAAGTACCTCAGCCAAGCAGACCCCGGCGACTTTTTCGAGTAGGCCCTTGAAGAACTAACTGCTGCCCAACAACGAGAGATATGTGTTCCTACGATCCTACCAAGATTGGTTTGCACTTCACGTGCAGGCGGAAATTTTCACTATGGCAAAATAAGATAAATCACAATTTCTTAATCTACTTAGCACACCCGCCTGTCATATCTGTTAAAGTACTAATATACAAGTACTTACAAAAAAAATAAGGCGTTAAAACGAGATTTTAGCCTATATATTCCCCCTTTTCCCATATTAGGAAAGTTTTTTTAGTTATAAAAGTGAAACGATTAGCGTGTATTTTTGCTCTGTGTCACCGTGCTGTCACGAACTGTGTGTGTGTTTGACCATTTTTGACTCTGTATGAAACCAACTTTTACCCTGTCTTTATTGACATGTGCAGCAACCTGCCTTCTCTCAGCAGAAGCTAATGCACAGAGCTTTAAGGCGAAGTACCGATATACATCTTTGGGCGCCAGCCTGAATGCAACTAACTATTTCGGCGATATTGTTCCGGAAGCCAACGTTAGTAGTATGCGCCTGGGAGCTTCACGGGCTGGGCTGGGCCTTAGTGCTACTCGACGGCTAAGCTCCCGTATTTCCGTACGGGCTGGCCTGACGTATGGTCGGGTAGTCGGTTCAGACAACCAAGCTTCCAGTACCGACCCAAACGAGTCATACCGGCACCACCGTAATTTTACTTTCCGGAATGATTTATTAGAACTCTCCGCCGTAGGTATTCTTGATCTTATTCCGAATCACTACGCTTTTATGCAGCGCCCTAACTTTGTGCCTTATCTGTTTGGAGGAGTTGCGGTTTTTCACCACAATCCCAAGGGCCTGGTTGAAGGAGGTACTATTCCGGCATCATTAGAAGAAGGCAGCTATGTGGCTCTGCAACCTCTACGCACAGAAGGCCAGCAGCAACCCTACAACCGGACGCAATTCGCGTTACCCTTTGGCGCGGGACTTCGTTACCGTATTAATAAGCAGTTAGACGCTAACTTGGAACTCGGCTGGCGTAAGACTTTCACAGATTATCTTGACGACGTTAGCGGCAATTATACAAGCGTAACCAACTTGAAATCGGATGCAGCACGCTACTTCGGCCATGATGTTACGCGTTTGGACAATGACCCCAACCGCTTTCCGAATTTCAATGCCCCAGGAAGCGCCCGTGGCAACCGTGACCACCAAGATTGGTATATTATCACAGGCATTACCCTCAACTACATTCTGCCTACCAACGTTGAAGGGTCGAAATTTCGCTAGTATACCCCACTGCCAATAAATGTTGAAGGAGGTCGGAGTCAGAGAAATTTAATTCTTTCAATCTCCTTCACACCCCACACAATACCCTTACGTTGTAGAGATGCCAATGCGTATCCTACAGCGTAAGGGTATTGAACTAATTACGGCTTCTCACTCACAATAATTTTATGCCACATGTAAGCGCCGAGCAATTCTAGCGCTAGGCCTGTTTCAAAAAGCCTCGCACCCATCATCCCCAATTGGGGCGCCGTCAGGCATGGGGAGTGTGGGGGCGGGCTGGAATTTCTCGGGAGCTTCCTCGAATTGCCCGATGGTGCGCAAGGCGGCAAAGGCGGTGGCGCGGCGGCCTTCATCCTTGCCCGACTTCTGCTCTTTGCGCAGGTCCTTCTTCAGCTCTTCTACTTTTAGGGCAGCCAGCGCTTTCACATTAACGGGGGCCTGCGGAGCGGCGGCCAGGGCAAGCAGCTTCTGCAGGGTAAGGGTGTTTACTAAGCGCTGCAGCTCGCCGGGGTAACCGTTTTCGGGCTTAGCACCCCAGGTTTGGGCCAGCAGCTTGTCGAGCACGGCGGCTAGGCCAGGCTGCTCAGCGTGGCGGGCGTGGTACTCTTCGAGGCGGGCGGCGCGCTGGGGGTTCAGCAGAAACTCCAGGGTGGTTGCCGCCGCCGATTCAGCGGCGCTGGTGGGGTCGAAGGTGAGGCCGGTGCGGCTGGGGAAAGTTTCGCGGGAGCGGCCGTAGTTCACGGGGCGCGGCGGAATTTTGGCCAGTAGCTCTTCGGAGAGGGCTAGCTCCTGGGGCGAAATCGTGCGCATGAGAGCATCGAAGGCCTTCCACTGCTCCGCGGGCTCCACAAACTTGGTGATGGTCTGGCCGTCGCCTTTTACGGCGTAGGTGTAGTAGAGCCCGCCTAGTTCCTTAGACGCGGCTTCTACCTGGTAACGCTGCAGCAGGTACATGGGCACCAGCACTTCCTCCAGCATGGCCATGGGCTGACCGGGGGCTAGGGCTTTCTCGGAGAAGCGGGCCAGCAGCTGTTTGCGCACATCCATCAGGCGGTTGAGCTCATCGGCAGCATTGGAGCCCTCATCCCAGAGGTGAGCGGCAGGGTGGGCGCCTCCGGGGGCACGGGCATCGGCGTCGGATATAAACACGTACCCATCGGCCAAGGTCTGCTTCATCATGCCTTGCAGTGCGGCTTTCTCATCGGCCTGCGGACCAAAATCCTGGTAGCCGTAGAGGATGGCCCGTTTGTCCCAGCTGCCGATGCCCACGGCGTAGGCATCGCTCAGGTCAATGCTGCCGTCTGAGCGCGTCTTGATACGGGGCATGGGGTAGTCCATCACCGAAGAGCGGTCTTTGGTGCTGGCCGAGTAGTTGTGGTAGAGGCCTAGGGTGTGGCCTACCTCATGGGCGGCCAGCTGGCGCAGGCGCGCCACGCCCATTTGCAGCATTTCGGGGCTGGTGGGCTTGCCGTCCTCGTAAGGCTGCAGGAGGCCTTCGGCAATCAGGAAATCTTGCCGCACCCGCAAGGAGCCCAGCGACACCTGCCCCTTGATGATTTCGCCTGTGCGCGGGTCGGTGATGGAGGCGCCGTACGACCAGCCGCGGGTGGAGCGGTGCACCCACTGAATTAGGTTGTAGCGGATGTCCATGGGGTCGGCATCCTCGGGCAGCAGCTTCACCTGGAAGGCGTTGCGGTAGCCGGCCGCCTCAAATGCCTGGTTCCACCACGCGGCACCTTCCATCAGGGCCGAGCGCACGGGTTCGGGCGCGCCCCGGTCGAGGTAGTAGATAATGGGCTCTACTGGGTCACTCACGGCTGCGGTGGGGTCTTTCTTCTGGAGCCGATGCCGCACCAGCTGCCGCTTCATGATGGGCTGGTCGATGGGCGTGGCGTAATCCATGTACTCGTTGGCGTAGTAGCCGGCTCGTGGGTCAAACGCGCGAGGCTGGTACTTGCCGTCGGGTAGCTGAATGAACGAGTGGTGCATGTGCACCGTCACGGCGTTCGGGTCGGGTGTAACAGAACTGATTTCACGGCCTTTGGCTTTGCCCGTCAGAGTAATCACGGCCTCGAACTCCGAGTTTTCGGGGAAGGCTTTGGTATTGGGCATGAACACCGCCGAGCGGCTTTCATCGGCCTTGTAGGCCCCTTGCTTGAGGTCTTCCAACTTGTCGCCGATCTGGTGCGAGTCGCGCATCAGGAAGGGCGTAAGGTCTACCAATACTTTGCCTCCCTCCTGCGCCTCGGCCTTGAAGCCCCAGATAACAGACTGCGCAAACGCCTGCTCCACTGATTTTCGCTCGTCGGCATTCTGGCTCACCGCCCGGAAGTCGTAGTTGGGCTGCAGCATCAGAATCTTGGGGCCGCTCTTCACGAACTTCACGATGCGCTGCTGCCCAATCTGGCCGCGGTCCAGGCCCAGGTCGTTGGAGCCTACCCCGTTCGGCAGCGTGCTGACGTAGAGGATTTCCTGGTCGAGCTTGTCAATTTCCAGCAGAATGCGTCCGCCTTTCTCATCCCAGTAAAACGGAAAGAAGCCCGAGAACTTCTGCATTCCTTTCGTTTTCTCGGCTAGGGTCTGGGCTGAGACAAGATGCGAGCTGACCAGCAGGGAGCCAACCAGTAGATAGTACAGTTTCTTCATGCAATGGAAGGATAGAATGAAATCGGCTTAAGGTAGAAAGGGAAGCGATAATTTTTGCGAAAAACCCCACCCCCGGCCCCGCAAATGCTTAATGCGCATTACCTCCGGGAGAGGAGTGTGTTCTGGAAGTACTAATCAATGAACAAGGCGCCAGGTGTGCTTGATCATTCGTGGCTGACAGAGAACGTCATGTCGAGCTGGTCGAGAGACATCTCGCGTGCTAACGTTACTAACGTAACTGTCATGCTTGATCTGGCGTCCGCTTGCCGAAGCATCTCTACTGCTTTGTTGCAATAGGCCTAGGCTAGTAGTTAGTCAGAGGGAGAGATGCTTCGGCAAGCGGACGCCAGATCAAGCATGACGCTATAAGAGTGTCTTTCTAGGCCACATCAACCACCCCTACCCCCCCGCCGCTGGATGTGCGGAATCATCTGAGGAGGGGAACTAGCTCTCGCTTCTAGCGGTAAAATGCGGGTAATTGCGGATAATCTTGTTACTTGGAATTACTCCCGCTACATTATTCTAGTCTCTTTGTCATCTTCCTCTGCTGCTCGCTGGAAACTTGTGTTAGGCTCGCCTGCTGATGCGGCCAATGAAATTCCACTATCGCCGGACTATGGGCGCATGGATGAGGTGCTGACGGCGCTTTATGGCACAGGCGACGGCGAGCGAAAAGCAGGCCTAGGCGGCTCGGCGCCCAGGGTGAGCCGTTGGCTGGGCGACATCCGCACCTATTTCTCCTCTTCGGTTGTAGCCGTTATGCAGCAGGATGCCATGGACCGCCTGGGCCTGCAGCAACTGCTGCTGGAGCCCGAGATTCTGCGCACGGTGCAGGCCGATGTGCATTTGGTAGGCACCTTGATGGCGTTGAGCCGCGTGATGCCGCAGAAGGTCAAGCATACGGCCCGTGAGGTGGTGGGCAAGGTAGTGCACGAGCTGGAGCAGAAACTGGCCAACCCGTTACGCCAGGCAGTGCAGGGTGCCTTGAGCCGGGCGGTGCGCAACCCACGCCCCCGCTACGCCGAAATAAACTGGGCCGCTACCATTCGGGCTAACCTCAAGCATTACCAACCCGCTTACAAAACGGTGGTCCCGGAAAAGCTCATCGGCTATGGACGGCGCGGCCAGGCCCTCAAGGAAATTGTGCTGTGCGTAGACCAAAGCGGCTCCATGGCCTCCTCAGTGGTGTACGCGGGCGTATTTGGCGCGGTGCTGGCCTCCATCAAAGCCGTGAAAACCCATATGGTAGTGTTTGACACGGCTGTAGCTAACCTCTCCGAGAACCTGCAGGACCCCGTAGATCTGTTATTCGGAGTGCAGCTCGGTGGGGGCACCGATATCAACCTGGCCCTTACCTACTGCCAGCAGCTCATCACCCGCCCCACCGACACCATCTTGGTACTCATCAGCGACTTGTATGAGGGCGGCAACGAGCGGGAAATGCTCAAGCGCGCCGCCTCCCTAAAAGCGACCGGCGTAACGGTAGTAGCTCTACTAGCCCTCTCCGACGACGGCGCCCCGAGCTTTGACCGGCGGATGGCGGAGAAACTAGCTGCGTTAGGCCTTCCTAGCTTTGCCTGCACCCCAGCGCAATTTCCGGAACTGATGGCGGCTGCCATTCAGGGGCAGGAGCTCAAAGGCAGCTATGGGCAAGCCTGACGTGGCCTGATGCGCGTGTGTAAGAGAGAGATGCCACGCGGCCCTGGATAACGTAACGGGCAACTGCTGTAGTAAGAGCTAGCCCCTCCCACAAAAGAGCTTATTGGCAGTATGCGCCAATATTTCGCGGGCGTATTTCTGGGTGCTATGCCTCTATTATCAATGGCTCAACTTTGAGAATAGCTGCTGTGCAATTGGTCCAGTATGCAGCCGAAGCCAACCTCCTACGCAAGCTTGCTACCGGTAACGTTTACGATAGCAAGTAGCTTATTCTTTGCGCTATATGATTTGGGGTTTGGGCGGCAATAAGATGCTGTGCGCGTGAGAATAGCTTCCATTTTCACCGTTTATTTGTGCCCTACAACCAGTTGATCTACCTCTCTTTCGGAGGAAATCTGCCCGTCTGAAATCTCCTAAACGATTGATTTCAGGAAGCTAGGTCACCGACGCTTTGACTACAAACTCCTTATGATGAAGATAAAGAAGGCCGTGATTACGGCGGCAGCCCGCGGCGTGCGGCTCTACCCAGTTGCTGATACCATCCAAAAATCTATGCTGCCCGTGGTGGATGTGGATGGCCTGCACAAGCCGGTCATTCAGATAATTGCGGAGGAGGCCTTTAGCAGCGGTATTGAGGAGTTGTGCATTGTATGCGCCCCCGGCGACGGGGAGCGGTACCTGGCCGCCTTCCACTCCCTGCGCAACAACCTGCTGAAGTCGTACCAAGGTATTGATTGGGCGAAGCAGGAAGCCGAGAAAATTGACCACCTGCTCAGCCGCACGCAGTTCGCGGAGCAGCAGGAGTCCCGTGGCTACGGCCACGCCGTGTACTGCGCCAAGGATTTCGTAAACGGCGAGCCTTTCCTATTGATGCTGGGTGATTATCTCTACGTTTCCGATGTACCCCGGCAGCGTTGCGCCGCTCAGCTACTAGAGTTGGCCGGACAGGAAGAATGCGCCGTATCGGCCGTAAACCCCACTATTGAGCACCAGGTAAGCCGCTATGGCACCGTTACGGGCAAGCACTTGGCAGGCCAAGTAGGTATTTATCAGATTGATAAAATCATCGAGAAGCCTTCCTTGAGCCTGGCTGAGTTGGAGCTGCAAACCCCTGGCCTACGCGCTGGGTACTACCTATGCTTCTTCGGGATGCACGTACTTACGCCCGCCATTTTCACCATCCTGGAGTCGCAGCTAACCCAGGATAACGCCAACGTGCTGCTCACGCCTGCCCTGCAGGAGCTGGCCGCTTCCGATAAGTACCTGGCCCTGGAAGTGAAAGGCAGCCGCTACGACCTCAGCCGTAAGCAGGGCCTGCTCCGGGCCCAAATCGCGCTCGGCCTGGCCGGCGAAGCCCACGACGAAACTCTCACTACCCTAGTAGAGTTGCTGGCCGAAGCCAATGCCCGCAAGCCTCAGCAGAGCTAGAGTCGAAGCATCAGCTTCCTCCTCAGGTAATGTTGCGCATCAAGCAAGGAGGGGCTGGGAGTGGTTGACTAATCGTTGCTTATTCAGGCCGTCATGCTGAGCGGAGCCGAAGCATCTCTACCTCTGGCTAACCAACTGGCCTAGGCCACTACAACGAAGTGGTAGAGATACTTCGACAAGCGGACGCCAGATCAAGCATAACGAACTCGAGTGTTGCTCCACTAGCATCAACCACCCCACAGCCTCTCTTGCTCGATATGCTCCATCTAAGGCAGGGACCCTAACTCTACTTCTAGGCCACTCCTACCTGAGAATTTACGCTATAAACTTTACGCTTCTTCATGAATGCATTCATAGATACTATTACCTCCACCGACCCGGCGGTGCGGAACCGGTCGTTTTACGACCTGAGCCGCGGGCTGCCGGCCCGGGCGCTGCTGCAGCATCTGCGGGAGCTGGACGAGTTCCGGAAGGCCACGCCCAACCTCTACGACAAGGTGCGGGCCATTCTGTTTCTGTACGCCGGCTTTCGATTTTTTTTGCAGGAGTCGCCGGAAATCTCGCCGGTGGGCAACATTCCGTATGCGGGTTTTGAGGATTTGCTCGGCCGCCGGTTTGAGCACGCCATTAGTACCTTCCTGAAGGAACTTGACACGCATGGCTCCAACGCCACGCTGTTCAGCGCTCTGGCCGAGAGCTACCACCACCTCTCCTTCCAGATTCTGGCCGACCAGGTGCGCAAGAGTGTGCGCTCCAGCAAGGGCAACCAGTGGATGTTCCGGGTAGGCCACCAGGAAGAGCATCCCATCCGGATTCATCCGCAGCTGCTGCAGCGCCAGGAAGGCAGCTTGTTCTACCCCGTCCTGCACGAGAGCACCTCCGTGCGCATGGACCTCACGCACAGCGGCTGGTCGGATATTTTCTTTCTGGGCATGGACTATCCCGAGGGGGCCCGCGTGGTGAACCTTTCCATCGACCTGGGCATGTTTGGGCGCGACAAAGACATTCTGCCGCCCCTGCACGCCTATGTGCGCGTGATTCCGGACCCCGTGCTGCGCCTAACCAGCATCGACCTGAACACCACCAAGGACATCCACGACCTGGCCGACCTGTTCAACTTCGGCAACGACTACCTGAGTCTGGTGAAGGCCGGCGTTATTGCCGCTGGCCTGATTCCACCGTCTTTCGAAGGCACCAACCAGAGCCTGCCCGATATTCTGGCCCGCATGGTGGCGCCGGGCATGGGTATTGAGCTGGTAACCAAGGTCAACGACATTCCGAAAGGCTCCCGCTTTGCCGTATCTACCAACCTGCTGGGCTCTATCATCAGTTTGCTGATGCGCGCCACCGGCCAGACCCAGCAGCTGACGGGTGGCCTACAGGAAAGCGAGCGGCGCCTGGTGGCCTCGCGCGCTATTCTGGGCGAATGGATTGGCGGCTCGGGCGGCGGCTGGCAGGATTCCGGCGGCGTGTGGCCGGGCATCAAGGCCATTCAGGGCACCTTCGCCCAGCCCGGCGACCCGGAGTATGACATCAGTCGGGGCACGCTGCTGCCGCGCCACCGGGTGCTGGAGGGCGAGGAAGTGCACCCCGAAATGGAGGAGCGCATTATGAAGTCGCTGGTGCTCATGCACGGCGGCATGGCCTCCAACGTGGGTCCCATTCTGGAGATGGTGACCGAGAAGTACCTGCTGCGCGGCGAGCAGGAAACCGCCGCCCGTCAGCAAACCAACGAGGTGTTCGACAACATCCTGGCCGCCATCCGGGAGGGTGATATTCAGAAGCTGGGCGCCAACACAGCCCGCAACTTCGAGGGGCCCATTAAAACCATCATTCCCTGGGCTACTACGTACTTTACCGAGCAGCTGATTGCCAAGGCAAAAAAGGAGTTTGGGGCCGATTATTACGGCTTCCTGATGCTGGGCGGTATGTCGGGCGGCGGCATGGGCATGTTCGTAAACCCCGACAAGTACGAGCACTATAAGGTGCGGGTGCTGGAACTGTTGCGCCAGACCAAGCAGGAGCTGTCGGCCTCGCTGCCGTTTGCCATGGAGCCGGTAGTCTACAACTGGAGCATCAACAAGCGCGGCACCTGGGCTGCTTTGCACCAGGGCGCGGAGGCGCTGATGCCGGAGCAGTACTATGCTATTCACGTGTCGCAGCTGGTGAAACAGGAGCCCGAAACCATTGCCTACATCCGGCGGGCGGAAATCGACTTCTTCACCACCCATTGCGAGCAGAATAACCTGGCCTACCCCCTGCTGCGCACCATCGTCAGCAACCTGTTCAAGGTATCAGACCCCACAGCCCAGGGCAACCGTAGCGTGGAGAACGAGAAGGCGGAGCGCATCAAGCAGGAAAACGGCTTCGACTACATTCAGCACGAAGACATTCGGGAGGAGCTGCAAAAGGGCCGCATTGGCCTCTCCCGCAACCGCCTTTCCGAAGACACAACCATTGAGGACGTACAAACGCCCGACGTAGTGCAGTTTGATACGCTAGGCCAGTATGAAGCCGCTGGCGAAGAAGCCATACGCGGGGGCAAAGTGGCCGTACTCAGCCTGGCCGCCGGCGTGGGCAGCCGCTGGACCAAAGGTGCCGGCGTTATCAAGGCCCTGAACCCCTTTGTGGAGTTCAACGGCCGCCACCGCAGCTTCCTGGAGATTCACATGGCCAAAACGCGCCGCGTGGCCCAGCAATACGGCGCGGTTATTCCACACGTGGTGGCCACTAGCTACCTCACCCACGAGCCCATCCGCAAGCAGCTGGCCTCTACCAGCAACTTCGGGTATTCGGGGCCGGTGTACCTCTCTGAGGGCCGCAGCATTGGGCAGCGTTTCGTACCCACCGAGCGGGATTTGCGCTTTATGTGGGAGGAAATGCCTCAGGAGACCCTCGACGAGAACAAGCAGAAAGTGCGCGACGCCGTGCGCGGCAGCATGATCAACTGGGCCAAAGGCAAGGGCGAAGGCACCGACTACGTCGACAACATTGCGGCCCAGCGGTTTTCGCCCCTAGGCCACTGGTACGAGGTATCGAACCTGCTACGCAACGGCACCTTGGCCCAGCTGCTGCGCGAAAACCCGCAGGTGGAAACCCTCATGCTTCACAACATTGATACGCTGGGCGCCGACGTGCACGCGGCGGCACTGGGCTACCACCTGGCCTCGCGTAACGTGCTCACCTTTGAGGTGATACCGCGCCGCATTGAGGACCGCGGCGGCGGACTAGCCCGCGTAAACGGCCAGGTACGCCTGCTGGAAGGCCTTGCCCAACCTCATGAGGAAGACGAGCTAGCCCTGAGCTACTACAACTCCATGACCACCTGGATTCAGGTAGACCCGCTGCTGGCGCTCTTCGGCCTCACCCGCCAAGACCTACAAACTGGCGACGAGGCCCAGCTGGCCCGCGCCGTGCGCAGCGTCGCCCAGCGCATTCCTACCTACGTCACCATCAAAGACGTGAAGTACCGCTGGGGTCACGGTCAGGAGGACATCTACCCCGTAGCACAAATCGAGAAGCTCTGGAGCGACATGTCGGCCCTGCCGGATGTGAAGTGTGGCTACCTGGTAGTGCCCCGCAGCCGCGGCCAGCAGATGAAAGACCCCGCCCAGCTTGACTCCTGGGTAACGGATGGCAGCAAAGCCCACGTGGAGTCGTTGGGTTCGTTTGAATAGATGATAGAATTATCATTCTGAGCTAAGCGAGGAATTTGAGTCAGCCGTATGGTGAACTCAGATTCCTCGCTTAGCTTAGAATGACAAATAGCTAGGCCAGTTGAATACCAACGTTTGGTACTCACCTGGCCTAGCTGTTTGCAACTACCTGTTTAAAACGTCATGTCAAGCATGCCGAGGCATCTCGCGTGTAGACGCGGCAACGCTCACTGTCCTGCTTGATCTGGCGTCCGCGCAGCCGAAGCATCTCTCCCTCTGGCTAATCAACTGGCCTAGCACAGTAATGAAGCGGTAGAGATGCTTCGACTCCGCGGACGCCAGATCAAGCAGGACTGGTTGAAGAAAAGAAGCTAACTACCCTATCAACCCAATATGTGCTCAATCCGACCTAACTCTTCTTCGCTAAACTGGATATTCTCCAGGCAGCGCAAAGAATCCGTGAGTTGCTCGGGTTTGCTGGCTCCAATGAGCACCGACGTTACCCGCTCATCGCGCAGAATCCACGACAGCGCCATTTGGGCCAGGCTTTGACCGCGCTCTTGGGCCAGCGCGTTCAGCTGCTGAATTTGCTGGAGGCGCTCTGGGGTAAGCTGGTTTTCGGTGAGGAAGCCCACGCCTTTCGCCACGCGCGAGTCGTCGGGGATGCCGTGGAGGTATTTGTCGGTGAGCAGGCCTTGGGCCAAGGGAGAGAATGGGATGCAGCCCACGCCTTCCTGGCCTAGCAGGTCCAGCAGGCCGCCTTCTACCCAGCGCTCAAACATGGAGTACTTGGGCTGGTGAATGAGGCAGGGCGTGCCCAGCTCCTTGAGAATCTGCATGGCCCGGGCCGCTTCCTCGGGCTGGTAGTTGCTGATGCCCACGTACAGCGCTTTGCCTTGGCGCACCACATGGTCGAGGGCGCCCATGGTTTCTTCCAGGGGCGTGTCTGGGTCGGGGCGGTGCGAGTAGAAGATGTCCACGTAGTCCAGCTTCATGCGCTTGAGGCTCTGGTCGAGGCTGGATATGAGGTATTTGCGGGAGCCCCACTCGCCGTAGGGCCCCTCCCACATGTGGTAGCCGGCCTTGGTGGAGATGATGAGCTCGTCGCGGTAGCCGCGGAAATCTTCCTTCAGGATGCGGCCGAAGTTGGTTTCGGCAGAGCCGGGCGGCGGACCGTAGTTGTTGGCCAGGTCAAAGTGCGTCACGCCGCTGTCGAAGGCCCGGTGCAGGATGGCGCGGAAGTTACTAAGTACATCCACGTCGCCGAAGTTGTGCCAGAGGCCTAGCGATACAGCCGGCAGCTTGAGGCCACTCCGGCCGCAGCGCCGGTAGAGCATGGAAGAATAACGGGAGGGGTTGGGTTTGTAGGGCATCTAGAAAGTATATGGTAGGATCAAGGCAGTAAGTACGCAGGAACCAGAACAATGCCAGCTCAGCAGCAGCCATTTTTTTGCGAAGGGTCCCCTATCTTTCTCCGCGAAACCTTTACTAGTGATACGATCTACCCATTTCTTGACGTAATGACTACCCCTCAAATCCGCTCCCTCCGTCCTTTCATTGGTGCCAAAGATTTTGCCGTTTCGCGCAGCTTTTACCAAGCCTGGGGTTTCGCTGAAACGGTGCTGTCGCCGGCCATGTCTGTCTTTTCTCGCGAGGGCGTAAGCTTTTACCTGCAGGATTACTATGCGCCCGAATGGGTAGGCAACACCATGCTGTTTCTGGAAGTTAAAGACGTAGAGCAGTACTGGGTTGAGCTAATGGCGCTGGATTTGCCCGGCCGCTACGCTGGGGTGCGGGTTCTGCCCATCCGGCACGAGGACTGGGGTAAGGAAGGCTTCGTGCACGACCCCTCCGGCGTGCTTTGGCATATCGGCGAGTTTAACTAAAGCATAGCTCTCCTATGCTACTTATATCTGTTTAGCCTGTTGCACATGAAATTATTATTTGCTTTTGCACTGGCACTGTTTCCCATCTTAGCTTCTGGTCAATCGCCTAGGCCTAGGCCAGAAAATGTATATCTGAAGGCTTTCCAATACATCAAGTCCGATTCTGAATATCTCAGGATGCGAGGCAATAGCAACTGCGTGGCTGTATTTGACAGTATTGTTCATCAGAACCAGTTAATATTTCTGGATGAGCTGGGCAAACAATGGGGGTACACAGGCTATAAAAAGGAGAACCGCTTGCTGGACTCGCTGGAGACGGTTGATCGGTTAACGTACCACAAGCCATACTATTCCGCAGTAACTGCCTCGTTAACTAGGGCTTCTGGTAGCCAAAAAGGCTGCATGGTTATCATGTTCTCGAGGCTGCACAATAACATGCTATTAGCTGAAGTCAGCGACAATGGGGAAGATGGCACAGGTCGAAATCATATTATTTCCACGTTTGATCAGTCACTCTTATACCTGATAGTATTTGGCGCAGATGGAAAGGTGCAGCAGCATTACACGAAGATTCTAAGCTATAACTAGCCTACCACCTCCTGGCTCTTTCTCGAAAATCTCCCCGACCTTCGGCCACTCTTTTGCCTGTTTCGTTGTTATCAACGAATCTACAAATACTCCCTTCTTTTGTCTGAACAACCTACCTATACCGACCCTTACGCGCTAGAGAAAGAGCTGCGCAAGGTGGAAGGCCTCATGAAGCTCGAGCAGCAGGAGGACCTGGAACAATTCAAAATCAAGAGCGCCAAGGCCTCCATTGCGGAACGCCAGCAGCGCGGCCTGACGTGGTATCCCGTCAAAATAACCAAGGAAGATATCGGCTTCGGCGGTAAGCTCGTCATTGAGCTGGAGCGCCCCGCTAATTTAGGAGGCCTACACCTGTTTCAGGTGGGCAAAAACGCGGCCCTGTTCGGGAATATTCCGGGCCGCTCGGGCTCCGACAGGCCTACGCTCAACGGCGTTATTACCAGCGTAAAGCGCAACAAAATCCTGCTGGCCACCACCAAGGAAGACCTCCCCGACTGGGTAGACGAGGGCAAGCTAGGCGTGGATCTGACCTTCGATGAGGTCAGCTACCGCGAGATGGAGTACGCCCTGGGCAAAGTAATGGGGGCCTACGATGGCCGCCTGGCGGAGCTGCGCGACGTGCTGCTCGGCGCCAAGCCAGCTCGCTACAAGCACGAGTCAGAAATACAGCTCTACTACCCTTCTCCCCTCAACGACTCCCAGCTGGCCGCAGTGCGCCACGTGCTAGCGGCGCAGGATGTAGCCATCATTCACGGCCCGCCCGGCACCGGCAAAACCACTACGCTAGTGCAGGCCATTCTGGAAACCATTCGGCGGGAGCGGCGGGTGCTGGTGTGTGCCCCCAGCAACACGGCCGTGGATTTGCTGACGGAAAAACTGGCTGAGCGTAACGTGAACGTGATTCGGATGGGCAACCCTTCGCGGGTGTCGGATTTGCTGCTGCAGCACACGCTGGATGCGCAGATCATGAACCATAAGAGCTATGCGGAGCTGAAAAGCCTGCGCCAGACGGCGGAGCAGTACCGCGAGCAAGCCGGCAAATTCAAGCGCCACTTTGGCTGGGAAGAGCGTGAGCAGCGCCGCCACCTGAAGGAGCAGGCCCACTTGCTGCTGCAGGAGTCCGATCAGCTGGAGCGCTACATCACGGAGGATCTGCTGGAGCAGGTGCAGGTGATTACCTGCACGCTGGTGGGCGCTAGCAACCGTGCCATCCGCCACCTGAACTACGAAACCGTGTTCATCGACGAAGCGGCCCAGGCGCTGGAGCCCGGCTGCTGGATTCCGATTACCAAGGCCAACCGCGTGGTGCTGGCCGGCGACCATCAGCAGCTGCCTCCTACGGTGAAGAGCGAGAAAGCCGCCCAAGGTGGCCTACGCGAGACGCTGTTCGAGAAGTGCATCAAGCGCCAGCCCGATACGGCCCGCATGCTGGAGGTGCAGTACCGCATGCACGAGCAGATTATGGAGTTCAGCTCGGAGCAGTTCTACGAAGGTCGCCTGAAAGCCGCGCCCAGCGTGGCCCACGCCGACCTGCCCGACTACGACCTGCGCTTCGCCCCCGACATGGCCGTGGAGTTTCTGGATACGGCTGGTTTCGGCTTCCAGGAAATCACCATCGAGGAAAGCCGCTCTACCGCCAACCCCGAGGAAGCCGACCTGCTGCTCAAGCGCCTCTCGCAGCTGCTAGAGCCCTACGACCAGGCCGAGCACGAAGCCGATCTGCTCACCATCGGCGTCATTGCTCCCTACCGCGCCCAAATCAACTATTTGAAGGATGCTGTAGAGGAAAACGATGAGTTGGTAGGCCTCCTGGAGCACCGCATGCTGAGCATCGGCACCGTCGACTCGTTCCAGGGCCAGGAGCGCGACATCATTGCCATCAGTCTCACGCGCAGCAATACGCAGGGCGAAATCGGCTTCTTGTCGGACATCCGCCGCATGAACGTGGGCATGACTCGCGCCCGCCGCAAGTTGCTGCTGGTGGGTGATTCCAGCACGCTGGGCTCCCACCCTTTCTACAAAGCCTTCCTAGATTATGTGGAAAGCATTGGAGCCTACCGCACCGCTTGGGAACTGCAGTAGCGGTGAAGTGGTGAGGTGGTGATTGAGTGAAGTGGCCTAGGCCTGTTGTCATTGCGAGGACGAAGGACGAAGCAATCCTTCCTTAGCCCTCTGCACATGTTACCCTAAGATGAGAAAAGCCCTTACGTCCACGCTGGAGGTAAGGGCTTTTCGATTTAGAAGGATTCGCGCGTTGAATAAAAAAGATTGCTTCGTCGTGCCTCCTCGCAATGACAACAGGCCTAGGCCACTTCACTCAATCACCACCTGCCCCTCCGTATCTATTCAGCCCTTCGTACGAACACTAAAAAGCCCTATTCCAAGGAACGAGGCTTCTTTTTGCACGTACCTGCTAGCACAATTTCACCTAGCAGTTCCACCCATGCCTACCTATTCCATTGTAATCCACGGCGGGGCCGTAACCATGGACCCTAGCAAGATGACGCCCGATCTGGAAGCCGTCATTCGGGAAGGCCTTCAGCAAGCCCTACAAGCCGGCTGGGAAGTGCTGAACGGTGGCGGCAGCGCCCTCAATGCCGTGGAAGCCACCGTGCGCACCCTCGAAAACAACGAGCACTTTAACGCCGGCCGCGGCAGCAGCCTCAACATACAGGGCGAGGTAGAGATGGATGCCTCTATAATGGATGGCCGGACGTTACGCGCCGGCGCGGTCAACAGCGTGCGGTACGTGAGAAACCCCATCACCCTGGCCCGGACCGTAATGGAAAAGTGCAAGCACGTGTACATTTCCGCCGAAGGTGCCGTTGAGTTTGCCCTGCAACATGGCTTAGAGATGGAGGCTGTGCACTACTTCGAGACGGAAAAGGCCCGTAAGGAGTGGCTGGAAATCATTCAGCAGGAAGAAAAAGAACCGCAGGGGCACGACACCGTTGGGGCCGTAGCCCTCGACCAGGACGGCAACCTGGCCGTGGCCACCAGCACGGGCGGCATTGAGGGCCAGCTCAAAGGCCGCGTCGGCGACAGTCCTATCATTGGCGGCGGTTCCTACGCGGTCAACGAGGCCTGCGCCGTTTCCTGCACCGGCGACGGTGAGGTTATCATGCGCGGCGCCTTGGCCCATGAGGTGTATGCCCTCGTTAAGTACAAAGGCCTCTCAGCCCCAGAAGCCTGCCGCGAAGCCCTAAAGCTCCGCGACGAGGACCTCAAAGGCGACAAAGGCTTCATCGCCATCGACAAAGACGGCCACGTGGCCATCGAGAGCAACACCAACATCATGCGCTGCGCCTACCGCATCGGCGAAGCAGAGCCCTTTGTGGCTGTATGGCACGAGGAGCTGGATAAACAGGCCTAGAACATTCTCAGGGCTGAAGCATAGGTGTAGAGACGCAATATTTTGCGTCTCGTCGTTGAACGACTGGTGTAGACCGGCCTAGAGGCAATGGCTAAACAATGTCAGCAACGAACGACGAGACGCAAAATGTTGCGTCTCTACCCTTAGAAGCAAAACTCTTTGCGCTTAGGTGATAAGCTTCTTCGTTCACTATTACAGGTCAATCACCGACATAGTATGCGGGGCGTCGGACTTCTTATTGACGAAGTTTTTCTCCGGCTTATCGAAATCAGAAATGTACAAGCGGTTGCCCTTCAGCAGTACTTCGGCGGGCTGGTCTAGTAGGCCTCCTGCCCCGTCGGTGTCGCCGTTTTGGGCGAGGGTGGTCACGGAGTTGTCTTTGAGGTTGATTACCTCAATGGCGTTTTCGCGCGAGTTACACACATAGGCCTTATCGGTTTTGCGGTCGATGATGAGGCCGTCGATGCAGGGGATTTGCTTGCCGGTGAGCGTGAGAGTTTCCTGCTTATCCAGGCTGCCATCGGGCTTGAGCGTGACGCGGTAGAACTTACCGTCGCCGAAGGAGCCAGTGTAAAGGCGGCCCTGGCTGTCGTAGTCCATGCCATCGGCGCCGTTATCGACGCCGGTTTCGTTCACGGTGGTCGTGAACATGGCCAGCACGTGCGGGTCCTTGGTTTTAGGCTTCAGGTGGATGGGGCCTTTGCTGAGCTCGGCCAGCGTGAAGTGCAGGATGGCGCTGCCCTTGTCGTTGTCGGGCATGTCCCACTGGCTGTCGGTCACGTAGAGCGTGTTGCCCTTCCAGACCACCGCATTGGCCAGGGCAAAGTTATCGACCACCGTTTCCACCTTGCCGGGCTTGCCGTTCTGCACCTGCACCCGCATCAGCCGAGACTTAAAATCCTTGCTGTTTTCGTACTGGTTTTCGGCGTAGTAGAGGTTGCCATCGGGCCCGAAGGCCAGGTCCATAGGCGCGGCCTTTTTGGTGGTGGGTTCTACGGGCAGGTTGGTGAGGTAGGGCTTGAGTTCAGTGTCGGTCATCTCCATGAGCACCGCCGGGTAGGAGTTGTTGGCCAGGTTGGGCACCGACAGAATGAGGCTGCCGTTGGGCGCCAGCGCCAGGCCATCAGGAGTGTTGTGGGCCTCGTCGAGGGTGTGTAGCAGCTTGGGGCTACCGATGTTGGCTACAGTATCAGCCGAGGCAGGCGCAGTGGCGGTGGAGTCACCGGGCTGGGTGGCGGGGGTGCTATTCTCGGAGTTGGTGGAGTTAGACTGGCAGCTAGCCAGCAAGGCGCCGCTTACTAGAAGCGCAGGAAAGATAGTTTTCATGGGAAAGATGAGGGAAGGGCTAGAAAGGCCGAACGTGGTTAATACAAGTGTATTCTTGAGCTTAACGGCCAGCGGATAACCCTGTTAGGCAATGCCAAAATTTTACTTAGCCACAACTCCCCCGGCCGGGTTGAAGTATGACAAAGGGTTCGGGGCTCGTTTTTAGCGGTCATTTCCGTAACTAGCCAGCCGAACCTATTTCTCACCCATCCCCCGGACGCCCGCGTCCTTTCCAGTATTATGGCCCAGATCAGCCCCAACAAAGTCGTCACCATCACCTACGACCTAAGTGTGACCGACGAAAACCAAGAGAAAGTTCTCGTAGAATCGGCCGAAGAAGATGCGCCGATGGTCTTCCTCTTTGGCCAGAGTGGCCTACCCGAAGAGTTTGAGCGCCAGCTCGACGGCAAGCAGGCCGGCGACACGTTCAACTTCTCCCTCACTCCCGAGCAGGCCTACGGCGACTACGACCAGCAAGCCGTAGTGGATATCCCCAAAAACGTATTCGAAATCGATGGTAAAATCGATGACGAGATGGTGCAGGTAGGCAACTTTCTGCCAATGGCCGACAACCAGGGCCACCACATGCAGGGCAAAATCGTCGACATCGGCGCCGACACCATCAAAATGGACTTCAACCACCCCCTTGCCGGCATGGTAATGCACTTCGACGGCAAAGTAGCCGAAGTACGCGAAGCCACCCGCGAAGAGCTAGACCACGGCCACGTACACGGCGAAGGCGGACATCAGCACTAAGCTAATTGCGCTTTATTGGTAGTGAAACGGGGCCATTATGGCCCCGTTTTTATTCTTATAACCTGTTTTATGAATCAATATTACCGTCTAACTATTGGCTGCCTTTTCTTGCTATCTGCTTGTCAGGAATCTACCCAAGAAGCGCCGGTCCAACGTGCTAAGCATAATAAATTAACACTTGTAAATGATTCTCCTAAATCACCACCTCAAGTATTTTCTATTGATACAACCGCTATTTTAACCAACCTACATTTAGAGGAAATACTTAAGAAAATAGAACAGGATAGTTTAATTGAGAGCAGAAAGGTGAGTTCTATCCCTCCGATTATTTCCTCATTTTTAAAGCATTACGGTGGCCCTTCATTCTCTATAGCTGATTATGGCCAACCATTTAATGCTACCGACAATATCATTGAGGAGCGTTCAAACCGACAATTACTTTACCTAGGGGTAGGCAAGAAAACGATTATAATAGCCTACTATTTAGGCGGATTTGGTTTATCTGAGCGGGTCCTTCTTTTCGAGATGGATAATAATTCTATTAAAGATTTCTGGACTGGATACTTAAGAAGCGATGCTTTAACTAAGAACCAGATTATCCAGGTTTTGCGCACCAACAGGAATAGAAATTGGGGCACAAATACCAATATACTTTACTTCTAAAAGAAAATGTCTTTCAATAATCCTTAGCCTCCACAGCCGCATGCAGCTCCGGCCAGAACTCCGCGAAATCTGCTTCATACGCAGGCAGCTCCTTCAGGAACGCCGCTGCTCCGGTGGCTAACACCGTGGCGGTGGGCACGCGGCGCGAGAGGCCTAGCAAGGCTTGCTCTAGGCCAGTTGGGTGGGCGTAGCCGGTGAGCCAGTCGCCCTGGCGCATGTAGTGAAACATCTGCTGCAGGCGCTCCGGCAGCTCGTGGCGGCGAGCGTGCAGCAGGGCGTACATACGTTGGGCGAAAGCAGGCAGCGGCTCGGCGGAGTGGTAGTGGTACTGGGCAAAGTCGCGGGCCAGTAGGTGGTCGTAGGCCACATCGGATACTACACCGGCCCACTTGCCGAGGCCGGCTTCGCGGAGGCGGGCCGTGGTGCGCCGCACCACGGGGTGGGCATCGGTGAAGGTATCGATGAAGCGGTGCAGTTGGATGCCGCGCTGCACGGCGGGTGGGTAGGCCAGTAGGCCGGCCCGGCCGCGTACGGCTTCGGCAGCAAAGTTGCCCACTACAATATCTTCGTAGTCGGGTGTAGTGGCGGGGGTGCCGGAGAGCAGCAGATGAGCAAGAAAATTCATGGGCAGCGGAAGGTCGGCAAAAATACTGTAGCTGAACCTTCAGCCGCCTCGGCCGTATTTCCTACCTCCATCCTATACCACCAAAACCCGAAGACAATGGCTGAGCAAGTTGCCCAAAGTCACGATGTGACTAAGCTGATCGATAGAATCAAAGATATTAAGATTGCCATGCTGACCACCGCCGATGCAGACGGTGGCCTCCATAGCCGCCCGATGTACACCCAGAAGCCCGAGGCCGATGGTACGCTGTGGTTTTTCACTGAGAAAGACTCGGCTAAGATTTACGAAGTGCGTAAAGACCAGCACGTAAACCTGGGCTACTCCAAGCCCGACGATAACCTGTACGTGTCGATTTCAGGCACTGCCTCTATCGTAACGGATCAGGCCAAAATCAAAGAACTGTACACGGAAGGCCTTCGCGCCTGGTTCCCCAAGGGCTCCGATGACCCCAACATTGCCCTGTTAAAGATTAACATCGACCGTGGTGAGTACTGGGACCAGCCTAGCAACGTGCTGGTGCGCGCCTTCGGCTACGTGAAAGCCGTAGCTACCGGCGAGCGGTACCAGCCCACCGGCGACGAGCACGCTCAGGTGAACCCCAAGTAGCCTGTAGGCCACTTCAGTAAACTGTAAGGGTCGGAAGCAATTCCGGCCCTTTTTTGTTGTTTCGGGCAGGCGGCCATTCCTTACTTCGTGCCGACGATGGTTCCCGCGGAAGACGCAGTGTTTTCGCGGAGGACGCAGAGTCGTTCTTTCTAACTAGTATTCTTTTGCTTACTACTCTTTCTATTCTTACGCTGAAGCCGGGCAACGTCCGCTGGGGGCTGGCCCAGATGGGCACGGCGCAACGGCCACTGCAGCGGGTACCGGGCCTGCGGTTTCAGAAGCTACTAGGCAGCGGCGCAGGCGGCTTTGGCTTTATGCCCAACCTGCACCGCTACGGCTTTATGGCCGTGTGGGACTCCCCCGAAGCCGCCGAAGCCTTTTTCACCACGCACCCGCTGTGGCAGGAGTATCAGCAGCGCACCGAGGAAATCTGGACGGCCGAGTTGGCACCGATTAAATCGCACGGGCTCTGGGATGGGGTAAACCCCTTCGACTACCCCACGGAAGATACGGCTCCTGACGGCCCCGTCGCCGTGCTCACCCGCGCCTCCATCCGGTGGCAGAAAACGCCCCGTTTCTGGCGCTACGTGGCCCCCACCAGCGCCACCGTGGCCGATGCCCCCGGCGTGCGCGCTGCCATAGGCCTAGGCGAACTGCCCGTAGTGCGGCAAGCAACCGTGAGCCTCTGGGAATCGGCGCAGGCCATGCAGGACTACGCCTACCGCAGCGAGAAGCACAAGGAAGTCATCAAGCTCACCCGCCAGGAGAAGTGGTACGGCGAGGAGCTATTCGCCCGCTTCCGGGTGCTAAGCGCCGAAGGAACCTGGGACGGCCGCACACTTCTGGCTGATGAATAAGTTTGTTTGCACTGTAGAGACGCGATACTTGGTTACGCCGACCTTTGGTTCGCGTCTCGGCGTTGAACGGCTGACCAGGGTATGTGAGAGCCCCGACAAAATTGTCCGTTTTGCTGAGCTTGCTAAAGCACCTCTTCCGTTACGTTAGGCTGGTGCTAGGGCGGTTGAATAGTCAGGGGTAGAGATGCTTTGCCAAGCTCAGCAAAACGGCCTAAAATAGGGCAACGTACCGTTTTGCTCATCGTCCGCACAGGTGCTGGAAGTGGAGCGTAACACAATCCTACAGGTGCCCGCTGCCCGCTGTGGCCTAGAGCTGCTGGAGCAACATGCACATTCAGTTTAGCCGTTTAGTAGAAAGCCGACGCCCCTTCTATTTACTAAGATGCAGGCCACTGATCGGCCCAAATGCCTTTAGCATAATGAATTAAACCGAAAGCATTTGCTCGTTTTTTGGTGATACCTACGTTCGCCTCAACGGAATTTTTTGCTTCACATGCTGAAAGGATACGTAACAATGCCGTAGTTTTGCAGCATGCTTCAACCAAAAAACCTGTTGATGAAGCGTGGGGCCCTGCTCAGCAAGGAACCGCGAGTAGACCGGAAGGTCTTCGTCGCCATCGGTTCTCCCGATTTTGCCTCTGCTATTTCTGTTGTCTTTTCTAGGTGTTGCCCTGTTACCGTTTCGGCTTCCGAAACGGTTTTTTTATGTCCGTTGAGTTCGTGGGTTCCTGCCCCGCAGCTAGTTCCTACCTCATAACTCCTACGCTACTCCCCTACTCATACGGTAGAGCGTTTCGCCGCCATGGGTAGCGGCAGATAAGACTTCAACTTCATTATTTCAGCTCGACAACCTCACTTTTCCTCAACTCCGGTATGGCACGTAAAGACCTCCTCGACATCGCATCCCTTCACCGTGAGGAAATCGAGTTTCTGCTCGACCAATCCACGTCTTTTAAAAAGTTGTTCACCCACTCGGTGAAAAAAATCCCCGCCCTCGAGGGCAAGTCGGTGCTCATGCTGTTCTACGAGGCCAGCACCCGCACGCACTCTTCCTTTGAGGTTGCGGCCAAACGCCTCTCGGCGGAGGTAACGAATTTCGACGTCGCCCACTCCTCCATAACCAAGGGCGAGTCGGTGCGCGAGACCATTGAGACGCTCCAGGCGATGCGTACCGACTACATCGTCGTGCGCCATAGTCACCCCGGCCTGCCCGGCATGATTGCCCGCCAAACCACGGCGGCGGTCATCAATGCCGGCGACGGAGCGCACGAGCACCCCACCCAGGCCCTGCTGGATGCCTTCACCATCCGGGAGAAATTCCCCGATCCCAAGGGGAAGAAAGTCCTCATCATCGGGGATATTCTGCACTCCCGCGTTGCGCGTTCTACCAGCACCCTGCTGCAAAAACTGGGTATTGAGGTTGCTTACCTGGGCCCGGGCTCACTAGTGCCCAAATACGTCCCGGAAAGCATCCGCCGCTTCACCGATTACGAGGCGGCCATGGCTTGGGCGCCCGATGTAGTGTACCTGCTCCGGGTGCAGATGGAGCGCCAGGATGTGCAGTTCTTCCCCAGCGTACGGGAATACCACCGGGTGTACGGCATTACTACCGCCCGGCTGGCGGAAATCAGCGACCTAGGCCTCTACATTATGCACCCTGGCCCCGTGAACCGGGGGGTTGAACTCTGCGACGCCGTCATGGATTATGAGCGCAGCCTTATTACCAACCAGGTAGAAAATGGGATTTCCGTCCGTATGGCCGTACTCGACTGGCTCACGCCGGGTGGAGAATTTCCGCGGCAGGAATCAATCTATGCCGCGCGGCAGCGGGCTAGCTCGCCAGTCAGCATACCCTAAACGCCTGACACGGCGGCTGACTCTATTTCGCATTCATATCTTCCATAACCCTAGCCGGTTTACAGCAATTCTCACTTCATGCTTCTCCTTCAAAACGCCCGCATCGCCTCCGAAAACTCACCCGTACTGCTCGAGGGCGATGTCCTTATAGTCGAAGGAAAAATTCAGGATATCGGTAGCAACCTGGCTATTCCCGAGGGCGCCCGCGTTATCGACGCGCGTGGCCGCGTTTTGATGCCGGGTATGTTTGATGCCCACGTCCATTTCCGCGCCCCTGGGTTTGAGAACAAGGAAACCATTACCACCGGCAGCGAAGCAGCTATCAACGGCGGCATTACCGGCGTGGTCATGATGCCTAACACCCGCCCGGCCCTCGACTCGGCAACTTCGGTGGCCACAGTGCTGGAGAATGCCAAGGACCGGGCCCGCATTCCGGTGTACACCTCCGGCTGCGTTACCAAGAACCGTGAGGGCAAGGAACTGGCGGAAATTGAGGGCATGCGCGAGCTAGGCGTGAAAATGCTCACCGACGACGGAGATACTACCAGCGACCCGGCCGTACTGTTGCGGGCAATGCAGTACGCCACTGAGTTTGGGATGTTTTTCGCCAGCCACTGCGAGGTACCGGAGCTGGCTGGGCCGCGCGCCGTGAACGAAGGGGTGATGAGCTACCGGCTCGGTATCAAGGGCTCACCAGCCTGCGCGGAGGAAATCATCATCGACCGCGACATTCGCCTGGCCCGGGCGGCGGGCGCGCACGTACATATTCAGCACGTGTCCAGCAAGCTGGGTATGGAAACCATCCGCTGGTGGAAATCCCGCGGTGATGTGAAGGTAACGGCGGAAGTGGCCCCGCACCACCTGCTATTCACCGACGAGCACATCGGCGACTACGACACAAACTACAAGATGAACCCGCCACTGCGGACGCAGGCCGATTGCGATGCCCTGCTTGAGGGACTGATTGAAGGCGTTTTCGACCTCATTGCCACCGACCATGCGCCGCACACCCCGTTCGAAAAGGCCCAGGATTTTATTAGCGCCCCCAATGGCATCACTGGCCTGGATACGGCCCTGGTGACGCTCCATCACTTCTTCGTTGAGCCCGGAAAATTTGGGTGGGACTTAGTGGTGAAACGCTACTCGGCGGAACCACGCCGCCTGATGGGCCTACCGGTAGCAGCCATCGAAGTCGGTCAGCAAGCCAATTGCGTGTTGTTCAACACTGAGGCGGAAACAACTTTTACGAAGGACTTCATGAAATCAAAATCCCAGAACACACCCTTCATCGACCAGACGCTGAAAGGCCGGGTTGACCTGGTGATTTTAGGTGCGGAAATCCTGCTGGAGCGTTGAGATTTAGAGCCTAGCTAGAAACAGAGCGTCATGCTGAGCGTAGTCGAAGCATCTCTACCGCTTCGTTCGAGCTTGCATTCTGACCCGAACATGGAAACACGCTTGTGCCAGTTGTTTGCTTATTGCGAAACGTCAGGAGCACCGGTCGGAATTTGCTCGCTGGAAGATGCAAAAGCTTGGTGCGGCACCGAATACAAGCAACCACTTTATTGGGATGTAATTCAAAGCATCGGGCAGATGCAGCTTTTTCAGTTTGATGCAACACACTGCTTTTTTAATACCGAAACCGGCAATTTTGCTTTATACCGGTCTACGGATGGGGCCGAACTGGTGATTGCGGAAATTATATCCATAGAGGAAGACGCGGCAATTCCTTTGAGCGGCCTAGCCTTCAATTGTGATATTGACACTCAGGCCTCTATAAAGCTGAAAGGGTGGACTTGTTTTTTTTGACGCCGCTCTTACGGTACCCGGCGCCATTTTGCCTTTCACATCACTCTATGCAGTAGACCAAGCTACACCGTGGAATGTAGCTGTGCTTGACTGTGACTACGATACGGCTTATGAAGTTGCGTTTACATCTGATACGATGCTCCTTCAAGGTATTTGTTTTAGTAAACGAGGTGTTTAATGCCCGTCTTTTCCTCAAGCTCAAGCGAAGCGGTAGAGATGCTTCGACTACGCTCAGCATGACGATTAACTAATTTCGATGAGTATTTCTTCCAACTCCAACAATCCTCAGCCACTAATCGGTGTGGTTATGGGCTCCAGCACCGACTGGGATACTATGCAGCATGCCGTGCAGATTCTTACGCAATTTGGCGTGGCCCACGAAGCGCGCGTAGTATCAGCCCACCGCATGCCCGACGACTTATTTGCCTACGCCGAGCAAGCCGGCCAGCGCGGTTTGCAGGCCATTATCGCCGGCGCGGGTGGTGCTGCCCACCTGCCGGGCATGCTGGCCGCCAAAACAACGGTGCCCGTGCTGGGAGTGCCGGTAGCCAGCCGCCATTTGCAAGGGGTAGATTCGCTCCACAGCATCGTGCAAATGCCCAAAGGGATACCCGTAGCCACATTTGCCATTGGTAATGCCGGGGCAGCCAATGCGGCCTTGTTCGCGGTCAGCCTACTGGCCTTACACAACCCAGACCTGGCGACCAAGCTGCTGGCGTTTCGCGCCGATCAAACCGAAGCCGCTCGCGCCATGACGCTGCCCCTATGAATGCCGATAGTCACGTTACAGTCATGAGCCCGGTTTACCCAGGCAGTATAGACGCCGCCGGCCAGCGGGCTACCCTTGGCGTGCTGGGCGGTGGCCAGCTGGGCCGGATGTTTGTGCATGCCGCCCAGCGCCTGGGGTACTTCACTGCCGTGCTAGAGCCCGATGCGCAAAGCCCGGCCGGGCTGGTAAGTCACCACCACATCCAGACCAACTACGACGACCCGGCTGGTCTGGCGCAATTGGCCCACTTGTGCCAGGCCATCACCACCGAGTTTGAAAATGTGCCGGCCCAGGCTCTGCAAACGCTGGCCCAGACCCGACCCGTGGCGCCTAGTGCGGCCGTGGTAGGCATTGCCCAAAACCGCATCGAGGAAAAAGCCCACTTCGCGGCCTGCGCGGCTGTATCAGGAGTGACCTGTGCCCCCTACGCGGTGGTTGAAACGACCGCCCAGCTCCAAGCCGTTCAGGCCGGAAGGGCTGATTTGCTACCCGGTATTCTGAAAACCGCCCGCATGGGCTACGACGGCAAGGGCCAGGTCCGCGTTAAGACCACCGATGAGTTGGCCGCCGCCTGGGCAGAGCTGGGCAGCGTTGCCTGCGTACTCGAAAAGATGCTCCCGCTAACCGCCGAGTGCTCGGTACTGGTGGCGCGCGGCTGGGACGGCCAAGTCGTTAGCTTCGCCCCGCAGCGCAACGTGCACGTTAATGGCATTCTGGCCGTGACCCACGCATACGAAGGCAATATGCCCGCAGCCCTGGCTGACAGGGCGCGCGACGCTGCCGTTTCCATTGCGCAGCACATCGGCTATGTAGGGGTACTGTGCGTCGAGTTTTTTGTGGTGGAAGATGGCACCGAGCACGGCGGCTTAGTAGTTAACGAAATGGCCCCACGCCCGCACAATAGCGGCCACTACACCCTGGACGCCTGTGACGCCTCACAGTTCGACTTACAGGTGCATACGATGGCGGGCTTGCCCTTGCCGCAGCCGCGCCAGCACTCCCCGGCCATCATGCTCAACCTGCTGGGTGATGTGTGGTTTGACACCAGCGGCCACTTGCAGGAGCCGGACTGGCATTCCGTGTTGAGCCTGCCGGGAACGCACCTGCATTTGTATGGCAAGGTAGAGGCGCGCCCGGGCCGGAAGATGGGCCACCTGACCATCACTGGGCCAGATGTAGCTAGTGTCCAAACTGTAGCGTACCGCGTCGCTGGTCTGCTTAGCTTGCCGGGGCTGGATGCTATCTAGATGCTAGCGGCCAACTCATGCCTGCCAACTGCCACCTAAGCACCCGTTTTTGGCTACTATCCACTAACCTTAGCAGCACAATAATGGGTTACCCTATAGAGGCGAAGTGTCGCCTCTATAGGGTAACCCAGAGGCAGCTCTGGCCTGGGCCTCCGCATTTCCCGCGAGTTTGATGCTATGCAAGGTGGCCGCTCATAGGTAGAAACGTGAGCCTAGCGCCGGCCGCCGCCAAGTATAGCGCGAAGATCCGTTTCCCGGCGAGCATAGCGAGTATTCAGAACCGCACGCTATTGCCTACTCGCTATGCTCGTAGCGAAATGGGTTTTCGTGTCATACTTAGGCTGTCACTTTTTGGCGGGCATCACAACTTTATCCGGAACGAGCAGTTTTGCGGGCAGCAATTTTTGGATGGTTGGGGGTGGCAATACCAGCAGTTCTACTTGCTTCCGATTGGTGCGGGCTCTCAGCCACTGTACCAGCCGCTCCCGTTCAGGAACTGGCACCGGCCCCCGCGATTCTACGCTAACCACCAGCACGGTATCGGCGGGGAGGGAATCGCGCAGCAAAGCGGGGCGCATTAGCTGCCCAAGTGCCAGCCGGCGCACCGCAGGATGCTCCACCTGCACTTCGCGCAGCATGGCCTCGGGTGTGGGCAGCGCCGTTTTAGCCGAAGCAACTAGCTGCTGCAGATGCGCTATTTCGGCCTCCGAGCGTAACTCAGATTGGTTCTGGCGGGCACGCACGTCTTCCAATAGGTTTTGGCGCAGCGTTTGCGCATCCAGTGAGTCGTAGGCCTGCAGGCCCTGCCGTACGGTGAGCGTGGTGGGCATCAGCCGATACTTGGCCAGCTCCTTGCTGGCGGCCCTCAAACGCGCGGAATCTACCGTTGGGCCAACCAGCAGTACGTTTATCCGGCGCCGGCGGGCATCAATCTGCCGCGTTACCACGTAGGTGCCGGGGAAATCCAGCTGCTCTTTCACAAAATCCTCGGCGGCGTGCTCATATACAGACCGTTGCACAATGCGGTAGCCCAGCCACACACTCGGGGCGGCAATAATGGCCGCCGCCAGAAGCATCAGGCGGCGTACGCGCCGGGCCTCATGCTCATGCTGAAACCGGTGCGGCGGCAGGCGCAGAAAGCGCATCACCAGAAACGAGGCCAGCGTGATAAACACACAGTTGATAGAAAACAGGTAGAATGCTCCCAGCGCGTACTGCCAGTGCCCCGAGGCCAGGCCGTACCCAGTGGTACAAAGCGGCGGCATCAGGGCCGTGGCAATGGCCACGCCGGGAATAACGTTGCTTTTCTCGCGGCGCGTGAGGCCTACGGCACCGGCCAGCCCACCAAACAGGGCAATGAGTACGTCCCAGATGGTGGGCTCAGTCCGGGCCAGCAGCTCCGATTGCGCTCCTCTCAGGGGCGTGAGCAGGAAGTAGAGCGTCGAGGTCATCAGGCTGATAATGATGGCCAGACCCAGATTCTTCACGGCCCGCCGCAACAGATCGGGGTTGTTGGTAGCGGCACTGTAACCCAACGTCACGAGCGGACCCATCAGCGGCGAAATCAGCATAGCCCCGATAATGACGGCCGTAGAATTTACGTTCAGGCCTACTGAGGCAATCAGGATGGCGAAGATCAACACCCAAAGATTGGTCCCCCGGAAAGAAGTACTTGACTCAACGCTATCCTCGATTACATCTGGGTCAGCGGTGTCTTCAAGTAAATCGAAGCGGTGGCGTAAGAAGCGAAGCAGGAAGCTGAGGTAACGCAAAAGCAGCAATAAATTAGAGTGGGGCGCCCATTGCTTATGGTAGAGCTAGGCCAGTGTTGGCCCGGGCACTTACGCGCTGAAGATGCAAAGAAACGTACTTGTGTATCCTTTTTGAGCAACTATGCCGGAACGACTGACTGGCCTAGAACAAAGAAGTCACATAACATCAGCAGTGGCGAGGCACAAATGTGTGTCTCTATAATTAGCCGTGGCCCCCTCTCGCTTTTTGACTTTCTGGAGATGGGACCGGGGAGGTGAGGTGCCTACCAGAGCGAAACACCCGCCAACACGCCAAGTATAGCGTCTTTACCGTGTTCTTGCGCGCCGCACATCCTGCTACTTACAAAAAAGCCCGGCTGCGGCTGTTTTTCCGTAATTTCGCCCGTTCCGAATCATCGTACTATCGACTGCCCATGCCCGGCTACCATCCCCAGGATATCGAGAAGAAGTGGCAAGCCCACTGGAAAGAGCACAATACCTTTAAGGCCGATAACGCCTCTGAGAAGCCCAAATACTACGTGCTGGACATGTTCCCGTACCCCAGCGGTGCGGGCTTGCACGTAGGCCACCCCCTCGGCTACATTGCCTCTGATATTGTCACGCGCTACAAGCGTCTGCAGGGCTTTAACGTGCTGCACCCCATGGGTTTCGACTCGTTTGGCCTCCCCGCTGAGCAGTACGCCATCCAGACGGGCCAGCACCCTGAGAAAACCACCCGCGAGAACATTGCCCGCTACATTGAACAGCTTAGCTCCCTGGGGTTTAGCTACGACTGGAGCCGCGAAGTGCGCACCTCCGACCCCAGCTATTACAAGTGGACGCAGTGGATTTTCCTGAAGCTGTTCAATAGCTGGTATAACCTCGACACCGACCGCGCCGAGCCCCTGAAAACCCTCCTCGACAAGTTTGCCGAGAACGGCAGCCAAGGCGTGCGCGCCGCTGGCGACGAGGAAGAGCGCCACGATTTCACGGCGGGCCAGTGGCAGATGATGAGCGAGAAGCAACGCCTGCAAGCTGTGCACCCCTACCGACTGGCCTACCAGTCAGACACCTACGTGAACTGGTGCGCTGGCCTGGGTACGGTACTCTCTAATGATGAGGTGAAAGACGGTCTCTCTGAGCGCGGCGGATTTCCCGTAGAACGTCGATTAATGCCGCAGTGGAACCTGCGCATTACCGCCTACGCCGACCGTCTTCTCCAGGGCCTCGACACCATTGACTGGCCCGAGGCGGTGAAGGAAATGCAGCGCAACTGGATTGGCAAGAGCATTGGGGCTGAAGTGACCTTCTCGGTACAAGGCCACGAAAGCGCCCAGATTAAGGTGTACACCACCCGCGTTGATACCATTTATGGTGCTACGTTCCTGGTGCTGGCTCCTGAGCATGAGCTGGTGGCTGAGCTGACCACGCCCGAGCAGCAGGAATCCATTCAGGAGTACATAGACGCTACCAAGCGCCGCTCGGAGCGCGACCGGATGGCCGACACCAAAACGGTTTCGGGTGCTTTCACGGGGAGCTACGGTATCAACCCGTTCAGCGGTGAGCCCATCCAGATCTGGATTGCCGACTACGTGCTGGCGGGCTACGGCACCGGCGCCGTAATGGCCGTGCCCTCCGGCGACCAGCGCGACTACGTGTTTGCCAAGCACTTCCACCTGCCCATTGTGCAGGTAGTAGATCAGCAGCAAATCGAGGAGCAGGCCGACCCCACCAAGGAAGGCGTGTACCTGCACGGCCTCATCGAAGGCAAAGGCTACAAGGAGGCTACCCAAATCCTGATTCAGGAGCTGGAGCAGCGCGGCATCGGCAAGGGCAAAGTCAACTTCCGTATCCGCGACGCCATCTTCGGGCGCCAGCGCTACTGGGGTGAGCCCATCCCGATTTACTACAAGGATGGAGTGGCCTACGGCGTGGCCGAAGCCGACCTACCGCTGGTGCTCCCGGAAATTGATGAGTACAAACCCACCGAAACCGGCGAGCCGCCTCTGGGCCGCGCCAAAGACTGGAAGTACAAAGGCCAGTACGACTACGAGCTGAGCACGATGCCCGGCTGGGCCGGCTCCTCGTGGTACTTTCTGCGCTACATGGACCCACAGAACAACGAACGTTTCGTAGGCCAGGAATCCGAGCAATACTGGCAGAATGTAGACCTATATCTCGGTGGTGCAGAGCATGCTACGGGCCACTTGCTCTACTCCCGCTTCTGGCACCTCTTCCTTAAAGACCTAGGCTTAGTAACGGCCAATGAGCCCTTCCAAAAGCTCATCAACCAGGGCATGATCTTGGGCCGCTCGAACTTCGTGTACCGTATTAACGGCACCAATACGTTCGTGACAGCAGGCAAAAAGGACCAGCATGAAACAACTGCCTTGCATGTAGACGTCAATATTGTGGAGAATGATGTTCTCGACATTGAAGCCTACAAGAAATGGCGTGACGAGTACGCAACGGCTGAGTTCATCCTCGAAGACAACGGCACCTATGTGTGCGGCGTCGAGGTCGAGAAGATGTCAAAGTCGAAGTACAATGTGGTGAGCCCTGATGTGCTGATAGACAAGTTTGGGGCCGATGCGCTGCGCTTGTACGAGATGTTTCTGGGGCCGCTGGAGCAGTTCAAGCCCTGGAACACCAACGGCATGAGCGGCGTAGCGGGCTTCCTCAAGAAGCTCTGGCGCCTCTACCACCCCCAGGATGGCGACTTCGCCGTAACCGACGAGGCTCCCAAGCCCGCTGAGTTGAAAGCTCTGCACAAGGCTATCCGGAAGGTGGATGAGGACATCGAGAAGTTTTCGTTCAACACCACCGTCAGCGCCCTCATGATTACGGTGAACGAGCTGACGGCTCTGAACACGCACAACCGCTCCATTCTGGAGCCATTGGTGGTGCTAGTATCGCCTTACGCCCCGCACCTGGCCGAGGAGCTGTGGCAGAAGCTAGGCCACGAGGCCGGCAGCATCAGCACGGCTAGCTACCCCGAGTTTAAGGAAGAGTATCTGGTGGAAGACACCGTGAACTACCCCGTAGCCATCAACGGCAAAGTGCGCGAGCAGCTGCAGTTTCCGGCTACTGCCACAACTGCTGAAATCGAGGCCGCTGTGCGCGCCACCGACATTCTGGCCCGCTTCGCCGAAGGCAAAGAGGCCAAGAAGATCATTGTGGTACCTGGCCGCATGGTAAACGTAGTAGTGTAAGTGGCCTAGGTCAGTTGTTTTATACAAAAGGCTCGTCGAATTCGTCCGGCGAGCCTTTTTTGGGTTTATCGGTACTCGAAACTGTTCAGCTGAGTCTTGCGTGAAGAGCAAAAGAAGCGCGTTACATCCGTAACAGCACCAGCCAAATCTGCCCGCTGTCCGTAAGCTGGCCTATGATTATCCGACCGAGATATAACTGGTTTCGCATGCTGTTCGTGTGGCAGGGCTCTGTGCTGCCGCAGGTGTTGCCGCGTCTCCTGATTCTGTTTGCGCTGTCGTTGGGCGTAACGTACTTCCACGGCACTATTTTTCAGCACCGGGTGCCGCTTACGGCTGCGCCCTTTACGTTGTTTGGGGTGGCCCTAGCCATTTTTCTGGGTTTCTACAACAATGTGAGCTACGACCGCTACTGGGAGGGCCGCAAGCTCTGGGGCGCCTTACTCAACGACACCCGTTCCCTGGCGCGGCAGGCCCTCACTATGAGCGGCTACCCGGCTACCTCGGCGCCGGTTACGCATTTTGTGCGGCTGCTCATTGCCTTCACCCACACGTTGCGCCACCAACTCCGCCACACCGACCCTGCGGCCGATCTGCAGCGCCTGCTGCCGCCAGAACAGGCCTACACGGTGCAGCAAGCCCATTTCCGGCCGATGCTATTGCTGCGCGAAATGGGCCGCTGGCTGCAGGAAGCCCGCGAAACCGGCCACCTCGATTCCAATACTCAACTGGCCTTCGACCGTAACTTGAACCAACTCTCCGACATTGTGGGCGGATGCGAACGGCTGGCCAGCACGCCTGTGCCCTATACGTATAGCGTGCTGCTGCATCGCACCGTGTATCTCTATTGCTTCCTGCTGCCCTTCGGTCTGGTCGAAAGCATCAGCTGGGCCACACCGCTTATTGTCGTGTTTATTGGCTACACCTTTATGGCGCTGGATGCCATCATTGGAGAAATTGAAGAGCCCTTCGGTACAGAGCCCAACGATCTGGCCCTGAATGCCATGAGCCAGATGATAGAAACTACCTTACTGGAAATGGCCGACCAGCCCACTCCTACCTGGCCTATTGCACGAACCGGCTACGTGGTTGACTAACAGCACCCTAGGCCAGTACACTTGCTTTATTCTGCTTGTCTTTCTGCTTCTGCCAACTCCTCCCGATGTTTTTTGGGCAAAGAAGCCCGCACCAGATCATAGGAATGATCAATTAGTTCGCGCAACAGGCCTACGGATGCACCCGTCCCGATGAGCACCGTGTTCCAGTGCTTCTTGTTCATATGGTAGCCGGGCAGCACGTACTCGTGCCGCTCACGTAGTTCCTGGGCGCGCTCCGGGTCACACTTCAGGTTAATGCTGCCAAAGGTTTCGATATCGGTGAGAGCAAACACTTTACCACCCACTTTGAACACCAATGTATCGGGGCCGAAGGGTGTTTCTTCAGTTACGCCGGCTTTCAGCAGGCAATAATCGCGGAAGTCTTCAATGTTCATATAGCACAAAACGCCTACCTCAGCCAAAGGCCAAGGCGGGCGCTTACTATGTGTGAGCGGAGAGTCTCCGTCAGAGGTAAACTCAGGGGAGAGCCAGCAAATTTGCTAGCGAATAAACCAGCGGTAGAGCAGCACAATGAAACCCACCAGAAACATGCTCATGGAGAGCTTGTTGATGAAGTGCATGGTGCGCAGGTTGAAATTAGTTTTGCGATTAGGGTCATTCTTACGGAAGAAGTAACCGAAAACCGGACCGAAATCGAAAAGATCTTTAGTGCGCATGGCAGTAGGCTTGTGGTACGCTAAGATAACACCGCAAGGGGCATAAAGATTTAGTCTAGCCCTAAAAAGGTTTCTATTTTATCAGGCTACTGCTCAACCCATTACCTGCTCTACTTTGCCCAGCAATTCGCCACTTACACCTCGGCTTGAGGTCTGTATCTGGCTTTTAATCAATAAGTACTGAGCGGGTAGTTGTGCTGGAAAGGCTGTGGTGCTGAACCAAAACTCAGAGAGAATTTCCGGCAGTGCGTACTCTCCGTGAGGGTGCCAAGGCCTTCGCCAGAACTGTTACTGAAATAGCGCTTCTATACGCTGCTGATTGTTCTGGCTAATGATCTTGCGCTTCACCTTCAGGGTAGGCGTGAGCTCCCCTGACTCTACGCTCCAGACCACGGGTAGTAGCGCTACCTTCTTGATTTGTTCCCACTGCGCAAAGGCTGCGTTGGTTTGCTGCACTAATTGTTCATACAACTGCTGTACCTGGGCATGGGCTGCCAGTGCCGCGTCGGAGAGGTCGGTGGGTAGGTTATGGCTTTTGGCCCAGGCCCGCAGTTCAGTAAAGGCGGGCACCAGCAGAGCCGCGGCAAACTTTTCCCCTTCACCCACCACCATACACTGCTCCACCAACGGCGACTCTGCCAGCTTGGATTCAAGGGGTTGCGGGGCCACGTACTTACCATTGGAGGTTTTGAACATCTCCTTCTTGCGGTCCGTGATTTTAAGGAACCGTCCTTGAATAAATTCTCCAATGTCGCCGGTGTGCAGCCAGCCCTCGCGGTCAATTACTTCGGCCGTTAGGTCGGGGCGGTTGTAGTACCCCTGCATCACGGAGGGCGAGCGGGTCAGGATTTCGCCATCGGTGGCCAGCTTTACTTCCACGCCGGGTATCACGGGGCCTACGGCACCAATGAGGTTGCCGCTGGCTTCTGGCTGACTGGCGGCAATTACCGGCGAGGTCTCCGTCATGCCGTAGCCCTCCATTACTCGAATGCCAGCCGCCCAAAACACCCGGGCCAGGCGGGGCTGCAAGGCACCACCCCCGCTCACAATATAGTGCACCTGCCCTCCCATCGCCTCCCGCCACTTGCTAAAAACAAGCTTATTGGCCAGGGCTAGCTGGGTGTTATAGAGCAAACCCTGGTCTTGCTGGGTGTCGTAGCGCAGGCCCAGGTCGAGGGCCCAGAAGAACAGCTTTTTCTTCAGGCCCGTCAGCTCATGTCCTTTGGCTACTATCTTATCATAAATTTTCTCCAGCAGGCGGGGTACGGTGGTAAACACCTGGGGCTGCACCTCGCGCAGGTTGTCGGCAATGCGCTCTACTGACTCGGCGTACCACACGCTAAAGCCTAACATCAAGTACAGGTAGGTAGCGGTCCGCTCGAAAATGTGGCTCAGCGGCAGGAAGCTCAACGCCTTCTGTCCCGCCGGCAAGGGCAGGTAGCCCGTCAGGTTTTCGCAGTTATACAAGATATTGCGGTGGCTGAGCATCACGCCCTTGGGCCGGCCCGTAGTCCCCGAGGTATAAATCAGCGTCAGCAGGTCATCGGGCTGCACGGCAGCCTTGAGCGCCTCCAGACCGGTCTCCTCATTCAGGCCCGACTGGCCTAGCGCCAGCAGCTCCCCGAAATGACGCGCATCGGGCAGGTGGTCGAAGGTGAAAATGTATTCTGGCCCTTCAGCGAGGCCGACCACCGCCTCCTGCACCCTACTCAGCAGCTTTTGGTTTTCAACCAGCACTACCCGCACGCCGGCATCCTGAAAAATATGGCGGTAGTCTTCCACCGTAATGGTGGGGTACATGGGCACGCTCACGGCTCCCAGCTGCGCAATGCCAAAATCAGCCAGCACCCATTCCGGCCGATTGGCCGAGATAATAGCTACTTTATCACCTGCCGCTATGCCCAGATGGCGCAGACCCAGGCTCACCTGGTTGCTCCCCTGCTGCACCTGCTGCACGCTTAAGGCCTGCCAAGCGTCGGCCTTCTTTTCTACCAGGCAGCTGGCCTGGGGGTTGAGCGTTGATAGGTGCGTGAGTAGATCGAAGGTGCGGCGGATTTCCATGGAGGCATAACGACGGGCAAGGGCAAACAGATCAGCTGCCCGCGCAAAAATAGCCGCTCCTGGCGGCAAACTGGGCGGCGGATCATACTTTCACTGCATGTACCAGCAGTAGCCCTCCCCCGTGGCGTGTGGCTATCAGAGTGCAACCTCCGGACACATTGCGTTACCTTTCCGTGGTTTTATTCCCTGCCTGCTGTCACTCATGAAAAAACTGCTCTTCTCCTGCCTGCTGCTCCCGGCAACGTGTAGCACCTTTGCCCAAACCACACCCGCAGCTGAAAAGGAGGCCGTTAAGAAAACTATTCAGTTATTTTTTGATGGTATGCGCAAGGGCGACAGCACCCTGCTCCGGACCACCCTAGCTCCGGGGGCGGTGTTTCATACCATATACACCCGCAACGGCCAAACCACGCTGCGCCCCGAGAGCCCCTCCGCCTTCCTGAAATCGGTGGCCACGCCGCACAAGGAGGTGTATGATGAGCGCATCACCTTTGATAAGATCTTGATTGACGCTAATTTGGCCAGCGTCTGGACGCCCTATGAGTTTTACCTGGGCAACACCTTCAGCCACTGCGGCTATAACTCCTTCCAGCTCGTGAAGCTCACCGATGGCTGGAAAATTGCCCACATCATCGACACCCGCCGCAAGGAGAAGTGTAAGTAGCAGCCAAACTTCTCTAAACCGGACCAGCAGAATTTTCAGGCTGCTGCCTTTCTTCAGCATAATCCTGAGATTGATTTTAGAGTAGATAACTCTTGGCTCAAGACGCACGGGCACAGGCTTTCCCCGTAGGCCACGCTGGTTTCCTCATAGGGAAAAATCACTGTCGGTAAACAAACCAATACGTTCTTTCACCTGCTCCAAGCCGGTGCGCAGTGCATAGCCCTTACCCCGGTTAATGGGGTATGGGCGGGAGGTGAAGTGCGGCCGCCGCTCTTGCAGAAACTGTACATCGGCAGCCGTAACGGCGGGGCTGCCATCATTGATAAGGTACAGGTGCACCGTCCCCGCGCCCACAGGAAGCAGGCCTTGTAGCCGCGCCAGGCTTCATACTCCGCTTACTGAGTGGCTTAGCGTTTCCCAAGCAGCACAATATCGGGCACTTCCAGCACCTTGCGCAGGTAGCCGCGCTGCGTTACCCGTATCATGGCCTGGCCTAGCTCCGCGAGCGTAGATGCGTAGTTAGGCGCAACGGCCCGCAGCACCGGAAACAGCCAGCCGAAATACTTGTAGTATGATAGTACGTGCTGCTGGCCCTCAGTAGCGCGCAAAAACCCCGGCCGGAACATATAAGCATCCTGGAAGCCCAACTGCAGCAAGGCATTTTCGGTTTCGCCTTTCACCCGTGCCCACATCTGGCGGCTTTGCAGGGTGCCATCAGTACCCGCCCCTGAGATGTAGCAGAACGTAAGCTCGGGGTTGCGCGGCAGCAGCGCTTGGGCAAAGTGCAGGGTCAGGTCGTAGGTGAGGCGGCGGTACTCCGGCTCCTTCATGCCTACTGACGATACGCCCAAGCAGAAAAAGCAGGCGTTGTAGCCCGTGAGCTGGTCAGCAATTGGGCTGATATTCTGAAAGTCACTGTGCAAAATTTCCCGCAGTTTGGGGTGCGTGAGGCCGCTAGGCTTGCGGCTAACAGACAGCACCTGCTCCACCTCGTGGTGACCTAGGCATTCAAGTAGCACACCCTCTCCCACCATCCCGGTGGCCCCGGTTACAATTACGCGTAGTTTCATGGGGTGGTAGACGGATGAGAGGCGCGGATGCTTTATGAGTCAGGAAAGAGCTTGGCCATTTGCTGATGAGTAATTCCAACTATGTTGACATCAACAGTCTCAACGCTAAACTGGTCCATCATGTCAGTAATATCAACTCCTTCTGCTGTAAGTTGACCAGTCAAAGTAGAAATGGCGTTTAAGCGGAGCGCTTCCAGTTTATTCCAGTCTAATTTCTTTGAGGGCGCTTGGAAGAAATCTTGATACTCAGCGTAGTAAGCGGCTGTTGGTTTTAATATACCGCCAATGACTCCCCTTGAAGCATCAATAACATCAGCGTCTACTGTGCCTGACCTAGTTTCTCCCGCGAACAGCTCAATTCTAACACTCATAATTGGGTAACACATTTCGGGATGAAGCAAAAAACGGGATTAGACTGACTGTCTAATCCCGTTTTTTGCTTCAAATAAGCAGATCAACCTATTACCGGCTCTTCTAATACCACCGGCTCAATCCACTTGCCATCCTCACGCATGAGGTCAATGAGCTGGTCTACGGCTTGCTCTTCGGGTACAGACTTTTTGATGACTTCCTGGCCGCGGTAGAGGGCAATTTTGCCTTTTCCCACGCCCACGTAGCCGTAGTCGGCATCGGCCATTTCGCCGGGACCGTTCACGATGCAGCCCATGATGCCGATTTTCACGCCCTTCAGGTGGTCGGTGCGCTTGCGAATCATGGCGGTGGTTTCCTGCAGATCAAACAGGGTACGGCCGCAGCTGGGGCAGCTGATGTACTCGGTTTTGGACATGCGCGTGCGGGCCGCCTGCAAAATCCCGAAGCTAAGCTGGTTGAGCTGGTCCAAGGTCTGGAGCCACTCCTCTTTGCTGCGCTCTAGCAACAGCTCGGTGCTCAGTACTACCCCGTCGCCGAGGCCATCGAGCAGTAGGCCACCCACATCGGTAGCGGCGTAGAGCTGGGTTTGCTCGGGCGTGAGCACAGGGTACTGCCGATTGATGATGACCGGGTTGGTAATCTGCTTGTTGATGAGCCGGAAGAACGCCCGCCGGATTTCCGGCATGGCGTGGGCGTTATCGGTATAGAGAATAACAACCGCCGTGGCATCAGCGTGCAACTGGCTCAGCGCCTCCTCAGTCAGTGAGGCCAGGTTGTGAAACACGAAGTTCAGCTCCGGATGCCGGACTTCGGCGGTGGCAAATTCAACCTGAGTGAACACCGGGAAGTGGTCGGGGCGCTGACCACCATCCACCCAGGCCGAGAAGTCTACTACTTCCTTCAGGCCATTAGGCAGCATGAACGGAATCGGGCGCTGGCCGGAGTACACGTAGTCGGCCCCAAGGTCGTTCATCTGGAACTTGTCGAGGAAGGCTGAGTACAAGTGGCCTACGGCGCGCAGGTCGGCGTACTCCAGGCCCGGCAGGCGCGAAAGGTCGGCCATCACGCGGGGCACGTTCTGCCCTCCTATGTTCAGCACCTCGCGGGTAGCGCGGCGGTGGTACTGGAACGGATCAATCGGCGACAGATTGGCATCATTCTCTGCTACTGCCGCCGTTTCTGACTGGCCTATGGCCGCGTTGTTAACCACTACTGCAGCAAAATCAGCGGCCAGCGGGGTAATAGGTTTGGCTTCGGCGGCACGGTTAGTGTAGCGGTCAATCAGGGCTTTAGCCACGGGGGCTTCGGCTTCAGGGGCTTCGGTGAGCGACACGCGCACGGTGTCGCCGAGGCCATCTTCCAGCAGTGTGCCGATGCCCACGGCGCTTTTGATGCGGCCGTCCTCGGCTTCGCCGGCTTCCGTTACACCCAGGTGCAGCGGGTAGGGCTGCAGGCCTTCTGCGTCGAGCTTCTGCACCAGCAGGCGGTAGGCCTGTACCATTACCTGCGTGTTGCTGGCCTTCATGCTCAGCACCACATTGTAATAGTTCTCCTCCTCACAAAGGCGCAAAAACTCCAGCGCCGACTCCACCATGCCCAGCGGCGTGTCGCCGTAACGGCTCAGAATCCGGTCGGACAGGGAGCCGTGGTTGGTACCGATGCGCATGGCGGTGCCGTACTGCTTGCAGATCTGCACCAGCGGTCGGAACCGCTCCCGAATGCGCTCCACCTCGGCGGCGTAGGTAGCGTCGGTGTACTCAATGATGTCGAACTTCTTCTTGTCGGCGTAGTTGCCGGGGTTCACGCGCACCTTTTCCACGATGCGGGCGGCCAGCTCAGCGGCGTTGGGCGTGAAGTGGATGTCGGCAATGAGGGGCACGTTGCAGCCGCGCTTGCGCAGCTCCTTCTTGATTTCCAGCAGGTTCTGAGCCTCCTTCACGCTGGGCGCTGTGATGCGCACGTACTCGCAGCCCGCTTCCACCATGCGCAGCGTCTGCTCCACTGAGCCCAGCGTGTCCATGGTGTCAACGGTGGTCATGCTCTGCACCCGAATGGGGTTGAGGCCACCCATGGGCAGGTCGCCGAGCTGGACTTCCCGGCTGAGGCGGCGCTTATACTCAGTAAGGCTGGGGCAATACGTTTTGTTCATAACCCAAAGGGGGAGCGTTTTTCAGAAGAGTAACAAAGGTAACGGAAGGTTTGTGCTCAACATATGTGCCACGAGCTCAATGTAGGGCCGTTATCTCTTGCGTCTTGGCACCGAGCGACTGGCCTAGGTGGTATAGAAATGAAGTCAAAAGGCCGTCATATTGAGCTGGCCGGTAGTTAGCCAATGAACTTCTCCGCAACTTCTAGCCGGCAATTGCTGTCTTTAACTCAACTACCTTCTCCCCCAACATGAAGCAATTGAAATTCCTTGCGCTGGCCGCTGTCCTCTTGTTTGCAGTGCCTGGCCTGGCGCAGCAAGTCACGGTTATAAAGCTGCCGGAGCTGCAGAAGCGTCTGAGCCGCCAGAACGACACTACTTATGTAGTGAACTTCTGGGCTACCTGGTGCGCCCCCTGCGTGAAAGAGCTGCCTCACTTCGATCAGCTAACTACAACGTATGCTAACCAGAAAGTAAAAGTGCTGCTGGTAAGCATGGACTACGCCTCCCAACTCGATAAGAAAGTAAAGCCCTTCGTGGCGAAGCGGGGCCTGAAGTCGGAAGTGGTGCTCCTGAACGAGCCGGACCCAAACTCCTGGATGGACAAAGTAGACTCTAGATGGACGGGAGCAATACCGTTTACCATCCTGGTAAACAGCGCCAAAAAGAAACGGGCCACCTTCGAGCAGGAACTTACGGCGGCCGAGCTGAACAAGCAGGTACAGGCCTTTATGAAATAGCAGGTATTTCGTGCTATGCCTGTCGTTTTGACGCAGGAAGAATCTGAGTTATCTTCCAGATTGTAAGAATGGTAAGCGAATTTTTACTTCAGCTACGCTCAGCATCACGGTCTCTTTAGTACGCTAAAGGCGTTACCGGCCACACGGTTTCTAGGCCAGTATCTTGGTTTCTGGCTCTGCCTGGAAAAACAAACGCAGGTTTCTCATCACTCACTTTTACCATCTTTTGCCTTATGAAAAAGCTACTTCCTTTTCTGGCTGCTTGTCTGGTGTTGGCGCTGAGCAGCTTCATCGTACTTCGGCCGGTGGCGGCGGGGTATCAGGTGGGCGATAAAGCCACCGATTTTAAGCTCAAGAATGTGGACGGCAAGATGGTGTCGTTGGCCGATAACAAGACGGCCAAGGGCTACATTGTGGTGTTTACTTGCAATACCTGCCCCTACGCCCAGGCCTACGAGAGCCGCATACTGGCCCTGCACCAGAAGTACGCCCGCCAGGGCTACCCGGTAGTAGCCATTAACCCTAATGACCCCGCCGTAGCGCCCGGCGACTCCTTCGCCGATATGCAGAAGCGGGCCAAGGCGAAGCAGTATGCCTTTCCGTATCTGCAAGACGAAACTCAGCAGATTGCTAAAGCCTACGGCGCCACCCGCACGCCCCATCTCTACGTGCTCACCCGACAGGGCAATGACTTTATAGTGAGCTACATCGGAGCCATCGACGACAACTCCGAGGATGCCAGCCAGGTGAAAACCAAGTACCTGGAAAACGCCATGACCGACATCATAGCTGGTAAGCCGGCCTCCGTAAATTCTACCAAGGCAATAGGCTGCACCATCAAATGGAAGCGCGCCTAGGCTACTGCAGCTTACCCCCATGAAAAAGCTCGCTCTACAGCGAGCTTTTTTGTTGCCGTGACCCTAATAAATAGTGTGAAAACCGGGCTTTCGGAGCAGGAACAAGCCTCTAGCCTGTTTACTCCCACACTGCGCCCCAAGCCTTTTGCGCATCAATGATGAATCATCTTGTTACGATTAAACAACTAATTTAAAACGACTTGCGCCGTTGTGCAGGGCAATGCTGTACCGTAAGCTAAACCCCTTCAGCACGCGTAAATACGTCTTCCAGACTGATGGTTTGCACACCCGGAGTTTCATCGAGGGCAGCATTAATCATAGCCTGAGCTACTGTGCGCCCATGAATGGGGCGGTACTGCCGCAGCACGGGTAACTGGCCTACCAAACTACCTAGCAGTAGGCCTATCCGCTCGCCGGTGCGGGGCTCCTTCCGGAAGCCGGCCAGCATACCTGGCTGCAGTATCCGGATACGGTGAAAGGGCAGCTTCTTAACGTCCTGCTCCAGTTCACCCTTCATTCGGCTGTAGAAAATTATCGAATGAGCATCGGCCCCGGCCGACGACACCAGCACCAGAGTTTCTACTCCATGCTCAGCGGCGGCCTGGGCGGCGCGGTACTGGTACGTGTAGTCCACTTCGTACTGGGCGTTCTGGCTGCCAGCCTGTTTGAGCGTGGTGCCGAGGGCGGAGAACAGTACATCTCCGGTCAGCAGCCCGCTCCACTCCTGAGGCTGGCCAAAATCAATCAAGTGCTCTTGTAGCTTTGGGCTCTGATAGCCCGTGGGGCGGCGCCCAAACACTTTTACGCTGCTGAAACGGTCGTCGAGGAGCAACTGCTGAAGCAGGTAGTCGCCAACCAGGCCCGTAGCCCCAATTAGTATGGCTGTTTTCATGAGGAGGTAGTTAGTAATCAAGCCGGAGCAGCATCCTAAAAACACCTCTGATGGTTTCCACAGTGATGTTTTGACCACCGAAGCCAACAAAGACGATTTCTCAAGCTCGACAGTTGTACGGGTAGGTGACCGGTTTCGACGAATTTCGGCAAATTCTTCTGCTCCTATGCCCCCTGCGTCACCTCCAGCACCAGTTTACCGATGTGGGTGCTGCTCTCCAGCAGCTGATGCGCGGCCGCAGCCTCGGCGAGCGGAAAGGTCTGGTAAATAACGGGCTTAAACTTGCCTGCGGCCAGCAGCGGCCACACGTGCTGCTCCACCGCTGCCGCCAGGGCTGCTTTAAACTCGGCTAAGCGGGGCCGCAGGGTGCTACCCGTAATAGTGAGGCGGCGGGCCATAACCTCCAAGGCATTGAACTCCGCCGGGCCTCCCTGCATGGCATTTATGAATACCAGTCGGCCATCTGGGCGCAGCAGGCGCAGATTTTTGGGCGTGTAGTCGCCCCCTACCATGTCCAGCACCACATCCACCCCTTCCTCGGCTAATACCTGCTCAAAGTCGGCCTGCTTGTAGTTAATGACCACATCGGCCCCCAAGGAGCGTAGCGCCTCGCACTTCCCGGTGCTGCCGGCGGTGGTGGCCACGCGGCTGCCTAGAGCATGTGCCAGCTGAATGGCGGTTATGCCAATGCCACTGCTGCCCCCGTGTACCAGCAGCGTTTCGCCGGGCTGCAGGGCACCGCGCTGAAATACGTTGTGCCACACGGTAAACACCGTTTCGGGGAGGGAAGCAGCTTCGGTCATGCTCCAGCCCTCGGGCACCGGCAGGCAGTGGCCCGCATCTACCACGGCGTACTCGGCATAGCCCCCGGCCGCCAGCAGGGCGCACACCGCGTCGCCGGGCTGCCAGCGCGTGACAGCGGCCCCGCACTGTTCCACGCGGCCCGCTATCTCCAGGCCTGGCACCGTACCGGCCACGTCGCCGCTGCCGCGGTACTTGCCCTGGCGCAGCAGCACATCAGGGCGGTTTACGCCGGCAGCTTCTACCCGCACCAGCACCTGGTGAGCGGCGGGCTCAGGAATGAGAGCTTCTTGTAGCCGTAGCACTTCTGGCCCTCCGGGCGCGGAAATCGTAATGTGTTGCATAAAGTGGGTGTTTGTTACTACCATACGGCAGCTCTGCTTACTCAACACAGGACGCGAACTAGCCTCAGGGGGTTAGGCTCCTGCTTTAATCACCAACTTTAGTTTTTCAGTTTGCGTATATTATTGTTGTGTTTACTTCCATGAAAAGGGTCTCCTTCATACCCACCTTCCTGCAGGCTGCCCGCACTACAGGCCTCCGGGCCTGGCAAACGGGGCGGTTGTTTCAGCGGGCGGTTCGTACCGCTCTCGACTCGGTGCAGGAAGTACTGCGGGCCGAAGTACAAAAGGGCAACGGGCAACTGGTGGCTGATTTTCTGACCAACAAGGCGCTGCCCGCCGCCCGGGCGCTGTTGCTGGAGCGCATGGCCTCCCGCCTGCTAATCCGGCTGGGCCTGCGCGGGGTGCTGGCCTCTAGTGTGGTAGGCTGGGTGCTCCCCTTTGTGGTGGAGCACTTAGTTAAGGTAGGCCACCGCACAGGCCTCTTCGAGAAAATTCGCGAAAACAGCACGGTTACTGACACGCTGCGCCGCCTCGAGGAGCTTAAGCAGGCGACCTGGAAAGCCCTGGCTCCCGACCATGGCACCGGAGCTGAAGTATTGCCCGATGACGCAGAGCCTCCTCGCCAGCTTCCGGCCTAAAATCGGCTCGAAGGGCGCTAAAACACCGTTTTTCTTAGAAAAATTCACTCCCTAAACTTTACTTTATTTTGCCCCTTTTTTACTTGCAAGCATCAATCCAGTCTCCTTTACCAGGTCGTAGGTGGGGCCAATGAAAAACTCAGTTTCCACTATTGCCACAAATTCCGTTCAGGCCTCTCCGTCGGGTAAGGCGCTGCGGGAGCTGTATCGAACTGCCCGCCATATTTACCACTCCGACCCCTACGCCGCTGCCCGGCTGGCCCGTATTGCCGATCAGGCCGAATACTTTCTGCATGCCTGGCCCGAGGAGCAGTGGCCTACTACCCAACCCGGCCCGTACCCATTCCCTAGTCGGCAGGTGCTGCTAGCGTGGGCTGCCACCGCCAAACGCGATGCCACGGCGTTCAGTCTGCTTCCCGAAAGCAGCTGGTCTTACGCGCACTGGCGTCAGGTTACCACTACTTTACTAGCTACACTGGTTCCGTTTGCCTAAGCTTTACGTGCCTGTTTTGCCAGCAGCAATAGCGCCGGCGCAACAGCACACACCTGATTCAGGCTTGTAAACCAGCAGCGAGAGAAACCGTTTCGCGACGAGCCGCTGACCAGTAACAGCAACTGCGCAGTACTAGGTACTCGTCGCGAAACGCATATCCGCGCTACTGGCTTGCCTCTGCGGCGTCGGGCTACATTACATTGGCGGCTCTATTTATTATCGGACATTTGCTTCGCCGCTAGTTACTTCTCTCTGGCAGCCAATTTCCAACGGGCAACGTAGTTACTAGCGCTTTGGCTTTCGGCCCAACCATCAGCTATTTATATACAAGCCCCGCTACATTTATGCTCCTACTCACTTCCCTGTCCTCCGTAAGCTTTTATCTGCACAACATTGGCTGCCGGGCCTTAGAGGCAAGATGGAGCGACCACGGCGGCAGCGCAGTGTTTCGGGAGTCTATAATGGAGGGTCTGGCTCTGGCCCGGCAATACCAGGCCGAGTGCTGGATAGCCGACGACCGGCAGCTCGGCCCTATGCTGCCCGCCGACCTGGAATGGGTAGCCACCGACGTACTACCGGCCCTGGCCGAATCCGGTATCCGTCGCCTGGCCATCGTTGAATCGGAGGATTTACTGAACCGAGAGCTTATTCAGGAGGCCTACATACCGCCGCTCGAAGCCCTGCCCATTGAAGTGCGCCACTTCACTGACCTGCCAACGGCCCGCGCCTGGGCTTGCGGCAAATAGTCTTTGTTAGCGCACTTCTACCGCACCCTACCTACACATCTGGCGTCAGCGGATCCTATTTCCTTTATTCTCTTCTCTACGTATTATTATGAAGCACCTACCTTTCCTGCTCCTGGGTGTTGCTAGTTTATTCCCCATTGCGGCACGGGCACAAGCTCCGGCAGCGCCTAGTGCTACTGCGCCAGCAACAGTGGCCTACGAGTATGGCACTGCCAGCATTCAGAGCCAATTCAATCGGGAATGGCGCTTAGTTGATACTGATCCTGCGCACCCCACCAGCCAGTTCTATGTGCAGGATGAGCAGGGTAAGAAGCGGGCCTGAAAATCTCAGGCCGAAGTACTTAATTATTTGGCCAGCCAGAGCTGGGAAATCCTCCCACTGGGTGTTGATCCTGGCAACGCTACCTTTCACTACATGCTGCGCAAGGCAGGCCGGTAGTTTTCTGTAGTTGCACTCGGCCTGGCGCTGCCCTTACTCGCCTGCCACCGCCGCTCTGTACCCTACGCCCTGCCTGGGGCATCCTGCGTTCAGAGCCAGGTGCTGCCTTCTGCTCGGGCAACAAGGAAAAAAGACTAGATTTGAACCTCCTCTATCCTGTTTTTGCTGATGGCAACTGACGCCCTGCTTTCCCGCTTACAAATCCTCGGCCAGCAGTTGGACGCAGACCACAGCGCTGGCGACGTAGGCAGCGCGGCGCCCTTAACTCAGGCTCGGGAATTTCTGCTTACCCACTTGCAAGAGGAGCCCACCCTGCCCTACCGGGGCGCCGAGTTGCTGGAACTCCTGACGCCTTCCCCACACATTCACTGGCATTGGGAACAGGAACGGGAGCTGGTACTGGAAGGCCTGACGCTGCTGCATCAACTATGGCTGGGCCAGCAGCGCTAACTGGCCTAGTAAACCTGCTGCAGCGCAGGTGCGGGTATCAGCTCCGCGCTACTACTACAGCCGCTTCAGAACGAGGTACTCAGCGGCAGAAGCAATTGAAGAAATAGGTAAACCACCCCTCATGCCCATAGAACTAACCAACGGCTTCGGTAAAGTATATCTCACCATCGAATATGATGCTGCCAACCGGTGGGTCTATAACAACTGGATTGGGTATCAAACCTTCACGGGTATTATCGCCGGAGCAGATGCCTGCCTGTTTCCGCTTAGTGAGAACAAGTGCGCCTACCTGCTCAACGATAACCGGCAGGTGCTAGGCCCCTGGAACCACGCCGTTGAGTGGATTGCCACCCAGTGGGCTCCGCGCGCTATTGAGCAGGGCCTCACTCACTTCGCCCATATCGTCAGCCCCGAATCGATGGCCGCTCAGTCCGCTGAATCAATGTTTCTGGGCATCGGCCAGCGCCTGGAAATGCGCATGTTCAGTGATATTGAGCAGGCCAAAGCCTGGTTACGCGAGGCGCAGCAAGCCGCTCGTAGATAAGGCGCGCATCATCCGGTTGCTCGAGATGCCGTTGAAGAAAGAATACCCATTTGTTAGCTAGACTATATGGCAGCTACTATGCGCAAAAACGATATCAGAGCGTTGGATCTGCTTTTTCCAGCCTAAGTGTTGGGTCACTCGTGACGCTACTACTGGTTAACCCTAACCGGCCCACGTTCTTCTCCTCGCATGCAGGAAGAACGGCTGGGCGTAGGCCACTCCTGCTGAGCCGGGCGCTGAAGTTAGGTGTCTGGAGGCTGCAACACTCTGATAGCTACTAAATGGATTCAATTGCACGCAGGCACTATCAAACCGCGAGTACTCTCTACTTGCTTTATGTGGCTTTGCATATCCTTACCCACGCAGTTCTGCTCTATCTGTATCCAAGCTCTCACGCTGGACTTCAGGTGTATGCCAGTGCCCTACTCGTTTTTGCAATCAAGGCGTTGTTTGGGATACTAGTCGCCCGCAGCATGCGCGCTGGACAAATATGGACCAAAGTGCTCTACGTGCTTTTACTAGCCTATTCACTCTATGTCTTCGCCGGTGATCTTCCCGCCTTGCTGGCCGGCACTGGCCTAGGCCTGAGTATTGATGGGTTCAACATGCTCCTGCTGCTTAGTGTCGGGGTCTACCTGTTCCGTCCTTACTTCACCCGTCGCTCCTCCGCTACAATGGCTGCTGAGCCGGAGGCATAGATCAGTGCTTACTCTATGCTCTCACGATTACTCCCTCATCTGCTGCTGAAGCCTGGCCCGGCGTTGGAAGACCAGTGGACCGAACAAAATCGTATCTTCTATAATATGGATGCAACCACTGGATAGTAGTTGCAAGAGAATATTTACCCACCGGAGCCATTTGATTGGAGGTTTACTCCCGATTCAATTATCGTAACGCGCAGGCTCGACACCCGCTTACGGTGGCCAACTACCTTCACTCGGCGGGGGGGACACTCTCCGCTATGATAGAACGCGGGCTAAAATCCTGGAAATCACGGATCATAAGCTGGTGCTGCGCTTCATCCCCCAGCGTACTTTCGATCCGTATACCAATCTGGAAAGCGCAGTTATGCTTGTCCCGTTAGTGGAGCCCTCCTTCCACGTCTGAAACTTACGCTTGAATGCAGAGCAAATCCTCCCAGCAGGTGGTATAGGCTGGCGTCTGCCATTGGCTCTGCCCAACCCACGGCATCACATACTCCCCCTTCAGTGGTAGCGCCGCAGCAAAGCGCACTGCCCCCGCCCCGAAGCGCTGATTTAGCTTATCCAGCTCGGCCATGAGCTTGGTGCGTCGTTCGGCCTGCTCGTTGGGCTCAAACAGCAACAGCTGCTGCTGGCCAGCCGTCTCCAGCCCATCCAGCAGCACCCCGGCCTTGCGGTACACCGCCCCCGGCTCCCAAATGCGCCTGAGCGCTGCCCGGGCGTGGCGCAGCAGCTCCCCGGTGTCGCTGGTAGCTGTGGGCAAGGTGAGCACGGCCGAATGCGTGTGCGGCGGGGGCTCGGTGCCATACCGGCTCTTACTGATAAATACGGTGAGCACATTGGCGGCTGAGCCCTGCCGGCGCAGCTTCTCGGCCGCCTTGCTGGTGAAGTAGGCCACGGCCGAGGCCACGCGGGTGTACTCGCTTAGTGGCTCGCCAAACGTACGGGTGCAGGCAATACTTTTGCGGTTCAGGCTGCCGTCTTCGCTCGGGGCCAGCGCGTAGCACGGGGTGCCCTGCAGCTCGCGCACCAGGCGTGCGCCCACTACCCCACCCAACTGCTTGCGGGCCCAGCCCTCACTCTGGCTGGCCAGCTGGGCGGCCGTGCTAATGCCCTGGGCCCAGAGCTTCTGGGCGTACTGCCCCCCAATGCCCCACACGTCCTCCACAGGAGTTTGCTCCAGGGCCCATTGTCGTAGCTGCTCCGAGTTGAGCTGCAGCACGCCTTTCAGCGCCGGCGTTTTCTTGGCCAGGCGGTTGGCTAGCTTAGCCAGCGTTTTGGTGGGGGCAATCCCGATGCAGACGGGAATATGGGTGCGCCGCATCACTTGCTCTCGCCAGGTAGCGGCCAGTTTGGGCAGGCTGCCGTGGTAGGCCTCTAGGCCATGCAAATCCAAAAAGCACTCATCAATGGAGTATATCTCCACCTCCGGGGCCACAGAGGCCAGGTAGTGCATCACCCGCCGCGACATGTCGCCGTACAGGGCGTAGTTGCTGGAAAACACCCGTACCCCGTGGCGCTGAATCAGGGGTTTCACTTTAAAGTAAGGCTCTCCCATACGCACGCCCAAGGCTTTGGCTTCGTCGGAGCGGGAGATGATACAGCCGTCGTTATTGCTGAGCACTACCACCGGCTTATTCGCTAGGCCAGGCTGAAATACCCGCTCACAGCTCACGTAAAAGCTGTTGCAATCAACTAACGCGAACATGGCTGGAGAGCCGGCCGCGCCGGGTTTCGGTTACCACGTGCGTCACCACTCCCCACACGTCGAACAGGTCGGGTTGGGTAATTGAGGTTTCCGGATAGCATGGGTTGTCGGGCACCAGAAACCAGGCGCTTGGCCCGCGCTGAATGAGGCGCTTCACCGTGAACTCGCCTTCTAATACCGCAATCACTACGTCGTCTGATTGAGGTTTTAGGCTACAGTCTACGGCCAGTAGAGCCCCGTCGCGTATGCCCGAATCACCCCCAGTCATACTATCCCCCATAACTCGTACTAAATAAGTAGAATCAGGATGGGGCAGCAGCAAGCGGTTCAGATCCAGCTTGATACCACGATGGTCTTCTGCCGGCGAGGGAAACCCTGCAGGAACCAATGTTTCAAAGAAAAGTAGCCATAACGGCTTACGCGCAACAGGTAAAAGAACAACCTTACTCATGGCAAGAACTACTAGGTATGCCACAAGTATACGTCTAGCTAATTTATTTAGCTAGACGTATACTAATATATTTAGTATTCATCAAGCAGAATAGCACCCTCAAATAGAATTAAATTGCTCCTGCGAGAGCTTGATCAGATGGAAAATTTCCTTCAACAGAGCTTCAATATCCCTGCATTACCCTGCCTAAGCTGCTTCCAGAACTCCCTTTGCCTATAGCAGAGATAAGCCTTTATAATCTGAATAGGGCGGCTTAGCTAACCAACCATTCAGCAGACTACTTCTACACAAGCATTCCATACCTTGTTGTAATGAAAAACCTCTTCCTTGTCTCTGTATTATCAGCTACGCTTTTTTCCTGCCAGAAAGAAGGTGTTGCGCAAGCTGAGCTCAACGATTATCCCCAAACGTGGCGCCTCGTGAAAATGACTGGTCAGTTTCCAGCTTCGGTCACCACAGGCTCTGCCCTTCCCTGGCAAGAGACACTAGCTTTCCGGGCAGACAGCACGTTCACTAAAACACGCAAGCAAGGCGACCAGAAGGCAGAAACCACGGGTACATTTTCTTTGCGCAGAAATGCAGATCGGCAGTCCGTTATTCTCACGTACCCTAGCAAGCAGGAGCTTGTCAATAACTGTGTGGCTTCTCCCAAAGAAACCCTCATTTTCAATGCCGATACGCTTGTCAGCTCAGCACTGGCATGTGATGGGCCGCGCTTAGAGTACAAGCTAGCACAGTAACCCAGCATCATTCCCCAACAAAGAGCCCCCAAGATTCAATCTTAGGGCTCTTTGTGAGCAGCACCATCTATAGTTCCTAAAGATACCTCAGAGCGGAGCGCTTCTCATCCAGCCTTTAGTGTACCCACATAAGCACCGCAAAGGCTAGGCCAGTACAACAGGCACAAAAAAAAGCCGTCCCCACCCGGAAACGGCTTTTTTGAAATCGCGGCGCGGAGAAAATTCCCACCCAACTCCGGCGCGATTCTGACTCTGGACTTAGTGCCGGAACAGAAGTTCGCGGTACTTTACCAGGGGCCAGTCCTCATCGGCCACCATCAGCTCCAGCTTGTCAACGGAGCGCCGGATGGTGTCGAAATGTCCTTTGACGTTGTCGCAGTAGGCCAAGGCCCGCTCGCGTGTATCGTCAATCTTGTTAGCCACTTTGCGGCTGTTCACCATCTCATCCACATTGGTTTTGATGATGCTGATGTGGCGCGAAATAGCTTTGATGGTATCTACCGTCACCTGCGAGTTCTCATCGTCGAGGCCTAGCTCACGCAGACCGCGTACGTTGTTAACCAGCTTGGTCTGGTAGGCCACCGCGGTTGGGATGATGTGGTTGATGGCCAAATCACCCATCACGCGGCTTTCAATCTGAATTTTCTTGATGTAGTCTTCCAGCAAAATCTCGTGGCGAGCATGCAGCTCTACATGCGAGAAAATGCGGTGACGCTCAAATAGCGTGGAAGCATCGTCCTGAATCAGGGCGTCCAGGGCCTGCGGCGTGGTAGGCACGTTAGCCAGCCCACGCTTAGCAGCTTCCTCCTTCCACTCGTCGGAGTAGCCATTGCCCTCAAAACGAATGTTTTTGGAGCTGATTACATATTCGCGCAGCACCTCCACAATGGCTACCTCCTTCTTCTTGCCCTGCTCAATCAACGCATCTACCGACTGTTTAAAGTCGATTAGCTGCTCAGCCACAATGGCATTGAGGGTAGTCATGGCCGAAGAACTGTTAGCCGAGGAGCCAACAGCGCGGAACTCGAATTTGTTTCCGGTGAAAGCAAACGGCGAGGTCCGGTTGCGGTCAGTATTGTCGAGCAAGATGGCCGGAATCTTATCAATGCCCAGCTTCAGGTAGATATTGTCGCCCTTGTCCAGCGGCACTTTAGCGGTGCGCTCCAGCTCGTCCAGCACAGAGTCCAGCATTGAGCCCACGAAAACCGACATGATAGCCGGCGGTGCTTCGTTAGCTCCCAGACGGTGGTCGTTGGAAGCTGAGGCAATACTGGCGCGCAGCAGGTTGCCGTAGCGGTGCACGGCCTTGATAGTAGTAATGAAGAACGCCAGGAACTGAAGGTTCTCCTTGGGCCGGCGGCCGGGAGCGAGCAGGTTAACACCCGTGTCGGTGCTCATGGCCCAGTTGTTATGCTTGCCCGAGCCGTTTACGCCCGCGAAAGGCTTCTCGTGCAGCAGCACTTTGAAGTTGTGCTTGTCGGCCACACGCTCCATGATGTCCATCAGGAGCTGGTTGTGGTCAACGGCCAGGTTGGCATCCTCGAAGGTTGGGGCGCACTCAAACTGGTGAGGGGCTACCTCATTGTGGCGGGTGCGCAGCGGAATACCCAGCTTGTTAGACTCCTCTTCGAAGTCGAGCATGAAGGCATGAACGCGAGCTGGGATAGAACCGAAGTAGTGGTCTTCCAACTGCTGGCCTTTGGCCGGCGAGTGGCCGAACAGGGTGCGGCCAGTCATGATCAGGTCAGGGCGAGCAACATACAGCGCCTTATCAACCAGGAAGTACTCCTGCTCAATACCCAGCGTGGTATGTACGCGCTGCACATCTTTATCAAAGTACTGGCACACATCAACTGCTGCTTTCTCCAGCGAGGCTAACGACTTAAGCAGCGGAGCTTTATAGTCAAGGGCTTCGCCAGTGTAGGCCACAAAAATTGTGGGAATACACAGGGTTTTGGCCCCAGCGGTTTCAATGATGAAAGCCGGCGAGGTGGGGTCCCAGGCGGTATAGCCGCGGGCCTCAAACGTGTTACGGATACCACCGTTCGGGAAGGAGGAAGCGTCTGGCTCCTGCTGTACCAGCGCGGAGCCTTTGAAGTTCTCAATCGGACGACCGTCAGAATTCAGGTCGAAGAACGAATCGTGCTTTTCAGCGGTAGCACCGGTCAGGGGCTGGAACCAGTGCGTGTAGTGCGTGGCCCCCTTGGCCATAGCCCACGTTTTCATTGCCGAAGCAACCGCATCGGCCACGCTACGCTCTACTGGCGAGCCTTGCTTAATGGCAGCCTGCAGCTTTTTGAAATACTCACCGGGCATGGTGGCCCGCATGGCGTCGAGGTTAAAAACATTCTTACCGAATGAGTCGGAGCGACGCTCCCCAGAAATAGCTACAGCCAGAGGCTGGCGCTGGTCTACTATTTCTAAAGCTTTAAAGCGAAGAGTTGCCATGTAGAAAGTAAAGTGAGCAATTCAAGTGCGAGTTCTTACGCAAAGGTAGAGTTATCCGTCAATCTTTTCCAAATACCCCCTCTAATAAGAAGGCCTTTTCGACAAAATCAGCAATTTTATCTACATACCCCTGTAATATAACAGGCCTACACCTTAAAAAAACGGTACTATGCTCGTACTTTTGCTATTATTTATAAGGCTGTCTTGTTAGATAGTATTGTCTCAAAACGATAACAGGTACTATAACAGCATTTAAGCAATTCAACCTGCTGCTTTTCGCGTGGTTTGCGGAAGCAGCCTAGATAAACGCGGCACAACCGGCGCATGGGGCGCTGGGCCTGTTACCAGATCATGAGCCTTTATACGCAACCCTGGCGCTGGTTCCGTTACCTTTGCCCTTGTGAGAACCCGTTTCGCGTTTCAGCCCCGCTATTTTCTGTTTTGGCTGGCGTATTTCGTGGCCTCGAAGGCCGTATTCCTGCTTTATCATTACGCCAAGCTCCGCCTGCTTCCGGCTGGCACAGGGCTGCGCATTTTCAGCTATGGCCTGCGCCTGGATGCTTCCGCTACGGCGTATCTGTGCCTGCTGCCCTTCTCACTGTTTTTGGTGGGCAGCCTAGCCGGCCCCCGGTTTCCGCTGGAACGCCTGCTCCGGTTTTTCACGGCCGTGACAGGCATTGTAGTAGCCTTTTTTACCGTAGCTGACCTGGAGTTGTACCGGGCCTGGGGTTTCCGGCTAGATGCTACCCCCCTGCAATACGTGGCCACCCCTGGGGAAATGGCTGCCTCAGCCGGCAGCGCCCCCGTTCTGCTGCTAACGGGGCTGTTTGTTGGTTTGCTAGCCCTCGGCTGGGCTTTGTACAAGCTGCTGGTTGGGCGCTTGCCGGAGTTGCCTGCTAGCTTCAGCCGGTTTCGGGCAGGGGTTGCGAGCTTTCTGTATGTTCTGCTGCTGGTAGTACCCATGCGCGGTGGCGTTCAGCAGATTCCGGTTAACCAGAGTGACGTGTATTTCTCCTCGCAGCCGTTTGCCAACCACGCGGCGGTAAACGTGCCCTGGAATGTAGCTAACTCATTGCTGCTGCAGAATAGCGGCCCCAATCCTTATCAGTTCCTGCCCGATTCTACCGCCCGGCGGCTGGTCACTGCGCTGTACCGGCCCACTTCTGGTACCAGGCTCCTGCTACGCACCGCTAAGCCCAACGTACTATTCATCATATTGGAAAGCTTTACGGGCAAGCTCGTAGGCCACCTGGGCGGTGAGCGGGGTGTCACGCCTACCCTTGATAGTCTGGCGCGTACCGATGTAAGCTTTCGGCACGTATATGCCGCCGGCGACCGAAGCCAAAAGGGGTTGGTGGCACTGCTTTCCGGTTATCCTAACCAGCCGACAACCAGCATTATTAAGTACCCGCGCAAAACCGAGCGCCTGCCTCACCTCGCGCAAACCCTCAAAAGCCAAGGTTATAGCACGGCATATTACCACGGCGGAGAACTAGCCTTCGCTAACATGAAAAGCTACCTCATCACGGCAGGCTACGAGCGTTTCACTGAGCGAGCCGACTTTGCGCCCCAGGACCAGAACTCTAAATGGGGGGCTCACGATCATGTGCTCCTGACCCGGATGCTGCACGAATTGCCCCAACAGCGGCAGCCCTTTTTCGCAACGGCCTTTACTCTCAGCAGCCACGAACCGTTTGATGTGCCAATGGCCCCTCGCTTCCGTGGCAGCAGTGAAGCTGCTCAATTCCGGAACTCAGTGTTTTACACAGATCATGTGCTAGGCCAGTTTCTGGCACAGGCGCGCCAACAACCGTGGTGGCAGAATACACTGGTAGTATTAGTTGCCGATCATGGTCACCCCCAGCCCGGCGACACACCCAATGAAGCACCCGCTAAATTTCGGATTCCGCTCCTCCTGACTGGTGGTGCCCTGCAGCCCGCCGCACGTGGCTTAGCAGTTGAAACTTATGGCAGCCAGACGGATGTGGCCGCTACCTTACTCCACCAGCTCGGGCTTACCAGCACTCAGTTTGCCTGGAGCCGCGACCTGCTGGCTCCAGCGCCGGCAGCATGGCCGGGTGGGTTTGCCTTCTACTGCTTTACCGATGGCTTTGGGATAATGACACCCAGCGGCAGTGTAACGTATGATAACGTGGCCCACCGCGTGCTACACAGCAGCCGTACCGTGCCTAAAACCCAGCTGCTGCTGGGGCAGGCCTACGAGCAAACTTCCTTCCAGGACTTTTTGAAAAAGTAAGGTATATGGCTGCCCCCAAGCTTCCAGAGCTGCTCTTTGTGTATAACGCTGATGCCGGCGTTGTAAATGGCTTGCTTGATATGGTGCACAAACTGATTTCACCAGCTACCTATTCCTGCTCCCTGTGCGCCCTTACTTACGGAGCGGCCACGATGCGCCCAGAGTGGCGGGCATTTCTGAAGCAGTTGCCCGCCCGCGCTACCTTCCTGCACCGCGATGAGCTACGTCGCCAACACCCCGAGTTAGCTGCTCAGCCGCTGCCCGTTGTTATGCGCCGGCAAGGTGGCCTGGCTTGGCAACCTTTCCTGACAGCCACCGAACTGGCTTCAGCGAGTGAGCTTCAACAGCTGATTCAACTAATTCAAAGCCGGCTATAGGTCACTTCCCGGCTTATCATGGCCCTCTATGCGGCCTGTGCGGGGAGCCTACTTACAGCTTCATATCTCCTCCTTACGCCTTTAATTTAACTGTGCTGGCTATTTCAGTATAAAGCTAGACGGTTATCACCAATCAGAGTAAAGGTTAGTGTTCTACCCTTTGGGCTAGTCTTCATTTGCTTAAGCTTACTTGTGCGGGTTCCGCTGACCCATAGCAGCGAATAAAGTTGAGTGTTTACCTAATGCTTTTTGCCGCGAACCAGCCAACACATTATTTATCTCCTGAGCAGTTGAGCCTTTTATGACTGCTGAAGTAGATAAGATTATACCTCTTCTGTGGGTTCAGCATCTCCGTTCCGCTGTAAGTGACTGGAACGAGCAGTTGAATATATGTACATACATCAATTATGCGTATCTTTGCTTATCCCCTTAAACAGGTGCCTGCTTAGCGGCCCTGATGGCAACCAGCTGGGGACAAAACCTTTTATACTCTTATAGTAAAACTATATGGAAATTGGAATAGATAGCTTCGCGGCTGCTCGCCAAACCAATGGTACGGCCCTCAATGGTGCAGATGCTATAGGCCAGTTGCTTGCCCGCATTGAACACGCCGATCAGGTGGGGCTTGACGTATTCGGCATTGGTGAGCATCACCGCGTAGAGTACCTCGACTCTGCTACGGCCGTTATTCTGGCTGCTGCTGCCGCACGCACCAAGCAAATCCGCCTGACCAGTGCCGTAACCGTCCTGAGCGCCGCCGACCCGGTGCGAGTGTTCCAGGAGTTTGCTACCCTTGACCTAGTCTCCCAGGGCCGTGCTGAAATGGTGGTGGGCCGAGGCTCTTCCATTGAAGCCTTCCCCCTCTTCGGGTTCGACCTAGATGACTACGACGCGCTGTTTGCAGAGAAATTAGAGCTCCTGCTAGCTATCCGCGACAAGGAGAGGGTGCACTGGAGTGGCAAATTTCGGCCGGCCCTTACTGGTCAGGGGATTTATCCCCGACCTCTGCAACCGCAGTTGCCGGTGTGGTTAGGCGTTGGTGGCACTCCCCAGTCTTTTGTGCGGGCGGGTATGCTAGGCTTGCCCCTCATGGTGGCTATTATCGGCGGCGATACCCATCGGTTTCGCCCCTTAATTGATTTATACCGGAATGCTGGCAAGCAGGCCGGTTACTCGCCGGAGCAATTGCCGGTAGGCCTCCATTCATTAGGTTACGTGGCTGAAACCACAGAGCAGGCTCTTGAGGAGTTTTACCCAGGCTACGCCCAAACCTTCAGCAGCCGCGCCCGCGAACGGGGTGGCGCCCCGGTTACGCAAGGTCAGTTTATGGCTCAAACGGGCCCATTGGGCGCTCTGTTGGTTGGCAACCCCGAAGAAGTAGCGGCCAAGATTATGCGGCACAGCGAGGCGCTGGGTGGTATTTCCCGGGTTACTTTCCAGATGGATGTGGCCACGCTGCCCCACCAAAAACTAATGGAGGCTATTGAGTTGCTTGGTACTCGTGTGGCACCTCTAATCCGGTAAAGCCAAATTAGCTTTTCCCTAAAAGAGAGAGGCCTACCAAACACACCCCCCGCCTTGTAAGTAAACAGTATGGGGCTGTGTTGGTAGGCCTCTCTCTTTTCTTTTATCTGAACCTAATGCTTCCTTCTGCTCCTCACCCCAATCAGCTCGATCAAGAAAAAAAACTGGCTGCCGCTGCTGCCTTGCGCTGGGTGCAAGACGGCATGGTACTAGGCCTAGGCACCGGCAGCACAGCCGCCCACTTCATCTCGCTGCTGGGTGAGGCTGTCCGTAATGGGCAACTGCGGGTGCAAGCTACCGCTACCTCCCAGGCTAGCGAAGCTCAGGCACGTGAGCTTGGTATTCCCTTGTTGCAGCCACGGCGCGGCTTGCGGTTCGACCTGACCATAGACGGAGCTGATGAGTTGGACCCGCAGCTCCGGCTAATTAAAGGCGGGGGCGGCGCGCTCCTACGAGAGAAAGTTCTGGCTAACGCTTCTGATTATCTGCTCATTATTGCAGACTCTACCAAGCTGGTACCCCAGCTAGGCCAGTTTCCGTTGCCCCTGGAGGTAGTGCCGTTCGCGCTGCCCTGGGTATTGGACGCCGTAGCTGAGTTAGGCGGTGCCCCCGTCTTGCGCCCCGATCGGCGCAACCCGCAAGAGCCCGCTCGCTCTGACCAAGGCAACCTATTAGTTGATTGTCATTTCAACCAAATTCCCGACCCAGCCCAGGTAGCTGCGCAGCTTAAGACCATTCCGGGCCTAGTAGAGCACGGTTTGTTTCTGGGTTTAGCGCGGGCGGCCTTGGTAGTGCAGAGCGAGCAGGTAATGGCGGTGCGGCCCGGCATTGGGCCTGTTCCTGCTACAAGTTTTACTCAGCTTCCGTAAGCCTTATGTAGCGTTGGTTACGGTGCCTAAGTGACCTAGCTCTGAGGCGGCAGCTTGGTCCATAAACCAATGAACGTTGCCGCTGGTGGGAGCAATAAGCTGGGCTGGGTACTCTTCAATCTGCCGATCTTCTGTTAGCACCCGCTTTACTGCCAGTGCTTTGTCGGCACCATACACTAAAAAAGCCACTGCACGCGCCTGGTTAATTAGGGGAGCGGTAAAGGTGATCCGGTAGGCCTGTTTTTCCTCCACAAACACCGCTTGTACGTTTGCCTCCGTAACGTGTAGCACGGGCGTGTGCGGAAACAACGAAGCCGTGTGCGAATTATCCCCCAGGCCTAGTAGCACTAAATCAAACCGGGCCGTGTCAGGAGCAAAAAACTGCTCTATGCTCTGGGTATAGCGTTCAGCTGCCTGCTCTGGCGTCAACGCCGTATCTACCGCAAACACCTGCTCCGCTTTAATGCCAAGCGGGTCTAGCAGAGCTGCCTTAGCCATCCCGTAATTGCTATCTGGGTCAGTGTGGGGCACGTAACGCTCATCCCCGAAAAAGAAAGCGCCTTTCTCCCAAGGTATTTGCCCCCGATACGCAGGTGAGGCCAGTAGCTCAAACAACTTCTTCGGTGAGTTCCCCCCAGATAGGGCTACGCTGAAGCGGCCTTGTGCGGCCACTGCACGCAGGGCCGCATCCCGGAAGAAGTCAGCCATTTGGCGCAGCACTTCCTCGCTAACCAGAGCAATGTGAAGCTCGGGAATGTTATTTTTTTCCATTGAGCGGGAGAGTAAACCAGTGATATCCGTCGCGGGCAATAAGAGCTTCGGCTACTTCCGGCCCCCAGGAATCGGCGGAGTAATTAGGAAAGCTTTGGCTGGCCCGCCCTTCCCAGGAGTTGAGGATAGGCATAATCAGGTCCCAGGCAGCTTCTACCTGGTCGCCGCGCATAAACAGGGTTTGGTCGCCGAGCATGGTATCCAGGAGCAGCGTTTCGTAGGCCTCAGGGGCTTCGTTGGAATACGTTCCTTTGTAGTCAAAAACCATGTCCACGGTGTTGAGCATCATGTCTAGGCCAGGTCGCTTGGCTTGTACCTGCAGCCGAATGCTCATTTCAGGCTGAATACTGATGATCAGCCGGTTTTGCTGCCAGCTTTCCGCGGTTTCCGTCGGGAATACGCAGTGCGGCACGTCCTTAAACTGTACCGTAATGCTAGAGGCCGACCGGTGCATACGCTTGCCCGTGCGCAGGTAAAAAGGCACATTTTGCCAACGCCAGTTGTCCACAAAGAACTTCACGGCAGCAAACGTCTCAGTGTTGGAGGGTGGCTTCGACTCCACTTCCTCACGGTAGCCGGGCACCTTCTTGCCTTCCATCCACCCGGCTCCGTACTGGCCGCGTACTGCCGATTCGCGCACGGTTTCGGGTGTAAACCGGCGCATGGCCCGCAGTACATCCACCTTGCGGTTGCGGATCTCATCGGCGTTGAAATTGACGGGCGGCTCCATGGCCACCAAGCAGAGTAACTGCAACAGATGGTTCTGAATCATATCGCGCAGGGCACCGGCCCCGTTGTAGTACCCACCCCGGTCTCCTACCCCAAGCTGCTCCGTTACAGAAATCTGCACATGGTCGATGTAGTTACGATTCCAGAGGGGCTCAAACAACGCATTAGCAAATCGAAAAGCCATGATGTTCTGAACCGTCTCCTTTCCCAAGTAGTGGTCGATGCGGTAAATCTGCTGCTCCGTGAAAATATGGCCTAGCAACTGGTTAAGCTCCTTCGCCGACTCTAAGTCATGCCCAAAGGGCTTTTCAATCACAATTCGGGTGCGCTCCGGGTCAGCGGAGAGCTTGCTCTTCGAGATATTCTGAGCAATAACCGGAAAGAAGTCCGGCGACACTGCCAAGTAGTATATCACGTTAGGTTGAGTACCCCACTCTTTTGCGTAGGCCTGAATCCGACGAGCGAATGGTTCATAAGCGGCTGCATCCTGCACATCTGCCGCCTGGTACACCACGTGACCAGAAAACGCCTTCCAGGTATCGGCATTGGCCTTTCCACTGCGTGAAAACTGGTTGATGCCTTCCAGCAACCGGTCGCGAAAAGCTTCATCCGTCAGCACTGTACGCCCCGTCCCGATAATAGCGAACTGCTCCGGCAGCCATCCATCCATAAACAAATGATAGAGGGCCGGCGCTAGTTTGCGGGCATTTAAGTCCCCCGTTCCGCCAAATATTACGAAGACGGTAGGTTGAATATTTTTATGGCTAGTCATGCCTAAAGGTTGCTTTACGGATAAAAGGAAAAAGTCGCAGTCTACTTATTCGGGATAACTGGCTGTTCTCCTTTATTTTCTTCTCCTACCTGCGTGTCTTGTTTGTTGGCGGCATCCTCATGCTCCGGAGTCCACTGGGTGTGGAAGACTCCCTCTTTGCCAACCAGCTCATATGTGTGAGCTCCAAAATAATCGCGTTGCGCCTGAATCAGGTTGGAGGGCAAACGACTAGTGCGCAGAGAATCAAAGTAGCCCAGGGCTGATGCGTAGCCAGGCATGCCTAGTCCGGCAGTTACGGCCGCGGCAACTACTGTGCGGGCACCCGGCGCCGCTTGATTTACTACCTGCTGCACTTGCCCGTCGAGCAGCAAGTGCTCAAGATCCGGGGCCTGCTGAAAGGCGGAATAAATGTGGTTCAGAAACTCTGAACGGATGATACAGCCACCGCGCCAGATGCGGGCAATATCAGCTAAATGTAACTCGTAGCTATAATCCCGCGAAGCCTTCGTGAGCAGGTGCATTCCCTGCGCATAGGTAATGGCCATACTGAAGTAAAAGGCCTCTTCCAGGCTTTGGAGAAAGGAGTCAGTATCTACTGGCAACGGTTCAGGAGAAGGGCTGTACAGTTCTGCGAGCTGCTGACGAAGAGCCTTATACTTAGACAGGTCGCGCATTGAAACTGCAGTATCAATGGTGGGAATGGGCATCTCCAACTCCATTGCTACCTGCGAAGTCCACTTCCCGGTTCCCTTAGAGCGAGCCTCGTCTTTAATATCATCCAGCAATAGGTGGTCGGTGTTCGGAGCCTGAAACCGGAAAATGTCCTTGGTAATGTCGAGCAGGAAAGACTGCAGACGACCGTTATTCCAGCGTTCAAACACCTGGCCTATAACCTCATTGCTCAGGCCCAGACCACGCTTCATCACATCATAGGTCTCTGCAATCAGCTGCATGAGGCCATATTCAATACCGTTGTGCACCATTTTCACGAAGTGCCCCGCCGCCCCGGGGCCCATATAAGCTACACACGGCTGGCCGTCTACTTGAGCCGCAATAGCTTCAAACAGAGGCTGTAGGGTCTGGTAAGCGTGTTTATCACCGCCTGGCATCATACTCGGACCAAATCGCGCGCCTTCCTCCCCACCCGATATGCCCATACCGAAGAAGTGGAAGCCCGCTGTTGCAAGTGTGTCGGCGCGGCGGTTCGTATCAGTAAAATGCGAGTTACCACCATCAATAATAATATCGCCGGCAGCCAACAAGGGTTTTAACTCCTCAATCACGCTGTCCACAATGGGCCCGGCAGGCACCAGCATCATAATAGCACGTGGCGTGCTTAAGCTTTGCACAAACTGCGACAACTCAGCAAAGCCCTTGACGGGCTTACCGGCTCCCTCTTCACTTAGCAGGGTCAGCTTACCAGCATCTTTGTCGTAGCCAGCCACTGCCACATCATGGTCAGCTAGGTTTAGCAACAGGTTACGGCCCATGGTGCCTAGGCCAATCATTCCAAACGAAAAGGTTTCGGGAGTTGCTTTCATTAGTTGGAGGTTTCAAGACCAGGCTTTAGCCCGGCATCTTACTATAAAAAACGTGAATATAGCGGCGGCATTACTGCGGCTGCGTGTGCTTGTAGTGTGTGCTAGGTAGCTCCCGCAGGCGCTGAGCTGCTACTTCTGCTGTAATATCCCGCTGAGGGTTTGCGAGTAGCTCGTACCCTACCATAAACTTGCGAACCGTTGCTGACCGCAGCAGTGGCGGGTAGAAATGCATATGCCAGTGCCAGCTTTCGTGAGCCTCCCCATCAGTAGGGCGCTGGTGTAGGCCTGCCGAGTAAGGAAACGATATTTGAAACAGGTTGTCGTAGCGAATGGTTAACTGTTGTAGTGCCTCAGCCAAGGCGTTCTTCTCTTCATTCGTGAGCTGAGCAAGATCTTGCACGTGACGGCGCGGTATAACTAACGTCTCGAAAGGCCAAACAGCCCAATAAGGTACCAGCACTACAAAGTGTTCATTCTGGAACACTATGCGTGTCCGTTCTTCCAACTCAATGTCCAGATAGTCAGTCAGCAAGCTACGGCCATGCTCTGTCCAGTAGGCCAGTTGTTGAGCCGTTTCTCGCGCTGGATCGTCAGGGACGGTACGTTGCGCCCATATCTGTCCGTGTGGGTGCGGGTTACTAGCCCCCATCATAGCACCCTTATTCTCGAAGATCTGCACATAATTTATATCAGGCCGTGCCCCAAGCTCCTGATATTGCTTCACCCACACATCCACTACTTCTCTAATGGCTGTTACTTCCATTTCGGGCAGTGTAAGATCATGGCGTGGTGAAAAGCAGATTACCCGAGCAACACCCGACTCAGCTTCGGCCCGAAGTAATCCGCGCACATTCACACCACCAATTGGCACAGTAGTCTGCAGCGCTGCAAAATCGTTATCAAACACGAATGTGCTGGTATACTCCGGATTCTGCATACCACCCGCGCGGCTATTTCCGGGGCAGAGATAACAAGTAGGATCATACGCCAGCCGTTTCTCCATTGCCGGTTTTTCCTGCTGACCTTGCCAGGGGCGCTTTGAGCGGTGCGGGGATACCAGCAGCCACTGGCCTAGCAACGGATTGTAGCGACGGTGCGATTGTTCGGTAGGGGCAAAGAGGCCGGAGGTGTTTGACATTGCTCGATATCTAGGCAATTAAATCTTGATCGACACGTGAAACGCCATCTACCAGAACCGTGTGATATGTTTCCAGTGATAGGCCTAGTTCCCGTTGATAAGCCTCTTTCATGCCTCTTTCAAAAGCCGGCACGTGTTCAGGAGTGACCAAGTTGATAGTACACCCGCCAAAGCCGCCGCCCATCATTCGGGCGCCAAATACACCAGGAAGATGGCGAGCAGCCTCAACTAATACATCTAATTCACAGCAGCTTACCTCATATTCATCACGCAAACCGGCATGAGAGGCGAACATCAACTGGCCTACTGTAGTCAAATCACTTTCATTCAACGCTTGACTTGCAGCCTCAACACGGTGGTTCTCCTCTACCACGTACTTACAACGCTTGTATATAACAGGTCCAAGGTGCTCGAGTTGGGCATCCAACTGCGCCAATGTTACATCGCGCAAACTTGAAACTTCTGTGTAATGGCGTTTGAGAACATCTACGCCCTGTTCACACTCACGACGACGGGTATTGTATTCAGTACTGGCTAAAGAATGCTTTACGCCCGAATTACACAGCACAATATTACAGGCAGCCGTATCAAAAGGGTAATAGTCGTAATCTAAGGAGCGACAGTCAAGTCGAACAACATGACCAGCTTTACCAAACAAACTGGCAAACTGATCCATAAGGCCAGTACGTACTCCTGCGTAAGTATGCTCTGCACTCTGGGCCATTTTCGCTAGAGTGAGTTCATCTAAGCCACTATCCAGTAAGTGATTAAGCGCAAAGGCAAACCCACAACAAAGTGCGGCAGAAGAAGATAGTCCAGCACCTAAGGGTATATCACCGCCAAAAATGCAGTCAAAGCCCGGAACTAAAATACCCCTTTGCTGGAACTGCGCTATCACTCCCAGCAGATAGTTCGCCCATTGCTTCTCGCCTGCGGTAACAGACGACACCGGTATTATCAGGGTATCCTGCTGGTCATCATAGGCTATCAACCGAGCCTCTTGCTGATGATTGCATGCAATAGCGAAATATATTGCCCTATCTATAGCACCAGGCAACACAAAACCGAGGTTGTAATCCGTATGCTCACCAATTAGGTTAATCCGCCCAGGTGCACGCACTAACAGCGGAGCATGCCCAAATCGGCGATGGAACTCAGCAGACAATAGTTCAGCATCCATAAGGAAGTTAAACTACACATCTGTCGTAAGGTTACTTTCATTGAGAAAACAACGAGCATACATATATGAATACTGCTCTTGGTATAGTGTATAAGAACAGGTAAGCACCTCCACTACATCCGAATTTGTTATAACGCAAAGTTCTGCCTCGTTAGATACTATAACTGGTTCTTATGTAAAAGCATCAGGGAATAAGTATAACTGCTTGCATAAAAAAAAAGAGGCCTAGCGCATGACGCGCTAGGCCTCTGGGGGTGACCGGCCTGCTGGTCCGCTCGCAAGGAACTGCCGACCGGCAGTAAACGCCGCTGAGCCGCTTTCTCCCCCTGTTCGCTCGCGGGGCGCATCCTGGACCCGTGGGTCCGGACGCGGCGCACGCGTAAGCGGGGGCCAAAGCGGCTCAGCAGTTCAGTAAGGTTGGCGGCGACCTACTCTCCCGCCGGTGAAGGCAGTACCATGGGCGCTCCGGGGCTTAACGACTCTGTTCGGAATGGGAAGAGGTGAACACCCGGGCTAAAGCCACCATTACTGGTGTCAGCAGATCGTGTTCGGGATCTACTGCAATAACTCGACGCAGTGAGCGAGAAAGAAAAAGAAGCTAGGGAGCTTGTTTCCACAGAAGTGTTCGAGTCATTAGTACGGCTCGGCTGTGCCATTTCGGGCTCTACACCTACCGCCTATCTACGTGGTGGTCTCCCACGACTCTTCGTATATCGGAAATCTCATCTTGAGGTGAGTTTCGCACTTAGATGCTTTCAGCGCTTATCTCATCCCAGCGTCGCTACCCGGCGCTGCAGCTGGCGCCACAACCGGTGCACGAGCGGCTAGTCCAACTCGGTCCTCTCGTACTAAAGTCAGGTCCTCTCAAATTTCCAACGCCCACCACAGATAGGGACCGAACTGTCTCACGACGTTCTGAACCCAGCTCGCGTGCCACTTTAATCGGCGAACAGCCGAACCCTTGGGACCTTCTCCAGCCCCAGGACGTGACGAGCCGACATCGAGGTGCCAAACCTCCCCGTCGATATGAGCTCTTGGGGGAGATCAGCCTGTTATCCCCGGCGTACCTTTTATCCTTTGAGCGATGGCCCTTCCATGCGGAACCACCGGATCACTATATCCGTCTTTCGACCCTGCTCGGCTGGTCAGCCTCACAGTCAAGCCCACTTCTGCTATTGCGCTCTACGTACGGTTACCAAGCGTACTGAGTGGACCTTTGAAAGCCTCCGATACATTTTTGGAGGCGACCACCCCAGTCAAACTACCCAGCAGACACTGTTTCCGTTGCCAGATTAGGTGCCAAACAACACAAGGGTGGTATTTCAACGTTGACTCCCCCAGACCTGGCGGCCCGGGTTCACAGTCTCCCACCTATCCTACACATGTGTTGTCCAGCAGCAATGTCAACCTATAGTAAAGGTGCACGGGGTCTTTCCGTCCCGTGGCGGGTACTCGGCATCTTCACCGAGACTACAATTTCACCGAGCTCACGGCTGAGACAGCGCCCAGATCGTTACACCATTCGTGCAGGTCGGAACTTACCCGACAAGGAATTTCGCTACCTTAGGACCGTTATAGTTACGGCCGCCGTTTACCGGGGCTTCGATTCAAACCTTCGCTTGCGCTAAGTTCCCCTCTTAACCTTCCGGCACCGGGCAGGTGTCAGACCTTATACTTCCGCTTACGCGTTCGCAAAGTCATGTGTTTTTGTTAAACAGTCGCCTGGGCCTTTTCACTGCGGCTTCTTGCATTGCTGCAAGGAAGCGTCCCTTCTCCCGAAGTTACAGGACCATTTTGCCGAGTTCCTTGGCCGTGATTCACTCGAGCGCCTCAGGATCCTCTCCTTGACTACCTGTGTCGGTTTGCGGTACGGGTTATTCAGCAGTAAACGCTTAGCAGGTTTTCTTGGCAGTCTGATTAGGATGACTATCCCATTGGCCGAAGCCGCTAGGTACTATCACGTTTCAGCTAACTCGGCGGATTTGCCTACCAAGTCAATACCTACACGCTTCAACGGGCACTTCCGTCCGCCCGCGCATCTTTCACTTCTGCGTCACTGCATCACTCCACTGAATAAGTGCGGGAATATCAACCCGCTGTCCATCGACGTAGCCTCTCGGCCTAGCCTTAGGTCCCGACTAACCCTGCTCCGATTAGCGTTGAGCAGGAAACCTTAGTCTATCGGCGAGGGGGTTTCTCACCCCCTTTATCGTTACTCATGCCTACATTTGCTTTTCCAGCCGCTCCAGCAAGTCTGACAACTCACCTTCACCGCTGCTGGAATGCTCCCCTACCACTTACGCATAGCGTAAATCCATCGCTTCGGTACCGGACTTGATGCCCGCGTATTATCGATGCCCTCTCGCTCGACCAGTGAGCTGTTACGCACTCTTTAAAGGAATGGCTGCTTCCAAGCCAACCTCCTGGCTGTCAAAGCAAGTGGACCTCCTTTGTTCAACTTAGTCCGAATTTAGGGACCTTAGCGGATGGTCTGGGTTCTTTCCCTCTCGGCATGGGACCTTAGCACCCCACGCCTCACTGCCGAGTATATCAACGGGCATTCGGAGTTCGTCAGGATTCGGTAGGCTGTGACACCCCCTAGTCCTATCGGTAGCTCTACCTCCCGCTGACTCCACCTCGACGCTGTACCTAAATACATTTCGGGGAGTACGAGCTATTTCTCAGTTTGATTGGCCTTTCACCCCTACCCTCAAGTCATCCAAATCCTTTTCAACGGAAACTGGTTCGGACCTCCAGTTGGTGTTACCCAACCTTCATCCTGCTCAAGGGTAGATCACAAAGTTTCGCGTCTACCCCCTCTGACTCTGCGCCCTGTTCAGACTCGCTTTCGCTGCGGCTCCATGTGTTCACACATTTAACCTTGCCAGAGAGGAGTAACTCGTAGGCTCATTATGCAAAAGGCACGCCGTCACCCCACTCAAGGGCTCCGACCGCTTGTAAGCACACGGTTTCAGGTTCTTTTCACTCCGGTATTCCCGGTTCTTTTCACCTTTCCCTCACGGTACTAGTTCACTATCGGTCTCGCAGGAGTATGTAGCCTTAGCGGATGGTGCCGCTGGATTCAGACGGGGTTTCTCCGGCCCCGCCCTACTCAGGAATCCTCTACCGTACTCTAGCAGTTCGTCTACCGGACTCTCACCGTCTATGGTTGACTTTCCCACGTCATTCGACTAAGCTAGAATAATCAGTTGTTGAGGTCCTACAACCCCGGACTGGCCGTAACCAACCCGGTTTGGGCTCCTCCCCGTTCGCTCGCCACTACTAGGGGAATCATATGTTATTTTCTTTTCCTCCGGGTACTTAGATGTTTCAGTTCCCCGGGTTTGCCTCTATCCCTTTATGGGTAGATCACTAGTCTTCAACTAGCGGGGTTGCCCCATTCGGAAATCTCTGGATCAGTTGGTATGTGCCCATCCCCAGAGCTTATCGCAGCTTATCGCGTCCTTCTTCGCCTCTGCGAGCCTAGGCATCCTCCGTGTGCCCTTGCTTACTTCTGTTAGGTTCAGCCCGTGGGCTGAACGCTCCGTGTCAGCCTATAAATAAGCAGACACTTCTTTTTCTCTCTCGTTTCACTACGTCAAAGAACATGTACTCTTCTCGTTTGAAGAGTATAGCTTGAATAAAAGGAAAGACAGTACGGGAAGGTACTTCATTAAGCGTATCGAGTAACGAGCCACTCAGCGGCGTCGACGAGTCGAAGGGCTCCAGAAAGGAGGTGATCCAGCCGCACCTTCCGGTACGGCTACCTTGTTACGACTTAGCCCCAGTTACTTGTTCTACCCTAACTGGCTTCTGTGACGAGCACCAGCTTCAGGTCTACCAAACTTCCATGGCTTGACGGGCGGTGTGTACAAGGCCCGGGAACGTATTCACCGCGTCATTGCTGATACGCGATTACTAGTGATTCCAGCTTCACGAAGTCGAGTTGCAGACTTCGATCCGAACTGAGAACGGCTTTGTGAGATTGGCATCACATCACTGTGTAGCGACCCTCTGTACCGTCCATTGTAGCACGTGTGTAGCCCTAGGCGTAAGGGCCATGATGACCTGACGTCGTCCCCGCCTTCCTCACTGCTTGCGCAGGCAGTCCAGTTAGAGTCCCCAGCTTAACCTGATGGCAACTAACTGTAGGGGTTGCGCTCGTTGCGGGACTTAACCCAACACCTCACGGCACGAGCTGACGACGGCCATGCAGCACCTTGCTTTGTGTCCCGAAGGAAAGGCTCATCTCTGAACCGGTCACGCGCATTCTAGCCTAGGTAAGGTTCCTCGCGTATCATCGAATTAAACCACATGCTCCACCACTTGTGCGGGCCCCCGTCAATTCCTTTGAGTTTCACTCTTGCGAGCGTACTCCCCAGGTGGGATACTTACCGCTTTCGCTAAGCCAGTGACTGTCTATCGCCACCAGCGAGTATCCATCGTTTACGGCGTGGACTACCAGGGTATCTAATCCTGTTCGCTCCCCACGCTTTCGTGCCTCAGTGTCAGGTGTAGCCTAGTCAGCTGCCTACGCAATCGGGGTTCTAGAAGGTATCTATGCATTTCACCGCTACACCTTCTATTCCGCCAACCTCGTCTACCCTCAAGCCCGTCAGTATCCAGGGCAGTTCCACAGTTGAGCTGTGGGCTTTCACCCCGGACTTAACGGGCCACCTACGCACCCTTTAAACCCAATAAATCCGGACAACGCTTGCACCCTCCGTATTACCGCGGCTGCTGGCACGGAGTTAGCCGGTGCTTATTCCTCAGGTACCGTCAGTGTGTCTCGCAAGACCGTTTTCTTCCCTGAGAAAAGCCGTTTACAACCCAGAAGGCCTTCATCCGGCACGCGGCATGGCTGGGTCAGGCTCTCGCCCATTGCCCAATATTCCCTACTGCTGCCTCCCGTAGGAGTCTGGCCCGTATCTCAGTGCCAGTGTGGGGGATCAGCCTCTCAGCTCCCCTAGACATCGTCGCCTTGGTGGGCCCTTACCCCGCCAACTAGCTAATGTCACGCAACCCCATCCTTGACCAATAAATCTTTACTAGTTATCTGATGCCAGATTGCTAGTTTATGCGGTATTAATCCGCCTTTCGGCGGGCTATCCCCCAGTCAAGGGCAGGTTGGTTACGCGTTACGCACCCGTGCGCCACTAGTGGTATTGCTACCACCCGTTCGACTTGCATGTATTAGGCCTGCCGCTAGCGTTCATCCTGAGCCAGGATCAAACTCTCCATTGTATAAATTACTTAGCACCTGCCGAAGCAGGGCCGATGTCGAGTGCCATCTCCGACTCGTTGTTTGACGAGCTGTATGTGTATTCGTTTCTTCTCTACGCTTATGAGTCCTTATTATTGACCCCGTGTTTCCACTGGGTCAACACCCATATTGTCTTTCCAATCATTCAAAGAACGTCTGCCCCTTCCTATTGAAGAAGCGTCGTGACTACCCTATTAGTAGTCGGGGTAAGCTACACTGCCAGCGCTTCCAGGCGAAGCGGGTGGCAAAGGTACTCACTCTATTTTGTTTGGCCAAATGCTGAAGTGAAAAAAACTTTCTCACTTTTCGGTTGACTCAGGCGCTTCCAGTTGAAGCGGGCTGCAAAGATACGCTGCTCTTTTCCTCTTTTCCAAGTCCGAAAGCAAAAAAAATCTTTTCACTTTCTTCGTTTCCCGCGTCCTGAGCCCCTTTTGGGTCGTAAGCGGGGTGCAAAGGTAACAGGAGTTTCTGAACTAGCAAGCAAGCGAAGAAAAACTTTTTTTTCGACTCGACTGCTGGGGCGCTTCCAGCTGAAGCGGGCTGCAAAGGTAGGCCGAGTCTCTCCGCTTTTCCTAGCGCTTACCGCAACTTTCTTTTCGCTCTGTCCGTAGCCCGCCTCCGTCCGATTTGGGTGGGCAAAAGTCCGGGTTCTGCTTCGCTTTTGCAAGCCTGGCGGAGAAACTTTCAGGAGCTTTGTTGAAAGGCCCCTCCCCGGGCTCTTCCCGTTGGCTGGGGCAGAACGACTTATGTGAGTTGGTTAGTTCACGCAAGAATATAAAATATCGATAAGTGCCCAGCTTATTGTCAGAACCTATAAAACTATGCTCTGGTGCTGGAGCATACGCACTACTTTAGAGACAAGGCTAGCGGCACTAGCCTTATGCAGGTATCAAGAATTACTAGAGTTGATAGGTCTTGGGGCTGCAGGATGCTAGTTCTCAGCAACCCATCCGAACTTATTACACCGCATGAATAATATGGTCGTGAATAGTGGCGTAGAGGCATAAGTATAATGAATACCAGCCCTCGTTGAGGTAAACTGGCTCGTGGCTGTACCTAATAGGCTCTTTTTGGAGCATAATAGCAGGCGCTTTATAAAAGTAGAAATTCAGTACTACTGGCTTTGCAGTGTTAACTTTGTGTAGGCGAAAGCTAAGCGAGTGTAGTCTCTAGTACTCCTTATATAATAGGAGTGATGAACCTGAATCAATAACTGTCGCTTACTAAAGAGGTTTAGCCTATTTCGCTAGGCAATGGGTAAGGAGACAGTAGTAAATATGGAAAAGAGGAAAGTTGCCTTTTATACGTTGGGCTGCAAGCTGAATTTCTCTGAGACTTCAGCCATAGGCCGGCAGTTTGAAGAGTATGGCTTCGAGAAAGCGGCCTTTGAGGAGGCTGCGGATATATACGTCATCAACACGTGCTCTGTAACGGACCACGCTGACCGCAAGTGCCGCAAGGTGGTGAGGGAAGCACTCAAGCACAATCCTGAGGCGTTTGTAGCTATAGTAGGTTGCTATGCTCAGCTTAAGCCACAAGAAATTGCTGAGATTCCGGGCGTTCATGCCGTGTTAGGTGCCGCCGAAAAATTCCAGTTAGTAGAAACATTGGCTGGATTTCAAAAGCCCGCTGCCGGTGAACCGGGCAGAGTATTTGCCTCTCCTATTAGTGAGGCCACGGAATTTCATGCGGCTCACAGCTATGGTGACCGTACCCGCACTTTCTTGAAGGTGCAAGATGGTTGTGATTACTCCTGCTCATTCTGCACTATTCCGCTGGCTCGTGGTAATAGCCGCTCCGACTCAGTGCAGAGCGTAGTAGAGCGCGTGCAGAAGCTGGCCGAGTCTGGAGTGAAGGAGATTGTGCTGACGGGCGTTAACCTGGGCGACTTTGGTTTACAAGGGCCAGAGCGTGAGCGACGGGAAAACTTCTTCGACTTAGTGCAGGCGCTTGATGAAGTAGAAGGAATCGAGCGGTTTCGCATCAGCAGCTGTGAACCTAACCTGCTATCCGACGAGATAATCAGGTTTGTGGCGCGATCTAAGCGGTTTATGCCGCACTTCCACATCCCTCTGCAATCAGGATCCAATAAGATTCTGGGACTTATGCGCCGCCGTTACCGCCGCGAGCTATATATGGAGCGGGTGAAGCTTATTAAGGAGGTTATGCCTCATGCTTGCATTGGAGTAGATGTAATTGTAGGCTTTCCGGGAGAAACAGAACAGGAGTTCCTGATTACTTATCAGTTCTTAAATGAACTAGATGTTAGTTATTTGCACGTTTTTCCTTATTCAGAGCGCGAAAACACGTTGGCGCCTACTCTACCGGGCCGTGTTCAGGACCGCCATAGGCATGAGCGTACCACTCAGTTGCGCAGCCTATCAGAAAAGAAGAAGCGGTATTTCTATGAGCAACATACAGGCCTAGAAACTACTGTCCTTTTTGAGGATGACGTGACTAATGGCCAGATGGAGGGCTTCACACCTAACTACATCCGCGTAACGGCTAAATATGATCCGTTGTTAGTCGGAGAACTAAAGCACTTGCGCTTAAGTAGTGTTAATTTTCAGAACTTAATGGAGGCGGAAGAACTAGGTATTGAGGTCTTTCAACACTAAGCCCAACATATTCTTCACAAATACTACGCCCCGTATCCTATCATAAGGGTACGGGGCGTAGTATTTGTTGCTATAGAGGTAACTCAAGTAAAAGAGCTGGGATTAGACGGCAAATCACCGGCTCAACTGGCGTTGCATTAAGTCCATCATCTGTTGCATGAGTCGCTGTTGATCCTGCAGATGTTGGTTGCGCAATTCAGCCATAGCAAGTTGGTGAGCCATTTGTTGCGTGTAAAGAGCAGTTTGCCAACTTGTATCTGGCGACGAAGGCACTGTAAGTGATGCAGTTTCAGGAGCCTGAACTTCAGGAGGAGCAGTAACCGGGGCAACAGGCGCAGAAATTGATGGCTTGGTATTAGGTATTGCATCAGAAATAGCAAAAGCAGGAATAGCGGACGGAACAGGGATGGAAGCACTAGCTATAGGCTTTTGCTCAGTTGCACCGTCCTTGTTAGTGAGGCCTACATCACTGCTATCTTTTTTGATATCATCATATAGCATAGGACCTTGACCTTGCAGCAACCAATCTTTCGACACATTTGGGTACACTTCAAAAACTTTACACAAAAGGTCAAACCCGGGCTTATTACGCTCATCAACGAGATGCTGTATTACTGTGGCCGTCTTGTCAAGAGAAGTAGCAAACGCATTTTTAGATATTCCCAGATAAGATATCAATTGCAGAAAGCGTTGCCCAACTGTTGTAGCTTCATTCATACCCAAATGTATAAAAACAATTCGAGTCGCAATGCATCTTATTTAAGCAAGCATATGGTTTAAACTACTCATCAACGTATCGCAATAGATATAGATATTTAAGCAACCATTGATGATGTAATCAGCACAGATGAATTTTCAAGGGATAAGTTCAATTCTCTAAATCATATCGCTCACATTACTGTGCATGAAGCTTAGACTATAACACTTCTCACTTTGGCTTGCTGACTGTTCACATAATACGGTAGCAACGCCGAGATCAACACGCGGGAATTTCAGCTCAAAAGCTGTGCGTAATATGGCACGAGGCAATAAGTATGCGCGTCAAGCAACACACTTGGCTATGAAAAGGCTTAAGCATTAGTTGCCATTAGGCACGGTTCGACTGGGAATTAGACCAGGGGCTAGGTAGCACTTGTTAAAACCAGTCTACCTGATTCTGCCAACCTATGATGAAAGTAGTAGAAATAGCAATACACTGAGATTATTCGCTACAACAGGCAAGAGCTATTACCTCAACCCAACTAAGCAGTCAGGAGAGGGAATAAATCCTGTTCATACAACCTAATTCATCAACTATATAGCACATCTATTCAGTCTGCTACTGGCCAGCAAACGCTTGTACACCTCCTTATACTTGAAAATGCTACGCTGTTCTAGAGGCCTAGCAAGCCATGTTCAAGCACCAGTTTGCGTACTAAAAAGTATACGCTAAGTCTTTACCCTTGAATATCCCCGTGAGCTGCGCTACTCATAACGTAACGATTCAATTGGATCGAGGCCGGCGGCTTTACTGGCAGGATAATATCCGGAGATGAGGCCTACAGTTACGCAGATTACCAGGCCTACCGTCATCCACAGCCACGGCACAATAAACGCGCCGCTGCCTACAAGCGCAGACACGCCATTCCCCATACCTACGCCCAGGACTATGCCCAAAGTGCCCCCCATCACGCAGATGACAATGGCCTCGATGAGAAACTGCTGACGAATTTGTACTGACGTAGCACCTAGTGCCTTGCGAATCCCGATTTCGCGGGTACGTTCCGTTACAGATACCATCATGATATTCATGAGGGCAATGCTGGCACCTAGCAGTGTAATAAAACCAACCAAAAACCCGCCGATCCGGAGGTTGCCCGAGAGCGAATCTAGCTTGCCGGCTAATGAGTCACTCCGCTCCAGCTCAAAGCTTTCCTCCTGGCCTAGCGCATCGTGCCGCACAGAACGCATGATGCCGGTAGCTTCTCCCGTGATGTAGTTGAGCATAGAGGGGTTAAGGGTGGCAGTCTTGATGTCGTAGGTGAGGGCGCGCTGTCGTGGGAGTTGATTACCAGTTTCCAGGGGAATGAGCACGAGACGGTCGGCACCTCCCCCACCCATGGTGCTACCGCTTTTCTCTAACTGGCCTACCACCAAAAACCGGCGGCCTAGCATATAAATGTATTTATCGAGTGGGCTCTGATTAGGAAAGAGCTTGTCTTTCACCTCAGCACCAACAATAGCTACGTTGGTGCCGTTTTCCAGTTCAGTGTTAGAAAAGGAACGACCTCCCGACAGGTTGTAGTTTTGAATGAGCAGGTAGTTTTCGTCGCCGGCAACTACTTGCATGTTGGGATTTGTTTTCTCACCATTGGCCTTCACCTCTACGGTACCAGCAATAAAGGTGGAAATGCCCACTTTGGCTTCCTCACCAATCTGGCGCTTGTACTGCCGGGCCTGCAGGTAGGTAATGGCCGGATATGTTTTCTGTTGCACTCCCCCACGACGCGACCTATTGTTGTAGCCTTTAGCTTTAATCTCAAACGAGTTGGCCCCCAAGCTGGCAAACGTTTGGTTCAGAGATGCCTTTATTGCATCAATAGCCGTAAGAATTCCTACCAACGACATGATACCAATGCTCACGATAAGTGCCGTCAGGACGGTGCGCAGGAGGTTACTATTAATAGAGCGGAACGCTTCTTTGATATTTTCCAGCAGATGCATAGCAACGATAGCAAGTGGTTGGGCCAAGGGCCGCTGCCTTATCCAATTGGTTGGGCCAGGGCAACTATGTGGCAGTAGGCAGCCCCGCAAGGTAGCCGGTTTGTGCTAAACTCCCAGTCGGTTTCGTTACCTTTAAGTTAAGACGTGACTCTACTGGCTTAGTCATTGCTCATTGGGAAGCCAAGTAATTCTATTACTGCAGCTTGCCCTCATTGTTTACATCAGAATTCCTATGCTACGCTCGCGTTTGTTTGCGGTATTGCTGCTGGCAGGCTATTTTGGCCTGCCAGCAGTAACCAGCGCCAACCATATACTCATCCCGATGGATGCTACCCAGAAGGAGCACCTGAAGGCGTACGGAGTGGCCTACTGGCTTCTGGGCAAGCAGGTAGAAGTAGATTGGCTACTTAATTACCAGGGGGGCTCTTTTGCCTGTGACGTAGTGCCGGGCGCAGAAAATGAGCTGGCGGTACGGGGGGTCACCTATCAGGTTATCAGCGAGGCGCAGTACACGAGCATCCTTTCTGAAATAGCCGACCCGAACGCCAATATGGATGTAATGAAGCTGGAAAAGGTGCCCAAGATTGCGGTGTACACTCCTAAAGGCAAGCAGCCTTGGGATGACGCCGTAACCATGGTGCTTACCTACGCTGAAATTCCTTACACCCAGATTTACGATGACGAGGTATTGCGCGGCGACCTGCCGAAGTATGATTGGTTGCACCTGCACCACGAAGACTTCACGGGGGAATACGGCAAATTTTACCGTAACTACCGCTTCCGGCCCTGGTATCAGCAGCAGCAACGCGATGCTGAGGCCACAGCCAAGCGCAACGGTTTTGCGAAGGTGAGCCAGATGAAGGGAGCTGTAACGGTTAAAATGCAGGAATTTATTGCTGGTGGCGGCTTTATGTTTGCCATGTGCTCTGCCACCGACTCATATGATATTGCCCTGGCAGGCCTAGGCGTGGATATGGTGGCCGAAATGTATGATGGCGACCCCGCTGACCCCCAGGCCCAGCAGAAGCTCAATTACAACCGCACTTTGGCCTTCCAAAACTTTAGGTTAGAGCGCGACCCACTGGAGTACGAATATTCTAACATCGACATGCAACCCGCTGAACGAGGTGTGTACGAGGACAACGACTATTTCCAGCTCTTCACTTTCTCAGCAAAGTACGATCCGGTCCCGACCATGCTCACGCAAAACCATGAGCGTACTATTAAAGGATTTATGGGTCAGACCACGGCGTTCCGCAAGTCGCTCATCAAGCCTGATGTCGTTACGATGGGTGAGAACAAGGCCTCGGGCGAGGTGCGCTACATGCACGGCACTCTGGGCAAAGGCACCTGGACATTTTACGGTGGCCACGACCCTGAGGACTATCAGCACTTAGTGGAAGAGGAACCCACTGACTTGGCCTTACACCCCAACTCACCTGGCTACCGCTTGATTTTAAATAACATTCTGTTTCCAGCCGCGAAAAAGAAGAAACAGAAAACCTAGGCCACTCTCCAGTAGCCGGTCATTAAAAAAAGCCCCAACTGCATATAGTTGGGGCTTTTTTGTGAACTGCTATTTAGAAAGCTGAATAATCTGGCGGGGCATTTCCGGCAGGTCGGTTGTCTTTTCCGGATCCATATCCATAGTCAACTCCACCATAACGGGTTGGCCTTTAGCTACACCATACGCAATGAGCTCATAGGTCATGCCAGATTCAGTTGGGTAGCTCACGCGAAACCCTTTGGCGGGCTGGCCCATAATCATACACTCCAGCGCCTGGCGCTCGGTGTGTTTGTGTTTCTTTTCAATCTGCCGTACAAATTGCTCCGGAAAGTCTGTGAGCATTTTGTAGTCTAGGTACATCCAGGTCAGCTGGTAGCCCTCGCAGCGCACACTGTACTTTGAGTCGGGGGCGCAGGCGGTGGGCGCAGTGAAATCAGTACCGCAGAAGTTAATGGTGTTGACAGGTGTGGCTGCCTGCCCAACGGCCAATGCTGGAGCGCTAAGCAGAAAGAGAAGTAGCAGTTTTTTCATCGAAAGCACGGGTAAGCACGCCTGCTAATATAGCAAGGTATTGCTAGTGTGGCGTATACCTCTGCGCAATATCCCTGTTGTAAGCTCTACTAGGCTGCTTATGCTACAGCATTTTAGATGTTGTCAGCGGCTTGATTATCCAATAGCTCAAGAAATACGTTAACATCTGAAACCACCGTAGGCCACTGCTCCAGACAACGTTAGCAGGCCTACTCCCCTATCCCAGGATACCGTCACGAAAGCCTTGCTCTGCATGAACGCTGATCATCCCAACTATGGCTTATCAACTAGCACATCCGAACATGTGCCAGCTGCTGAGCCCATAGCCAACCCCCTGCCCCGCGCTGTATTGCGCATGAACAATTACTTACTGCTTGACGGTGAGTGGCGCTTTGCAGTTGACAACGAAGACGTTGGCATTGCGCAAGACTGGGCCCTAGGCCACACCTATGAGCAAACCGCCCAATGGCCAGGCTCAGTAGAAGAACATATTGCGGAGGCGAAGGGACTTTGCACACCCACTAGCTGGCATGATAAAGTAGTGGTATGGTATGAACGGGAGTTTACCCTACCAGACTTCGACCAACAAGAGGCCCGGTCAATGCTCCAGATCACGTTTGGGGCATGCGGCTATGAAACACGCGTATGGCTTAATGGCACGCTGCTCAGCACCATTGAGGGCGAGGAAGTACACTACGGGGAGTACACGTCTTTCTCCTACGAGCTACCGGAGGAACTCTTGCACGTAAACAACCGCCTCACAGTGCGTATTGCTGATACCATGGACGCGGAAACGCCACGTGGTAAGCAGGAGTCTCATGTATACAAGCGGGGCGGCATCTGGTACCAGACCTACACGGGAGCAGTGCGTAGCGTGTGGCTGGAGATGGTGGAGCGCAACCGCCTCCGTTCCCGGGTGGGCGTGGTAAGTATTGTGGAAGACCATCTGGTCCGCTTTAACTTAACCCTGCGCATTCACGATCCGGGGGCCTATACCATACGCATTAGGGTGTGTGAGCGGGGGGCTGAGCCCGGATCTGCTCCGCTGGCTGCTTCTGATTTTCCGCTGCAGCTGCCAGCCGGGCAAACGCACCAGCGCGTGGTGCTGGAGGTTCCGGATGCCCGGCTGTGGTCACCGGAATCACCGCAATTGTACCGCCTGGAGGCTCAGTTAATTGATGCTGAAGGATATGAGGCAAAAATTGAAGCTCACTTCGGGTTGCGGAAGATTGAAGCCCGAGGTCGATTCATTTATCTCAACAACGAGCCCACTTATTTAGATGGTATTTTGTACCAGCCAGGTACGGCCACCTATGAGGAAACCAAGCGCCACATGTACGCCATGAAGGAGCTGGGCTGCAACTTGGTAAGGGTGCATATTGCGGGCGTTGACCCAAGGATTTATAACCTGGCCGATAGGCTAGGCCTCCTGCTGTGGGTGGAAGTACCCAGCCCGCATAGCTCCACGGCCCGCAGCCGGGCCAACCACCGCGCTGAGCTGCTCCGGATGGTGGAGCTGATTGAGACCCACCCTTCGGTAGTAATCTGGAGCTTATACAACGAAGACTGGGGCGCGCAGGACATTGCGACCAACAAAGAAACGCGCCAGTATATTGTTGATATGTACCACTATATGCAGATCAAGTATCCGCAGTTTCTGGTGGTAGATAACGATGGCTGGCACCATATTTCCTGGGAGGGTCGTTTGAAGTCAGATTTGCTCACGGCTCACCTGTATACCCCAGACTTAGGCCGCTGGCGGGAATTGCTGGACCGTTTGGTGCAAGGGGAAATGGAGGGTACTGCGGCCTTCCCTCTTGTGGTTGGCGACCCATTTTTCTACCGGCGGCAGGTGCCATTGCTCGTGAGCGAGTGGGGTGGGTTCGGCTTCCCTGATTACGGCGGCCCCCAGGATGCAGAAGCACGAGCTGCTAATATCCGTGCTTACAAACAAGAGCTCCGGCAGCGTGATATTGCCGGCGACGTGTACACCCAAGCCACCAATATTGAGGATGAGCGCAACGGACTGCTGGATTTCCAAACGGGTGAGTTAAGCGTACCAGCCGGGCTTCTCAACTCCCGGCAGCAGCAAGAAGTAACCCCAACTGGCCTGGTAGGCCAGCCGGCAAACTAAACCGCTTCTCCTAATACCACGTCGGCCCCGGACCTGCCCTATGAACTAGATGCAGAGCCGGGGCCGACGTGGTATTAGGAGAAGCGGTTTAGTGCATTCGGTCGTCGCGAACGGGCAGATTAGTTACAATGTCGCCCTCAATCTTGAGTAATTCCTGCAGGCGTATTTCCACCTCCTTGGGGTCGCAATATTCTTTAGCAAGATCAACGTAACTCACGAAGTGGCCTGCTTCTGACACCATCAGCTCATAATAAAACTTTGATAGCTCGGGGTCTGGAATGTGCTTCCACAAAAGCTTGAACCGCTCGCAGCTACGAGCTTCTATCAGAGCACTTACCAGCAGCGTATCCATCAACTGCCGCTCACGAGCCCCACCCTTCCGGATATGGGTCATGAGCTGCACCACGTACTCATCGCGCCGGGGCTTGCCCAACTCATGACCGCGCTTGCGGAGCTCCAGTAATACCCGCTCAAAGTGCGCCCATTCTTCAGCAACCAGAAGCGTGAGCTCATCTACCAGGCGGGTTTTCTCGGGGTACTTAACTATTAGGCTGATGCCCGTACTGGCGGCCTTCTGCTCGCAATACGCATGGTCGACGAGAATGTCTTCGATGTTCTTGCTGGCAATATCAACCCACCGCGGATCGGTGTTTAGCTTCAGCTTCAGAATGGTTTTTTCTTTTCCTTCAGGTTGCATGGCAAAAGAAGTATGACTAGTTGTGGCCTACTGCTAGTTGATTGAGGTATCTGACCAACTGTCAGTGGGAGACAAACATGGGTTAATTAAAGAACTGCCACCGGATACCAAACTGCAGACGGCGAGGCAGGCCCGTATAATAAGGCGTGGTAAAGTAGCCCGACTGTGGCAGAAACTGGTTTACGTAGGCCATCTTAAAGAACACGCTCACTGTTTTGATATCAGCGCTGACAAACACGTCAGCAATGGGCGTATTGCGTACGGTAAAGTGGTCCTGAAAGAAGAACTGTTGAGTACTCGGGCTATAATCGTAAGGCTTCCAGCGCGACTGGAAATACGTTTGCACCCCAAACTGCCCGAACAAAGCCTTCTTGAACACATAGCCCTGATAATACAACCGCGACTCTCCTACCAGCCGGGGAAAGCGCAATCCTTCGGTACCCCCTGTTACCTCTGTGTAGGTAGCCAGGTTATCAAAAAAGAGGTGGCCTACATTGAATTTGTGCTGCGCCGTCAGGCTATACACTTGGCGGCCAGATCCTAACTGGGCCGGCACAGCTTGCTCATTATAGTACACCAGGTTGGTAATATTGGCCAGGGCGCCAACAAGCTGGAGATGCTGGTTGCCAAATGCCCGGTTCACTACCCCTCGTACCTGCTGCACTTGCGTATTACTGAAGCCCGTATTCTCCCAGATGGCGTGGTTTCCTACAAACCGTTGCTCAGTTAGAGTAGGCGAGTAGCTGGTGAGTAGGGCATCAACCTGCACTGGCCCGAAACTAGTTGCGCCGCGGAGTATGTACTCTGTTTTAGTAATATGAATCAGCTCCTTAAACTGCTCTGGCACTTTCACCTCTCCTGAAGTCTCGATGGCGAATTCTTTATAGCGGAAACTAGCCGTTCCACCTAAGAAGTACTGGGTGTTAACTCCCATTTTATAGTTTAACTTCTCCACCGTTACGGTGTTACTGCCTACGCGCGACCGAGACTCCAGGGAGTAAGTCCGGTGTTTACCGTAGAGGCGGTAGGCCACCGCCGGGGAATTGCCCATTACCCCTAGCGTATTCTCTACTTGCCGGAAATCGGCGCGGTCATCGGTGATGGTATTGCTGAGTCGGCGCACATCATAGCGAAATTCGCCCGTGGTAGTATTGATAAGCTGATCATCGAAATATTTGTTCTGCCTCCGGGTCCAGTCTGCCATGTGGTAGGCAGTGAGGCCCCGGCCCAGCAAGCGGTAGGTGTGGGCCAAGTGCACCTGGTCACGGTCGTCGCGGTTGCTAGCCCCGCTCAGCCTAACCTCCTCTCGCTGGTAATCAAACAGTTGCGTGAGGTCTACTTTTCCATCACTACCCTCAATAGTATCAGAAGCTAAAGGGGCAATGCCTCCCTGTTCTATAGCCCGGTGACGAGCAGTAGTGAAGTTGGCCATGAGGTGGTAGCGGTCGTCGGGGGTCTGATAGCGCACAAACAGCAGAAAGTTGGTGTGCTCTACCTGGCCCGCCCGAGTGTTAGTAACGGCCAATGCCTTGTTTGAGCCGAAGCGCTCATAGGCAAACCCCACGTTCAGGTCTTTTTTGAGGCTGCGGGTATAGCCTAACTCAAATATCTGTTCGAAGGGGTTTCCTTGATGAAAGCGGAAAAACGTGTACGGCGAGCGGGTATCGTAATAGGCAATGGTAGAAGGATTGCGGACGTAACGGTCGAAGACGTTACGGCCCAAACGGGCGCCTATCTCCGTGTTAGGCTGCAAGAGCAAGTGCCGCGAAGCAGTGCCGAAGTTGCCTAGGTCCTGGTAGAAAGCTGAGTCATGCACCCAGTAGCGCCGTTGAGGCAAGCGCGTGAGGGTGGTGTCAATTATGCGGCCCACTGTGTCGCCTCGCATCATGTCTGCCTCGCGCAGAATGAAGGTAGTGCGGGCGCCGTACCGATTTTTAGTGGAGTCATCAACTATCTGGGCCCGGGCGCCGGGCAGTAGCGCGGGCACGCCCCCCAGCAACAGAAGCGCCAGCAGCAAGAGGCGTAGCCAATATGTGGGCACAGTAGCCCGGGAGTGCGGAATCAGTGATAAATCAGACAACAGCGTGGGGCTGAAAGTAGGGCATCAGAAGCTCCAGCAGGCGGGCATCGCCGTCGGCCAGAAACCGGACAGTAATAGGAAGGTAAAATACGGGCAATTGCTTGACAACACCTGCCAGAGCGGGCGCTAGCAAGCGAGCAGCGTCTTTCTGCGTGGTGAAAACGCTCTGGCCGGGCGCTAATTGCGCAGCTACGGCAGCAACTTCTGCTTCCGTGAATGCATGATGGTCAGCAAAACGAGCGTGGTGTATTACCCGGTAGCCCGCAGTTTCCAGGTACTGCCGCAAGGGCTCGGGCTGCGCAATGCCTGTTAGCAGAAGTACTTCTGGCCCTATAGGCTGCTGAACTGCTCCAATAGGCACGGGGGCTCCGTAAGTATAGGTTGAGAACAGCACAGGCACGGCGGGCTTAGCATACCCCCGGATGCGGCGCGTGATGTCTTGGCGGCGGGCATCAGAAAGCAGTGGGTTGCACTTCGTAACCACAACTAAATCGGCGCGCACAGCCCCGACCCGGCTTTCCCGCAACCGCCCCGCAGGCAATACCCAATCCTCAAAAAATGGTCTTTCCTGCTCCGTGAGTAAAATATTGAGGTTTGGCTGCACCCGCCGATGCTGATAGGCATCATCTAAGACCACTACCGAGGTAGCCGGAGCACTGGAGAGCAGCTGACGGATTCCGGCCACCCGGTCTTCGCACACCGCTACGGGCACTGCCCCGTTAAACTGCTGGTATTGCTGCAGTGGCTCGTCGCCGATGGTAGCGGCGGTATCAGCGGGCGTTGCGAACCGATAGCCGCGGGTGCGCCGGCCGTACCCCCGGCTCAGCATGGCCGGTGACTGACCAAGCTGCTGTAGTGCCGTGATAAGGTGCGCTACGTGAGGCGTTTTGCCGGTACCGCCCACCCGCAGATTCCCAACATTTATGACCGGCACCTCCGGAAATGATACGGAGGAGTTCAGGCCCAAGCGGTAGAACATGTTGCGCACAGCCATTACACCGGCGTAAAGCCAGCTTAGGGGCAGTAACAACACGGTAAGCAAGGATGGCACGGGCAGTGGCTAAGTTGAGGAGGCGCAAAAATAGCGGGTTGCCGCTAGCTTCAGACGGTGTGCCCCTACATATCTGGGAAAGCGACCAGCTGAGCCTAGGCCACTCAACCAGAAAAAACAGACCTTTGAAGCCCTGCACGGCCCATTCAGCGCCTGAATTATCCTTGCTACCGCAGTAGCCGGGCCGTTGAAGGAGGTATCATAAAGCCAATTCGGGAGCACCTATGATAACCCAGTCATACAGAATCAACTGGCCTACAAATAAGCTTTGCCCGATTTTGCTCGTACAATTTGCTCGTACAAGCAATTGGCCAGTTTGTCCTACTGTATGTTTGCTGATCGTCTGCTGCAATTTTTGACGGAATTCCCCTCTCCACCGCCTCTACCGGAAGAAGTAGTGGCCTACAACCCATACCAAGATAGTACGCCGCGGGAGTTGCTCACGCAGTTTGCGCAGCAGTATTACACCGGCGACCAGCCTCGAGTGGCGTTGCTGGGCATCAACCCAGGCAGGTTGGGCAATGGCCGCACGGGTGTAGCCTTCACTGACCCTACTGCGCTGGCGGCCTGGGGCATTGAAAACGACTTGCCGCGCCGCCGTGAGCCTTCCAGCGAGTTTGTGCAGGCAGTAGTACTGGCCCTGGGCGGCCCGGCGACCTTTTACCAGCACTTCTTTCTTGGCTCCCTATATCCTTTGGTGTTACTCCGCCAAGGCCTGAACTATAATTTCTATGATTCTTCGGCCGTAACGACAGCCTTGTGGCCGGATATTCAGCTGTCGGTGCGACTACTGGTGGAGAATGTGGGCGTGGCGCGGCATGCGGCCGTGTGCCTGGGTCAGCGTAATGGCAAGTACTTCCGCAGACTAAACGATGAGCTACAGCTTTTTGAACATATTCATGTGCTAGACCACCCCAGGTATCTTATGCAATACAAGCGCCGGGCGCTGGCTGACAATGTAGCCCATTACGTGCAGGTATTAGGTGACCTAGTGAGTTAACCGCATCAGGTAAGCTCCTCTCCTTACTAGCTGCTAGCAAAAGCCAGCCCGCTACCAGAGTGCTGTAGATACTACCAAATGGCCTGGGCTACTCTCAGAAACTTCGCCAGAGCAAAAACAGCTTGCTGACCTAACGTACCTTGCAATACTATGTCCGTAACCGTTCAAGACTTGGCTCGCGTGCTCGAACGCGCCGCCCCCCTGGCCTATCAGGAATCCTACGACAACGCCGGCCTGCAGTGCGGCGACCCACGCATGGAAGTGCGCGGCGTACTCATTGCCCTAGATTGCACTCCAGCCGTGGTAGAGGAAGCGCTGCGCCGCGGCTGCAACGTGGTGGTGGCCCACCACCCCGTGGTATTTAAGCCCTTAAAACGCCTCACCGGTGCCAACGAAGTAGAGCAGACCATTATCAAAGCCATCAAAAATGATGTGGCCATTTATGCTGCTCACACCAACCTCGATAACGTACTACAAGGCGTCAACCGCAAGCTGGCCAGCAAGCTAGGCTTGCAGAACCTGCAGATTCTCGATCCTAAGTCGGGCACGTTGGGCAAGCTCATTACCTATGTACCGCCCACGCACACAGAGGCCGTTCTACAGGCGCTGTATCAGGCTGGGGCTGGGCAAGTGGGCGAGTACTCTGAGTGCAGTTTCCGGATGGAAGGCACCGGCACCTTCACGCCGGGGGCTGGAACTCACCCCCATATTGGTATGCCCCTGCAGCCTGAAGCTACTCGTGAGGAGCGTGTGGAAGTCTTGCTGCCTTTACACTTACAGGCTACGGTGCTGCAGGCCTTACGGCAGGCACACCCCTATGAGGAAGTGGCCTACGAGCTTATCAAGCTGGAAAATACGCACCAAGATGTAGGTTCTGGCATGGTAGGCGACTTACCCGCCGAGCTGAGCCCCCAGGAGTTCCGCCGTCGCCTGCGCGAGGCCCTAGGAGTGCCAGTAGTAAAGCACACCGAGTATGAAAAGCCCATCCGGCGCGTGGCTCTGTGCGGCGGGGCCGGCAGCTTCCTGATTGGAAAGGCGCGCGCAGCCGGTGCGCAGGCCTACGTCACCGGCGACCTGAAATACCACGAATACTTTGGCGCCGAAGGCCGCCTGATGCTCTGCGACGTAGGCCACTTCGAGAGCGAGCAATTCACGGGGGAAATCTTCCGGGATTTGCTTACCGATAACTTTGGGAGTACTTTTGCGCTCTTAACTGCTGAGACCCTTACCAACCCCGTCCGTTATGATTTCTAATCCCTCCGCGGAAAATCCCGTTGCCAGCAAGCTGGAAGCTCTTCTGAATTTACAGCGCATCGACTCGCAGCTCGACGAAATCCGGCGCGTGCGTGGCGACTTGCCAGAAGAGGTTCGTGACCTGGAGGACGAAATTGCCGGCTATGAGGTGCGCGTGAGCAAGTTCGACGAGGAAATCGCCGGGCTCAATGAGCAAATCAAGCAGCGCAAGCAGAACGCCAAGGATGCCGACGGCCTCATTAAGCGCTACGAAGACCAGCAGCAGAACGTCCGCAACAACCGCGAATACGAGGCTATTGCCAAGGAAATTGAGCTGCAGAAGCTGGAAATCCAGATTTCTGAGAAAAAGATCAAAGAAGCTCAATACCAGATTGAGCTGAAAAACAACGACATTGCTGGCACCAAGCAGCGCCTGGAAGAGCGTAAGAAAGACCTCACCAATAAGAAAAGTGAGCTCGACGTTATTGTAGGTGAAAGTGAAGCCGATGAGAAGAAGCTCATGGATGAGCGCGAAGGTGCTGTAAAGCCCGTAGAAGAGCGCTTGTTGATGGCCTACACTCGTATCCGTGGCAACGTACGCAACGGCTTGGCCGTGGTAACGGTAAAGCGTGATGCCTGCGGTGGCTGCTTTAACACGGTTCCCCCGCAGCGCCAGGCCGACATTATTGCCCACAAGAAAATTATTGTGTGTGAGCACTGCGGCCGCGTACTAGCCGATGTAGAAGCTCGCATTGCTTAATTTAAGTCTGCTGACAAATGAAAAAAGAACGGCTCCAGGGCCGTTCTTTTTTTGCCCTATGGTTACTCGCGCGCAAGTACGCAGTGGTTTTCGCAGCAGCCGGCAGGTAGCCTGGCTGCTGCTATTGTTCTCTGCGGTTTTCAGCGAAGCCCTTTGCACTCCTTTGCGGGCACCTATCCAGCCCGGAGCAACCACGCAGTTTCACCTTTCATGGCAGCAAGCCCACGCCTACTCAGAGGTGCTGAAAATGCGCCCGGCAGCAGCCCGGCAGTGGTTAAAAGGTGCGCCCTCAACTGCTGGCAGCTTGCTGGTAGCCGATTGCTTAGATATAACTGAACTGCTGGTAACTCAGGATGCCACGCGTTACGAGGCCGTAGTGGAAGCCCAGAACCGGCGCCTGAGTGCCCTAGAAAATTCCAAGGAGCCAGGTGCTCTCTGCGCCTATGCCCGGGCTGAAATCAGGTTGCACCAGGCAGCAGCCCAGGTAGTGTTTAGCCATGAAGTGCAGGGGGCCTGGAGCTTACGCCAAAGCTACCAGCAGATGCAGGCCGTGGTGCAGCGCTATCCGCAGTATTTGCCCGCTCGGAAAACCCTGGGGATGCTGCAGTTCTTTATTGGTTCTCTGCCGGAGAGTTACCGCTGGTTTCTGAAGTTGCTGGGCCTGCCGGGCAGCGTGGAAGCGGGCCTGCAGAACATGCGCTTGGCCGCCACTCAGCCCAACGACTTTCAACTGGAAGCCCGCCTGATTCTGGCTCTACTGGAAGAAACGTACTACAAGAAGCCCGAGGCCGCGCTACAACTCGTGGAAACGCTCCACCGCCAGCAGCCCGATAACCTGCTCCTCAGCTACTTACTTATTAGTCAGCTTAAGAAACAGCACCGCACTGATGCGGCGCTAGTGGCCTACCGCTCCAGCCCAAGCGGCCCCGACTACCTGCCCTTGCCCTACCTGCACCATATGGCCGCCGATCTGCTGCTTTACCAAGGCCAGTACGCCGCCTCTGTGCGGGCCAACCAACAGTTTCTGCAGCAGTACCGGGGCCAGCATTACCGTAAGGATTCCGCCTTCAAACTTTACTTGGCGGCTTGGCTTTCCGGTGATGCTGCATCTGCCGAGAAATATAGACGTCAGATTAATGCTGGTGGCCGTACTGTGCTGGAAGAAGACAACTATGCCCAGCGCTTTTTTGAAGAAAAACTCCCGCTTAACCGCATCCTGACCCGCGCCCGGCTCCAGATTGATGGTGGGTACTACCGTGAGGCACTAGTCACCCTCAACAGCTTTCAGCCGAGCCAAGCCACTCCCCTGCGCGACAAGCTGGAAGCGCCTTACCGCCGCGCCCGTGCCTACCAGCTTCTGGGCCACTCCGACTCAGCGCGCCTGTACTATGCCCGTACTATTGCGCTGGCCGGCAATGCCCCGTACTATTTTGCTCCGCAAGCAGCACTGCAGCTGGGATACTTGTACCAAACAGAAGGTCAGAAAAACACCGCTCGTACCTATTTTAAGAAGGCATTGAGCTACCCGAAGCACGAGTATAAGAACAGCACAGATACCAAAGCCAAGCTGGCGTTGAAGGAGCTGGAGTAAGTGCGCTGGCCTAGCCTGTGTGGCGTGGGCAGTTACCTTTGCAGGGTGTACTCTGTTCGCTTAGCTGACCTCCCACCCGACTTTCGTGCCCGCGCTTTGCGGTGGGCCGCTGCCTTCCCGTACTGCGCTTACTTTGAGCCCAATACCATTCAGTACCCGCAAGGTGCTTTTAATCAGCGGCTGGCGGTGCGCCACAGGCCGGCATATTCTCCGGGTAGCTTAGCGGAGCTAGAGCAATGGCTAGGCCAGTCTAGCCAGGCCCCGCGCTGCGGTATCCTCACTTATGACCTCAAGAATGAGGTGGAAGCGCTGCACAGCCACAACCCAGATAACCTCAACTGGCCTACGCTGCATTTTTTTGAGCCGGAAATCTGGCTTGATTGGCTGGAGACTACGCTCACCATCCACACCACTGCGGCCGGTAGCCTCCCGGCTTCGGAAGTGCTGGAACAAATTTTGGCTGCTAGGCCACTTGCTCCTGCTCAGGAAACCGCACCCAGCTTTCAGGCCCGCTTACCGAAGCCTGAGTACCTGGCCGCAGTAGAAGCCATTCGGGAAGACATTCTGAATGGGGAAGTGTACGAACTGAACCTGTGCCAGGAGTTCTTCGCAGAAAACGTAGTGCTAGAGCCAGTAGAGGTGTTCTTGCGGCTTCTGAAAACTTCCCCCACTCCCTTTGCGGCCTTCTACCGCTGGCACGATCATTACCTCTTGTGCGCTTCACCTGAACGGTTTTTGCGGCGCCAGGGCACTACGCTCCTTTCCCAGCCCATCAAAGGCACCATCCGGCGCGGTAGTACCCCGGCCACCGATGAGCAGCAGCGCCAGACATTGCTACACGATGAGAAAGAGCGCGCCGAAAACCTGATGATTGTGGATCTGGTTCGCAATGACTTGGCCCGCGTGGCGGAAACCGGCACAGTGCACGTGCCTGAGTTGTTTGGGTTATATCCTTTCCGCCACGTCTGGCAGATGATTTCTACGGTGCAGGCCACCGCCCAGCCTGGCCTGGGCTTGGTAGATGCCCTCCGGGCAACTTTCCCTATGGGCTCCATGACGGGTGCCCCCAAGATCAGAGCCATGCAGCTGATTGAGCACTATGAGCGCAGCCGCCGTGGCCTGTACAGCGGCAGCATCGGCTACGTGCTACCCAACGGCGACTTCGATTTCAACGTGGTGATTCGTAGCCTCCAGTATCGGCAGGATACGGGCTACCTTAGCTTCCAGGTAGGCTCGGCTATTACCTATGATTCGGTGCCAGAGCATGAATACCAGGAGTGCCTGTTGAAAGCCCAGGGCTTGTTGGAAGTGCTGGGTGCTGATATTGCGTAAACTGGCCTAGGCCTCTGTCATTCCCTTTAGCCTCCGCTCGAATGCGGCCAGGAACAGGCCTACGTGGTAGCCATCGGCGAGGCCGTGGTGGATGTTGACAGAAACCGGCATCCAGGTGGCTCCATTTTCCTGATACAGCTGACCAAAGGAAATTTTAGGGCAGCTGTCGGGGTAACTGAAGCTGCGGGCGTGGGTGAGGCCGCTGAAGCGCACCCACGGGAGGGCTGAGCAGTGCAGCACGTCGGGGCGGGCGGTGGTTTCGCTCAGGCGGAGACCCGTACTGGTGCGTACGGCCTCCATTTCGGCGTTGGCGGCGGCCACAAAGTCCGCCAGCTCATCGTGCTGCTCAATAAAGGAAAACGAGAACGTGTTATCCTCGCGGCCCAGCGTGGCCGACGCGTGTACCCGGTCGTAGCAATACACCTGTCCATCCTCGATACGGGTACGGAACTCCGGAACTTCATTGGCAGCCTGCACGGCATGGTGGAGATAATACACGAAAAAGGATACGCCCAGTCGCTTTGCTTCCGCCTGGGCACCTGTGCAATCCACTGGCGCTACCAGTCCGAAAAAGGGCTCTTCGAACGCGGAGAAGAAGGCAAAATGCTCGCGGCGGTTCCAGGTGGCTAAGTCAATGCGCTGTTTCATGGGCGCTAAGTTCGGTAACTTTGCTGCCCTGCGAGCTTCCTTACGCAGTTTTACTTGTTCTCCCGGCCATGTCCACTCCCCATCTTATTGCCTTCGACGCCGACGACACGCTGTGGTCGAACCAGCCGCACTTCGATCAGGTAGAAGCCCGGCTCTTCAACATCCTGGCCCACTGCGGCGACGTTGAGCGCATCAGTCAGCAGCTCAACGCAGTGCAGCGGGAGAACATGAAGCTTTTCGGCTATGGCGCCAAGTCCTTCATGCTCTCCATGATAGAGACGGCCATTCAGCTAACCGATGGCGCTATAACCGGCACTTATATCCAGCAGATTCTGGACATGGGCAAAGAACTGCTGCGCTACCCCATTGAGCCCCTACCCGGCGTGCAGGAAGTCCTGACCGAGTTACGCCAGCGGGGCCACCGCCTGATGGTTCTCACCAAGGGCGACCTGTTTGATCAGGAAAGTAAGATTGCTCGCTCGGGCCTGGGTGAGTTTTTCGACCACGTGGAGATTGTCAGCGAAAAAGACGAGGCCACGTATCAACGCCTGCTCACCCGCTACAGCGCCCAACCCGAGACCTTCTGCATGATTGGTAATTCGCTCAAATCCGACATAATTCCAGTTGCCCGCTTGGGCTTCAAATCCGTGCATGTCCCATACCACGCCACCTGGATTTTCGAGCGAGTAGACCCCGAAACATTAACTGGCCTAGAATTCCACAAAGTGAATGATTTACTGGAAGTATTAACCTACTTGCCCTAGGGGTGAATTTGTGAGATGGTGAAAGACGTGCGAGACGAATAGCCATAAGAGGCTCATCCTAAGCTTGCGAAGGCTCTACCCACGTCAGCACAGGGTACCAGGTCAGTTGTTGATGCCAGAGAAGGTACTTTCATCGGCAGAATGACGTTTTATTTTGCCTCATTACCTCATCTACTCGCACATCATTCACCATTTCACCATCTCACAAATTCACCCCTCATCACTCCTGCCATTCTGTCATTTTCGGCCTAAAACCGTTACCTTTGCCGTTCTCTGAACCGTGAAGCTGACGCCTGCGACGCCTTTCTCATGTCCCAACCGCTGATTACCCTCGACTTTCTCGACACTCCCGCCCTACCCACCCCATCGGTAGAGGCGAATACGCATGCGCATGAGCCTTCGGGCGAGGTGCGCGTGAGCCCGACCACTCGCACGGGCCGCAAGCGTAAGCTCTATATTGAGAGCTACGGTTGCCAGATGAACTTCTCCGACTCTGAGATTGTGTCGAGCATCTTGTTTGAGCAGGGCTTCGACACTACCGAGCAGCTAGAAGGTGCTGACTTGGTTTTACTTAACACCTGTTCTATCCGCGAAAAGGCGGAGCAGACGGTACGCATGCGCCTCGCTCAGATCAACGGACACAAGAAGCGCAACCCCGGCTTGCTGGTGGGTGTGCTGGGCTGCATGGCTGAGCGGCTGAAGAGCAAGTTTTTAGAGGAGGAAAAACTGGTTGACCTGGTAGTGGGCCCCGATGCCTACCGCGACCTGCCCCAGTTGATTCAGCAGGTAGATGGCGGCCAAAAGGCCGTAAACGTGCTGCTGAGCCGCGAGGAAACCTACGCCGATATCACGCCCGTACGCCTGAACTCAAACGGTATCACGGCTTTTATCAGCATTATGCGCGGCTGTGACAACATGTGTTCTTTCTGTGTGGTGCCCTTCACCCGCGGCCGGGAGCGTAGCCGCGATGCTCACAGCATTGTGCAGGAAGCCCGCGACCTGGTAGCCCAGGGCTATAAAGAAGTAACGCTGCTTGGTCAGAACGTCGACTCGTATAAGTGGGCTTCGGAAGATGGCCTGGAGCACGTGAATTTTGCTCAGTTGCTGGAGCAGGTGGCCCTGGTACACCCTGAGTTGCGCGTGCGTTTCTCTACCTCGCACCCCAAAGACATCACCGACGAAGTGCTCCACACCATGGCGCGCTACGACAACATCTGCAAGTACATTCACCTGCCCGCGCAGAGTGGCAACACCCGGGTGCTCAAGCTGATGAACCGCACCTATGACCGGCCCTGGTACGAGGAGCGCGTGCAGGCCATCCGCCGCATCCTCGGCGACGACTGCGGTATCAGTACCGACATGATTGCCGGCTTCTGCTCCGAAACGGAGGAGGAACACCAGGATACGTTGAGCCTGATGGATTTGGTGCGCTATGATATGGCCTACATGTTCTTCTACTCTGAGCGGCCTGGCACATTAGCCGCCCGCAAGCTGGAAGACGATATTCCGCTGGAGGTAAAAAAGCGCCGCCTGGCCGAAATCATTGAGCTGCAGCGCGAACATAGTCGCGTGCGCAACCAGCGGGCCGTGGGCCGCGTGCACCGCGTGCTGGCAGAGAACTTTTCTAAGCGCTCCGATGAGCACCTGAGCGGCCGCAACAGCCAAAATCAAGTGGTTATTTTCCCGAAAAAGCATTTCAAAAAGGGCGACTATGTGGATGTGCTCGTGCACGAGGCCACCACAAATACGTTGCTCGGCGAGGCTATATAATTTCTTGTCATCCTGACCTTTCGCAGGGCATTGTTTCGTAAAAGTGGATGCTATGCCAATGGCTCCCTTACTTCAACAGGCTCCTCCGTTAGCTCAGGATGATGTTTTTATTCTGTGTTCCTCAAAATAAACGCCCGCGCTTTTCGTCTTCCACACGAAAACCCACTTCCGACCTTGACTCCTTCCGAAATACAATCCATTAAGCAGCGCTTTGGCATCATTGGTAATGCACCTTCGCTGAACTATGCCATTCAGGTAGCGGCTCAGGTGGCTCCTACCGATATGACGGTGCTCATTACCGGTGAGAGTGGTTCTGGTAAAGAATCGTTTTCCAAGATCATTCACGCACTCTCGCCGCGTAAGCACGGGCAGTTCATTGCCATTAACTGCGGCGCAATTCCGGAAGGCACGATTGACTCTGAGCTGTTCGGCCACGAAAAGGGCTCCTTTACTGGCGCTCAGGAGGCCCGGAAAGGCTACTTTGAGGTTACCAATGGCGGCACCATCTTCCTGGATGAGATTGGTGAGATGCCCCTCGGTACCCAGGCCCGACTGCTGCGTGTATTAGAAAACGGAGAGTTCATTCGGGTGGGTTCGTCTAAAGTTCAGAAGACGGATGTGCGCGTGGTAGCCGCTACCAACGTGAACCTGCTGGATGCCGTGCGCGAAGGCCGCTTCCGGGAAGACCTGTATTATCGTCTGAACACGGTGCCTATTACGGTTCCACCATTACGTGAACGAGACGATGATATCTACTTACTATTTAGAAAGTTTGCTACGGATTTTTCTGATCGTTACCGGGTAAAGCCAGTGACCCTGACCCCTGATGCCGTACAGGAGCTACAGCGCTTCCGCTTCCCCGGCAATATCCGTCAACTCAAGAACGTGGCTGAGCAGATGTCGGTGCTGGAGACGGACCGCGAGGTGGATGCTCGCCGGTTACGGCAGTACCTGCCCGCCGACCAGAGCAGCCGCCTGCCCATGCTCGTGCACGCCGCTGGTAGCGCTACTGATGGCGCCGGCAATGCTTACTCTGAGCGCGACCTGCTGTATAAAGTGCTCTTCGACATGCGCCGTGATATGACAGACCTGAAGAAGCTGGTACTGGATATGGCAGCCGGGCAGCGCCCCCAGGAAGCTCAAGAGCTACTGCGTCAGAACAGCCACCTATTTAATAACCTCAGCGTAGCTCCCTACGATAACGGCCAAGCCGCTAGGCCACTGCGCCAGCCTGCCCCTGACGGCCCGCCGAATGAGTATATTTTCAACTCGCACGATTTGGAGGTTGATGATACCGCTGACTACGAAGATGAGGCTCACCGCGTAGAGGACATCACCCACGAAACGGAAGAAGAAACCTTGTCACTGGAGGCCAAGGAGAAGGAGATGATTATTAAGGCGCTGAAGAAGCACCACAACAAGCGCAAGTATGCTGCCCACGATCTGGGCATTTCAGAGCGCACGCTCTACCGCAAACTAAAGCAATATGACCTTGAACAAGCGTAGCGCGAGGCCCTCCTTTTGGCTCCTGAACTGCTTTTCGCTGCTTTTAGCGTTGAGTGGCTGCAAGGTGTATTCATTTAGCGGCACCAACATTCCGCCTGAAGTAAAGACCATTTCCATTGCTACTTTCCAGAACAACGCCAGCAACGGCCCCTCCTTTCTGGCCCAGCGCTTTACCGAAGATTTCAAGGACTATTTCCAGCGCAACACCACGCTCAAGCAACAGGCCCGCGATGGAGACTTGCAGTTTGAGGGACAAATTATTGCGTTCGATTTCGCCCCGGCCGCTATTCAGCAGCAAAACAACCAAGACGTAGCCGGCGTCAACCGCCTGACCATACAGGTGCGAGTGCGATACACGAATACCAAAGACCCCAAGCAGGACTTTGAGCAAACCTTCCAAAGTACTCGTGACTTCCCTTCTACGCGCGATATTTCCAGCATCAACAACGATCCTACGGCCCTACGCGAAGTGTTCCGCAATATCATTACCGACGTATTCAATAAATCAGTGGCAAACTGGTAAGTAGCGCTTCTCTGAATAAATTGATGCACTTTTGCCGCCCCTAGGCCAGTACCATCAGTTAGCTTACTGCCGCGCCTTCCTTCTTAAAGGAGGCGCACAGGCCTAGCCGCTTACTTCATCAGCTCACTTTATCTTATGACCCGCGCGTCGCTTTTACACATACTGGACCACGTAAGCGAGATTTCGGATGCCGAAGTCCGGGAGCTGGAACAGTTGGCGGCCGCCTTCCCTTACTGCCAGACGGCGCACATTCTGCTAGCCAAAGCCGCTCATGACCGGGGCAGCATGCTGGCTAGTCAGCGCCTACGCCGCGCCGCTACGTACGCCACTAACCGCGAGTTGCTACGCCAATTGCTAGAGCAACCGGCTCCGGCAGCGGAAGTCATTGCTTCAGTTCAACCAGAGTCTCCCGCTCCTGTAAGGGCATTCACTGCTGATCCTCTAGAAACAGACGCGGGTAATGAGCTTAGCGCCGTTGGCACTGATGAACCCTCTGCTGAAGCTATTCAGGACTCAGAACCGCTAAGCGCGCTGCCACCTGTACATGAAGCTGTTATACAGCCAACTGCAGAAGTCAACGCCCAAGCAACGAGTACGGAGGACGTTGCTGGGCAAGTAGCAAGCAATACGGCTCCTGGTATAGATACCCCTGCTTTGTTTGAGGCAGAAGGTATTAGCGTAGATGAGGCTTCTGCTCCCGAACACAGTGCAGAGGAAGAATTCTCTTATTCCTCAGAAACCGACTCAGCACCAGTTCAACCGAACGATACAGGTACAATAGCAGTAGTCGAAGAAACAGAGAAGCTACAGCAAAGCGCTGTTTCTGATACGGGGGCTCAACCTGAGCCACTTCCAGAAACACGTATTGCAGATCAGAATGCTGTTGAGGGTACTTCGCAGCCTGCACTTCCGGCTGAAACACTAGTGGAAGTACCAGAAGCTGAGACACCTGCCACTCTCGCTACCGAGGCGGACGACTCTGTTCTAACTGGTCTAGCGCAAAATGAGGCAGTAGAACAAGATGCCAGTATAGAAGTATTGGTTGAGGACTTACTGCCACCTACGGCTCCTCCTATCAGGCCACCAGCCAATGCAGGCATCTCCCGGTTTGAGTTTGACCTGGTAGAGCCAGCACTGCCTGCCCCTTCGGCCTATCGGTTACCTGGCCTAGAGGATGAGAGCGAGGATGACGAGGACTTTCCTTTACCTACCATCTTCAAGAATAGTCCTCCAGCGTTCCACGCCGATGAAGATTTGGGGTACGCCTTAGGGGCGGCAGTCGCTTGGGGTACGACTTGCAGCCCCACGATGGCTATACATTGGATTTGCCGCTGGATTCTTTCTTTGAGCCCGATGCGTTGCTGCTGGCCCATATTGCCGCCAGCCGGCCTAAGCCCACCAAGTCTTCCATTGATCTGATCAACCGCTTTTTAAAAGCGCAGCCCCGTATCAAAACGCCCAGCCACGATAGCAAACCGGCAGATGAGCAGGCAGATCTATCGGTGCGCAGCACTCAGGCCGCACCAGCTATAGCCTCTGAAAGTTTGGCCAAAATCATGGTTAAGCAGGGCAAGATCGACAAAGCCATTGAAATATATGAGCGGCTGATGCAGCGCCAGCCAGAAAAAAAGGCGTACTTTGCCGATCAAATTCAACAACTGAAACAACCTTCAGCTTAGATGTACATCACCCTTGTTGTTCTGATTCTTTTTGTTTGCCTGTTGCTAGGCCTAGTAGTTCTGGCTCAGAACCCCAAAGGCGGCGGGATTTCCAGCCAGTTTGGTGCAGGTGGTGCTGCTCAGCTGATGGGCGTAAAACGTACCGGTGATTTGCTAGAGCGCCTGACCTGGGGCTTAGCTATTGCTCTGATTGTGCTGAGCCTGGGCACCCATGTTGTTGGCGACGCAGGTACTGGCCCCGTACGGAGCGTAAACCAGCAGAAAGCGCTGGAAACGCGCATTCCAACTACTCCTGCTCCTGTGGGCCCTGGTGCCCCTGGCACTACGGTACCTGGCGCAGCCGCTCCTGGTACCGCTCCGGCTACGGCTCCTGCTGCCCCAGTGCAACAGCCCGCTTCTACGCCGGCCCAATAAGTCTCTCTACGCTTCCAGCGTACTGTATCTAGTGGCTTCCTAAACAGGAGGCCACTATTTTTTTGTCCTTAGCTAACCCTGTAGCCCTATAGGCGTAAAGCGAGCCGACGCCCGCGAGTTGGGAACCGGCATTTTGTCGGCGATTTGTATAGTCTGACACGTCTGGCAGCATCCAGCAGGAAATCCTGGCGGAAAAGTTCCCGTTTAGCGACCATTCTGTCAGGTTTTGCGGGGCTGGCACAGGAAGTGCAGAACGGACGTCACCTTCTTACTACAAGTAAACCTTTCAACCAAAACGTACAATATGTCGCTTAGCATCAAACCGCTGGCTGACCGCGTTATCATCGCGCCGGCCGCCGCCGAGGAAAAAACCAAATCGGGCATCATCATCCCCGACACGGCTAAGGAAAAACCCCAGCGTGGCGAAGTAGTAGCCGTAGGTGAAGGCAAAGTGGCCGACAACGGTACCACCATCAAGCCGCAGGTGAAAGCCGGCGACCAGGTGCTGTATGGTAAGTATGCTGGCACCGAAATTACCGTGGATGGTCAGGACTACCTCATCATGAAGGAGTCGGACATCTTCGCCGTACTGTAAGCTACTTCCCTTCCTCTCTGATCAAATTCACCCGAAATTAAGATGGCTAAAAACATCCAATTCGATACCGACGGCCGCGACAAACTGAAGCGCGGTGTAGATAAACTGGCCAATGCTGTGAAGGTAACCCTGGGCCCCAAAGGCCGCAACGTGGTTATTGACAAGAAATTTGGCGCTCCTTCTATCACCAAAGATGGTGTGACGGTAGCTAAAGAAATTGAACTGAGCGACCCAGTTGAAAACATGGGTGCTCAGCTCGTGAAAGAAGTGGCCTCTAAAACGGCCGACCAGGCTGGTGACGGTACTACTACGGCAACCGTTCTGGCCCAGGCCATCTACACGGCTGGCTCGAAGAACGTAGCTGCTGGTGCTAACCCCATGGACCTGAAGCGCGGCATCGATAAGGCAGTACAAGCCGTTGTTGCTAATCTGAAGGCGCAGTCGAAGAAGATTGAGAACTCTTCGGAAATTGCTCAGGTAGGCGCTATTTCGGCCAACAACGACATGGAAATCGGCAAAATGATTGCTGACGCCATGGATAAAGTGGGCAAAGAAGGCGTTATCACGGTAGAAGAAGCTCGTGGCACGGAAACCGAAGTAAAAACGGTAGAAGGCATGCAGTTCGACCGCGGTTACCTCTCTCCTTACTTCGTGACCAACCCGGAGAAAATGGAGGCGGAGTTTGATAACCCCTACATCCTGATCTACGACAAGAAAGTAAGCACCATGAAAGAGCTGCTGCCCGTATTGGAGCAGGTAGTTCAGACTGGTAAGCCCCTGGTTATCATCTCGGAAGATGTAGACGGTGAAGCTCTTGCTACCTTGGTAGTGAACAAGCTGCGTGGTTCGCTGAAGATTGCCGCTGTTAAAGCCCCTGGCTTCGGCGACCGTCGTAAGGCTATGCTGGAAGATATTGCTTCCCTCACCGGCGGTACTGTTATCTCGGAAGAGCGTGGCTACAAGCTTGATAGCGCTACGCTGGAGTACCTCGGCCAGGCGGAGAAAGTTATCATTGACAAGGACAACACGACCATCGTGAATGGTAAGGGTGACAAAGACGGTATCACCGCCCGCGTTAACCAAATCAAAGCCCAGATCGAAACCACTACCTCTGACTACGACAAAGAGAAGCTGCAAGAGCGTCTCGCCAAGCTGTCGGGTGGTGTGGCCATCCTCTACATCGGTGCTAGCACTGAGGTAGAGATGAAAGAGAAGAAAGACCGCGTTGATGATGCCCTGCACGCTACCCGCGCCGCCGTTGAGGAGGGTGTGGTACCCGGCGGTGGTGTAGCTCTGGTGCGTGCTCTTGACGCGCTGGAAGCTGTTGACACGCTGAACGGCGACGAGCGCACGGGTGTAAACATCATCCGTACCGCTATCGAAGCTCCCCTGCGTACCATCGTGGCTAACGCCGGTGGCGAAGGCTCGGTAGTAGTACAGAAGGTTCGTGAAGGCAAAGGCGACTACGGCTACAACGCCCGCGAAGACCGCTACGAAAACCTGATGGCTGCTGGTATCCTCGACCCAACCAAAGTAACGCGTCTCGCCCTGGAGAATGCTGCTTCTATTGCTGGTCTGCTCCTGACTACCGAGTGCGTAATTTCGGATGAGCCGGAAGACGACAAAGGTGGCGCTGGTGCCGGTGCTGGCATGGGCGGCATGGGCGGTGGCATGGGCGGCATGATGTAAGATTAGCCGTCTGGCGCCTCACAGGCCTAGAACAAAGAAGCCCCGCTGGATTCGTCCGGCGGGGCTTTTTATTTGCTGTTTATTCTTTCATCATGCTTCATAACTATTATGCTACTTCACATTAGCATAGCGAGTATCCTCTTCATTTGCTCGATACGCTGAACCTGAGCAGATACTATCATGCTGAGCGCAGTTGAATCAAAGGTCATTGGAAAGTATGTTTCATCGCACCGCGCCTAGAGACCTAAGCCGATTCTTTCATCAACGGTATATATCCTTGTTCCCACAGGCCTTCGGTTCGACGAGTTGACGCTAAGTAAAACATGACGGATTAATGTTGCAGTCTTAGTACTCCTACCATAAAAAAGCCCCCGGCGCATATAGCAACCGGGGGCTTTTTTACGGTAGGTAATCAGCTTATGCCGTGGCAGGCTCCTGCATCATCGTGAAGAGGCGCTTGTAGATGACAAACAAAATGAGGGATGCTACAGCCGACAGGCCTACGAAAATCATGAAGAAGTCATAGAGGCTGGTGATCTGGAACCCCAGGAACGTAGGCCAGTGAGAAGTCAGCTCCAGGCTGCTGAGTTTGGCGGTAACATCAGCAGTAGCTTGGGTGGTGCCGTTCAGAATATTGGGGAGGTTGATGCCTTCCTTGGCGGCTTTGGAGAATTCGCCGGGGCCGGGAGGATACAGACCCGACAGTACACCCGCCAGTTTGTTGCCGGCTGCCGTGGCGAGGAACCATACGGCCATGAGTAGAGAGGCGAAGCGAGCCGGTGCCAGCTTGTTTACTAGCGCCAAACCAATTGGTGACAAGCACAACTCGGCGAAGGTGTGCACCATATACATGGTGATAAGCCAGAACATGCTCACTTTGGTGCTGGCATCTACTCCTTTCACTCCGAAGGCAATGATGAGGTAGCCAACCGCCATCAGCATAAGGCTGATAGCCATTTTCAGAGGAGAAGAGGGCTCAGCACCACGCTTACCAAGGAACGTCCAGAGTACTGCAAAAATGGGAGCAAATACAATGATGAACAAGGCGTTAGCCGACTGAAAGTACGAAGCAGGCACCACGTATGAGCCAAGCGTACGATCGGTCTGCTCATCGGCAAAGAAAGTTAGCGAAGCACCAGCCTGCTCAAACGTGCCCCAGAAGAAGATTACGAAGAAACTAAGGATGAAAATCACATAGATTTTCTGCTTCTCCCGAGCGGTCAGCGTCGGGTCAGTTAGAATAGTAATAGGAGCCACAATCATGGCTGAGAACACCAAAGCCCCGATCCAGTCACGATCCATTAGCCAGGCTATAGCGGCATATACCACGGCAAACAGGCCAATTAGCATAGGCAGCTTGCTTGCGAAGCTCTTGGCAGGCTGTGCAATGGCTTCAGTGCGCACAGGGCTGTCAGTCTGTACAGGCACTACGGGCGAGTGTTCTACGGTACGCTCTGGCTTGGCGCCTAGTGGAGCACCTTCAGCCGTAACTACGTATTTATTTTTCAGCAGTTCAAAGGTGAGACTACCCACCAGCATACCGATACCAGCGGCCAGGAAACCCCACTTAAAGTCGGCAGGGTTGCCAGTGTCGCCGAGGGTACCGCAAACCAAGGGTGAGAAAAACGCGCCCAGGTTAATACCCATATAAAAAATGGTGTAGGCCGCATCAATGCGAGAATCATCTTTAGGGTAGAGCGAGCCTACCATAGAAGAGATATTCGGCTTGAAGAAGCCGTTACCGAAAATCAAACAACCCAGGCCCAGGAAGAACAACAGCAGCTGCGCAGACGGCACCTCCGTTTGATTGGCACTGTACATGGAAGCCGAGAAAAACAGGCTAAACTGCCCGGCCGCCATTAGTAGACCACCTACTAAAATAGAGCGGCGGTTGCCCCAATACCGGTCAGCCATGTAACCACCCAGCAAGGGAGTTAGGTACACAAGCGAGGTATAGTTACCGTAAATGAGCGACGACATCTCCTTGTTCATCAGGAGTGCTTTCAGCATGTACAACGACAGCAGGGCCCGCATGCCGTAGTAACTGAACCGCTCCCACATTTCGGTGGCGAAGAGCACGTACAGGCCCTTCGGGTGGCTGGTCTGAGTGGTCTGAGCAGACTGCTCCTGCACAGCAGAGGTGGTTTGCATGAAAAGGAAGTGAGAGTGGTTGGGAATGGAAAACCAGCGGCTGCAACCGCATGGCAGGTTGGTAAAGCTACAAAAGTTTCGTTAGCCCGTTGTAATGAGCCTTTCGGGGTTTAATTGAACTCTAGCAATAGAAAAACCTTGCCAATTTCAAGCTAGGCCACTGCCGCCACCTTGCTGAGGCAGCTTGAGTTTGCAGAGTGGCTTTTCTAAAGAAGTAAAATCAACTAGACCGCAGAAGCAACTTTTAGAACTGTTCAGTCTCTTTGCGTGGTTCATGCTTCAAAAGCTACTACTAGCTAGACTGTTGGTCCAGCTCACTGGCTCATGTTACTTAATCGAGCGCTGTACTGGCCTAGCTGAGCCCCTGTTTCTCTGCTTCAGATTCTTTTCTACCCGCTACTTTTGCGGCCTCACTCCTCTTTTTCATTTTATGCGCAAGCGTATTCTTCCACTGTTCCTGTTGCTTCTTTCGCCGCTAACCCTGTGGGCCTGGGGCGCCGATGGTCACCGGGCCGTGGGTAAAATTGCTGAACAACACCTCTCCCGCCATGCTCGCCAGGAAGTGCAGCGCCTTTTAGGCACTGAAACACTGACCATGGTAAGCACCTGGCCCGATGAAATTCGCTTCTATCCGGAGTTCAAAGAAACCGCGCCCTGGCATTATGTAAATACACCATCGGGACTTACGCATGACCAGTATGTGCAGCAGCTCAATGCCCAAACGTTGCCTAATGCCTACAACATTCTGGAAGCCAAGCTAAAAGAGCTGAAGGACCCTGCTAAAACGCAGGCAGAAAAGGTGGCGGCCCTTAAGTTTGTAGTGCATATTGTGGGCGACGTACACCAGCCCTTGCATGCCGGGCACGCCGAGGACAAGGGCGGCAACGATATCAAAGTGCAGTACCGTGGCAAGGAAACCAACCTGCACAGCCTCTGGGATAGTGGCCTAATTGATTACCAGGGCCTGACCTATACAGAGATGGCCACGCAGTATGACCAGCGCCTGCACAAGCGCGACGTAAAAGCGCTGCAGAAATCAGCACCGGAACAGTGGCTATGGGAGTCGTACCAGGCTTGCGAGCGTCTGTACAAAGAAACTCCTACTGGCTCCGACCTTAACTACACATACTATCCACAGCACGCGGAACTTATGCGCCAGCGGATTGTAGAGGCTGGTATACGGTTAGCGGGTGTGTTAAACGAAACGTTTAAATAGCCTTGTCCTAAACTTTAGCCTGTATATCGCGGCCATTAGCCCACAGAACAGAGAAGCCCAGACCACTTGGTCTGGGCTTCTCTGTTCTGTGTCAACTTCAAAAAGTAGCTATACCTATAGTCCTGAGCCACCGCTAACTACGTATAAATACCCATTGAGCATCCGTAATCTTGAGTGCTATCTACTCGCAATAGCATAATACTTTTATATTTTGAAATACAGCCTGTTAAGCTTGCACAAGCCAAACTACTCCCTCAAATTTGGGGTATGAAACTCTTACTTCTTATGTGGATGAGCCAGCATCCAGGCCTGATAAATACGGAGCAAGGGGACCAACAAGTAGCCATCGCCGCCCTGCAGTTCATTCAGGACTTTAACCGCAACCTCATTCCCTACGAACGTAGCCTCCTAGAAAGGGTAGCGCGCCGGGAAATGACGCTAGGCCATATGCTGGCTTACCTGCGGGAAAATGAAGAAGCCTAAGCATAACGAATACTACCCCCATAAAAAAGCTCCGGCCTCTAGGCCGGAGCTTTTTTATGGGGGTAGAGCAACTGTAGCTTGGGAGTTTGCTTGCTACAAGCAACTAGTTGTCAGGGTGAACATGCCCGTTGCTGGCCTTTGAGTTTTTGCTGGTGAGCCACGCCGCCAGCGCTACTCCGGCACCTGCCAGCAGCGCCGTACGGAGGGCGGGGCTCCCCGTGGTAACGGCCTGCGTATAGTAGCTGGTTTCGCGGGTATTACCGGGGTAGTTGCCACGCTCTTCCAGATTGCCGATTGGCCGGTCGAGGCCATTCCGGCTTAAGGGACCGGGCGCATAATCGGCTTTCTCCTGTTTGGAGAAGGATTTTTCCATAAACTTATCAAGTAAAGCCGGTGTCCAGTGTTCCATGCCAATAAAGGCCCGGCCACCGCCACCGATTACCACGGAGCGCTCCGGGGTTTCGCAGGAGTGTAGAATGCCACGAGCTACCGTTTCGGGAGCGTAGGCGGGTGGTGCGTGCTGGGCCTCACGCTCCATGTAATTTTTGGCGTGCAGCGGATAGGGTGTATCAATGGCGGCGGGCTGAATAAGCGTTACTGATATGGGGGCGCCGTCCATCTCTAATTCCATCCGGAGGCCATCAGTGAAGCCCTTTACAGCGTGCTTACTAGCTGAGTAAATAGTTTGCAGGATAGCCGTTACATCGGAGAGGATACTGCCTAGGTTGATAATGGCCCCGCCTTTTGACTTGAGATGCTTAGCTGCCTCCAGCGAACCATAAATCAGGCCCCACAGGTTTGTATCGAAGAGCTTGCGCATATCTTCGATGGGTATGTCCTCGATTTTGCCATAGATAGACACCCCTGCATTATTGATCCAGGTGTCGAAACCACCGAACTGCTGTTGCGCCTTTTTGGCGATGGCCTGTACATCTTCCTGGCGGCTCACATCAGCCACTACGTACACGGCTTGCCCGCCACTTTGGGTAATTTCTTTTGTGAGTTGCCGCAGGGCATCCTCGCTGCGCGAGGCTAGCACCAGCTTTGCGCCTTTTTTGGCGGCCATACGAGCCGTTACCAGGCCTATACCGGAGGAAGCCCCCGTAATGACAATGGTTTGATTCTTCAGTTTCTTCAGCTTGACTTTCATAGTAGTAGGTCGGGTAATAAAGAGAATAGAACAGTTGCGGCTACCAGCCTGCCACACAGAAATTGCTCCTGCCAAGCCACCAGCTACGGTATATACTACGGTGAAAATCTACAGCAGACTGCTAAAACACAATATTTTATATTCAGTGGTCTATTTCCTACAAGGCCACGGTCTCACTGCATAGCTTAACCAGGCAGGGCTAGGCTTACTAACTTCACTTATGTTTACTCCCCCTGATTCGCCGTAGCTTTGCTGTATGCCTCACACCTTCTACGCCCCCACTCTTACCACGCCCCTCTACACACTACCAGAAGATGAAAGCAAGCACGCCGTGCGGGTGCTACGCCTGAGTGCTGGTGATGCCCTGGAGCTTGTGGATGGGCGTGGTGGTGTATACCAAGCTGAAGTAGAAACAGCAGATGCCAAGCGCTGCCGCCTACGGGTGGTGCAAGAGCAGCAGGTGCCGCGACGGGCCTATGAGGTGCATGTGGCCGTGGCTCCTACCAAAAACCTCGACCGTATGGAGTGGATGGTAGAAAAGGCTACGGAGATGGGTGTTGAGCGCCTTTCTTTCCTGCGTTGCGCGCGCTCTGAGCGGCGTGAGCTGAAGCTGGAGCGCCTACAGAAGATTGCAGTGAGTGCTCTAAAGCAATCAGGGCAGGCATGGTTGCCGGAGCTGAGTGAGCTAACGGATTTGGCGGCTTTTTTGCCCACCGTAGCCGGCAGCACCACGTTTATTGCGCACTTAGAAGAGGGGGAACGGACGCCCCTCTCCCGCGTAGCCGCCGCTGGCAATAACTGCTGCATCCTGATTGGCCCCGAAGGCGACTTTACCCCCCAGGAAATTGCGGCCGCCTTCGCCCAGGGCATCCGCCCGGTTACGCTGGGCGCCTCCCGCCTGCGTACCGAAACAGCCGCGCTGGCCGCCGTTCATACCGTGCACATAGCGCGGGAGTTACTTAACGGTGCACCAGTGGTTTAAGTAGAGAAATAACGAATTTCAGCCGCGCCACCAACTTCCAGGGGGGTGAAGATTACGCAGGTGATTTTCATCCACAGCTGCATAATGCGCTTTATATCATCGGCAGTGGTTAGCGGTTCAACTGCCATTAGCTTATCCTTTTGGTCGTAGTAGGTAAACCCCAGCTTGCGTAATTTCTGCAGATGTTCCTTCCGGATGGTGTATTCGCTCCGGTGGCGCATAAGCTCCGGGAGAGTGAGAATTGCCGTTCGGCGCACACGCCTGATAGACAATGATAAGCGGGCAGGTGGGCTCAACACCAGCTCAAACCCTTTTATTTCTCCGGCTAGTAGGTTGCTCATCATCTCCTGGAGCACTGAAGTTTCAGCCACTGGCGTTACCGGAGCCGCCTTAAGCTTCTGCCGTTGCTGCTCATAGTGCTCCAACAGCTCCGAATAATACTGGGCATCTGCCGGGAGAGCAGGTTTGATTTGCCTAAGATGACGAATTTGGCGGCCGAGTTGATCTAGCTCTGCAGCTTGCTTGTTGTGTAACGCTCGTAAGGTTTGCAGCTGTTGAGTGATTAAGTACTGCCCTTTCTCAATACGAGCAGCCAGTCTATAATCCCGTTCCTGCAGCGCCTCACGTAATTGCTTGGCTAGTGCGCGTTGTTCACGCATGTAGTAGTTTAGTAGCAGGATAAGTTTATCGTTCATTCTGAGGTAGTGATAATGCCCTGAAAAGTAATCGTAATTCTGGGCAGACCAACGAATTTCTTACCTCATCATGTCGTTAAGGCATATCTCACTGTTGGTGCTGGCCTCATTTCCTTTCGGTGCGGCCTTTTTCCCGATCCTATGCCCCGCTTTCTTTCCCTCCTGCTCCTGCTGATTCTGCCATTGCTGGCTGCTGCTCCCGTGGCTCCCAGCTTTCATATTGCCAAGCTGCACTACGGTGGCGGTGGCGACTGGTACGCGAACAAAACCTCCTTGCCCAACCTCATCAAATTCTGCAATCAGACCCTGAAGACGAATATTGCCCCCGATGAGGCTACCGTGGAGTTAGACTCGCCGGAACTGCTCACCTACCCTTTCGTGCACATGACCGGCCATGGCAATGTGCTATTCACGGAGGCCGAGGCCCGCAACCTGCGGCGTTACCTGGTCGGCGGTGGCTTCCTGCATATAGATGATAACTACGGCCTGGATAAGTTTATCCGCCCCGAGATGAAGAAGGTGTTTCCGGAGCTGGAGTTTGTGGAGCTTCCTTTCACCCACCCGGTCTACCACCAAAAATTTGCTTTCCCGAGAGGCCTACCGAAAGTACACGAGCATGATGGCAAACGCCCCCAGGGGTTTGGCCTGCTCTACAAGGGCCGTCTGGTTTGCTTCTATTCGTATGAGTGCGACCTGGGCAACGGCTGGGAAGACCTGGGCACCTACCCTGAAGATACCCCCGCCAGCCACGAAGCCGCCCTTAAAATGGGCGCCAACTTAGTGGCCTACGCTCTCACCCAGGATTAGCAGCAGGAGTTATCCGCGAGAATTCCGGAAAGCACACCTCCACCAAAAAAGGTCCGACTATCGATAGTCGGACCTTTTTTGGTTTAAGTCTTTAGCAGAACCTATAACTGACCTAGCCGCTTAGAACTTCCGCTTCAATATTTCGCTCAATATAAAAGCATTGCGCAAATCAGCCGGGTTTCGGAGCAGATCGTTGAGGTTACGAGCCGGCGCGGGGCGGAGCGCATCGGCACGGCGGGCGGCCTGACGCTGCCAGTAATCGGTAGGGTCAGTTGGCCGGGCAGCGGCACGGGGTAAGGTAGATGCCCGCCGCGCTTCATGAGCCGGCACTTCCAAAGAGCGGTTAGAAACCGTGCGCTCCAGGCTTCGGACCGGAATATCGGTTTTTTCCTGGCTATAGGGCGTTGGTGCTACTTCGCGGGGCAGTGGCCTACCCGCTGGCGTAGTTTGCTCAGACTTTCGCGGCGCTTGGTTGGTTTCGGCCTGGTTTTGCGCCTGCATTTGTTTTAGCATCTCCTCAAAGGAGGTAGCAGGCAAGGGCATCACTGGGCGCGGCTTGCCGGCACTATCGGGCTTCGAGAAGCGCCTCTCCTGCTTTTCTCGCTGCGTTGTGGCATTTGCTTTCTGCACCAGTCGCCAAATCACAAACCCCAGGCCTAGCAGGATTAAAGCAAAGCTCAATAGATTTTCCATAGTACACAGGTGAGCTTCTGAAAAGTGAAGTGGTAAAAATCGCAGTTTATGAAAGTCCTCTATGCACAGCGCTTTTCATAAACTCGCCCTTCACCATTCCATTACTGCCTAACGTACGCCTTTTTCAGGGAAGCGGCCCTGTTTGGTACGATAGAAGGCCTTGATTTCCTCCAGATCCTTCTCGTAGTTGCCGGTGGGCCAGAAGGCCGGACCTACGCCAGCCTCTTTGTTTTTATAATCAAGGTACCCTAACAGAATAGGCACTCCTGCTCCCATGGCCGCGTGGTAAAAGCCTTTGCGCCATTTAGGCTGGAAAGAGCGTGTACCTTCTGGCGTAATGAGGATAACCAGCTCGTCGCGCTCATTAAAGAGCTGTATCATGCCGTCTACTAGGCTGTTGTTCTTGCTACGGTCAACGGAAAGGCCACCCAACGACCGCACAAGCGCGCCCAGCACCGGAATAGTAGTCCACTCCTTTTTGATGGTGAGTTTCACGTCCACATCCATCAGGAAAAAGGCTGCCCGGGCGTACATAAAGTCCCAGTTGCTAGTGTGGGGCGCCGCAATCATCATGCTTTTCTTGATGTTTGGCGGCACCTGTGGGCCAAGGTGCCAGCCCGTAATCCAGAACCAGAACTTTGAGAAGAGATACCAGAAGGTAGAAGTTTTGCGTGCAGCCATGAAGAATTTAAGTGGGAGCCAGACCAGCCAGGATTGCTGAATATCAAAGCTAGAGAAATGTGTGATAAGGCTCACTATGGAGCCGGTTTAAGCGCTTCGCAGGAGATTCTCCAGGTCGGCGGCGCGGCCCATTGTATACTGGTAGCCGATAGCAAACAACTCTGAGGCCTGGCGGTAGCTCATAGTACGGAACCGGCGCAGTTCCGGCGGCTCCAGCAGCAAGTCGCAGTGCTGCTTGCTGAGCACGGTATTACTGCCGATGGCTAAGTTCAGAGTCCGCTCTATTACTCCGCGCAGGTTATTGAATTGCGCCTCGGGGTTGGGAGGGTTGCAGTGCATTCCTACAATGCGTAGGCCAGGGTGCTGGTGCTCCAGCAGCGCCTCTACGGGCAGGTTATTTAGCAAGCCACCATCTACCAGTTGCCGCCCCTCAAACTCTACCGGTTTGTATAGAATGGGCACCGCTGAAGAAGCCAGCAGTGGTGGTATCAGCAGCCCGCTCGAAAATCGCACGGATACTCCTTCTACCAAGTCAGTTGACACCAATGTAAGCGGGAGGCGCAGTTGCTCAAAGGTGCAGCCCACTCCCAAGTGCTCCTCAAAGAGCGTCCCAACGGCGTCAATCTTGAACAGCCCGTAACGGCTCAGGGCAATGCGCGTGAGGCGGGTGATGTTGACAGCCTGAAACATGCGCAGAATCTCACGCGGCGGTACGCCCGCCGCGTAAAATGTAGCCGCAATAGCCCCCGACGATACCCCCGCGAGCCGCCCCACCGGCAGGCCAAGCTCATCTATGGCCGCCAGTATGCCCAGGTGGGCAATACCTCGGGCACCACCTCCGGAAAGCGCTAGGCCCAGCATAAGGTGAGTTGGTGAAAGGGTGAAATAGTGAGTTGCTGTACCAGCATGTAGTTGCTGCCAGAACTGAGGCGGACGCCCTACAGTAAAGATCTGGGCACCCCTCGTACGGCGCTAGGCCTATACAGTTGGTATTTCCGACAGCGAAATCCCTCACTGCTAAGCGCCAGACTGGCCCAGGTTTTACAGGTCAGCCAGGCGGAAAGACTCGGCTACCCGCACGCCTTTCTCGGTGTGTTGCACCGTTATGCACTCCGTGGTGGGGTCGTGCTCGAGCACCAGCACCCAGTTTTCATCAGCAGCGCGGCGCAGCACCCGCTCCTTCTCGTCCATGGTTACCAGGGGGCGCATATCGTAGCTCATCACGTAGGGCAATGGCACGTGGCCCGCGCTGGGCAGCAAGTCGGCCATGAATGCCACCGTGCGGCCCTTATACTCCATTACTGGCACCATCATTTTTTCCGTGTGCCCATCGGCCAATATAACCTCCCGGAAGCAGGGCAACGCCTCGGGCACCCCGGTGGCTGTATCCACGAAGCGCAAGTGGCCGCTCTCCTGAATTGGCAGAATATTCTCCTTCAGGAAACTCGCTTTCTCACGCGGGTTAGGCGTTACAGCCCAATCCCAGTGGCTCTGGTTGCTCCAGTATGTAGCGTTTTGAAAAGCTAGCTGAAGCTTATCATCGGCGGTGCGCACCACTGAGCCACCACAATGGTCGAAGTGCAGGTGAGTCAGGAATACGTCGGTGATATCCGCGGAGGTGAACCCTAGTTTCCGTAATGATTTTTCCAGGGTATCGTCGCCGTGCAGATAAAAATGCCCCCGAAACTTCTGGTCTTGCTTATCCCCAATACCATTATCAACCAGCACCAGCCGACCACCGTCTTCAATTAGCAGGCAGCGCATAGCCCAAGTGCACATGTTATTTTCATCGGCGGGGTTGAGCTTCTGCCACATGCTTTTAGGAACTACGCCGAACATAGCGCCGCCATCAAGCTTGAATAATCCAGTATCGAGGGTGTGAATCGTCATTGCGGGTGGGTTGAGAGGTGGTAAGCAGGTCGTAAAGGAATAAAAAAACACGTCATGCTTCGCCGCTTGAAGCATGACGTGCTTTTTGACCGTCAGGAGTGACTATATGTAGAACTGGCCTACTCGAGCACTACACCCATGTTGGAGAACTTATCAATGCGCTGGCTGATGCGCTCCTCGTCAGACAGCGCCTCCAGTTCATCAAGGGTTTTGATAATAGTCTTTTTCAGCGCTTTCAGCATAGCTTCGGGGTCAGTATGGGCGCCACCGAGGGGCTCCTTCACAATGCCATCCACGAGGCCAGCTTTCAGCATATCCGTAGCCGTGAGCTTTAACGCTTCAGCAGCTTGCTCTTTATAGTCCCAGCTGCGCCACAGGATGCTGCTGCAAGACTCCGGTGAAATAACGGAATACCAAGTGTTTTCCAGCATCAGCACCCGGTCGCCGATGGCAATACCCAGCGCACCGCCAGAGGCACCTTCTCCGATGATGATACAGATAACGGGCACCTTCAGCAGGAACATCTCCTTCAGGTTGCGCGCAATAGCCTCGCCCTGGCCCCGCTCCTCAGCTTCTAGGCCTGGGAAAGCACCGGGCGTGTCAATGAGCGTTACAATGGGCTTCCCGAATTTCTCGGCCAGCTTCATTAAGCGTAGTGCTTTACGGTAGCCTTCGGGGTTAGGCATGCCAAAGTTGCGGTACTGCCGCTGCTTGGTGTTACGGCCCTTCTGCTGCCCAATGAACATTACTGAACGGCCGTCCAGCTCGGCAAAGCCTCCTACCATGGCTTTATCATCGGCCACGGTACGGTCACCGTGAAGCTCGATGAATTTCTCCGTCATTCCCTCAATGTAATCAAGCGTGTAGGGACGGTCGGGGTGGCGCGAGAGCTGCACGCGCTGCCAACGGGTTAAGTTAGCGTAGGTTTCCTTCTTAAGGGTTTTGATCTTGTTTTCGAGAGCCGCTACGGCTTCCGATACATCTACCTGGCTATCGAGGGCCAGTTGCTGCATTTCACGGAGCTTGCCTTCGAGAGCGGCAATAGGTTGTTCAAAATCGAGGAGCATGGCCACGGCAGAGTGCGTATTGGTTGCGGGGTGAGATAAGAGAGCAAAGGTAAGCGAAGCCATGCACACCGCACACGCCCTTCTCCCTCCTAACTCTTCAAAAAATTTTCTATCTGATAAACAGGCTGAAACAATTTTAACCCCTGCTTTTTTCTATCTTTTTTATCTCTTCTGTTGCACAGGTGAAAGCAGCCCTCTACTTTTGCATCACTTTAACGGAAGGACGCACGGTTCACCGGTAAAGAAAATGGTTCGGTAGTTCAGTTGGTTAGAATGCCGCCCTGTCACGGCGGAGGTCGCGGGTTCGAGTCCCGTCCGGACCGCAAAGGCCCTTCAGATTCTTCTGGAGGGCCTTTTGCTTTTTCTGCCCTTACCCAACTGGCCTAGCCCATAAAACCTCTGCCCCTGTAAATTGCTTTCCTCACATCAATACTTACAGCAGTATACAGTGTGAGAAATTTAGTGTGCAGTAACTCAACACTGAATTGCTGGCTCACCTCGGCAGATTCACCCTAAACAGCCTAGGCACAAAAAATATTTTTGGGCTCTATTCTGTTTAGTAACAGCTCAGTAACTATAAAAAAGTGCTTTTAAAGCGCGTCAACGCAGATTTTTGTTTGCACAGTCAAAAACAGCCTTCTATATTTGCATCACAATAACGGAAAGCACACGGCTTCTCAGTTAAAGTTAACCGGTTCGGTAGTTCAGTTGGTTAGAATGCCGCCCTGTCACGGCGGAGGTCGCGGGTTCGAGTCCCGTCCGGACCGCAAAGGCCCTTCAGATTCTTCTGGAGGGCCTTTTGCTTTTTTTGCCCCTGCTTAACTGGCCTAGAGTTCTTTACCAAAGTACCTAAGAGGGCCAGTAAGCTTAAGGGAGGCTAAGATGAATGTAGGCAGACGTTTTCCTGTCACGTTCACATCATGTTTGAGGTGTAGGTTTGATACAAGTTCACCGCATCAATCTCCCCCGCCCATGAAAAAAGTACTGTTTTCAGCCGCTTTACTTCTCTTTGCCTTGAGCACGATGGCTCAGGCTCCTGCTGCCAAGCACGCTGATAGGGCAACTTCAAAGGAATTCAAGCACGAAGGCAAAGACGAGAAAGCACACCCCGACAACCACGGCCAAGACGTACAAACTTTTGCTCACGCTACAGCTCTCGCCGGTTCCGACAAAGGAGCGGCCATTAGTGCACTGGCCAGCAACGGGCGCTCTTCTGCTCGTGGGCAGCGACTGAATGGCAGTGCCCGGGGCAACCGGAGCCAAGGTAGCAACCGCTCAGCTGGGTGTGGGCGCCAAGGCCACGGGCAGCAAGGCGGAGCCGGCCACCATAACGGACATTAATTATTGCCCTTTGTGGCAGATTCGGCCGCGTTTTTGAAGAAATTCAGAAACGCGGCCGAATTCTTATACGAATAGTCACGATTTTTGCAGATTGAACTATAATTGGGCCGGCAAGCTTCCTGCATTGTCATCCCTATCTTGATGAAAAACACGTTGTATTGCCTGTATGTACTCTTGCTAGCCCTGTTTGCTAGTACAGCCACCGCTAAGCCCATGCGCTTTTCAGCAGCAGGTGTCGGAGAGCATATGCCGGTTGTATCCAGGGCCTATCAGAGTGCACAGGGAGACAAAACCCCTGCGGCTGCACCCTCAGAACAGGCTCCTACTCCGCCACCCGTAAAAGCTGTGCCCATGACGGAGCGCAAGAGCAAACCGCAACGGGTAGAAGCAAGATCTGCCGGAAGTGCACGGGGTCCGCGCGAAGTCCGGAGTGCCCGGGGTGGCCGCGGCTCAGATGCCGGCCGCGGAGCACAAGGTGGCGGCCGTGGCGCAGGGCGCGGCCAAGGCAGAGGACACGGCAACTAACCATCCCTACGAGTACGCTATGCTATCATTGCGAAGTATTCGCTTGTTGCCGGAGTTTGCGTTTTTGATCAGTTTATTTAGCTGTCAGCTGGCGGCAGGTCAGGGGGTGGGTAGCGGGGAGCCAACCGGTAGCACTGCGGATAGCACCGCCCGTAGGGGGAGTTTCACGGCCGCCCTCAGCTACGGGAGTAACTCCTCATTTTTTGGCCGTACTCAAACAACGCGGTATCCTTATTTAGCAGCAGACCTCAGCTACAAAACGAAAGTAGGAGTCTGGGGCTCCCTGACCACCTATAACTTATTTAATACTACCACCTTAATTGATGAAACGGATGTAGCCGTTGGGTGGGATGGAGATTTATCAAAGTCAGTAGATGCTTCTGTAAGCTACTCGCGGTTCCTGTTTGCGCCCAACAGCCCGTTGGTCAAGTCAAGCGTTAATAACACCATTGATGGCTACGTTGGTCTGGACTGGCGCTACATATATACCCGTTTGAATGCCGCTTACTTATTTGGGACCAGCCAGGATTTATTCCTGATCCTGGATAACTCACGCTATTTCGGGTTCGATAATGTGCTTTCTGCCAAAGGCTATTTAGCTATTGAGCCTCGGGTGAGTGCTACGGCGGGCACCCAGCGCTTTGTAATTACCAGCTTGGAGCAACAGCTCAAGCGTAATGGCAACAACAATGGGAACGGGAACAGCGGTAGCAACGGTAATTCTGGCGGTAATGGAAACGGCAACGGAAATGGTAATGGAAATTCTGGGGGTAACGGCAACGGAAATAGTGGAGGGAATGGCAATGGAAATAGCGGTAACAGTAACTCAGGCACTATTACGGTTATCACTTCCACTAATAGCACCCGGTTTAGGATATTGAATTATGAGGTGCGCGTGCCCGTCACGTACTCAATAGGAGCAGTATCCTGGCAGGTGGCCTGGCGCTATGCCATCCCCGTAAACTTATTACCCGACGATATTTCTGGCGCACGCTCCTACTTTACCACTACTTTATCGCTGAATCTTTAGCCCACTGTCTGCCCTGCCCATGACTGTTTTAGTTGTTGAAGACGAGCGTACTCTGGCCCGGGAGTTGGGCATTTTCCTGCACCAGCAAAACTTTACCTGCACGGTAGCCCGCAACGCCCGAGAGGCCCGCGAGCAGCTGGCCGATACACCGTTCGACTTCGTGCTCCTCGACCTAGGCCTGCCCGATGGCGACGGATTGCAGTTGCTGGCTGAGGCCAAGCAGAATGAGATAACCGCAGCCTTTATCGTGCTCACGGCCCGTGGTGCTGTTGAAGACCGTATCAGTGGCCTAGAGCTAGGCGCCGATGACTACCTGGCCAAGCCCTTCTCCCTACCAGAACTACTAGCGCGCATGCACGCCATCACGCGCCGTCGCTTTGGGTTGCACAAGCCCATGGTAAACTGCGGAGAGTTTCACTTGGACCTGCAGAGCCGCCGAGTACTGTTTTCGGGTAATGAGGTTAGCCTTTCAGTGAAGGAGTTTGACGTACTGAGCTACTTGGTGCTGCACAAAAACCGAGTGTTAACTCGCCTGCAGCTAACTGAACACATCTGGGGCAACCTGCCTGCTTCGGGCTTCGATTCTAATTACATTGATGCCCATATTAAAAATCTGCGCAAAAAACTAAGCCAGTACAGCGAGGTAGAATGGCTTGAAACAGTGCGTGGCGTAGGATATCGGGTGAGGCAATTATAGGAGCCCTTTAGAAGTGGCCTAGCCCTAGTGAATTTCATTACCGTAAACACTTGTGCTCCGCAGGCAGTCAGCTATCTTGCTAAGCTAACTATCTGCCCTGCAGCAACTGTCGGTTTCGGCGTTCTTCTTCCCTGATTCCTTGCGTTCTTGAAGCTTACCACTAAATTTTCCCTTTTTAACGCTCTCTCCCGTGGGGCTATTCTGCTGCTGCTAGTGGGCGTACTTCCGCTGGCCATGAGCCGGTTGGCCCTGGTAACTACGGATCAGCGGCTGGCCCAGAAGAAGGAAAAAGTACTACAACTGATTCGGCGTAATGGTATCTCAGCCTTCATTGAGGGGGGGCAGTCGTCGTATGGTAGTTACAACCTACTGAAGGAGGAGTTCATTTCTCTGGAAGCCATACCGCCCGGCCCCAAGATCGACGTTATTGAGGACTCTAAGCGAGCTGTAGAGGACGAGATTGTGGAGTACCGCGTGTTAAGCTATTCCTTCGACCAAGGGGGTAAAAACTACCTGCTGGAGATTGGGCGCAGCACAGGCAGTATTGGCGAAACAGAGCGCAATTTTCGCAATTACGCCTTCTATATTCTACTGATTGCCATTGCCTTAACCACGCTGGCCGACCTAGCCTTTTTCCGGTATCTGCTGGAGCCATTCTATACGATCATCCGGCAGCGGCTGAAGAATGCGCATCACCCGGCGGCCTTCAACTTCGCTCCCATCCCCACGAACACCGACGATTTTCGCTACCTCGACGAGAGCCTGCGCGAAATGATGACGACCATTCAAGCCTCCTTTACCAAAGAGCGCAAGTTTATTGCTGATGCTTCGCACGAACTGCTTACCCCGCTAGCAGCCCTGCAGTATCGTTTTGATAACATGCTCACCGACGAGAGCCTTTCCAATGAAAACCTGTTGCGCGTGGTGGAGTCGCAGCGCACCGTGCACCGGCTGCGCACCATCATCAAGTCGCTGCTGATGATTTCCAAGATTGAAAACGACCAGTTTACCCGCACGGAAACCGTATCGTTGAGCCAATTGGTAGCCGAGGTGAGCGAGGAAGTGCAGGACCGCCTGACCGTGTTGGACCTGACCTTAACGCACGAGATAAAGCCAGACTTTGACGTAGTGAACTGCAACCGTGGGCTGCTGTTTACACTGCTGTTTAACCTGGTGAATAACGCCATTAAATATAACCGCGAGGGAGGCCTGATTTACGTACTAGGCCGCCCTGCCCTAACCACCGGTTATGAGCTAGAAATCAGAGATACTGGCCTAGGCATTAGCAAGGAACAGCTACCGCGGCTGTTTCAGCGTTTCGACAAAGGCACCACCGCCGACTCCGACAGCTACGGCCTGGGCCTATCCATCGTCCGGACTATTGCCGACCTGCATGGTATCAAGATCGAGGTAAACTCTATTGAAGGGCTGGGCACCTCTTTCCTGCTGAATTTCCCAACACCTGAGGCTACCTCACACCACGCCGGGGCCCAGCGCCATACGGTGAGCTAGGTCTTCAATAGCAGTGCGCCGGGCCAGCACGGCGAGCCACTCGGTAGGAATAGCCACTTCGCCGTAATAGAGGGCAGCTAGGCCACCCGTTACGGCGCCGGTAGTGTCGGTATCGTCGCCGAGGTTTACGGCGGCCAGTACGGTTTCGGGGAAGGTATCATAGCGCAGCAGGCACCACAGGGCCGCTTCCAGGGTGTGCATTACGTAGCCACCGCTGTTGATTGCTGTGACGTGCAAGTCAAGCAGACGGCCGCTGAGAATACGCTCAAAGTGGTCGGCTTCGCGAGCAGGTGTGTTGAGCTTGTACAGTTGGGCCGGCGCTTCGGCGCACAGCTTGGTATAGGCTTCCATTGAGGTAAGGCCGGCGCGCAGGTGCCGAGCCACTTCGAGGTAGAGAAAGCAGGCTACTGCTGCGCGAATGTGGCCGTGCGTTACAGCGGACACCTCGAAGATCCGTTGAAACCGGCTCTCTACTGTGGCCTCAGGGTGATAGAACGCCAAGGGCAAAATTCGCATCAACGAGCCATTTCCGTTGCTGTATTCATCTGTACCGCCGGCCCGAACCAGGTCAGGGTTCGACTCTAACCGCTGAATGGCCTCCCGCGTTGTGATACCGATATCAAACACGGAACCGTGAGGCGTCCAGAAGTTACTGGAGTACCAGCGGCAGCAGTTACGGGCCACTTTTTTCAGGCTGAAACCATCGGCAATGGCCTCCGCCAGGCAAAACGTGAGCGAGGCATCATCCGACCAGGTACCGGCGGGTTGGTTATGCGTCCCGTAGGCCTGCATGTGCACCACGGGCAGCTGCTGACGCGCGGCACGACTTTGAAACTCAACCGGCTCGCCCAGAGCATCACCCACTGCCAGGCCTAGCAGCGCCGCTCTAATCTGCTGCTCCAATAGCTTGCCGCTGGATATTATTGCTGTTGACTCCACAATAGTCAGGATAATTTATTGATGGTTTTCCTTGATAATGGGCAGCACTTCCCGCAGGCTCTGGATAATATAAGTAGGATTCTGAGCTAGACTGTCGGCTTCCTGCCCGAAGCCGTAGCTTGCCCAGCACGAAGCAATTCCGCAGTTGCGGGCAAACTTCAGGTCGGTGGCCGTATCACCAATCATGAGGGTGCTAGCCAAGCTGTGGTCAGGAAAGCGTGGCTGAATCAACTGCGTGAACAGATCGGGAGCGGGTTTGAGAGCTACTCGCTCACCGGCCGCATTTGTGCTGCCATCACCCAGCACGAGCAACGCATACTGGCGCAGGCCTAGGCGAGACAGGGAATCCTCCAGAATGGGTAAGCCCTTGTTACTGAGCACTACAATTTGCGCGCCCTGGGCCGTGGCAGCCGCCAACACTTCTAACGCTCCCGCAAATGGTTGTACAAGGGGTTCGGCTTCGGTGGCATAGAGGTGGCGGTAAACCGGCAGCCAGTTGTCGGGCAGAGCCGTGGAGCCGGCGGGGTAAAACCGGCCTAGCGTTTGGGCCAGCGGGAGGCCTTGGTGCACTACGCCTTCCAGCACTTCAGGCAGGGGCTCTGGGTGGTCTAGCTCCTGAAAGGTGCGGCGCAAGGCGTGGCCAATGGCCTGCCGGGTATCACACAGGGTTCCATCGTAGTCAAACAGCAATAAGGAATAAGGCATACAGACAAGGCACAATAAGGCCCGAAAGTACGGTAGGGCACCAAAGAATTCACTTGTATTTGTCTTTACGGTGCTGCCTACGAGAATACACTTGTGAAGTAACCATTTTATCTGGTCCCAACCAGCTACCCGGTTACAGAGCTGGCATCGAGCACTTAGCTAATCTTAAGTCACAGTGGATCAGAGCCTAATATTGTAACAGACTGACACTAATTAATCCAGCTTTTTCAAAAAAGTATAAGCAGAGGAACTTTTTCCACATCAGCGGCTGACTTTTTTTCAATTGTCTCGGAATATGGCCGGACATTTGCCAAGCCTTCAACAACACTAGCACTTCCTCGCGCTTCTCACTATTCTATTTATGGCAAGAATCTTTCTTCTCCTTTGGCTCTTTTTGGCGGCACTCGTTGACGCTAGTCCGGCTTTAGCCGACCAGGGTGGCCCCGCGGCCCGCGCAAAAATGCGCGGCAAAGTGTACGTTCACCGCCCCAATTACAAGTACTACGCTCGAAGTAAGCGCACTAAGAACTCCCAGAAGCGTTGGTATCAGTTCTGGAAGCGCCGCAAAGCCAAGAAAGCGACTCCCGCTCCTGCCCGTCCATCACGCAACCAAACGCTTGGTGGGAGCTAATAGCTTCTAAACCAGCAATAAACAACAGGGCTTTCCTATCTGGAAAGCCCTGTTGTTTTGGTATATAGCTAAATTGCCGTCGCGCCAACGGTAAAACTTATTACAGGGTTACGCAATTTTTGAGCTGCCTTCGAGGTTATTAAAGCAACACTAATTCTGGTTTGCTTTATGTACAGAATACTTCTTCTATTTTTTGCGCTGCTGCTGGCCAGCAACGTTGAATCGGTGGCAGCCCGCCCAACGGCGTATGCTCGAGCTAAAATGAAGGGTCGGAGTTACACGCACCGCCCTTTTTATAAAAAGTATAAAGGCCGTAAATCCAGCAAAAAACGTGGCTTCCTTAGCCGCAAAGGAACTTCTAGCAAATCTACCTACCGCGTAGGCCACTCTACCCGGTAAGTATTTTGACATTACAACTCGTAAAAATCGGGTCAGGGAGCTTCTAAGCTTTCTGACCCGATTTTTTAGTGAGCGGCCTGCGCATACCATGCCCGGCGTACCTGAATCAGGAGGCGCTCAGCAGCTACCTGATCTGGAGCCGTGAGCAAGTGAGAGGTGGCAAAGGCGGCTTCTACCTGCTCCAACAGGGCCTCGGCCATCTGCAGCAGCTCTTCGTATTGAAACTCCCCTCGCCGAATTTGGAGCAGAAACTCCCGATCTGGCCGGCGCACTTGTAGCTGCCCCGTAAGGGCAATTTCGTGGGCCATGCGCAACAGCCGAAACACGTGCAGCATGTTCTTGGCATCATAATTTTTGCCGTGCTGCACGGTGTTTTGGTAGCGCTCGGCGTTGCGCTTCTGCACCCACTCGTGGTACTCCCGGTACACGCGGCAGTAGCTGCTATAGCCATTGCGGTTGAAGCTCAGGTAAGCCACTGGCTCCTCACCTTTAGGCACGGAGGTAAGCTGCACGTCCTGCGAGGTTTCGGCATCACGCACCAAGCCCCGGTACCCGAGCGTACCACTCGGGGATGCATCCACGAACAGCGCGTACAGGTCCTGGAGGTGCGGCACGTTGGCCAGCCCGCACTGCTCTGCCGTAAGGTGTTGCTCAGCTAGCCACTGGCCTACCGGCTGGGCCCCGGCTCCTGCCGTAACGTAACAAAAGTCCAGCACCGACTTGCGGCCGGGTGGCTCGGGGTGGTTGATCTTCTTGTTGAGGCCCCGGGCTTTTCTGATTTGGGCCGCGGCGTACTCGGCAAAGCTTTGCAGACAGAGCTGAGAGAGAAAATCTTCGGGCCGAAAGGCTTCAAACAATGGGTGCCGGAAAATCACACAGTCAGCGGGGGTACCGAGCAGCTCCAGCACCGTGGGGTTGTTTTTGAGCAAAAGCTCCACGAAGCGGCGCAGCTCATAAAACACCTCGTCGTTGGTTTCATTCGCTACCTGCGGTACGTACTCCAGGCCATAGAATTCAGCTTCGGGCAGAATGAATACGCCTTTCAGATCAGAATCAGAATGTGGTAGATTAGTACCATACGCGCGGCTGCCGCTGATGGCTTCAAAAAGGATTAAGCCGCGCTGGCGCAGCTCGGTAATAGTGAGCATATTTCTACGTAAGAGCAAGAACGGTATCAGGATGCAGAACCAAGTACAGTTACGGCAGACCAAACAAGCTGACCTAGAGCAGCTGTTTTACTTTCAGCTTGATGAAGAGGCAGGTTACCTGGCAGCCTTTATGCCGGCAAACCATACCAACAAAGAGGCCTACTTAGAAAAATACACCCGTTTTCTGCATGCCCCAACCATCAACATGCAGACCATTATGGTTGGGGAAACTATCGTGGGCAGTATCGCTAAGTTTATACTGGAAGGCGACGCCGAAATCACCTATTGGCTAGATCGGCGCTTTTGGGGTAAAGGCATTGCCACCTCCGCCCTGAGGAATTTTCTAGCTGTTGAAGGCACTAGGCCTATTCGGGGGCGAGTTGCCTTTGACAACGTGAGCTCACAGAAGGTGTTGGAAAACTGCGGGTTTGTGAAAATCAGCACCGACAAAGGATTCGCTAATGCGCGCCAGACCGAGATAGTTGAATTTATCTACCAGCTGAAACAGTAGCAACCACCGGCGACTGCAGCCACTCAAACACGGCAGCGTTAGAGCTGTGCAGCAGCTTCAGAGCCTTGCGTAACTCCCAACCAGCCAAGTCCAGCTCATCGTCAACGGGAAAATTCAGGGTATCGGGGCCCTCATCCAGCGTTAGGTACCACTCGGCAGGATGCACATACAAGAAGCGCACATCATAGTCCGAATCCGGCGACGGGAAGCCCCACGCCCGGCTCCCCGACTCGCAAGCGTACAGGATGCGGATATTGTGGGAGGTTTCAAACTGAATAAGAGCGGTTTGGATGCGAGTAAGCATAGAAATAGTAAGTCCTTACTGCAGATAGGAGCGCATAAGGTAGCGCTACACTACTGCTGTAATTGTAAGAGGTTGGTAAGCGGCGCAATTCCCGTATGCTCATTGCTGCCCCTGGCCTGGGACCTCAATAAGCTATAAAGGAGGCTAATGCAAATTTAATGAGGTGCCCTGCCATGGCTTAAAGCTCCGAATACTCAGTCGGGCGCAGGAACACGATGTCGATGTGCGACACGTTGTTCTGATACTCGGGCAGGCTGGATAATTTCTTCCACTCCGGGTCGCTGCCGAAGGCTTTCCAATGCGCTTCCCTAGCTGGCATATTCGGGAAAGAGGTCATGTACATCAGGTTCGGCATTTTTGAGCCGAAGACCACTTCCCCATAGAAAATAGCATTAAAGTCGAGGCGGGAGAATAGCTTAATCTCCCCTCCGGCATTAAACATCTGCACTTTATTCCGGAATATCTTCTCGCTGGCCCCTTCATAGCTCCGCAGCTCATATACCCGTTCGTTTTTGGGCGCACTAAATCGCGGAGCAATTAGGTCGGTCATTTCCTCGAAGGGCTTGATAAAGACTGTTTCTAAGCGGCTGTAAGCCGGGTTATTATGGGCGGCGTTTACATAGGTGCCCCCAGCTGCGAGGAGCTTGTTGGTGGTTTCCTTGGTTACTTTCTCCCACTGCTTGAGCGAGCTATAAGGAGTCAAAACATAAATCCGTCTATCAGCGGCCGTATCGTTACCGATGGGTTTGAACACGCCAATGGTAGCAATACCAGCGGCGTGCAGAGCCGGCATATACTGGAGTTGCAGGAAACTATCAATCACCGCTTCCTGCTGGCTGGTTTTGAGGTGGTACACCTTAAGCTCCAGATAAGCGGGCCGCCCCGCCGGGGTGGTTGCCGCAGCATGCCCACTACCCAACCCACATGCGAAGAGAATAGTGATAATCACCAACTGAAGTTGTTTCATGTACAGGACAGATTACTGAATAACGGTAAAGAAAGAACCCTCCAGTCAGTTGGCTGGCTTAACTCAGGGCGGGGCTTACTCCTTAAAGCCGCGGGTCTATGGCCTCACTTTCCAGCGCCAGCACCCCAAATACGCACTGGTGTACCTCGCGCAGCGGCGCCCCGGCCACAAAGCGCTCCAGGCCTTCTACCCCAAGCGCAAATTCGCGGAGGGCGAGGTTGCGCTTACTTTTCACGGCCCGCTCCCGCAGGCGCTCCAGATTGCCAGGCAGCAGATAGTCGGGGCCATAGATGATGCGCAGGTACTCGCGGCCCCGGCACTTGAGGGCGGGCTGCACCAGGTTTTGCCGCCCTCCGGGAATAAAGTCATAGGGTTTCACTACCATACCTTCGCCTCCGGCTGCGGTGAGGTCAGTCCACCACTGGGTGGCAGCCTCCACATCCGCAACATCCTGGAGGTGCACTACGCGGTAGGGTGTGGCCCTGAGCAAAGCCTCGTCGGCGAGGCAAATGGCGCGCAGGGTTTCCATTTGCCAGGCGTGGTCCTTGTCGAAGTAAGTGCGGCCTTCGGTAGCGAGCAGGTGGAAAGGCGCCAGGCGCAGGTCAGCAAGACTCTCCACGGGCCAGCTGTAGCGCCGGTAAGCCTCGGCGTAGTGCTGAGCGGCGGTTTGGCGGGCGGTAGTGCGAGCCAGTAGCGCCTCTATTCCGTCTAGGCCACGTGCGGCCGCCTGGGTTAGTACGGCGGCAGCTTCGGGCAGAGCGGCCGTGGCCGCCGCCGCTACGGCTGCATACTGGTTTCTGATGAGTTCCTGCGCCTTGGCTGACCAGGGCAGTAGCTCGGCATCAAGGCAGAGCCAATCGGTCTGGAATTTCTCCCAGAAGCCGGCCGTAGCCAGGGCCTCCTGCAAGCGCGTCAGAAAAGCCGCTTCTAGGCCACTATCGGTAAAGAAGTTGCGGCCGGTGCGGGTATAGCATTTGCCGGGGCCCTCGCCTACCACCCCGAAGCGGCGGCGCGCCGCATCTTCATCCTTGGCCAGCACCACAACCACCCGGCTGCCCATGTGCTTTTCTTCGCACACCACCCGTTCCTGGCCTTGCCGACGGAAATAGTCGAAGGCTTCGGTGGGATGTTCCAGCAGATCGGGCAGGGCGCTGGTTTCTGAGGGGCTCATGGTGGGTGGCAGGTAAAGCAGCCACTTCGGGTTCAGGGCAAACCTACTCATCACCTCCAGGGCGGCGGTGGCATTTTCCTCCCGAATGGTAACCGAAGGCAACAGGCGCGTTTTGATGATCTGCTTGCCGGTCACGTCCCTGATGTCCAGCAGGTCGTCGTGCTGTTGCTGGGCGGTGAGGCTACCAGCCGCAGATAAGCTACCAAGTGCGGCTTCCTGCTGCTGACGCAGGTAGTCGAGCGGGCGCACTGGCTCACAGTAGACCTGGGCGGCAGGCACAGCTACCAGTACTCGCTCAGGATACCGCAGGGCAGTGAGGTGACCACCAAATACGCAGCCGGTATCAATATCAATGGTATTATTAAGCCACTCAGCGTTAGGCACGGGCGTGTGACCGTACACCACCATGGCCCGGCCCCGATACTCAGAGGCCCAGTTGTAGCGCACCGGCAAGCCAAACTCGTCAATTTCTCCAGTCGTTTCGCCGAACAGCGCGAAGGCCCGCACGGCGCCGGAGCCGCGGCCCTGCATTTCCTCGCGCATACCCGCGTGGGCCACCACCAACTGGCCGCCATCCAGCACATAGTGGCTTACGAGCCCATCTAGGAACTGCCGCACCTGACTTTTGAACGTGTCCGATTCGGTGGCCAGCTGTGCTACCGTTTCGGCGAAGCCATGCTGCTCATTCACGCTTTTACCATTGAGGTAGCGCAGGAGCTTGATGTCGTGGTTGCCGGGCACGCAAAGCGCCAGGCCACTCTGCACCATGTGCATCACCAGCCGTAGCACTTGCGGCGAGGCGGGCCCACGGTCAACCAGGTCGCCGAGGAACAGTGCCCGGCGGCCGGCTGGGGCCGTCACGCGCACGCCCAGGTCGCGGGCATCCTGCATGGGTACTTCCTCTACGCCATAGCCTAGGCCAGAGAGCAACTGCACCAGCTCCTGGTAGCAGCCGTGCACGTCACCAATGATGTCGAAGGGCCCGGCATCCTGCTTGCGGTTGCTGTAGAGCGGATCGCGCACGATGGTTTGCACGGCGTCAATCTCCTCGGGGCCATGCAGGTGATATATGTGGCGAAAGCCTTCCTGCTTGAGCGTTTTGAGGCTGCGCCGAAGCTGCTGGCGCTGCTGAGGCACCACGTGGCGCCCCATGTGCTGACGCTCAGCACGCTGGCGGTTGCGGTCTTCGGCTAGGCGGTCGGGTACGTCGAGAATGATGGCAGTGGGCAGCACGTGGTAGTCGCGGGCCAGCTGCACGAGGGTTTTTCGGGCCTCGGGCTGTACGTTGGTAGCGTCCACCACCGTCAGCAAGCCCCGCTTAAGGCGTAGGCCTATCAGGTAATGCAGCAGGGCAAAGGCTTCGGGGGTGGCCGACTGGTCGTTTTCGTCATCGGCCACTAACGCCCGGCATTGGTCCGACGACACAATCTCAGTGGCCTTAAACAAGCGGCGGGCAAACGTACTCTTCCCTGCCCCTGAGGTGCCAATTAGCAGAACCAGGGAGAGCTCAGGGAGTTTGAGAGAGGTATATAGGGGCATTATGTTGCTTGGAATACGACTAGCAGACGTAAGGTTAGACACAATTAACTGCTACCAGTATATCATATAGAGGTGGCTAAGCAAATTAACTTACTCACCTACCGAGATTTACTTTGCTACTAAACTGCCGTAGCACTCAAAAGCTACCGACCCGTCACCCGAAACTCTACGCGGCGGTTGAGCTGGCGAGTAGCTTCCTGGTCGTTGCTGGCTCTGGGCTCGGTGCCACCCAGGCCTAGGCCAGTAATGCGGCCTTCAGCAATGCCATGCTGCACCAGGTAGTTTTTTACGGTGGTCACGCGCTGTTCGCTGAGTGCCACGTTTTTCTCCGCTGGCCCCACGTTATCAGTATGGCCGCGCAGCTCAATGGTCAGGTTAGGGGTATCGGTGAGTAGCTGAAGCAGGTTGCGCAAGGCCGGGTACGACGAAGCCAGCAGCCGGGCACTCCCCTGCTCGAAGCGCACCCGCTCTAGCGGCATAGTAGCCCCCACATTGAGCGGGCGGAGCAGCACATCTTGCACGTACGGGCCGCGCAAGGCCGTGTACGTACTATCGAGTGGTGCGTAGCCCGCCACTTGCACGTGCGCAGCGGTGGCGCGGCCGGGCTCTACCGAAACGGAAAACTTGCCATCTGCTTGGAGTGGCACGGTGGTTTCGGCACCGGCCTGCCCCAAACGGAGGCTGGCCTGAGGCAGAGGCAGCAACGTAGCGGCATCCAGCAGTCGCCCGCGCCACGTACCACTGGTAGGAACGGCCAGCACCACGGGAGCCTGCGGGCGAGGAAATACGGGTTTGGCCTGTTTCAGGCGAAAGGTGTTGCAACCCGCCAGATCAGTGTAGATACCCCGGCGCACCACCTCAGCCTGGCCACTGCTCAACTCCACTCGATACAGTGATTGGGGGCCCGCCAGGTATAAGCGCCGCTGACCATCGTCATCATCGTGAAACAGTAGGTCGCTGTAGCCGCCGCGCTCGGGTAGGCCAGTCAGAGCGGTCAGGGCCGGGGCGGGCTGCTGTGTTTCGAGGTTGATGCTCATCAGGGAGCCATCGGTACTGTACACTTGGTACAACGTGTGAGCCTCACCCAGACAAAAGTTACCGTGCGAGCCGGCTCCCTTAAAGCCAATGGTTGCGTAGTACGGTGCCTTCCGTTGCGGGTCAGTGGTCCAGACCACCGTCACGGCCCCACTGGCGGGGTCAATTTTAACCAGCTGCGCGGCGTCGGAGGTCATAAAGTACAGCTGGCCCTGCTCATCCGTAGCCGCCGATATCCAGGCATTTTCGGGGCCCTGAGCGGGTAGCTGCCAGGTGGTGTACTCCCCCTGCCTCGTTTTTGGGTTATAACGGTACACCAGCTCCGGCCTGTTGGTGGGCGCTTTGGTAACCGAATACAAGCAGTTATCAAAGCCCTTCGCCAAGGCGTATGACTGAAACGGCAGCACCTGCTGGTGCACTTTTGGGCGCCCCGAAAAATCAGAGCCGGTAAACTCATGAATGGTCCGGCAATCATCTTCCCAAAGATCATTGTGCACGCGCAGAGCCGCAATGCCATATATCTTATCGTCGCACTGCGGAATTCTGAAAGTTGTGGGGGCAGGCAGGGGCGGCGCTAAAGGAGCCGGGCGGGGCTTGAAGCTGAACGACTCCAGCAGCTGCTCACCTTCATCCCGGAACCGGGCATCCTGCCGGATAGCCGCGCTGTATTCCAGTTGCCATTCGGTAGTGTCGCGCCAGAGGCGGCGGCCCAGTACCCGAATGCGAGACGCCGAAGCTGTCTCACCAGCGTACGTATAGTGGTATCTTACCTCAAGGTGGTTGCCCGTATATTGGTGCTTTACATAAAGCACGCGCACCTGGGGTAGCTGCAGAATAGTCTGCCACAGGGCATCCTGCTGGTTCTGGGCAAACGCAGCGCTTTGTTGAGGTGGCCTAGCGAACAAAGGCCGCTGCCCAAGCGTTACAACGGCCTGCTTAGGTGCCACTCCAGTAGTAAACAGCATCTCGCCAGTGGGGCGGGGTTGGCGCTGCCAGGTAGCCAGATAAATGAGCTGGTATTGTCCCGCTGAGTCGGCGTAAACCCGTCCGGGCACCAGCCCCTGCGCGTGGAGCTGCAGCCAGCAAAGCGTTAGGGCCAGCGTTAGCAACACCTTCATGAGCAAACCAGTCAGCAATGATATGCCCTAAAGATAAATAACCCGCCGCACCTTCCGGACTCTTAGCCGTTTATTTACCACCTAAAGTTTACGCTCCGGCGGTAGCCCCCAGCTCAAACACTGCTAGCTGAGAGGGCGCACCCACCTCCGCAGCTTCGGGCCCCAGGGGTACCACGCGTACGGTGTACCCGTGGCGCGCAGCTACACCGGCAGCCCACGCCGCAAACTGGGCACGCGTCCACTCAAAGCGGTGGTCAGCGTGGCGAAACTCACCGGCGGAAAGGGTTTCGTAGCGTTGATTATAGTCGGCGTTGGGGGTAGTAACAAGCACGGCGCCGGGGCGGGCCCGGGCAAAAACCACCTGCTCGAACGCGGTCAGCCGGCCTTCATCCAAGTGCTCAATTACTTCTACTACGGCCGCCGCATCATAACCCGCCAGGCGTGGGTCGTGGTACAGCAAAGAACCTTGGGTGAGCGTAAGCCGCTCACGCTGGCGCGGGGGCATCTCGGCTACGTGCAGCCGCTGCTGCGCCCGCTCCAGCTCCCGCCACGACACGTCCAGGGCCAGGATGTGCTCAACCTGCGGAATCTTGAGCAGGCGGCGCACCAACTTGCCTTCGCCGCAGCCCAAGTCCAGCACGCGCTTGGCTCCGAGCCGGCTGATTTCTTCCGCTACGCGGTCCAGGCGGATGTCGTGCAGGTTCTGCTTTTCTCTGGTTGGCTGCGCACCTGGCTGATCTGCCGGTTCTGTTCCTGCGAATAGATCAACAGAACTTGCCCCCGTCAGACCCAGGCTGCCCGGTACTTCATCGGAAGGGGCTTCCTCTTCTCCCAGCAGGCGCTCGAGCGTGGGGTTCACGTACTCGGCAAAGCGCAGGTAGCGGCGCGTGATAAACTCCCGCTCTGGGTGCTGGGGCAGCCACTCGCCTCCTCTGTGCAGCAGCTTTTCGACTTCTGCCTCGTTAATCCAGTAATGCTTGTTGTTGTCGAGAACAGGAATCAGCACGTAGAGGTGGGTTAGCGAATCACGCAGGCGGATACCCGGGTGGCGCAGCCGCAACGTGAAGTAGCGGCTGTTGCCCCACTCCGGTACGGTTGGGTCCAGCGGGTGGGCCTCGGTTTCTACCGTGTACCCCAGCGGCTGAAACAGGCGCTCCAGCTGTTCTGCAGTAGCCGCCGGCATTACGGCCACGGTTGCTTCAAGCGGAAGCAGCACCTCCGGCAGCTCAGGCCGGTCCTTACAGGTGCCGTTCATAGCTGTGTTAAAGGCCTTAGCTAGGGCCGAGCTCAGGAAGGAGGAAGCCACGTAGGGCCGGTCGTTCACGTATTGCTCCAGCGCGAAGCCATCACCGGCAGGGCCGCGCTGGTTCCGTACGAGCGCTATGGGGTCTATGTCGAGTAGGAGCGCCGCGGTGCAGCGCTCGGGGGTAGCTTCAGGATAGAAAATGTGGGCCTGCCCGGCAGTTATTTCCAGCGTTTGAAGCCGGGCAGGATTCTTATGCAGCAGAAAGCCCAAGTCGGTGGCGGGCTGATGGGTAGTGGTAATGGTAAGCAGCATCGGCAGGATAGCAACGCAAAATAGAATACAGCGCCTGCTACTTAGCATACCAGGCAGGAGCAAGTTACAGGAATGCGCGTTGTTCACGCTTCATGAGAACAGCCTAAAGCAGACCTGCCTGCTACTAACATTCGCGTAATCATCCCGTCACTCGTGCTTAACCATTTGGACACTGCTTCATAACCAGCCGTAAATCATGCGGTAACACGGTCGAAATACTTTTGGGCATCCTTCCAAATCCTCTTTTTGCCCCTTACCTCTACCCGTGTTTATGAACACTCCTACTCTCTCGCTGCGCCTGTTCCTGGGCCTGACTTTCACTACTGGCCTGGCAGCCTGCTCCAATGATAACGATACTACTAGCCCAGCCGAGACCCCTAGCACAGTCAAACTCGACAACTACTCAGTCACCCCGGTACTGGCCAAAACGCAGGCAGGGTTTGAGGGCGTGAAGATGTACTCGCTCATCAGCTCTGATGATAAACTGGCCGCCTCACCAGACTTCATGTTCGGCGGCTCAGCCGACGGGGCCGGTTTGCTGCGCGACCCCGATGGTAAGGGCTTTACCATGCTCGTAAACAACGAGGATAACATGGCCATTTCCCGGCTTCACTTTGATGAAACCTTACGCCCCGTGCGCGGCGAGTATGTACTGAACTCCGATGGGGGCCGTTGGCGCCTGTGCTCCGCTACACTGGTTACGCCCGCTGAGCACGGCTTCGGTCCTTACTTCCTGAGCGCCGGCGAAAGCGCAGTAGATGCTCAGACCCATTTAATTCAACCCTTCGCTGATAACAATACCCAAAGCACGCCTAAAGGTGTTAAGGGGTTGGGCTATTGGAGCGCTGAAAACGCAGTGCCTTTACCCAAAACAGCTTATGCGAACAAAACGGTGGTGCTCACGGGCGAGGATGCTTCAGATGCTACGGGTGGGCAGGTAGCGCTCTACGTGAGCAACGCAGTGGGCGACCTCGACGGTGGGCAGCAGTATATGCTCCGCCGCAAAGATCTTAACCAGCGCGAAAAAGACATGGTGGTAGGCCAGAAGTATGAGGTAGAATTTGCGACCATCCCGGATCATAAGAACCTCACGGGAAGCCAGATGCAGGCTCAGGTAGACCCACTCAAGGCCATTAAGTTTGGGCGGGTTGAGGACCTTGACTACCGCAAAGGTAGCGGAGCGAATGGCCGTGAGGTGTACTTCAATGTGACTGGCCAAGACTTTACGGGCGTAAATGCCGACCAGAGCCGCACCAAATGGGGACGCACCTACCGCCTGCTGCTCAATGAGCAAAACCCGTTGCAAGGCACGCTGGAAGTCATTCTGGATGGGGACGACCGTACCGGCAAGGCCAAGGACTTTCAGAATCCTGACAACATTTGCGTAACCCAGAACTACGTCTACATCCAGGAAGACTCAAACGGATACGGCGCTGAAACGCACGATGCCTACCTCTACCAATACAACATTGCCACGGGTGAGCTCAAAAAGGTGCTGGAACTAGACCACCGCCGCACCGAAACTGATAAGGACAAGTACAACGTGACCGGTAACACCTATACGCCGGCTACCTCCTCAAAAGGCAGCTGGGAGTACGGCGCCCTAGTAGATGTATCGGATGTAGTAGGTCAGCCAAATACGTTTACGCTGTGCATTCAGCCCCACTCCTGGCGCGCCCAGAAGTACAAGGACGGCGGTGCCAAGCCTAACAATGGCAACGATCAGGCCAGCCAAGTGGTAGTCCTGAGTGGCCTACCCCGTTAGTTTATCCACCCGATTTTGAGGCTTACAGTCGTAAGCTGTTAGCGCACCCAATGTGTAATAAAAGCCCTGCTTCTCCCCCCAGGAGCAGGGCTTTTCATAACTACAGCAACTTCGCTTAAGAGGAGGCCCTGTGCTTTTAATAAAACTCAAATCATTTACCCAAATGATAATGCAGTCGTTAAAACATTTGGTAAAATAATGATTCACAATGCATAAGCCTCATATTAAATTTTCTATTCCCCTAGCTCTTTTTAGCCTTGCCGTTACTTGGGTAAGCTGTCAACGCCCCTCTCCTAGCCTTGTACAAGCTCCGCCGACGAGCCCCGCTGCGCAAGCAATGCAACAGTATCAGCATGACCTCACGCAACTAGACTCTGCAGTAGCTCTGTTGAACCGAGCCGTTGCGCAAAAGCAACCGATGGAAAAACAGCGGGGGGCTTTTCTGGCCGCTCGGCGCGCCTGGAAACGCACGGAAATGCTGGCGGAATATTATAGCCCTTCCACAGCTAAGCTTCTTAATGGACCGGCCCTGGGTGAGGTAGAGGAATTTGACCAGCAGCAACGCGTGCACGCACCGGAGGGCCTGCAAGTCCTGGAAACCTACTTTTACCCCAAGGCCTATCCCCCCGGGCAACAAGGGCAAGTGCTGGAGCAGCTAGCTTTTGTGCGTAGTAGCCTACTGAGCCTACATCACGCCGCCGAAACGATTTCAACCACCGATAAGCATCTCTTCGATGCGGCTCGACTGGAAGTATTCAGAGTAATGACCCTGGGTATTTCGGGGTTTGACACGCCAGCCTCACCGGGTACCGTGCCAGAAGCCGCTGAAGCCTTGGCCGCAGTGCAGGCCACCCTGGCCCCCTACCGGCCGCAACTGCTGGCGCGGCAGCCCCACCTCGCCACCCGCCTCGACAGCACCTTTCGCGCCATTCAGACATTTCTAGGCCACCACCCCGATGCGGCAAATTTTGACCGGCTCCGGTTTTTGGTGGCCTATGCCAACCCGCTCAGCCAGCAGCTCTGGGCGGCGCAACAGGCTCTCGGCATTCCGGCCTTCAAGGAGGTGCGCGCCCTTCGGCCTGATGCGGCGTCCTTATTTCAAGCAGATGCGTTTGAAGTTGCTGCTTTCGCTGCCAACACCACTGCACGCCCCACCCAGCAACAAATTAACCTGGGCCGGCAGCTGTTTTTTGATCCGGTGCTTTCCGGCAACGGCAGCAGGAGTTGTGCCAGCTGCCACCACCCCACGCGGGCTTTCACCGATGGGCAGGCCAAGAGTGTGGCTTTTGGAGGGCGCGGTCAGGTAGCCCGGAATGCTCCCACGCTGTTAAACGCCGCGCTGCAGCGCAATCAGTTTCATGATGGCCGCGTAAGCTTCTTAGAGGATCAGGCCGCCGCTGTAGTAGCTAACCCTACCGAAATGCATGGCTCGTTAGCGGTTGTGGCGCGGCTGCTAACGCGTAATTCAAACTACCGCAGGGCATTTGCGGCTGCCTTTGCCGCGGCGCCCGATTCGGGGGTGCAGGAGGACCAAGTAAAATCGGCGCTGGCCGCCTATCTCCGTTCCCTTATCAGCCTCAACTCGCCTTTTGATACGTATATGCGCGGGGAACCAGAGGCCCTTGGCGCAGCAGCTCAACGAGGAGCCAATGTATTTTTGGGTAAAGCCAAATGCGCCACCTGTCACTTCCTACCCTTGTTCAATGGTACAGTACCACCTGGCTTCGAACGCTCTGAAGCGGAAGTGCTGGGCACTCCTGCTCAAGCCAGCCTCCACCCCCGCACCCTCGATCGGGACCTGGGCCGGGGCGGGGCCACGGGCATCCGGTGGCAGCAGCATGCTTTTAAAACTCCAACGCTGCGTAATGTGGCTGTCACGGCTCCCTACATGCACAATGGGGCCTACCGCAGCCTTGAAGCAGTCGTTGACTTCTACAACCAGGGAGGAGGCGCAGCCCTGGGCCTGCGGGTGCCCAATCAAACGCTTCCCTCCGATAAGCTCCACCTCACTACTCAAGAAAAGCACGACCTGATAACCTTCCTCCAAGCCCTCACTGATACCACTGGTCTAGGCCACTCCGCACCTCGCTCACTCCCTCAATTTCCCACTGAGTTATCCTGGCTGAATCAGCGCAAAGTGGGCGGCCGATATTGAATCCTAAGGCCAAGAAACGATATGGTCTTTTGCTACAAAGCATAGTTCATCACCAAGGTTCAATGGCTTATTTAATTACAACCATATGTTAAATACAGTATAAAGCCAAACACTCAAATATCCTCTCCAGCATTATAAAGCATGCTTTTTTATATCCATTTGCATAATAATATAGCCGCTGCTTAACTGCTGTTTGCGGCAAAGCGCTTTACCCAACCTGTGTAGAGGTTATTGTTCACGCTAGCATTTTGGCTACAAAATTTACATGGTGTCCTCTGTACAATACCTGAAGTGACACTCAATCATAGTCAGTGGAAATGGATGGAGTGGCTTTAATGGAGATAGAGGAAATGCCACCACTAGACTAGCGCCTCGCCAAAATGTTTGTACTATGGCGTGGGGAAAATTTCTTTTGCCACACACACTGACTGCCTGTACTGCACTTCTAGCTTAAACTTACAACTACTTTATCCGGTGCTATCAGACACTAACCGAAACAATTCCGCATCACCCCACCCTATTTCCTATCTTTGCCTGGTCGTAAACCGACTGATCTACTGAACCGCCCATAATTGAATTATATGAAGAAATTTTTTCTCGTTTCCGCCTTATTGTTAGGCACTTTGGCCGCTTCGGCCCAATACATGCCCGGCAAGCCGCGTAAGAAGTACACGTTCCCCAAAAAGGATGAGGAAAGCCCCTACGTGCTCAATGTCACGAAGAATACCGACGAGGACGCGGAGGTAGAAGCCTGCGTTACGCGGGTAGACTACCGCCCCTATTCTGTGCTGCTCACGGAAATAAATGAGCTAAAGCGCATGAACAACTGGGCCGATACCACCTACCAGCGTCGCTTTCAGCAGCTGCCTGCTGGCGGGCAGCTCACCGTAACCATGTACCGCCGGGGGGCACAGAACGCCGACCCTGCCTACCTAAGCCTGGTAGCCAAAACCAAAGACGGTAAGGAAGTGCTGAACCTGCAGGAATTACCCGGCGGTCAGGGCCGCTTCTGGAACCGCGACCTGTACATGAGCAAGCGGGCTGTGCCATTCACTAAAACGGATGCGCCCCAGGATATTTTCCTGACCATCAACGACGCCAAGACAAAGCAAAACTTCGAATACATCATCAAGGCTGAATAGAGCACTTATCTTAATTGCCCAACTAGAAAGAGCCAGCTGTTCAAAACAGCTGGCTCTTTCTAGTTGGGCAATTAAGGGGCCTGAAGTTAGCTTGAGGGAGAGCCTTGAGTTACGGAAACTTAAACTAGGCGAGTATAGCTCCAGGCCAGTTGTTAGCCTGATCAAGCTGCACGGCTCTTTCGATGAAGCACCAGCTGTCAGAGCGAAGTAATGCCGCAGCAAGGAGGGTTTCTGTGTTGTGGCCAGAAGTAGTTTTACGCTCAGCCAAAAGGCCTACTTATCCCGTAGTTGGGCCCACTGAACTGCTATAAGGGTTTTACCATCTTCGAAGGAAGCTTTCCTAAGCTCTTCCCGACGATAGTACACGGGTTCAATCTTCTCGTTTTCCTCTGCTAGGCCTCCCCCTTGGCCACTTTGATTGCTTACTTCGGCGTAGAAGATAGTTATAACCTCAGCGCTTGTGCCGGGCGAAGGCAGCATACGAACAATCTTTTCCAGGTAATCTATATCATAGCCCAGCTCTTCCTGAACTTCGCGCCGTACAGCCTCTTCGGGCTCTTCGCCCCCGTCAACCATGCCAGCGGCTAATTCCACCAATTCCTTTTCGGGGCCCACCCGATACTGGCGCGTTAGAACGTACTGTTGGGTTTGGGTGTTAAATATAAGTGCGGCCACAGCAGTGCCCGGCTCAAAACGCTCCCGCTTCAGCGTAGTATCGCCATCCTGCACTTGCAGCTGGCTGAGTTTGTAGTGCCCGTCGTAGGCCACTTTCCGGTCGGTGATGCGCATAGCAAGTGGTGTAATTGAAGTTCTTCGAAAGAAAGTAAACGGATTTTATGCGCTCGGGTGTTTTGCTTTCTCAAGTAGTACAGGGGCTGGCGGGTTGCTTCTGCATACCCACGCATGCAAACAACCCTTCAATCATCTGATTAGTAACACGATTACCTCCTGACCTTATATTTCTCACTACCCCTCCCTACTAGGGTTGTGGCTTCCCTATAGTAGGTTTGCCGGCAGTCGGCGTAAAAAAGCCGACCTTTGCCGGCGCAATTCTTGTTTTGCCATATCTACTGCCCGTTTGGCAGCTGCTTTTTTTCTTTTTGATGTCGTTCGACGAACTAAACCTTATTGATCCTATCCTGCGTGCCTTGCACGAGGAAGGATACACCAACCCCACTCCCATTCAGGAACAAGCTATTCCGCACGTGTTGGATGGCCGCGACCTCCTCGGGGTTGCCCAAACGGGCACCGGCAAAACTGCCGCTTTCACAGTTCCTATACTTCAGGTTCTGCATCAAACGGCCCTGGTAGAGCGCCACGCTCCCGGCCGTATCCGCTGCCTTATTCTCACCCCCACTCGCGAGCTGGCCATTCAAATTGGAGAAAGCTTTGCCTCTTACGGCCGTCACTTGAAGCTGCGCCACACTGTTATTTTTGGCGGCGTAGGCCAGGCTCCGCAGGTGAATGCGCTTAAGCGCGGCGTTGATATCATCATTGCCACACCCGGGCGCCTGCTCGACCTCATGAACCAGGGCTTCATCGACCTGCGTCACTTAGAGGTATTTGTGCTCGACGAAGCCGACCGCATGCTCGACATGGGCTTCATTCACGATATCAAGCGTCTGTTGCCTAAGCTGCCCGCTTCCCGCCAGACCCTGTTTTTCTCGGCCACCATGCCGGGGCAAATTCAGGACCTAGCCGATACTATTCTGAAGCCAAACCCAGTGAAAGTGGCCGTGACACCCGTGTCCAGCACCGCTGAGAAGGTAACGCAGGCCGTGTACATGGTGGAGAAAGAGAATAAGGCGGCTCTGCTGGAGCACGTATTATCAGATAAGAACATCCGCCGGGTGCTGGTATTTACGCGCACCAAACACGGGGCCGATAAAGTGGTGAAAACGCTTGCCAAGGCTAACATTCCATCCGAGGCCATCCACGGCAACAAGTCGCAGAACCACCGCCAGCGGGCTCTGCACAACTTCAAGGCCGGTGACACACGCGTACTTGTGGCCACTGACATTGCCGCCCGCGGTATTGACGTGGAGGAGCTCACCCACGTTATTAATTACGAAATCCCGAACGAGCCCGAAACCTACGTGCACCGCATTGGCCGCACGGGTCGCGCCGGCGCCGATGGCATTGCTCTCTCCTTCTGCGAAGACGAAGAGCGTGCCTACCTGCAGGATATCCAGAAGCTCATTCGTCGGCAGATTCCGGTGGTTAATCAGCACCCCTTCGCGTCTGATAATGTGGCGCCCGTACCACTTTCTGGTGGCCCAGCTATTAAACGCCCTAAAGGCCCGGCTGGCCGCCCCCCGCGCCCTGGCCGCGAAGGTCGCCCACAAGGCCGTAGCGGCGAGCGGCCCGCCGGCCACGGTCAGCGCTCTGGTGGAGGCTCCTCTCGCCCAGCAGGCTCCAGCAGTGGCGGCCGAGCTGCCACGGCTGGGAGCAGCCAGGGCGGTGGCCAGCGGCGCCGGTCTCGCGGTGGCAACGGCGGCGCCAACCGCTAACCCCTTGTAAGAAGCCTGCAGGTCTTTTGTTCATTGCCCCATCTGCTCAAGCTGAAGCTTGAGCAGATGGGGCGATTTGTTATTATCTCCCTTTAGGCGTTAGGGCAAAGTGATACTTAGTTGGAGATGAAACAAAAGCCCCTACTTTCTCCTTATTAAGGGGTAGCGCACTGCTTCACTATACATGTATTTCTGCTTCAACAACGTTCTGATATGGCTCAAAGCACTCTTTCCGTCATTCAGGCGCTGCGCGATACTGCTCAGCGCTTAGTTGCGCAGGCTCCCTACCAATGGGGCCATATGGGCAGCTGCAACTGCGGCCATCTGGCCCAAACTATCACCAAGCTCACAAAAGGCGAGATTCACGCTCGCGCCATGCAGCGCTACGGCGACTGGGAGCGCCAGATCAATGACTATTGCCCTACTAGCGGCCTACCCATCGACGAAACTATTGATGAGATGCTGGCCCTTGGGTTCACTCGCCAAGACCTGGCTCACCTGGAGCGCCTCGCCGACCCCACCATCCTAGCCGCTATTCCCTTTGAGCGGCGTGACGCCATGCGCCACAACCAGCGTGATGATGTGGTACTGTATCTGCGCACCTGGGCCGACTTACTGGAGGCGCAGTTATTGACTACTATTCAACTTTCTGACCTAACCACGGACGCTCTACTACCGCATCCTATGATGGCTCACTAGTTGTAGAATCAACTCACTTCCCACCCGGAGCCAAAAAGCCCCGCTACACCAAGAGTAGCGGGGCTTTTTGTTGTTCTTATGTAGTTGCTTCGTGGCTAGGCCTAAGAGCAGCTACCGGTGGCCCAGGCCACTGCCATCGGGGAGAAGTTGGATGAAGCGTACTGTTGTAAGGCACAAGCACAGTTTTTTTAATCTCTAAAAACATTGCTATGGGGTTAGCAAAAAAACATCCCAACTTTATGCCACCCATCCTCCATATCCTTACGCATGTTGTTTCCTGCCAAAACAGTATTAAAGGCCGCTCTATTTCCGCTGCTATTTGCCTTATTGTCCTCTTCCTGTTCCAAAAATAATGTACCCCCGGACATGGCTCCTTTGCGTTGGAACGTAGATGGCAACGACTTTTCCTCCAGAAGTCCAAACTATACTTTACATACAGGAGGTACTATTATTGAGTTAAGTGGCAGCACACGTAATGGTGGAGAAGCAGTACAGCTATATATGCCCAAAAAAGTGGGATCCTACACAGTTGGCGCGTTCGGCAGTGGCGTTTGGGCATCTTACATATCCGATAATCTATACCAATCAGTAAGTGGTACCATAACGGTTACTTCGGCTTCTGCCACTGCTATCACAGGTACGTTTTCTTTTACCGCAGAAGGCAATTACGGTAGCACACCCATAACCAGAACAATTACCGGAGGAATATTTAATGTTCCCTTTTGATATACAACGATTACCTACCCATCAAAGAAGGGCCGGCATAAGCCGGCCCTTCTTTGATGGGTAGGTAATCGTTGTATATCAAGAGTATCGTGTTCTTACGTATCGACCCTTTCATAAATGAATAGAGCTAAAACAGCTGAGCCTGCTTAGGCCATTAGGCTGAAGCAGGCTCAGAGTTGTCGTGGTTCAAATAGTGCGTGCAGGTGGGTGGAGTTTTCGGCGCCATAAAGCATCTGCTTCACCGCATCAACTGATGAAGAACTGGTACCACCAAGTTATAACTAGTAGTCAGTTAATAGTTGACGTCGCTGCGCTGCGCCTGACGGTATCCTTCAGGGCGGTGGCTACGCTTATAGGCAGCATCGGCGTTAGGATCTTTCTCCGCGTCGGGAGCTTGCGAGCAAGACGACAGGAACAACGAGGCGCCAGCGGCGAACAGGACGAAGAGACGGAAATTTTTCATGGCCCAAAGGTAAGCACCGTCCCGAAAACGGCCAAGTACTCAAAGAGTAACTATTCTCTGAAGTAAAACTAGGTATTACCTACTCAGTTTACACATGTAACACCCGTCAAGTGTACGTGATTATTTATGCAGCCGGCATTGAGTGAAACACACCAGAGGCAGAGAAAACAACAATTCTATACATATAATTTCACCTCGAGCGCTGCAGAAGTAGCTAGTAAACTGTTTCACTGTGATGTACAGCTAGAGCTAGCTGTTTGCTGCAATATCCTTCATGTAGAGTTACTACTCTGCAATGCAAAAACACCTATCACCCTTTAACGTATTAAAATGAAATATAATTTTTTTTACAAGCATAGAAGGTTAAAAATCTTAGCACTCCCGTGTGTTGAACGCCACAAAAAATAGCATCTGCTTAAATTACATATATCCACCTAAGCACGTATCTCAACAACAACTTATTTAGTTAAAATCTTTGCTTAAACAACAACATGTTTACATCTGAAAAACAATGACTTATAAGTTTATAAAATCCCACTAACCTCAAACCATTAGCAGATTCCAGTATTGGCTTTTATTAATAAACGCCACACTATTCTGTTACGCATTTATCACCCCTATTGAGATACACCAAATACCCCGCAAACAGTCACTATCCACATACTGACAAATTGAACAGCAAGCAATTTAGCCCTTGGCTACAGAAGCTAGAAGCACTGTGGTAGCAATAGATAGACAGTCCTACGAAAGCAGAGAGATAGAAGTAAAGAATACTCCATATGGCAGCTACCCATTCGAGCTAGATAGTGCCTGCCTCGGGCTGATAATCCGTAAACGTGCCGTCGCTGTAAAAGATAACAATGCGACGGATAGCTTTTCCAGGCTCCGAAAAGGCCGCAGCTACGATTGGAGGAGAGACGGGGGAGGTAACTGCCGGATTAGGCGGTTTAACTGGCGTCGTAACCGTTGCTGACACGTCATGCGCTACTGGAGTTGCCGGCCCCCCCAAGGGCTCATGGTTTAGAGATACAGGCTCCTTTATTGATGGTGGAGCTGCTACCGGTATAGGAGCAGCTACTGGCGTCTGCACTTCCTGCGAAGCTGCGGGTTGCTTTTCAGCCACGCGTGCCGTGGTGGGCCTGCTATTGGCCTTAGAGAGGGTGCCAGGCGTACCAGCCTGTGGCTGAACAGATGGGGCATCTGTTTCCATAGGCCCTGTACCACTCAACAACCACGGGAGAGAAAGCTCCGGGTAGGCACTAATTATCTTCTGGACAACTTCTAAGCTAGGTTTATTCCGACCGCTCAGAATGTGGCTCACAATAGGCCGTGCCGTACCAATAGCATCTGCAAATTGAGTAGGAGTCAGCTGATACTTACTCAGTATTTCTCGAATACGCTCAAGCATAAGGCCTAATGTTATCTGGTTACAAATCTAGCAATATATAGTCTGCTTCAACGCCAAATTCGATTATGCATACATATGTAATTCACCACTAAGAACGACCATTCATAGTTTATAAATATAAACACCACGTACATTAGTTTACAATTGTATAACATATGTAAATCATACTTGCCTTAGCAGCTTATGCGGGTAGGAAATCATAAGTTTATGCTTGCTGCTTTCTTTCAGGAGTCACGCTTCATTACTGGACCCTGGCCATTATTGCTGCATACTGATGTTGCGCTTCAACTCTCGTTTCAAGAGGCGCTGGTAAGTTTGCTCCATAAACAGTAAGCCCCGGGCTCCTGATCTCAGGAGCCCGGGGCTTACTGTTAGTGCGTTATTTGGAGAGGCTAGTTAAAGTATTCTTTAGCCAGCGCTTTATCATGGCCGTAGATGTCATCGCGGAAGTTGACCTTGCCGTTCTCATCAACCCACGCGGTAAAATACACCAGGTACACTGGCAGTTTCTCAGGAAGTGTGATATACTTCTCCCGGCGTCCAGCAATGGTGTCGAGGATGGCGGTTCGGTCCCAGCCTGACTTATTACGCAACAGGTATTCAGCTAGCTTGATAGGCTCTGCTACACGCACGCAGCCATGGCTGAAGCCTCGCTTGCTCTGGCTAAAAAGCTCATCGTGGGGAGTATCATGCAGGTAGATGTCGTTCGAGTTCGGGAAGATAAACTTCACATCACCCAAGTCATTCTTGGGGCCCGGACGACGACGCAAGGTGTACTTCCAAGTCTTTTCCGTTACGTTGGCCCAGTCTACGCTACTAGGGTTGATGGGGGTAGCTTTAGCCCCCCACCCTTTTACTACTTCCATGTCAAGCCGATCGAGGGTGCCTTGGGCATTAGCTACCAATTTCGGGCGTAGTTCTTTATCGATGATGCTAAAGGGAACATTCCAGTAAGGCGCTAGCACCACATACTCTACCTTATCGCTGAAGACTGGCGTTGCGTTCAGCGTTTTGCCTACAATCACACGCATGTTGAAGGCCTCTTTGCCATCCTCAACCACATGCAGAGTATAGTCGGGAATGTTTACGAGCAGGTAGCTAGGTTCAAATTTCTTAGGAATCCAACGCCACCGCTCCATATTCAGTACAATCTGATCAATGCGCTGCGAGAGTGGAATGTTCAGCAAACGGAGCGTTTCACCACCTACAACGCCATCTGGCGTTAGCCCATTCTGCTGTTGAAACTCCTTTACAGCCGCTACCAGCTCGGCATCATATGGCTGAGAAGCGGCCGCCGTAGCAGTTGCCGACTGAGAGGCATCACCCGTCTTGTTTGATACATTTTGAACGGGAGTAGCGGCCGGCTGTGGTGTAGCGGCACTAGGGCCTAGCAAGCGAGTACGCAGAGCCGCCACTGCCGGTGAACTTGCCCCGGGCTTGAGCTTGGTACCAGCCGGAATGGTAGGCCAGCCACCATTCCGCTGCAGAGTACGGTACTCAGCCAACGCTTTTTTCAGGCGGTCATACTCGGGGTGCAAGGGCTCAAACTCATAGTAAGGATACGTGCTCTCACGCTCCTTCAAAATCGTCATGAGGGCCTTGTGCAGCTTAATCTTATTGCGTTTTACGTTCCAGTCAATGCTCTTAACCTGACGCGGATTAACTGTACCCCGATAAAAGTCAGAGGCCCAGTTAAAGTAAGTGCTTGACAAGGCTACATCAATTTCCTTCTCCAGGGCATTACGCTTGGTTGAGTCAGACTGGGCTTCTTTCAATGAGGCGAAAAGCGTTGGGAAGTCCTTGACTTGATACTCTTTAGGATCTAGACCTTCTTCTCCGGCTTTATTAATAACGCCAAGCATTGTTTGGGCCTGAGGAACCAATTCATGGTTACGAAACCAGCCCAAGCGAAAATCACGCTCTTTGTAAAACTTCTTAGCCCATTCAATCTGGTCCTTGAATTTGGGCTCGGCGCTCATGTACTTTTCAATGTACACGCTATCAAGCTTGGGCTGAGGGCCGCCAACCTTCGTGAGGCCCATGGGCAATGCCTCCTTAATCTGGGCTTTTTGGTCTTGGCTGCACGATATGGTAGACGTGAGCAACAACAGCCCAAAGAGCCAGCAGCAGAAGGTGGTAAAAAAAGAAAATTTGGGTGTATCGTTCATGCGGAGGGAGAGAAAATAAAACGTTGACTAGGAGGACTACCAGCTATCAGGCAAAAAGCCTTCCAACTTACACTCCAAGCCTATGGTGTTTTACTGGTTTCCGTGACGTTGAGTTGCCACAGAAGCAGTTCTTCTCTACTGTTGCAAGGTAGCATTTTTCGATATACGCTGCCTTATTCGCACGTATTTACGCCAGGCAGTAGTAAGCTTAGCATACTGGAAAGAATACTAATTGCCGACCTTGCCCTTAGAGGATCGTATAGGTGAAAGTGTACCTTAGCCAATATCCGTGCCTTCGGTTAATGCCCAAAGCTTTACTTTTTTCCTTTCTGGCTGGGCCAGTTTTCTTTCGCTCTGTTTATGTCTAACCCCATCGCCCCCTCAATTTCCTCCGCCTCCACCGACCCGCACAGCTTTGCTCAGCCCCAGGACGTAAGCGTTCATCATTTAGCGCTAAACCTTACTGTTGATTTTGACGCTCGAGTGCTGGCTGGCCATGCCACATGGCAACTGGCCAACTCAACGGGCGCAACCGAGCTTTTGCTGGATGCCCGCTCCTTACAAATTGAGGAAGTACTGTTAGGTGGCCTAGAGGGAGAGCCTACCTCATTCACGCTGGGTAGTGAAGATGCGGTGCTAGGCCAGCCGCTTCGAATTGTGCTTGAGCCCGGCACTGAGGCCGTTACCATCCGGTACCGGACCACACCCGGAGCGGCGGCCCTGCAATGGCTGACACCCGAGCAGACGGCCGGCCGGGAGCATCCGTTCCTGTTTACCCAGTCGCAGGCTATTCTGGCCCGCACCTGGATACCGTGTCAGGACTCGCCGGGGGTACGCTTCACGTATGAAGCCCAGGTGCAGGTGCCCGCAGAACTGTTGGCCCTGATGAGTGCCGAGAACCCGCAGCAGCGCTCTGCCACGGGCACCTATCACTTTCGGATGGATCAACCCATTCCGGCCTATCTAATGGCCTTGGCCGTGGGCAACCTTGAGTTTCAAGCGCTCAGCCCCCGGACCGGCGTATACGCCGAGCCTGCGACGCTGCCAACTGCCACCAGCGAGTTTGCCGATCTGGAGAATATGGTGGTTGCTGCCGAAGACTTATATGGTCCTTACCGCTGGGAGCGGTATGATTTACTGGTCTTGCCACCTTCATTTCCATTTGGCGGCATGGAAAACCCGCGTTTAACATTTGTAACTCCTACCATTTTGGCCGGCGACCGAAGCCTGACTAGTTTAGTGGCCCATGAGCTGGCCCATTCTTGGTCGGGTAACCTCGTTACCAATGCCACCTGGAATGACTTCTGGCTGAATGAAGGCTTCACGGTGTACTTCGAGCGGCGCATTATGGAGAAACTTTACGGTCGCCCCTACTCCGATATGTTGCAGGTACTAGGCCACACAGGGCTGCTACATACCATTGAAGAGCTTGGCCCTGACAGCCCTGATACGCACCTGCACCTAGCCCTAGCCGGCCGTGACCCCGACGAGAGCCTGAACGAAATTGCCTATGAGAAGGGAGACTACCTTCTGCTTACCCTTGAGCACTTGGTAGGGCGCGAAGAGCTAGACACCTTTATAAAGGAGTACTTCGCTCGGCACAGTTTCCAGAGCATGGACACCGATTCGTTTGTGGCCTACCTGCGCCGCGAGTTACTTGATAAACATCCGGGCTTGGAAGAGCAGGTGCAGCTTGATGCCTGGATTAACGGCCCTGGCATTCCGGCCGTGGCTCCGCCGGTTTCATCGGCGCGGTTTGTGGCGGTAGAGCAGGCCCTGGGCCAGTGGCAAGCCGGAGCGGCGGCGGCTAGCTTGGCCACGGCGGAGTGGAGCAGCCATGAGTGGGTGCACTTCCTGCATGGCCTACCTCCTGCCCTGCCCGCTGTAAAGCTTGCTGAACTGGATGCTGCCTTTGGCTTTACCCAATCTGGCAACTCGGAAATACTAGCGGCTTGGTTCCCGCACACTATTGCGGCGGGTTACTCAGCGGCTGATGCGGCGCTACATAACTTCCTCACGCACGTGGGCCGGCGCAAATTTTTGGTTCCGCTCTACAAAGCCCTGCTGGCTACCCCAGGAGGGGCAGCACGGGCCCGGCAGATTTACACCGAAGCCCGCCCAAACTACCATGCGGTAGCCAGCGTCACCTTCGACGCGCTTTTGGGTAAGCCGACCGAATGAATTCTGCCGTACGATGAGCAATAGTAGTATTGCCGCAGCAAACGTTGTTCATTTAAGAACTTAGTCAGTTGGAGAACCAGAGCAGCTGTCTGCTGGTTTAATTCTCTTACTGGCTTAGCGCTGGCTCGAAGCTTGCTTGCTTCGAGTGGGCCTTTTCCCATTTTGTTAGTTAAGCTACCCTTCGAATTGAAAAAAATAAAACCGCTCGGTAAGCTGATTGCCATTGGAGGCAATGAAGACAAGGGCACTTACCCTAACCCGCGCACGAAAAAAAAATACTACCTCAACTTTTTTGAGCTAGGCATACTCAAGCGCGTCATTCTAGAATCGGGCAAAGCTGATCCACGGATTGAAGTAGTCACTACCGCTTCCATGATTCCGGAAGAAGTAGCACGCATTTACGTGTCGTCGTTTGCCATGCTCAATTGCCACAATGTGGGCATCATGGACATTCGGGTGCCCGAGGATGCGCTGCAGCCAGAGTATGTTGAGCGACTGAAGGTGGCTGATGTAGTAATGTTCTCGGGTGGTAACCAGTCGCGCCTCACAGAAATGTTTGGTGGCACTGAATTTCTGCGCACTCTAAAGGAGCGCTATCAGAAGCAGCCCAACTTTGTGATTGCCGGCACTAGTGCCGGGGCCATGGCCATGTCGCATACCATGATTAAGGGAGGCAGTGTGCCAGATGCCCTCATGAAGGGTGCCGTGAAAATGGGCACTGGCCTAGGCTTGATTGATTGCGTGGTAATTGATTCGCACTTTGTAAAGCGCGGCCGCTTCGGGCGGTTGATTGAAGCGGTGGCATTGCACCCCAAACTGATTGGCATTGGGCTTGGTGAAGATACCGGCGTGCTTATTACCGAAGGACACCTGATGGAAACCATTGGCTCTAACCTCGTCATCATTATGGATGGCCATAAGCTGGAGCACAACAACGCGGCCGCGGCCCCAAAGGGCACGGCCATCTCCATCGAGAATATGCTGCTCCATGCCTTGGTAAAGGGCAATATTTACGACGTAACCGAGCGTGAATTCTATCCGAACATCAACCTACGCCTGCAAGCTGCCGAGTCGGTGGCCCTAACGGCTGGTCAGGATGCCAACGAGCCAGCACCTGCCAACTAGCGCCACCACCAAGTAAAAAAGTGCAGCCTCTCCTACAAAGAGAGGCTGCACTTTTTTACTTGGTAAATGAGGCAGAAAAGGTCTTTTATAACACATAATTCTTATGGCAGCATAATCAGGTCTTATTTTCTGAATACCAGGCAATTACCTAGCTTTTCTAATTTAGCAGCTACTCCTTATATATATAGGCGCAAAAAAGATGCTCAAAGTTAGTCCTTATAGATGCCAATGTAAGGTACCCCATCGGAGGAGCTTAGGCTCGCCCGGTACATACCTTCGGAGTTGAATGGCAGAGCAATGTTGCCGGCCGCATCAACGGCTACCAGGCCCCCTTCGCCCCCTATTGGCGCAAGCTTTTCATGCACTACAATGCGGCAGGCTTCTGCCAGGCTCAAGCCCCGGTATTCCATGAGGCAGCTGATGTCGTGGGCTACTACTGCGCGGAGGAAGAACTCACCGTGACCTGTGCAGCTGATGGCGCAGGTGCGGTTGTCGGCGAAAGTACCGGCGCCAATAATGGGTGAGTCGCCGATGCGGGAGTAACGTTTGTTGGTCATGCCCCCAGTGCTGGTGGCAGCCGCCAGGTTACCGTGCTGGTCGCGTGCTACAGCCCCAACCGTTCCCATTTTCCTTTTAGGATCTTCTTCAAACGCTATGGGCTCTTCTAACGGCGAAGGCGTTGGCTCCGGCTGGGCCTGACTATGGTCGAGGCGCATTCGACCTTCGAGCAGTGCTTCCTGCAGTTGATCGTAGCGGTGCTGGGTGAAAAAGTATTCAACCGGCTGGGTAGGTAGGCCATGCTGGCGGGCCAGCTCATCAGCACCGGGGTGAGCAAGAAGTACGTGGTCGGTTTGTTCCATCACCAGCCGTGCGGCCCTAATGGGGTTTTGCACGGTACGCACGCCGGTTACGGCGCCAGCCTCCCGGTTGCGGCCATCCATAATGGCGGCGTCCATTTCGTGATGCCCTTCGTGGGTAAACACTGCTCCTTTCCCCGCATTAAACAATGGGCAGTCTTCGAGGCTGCGCACTGTTAACTCCACCGCATCAAGAGCGGGCCCGCCTTGCCGCAGCACGGCGTAGCCAATTTCCAGGGCTTCGCGGAGAGCCTGTAGGTATTGCTGCTCCTGCCCCGAGGTCATCAGTTGCCGGGTAATAGTGCCGGCGCCTCCGTGCAGAGCTAGCGAAAAGGGTATATTCATCAGAAAAAACTATTTCGAAAAAAGCCAAAATACAAGGTAAAGGTACGCAGGTAAATGCCCCCAGAAGGGGGTGGCCAACTTAGCCTAACCGCGTTTTTTTTCGTACGTTTGAATTACTGTTTTAACATCCCCAAACATATTTTTTTCCTATGGCTTACGAAGCTACCGGCCGCCTGCACGAGATATTCGACGAACAGCAGGTGAGCGAAAAATTCCGCAAGCGCGAATTCGTGCTGGAAGTCGTAGACGGCCAGTATCCTGAGCATATCAAGTTTCAATTGGTGCAGGACAAAACCGCCCTCATCGACCCATACAAAGTAGGTGACGAGGTTAAAATCTCTTTCAACCTGCGTGGTCGTGGTTTCAACAAGAACGGTCAGATGCTGTACTTCACCAACCTCGAGGCATGGCGCATTGAGGCTGGCACCGGTGGTGGCGCTGCTCCTCAAGGTGGTGGCAACTTCCAGCAGGCCGCCCCTCGTGCTGCTGCTCCCGCTGCCAACTCAAACCCCAACCTGCGCGCTTCGGCCGCTCCTATCGCCTCCGACGACGACAACGACCTGCCCTTCTAAGCAGCGTTGCCTTGCTAGGCCACCCTTCAAAAGCCGCCTCCGGAAATGGGGCGGCTTTTTTGTGGTCTATCAGAAACCCTTACCTATCCCGTTCAATTAGCTAGAGTACAATCAGCCCAGCTGAACTACTATAGTTAACCCCATTAATCGGCGGGAGTACCGCTTATATTTTGCCAAGCTTTTCCCTGCCCAACACATAGTACTATTTAAATTAGCCTGCACGTGAGCCTCACTACTCTTTCCAAAGATCTTCTTACGCTCACCCTTTTAATACTATTGCACGTAAGTCAGGCCAGCTTCCAATCGTTTTAGATTTCGTAGGCCAGTACACCCCTTCAACTTTGCCCTTTACCTTTGCCGCGTATGGCGTTATCTTCTTCTCTTGCCGGTAAAATTGCACTTATTACGGGTGGCACAAGTGGCATTGGGCTAGTTACGGCACGTGAGTTAGCACGCCAGGGCGCTACTGTGGTCTTGGTGGGCCGCGACGCGGACAAGGCCGAGCGGGCACGCGCTTCCATCCAAACCGCCGTAGGACCCGAGGCACTGGTACAGGTAAAGTGCTATGACCTGTCGTTGCTCCGAAATGTGCGGGCGCTGGCCGAGGAAATGCAGCAGGAGCACAGCCAATTAGATATTTTGGTAAATAACGCGGGTATTATGCCCGGCGTGCTCCACATCACCGACGAAGGAAATGAGCTTAGCTGGGCCACTAATCATTTAGCGCCCTACGCCTTAACTAACCTCCTGCTTCCGCTTCTGGATGCGGCTGGTAAAGCCCGAGTAGTTACAGTGTCGTCGATAGCGCATTGGGTAGGTGAGATTGAACCCTCCCGTGAAACCCGTAACTCACCCGACAAGTACAGCTGGCTCACCGCTTACGCCGATTCTAAACTAGCTAATATCCTATTTACCAAAGAACTGGCCTACCGCCTGGACTTAACGGGCATTACCGCCAACTGCCTCCACCCCGGCATGGTAGATACCGGCCTGATCCGCACCGATACATCGCCGGTAATGAAGGGCTTGTGGTGGGCAGCTCGCCCCCTGATGATTTCTCCGGAGCAGGGTGCCCAAACTACTCTCTATTTGGCTACCTCCCCGGATGTGGCCAACGTTAGTGGGCGGTATTTTTCAAATCGGCAGCCTGCCCGCTGCTCCAGCCGCGCCGACAGCCCCATTGAGGCCAGCCGTTTGTGGAAGATTTCGGCTGAGGAAACCGGGATTGAGTAAGAAAACTTGCTGCGCAATGGGTTCTAGGCCACTCTTGTAATCTTTCCTGGATGGTGAGTTGCCTTTGCTTGCGCGTGACTTTTTGGGGCGTCCCGCGTTTAGGTACTAGCGACTGGCCTAGGCTACTTTTCAGGGCTGGCGCTGTTAGGCTATGACTGACTTACAGGAATTGATACGGCAGGGCGAAGGAGAGCGGCTGGAGTTTAAGAAGCGAACAACCCATCCTCACCGCATCTCGCGCACCCTTTCCTCACTGGCTAACACCCACGGTGGCCGTGTGCTGGTGGGCGTGGAAGATAATGGCCGGATTGTGGGCGTGCGCGACGCAGCAGAAGAAATATACCAACTACGCGAAGCCGCCGCCCACTACATTGACCCACCCTTAACGAGCCTGCGGTTTCGGGAAGTGGAAGAAGATGGCCGCGTGGTGGTGGTGGTTACGGTGCCGGAGAGCCCCGAGAAACCCCACCGCGCCCAGGTAGCCCCCGACGATTGGCGCTCTTACGTGCGCGTGCGCGATGAGAGTGTACAAACCAGCCAGCTCACAGAGAAAGTGTTGGAGCGCCATGATACTACCCCGATGTTTGAGCGCATTCCCCTAAACAAAGAGGAACTGGCGGTGCTGGAATACCTGCGCAAGCACCCGCGCATAACGCTGGGCCAGTACATGAAGCTGCTCAACATTGGGCAGCGCCGTGCCTACCGTACCCTGATTAAGCTCACCCTGCACGGCTACATCAAGCACCACGACAAAGAAAAAGAGGTGTATTATACGCTCTGAGCGGGCTCGAGCAAGTCCCACTGATTGCCATACAAATCAGCGAATACTAGCACCTTACCATACGGCTCTGTTACCGGGGGGCGCACTATAGTTACGCCCTGGGCCTGTAGTTGCGCATAGTCGCGGGCCACATCATCGGTGTAGAGGAATAGGGCCACGCGGCCGCCCGTCTGGTTGCCAACGCACTTGGCTTGTGCGGGCGTTGCGGCCCGGGCCAGCAGCAGCTCAGCACCGGCCAACCCATGCGGAGCTACCCGCACCCACCGTTTCTCCGGGCTGAGCACGGTATCTTCTAGCAGCCGGAAGCCTAGCTTTTGCGTGTAAAAGGCAATGGCTTCATCGTAGTCAGCTATTACCAGGGTAACGAGTGCAATTCTCTGGTTCACGGCAATGGAGCAGCAATGGTATAACGCAAAACAGCCGGCTTCACTAACGCGAGCCGGCCGTTTCAGGTACTTCTCAAAAGGCCAGCTTAGTCTTGCTGGCGGGCTTTCAGGGCTTTCTTTTCTTCTTTGGCAGCCTTCTTCTCCTTGGTGGTTTTGGTAGGCTCTTTCTTCTTTTCCTTGCGGGGTTCTTGCGCTTTAGCCATGATGAGTAGTTGTTGGAGGGAATGGATGCACCCTTAACGCAGCGGCGTGGAGAGGTGTTGTTTGCAAGTACGCTATTTGACTAGCATAGATAGGTATCTATCCTGCAAAATATGTACATGGTGCGCCTCATGCCCTGGCAGAATATAGGCCAGTGCCCGCACGCTTGTTGGGCTATTACTAGCAGTACCCTTCCGCTCAAAGGCCTCTGGCTCAAATGATTCAAACAAACTCAGCGTAGCTGCCCGCACCGTATCATACTCGTGCAGAATACTTTCCATGGTCCGCGCATCGGCGCCGGAGGCTGGCACGTAGTCGTCCTGCTCAAAACCGGGTAGTGGCTGCTGGTCGCCGCGCGCAATGCGCAGGGCGCGGTAGGCAAATATGCGCTCAGTGTCTATCATGTGCACCAGCATTTCCTTGATGCTCCATTTGCCCGGGGCGTAGCGCAGCAGGCCCTGCTCCTCAGTGAAGTCGGCAAGCAACTCCTTCAGCAGCAAGGGCTGCTCATGCAACTGCTGAAGAGGGTTGTGGCCGGCAGGAATGTTCTTAATGTACAGGTCATAGTACGGAGCGTACTCGCCGGCAGCAGGTCGGGTGGTTAGGTGGCTCATGAGGCGAAGCTACAAGAAAGCCGTAATTTCCACCGCTTTTGCTCTTATTAGGTAAACGTTGTTCATGCATCCAGTTAAATGCCTGCTTCGCTCTATATTTTGGCTTTCAAGCAGCTGGGTTCTGCTGCACCTTCTTATCACTACCGCTGATGGGCTCCTGGATACTACTGAGCCAGCCGATTGCTTAGTGGTATTGGGCAATACGGTTAATGCTGATGGCAGCCTCTCAGCCCGGCTCCAAGCCCGGCTTGATAAGGCATTAGAACTCTACAAGGCTGGAGTCAGCCCACTGATTTTCGTGAGTGGTGGCCTAGGCAAAGAAGGGCACTATGAAGGCACTGCCATGCAACGGTATTTAGTAGCCAAAGGCGTACCTTCAATGGCTATTGTAGTAGATAATGCTGGCAATAACACCCTAGCAACGGCACGTAATTTTGCGCGAATTGCCCACGCCAGAAACTTGAGCTCGGCGCTGGTTGTGACGCAGTTCTTCCACGTGACCCGCACAAAGCTTCTGCTCCGCCAACAAGGGATTGCTACAGTAGAGGGCGCTCATGCTGAATATGTTGAATGGCGCGACGTTTATGCCTTGCTCCGGGAGTTTTTTGCCTACTATGCCTACCGGCTGGCGTAGCACTGCTTAACCTGGCAACGTAGGGCGAGAGGGCCGCGTACACGGGGCATATTCCAACCTACTTTTCCTATGGCCAATCTCGTCGAAAAAGGACTTTCGATTTCTAAAAATGCGCTGTTTAGCGTCTTCCTGAACCGTGCTGGCAAACTGCTGGGCCGCCCCTTCAAGGTAATAATGGTGCTGAATGAAGTTGCCAATAAGCTCTCCAGTAAAGAAAGCGGCGACAACAAGTTCAAGCAGCTCTTTAGCGTAGCCTTCACCGTGGTGCGGCTGGTACGCAACTACGTGAGCGGCACCTACCGCCAAGTAGATACCGGCACTATTGTCTCGGCACTGGGCGTACTGCTATATACCCTTTCTCCCGTTGACTTGGTACCCGATTTTATCCCCGTTGTGGGCTTCCTGGATGACTTAGCTCTGATTAGCTGGTTTGTAGAGAAATTCCAGGGCGAAATAACCAGATTCCGGGAGTGGGAAGAAACGCACGCCGGTGAGGAAACCGACGACATTCCAGCGGCTTCTCCTGCGCCCGCGGCCTCCAAGACCAACGCCCAGAACGCGGCCGCAGTAGCCGAGCTAGGCCACTCTTAACGCCTTTCAGTTGGCCGGCTGGCCTGCGCAAAGCGGGTGTATTCAGCGGCCCTCTGTTCAATGCCCACCCGGCTTCGGGTGGGCATTGGCATGTACGCACTACTGCGCTCAAGCTACGGTGCGCCGCTTGCACGGCTGGGCTTACAAGCAGCTAGTTTGCTATTTTTACGTCTTCCTCTTTTGCTAGGCCACCCTTTATCTTCATTTCTATGACCCGAATTCCCCGGCTGGTATTGCTGGCTCTTACGCTATTTACCCTCCTGCCCCAGGCCCGCGCCGACGAAGGCATGTGGCTGCCGCTGCTGCTCAAGCAGCTCAATGAGGCCGACATGCAAAAGAAAGGCCTCAAGCTCACGGCCGAGCAAATCTACAGCATCAACCAAGGCAGCCTGAAAGATGCCGTGGTACAGTTTGGCGGCGGTTGCACCGGCGAAATCATCTCCGATCAGGGCCTACTACTCACCAACCACCACTGTGGCTACAGCCAAATTCAGAGCCACTCTTCCGTAGAGAACGACTACCTCACGAAGGGCTATTGGGCCATGACGCGCGAGCAGGAACTGCCCAATCCTGGCCTTACCGCCACCTTCATTGTGCGCATGGAGGATGTCACGCAGCAGGTGCTTACCGGCGTGCCCGCCACCAATATCCTGGAGGCGGAGCGCGAACAATTAGTACAGGCCAACAGCCAGCGCGTGGCCCGGGCGGCCGTGCAGGGCACCAACTACCAGGCCTTTGTGCGGCCCATGTTCAGCGGCAACGAGTACTACCTGTTTGTGACGGAAGTATTCCAGGACATTCGGTTGGTGGGTGCACCGCCGAGCAGCATCGGTAAATTTGGCGGCGACACCGACAACTGGGCCTGGCCCCGCCACACCGGCGACTTCAGCATTTTCCGCATTTATGCTGGCCCCGATAACAAACCCGCGCCCTACTCGCCCGAGAACCAGCCCTTTAAGCCCCGCCACCACCTACCCATTTCCCTGAGCGGCGTGCAGCCCGGCGACTTTACCCTGGTCTTCGGGTTTCCCGGCCGCACCAATGAGTACCTTACCTCCTGGGGTGTAGATGAGGTGTACTCCCTCTCTAACCCGGCCAAAATCAAAGTACGCGACGCCAAGCTGCGCATTCTGGATACTGATATGAAGGCTTCGGACAAAGTGCGCATTCAGTACGCGGCCAAGTACGCCAGCATTGCCAACTACTGGAAGAAGTGGATTGGCGAGACCCGCGGCCTAAAGAAGCTCGACGCCGTAACGCGCAAGCAGGAGCAAGAGGCCCAGTTTCAGAAGTGGGCCGAGAGTGGTGATGAGGCCCGCAAAGCTGCCTACGCCCCATTGCTGCCGCAGTTCCAGAAAAGCTACGCCGCCGTGCGCGACTACACTCTGGCCCGTGATTACGTGACCGAAGCCGCCTTGGGTATAGAGTTGATGCTCTACGCCAACAGCCTACTTCCCGCCCTTGACCTGACCGATAAAAAAGCTTCAGCCGAAGAAATGGCCACGGCCATTGAGAAGCTGAAAAAAGGCGCCCCCGGATTCTTCCGCAACTACAATGCGGCTACTGACCAGAAAGTAGCGGCAGCCTTGTTACCTCTGTACGCCAACGGCACGCCAGCAGCCCTGCTCCCCGCCTACGTGAAGAACCTGCAGAAGCAGTATGCCACCACGGGTGGCTGGAACGCCTACGCAGAACAGCTCTACGGTAAGTCGCGCCTGACCTCACTGGAAAGCGCCTTGAAAGTGCTGGACGAAGTAGCCAAAGGCAACGCGCAAGGCTTGCGCCAAGACCCAGCCATTCAGCTGGCTCAATCCATTGTAAACACATACCGCCAGCAGGTACTCCCCACTTATAACGCGGCTACCGACAATATTGCCCTGCTTCAGCGCACGTACGTGGCAGGCCTGCGCCAACAGCAAACCGACCGCAAATTCTACCCCGACGCCAACTCTACCCTGCGAGTGGCCTACGGACAAGTAGCTGGCTATGAGCCCGCCGACGGCACGAAGTATGACTTTTATACCACCCTCGATGGTATCATGGAAAAGGCCGACCCCACTAACCCCGAGTTTGAGGTACCCGCTCGCCTGGCCGAGCTGTACAAGAACAAGGACTACGGCCCCTATGCCTACAAAGGCTCAGTACCGGTGGCGTTTATTGCCACTAACCATACCACCGGTGGCAACTCCGGCTCGCCCGTTATCAATGGCAGTGGGGAGCTGATTGGCATCAACTTCGACCGTAACTGGGAAGGCACCATGTCGGATATTATGTTCGACCCCGACCGCGTGCGTAACATTACGCTGGATGTGCGCTACATGCTCTTCGTGGTGGATAAGTACGCCGGCGCTGGCCACCTGGTAAAGGAAATGACCCTGGTTGGTGGCCCGAAAGAGGCTGACCCGGCCGGGAAGAAGCTGGAGAAGATTAAAGTAAAGCGCAAGCCTGCTAAGCAGAAAGCGTAGTAGCACTTACTTAAGCTGCAATGCCCGTCGGAAAACCTATCTTCCGGCGGGCATTTCTATTTTATATGGCTGTATGAGCCTCACATACTTATACCCAGATCTAAAACAGATCAGCCGGAAGCTCACTGAGTCCGGGAGCTCAGTAACTTTTCACTATTCTTACTCCGAAATACGGCTCTGCTGGAACCCGCTCACGCCAGAACAAAAGCAGCTAGGCCTGCTATTTCTCGGTGTGTTTATCAGCTTATTTATAGGAGTAAGTGTATACAACGAGGAATACCTGATGTTGCTTCTGTTGATAATTATGGGGTTAGTAGTGTGGTTCGATGAGCGCCGAAAAAAAAAGGATATGCAAGAATTACGCCTGCAAAACGATGTAAGAATAGATAGCATAGCCCAACATATTCTAGTTAAACATCTGAATAACAGCTACCGCCAGCAAGTTACCAAGGAGCAATTGATACTATTTAATACTATAAGGGCGGTAAAGGTGCAAGCGTCAGGATATGCTGGTATTCTGTACTTAGAGTTGGCAGATGCAAGCAAGCTGTTTCTTCTGGAAGTGGAAGCGGAGAATATTGCTCAGCAAATGGCCTATGTTCTACGACGGGTAATCGGGCTACCCGAACCTGCGCGCCGGGCGTGGTGGCAATTCTGACAAGCGACACTATCTTGTGTCGCATCATTTTCTCAACGCACCAACTATGCGCATTTTCGGGGCCTCTGCGATATTCTCGCTAGTTCTATTTTCACACTTGTCGCTAGGCCAGTCGACGCCCTCAACAACTTTCCCTACTCAGCTGCTACTCCGTCCCGCGGCCGTTTTCGATGGCGAAACCCTGCACCTGGGCTGGGCCGTGCTGGTGGAAAACGACAAGATCAAAGCCGTAGGCCCCTCTGCCCAACTCGCGGCCCCTGCCGGCGCCCGCACTTTAGAGCTACCGGGCCTCACGCTGTTGCCGGGCCTTATTGAGGGGCACAGCCACATGCTGCTCCACCCCTACAACGAAACACCCTGGAACGACCAGGTGCTGCAGGAGTCACAGGCGTTGCGGGTGGCCCGCGCTACGGCCCATGCCCGCCGCACCCTGGAGGCCGGCTTTACCACGGCTCGGGACTTAGGCAGCGAGGGCGCCGGCTTCGCCGATGTAGGTCTCAAGCAAGCGATAGACCAGAATATAATTCCTGGGCCTAGATTGCTGGTAGCCACGCGGGCGTTGGTTGCCACGGGTAGCTATGGCCCCAAACTATCCACTGATGTAGATGTGCCCCAGGGTGCCCAGGAAGCCGACGGTGTAGATGACATCATTCGGGCGGTGCGGGAGCAAATAGGAAAGGGCGCCGACATTATAAAAGTGTATGCCGACTACCGCTGGGGTGCCAACGAACCCAGCCGCGCTACCTTCTCTCAAGACGAGCTCAACCTAATTGTGCAAACGGCCCGCAGTGCCGGTAGGCCAGTAGTGGCCCACGCTAGCACGCCCGAAGGCATGCGCCGCGCAACTCTGGCTGGCGTGCAAACCATTGAACACGGCGACGGCGGCACCCCGGAAGTGTTTAAACTGATGAAGCAGCGCGGCGTGGCCCTCTGCCCCACTGTGGCAGCCGGCGATGCAATTTCGCAGTACCGTGGCTGGCACAAGGGCCAAGACCCCGTACCCGAACGCATTCAGCAGAAGCGCCAGAGCGTAAAGGCTGCTTTGCAAAGCGGGGTAGAAATTGCTGTGGGCGGCGATGTAGGAGTATTTACGCACGGAGAGAATGTACGCGAAGCTGTGTTGCTTGCGCAGGAGTATGGCATGAGCCCTTTACAGGTGCTGCGCGCCGTTACGAGCGGTAATGCTCACGCCTTCCAACTCCCTGATCGTGGCCGCATTCAGCCGGGCCTGCTCGCTGATTTGATGGCCGTTTCCGGCGACCCAACCCAGGATATAACCACCTTGCGCCAAGTACGCTTGGTAGTGAAAGGCGGCGTAATTGTGAAGCAGTAATCTGCTAGCTCCTTACTAGGCAGTCTGATACACCAACTTTTTAGTCCACATCAGCCTACCGCAGCAAGTCCCTCATCACGTCTGACCGAGTGGCACTAGGCCAGTCGTTCTAACAAGATGAGGGCCCTGCTGCGGTAGGCTGATGTGGTTTTGTAGCGTAGAACCTGCTTATCTAAGCTGGATTTTCTATTACATCCATCGAATTCAGCTAACACATAGAGGATGCTTAGCTGCCTAGTAAGCCATTGTTAACCTGGCCTTTCAACGCCTAATGCTTGCAGCTGATCAGCGTACTTATCATAAATGACTCGCAAATCAGCACCGTGCTTGTCGGCGTCTACTCCAATGCTCACGTTGTTGGTGTGAAAGCGGTGCAAGTGGCTAATGTGAGGGCAAATAACGGGCAAGTGGCCCGCTAGCAGGAACCGTACGTACAGGTCCAAGTCTTCTGCCATTTCAATTTCCTCGTCGTAGCCCCCTACTTCGTCAAACAGTGCGCGGCTATAGCAGACATTACCCTGTATGAAGTGCTCAGCCCTGAAAATAGCGCGGAGCATATCGGCTGGGGAGTCAAACTTCCAAGCATAATAATCTTCATTGGGCAGATAACGGCGTTCTTCATCAACCCGCAGAAAGTCGGCCACAAACCAAGGCTGCTCACTATGTTGCTGTATCTCGGCGGCATAGTGGTAGAGGGCCCGCTGCAGAAGCACGTCGTCATCGTCGAGCGGGACCAGCCACCCATCGGCGGGGGCATCTTTGCGGATTATCAAATTACGGGCGGGGCCGGGCAGTAGCTTGGTCGCCTGGGTGCGCACCCGCAGCGGCACGCCATCTTTCTCTGCTTCCGAGCGAAGCCACTCCGCGGTGTTATCGGTGCTGGCGTTTTCGCAAATCAGGTGTTCGAAGCTAAAGTCTAGCGGAGCCGAAACGCTGGCTCGCACGCTGGCTACTGTCTCGGGCAGAAACTGCAGCCGGTTGTAGGTGGGGGTAATAACGGAGAAGTGCATGAGGCTGTATTCTCAAATAGCCCTCAAAAAGTTACACTGGCAGGAATAGCTCAACTTTCCTGGCCGTAGGGCGTTTAGGCCTTAGTGAGATATTATGGCCAAATTTGTTGTTTCTTTTCGTTTGCCTGATGCCTTTGAGGAGGACTTCATTTCCCTCATTCCGCGTCACCGTGCCTATATCAACCGCCTGCTTGAGGAGAATGTAATTGAGGCCTACGCTATTAGCGCTGACCGTAGCCGTGGCTGGGTCACCATGAACGGGCAGCACGATGCGGCTGTTAGGTCAATAGTCGAACAATTCCCACTGTATCGTTATTTACGGGAAGTGGAGATTGATGAATTATTCATCTTCGACAGTGCCGCCAGTCGCTTTCCCAGAATAAGCCTTAACTAGGTCTGCGGGGTGGGGGTTGCTTCAGGCCGCTTTGCCGCAGGCTAGCTCCCTGCCCCAACCTTTCGCAGTACTTACCTATTTTGCTTCCGGCCCGGTTTGTGCACTGCGTTAGGCCACTTTCCACCCCTTCTTTATTTCGTTACGCTCTCCTATGAATTCTTTTTTTCGGCTCTCAGCCGCGGCAGCTGTTCTGGTATCCGTATCAGCAGCCGCCCCGGCTCCCAGCGAAAAGCTTACCACCGATCAGCTGATTACGAACTTAAGCTCGGCTATTAATAACCTCAAAACGCTGCGCTGCACGGTACGGGCTAAAGAGCGCATTGGCAACACGTACCAACCCGCCCAAACCGTCATGAAAATGGCGTTCAACCCGTATAAGGTATATCTGCGCAATCAGAAGGGCGTAGAAGTGCTTTGGGTGACCGGCCAGAATAATGGCGACGCGATGGTGTATCCCAACAGTTTTCCCTACGTCACGCTGAACCTGGATCCGCTGGGTTCCCTTATGCGCAAGAATCAGCATCATAGCGCCTTAGACGCCGGCTATGGCACCATTGCCGAGATGCTGCATGGCTCTAAAACCCGCCTCGACCACTCTTTCGAGAAGACCTTTCGCTACGATGGCGACACCACCATTGCCGGCCGACAGGCCTACATCCTGCGGGCCTCCTACCCGCAGTTCCGATATGTGGCCTACAAAACCACCAAGCCCGAAACGGTTACTGCTATCTCCGACAAGTTTGGTTGCGGCGAATACCGCATTCTGGAACGTAACGACCTAAGCGCTGGGGCTACGGTACCCGCTGGCCGCACCTTGCAAGTACCTAATGCCTATGGCCGCCGCGTAGTACTGTGCATTGATCAAAAGATGATGCTCCCATTAGTAGTGCAAGTACACGACGACAAGGGCCTGTATGAGAAGTTTGAGTTCTCTGACGTTATCCCCAACCAGCCTATTCCAGCAGCAGAGTTTACCAAGGACTTTAAAGGCTACAAATTTTAAAGCCCCTGCTATGCTTAAAAGCAAAAGACGCCCGGGTTGTACCTGGGCGTCTTTTGCTTTTAGAGTAACCTGCTTATAGCCGTGATTTAGCGGCGCATGGTTCGCTCGATTTCGTCCCACATAGGCGCAGGGATGGCTTCGAGCTTGTTAAACTCGCCGGCTCCGTTGAGCCACTCACCGCCGTCGAGGGTTACTACCTCGCCGTTCATATAAGCTGCGAAATCTGACACCATATAGGCGGCCAGATTGGCTAGCTCCTGATGGTCGCCCACGCGTTTGAGGGGCACACTGGCGGCGGGGTCAAGCTTAGCCGCCAGGGCATCGGGGAACAAGCGGCTCCAAGCGCCTTCCGTTGGGAACGGCCCAGGGGCTATGGCGTTTGAGCGGATACCATACTTAGCCCACTCAACGGCCAGAGAACGAGTAAGGGCCAACACGCCGGCTTTAGCCGCCGCCGAAGGCACGACATAAGCCGAGCCAACCGATGCGTAGGTAGTCACAATATTCAGGATGGTACCGGGCTTTTTGTCGGCAATCCAGCGCTTGCCAAAAGCCAGGGTGCAGTTGTATGAGCCCTTCAATACGATATCCACAATCACATCAAACGCCTTGTGACTCAAGCGTTCGGTGGGACTAATGAAGTTACCGGCCGCATTGTTGAGCAACACATCAACACCGCCGTAGGTGTCAATGGTGGTTTGCAGCAGGGCTTCCACCTCATTATACTTACGTACGTCGCACTGCACGGCTAGCACCTGCCCGCCAGTTTGCTGGCGTAGCTCCTCCGCAGTGGCTTCCAGCACGTCCAGCTTACGGGAGCTGATGACCACGTTGGCACCAAGCTGCAGGAAATAGGTGGTCATGGCGCGGCCTAAGCCAGTACCGCCACCCGTCACGACAATGGTTTTACCCTGTAGGGCATTATCGCGCAGCATAGGCTGGGCGTAAGGATGGCTGGAAGACATAAGAAGACTTGGTGGGAAGTTGGGGAAGTTGAAAACAAGCCGTAGATACTACCGCTCCTCAAATAAACCAGTTATTCGGGTAACTGTCCCTTCAGCTACAATGCGGTTGCCCTCTACACAGTAAAAGGAGGTACCGGGGCGCACTTGCTTTTGATGCACTCTTATGCGGGTTTCTGGTACGATGCAGTACATGCGAGCAAAGAGCCATTCACCAATTGTTACAGGCATTTCCCGCCAAGAGTCGCCGGTTTCAGGGTAGTAAAAGTCAGGGTAAAGCATAAAACACACCTTAGAATTTTCGCCCGTTGCGTACCGGAAATCCCAGCGTATCCCATTATAAGGAGGATAATTACGCCCCCCTTCCTCCTCGGTCAAAATTCGAATGCGAGCTTCAAAGTCGTCTCTACGATCGTCATATAATCGATAGGAAGTAGTCATAGTGCCAGTATTGATTTTTCGAAGTGACACAAAATAGAGCATCTTCCTTTGCAAAGGACACCTCTTGTGTAAGAAAGATTTTTTGCCACCTTTACCCCCACATGACCAACACCACTGCCTCCTTCCGCTCTCCTTCATTGCCAACTGTTGCCGTTCTGGGTTGCGGCTGGCTGGGCCTGCCGTTGGCTCGCGCCTTGGTTGAGGAGGGCTACCGGGTGCATGGTTCTACTACCACTCCCCTGCAGCTTCTTACGCTGCGGGATGCCGGTATCCGGCCCTTTTTACTGCGTCTTAGCACTAAGCTCTCCCCCATCGACGCCGATACCCTAAGCGCGATGTTGCAGGAGGTAGACATTCTGGTGCTTAACATTCCTCCTTCGCGGGCCGCCGGTTCAGCCGAGGCCTACCCCGAGCTGCTCCAGCCAGTGGTGGCCGCTGCCAAGCAAGCTGGTGTGCAGCACATCCTGTACGTAAGCACCACGGGCGTGTACCCCGATGAGCCCCGCGCCATGCGCGAAACAGATGCCCAAGCCGCCGCCGACGCCGCTGCCCCTCTGCTGCGCGCCGAAGCACTTTTTCCGGCTCCCGACCACACGGTGGTACGCTTAGGTGGCCTACTAGGGCCAGGCCGGGCTGCGGGCCGATTTTTAGCAGGTCGCCACGACCTGCCCCAGGGCGATGCCCCCGTTAACCTTATTCATCTTGATGATTGTGTAGGCCTGCTTTGCCACATTATTGAGCTGGAAATCTGGGGGCATACCTTTAATGCCTGCGCAGCTCATCACCCTCCGCGCCGTGAGTTTTACCCTCAGGCCGCCGCCCGGCTAGGCCTGCAGCCGCCCACCTTTCTGCCAGAGTCGGCGGGCGGTAAGCTCATTGATAGCACCTTGGTGCGGAAGCTCACGGGCTACACGTTCCAGCACGATGATGTGCTGGCCACTCTCGGCTAGGCCACTCCTGCCCAGTTGATTCGTTTAGTCAGCACTGGATAATTTTCTTCCTTTCAGGGCAGTAAAACAGCTGGCTAGATGGTACTCGCGTGGGGGCATCGTACCTTTGCAGCGTGAAAGCAGAGAAGAAAACAGTAGCCGTTATTGGGGGTGGAGCAGCGGGATTTTTTGGGGCTATAACCTGCGCCGAAACTAACCCGCAGCTGCGAGTGCTCCTGATTGAGAAGACCGGCAAGCTGCTGAGCAAAGTGCGCATTTCGGGCGGCGGCCGCTGCAACGTAACGCACGCGGCCGATACGCCCGCCCAACTCGTGCAGCATTATCCGCGGGGCCAGAAGCAGCTTAAAGAGCCCTTCAAGCAATTTGGGGCCATTGATACGGTGCGCTGGTTTGAGCGCCGCGGTGTGCGGCTTAAAACTGAGCCCGATGGCCGCATGTTTCCCACCACCGATTCATCTGAAACCATTGCCCAGTGCCTGTTGGACGCCGCTCATCGCGCCGGCGTACAAATTTTGCTGCACACCCAGGCAGAGCACATTGAGCCCCTACCCGAAGGAGGCTTTCGTCTGACTATAACTGGCCCGCATGCCCAAACTCTAGATGTGGCTCGCCTGCTCATTGCTACGGGTGGCGCACCTAAAGCAGACCAATATGCGTGGCTGCGGCAGCTAGGCCACTCTATTCAGGAGCCCGTGCCTAGCTTGTTCACTTTCAACGTGCCCAACTCGCCCCTGCGCGAACTGCCCGGCGTAAGCGTGCCGCAGGCCCGCGTGCGCGTAGCGGGTGAGAAGCTGGAGTACGAAGGCCCGGTTCTGGTAACGCACTGGGGGCTAAGTGGCCCGGCTGTGCTGAAGCTCTCTGCTTGGGGCGCCCGCCGCCTGCACGAGCTAGGCTACCAAAGCACGGCCCTGGTTAACTGGATTCCGCAACACACAGAGGAAAGCCTACGGCAGTGGCTGCTGGAGTTTCGGGAGCAGAACGGCAAGAAAGGCGTGGTGAATAACCCTTTGTTTGGGCTACCCCAACGCCTGTGGCGCACTTTAGCTGAACAGGCCGGCATTGGTGCGGAAACGCGCTGGAATGAGTTGCCAACTAAATTACAGAACCGCTTAATAGAGGGTTTGCTGCGTACGGCCCTGCCCGTGCGAGGCAAGACCACTTACAAGGACGAGTTTGTTACCTGCGGGGGTATTCTGCTCAGCGAAGTAAACATGCAGACTATGGAAAGCCGCCGCGTACCTGGCCTACATTTCGCCGGTGAGGTATTGGATATCGACGGTATCACGGGCGGCTTCAACTTTCAGGCTGCCTGGACCACCGGCTTCTTGGCCGGCCGCGCTATGGGAGCAGTGGAGTAGTGGTGAAATTGTGAGGTGGTAAAGGTGTACACTGCTGTTGCCAGCAACGCACCCGTAGTACACCGTAGTTAGTGCTTGTTTTTCACTGTGCTGAGTCACCTAAATCGAAAAGCCCTTACCTCCTGCATGGCAGTAAGGGGTTTTGAATAAATCAGAGATGGTAGAGGCCTAAGAAAGAATTAGCTCCGTTGTCCTGCGAGTGCGCTGTCGGGCCTCCTCCCTATGACGCGTCACCTAGTCGCTTAATTGGTATCTCGCAACCCTGGTTGAGGTTTAGGAGTAAAGGAAGTCACAACTATTCCTTTCCTAAACACCAAAACTGCTCTCCTCATGGACTCTAAAGCACTCCAAGCCGGTCTGAACGAACTTCTCGAAACTCTGAAAGACGGCCAGCGTGGTTACGCTGAAGCATTGACTGACGTAGAAGATGCTGACCTGAAGCAAGTATTCAAGAAGTATGCGGCTCAGCGCTCTGAGTATATCACGGAGCTGGAAGACCAGATGCACAAGCTGAACTTGCATCCAGAAGAGGAATCTTCAATCACGGGTACAGTACACCGGGCTTTTATCAACCTGAAAGGCCTTGTTACGGGTAAAGACCGTCATAGCATCCTGGCCGAATGTGAGCGTGGTGAAGACTACGCTAAGAAAGCCTACGAAACGGCCCAGAAACTCCAGGATCTGCCAGGTGGTTTGAAGTCGCTGATCGAAAAGCAAGCCGCTGGCATTAAGCAGGGCCACGACGAAATTCGCAACCTGCGCGATGCTGCCAAATAGTACACTAGCATTCCGCTAAGCCCGCAGCCTGTTAAAGCAGCAAGAGCTTATCGGAATTGCTACCTACTTCACAGCAAACAAAAAGGCCACTCAACTGAGTGGCCTTTTTGTTTGCTAGTACCTCGCTATGTAGCGAGACTTATCATACGAGACTATTCGTCGCCGCCGTCGCGCTTGCCTTTGTAGCCACCGCCGTAGCTGCCGCCACCCCGGTTACCACCGTAGCTGCCCCCGCCGCGGTTACCACCGTAGCTGCCCCCGCCGCGGTTGCCACCAAAGCCGCCTTCCCGACGGTCGCCGCCGTAGCTGCCGCCACGATTACCGTAGCTGTTGCCACCTTCCCGACGGTCGCCGTAGGAGCCACCACGGTTGCCACCGTAGCCGCCCTCGCGACGCTCACCACCACCGAAGCCCCCTGGGCCCCGACGAGGACGGTCGCCACCGAAGCCACCGCGGTTGCCACCTTCCTGCTGCGCATCACCTTCCTGGCGAGGAGTAGCAATGTTAAAGGCTACCGGACGACCCTGAATGGTGCTGCGGCCCAACTGGCTGATTACTTCTTCAACAAACTCGTTCGGGATTTCCACGAAGCTGAATTTGTCGTACAGGGCGATGTCGCCTACTTTACCAGCGGAAAGGCTGGTGTTCTCGGCAATCAGGTCTACAATGTCGCGGGGATGCAGACGGTCCTTCTTGCCCATGGTAACGAAGAGGCGCGTAAAGCCGGCACGGGCAGCACCTTGGGTGCGGCTGGCGTCGAGGCTTTCCTGAGCGCGCTTGTCCTCCTTCATGGTCATCTTGAGCAGGGCCGCAGCTACGTCCAGCGACGTTACGGCATCTTCCTGGTCCTGATCAATGAGGCGCTGTACGCGTGCAATGTACTTATCAAGGTTACCCTTATCAATCACCTCCTTAATAGAGTTGAGCATGAGGGTAGTTTTCACCTCCGACACATCTTCGAAGGACGGCACGCGCTCCTGCTTGATGGTGGCCTTGGTGAAGCGCATGATGTCGCGCAGCTTATAGATGTCGCGGCCACTCACGAAGGTGAAGGCTTTGCCCTGCTTACCAGCGCGGCCAGTACGGCCAATGCGGTGCACGTAGTATTCTTCGTCGGCGGGCAGGTCGTAGTTTACTACTACTTCCACATTATCCACGTCGATGCCGCGGGCAGCAACGTCGGTAGCAACGAGGATTTCCAGCGTGCCTTTGCGGAATTTATCCAGCGTGTTCTGGCGCTGCTGCTGGCCCATGTCGCCGTGCAGACCTTCGGCGAAGTAGCCTTTGGCTTGCAGGTCGCCCACAATCTCGTCAACCATGCGCTTCGTGTTAGCGAAGACGATGCCCGACTTGATGTTATACATGTCGATGAGGCGCGTCAAAACATCTTTCTTCTGCGGGCCACGTACCTCAAAGTAGCTCTGCTCGATGTTGGTAACCGTCATTTCCTGATGGTTTACCTTCACAATCTGCGGATCCTTCTGGTAGCGCTTGGTCATCTCCATGATCGGCTTGCTCATGGTAGCCGAGAAGAACACCGTCTGGCGCTCCTCAGGCATCTTTTTCAACACCGTCTCGATGTCGTCGCGGAAGCCCATGTCCAGCATTTCGTCAGCCTCATCGAGGATGATCATTTTGCAGTTGTCGAGCTTCAGCGTACCACGCTCAATGTGGTCCATTACACGGCCAGGGGTACCAATTACAATTTGCACGCCGCGCTCCAGGGCCCGGAACTGACGATCGTAAGAAGAGCCACCGTAGATTGGCACAACGGCCAAGCCACGCTTGTATTTACCGAGCTTCTGGATTTCGCCAGAAACCTGTACAGCCAGCTCACGGGTTGGGCAAAGCACCAGGGCCTGGACCTCACGCGAGTCGGTATTGATTAATTCAATAGCTGGGATAGAGAAGGCGGCAGTTTTGCCGGTACCCGTCTGGGCCTGGCCAATTACATCGCGGCCAGCAAGCAGCACGGGAATGGCGCCAGCCTGGATAGGCGAGGCTTCCTCGTAGCCTACCTCAGTAATAGCGCGTTGCATTTCTTCAGAGAGGGTCAGCTCACTGAACTTCATTTTTTCCGTTTCGTTTTCCATTTCTGTTTTGATGGAGTGGAGTCAATAGCTCTGAAAACAGCGGATTCAGCGACGCTCTTCTCCCACTCAACAACAACGACAAGTGACGGAAGCAACGGACGGAAGACAAAGCCGGCCCAACAAGTTTCTTTAAGGCAGCTCTCAAGCTGCGCGGAACGTGGCCGTTCTCAAATGCGGCTGCAAAGGTAGGAAGAAATATTGATAATCCTATTATCCTCTGTAATCTTAGGCTTTGAATTAGGTTCTGATTTAGCTGAATTTTACGTTCAATCCCCCTCCTGGTTATCTGGCTCCACCCGTGTTCGGTTGGTACTTATTGACTGCAAGTGCAGTAACGCGCTATATTTTGTGGTAAAAACGTCACCACGGAAATAACACCAGGTATTAATGCAACACATTGTAACGTAGCTGAGCACCTCCTATTCTTTCAGTATGATCCTTAGCAAACCATTATAGAGGGGGGTGACCTGAAACCCACTCAAAAAGCCACAAAAAAAGCAGGCCCTTTAGAGGACCTGCTTTTTAAAATCTATCCGTTGAAGGATGAAACTAGGCAAGCTTCACTTTCACGGCGTTCAGGCCTTTACGACCCTGAGCAATTTCGAACTCAACTTTGTCTTTGTCGCGGATCTCGTCGATCAGCTCGCTTACGTGTACGAAGATGTCCTCGCCGGTCTCGTCCACTTTGATGAAACCAAAGCCTTTGGTTTCGTTGAAGAATTTTACAGTTCCTGTCTGCATGGTACTTTTGTGATAGATGATTTTTTAAGATAAGCAGTTCTCAATTCTGCTTACCCTCCTTTGGGGAGTGCTCAACAGGACTTTGTTCACTACATTTTCTTAAACCTGCTTCAAAGATAGTACTATCTTTTAAATTAACCATATACAGTACTATCATGCCCTGATTTTATACCAAAAAACGGGCTAACTGATGTGATTTAGCCCTTTATTTGTGGTTCCAAGCAGCTCTAAACAAGGTCTTTGGCTGCCGAAATGAGTGTTGAAGCAGCATTTCCAGCTTCGTTAAGGCTACGTTCCAGCTCCACCATTCCACCTGTTTTATTGATGCAAAGTCCAGCTTTCCGATTCTCGCGCCAACTAACTGTGCAACCCCAGGATATTGATGAGCTGGACCACGTAAATAACGTGCAGTACGTGCGGTGGGTGCAGGATACGGCCGGGGAGCATTGGCTGACGGCCTACCCGCCCGGCGAGCGTGAGCAGTACATTTGGGTGGTGCGGGAACACCGGGTGCAGTACCGCCACCCGGCCCTGCTGGGCGAAGAGCTGCGCTGCACCACGTGGATTGGCGAGGTGCGCGGCGCCCAGTGCCAACGCTTCGTGCGCATTGAGCGGGCTACTGATAACAAGCTGCTCTGTGAGGCGGAAACGCAGTGGGTGTTGCTTGACCCACTTTCAAAACGGCCAGTGCGCATTGAGCAGGACGTAGTGAAGCGGCTGTGGGAACCGGTTTAAAGTGAGTTTATTATTTAGTTTGAAGATTCTTCACCTCCCAATTTAATGAGAGCATTAGCTACTATCTTCATTAACTCAGGGCACTCAGGCTCGGAAATTAAAAGAATATAGCTCTCATCTTCGATAATTGTTTTGAAGAGATGTATAGCCTTGTACTTAGACGAGAATCGCCTCAATAAATTGTTACACCTAGGATCTTTAAGCTCATATAGAAATTCGTCTGGGTTGAGTTTTTGATTGGCATTACAGGCTTTTGGAACAGATACATAGACTTGTATCTCCTGGTCCTTCCATATAGTAAGAATGATTTCTTCAATGGAAGGATTACCTAAGGCGAACGTAAACTCAACTCTACAGATACCCATGAAAAAGATACTAATGTGACTACTGAGTTACAATAATTACGTTTTTATTTCCCTCCCCCAATGCCTGCCACCTTCCGCATCTATTCCTCATCCGCCGGCTCCGGCAAAACGTATCAGCTCACCAAGGAATACCTGAAGCTGGCGCTGGGCACTGATGACGCGGCGTACTTCAAGCGGATTCTGGCCATCACGTTTACCAACGATGCGGCCGGCGAGATGAAGGAGCGCATAATCGGGGCGTTGCGGCGGTTTGCATACCCGCAGGAAGGCGGAACGGACCAGTTGCTGGCGGATATTGCGGAAGAACTGGCCTACGAGGGCAAGCTGGAATACCTGCCCACGCCCGAGGAGCGGCAGCAGGAGCTGCGCCAACGGGCCAGCAAAACCTTCCGGCTGGTGATGTACCACTACGCCGATTTTGGCGTCAGCACCATTGACTCTTTTGTGCAGCGCATTGTAACGGCGTTTACCCGAGAGCTAGGCCTGCCTGCCACGTTTGAGGTGGAGCTGGACAGCGCTACCGTGCTGCAAAGTGCCGTGGCCCTGCTATTAGACCGCGTGAATCGGGACCCAAACGCGGCCCTGCTTTCGCGCACTATTTCGGACTTCGCTTTGATGAAGGCCGACGAAGGTCGGAGTTGGAACAACCTGCCCGATGAGCTAGTGGATTTCGGGCAGTTCCTGCTGAGCGAGCCGGTGCACGAAGCCGTAGACCAGTTGCAGAAGCTCTCGATGCAAGATTACCGCCGCCTGCACGAAGGCCTGCGTCTGCGCCGCGACGAGATTGAAACCGCCTTCCGGACGGTGGCAGAAGTGGCTCAGGAAGCAATTGAAACAGCCGGCGTTTCTGAATCAGACCTGTATCAGGGCAAGAGTGGCCTACTGGGCTACGTGACCAAGTGGGAGGAGCGTTTACAACCTGATAAGGAGGCTAATACTTACGTGCGGGCCACCGTGGAGCAGGACAAATGGTACAGCAGCAAAGTAAAAACTGCCGCCGATAAGGCCCGCGTGGATGCTGCTAGGCCGGTACTGCTTCAGGCCTACGAACAGATGGAGCAGCTACGGGCCCACCTGCTGCCCGACTATTTGCTGGTAACCGGCATGCTGCCCTACCTCTTTCAGGTGTCATTGCTGAGTGAGCTGAGCAAGGCCGTGGACCAGCTCAGCCGCGACCGGGGCGTGGTGCTGATTGCGGAGTTTAACCGCCGCATTGCGCAAATTGTGCTGCGTGAGCCGGTGCCGTTCCTGTATGAGCGCCTCGGCGACCGGTACCAGCATTTGCTCATCGACGAGTTCCAGGACACCTCGGTGTTGCAGTGGAACAACCTGCTCCCGCTGGTGGAAAACGCCGTTTCAACGGGCAGCTTGAGTTTGGCCGTGGGCGACGCTAAGCAGGCCATTTACCGGTGGCGCGGGGGCGAGATGGAACAGATCCTGCGCCTCTACCAGAACCAGACGGAACACCTCTACGGCCGCATTACCGACGAAGAGCTGCGCGGCCTGTTGGCCGACCGCTACTTCACGCTGGACCAGGCCCTGGAACCCGCCAATCTTAACAAAAACTACCGCTCGGCCAGCGAAATCATTCACTTCAATAATGCCCTGTTTGCGCACATCAGCCACTCGCATGCCATGCTGCCGCTGGTGCAAGGCATTTACGATGAGGGCTTTCAGCAAATAGCGCCGCCGCAGAAAGCCACTGCCGTACTAGGCCACGTGGAATTGCTGTTTACCGAAGACAGTGCGCCCGCCTGCCGCTATGATGCGGCCATTGGCACGTACACACCGGCTTTGTTGCCAGGCTACACCGTTGGCCAGACGCTGGATTACGAGGAAAGCACCCTCTACCTCACCCTGCAGCTGGTAGAGCAAGCGCTGGATGATGGTTTCCGGCTCCAGGATGTGGCTGTGCTCTGTCGCCGCCGCGACCACAGCCGACGCGTAGCCAAGTTCCTGAAAGAGCGTGGGTACGATATCATCTCCGCTGACTCCCTGTCGTTGGAGTTTGCGGAGGTGGTGAACCTATTAGTGGCCCTGTTTCGGGTGCTCAACCAGCCCGCTGACACCCTGGCGCGGGCAGAAGCGCTGCTGCTCACGGAGCGCGTAGTGCGCGGCCTCGACCCCACCCCAGAGCGGGCCCGCCACTGGGCCGAGCTGGCCAACGCGGAGTCGGCGCTGCCATTCTTTGATGAGCTGCGTGCCCTGGGCTACGACGTGCGAGAGCGGGAAACCGGCAACCTAGGCCTGTATGAGCTGACGGAGCGCCTCATTGGCCTATTCGGGCTCCTGGACCGGGCCGCGGAGCGAGAATACTTGTTCCGCTTCCTGGACCTGACGCTGGAGTACAGCCTGCGCTTCGGCAACAACCTCAATAACTTCCTGGCCTACTGGGACCAGAAGAAGAGCAGCCTCAGCATCAACGCCCCCGCCGGCCGCAACGCCATTACCATCACCACCGTGCACAAAGCCAAAGGACTGGCCTACGGTGTGGTGATAGTGCCGTTTGCCGATTGGTCGCTGACGCCGTACCGCGGCACGCTGCTCTGGGGCCGGCTCAGCGAAGAATCGGAGAAGCCCGTTGCGCAAATGCCGGGCGTGGCGGTGCTGCCCCAAACCCAGGCGCTGCTGCACACCCCGCTGGCCCTGCAGTACACAGAGGAACTGGAAAAGACCTTCCTGGAAGGCTTAAACATGCTATACGTGGCTTTCACGCGCCCTCGCCACCGCCTGTACGCCATTACCCGCAAGCCTAGGCCAGTAAAGGCGACAAAGGAAGGGGAAGTCCCCGCCCCGCCAGAGCCCGCCAAAACCGTGGCCGAGATTCTGCATCGGTATCTGCTGAGCACCAGCCAGTGGGAGGATGAACAGATGGCCTACGTAGTGGCCGATGGGCAACGCACGGCCCCTCCTATCAACCTAGCCTCCATCAAGCCCAACCACGACCTGCCCCTTACCAACCTTACCAGCACGCCCTGGGAAGAGCGCCTGCGGTTAAAGCGCCACGCCAATACGGTATTCGACTTCGACGACCAGCAGGAGTTGCGCGAGTGGAACCGTAAGCTCCACTACGCCCTGCGCCGTACGCACCTGGCCTCTGACGTGGAGCGCGTTGCGGCTATGCTAGTGGCCGAAGGCTTGGTGAGCACCAAGGAACGGCCGGAGCTACTGCAAAAGCTGCGGAACGTGGTAGGCCACCCCGAAATGGCCCACTACTTCAGCCCCCAGGTGCAGGCCGAGGCCGAGCGGGAAATCCTGGTGGGTGGCACCCGCAAGCAGGACTACAAGCCCGACCGCATCGTGTTTGAAGCGGCGCCCAACGGCGGACGGGGGCGCGTTACCTTAATTGACTTCAAGGTGCCACCCGCCGAGCCACGGCACCGCCAGCCCTTGCTTAAGTACGCGGAGCTGTTCCGCCAGCTTGGGTACCAGGATGTGCAGTGCGTACTGTACTACTTTGATACGCAGGAGGTATTAAAATTCTAATCACGGATTCAGTCTGTGTGGGCAGGTAACCAAGAGCCCATTATGCTGAGCGCAACTGAAGCATCTTGCTTGCTGAAGTTGCCATAGTAGTGTGATTACCAATGCGCGAGATGCTTCGGCTGCGCTCAGCATGACGTTCTAGCAGTGTACAACGCCCTGGCTGCCTATATAGCCTAGACGGATATTTCGGATTGCAGTGGTTCGCTTTAAGGAATCTGGCACATGCGTAACTGCCGTTTTACGGTTGGTTGAAAAGTATTGAGCGCTGTAATTTCTAACGTAATTTTGGCCCTGGCTTTAGCTCACTAGCAGCGGGCAGCTTATTGCACCAGATATAGATGCCTGCGCATCCGTGTTATCCGAGAAATCCGTTTCAATCCGTGATTTATGGCAGTTCCCCGCAAGGCCGCGCTTGGTTTCATTTTCCTGACCTTGCTGCTTGATGTCACGGGCATTGGCATCATTATTCCGGTGATACCCAGGCTCATCCAGCACCTTACCGGCGGCACGGTCAGCGATGCGGCGCGCTACGGCGGGTGGCTGGTGTTTGCGTTTGCGGCCATGCAGTTCCTGTTTTCCCCCGTGCTGGGCAACCTCTCCGACCGGTACGGTCGGCGGCCGGTGCTACTGCTTTCCCTGCTGGGCTTCGGTCTTGACTACATTCTGGTGGCCTTTGCCCCGAGTATTGCCTGGTTGTTTGTGGGCCGCCTGATTGCGGGCGTGATGGGGGCTAGCTTCACCACGGCCTCCGCTTACATTGCCGACATCTCGGCGCCGGAAGAACGAGCCCAGAACTTTGGGATGATTGGCGCTGCGTTTGGGCTGGGCTTTATTATTGGGCCATTGCTGGGTGGGCTGCTGGGTAAGCATGGGCATCAGCTGCCGTTTCTGGTGGCCGCGGGGCTCACATTCCTGAATGTGGCCTACGGCTACTTTGTACTGCCCGAGTCGTTGCCCGCCGAGAAGCGCCGTCAGTTTGAATGGAGCCGGGCTAACCCTATCGGCTCGCTTAAGATGCTGCAGCGCTACCCCGTTATTATGGGGCTGGTGGCATCGCTGCTGTTCATTTACGTGGCTGCTCATGCTACCCAATCTACGTGGACTTACTACGTGATGGAGAAGTTTAAGTGGGATGAGGCCTGGGTAGGCTACTCACTGGGGGCCATCGGGCTGCTGGTGGCACTGGTGCAGGGTGTGCTGATTCGGCGCATCAACCCGGCGCTAGGCCAGAAGCGGTCCGTGTACGTTGGGATGGCGCTGTACGCCGTTGGGTTCGTGCTCTTTGCCTTTGCTACCAAGGGCTGGATGATGTTTGCTTTCCTGGTGCCCTACTGCCTGGGCGGCATTGCGGGACCGGCGTTGCAAGGTATCATTTCCGGGCAGGTGCCAGCCAACCAGCAAGGCGAGCTGCAGGGTGCCCTCACCAGTCTGATGAGCCTGACCTCCATCATCGGCCCGCCCCTAATGACTAACCTGTTTGCTTACTACACCAGCCCTACCACTCCTGTGTACTTCCCTGGGGCTCCCTTCCTGCTGGGTGCGGTTCTTATCCTCATCAGTCTGGGTTTGGCAGTGCGCTCCTTGGCTACCTATGTTACACCAGCCCCTGCTGACGCGGAGGCGGAGCCGGTAGTGAGTGTAGGCCACTAAGCAACGCTTATATAATTCTCTTTATGTTAACTAATTACGGATTCAAGCTCCGGTATATATTCCTGCCCGCCGTTTTGTTGGTATGCAGCTTTTTGGTGGTTTACGGCTTACTATACTGGTTACTGGTACTGAAGTGGGAGTTTTTCGACCCTAATTCCGATTTGGTCTTTTGGCTGCCTTTCGCGCTGGGTGGCCTAGCAACCTTTTGGGGGCTGCGCAGTCGGGTTAACTTACTGCAACGGAGTGCAGACAGCCGTTGGGTAACCTTATATTATCTGGCTCCCTGCGTTATTATCTTAATAGGTTCACTGACCCTATGCGACTACCTAACCCAGGCCACCGGCATACTAACGACGCTGAGTGCGCCAAATGAAGTAGCACGCTTCACCCCCACCCGGTTTTACGCGCTCAAACAAGGCTATGCGTATAAGCCCGGCGCCGGCCTCGAAGTAACGGTGACTCCGACGGGTAAAAACAATACTCAACTCCAGATAAAGGTTTATGCGGCTTGCCCCATACTGGCTACTGCCGCCGACTCCAGCACCAGCACCGCTGCCCTCTGGCTGGCCTGGACTAGGTCGAAGCAGATAGCTGCGGGCCTACCCCAGCAGGAAAAGGAACAGTTATTCAAAGAATTTCTCACCGCCTGCGAATCTGAGTTTCGGGCGGCTGATCTGGATGAGTATCGCTACCTCTCCAGAGTAACTGCCGCCGACGGAAAAGCCGAGCTTCAAACTGCCGCGCGACGTAGCCCTCTCTACCGCGCCTCTGGTCCGCTCGTGCTGGTAATGCCTCAAACTGGGCTGTTCGAGGAGCGGACCGTGGCACCGCTCCGGCACCTGGTTTGGGCGCTGAGTATCGGGTTTGGAGTGTACCTGCTTATGCTGGTATTCCCGCAGGTTGGGGCTACCACGGGCGAGCTTTGGCTGGCGGGTGGTACTGCTACGCCACTCTGGCCCCAGATCCGGCCCATCATTCTGCCCAGACCGGGGTATGTGGTTACGCCTTTGCTGGTAGGCAGCATTGTGTTGGTATATCTGGCGATGGTAGGCGCCGGCCTGGGCGTCACGGCGTTCCGGTCTGCCGACTTACTGCGCTGGGGTGCTTCGAGTGGCCTAGTGGTGCAGCAGGGGGAGTGGTGGCGCCTGCTCACCAGCACGTTTCTGCACGGCGGCCTAATGCACATTCTCTATAACGCCTTAGCACTAGGAATGATTAGTTGGCTGATAGAGCCAGTAGCCGGTGCTTTACGCTTACTGATAACCTACTTTGTAAGTACCGTAGGGGCAGGCTTGGTAAGCACCTGGTGGCACCCAGAAACGGTGAGCGTAGGAGCATCGGGGGCTATTTTTGGCCTCTTCGGGGTATCCATTATGCTCAGCCTAAGCCCAAGAATACCAGAAGAAGACCGCGGTAGCCTTCTTCTGATACCCTTACTATTCGGCATTCCAAGCCTGCTGTTTGGCTGGTTTATACCTTCGGTTGATAATGCCGCACACTTAGGTGGCCTGGCTACCGGCCTGCTGGTTGGGGCTGCTTTGCTCCCGACTTTCCCATCGTACTACCAGCGGTCCATAAGCCGGTACTAAGTCGTCAGGCTGGTACCGGGCCACTCCTACCGTCGTCCCAGCAGATTCTTAAGTCCCTTTACGGCTTCGGGTATAGCCAGCGCCAGTGAGGCAATAGAAGCCACTGAGGCCACCTGGCAGTAGAAGCATAGGGCTTTGTTTTCCTTCCACTCTTCCTGGCCTAGCTTCAGAGTAGTGACGGTGTCAAACAGAGTTTTAAGCCCCATGGCTACCGGAATAGCGGGCTGTTTGCTGGCCCGGTGTAGGCCACCGGCTCCGGCCAGGCAGGCGGTTAGGCCGTAAGTTACAATCATGGGCAGGGCATCAGGAGTGTCTAGGCGCTTGTAGCCGTAGTCGGAGGCGTCTACCTTGTCGGAATCAAAAGGGCCTACGGGCGGGTCGGGCAGGTGGTGGATAATGCCAGTTTGGTACATGCTCACAATCTGACCGGCGGCCACGCCCAGCAGGGAGAGGCCGATAATCCAGCGGCGGCGTTTGAGGTCGGGGCTTTGCCCGAGGCGGAGTTCAAGGCTAAGTTGAGTAGGGTCCATTGAAAGAACAGTTGCAGTTGAGTTTCTACCACTGGTACGTGGCCGTTAGGGGGTATGGTTAAGGTGGCGCTTACGCTAGGCCACTTCGGTAGGTAAAGTTTAGGAACTGAGTGCTAGTACAGTTCCTTATAGCAGAACCAGACTACCGACCACTAGCCGTATCTTTACTAGCCTATGATTTCCTCCCCCGCCGCCCCGCTTACCACTTCTGCTGCCACCACAAGTCTTCCCGCCGCCCTGCCCTTCCTCACGCGCATGGCCCGGGAGCTGGTGGCGAAATACGGCCCAAGTGATGAGCTATCGGACTTAGTGGTAGTGGTGCCTACGCGGCGGGCAGTAGTATATCTGCAGAATGAGCTGAGCCTGGCTGCCGAGGCAGGGCGGGCCGTCTGGAGCCCGCGCATTGCCGCCATGGAAGATTACATGGTGGAGCTGGCCGGCGTGCAGGTGGAAGAACCCATTGCCCTGCAGCTGCTGCTGTTTGAGATTCTGCGGGAGATTGACTCGAAGCTGGATTTTGACCAGTTCGTGGGGTGGTCGGGGTTGCTGCTCCAGGATTTTTCGAGCCTCGATCAGAACCTGGCTTCACCCAAGAAAATCTTTGAATACCTGTCGCAGGCCAAGGCGCTGGAGCGCTGGGAGCTGAGCAACGAGCCCGCCCCGCAGAGCACCACGGCCGCTTACTTCCGCTTCTGGGACGACCTGGAGAAGGTGTACCGCCGCCTGCGCCGCCAGATGGAGCGCACCCACCTGGCCTACCCGGGCCTGGCTTATCGCCTCGCCGTCAATAAAATTCAGACCCGTCTGGAGGCCGACGAGACGCTGCCCCAGCACGTGTTCATAGGCCTGGGCTCCCTCTCCAAGGCTGAGGAAAAGCTGATTCGGCTGCTGCGCAAGGCCCGCCGGGCGGAGGTGCATTTTGACGGCGACACATTTTACCTGGAGCCCGGCTCGCCCAACCGTGCCGGCCAGCACCTGCGCCGCTACCAGGATATTTTTGAGCTGCCCAACGAGAACCTTGGGGGGCCCGCTGATTTGCTGCGGGGCCTGCCGCGCGAAATCCGGTTTGTGGGCGTGGCTAATGCTTCTATGCAAGGCAAAGTGGCCGGGCAGCTGCTGGCAGAGTCGCGCCGCGCGAACCCCAGCGCCAAAGTGGCCGTGGTGCTGCCCGACGAAACCCTGCTGCTGCCCGTGTTGCACGGCCTCCCGCTGGATGCAGTGCCCGAGTACAATGTGACCATGGGTTTGAGCTTCCAGAGCACGCCCCTGTTCAACCTGGTGGATCTGTTGTTTGAGGTGCACCTGACCGGTGTGCGCGAGGGCTCTGCCGAAACCGGCTACGGGGTACCGCGCTACCACCATTTGGCCGTCAGCAAGCTGCTGCAGCATCCGTTCCTTAGGCGCTACCAGCAGTGGCTCGATAAGCAGCCAGAGGAGAACTACCATGGTCTGCTGGATAAGGTATGCCGCACCATTGTGAAGCGCCACGCGGTGCTGCTGACGGCCGAGGAGTTGCAGGCGTGGGGACAACACCACCCCCTTATTCAAGCCTTGTTCACCACCTGGAACAACTGCGACGACATCATTGCAGCTTGCTATACTCTGATTGACCTGCTCAAAAAGGCTTACCAGGATCAGCATTCCGCCATTGAGGCCGAATACCTATACCTGTTTTTCACGTTGGTAAAGCGGCTGGATTCAGTGTTTGACTGCCGGGAGCAGCGGCTGTCGGTACGCTCATTCCGGCGGTTTTTGTACGAGCAGATGAAGAACACCCGTCTGCCGTTCAGCGGGGAGCCTATTGCTGATGTGCAGGTGATGGGTCTGCTGGAAACCCGCGCCCTCGACTTCGACCACATCATTATTTTGAGCTGCAACGAGAACGTGCTGCCGGCTCCCAAGCGCCATAGTTCTCTGTTTCCGTACGACGTACTCACCACCTTCCAGCTCCCCACCTACGCCGACCATGAGGCCGCCACGGCTCACCAGTTCTGGCGCCTGCTGCAGCGGGCCCGGCAGGTAGATCTGCTCCATATTCTGCCCGGCGCCGAAGGTACCCGCACCGGCGAGCGAAGCCGCTTCCTGCTGCAAATAGAAAACGACCTGCTGCCCCAAAGCCCTGGCCTACACCTGCAAGACCTGACGGTGACCTCACCCGCTGATGAGTCAGTCAACCCACTGTCTTCGCGCCCTCCCACCACATCGGCGCATGAACTGACGCTGGAGCGGGAGATGGAATCACCCGGCGACATTGTATTGGAGAAGGATGCCGGCATGCTGTTGGCTCTGCGGGAGGTGCTCACCAAAGGCCTCTCGCCTACGGCCCTTAACCAGTACCTAAACTGTTCCCTGCAGTTCTACTTCCAGCGAGTAGCCCGTTTTCGGGAGAACGATGAGGTAGAAGAAGCCCTGGGCCCCGATGGCTTCGGGACGGTAGTGCACGAAGCACTGGAAGAGCTGATGCAGCCCTTTCAGCAGCGCAAACAGCCAATTACCGCTGCCGATATTCCGGGTCTGGTAAAGCTGGCTCCTATAATGGTGGCAAAAGCCTTACGAAAAGAAGAGGAAGGTCGCCATGCTCGCGCCGATGAGGGCCTCAACCACGTGCTGGGCCAGGTGGCCTCGCAGTTGGTGCGCCGTTATTTAGAGGGGCTGCCAGACCAGCCAGGCGCGCTGCCGCTGCAGGTACAGAGCCTGGAAGAGGCCCTGCAGGCAACGGTATATGTGCCCCTGCCTTCGGGCGAAAAGCTACCCGTAAGCCTGGTTGGCTTCGCCGACCGGGTAGACCAGCTCGCTGACGGCCGCCTACGGGTTATTGACTACAAGACGGGCCTCGTGCAGGCATACGACTTGCGCCTGCTCAAGCGCGGCGAAGGCCCCGCCGATGCCGTAGAACACTTGGTAACGGATGCCACCCCCAGCGCCGACAAGGTGCGGCAGCTCTGGCTGTACCGCCTGATGCTGGCCCACGGTGGCCGGCCCGCTGCCGATGCCGCCATCATCTCTCTGCGCAACCTCAGCGCCGGCCCCATGTCGGCCGACATGAGCTTCCTCACGGAAGGCGGCCAGGACTTTGTGCAGCACAGCGAGCAGCTGCTGGGCCGCCTTGTCAACCGTATCCTCGACCCGCAGGAGCCCATCCGTAAAACCGACGACTTAGATAAGTGCCAGTACTGCGCCTATCGCGGAATTTGCGCCCGCTAGGCCATCAAGAACCACCTTAACCGTAGATTGCAGCCCAGTACCTACCCCACCACTGGCCTGGCACTACAGCCGGGCTCTTCCCAAGATACTATGGACAAGTTCATGCAGGCCGCTATTGATGAGGCGCTACAAGGCCGTAAAGAAGGCGGCATCCCGATTGGCTCGGTGCTACGCCGTGGCGACGAGATTGTGAGCCGAGGCCGCAACAAGCGCGTGCAGGAAGACAACCCCATCAAGCACGGCGAGATGGATGCTCTCTATAACGCCGGCCGCCAGCGCTCCTACCGCGACACCGTGCTCTACACCACCCTCATGCCCTGCTACATGTGCGCCGGCACTATTGTGCAGTTCAAAATCCCGAAAGTAGTGGTGGGCGAAGACCAGACCTTCGGCGAGTCCCGCGCTTTTCTGGAAAGCCACGGCGTAGAGGTTGAAATCCTGAACCTGCCCGAGTGCGTGCAGATGATGCAGGATTTTATTCGCGACGAGCCCACCCTCTGGAACGAAGACATAATGGAGCTGTAAAAGCAAGCCCGAAGAGGCCACGGTGGGGCAATTCTATCAGTGTAGCATCCGGCGGATACTGCTGGTAGCTGCCGCTAGCGTGGTACTGCTCGCGTAGTTGGTTATGGGGGGGGCAGCTTACTAACGGCTCTTTCCGCTGAACCGTGCTGCCCCCTGACGGGTTATAGGGCAGAACAATCTGTGCGCTAAAGTAAAGTGCCCAAGTGGCCTGGGCCCTACTACCTTTGCTACGATAGTCCCGTTTGCCCCACCCTATGCCCAACCACGACCCTCTGCTTAGTGCCACCAAGAAATGCCCGGCTTGTGGTTTCTGGAGCAATTGGCAGCAGCGCTCCGATGACCGGTGCGAGCGGTGCGGGCAGCTACTCGACCCGCAGCGCCTCCGTAGCGAACAGGCCCGGCAGAAGCAGGCCGATGAGCCGCTGCCCTCCTTTCTGCAAATCCAGATCAGCCCCGATGACAGCCCCACCGTTCGCTTCTTCAAGAAAATCATCCGGGGTGGGCAGCTGGCGTTTGCGGCCATGGTGTCGTTTATGGTCTGGTTTCTCACACTGCTGGCCGGATGAAGTGGCCTAGGGAGCTGCGCCACCCCATTTTCCTGGTGGGTACGGGGCTGTATATTGTGGTGGCCATGTACAAATACGGGGGGCCAGTGGCGGCCCAGTGGCCCGTGTTGCCGCGTCTGCTTCGGGCCTACCTGGGCGATGCGCTGGCGCTGCCGCTGGAGCTCACGCTTATGCTCTATGCCATGCGGCACTGGTACTTCCGGCGGCCCGAATTTGTGCTGCCCACTTCCTGGATTTTTAGCTTCTGGTTGGTAACATCAGTATGGTTTGAGGGCATCTTGCCGCACTATGATGCCCGCGCCACCGCCGACCCGCTTGATGTAGTGGCCTACGCCTTGGGCGGCCTTATTTTTTGGCGCTGGATGAACCAGCCCGCCCGGCCCATTCCCGAACCATAAGCTCGTAGTTGTGCGTATATACCCCTTAAAGCCCCGTTGGCCCTGTGTCGCGGGGCTTCTGCATTAGCCCGATGGGCAAATAACTTCTCAGTGTATGCTACAGGATTTGAACCGCGTGCTGGCGGCGTATTGGCAGCAGTTTTTGTTTATTCTCCCCAAGCTGCTGATTGCCGGGGTATTACTGCTGATTGCCATTTTCATTGCTAACCGGGCAAGCAACCTTCTCGGCCGGCGCCTGCGTAGCCGCTCCTCCGACCCCCTGCTCCCCGACTTTCTGGCCAACATTAGCAGGTGGGTTATGTTACTGGCGGGGCTACTGCTGGCTTTCAACATATTGGGGTTCTCGGGGGTAGTAGGCAGCCTGATTGGGGCAGCCGGTGTGTCAGCTTTCGTGGTAGGCTTTGCCTTAAAAGACATCGCGGAGAATTTCCTGGCAGGGGTTATTCTGGCCTTCAACCGCCCCTTTCACATCAACGACACCGTGCAGGTGCGGGACCTGATTGGGCACGTAGAAGCCCTCAACCTACGTACCACGCTCATGCGCACGTTTGATGGCAAGCATATCTTCCTGCCCAACTCTATGGTGCTGAAAGAGCCGCTCACTAATTTCACCCGTGACGGCAACCTGCGCCAGGAGTTTACGGTGACCGTGGAGCTAGGCCAGGACGTAGCACCCGATGCGGCTATTAACGTAATTCTGAATTACCTGCGCACCGTACCCGACGTGCAGCAGGTGCCGCGCAGCCCCTACGTGAACCTGGAAAAAGCCACTGCCACCACCGCCGACCTGCGCGTGTACTTCTGGACCGACTCTGAGGACTTCCGCCGGGGCGTGATTCAGCAGAAAAGCCGGCTTATGCAGGAAGTTAAACTGGAGCTGATTGGGGCTGGCTTAAGCGTACCGGCCCTTGGCCAGTAGGTTACATACCTGCCCTAGCTGGTATAAAGGCCGAGGCTGGTTCCAGGCTTTGCTGTGAGAGTACCCGTAGAAGCGTGCGTATGTTAATCAGCCCACTTATATTATCATGAAAGTGGCAGATTGCTTGCCTAGGCCAGTGCTTTTGCCGTTGTTACAGCGGAGCTAGTCAGCCGCCCCGGACTTCCGGTCAGCCAATGGCTCCAGTTGCGCGCGTATGTCTAAAAATACTATTCACCGGTTGCTGAGTCCCTTGTTGTTATGGCGTTTACGTCATCTCAACGACCGGGTGTACCTCATTCTGGTGAGTGTGCTGGTGGGTATTTTTGCGGGCCTGGCCGCCGTAGTTCTTAAAACCTCGGTGCACGATGCCCAGCACCTGCTGTATGCCTGGGTGCCAGAGCAGTACCGGGTGTTTGCGCTATCCTTGTATCCTATTGTGGGTGTAGCCCTTACGGTACTATTTACCCGCTACTTTCTGGGCGGAAATCTGGGCCGGGGCATTGGCCCTATTATTTACAACATTGCCCGCCAGAGCAGCATTGTACCGCGCAGCAAGCTTTATTCCCAACTGGTTTCTTCCTTTCTGACCGTAACGTTTGGCGGGTCAGCGGGTCTGGAGGCTCCTATTTCCGTAACGGGGTCGGCTATTGGCTCTAATACGGCCCGGGTGTTGCGCATTGGGCGGCGTGAGCGGCGTTTGCTTACGGGCTGCGGTGCCGCCGCAGGTATAGCAGCCATTTTTAACTCCCCTATTGCCGGGGTGCTGTTTGCCGTTGAGGTTATCCTTTCAGAGCTTTCGGCAGCCTTTTTCGTGCCGTTGCTCATTTCCTCAGCTACGGCCACAGTAGTATCCAAAGCCCTTTACGCCGGCCAGCCGTTCGTGCTGATTACCACCAGCTGGCCCGTTGATGCAGTGCCTTTTTACCTGATGCTGGCGGGTTTCACGGCGCTGTTGTCGGTCTACATGATTCGGGTATACTTCTGGGCCGATAAGTTCTTTGAGCGCCGGCGTGGTACCTTCCGAAAGGTATTGGTGGGGGGCCTATGCCTGGGGTTGCTGGTGTTCATTTTCCCACCGTTGTATGGTGAGGGTTACAATATTGTGCAGCTACTGCTGGGCGGCCACGCTGAGCAGCTCGTGGATGGCTCCCTGTTTGCCGTGTATCGCGATGAAAGCGTAGGCCTGCTGCTACTGGTGGCGGGTGGCAGTATGCTGCTGAAAGTGGTGGCTACCACCATTACCATTGGCTCTGGAGGAAACGGGGGTATGTTTGGCTCTTCTCTGTTTGCAGGAGCACTTATGGGGTTCATCTTTGCTCGCCTGATTAACCTGAGCGGCATATATCCCATCTCAGAAGTTCATTTTATAGTACTGGGTATGGCTGGCACGCTGGCGGGCGTGGTGCATGCCCCGCTCACGGGCATCTTCCTGATTGCCGAAATCACGGGTGGCTATGCCTTGTTCGTTCCGTTGATGGTCGTTACCTCGGGGTCCTATCTCATTACCCGCTACTTTGAACCTTACTCCGTGTACACGCGCAAGCTGGTGCAGCGGGGCGTGTACGTAAACCAGGACCGCGACCGGGGCCTGCTGGCTCAGTTGGATCTAAACGTGCTGGTGCAGACCGATTTTCTAACGGTACACCCCCAGGACACTCTCGGAGAGCTGGTTATTGCCTTTCGGCATGCCACGCGCAATCTGTTTCCGGTGGTAGATGAAGAAGGCCATTTGCACGGTATTATCAGCCTTGATACCGTCCGGGATGCGCTCTTCGACGACGAGCATTACAACACCACCAGCGTGCGCGACCTGATGAGTGAGCCCCCCGCCACCGTGCGCCCCGACGATGCTATTCAGGATACTCTTCGGTGCATGGAAGAGCTCGGAGCGTGGGCCCTGCCAGTCATTGGCACTGATGAGCGGTACCAGGGCTTTATTCTGAAATCAAGCATTCTGGCCAGCTACCGGCGCCAGCTAATTCGCGAAAGCGAAAGCTGAGCATTAACCCACCTAAGACTACCATTACTGCTTTGCACAAGCTAAGCAAACGCTTAATACTCCCCAATTTCGGGGTCTTCGGGGGCGAGGAGCAAACCAGCCATCATGAGTAGGCCCGTCAGGAGAATAACCACAAACAGAATGTTCTCGCCTACCTCACCAATGCGGTGCTGGGCCGGAATGCTGTAGTACAACAGCACCGTAATAAGGCCTTTAGGGGCAATGAAGAGCTCCGGAATCAGATCGGTGCGGGCAATATAGCGCAGGTAGAAGTAGCGTATGGCTGTTAGTACTGCCACAATCAGTACGCCCTGCAACAGCAATGGGCCGTTTATCAGGCTGCTGAGCGTGATGCTAAATCCAAAGAGCAGAAAAAAGAACGTTCGGATCAGGAAGGCCGACTCGGCCGTGATGCTGCGCAGCTGGTGAGTTTCTGCTTCAAGCTGCTCTGGCCGAAACCAACGCCGCAAGAGCGGCCCTTTGAGGAATAGCTCCGCATTGTTTACTGCCAACCCAAACACCAGCACCAGCAACAGCGACGACAGGTGCAGCTTCTTGGAAAGGCAGTACATAAGTACTAGAAAGGCCAGAATCAGGAAAAATTTCACGTGCAGCCGAATGCGCCCAAGCAGGAAAGCCAGCATGGCGGTACTCAAAATGGCTAGCACAAGCACGGCCACCACATCGCGCCCAAACGTAACCACCGACATGCCCTGCGCAAAGTTTTCCTGCAGCGCAAAGTTGAAAGCCATAATGCCGAGAATATCCGAAAAGGTACTTTCGTACACAATAAACTCTTGCTTTTCGCCCACTAAACTGGCCACACTGGGAATTGCAATAGCGGAGCTGATGATGGCCAGCGGCACCGCATTCACCAGGCAGGTCTGAAAATTAACTCCCAGCCACAGATGCAGAATACTGGCAATAGCCGCGGCCTGCACCACCAGCATCAGCGCCGCCGCCAGAAACGAGCGCCGAATAAGTGGGGCTTTGTCGGAAGAGAGCTTTAGATCCAGCGCCCCCTCTAACACAATCATTATTAACCCGATAACCCCAAATATTTCCAAGACTACCTGAGGAATTGGCAGGGTAAAGTCAAAGTAGTCGGCGGCCTGCCGCAGGGCAATACCCGTGAGCAGCAGCATCAGCACCGAAGGAACCTTGGTAGCGCGAGCTGCCAGATCAAACAGGTAGGAGAGCACAATGGCCAGACTCAGGCCAATTAGAATGGAATAGGTACCCATGCAGCAGAAAACTAATCAATGCATCAACGATACGCAGAAAATGGCGTTTCAACCGGATGCGTACTTTTTCTGGGCTACTTCCGGCCTACCTTTGCCCCATGCAGAGTGCAGCTGATTCTGGTGGCGTGGTAGCCGTAGTGGGCGGAGGTCCGGCGGGGTTGCTGGCCGCCCAACGCCTGGCGGAAGCGGGCCTCCGGGTGGTACTATATGAGGCCCAGGCAACGGTAGGGCGTAAATTTCTGGTGGCAGGCCATGGTGGCTTCAACCTGACTAACGCTGAAGAGTTACCGTCCTTCAGTGCCCGCTACGCCGCGCACCAGCCCCGGTTCCGGGATTTCCTAGGCCACTTCTCTCCCACTGACCTGCGCCAATGGACAGCCAGCCTGGGCATTGCTACCTACGTGGGCACGAGCGGCCGGGTATTCCCAATGGCTGAATACAAGCCCGCTCAACTGCTGCGGGCGTGGGTAGCGCGGCTAGGCCAGTTAGGCGTAGACATCCGGACGCGGCACCGCTGGCTTGGGTTTGCCGGCACCACTGGCCTACGGCTGCGCCACGAAACTACCGGCGAAGAAACCACCGTGCATCCCCTCGCAACTGTGCTGGCACTAGGTGGTGCCAGCTGGAGCAAAACCGGCTCTGATGGGCGCTGGACCATTGCCCTTGCCAATATTGGGGTGCAGTGCACGCCTTTTCAGCCCTCTAACTGCGGGGCTGAGGTGGCCTGGTCGTCCTTTTTTCAGGAGAAGGTAAAGCGCACCCCCCTTAAGAATATTGCCCTTACGTGCGGTACAGTTACGGTGCGCGGTGAGGTTATGCTCACGGAGTATGGCCTAGAGGGCACTCCGGTTTATGCGCTTACGCCTGCCATTCGGGAGGCCCTGGGCCACCAGGTGCCAGCCACCGTTTTGCTGAACCTGAAGCCTGATCTAACGCCCGAGGCCTTGCGCCAGCGGCTGAGCCAGCGCCGCAGCGGTACCTCTTGGGCATCTTTCCTACAGAATACCCTGCGCTTGGGGCCGCCCATACCAACCCTGTTGCGTGAAGCAGGGCCACCGGTAGTACCCACCACCCCGGAGGAGCTAGGCCACCTGCTTACGCATTTACCCATCTCCATTACTGGCCTACGCCCTCTAGAAGAAGCCATCAGCACCGCCGGCGGCGTAGCCTGGGAGGAGCTTAACTCATACCTCATGCTGGTACGGCGCCCCGGCACCTTTGTAGCGGGCGAAATGCTAGACTGGGAGGCTCCTACCGGTGGGTACCTGTTGCAGGGCTGCTTTAGTACGGGTGCCTGGGTTGCCAATGGCGTAATACACTGGCTGCAAGGCAGCCGGCAGCCGTAACGGTGGCGCCAGAAATCAGCTGTCGCTTTCGCGCACCTTGTGCGCTTCTTCGGCGGCGGCCAGAATAGCCTTGGCTTCATCTACCAAGCGCTGCCCATAATTGAGTTGGTGGCGCAGAATAAGCGCAAACAGCACACAAAACGACGCCAAGGGCAACACCCAGCCCAGTGCAAACCACAGCCAGAAAGAGCGCCCATAGCTTTGGGCGCAATGTGCCGTGGTGAGGGCCAGCACCGACAGGCCCAGCACAAGGGCCAGCACCAGCAGGGGAGCTACCAGCAGCATAGGACTAGGTATGAGTACGGCGAGTGGCATATGACTACAGTAATATACGCGGATGCTGCCAGAGTTACAAGGCCGGGGCCGGGTCTTGTTGCTACCTGCTATAACGCGTGGCGTACGAGGATGTTTACTTAAGTTGGCCGGAAAGTTGCCACCGGCGCTACCACCATTCACGGGCTTTTTCCGTACTAAACGGTTTGCCTCCCCTTCCTCCCCGCCTGCCTACCCTATGTGGGAAAATCAAAGTCTTTTCCGCGTCTCGGCACAGCTTTTTGCCGATGGCGTATTTAACCTGCTTGATCGGACGCTAAAGCCGGAAGTATTTCTGTTGGGCCTGGCCTCGGCCCGGGAAGCTGACGACCCCGAAGCCGTAGTAATAGAACCCGTTACTCACCGCTACCAGCCCACAGATTTTGCGGCTGTGAAAGCTCGCGCAGCTTCTCTGGAGCCCGATGGCCCCCGCGAAGTAGTGTACCACCTGCATCCCCTCGACCACGACCGGTACGAGAAACAACGCTGGTATGAGCTGTTGCGCCGGGCCACCGAGCACACCCTCAATGATCTGGTTGCCAAGCAAAGCGAAGAGCGGGTGAGCTTCTGCTCCCAGCCTGTGGGCGTGTATAACTACCAAGTTATTATTGTGCTGCAGCTTTCCCTGGAGGCCTACCAGAGTTATTATTCCCTAACGGGTAAAGCGGGCACCCGGCCCGCTTCCTTGCTCATGGCCACTATTCAGGAGTTTCTCCAGGATGCCTCGCGGGGCCTGCGCGAGTCGGATACCGACGACGACCGCCCGGTGCTTGACCGCGACTACAATGAGGTGCTACGGGCCGCGGGTCGGCGGTTTATGCTACGGGCCGCTGCCGGCACGCACGGCCTCTATGACGCCTGCAATGGCATAGCCGCCCTGCGCCACGAAGGTGATGAAGGTGTGGGCACCATGATTGTATCGCGCCGCAACCACCCAGCCGTGGTGCCCATCCTCACCCTCGACTCACCTATTCCCCTGCGCGACTACCGGCGGATTCGAAAGCTGCTGGAGCTCAGTGAAGACCGCAACGCCCTGCTTACCGATGCTACTGACGTGTTTGGCCTGGGGTATTTGGTGGAGCCTACCGATCCGCAGTACGAGCCTCTGTTTACGGTGCACTTCACTAAGCACTATAGCTGGGAGCTCAGCCACGATTGCCACATCATGATGAAAGTGGTATCGAACACGCCACGCCTGCCCCAGGGCACGGTTGATGAGAGCAATTTTGCGTTGGCTATCCGGCGGGTATTTCCGGGGGTAGATGCCGCAGGAGTGGCTTACCTCTGGGAGCTGACGCTTAAGGCCACCGCCCAAACCAACGGCACCATCCTCGTGATTTCAGAAGGGGCCGCGCAGGAAGCGGCGCGCCTCACCCGGCAGTGCTTTCGGGTGGCACCCCGCCTCATGACTCCCTCGGTGCTGCGCCTGGTAACCAACATTGATGGCGCCGTACTCATTGACCCCGCCGGTACCTGCTATGCCATTGGGGTAATCTTAGATGGCCTAGCCACTGAAAAAGGTGATTCCTCACGGGGCTCCCGCTACAACTCCGCCTTGCGCTACGTTGAAAGCAGCCGGTATCCAGTGCTGGCCATTGTGGTGAGCGAAGATGGCTGGATTGATCTGCTCCCGCCCGTTCGGCGGTAAGTAACTTCCGGGCGCTGCTGGTGCATGCCTGGCTTACCTCGGCGTTTCTACAGCCACCTCTGCGGCTTTGGCCGTCGTAACCACAAAAGCCCCTGGCGACTTCACCGTCGTCAGGGGCTTTGTGTATTAATTTTCCAGCTGATTACTAGGCTTACAGCCTGGCGGCAGGCAGGCTCTGTTTCTTAGCCGTTTACTGAATTCATCATTTGCTCAGGGTAGCGCAGGCCAGCCGCCGCTTGTTGGGGCGCAATACGGTCAATTCGGGCCAGATCTTCCAGGCTAAGCCGGATTTCAGCCGCTCCTACGTTCTCCTCCAGGTAAGGCACACGCTTAGTTCCTGGAATGGGCACGATATGCTCACCCTGGGCCAGCACCCAAGCCAGCGCCAGCTGCCCGGCCGTTACGCCTTTCTCATCCGCCATTTCTCTGATTTTCGCCACCAGGTCGAGGTTCTTTTGAAAGTTCTCGCCCTGAAAGCGCGGGGTATGGCGGCGGTAATCATCTTCGGCTAAATCTTCATACCGCTGAATCTGGCCAGTCAGGAAGCCCCGGCCCAGCGGGGAGTAGGCTACAAAGCCAATGCCTAACTCCCGGCAGGTATGGAGCAGCTCGTCCTCCGGGTCGCGGCTCCAAAGTGAGTACTCTGTTTGCAGGGCCGTAATGGGGTGCACAGCATGCGCCCGCCGTACGGTGTCGGGGGCGGCCTCTGAGAGGCCTAGATACCGGACTTTACCTTCTTTCACCAGCTCCGCCATAGCGCCCACAGTTTCCTCAATGGGAGTGTCAGGATCTACGCGGTGCTGATAATAAACATCAAGGTAGTCGGTGCGCAAGCGGCGCAGGCTTCCTTCGCAGGCCTGCCGCACGTATTCAGGGCGGCCATTAATCCCGCGCTTGGTAGGGTCACTGGGGTCACGCTGAATCCCAAACTTGGTAGCCAGCACTATTTTGTCGCGGCGGCCCTGCATGGCTTTGCCCACTAGCTCTTCATTCGTGTAGGGCCCATACATGTCGGCGGTGTCAAAAAAAGTAACACCCAACTCCAAGGCTCGGTCAAGGGTGCGAAGACTTTCTGCATCGTTACGGCCGGCGTAAAAGTCCGACATTCCCATGCAGCCAAGGCCTAAGGCTGAAACTTGCGGGCCTTGCGGGCCCAAAGTGCGCGTTTGCATAATTTCAGAACGGTTAACTAGGGTAATATGAGGGGAAACACAACGCAATCAACGTTTTGCCACCGGCGTTTCAGCTCAGCCGTTAGAGCATGCTGCCCAAACCAGTGATGCTTAAAGAACTGCCTGAAGGAGGATGTGGTTTTCAGGAATCCCAAGCAAGTAAAAAACACTGCGCAGTAGCGCTCTAATAAGTGCCCTACCCCCAGAGGGCCTCCACTCAATGTCAAGCCCGTAGCGTTTCCCCGCGCCGCGTGCAGATGTGCCCCCGTTGCACCCTGGCGTATGTTTTTAAGCTTGGTCAAGGGCCCGTTTATTTGTACTTGCCCTTGCTTTTCAACCCTATACAATACTCTATTTTAGCTTAAACCCCGAAAAGATTCAACTAACAGTAGTTAACGTTCAGGTTGTCGGCTTAAATTCACGGCAACTAATGCGCCAACCAGATTATCCTGGCCGCTCCCTCTACCATTACGTGGCGCCTGTAGCTAGTTAACGCGCGCCACAAGCTTATCCGATCAGTTCAGCTTTAGCTCATGAATAAATTATATGCACTAGGTATGTGCGTGACTGGCCTACTAGTATGCCGCACCGGCTATGGCCAGACAGGGAGTGCAGAAGTGTCAGTTTCGACCAATATTACAACGTTAAAAAAACAATATGAACAATCAATAAATCTTAACTCGCGCTTGTACAATGGGCCCGAGTATGTATTCTACGATAAACTTTACCGTACCAAGCAAGGCCATCAGTTTTTTAATGAGCCCGAATTAAAACCAGGCGAAATATTATATGACGGGCAACGCTATTCCAATATACCCCTACTTTACGACACTCACCTTGATCAGGTAGTATCAACCCTCCCGAGTAACGCAATTACTTATCGTTTAATAAACGAGAAAATCCAAGCATTCACTCTCCAGAACCACACCTTTGTGCGGTTGGTAGCACCTCCTACGCCTAAAACGCCAATAATCACTGGCTTTTATGACCTACTTTTTGATGGCAACGCTAAATTATTTGCCAAGAGAGAGAAGAGTCTAGAAAAACGAGCAGAGCAAAACTCTGTTAAAATTATTTTTCTTGAATCAATAAATTATTTCATCTATAAGGACAATACGTATTACCCTATTACCAGCCTAAATAATTTCGTTAGCTTATTTCCTGAAAACAAGGCGAGCCTTCAGAAATACGCCCGCACCAATAAGCTAAAGTTTAATAAGGCTAATCGGGAAGTAAGTTTGGTAAAGCTTGCTCAGTACAATGCTTCATTAGCGCATTAATCACTATCCCTTTTGGGTATAGTTTAGTCTACTTTCGCTTCTATCCTTCCGTTTTATGAAGATATTTTACGCAGGATGCCTGCTGCTTATTCTAGGCCTGTGTAGCTTTTCAGGATACGCGCAAAACTCCACTGGCCCGCTGCTACGGCTTGACCTGGAAAAGGCTTCTTTTGAGCAATTTGCCGAGGAGGTAGAATCGCAAACGCCTTACCGCTTCTACTTTGACCCGGCTACTGTGCAAAAGGTCGCCATTACGGTACATGAGGTGGCCGTTCCCCTCGACTCAGTGCTGCGGCGTACATTCAAGGGAAAGACCCTACGTTTTGCCGTAGATGCCAAAAACCGGGTATTTATTACTGAAAACTCCGCCATCAGAACGGAGCTGCCTATTGGCTACTTCAAACCCGATGTTGGCCAAGTGGCCTACGAAGATGAGCCAGCTGCCGCCGAGCTAAGCCCACGGGCCAAAGCCCGCGCTGGCAACACGCTTAGGGCTACCGTTACTGAAATTGGGTTACCTGGTTCTGCCACGGGCAAAATGGCTACCCTGGCTGGCCACGTGCGCGAGAGCAAATCCGGGGAGCCCGTAATTGGTGCTTCCGTTTACATTGAGTCGCCAAACATTGGTACTTCTACTGACCAGTTTGGGTATTACTCACTCACGCTGCCCGTGGGCCGGCATGAGCTGAAAATCCGAGGCATTGGTGTAAAAAACACTAAGCGCCAGATTATGCTCAACAACAACGGCAAGCTGGAGCTGGAGCTGGAAGAAGACATTACCTCTCTGAAAGAAGTGGTAATTGAAGCTGAAAAAGACCGTAACGTGTCGGGGATGCAGATGGGGGTTGAGCGGCTCGATATCAAGACCATCAAGCAGGTACCAACTGCCTTTGGCGAGGCCGATATTCTGCGGGTGGTGCTTACGCTGCCCGGGGTAAAATCGGTGGGTGAAGGCAGCACGGGCCTCAACGTGCGCGGGGGCGCCACCGATCAGAACCTTATCCTGTTCAACGACGCCACCGTGTACAACCCATCCCACTTATTCGGGTTTTTCTCGGCATTTAACCCCGATATTTTGAAGTCGGTGGAACTGTACAAAAGCGGTATACCCGCCAAGTACGGCGGCCGCCTTTCCTCCGTGCTAGACATTGCTACCCGCGAGGGCAACAAGAAAAAGTTTTCGGGGGCGGGCGGCATAGGCCTACTCACGAGCCGCTTAACCCTGGAAGGCCCCCTTGTGAAAGACAAAACGGCCTTTATTCTTAGCGGCCGCACCAGTTACTCCGACTGGGTACTGCACAAGCTGCCCAACAGCAAGCTAAAGCAAAGCTCCGCCTCCTTTTATGATGTAAATGCGCACATCAGCCACGAAATCAATGATAAAAACTCCATTTATCTAACCGCTTACAGCAGCCACGACCAGTTTAAGCTGGCCAACGACACGCTTTATAAGTATGAGAACTTGAATGGCAGCGTTAAGTGGAAGCACATTTTCAACAACAAGCTCTACGGGGTGCTCACGGGCGCTATGAGCCGGTATCAGTACAATATTACCAGCGAAGGCAACCCGGTTAACGCCTCTATACTGCGGTATAAAATTGGGCAAACCAGCGCTCAGGCCGATTTCAACTACTTCTACAGCGCTAAGCATACCATTGACTTCGGCATCAGCTCCATTCTCTACGATAACATGCCCGGCAGCCTAACGCCCCTCGGCACTGAGTCGTTGATTACCCCCGATGCCCTGCCGCATGAGAAAGGCTTGGAGAGTGCCCTGTACGCTTCCGACCGGATTGACTTCTCGCCCCGCTTCTCCTTGTCTATTGGGTTGCGGTATTCTATGTATAACGCCCTGGGCCCACGGGATGTGTACCAATACCTGCCCAACGTTTCGAAAACGGTAAATACCATTACGGATACGGTTTCATATAAAGCAGGTCAGGTAGCCTCTACTTATCATGGGCCGGAATACCGGCTGTCGGCCAGGTATGCCCTCACCGATAACTCTTCGGTAAAAGTGAGCTTCAACCGCATGCGGCAGTACATCCACATGCTGTCTAACACGGCTTCAATGTCGCCCACCGACACGTGGCGGCTGAGCGATGCCAACATCCGCCCGCAAGTAGGCGACCAGCTGGCCTTTGGCTACTACCGCAACTTCAAGAACAACACCATTGAAACGTCGGTGGAGACGTACTACAAGCTCATGCACGATTTTGTGGATTACAAGAGCGGCGCCACGCTGCTCCTCAACCACCACATTGAGACGGATGTAGTAAACGCTGAGGGCAAAGCGTACGGCGTAGAAGTAATGGTGCGGAAGGTAACCGGCAAAATCAATGGCTGGGTGAGCTACACCTATTCTCGCTCCCTGGTGCAGGTGAATTCTCCGGCCACTTCCGATGTAGTGAACGGCGGTAAGTACTACCCCAGCAACTTCGATAAGCCCCACGACTTTACCATGATCGGGAATTACCGGTTTAGCCGGCGCTTCAGCACCTCGCTGAATTTCACCCACAGCACCGGTCGGCCCATCACGCTGCCCCTGGCCAAGTACACCATTGGGAATGCTACCCGGGTGTACTACTCAGAGCGCAACGAGTACCGTGTACCGGACTATTACCGCACCGACTTTGCCTTCAATATTGAGGGCAACCACAAAGTGCAGAAGCTGGCACACAGCTCCTGGACGCTATCGGTGTACAACCTCACGGGCCGCAAGAACCCCTACTCGGTGTACTTCAAAACGGTTAACGGCCAAATTAAGGGGTACCAGCTATCGGTGTTTGCTCAACCTATTCCGAGCATCACCTACAACTTTAAGTTTTAACCAGGCGCGACTTTTCTCCTCAGCGGTTGCTAACCGTGCCGTAGCGTGGTACTGCTCCGCTGATCTTGGGCTGGGCGTTGTGGCCGGTTCGCCCAGGCAGTTTCCTATTCTGAGCTTCTTATTTACTTTGAACATGCCGCGTTATATAGTAGCCTATCCTACCACCTGGAGTACCGCTGGTCGGGCACGTCTCCGGGCCGCTATGCTCTTGTTGGCGCTAAGTGCAGGCCTCTCCAGCGTGCACGCGCAAACCGATTCGCTACGGGCTATTACCAAGCGTGTTACCGCCTACAATCAGCAGGCGCTGCAAGAGAAACTTTACCTACACCTCGACCGGCCCCTCTACATCAGCGGAGAGATTATCTGGTTTAAGGTGAATGCCACGGACGATGTGGCGCACCGCCCGCTGGCATTAAGCCAGGTGGCCTACGTTGAGGTACTGGATAAAGAGCAGCGGCCCGTTCTGCAAACCAAGGTGGCGCTTCAACAGGCTAAAGGGCATGGCTCGTTGGCGCTGCCCGCTTCGTTGGCCTCCGGTAACTATACGGTGCGCGCCTACACCAACTGGATGAAGAACTTCTCCCCAGACTGCTTCTTTCACGCCAATATCTCTATTGTTAACACCCGTACTACACTAGGCCTCAAGGTCACCAAGGATACCACCTCCTACACCGCGCAGTTTTTCCCTGAGGGAGGTACGTTGGTAAAAGGCGTAACCAGTAAGGTAGGCTTTAAAATAGTTGATAAAACCGGCAAAGGAATAGCGGCTACGGGCACCCTGCTAGACCAACGCGGCGCCACCGTGGCAACCTTCAGCACCCTCAAGTATGGCCTAGGCAGCTTTGTACTAACCCCTCAAGCAACAGGCGCCGTCTATACAGCAGTACTCACGCTACCCAACAAACAGGCCTTCACGCGGAAGCTTCCTGTGGTTGCGGCGCAAGGAGTAGTGCTTCGGGTGGAGGAAGCCAGCCCCACCCAGCTTAGAATTGGTATTGAATCAACGGTGCCTGGCCAGGCCGCCGAAGAACTACTGCTACTAGGCCACTCCCGGCAACAGGTAGCTGTATCGGCCCTCACTCGGTTGCAGGCTGGTAAAGCCACGGTGCTCGTTGACAGGAAAACTCTACCCGAGGGGGTAACGCACTTTACCGTGTTTAACCAGGAGAAAAAGCCACTGTGCGAGCGGCTGTTCTTTACCCGGCCTACGCACCAATTAGCCATCACGGGCCGCACCGCGCAACAGGCCTACGGCACACGCGAAAAAGTAAATCTGCAGATAGCCACGGCTTCTGCGCAGGCTCAACCACTACCGGCCAATATGTCGCTGGCCGTTTTCCGGCTCGATTCGCTGCCGTCCTCGGCCCTGCCCAACATCCACAGTTACTTGTGGCTGACCTCTGACCTGAAAGGCAACATTGAGAACCCCGACTATTATGTAAGCACCCCCGGCCCGGAGGCTGAGCAGGCCAGCGACAACCTGATGCTGACGCATGGGTGGAGCCGGTTCCGCTGGGCGGATGTTCTTGCTGGCCCCAGTAAGCCTTTCCAGTACCTATCCGAGCTCCAGGGACTTACCATTCCGGCCCGAGTTACAACGGGCGGGGGCAAGCCAGCTCCTGGTGTTATTGTGTACATGGCTACCCCCAGCCCAAAGGTTAACCTCTTTAACTCGCTAAGTAATTCTGATGGACTGGTACTATTTGAAGCTAGTGGCCTATACAGTGCCAATGACCTGATTCTGCAGACTAACACGCAGAAGGACAGCACGTATCAAATTGAACTGTTAAATCCGTTTTCGCAGCAGTATAGCAAGTCGCTGCCGCTGCCCTTCACCTTCTCAGAGCGCAACCAGCAGGACATTCTTAGCCGCAGCCTGGAAATGCAGACGCAGAATGCGTATTTCTCGAAGCAGCAAGCCATCTTCAAGCTCCCGGTCTCTGACAGCGCGGCCTTCTATGGCAAGCCTGATGAGCAGTATTTGCTTGACGAGTTTACTCGCTTTAAGGTGCTGGAAGAAGTAATGCGCGAATACGTACCCGGCGTGCAGGTAAGGCTTCGGAAAGACGGCTTTCACTTCTTGGTGATGGACCACGTGAACAACGCCATATTCCCCGAAAACCCGCTCGTACTGTTAGATGGCGTGCCGGTATTCGATATCAATAAGATAATGGCTATGGACCCCCTGAAAATCAAAAAGCTGGACGTTATGACTAGTGCCTACTTTCAGGGGGCCGCGCGCTACAATGGTATTGTGAGCTATAGCACGTATAAAGGCGACCTAGCGGGCTTTCAGCTTGATCCGCGCGCACTCATTCAGGAGTACGAAGGCGTACAATACCAGCGCGAATTTTACTCTCCTAGTTACGCCACAGCCGAGGAAAAGCAGCGCCGCTTGCCCGATATGCGAAACCTGCTCTACTGGAACCCCGATGTTACGACCACTGCCACCGGCTCCACTACCCTAGAGTTCTTCACCTCTGACCAGCCCGGCACGTATGAAGTTGTGGTGCAGGGCCTCGCAGCCGATGGCCTTAGCGGTACCGCCCGCTTCCAATTTGAGGTGAAACCAGCTCTCTAGGCCAGAGGGAAGCTTCACCCATAGTGTATCGAACGCCCAGCAGGAGCTTCTCGGCTGGGCGTTGTGTTTAGTAGCTTAGCCGTTTGGGTGTCCACCGCACAGCGGGCAACTGCTTACCTCACCAACCAACTGCCGTATGTAGCGTTACTCTCCTTACACTCCCTACCAGTTACTATGAGCACCTTTGACGAAGACAACCGCCTGCAGTGGGTAGAGCGCATTTCCCGCCTTATGGACAGCCAGTTTCAGGTGCCCGGCACTACCTGGCGCTTTGGGCTTGACCCGCTGATGGGGCTGATTCCGGTGGTGGGTGGCTTACCTTCCCTGGCCATTTCCGGGGTGCTCATTCTAACAATGATGCGGCATGGGGCCAGTGGTCAGCTGGTAGTTCGGATGCTTCTGAATGTTCTTCTCGACACCATTATTGGTGCTATTCCCGTGATAGGCAACATTTTCGACTTCGCCTATAAAGCTAACGACCGCAACGTGCGCCTACTGCGCGCACATTACGCCGAGGGCAAGTATCAGGGCAGCGGCTGGGGGCTGCTGGTGCTGGTGCTTGTGGTACTCTTGGCGCTAGGTGGCCTAGTGGTGTGGGGAGTGTGGGAGTTAGGTACTACCATCTGGCACTATCTGGATCAGCACTCATGGCAGTACGCCTAGCCCAGGCGCGCGGTCCAGTAGGTTCTGCTTTTACACACGCATTACTCACGCCCCGGCCTTACCTTTGCGGCGTGAAAATGCTCCGATACCTTCCGCTGCTCCTACTATTTTCCTCGTGCTTATCGTTGCAAAGCGATGAGCAGAAAGCCGAAGCCGCTGAGAAAGCCGTGCTGGCTCGCCACGATGAACTGATGGCCCAGATGGACCAGTTATATGAGCTGCGCCAGCAGCTCCAGAAAACGCCTCCAGCCGATACAGTTGCGGCTGGCCGCCAGCGCCGTGCCCTCTTAGCTGCCGATGCGGGCATGATGGCCTGGATGCATCAGTACCACCGCCCAGCCGATACCACCAAGGTGGAGCGCCGGCTGACTTATTACGCCAGCCAGCAGCAGTATATTGACTCCGTAGGCCACCTGTTTCGAACTAGTCTCGACTCTGCGCGCTTGTTAGTAAAAACTGGTAGTCGCTAATACCTTTTCTTCATGAAGATTTCTTTTTTGCGTAGCGTAGGCCACTTGCTTTTAGCACTAACCGTGGTAAGCGCCGGTCTCACGCTCCCCAGTTGCACCCAAAAGCCTACCCAGGAAGCCCACTTACCCTATTTGGGTGAGCCAGAACTGGTAGTTAACCCTGCCGGTGCCGCCCCCGATACTATTCCCTATACCGTTCCTGCGTTTACCCTTACCAACCAAGACAGCCAGACCATCACCAACCAAACGTTTGCGGGTAAGGTCTATGTCACTGATTTCTTCTTTGCTACCTGCCCCAGCATCTGCCCCAAAATGCAGAGCGAGCTGCTGCGCGTTTATGAGCAGTTTAAGGGCAACCCTAACGTGCTGTTCCTAAGCCATACCATTGACCCAGCGCATGATTCGATTCCGGTTCTGCGTGACTATGCGGAGCGCCTGGGTATCAAGGATGCGTCGCGGTGGCACTTCGCTACGGCTCCTCACGACACTATTTTTGCCCTGGCCCGCGCATACATGACGGCCGCTCAAGTAGATAAGGGGGTAGTGGGTGGCTATGCTCACAGCGGCACGTTTGCCCTGATTGACTCCCACCGCCGCATTCGGGGGTTGTATGATGGCATGGAAAAAACGGAGGTTGACCGGCTCATCCGGGAGCTGCCCGAGCTATTGCGGGAAGAAGCCAACGCCCAAGCTACGGCTGCCAAATGAGGTATAGTCGGCTCGCAGTTTCGAAAGTTGGAGCCGTGCTGGCCGCACTAGGCATCAGCTTATCGGCGGGCTTGAGTGGGTGTTTCACGGAGCGCCGCAATGAAGGGGCCCAGCTGTATGCCTCCCACTGCGCCAACTGCCACGGCGAGCAAGGGCAAGGGCTGAAACGCCTGATTCCGCCGGTTGCTGCTTCAGATTACGTAGCGCAGCACCGTCAGGAGTTACCTTGCTTAATAAGGAAGGGTATGCAGGGCGCGGTGGTAGTAAATGGGGTTGAGTACAACCAAGTGATGCCCAGTCATAATGACCTCACTGATTCCCAGATTGCCAATCTGCTCAACTTCGTGCAACAAAACTGGGGCAACAAAAACCAGGCATATACCATCCGTGAAGCGTCAGAGCTTCTTGGCCAATGTAATGGCAGTGACGGGCAATAGCTGACTAATCGGGCGCCGCCTCCCGGCGTCAACCAGCAAGCTAGGCCTATTCATTGCACTGGCCTAGCAGTTGGCGTATGCTATTGAAGGACAGCTGGCGTGGTAATCTGAAAGCAAGGGCACTACTTACAGCAGCCTGAAGTTTTTAATTTGCTTTTCAGGAAGAGGTTCTCGGCCGGTAGGGCGTGCATCTTCCCGTAATCCTCCTTAGCTTGCAGCTTCATCTGTTTGTTTTGTTATGGGTCTATTTGACTTTCTAAAGAAGAAATCGGAAGAGGACGCTCCAGCGCCCGCTCCCACCCCCACTCCTGCTGCTTCGCCCTCTCCCAGCGCGACTGATACCCCCTCCGGTCCGCGCTACAAAGGCTCGAACTATCAGATGCCTACCCCGCCCGCTCCGGCTCCCATGCCTCAGATTCCGCCGGCACCCCCCATTCCTCTCCCCCAAACTCCCGATTTAGTGGCTTTCGAGCCTCGCAATATTCTGGAGCAGTTGCTGCTTCAGGCCGCCACTGACCCCGCTTTCCGCAGCCCCTTTTATCAGGCGTTGTTGGGCGAGGAGGTAGTGGTAGTAATGGCTCCCAAAGAAGGAATGGAGCCCGGCGAGATTACGCCCACTGAAGGCATGGAGATTCAGTTGCAGGTGTTGCACGACGGAAAAATACCCGTTTTCACCTCAGTAGAGCGCATTTACGAAGGTGGCGCAGTTGCCCCCGACTCGGTCACCTATATGCGCCTGCGCGGCCATGATTTCTTCTCGATGGTGCAAGGTGCTGAGTGCGCCCTGAACCCGTTTTCACCCGTGGGTAAGTTGTTAGCCGCCGACGAAATTCAGGCCCTGTTGGCTGGTCAATTGTTTGAGGTGCCTAACCCGCAAGACGTGCAGGTGGCGCTTAATCAGCCTGCTGAAGAGCCCATAGCCCTGAAAGATGCCCTGCGCGAATATGCCGGTGGCCAAGACCACATCAACGCTATTTACTTAGCCGAGATGCAGATGCAGCACAACCCCGAGGAGCGTCGGTTGCTGCTTGCCTTCCACTCAGATCAGCAAGACCCCGCGTTTCTGCAGGAGCTTGGCCCTGTTATTCAGAATAACATTGGTGAAGCGCAGTTCGTGGACCTGATGCTTATTGACCCTGCCTCAGAGGAGCCACTTATTCAGTATCTGCTGCAGACTGAGCCTGTATACCAGCGCGCGTAGCTGCAATGTAGGTCTATGCTCAAAGCCCGTCGCCATGGCGCCGGGCTTTGTTGTTTCTGAGCTTTTGCGGCGGCAGGCTTATGCTGCGGTAGTAGCTTGTTGGCGGGCTAACACCCGCCTCAGCACGGGGCGTAGTATAAAGTAAAGCGTTGCGCCAACCGGTAAGGCAGCCAAGGCCCAGAGTAATAAAGCGCCCGCAAAAGCTTTCCAGAGTACCTGCAGGGCGGTTACCCAGTCGTGGGAGAACTGCTGTTGCAGCTGGGCCAGCGTCAGGGCACCGTGCGCATCGGCCCCGAAGAGCTGGTTGCCCCAGTGCAGTAGCGGAATCAGCAGCAGTAGCTGCACCGGGCTCCAGAGATGCGCAATGAGCAGCGTGGCCGCCACATTCAGGCGCAGCCGTACGGCAATAAACGTTGCTACCAGAGTAGTAATGCCCAGTACGGGCACCAGCCCTATTACCGTACCCAAGGCCATAGTCAGGGCCAATTGATGCGGCGTGAGCCCTTGCCGCAGCAAATTTCGCAAGGGATTGAGCAACCGCCGTACCCAATTAGTGGCAGGCGGTGTATCTGGGGGCAATGCAGGTGGTTGAGTCACAAGGAAAGTTTAGCAGGAACGGTACAATTTCCAGCGGCGGCGAGTTACCTTCGTACACTGCCCTGAGCTGGCTTCGCGCCAAGAGTAGTACGCGCCTCCGATGACAAAAGTACACGACTCGGCTCACCACGGCCGCAATGTTTGGACTGATTTCCTGATTCTGCTGCGCCGCGCGGCTCGTGAGTTCAGTGCCAACGACCCATTGCGCCTGGGTGCCGCTACGGCATTCTTCACCACGTTTGCCCTGCCTCCCATCCTGATCATTCTGATTCAGATTATCGGGTCGCTTTACTCCGCTTCGGCCGTGCGCCTGCTGTTGCTCACCAAGCTCGCTCACCTGCTGGGGGCCTCAGCGGCCGGTCTGGTAGAGCAGATTTTACAGAACGTCACCAACGTAGAGCGTAGCCGCTTAGTCACGTGGCTGGGGTTTACCTTTCTGCTTTTCATTGCCACTACCCTCTTCGGAGTCATTCAGAACTCGCTTAACCAGCTCTGGCAAATCCGGACCCGGCGCAGCACCGGCCGCCTCACCAAGATTCTGAAGGAGCGGGCCCGGTCGCTGAGCCTGCTCTTTGCCACCATGGTGCTTTCAGTGGTAGCGTTTGGAATTGATGCCGCCCTGGCTTTTTTGGGCGACTACATTCGTGACTTCGACGCCACCTTTGTGTATTACCTCTTCCAAATTGCTAATCAGCTTTCTTCGTTGCTGATTCTGGCGGCGTGGTTTGCTATTACGTTCCGCAATCTTAGCAGCGCTAAAGTGCCACGCCGGGCAGTGCTCCGCGGCGCCCTGCTCACAGCCGTTCTAATTGACTTGGGCGAGAATGTACTGGGCTTTTTACTGGTGCCACGTAACTTAGGCCCTATTTACGGCCCAGCTTCCAGCATGGTGCTGGTGCTGCTGTTCGTATTCTACTCCGCCATGATTTTCTACTTTGGCGCCTGCTTCACGAAAGCGTATGCGCACTACGTTGGACTGGATATTCGTCCCAAGAAATCCGCCATTCGTTATAAGCTGGTAGACGTAGAGGATTAGTAGCTGTAGCTCAGGCCGCCGCTTGTTCAGTTGGCTTGGCTTGTACAGGTGAGGTAGATGTGCCCCCCTAGTCTGCGCTGACTAGTTACCGCTTTCCATGTTCCCGCCTGCCAAAGCGCTACCTTTGCAGGAAATTTCACGCTGTATGACTCCGACTTCTCCCTCCTTCGCCGACTTAGGCCTCGCCCCCGCGCTTTTGCAAGCTCTCGAAGAGCTGGCTTTTGCGGCCCCTACTCCCGTACAGGAGCAGGTGATTCCGATGGCCCTGGCCGGACAGGATGTGGTAGGCCAGGCGCCCACTGGCTCGGGCAAAACGGCCGCTTACGGCCTTTCAGTGCTACACCAGGTTGATGTGAAGCTGGATGCCGTGCAGATTATTGTGCTGGTGCCGGCCCGGGAGCTAGCCCTGCAGGTGCGCGATGCGCTCAAAAAGCTAGGCAAATTTTTGCCAAACCTGCGCGTAGCGGCCTTCTACGGGGGCCACGCCTTCCGTGATGAAACGGCCTCGCTGCAGCAGGCTCCTCACATTGTAGTAGCCACTCCCGGCCGCCTCCTCGACCACTTTGAGCGGCGTAGCATCATCCCGAACCAGCTGAAAGTGCTCATTCTCGACGAAGCCGACAAATTACTGGAACTAGGGTTTCAGGATGAGCTGGTGGAGATTATCAAGCGCCTGCCCCGCCGCCGCCAGACATTGCTTTTTTCGGCCACCATGTCGGATAAGGTGCTGGATCTGATTCGGAAGAACCTCACGCGTCCTCGGGTAGTGAATGCCGGCGAGGACACTGATGAGCTACCTGAGAACCTGAAGCTCGTAGGCCACTACGGTACGGTAGAGAAGAAGCCCGCCGCTCTGCTTCACTTGCTGCAACAGCCGGAAACCGGGCGGGCCCTGGTGTTTTGTAACACTCGGGAGCGGTGCTCAGAGCTCACCCGCTTCCTGCAGGGACGTGGCGTAGCAGCAGAAGTATTGCACGGTAAAATGCCCCAGCCCGAGCGCGACAAAGCCCTCATGAAGCTTCGCAACGGCTCCAGCCAGGTGCTGGTAGCTACCGATGTAGCTGCCCGCGGTATTGACGTGACGGCCCTCGATACGGTAGTGCAATTTGATTCCCCTGACAAAGCCGATGCCTTCCAGCACCGGGCGGGCCGCACGGCACGGGCTGGCGCCGAAGGCACAGCGCACATTTTGGTGACCGACAAAGAAATGGCCCACGTAAAGAAGTGGCCTGTGGCCGCCAGCATTCAGTGGAAGCCCCTATATGCGCCCAAGCTTCCTCCAGCGGCTCATAAAACGGCTCGCCCTGAGAACGTAACACTGCACGTTTCTGCGGGCCGCAAAGACAAAGTCAGTGCCCACGATCTGGTGGGTACGTTTGTGGCGCAAGGTGGCCTAGAGCGTTCCGAGGTGGGTCATATCGAAGTCTTCGACCATTATAGCTACGTGGCAGTACCCCGGCCCCAGGCCAAAGACATTGCCGAACGCGTAACCGGCGCTAAAATCAAAGGTCGGAAAATCAGGGTTTCGCTAGTAGAGTAGCGGCTTTCTGCGCATCCGTCACTTTCAAATGAAATCCCCTGCTCAGCTGGTGTGTTACCAGCTGAGCAGGGGATTTTGATTTAGTACGCCATTACTTGAACTGCTTCACAAGTAGCTTTGCTCACCTGTTGAGGCTAAAGCACCCGAAAAAAGAGTTCTGATCTGCCTTCTGAAGAAGCAGCCTCGGCATTCCTTAGGCTTCCTTGCAAGCATAACTTCCTCGCTTGCCCAGCCTTACTTTTTTATTGTTTCTTATCTGCTAAAAGGGCTACGCATGTAAGCCACAATTACCCTTTTGGCCCTTGCTAAATCAATTTTGGGCGTGTGCTGTAAGCGTTTGCGAGCTGTAAAAGATGCATAAATGGCTTTATTTCGCACTTTTTTCTCGCAACGAGTGATGATATCTTTGGCTTAGCGGCTGAGTGTCTACTCCCTACTATGCTGCTCAAGCCAATGCCTATGCAGCATTGGCATAGCCCAAATATCTTGGCTGAAGTCTTGCGTCAAGTCGTGGGCCCCTTGGCTACTCGTTTACTAGCCGTTGGCATTTCTGGCGCTTCTGGCCACCCTGAGCTTGTGTATTCCCACCCCTTCTTATCTCTCCTGCATGCAAAGAATAGTTCTGGCCGCCATATTTGTGGCGAGCCTTCATACTGCTACGGCGCAAAAAGCCTCTTCTTCCAAATCCAAGGCTTCCTCCTCCCCTTCCTCCTACTCGGCGGTGGGCAAACAGGTGCAGGTCTACACCACGGCCGCTAACTCGGAGCTGCGCCTGTCGGCCACTGATAAGCTCAGCTTCTCGGCCCAGCCCCAGCCCCTGGAAACCCAGCCCACGGTCTTCGTCGACCCCAACCACTCGTTCCAGGCCCTGCTCGGCATCGGCGGGGCCCTGACCGATGCCGCGGCCGAAACCTTCGCCAAGCTGCCCACAGCCCAGCAGCAGGAGTTGCTGCGCGCCTACTACAGCCCCACCCAGGGCATCGGCTACACGCTGGCGCGCACCACCATCCACAGCACCGACTTCTCCACGGCCCCCTACACGTACGTGGCCGACGGCGACAAGACGCTCCAGACCTTCAGCGTCAAGCACGACGAGCAGTACCGCATTCCCTTCATCAAGCAGGCCATTGCGGCCGCCGGCGGCCAGCTGACGATGTACGTGAGCCCCTGGAGCCCGCCGGCTTGGATGAAGACCAACCAGAGTATGCTCAAGGGCGGCAAGCTGCTGCCCGAGTACCGCCAGCTCTGGGCCGACTACTACGTCAAGTTCATCAAGGCGTACGAGCGCCAGGGCATCCCTATCTGGGGCCTGACGGTGCAGAACGAGCCCATGGCCGTGCAGAAGTGGGAGTCGTGCATTTTCACGGCCGAAGAGGAGCGCGACTTCGTGAAGGGCTACCTGGGCCCCACCCTGAAGAAAGGGGGCCTGGGCGACCGGAAGCTCATTGGCTGGGACCACAACCGCGACCTGATGTACCAGCGCGCCGCTACCTTGTTCGATGACCCGGAGGCCAGTACGTATTACTGGGGTCTGGGCTACCACTGGTACGAGACGTGGACCGGCTCGGGCATGCAGTTTGAGAACCTGCGCCGCGTGCACGAGACCTACCCCGACAAGCACCTAATCTTCACCGAGGGCTGCATCGAGAAGTTTGACTTCTCGAACGTGAATGACTGGCAGCTGGGTGAGCGGTACGGCCACTCGATGATCAATGACTTCAACGCCGGCACCGAGGCCTGGACCGACTGGAACATCCTGCTGGACCAGACCGGCGGCCCCAACCACGTGGGCAACTTCTGCTACGCCCCCATCATCGGGGACACGCGCAGCGGCCGGCTGCTCTACACCAACAGCTACTACTACATCGGCCACTTCAGCAAGTTCATCCGGCCCGGGGCCCGGCGTATTGCCACCACGGCCAGCCGCGACGTGCTGCAGACCACGGCCTTCCGCAACCCCGATGGCACCGTTGCGGTGGTGGTGATGAACCAGACCGACCAGCAGCAGCCCTTTCAACTCTGGATCAGGGGCCAGGCGGCCCCCACCACCTCGCGCCCCCACTCCATCATGACCCTGCTCGTGAACTAGCCCACCCTAGGCCAGTCTTAAACAATTGACAATACGCCCCAGCTGCCTTGTGCACGTGCACAAGGCAGCTGGGGCGTACTGCTTCTGAGCCTTTCTTGATAAGTGCAATAGCACGTATAGGGCACACTCCAGGTAAGTTCATGGAAGCACTGGCCTACGCATCAGTCGGTATGTACCTGAACTGCACCGTTAGCATTCGTAGCTCTCGCACACAGGGACCGACAACTCAACCGTTGTAGGCCACTAAAAAAGAAGGGCCAGCCTGTCCCCCTAAAGACAAGCCGGCCCATTACACTCCCGCTTTGGTTTCTAGCTTCCGCAGCGAGATACTGGCAACTGTAAATCAGGAGACGCTGATAAGACGCTCCTGTGGTAATGTGGGGTTGCCTGAGTTTGTAACAGACAACCAGCTGGTGCCTAGTAACCGGACCTAGCTTGTGGCTAGGTCCGGCCCACTTAAGCCAGAAAGCTAATCCCCAAAAGCTTTCTGGATACGCACCTCATCCCACTCGGCAGTGCCGGGCCGAGTCCCGGTATTACTTATACTGGTAGAAGCGCACGTAATCAACCTGCATCTGCTGCGGGAAGGTGGTGGTAGCGTCGGGGTTACCATCAAAATTCCCTCCTATGGCTAAGTTCAAAATCACGAAAAAGGGATTGTTGAACGGGTATGGGCTGGCGTCGCTGTTGCTGAAGCGGTAATACTCCCGCCCATCGAGGTAGAAGCGCATGAGATTCTGGCTGCGCACCACACTAAATACATGAAAGTCGTCGGAGAGGTCGTAAGCCAGTCGTTCGGTGGTTCCGGTGTAGCGGTGGTCAGCAGAGCCCGTGCCATAGTGCATGGTGGAAAGCATTTCCCGGGGTTTGCTGCCGCGCAGCTCCATGATGTCAATTTCTCCGCAGACAGGCCAGTTGTTCTGGTCTATATCAGAGCCCAACATCCAGATGGCGGGCCACACTCCTTTGCCTTTGGGCACCTTGGCCCGCACATCTAGGCGGCCAAACTGAAAGCTTTGCTTGCCTTTGGTAATAATGCGTCCTGAAGTGTACGAATTAGTGCCCGGGGTTTGCTGTTTAGCTCTTATAACGAGGTTTCCGCTCTCCGTAAATACATTTTCGGGAGAGTTGGTGTAGTTCTGAAGCTCCTGGTTGCCCCAGCCGCTGGCCCCTTGCTCGTATACCCACTTGGTCTGATCAAGGGCGCTGCCATCGAAATCATCACTCCACTTGAGTTCCGTGTACTGATTAGGCTCACGTGCCTCGGAGTTTACGAGTGCTGGCGCCGGAGCTGGTATGACCTGGGGTTTCGTTTCCGTGCAGGCCAGTAAGCTCAGGGCCAGCAAATAGCTGGCCCCGGCTTTCTGACGGAGGGAGATACCTGTGAAAGTTTTACGCATGTAAGTATGCCCTTGCAGGCTCAAGCAGCTACTAAGCAGCGGCAATAGAAATGCTATTTCGCCACCAATTTGAGGGTGAATACCACTCCGGCATTAGGCTTACCGGCGCGCAATACCATGTGCTTCTCATCAATGGAGAGAATACGGTACACCAGGTCGGGCGCGTCGGTGATACCGATAAAAGAGCCGGCATTCGCCAGCGTAAGCTGGGCTACCCCAGCGCCTGTGGCGGCACCAAAAGTATAGGGCGTAGAGCCGGAACGGGGTGCCTGGCATCCGCCATTACCAGCTACCAGAGTTTCGCCTTTAGCATTGTACGTGTACACATTGGCGCTGCTGAAGGTAAACTCATCGTCGGCCTGGCATGCTGGCAGGGCACCCGCTGGTCCGCCGGCGTAATAGCTCGTAGGATCAGAATCACTGGGACCTACTACAATGGTGGCACTCACACTGTTATCGAGCATCCAGGTTTTGGATGAGCCTCCGGTGAGCAATTGGTTTACCGTGTTGAGGGGTGATACAATCACTACCTGCTTGGTTACGGAAGGGCTGGTGCCACCGCGGCCAGCTGCAATCAGCTGCACCGTAAAGGTGCCGCCTTTGGTGTACACGTGCGTCACCGTTGCCCCCGAGCCAATAGTACCATCGCCGAAGTCCCACTGATACAGGAAGGCATCGGAGCTGGTGCTGGTAAAGGTCACCTCGGAGGTGAGGCCTACCACTTTGGGCGTGGAGGCGGTGAAGCTGATAGTGGGCTTAGGACCTTCGAGCTGGCCGTCGTCGTCTTTATCGCAGGCAGTAATCAGTAGCGAACTGGCCAGTAGTGCCAGCGCCATCTTATTCCAGATATGTCTCATGGGTTTGTGAGCTATACGCGTCGGTGGGAAGTGGCCTAGTAGCCAGGGTTTTGTTTCAGGCCGGGGTTAGCATCCAGCTCAGACTGCGGAATGGGCAGCACCAGGTTCTTCTCGGTAGGGATACCGCGCTGGGTGATGCCCAGGGTGCGCAGGTAGGCGGCTTGCGCCGTCATTACGGGAATGAGCTTCCCGGTGCGCTTCAGATCAAACCACCGGTCAAACTCGAAGGCCAGCTCATACTTCCGCTCCCTGATAACAGCATCAATGAAGTTGGGAGTACCAGCCGTTAAGTCGTGGGCGGCAGAAGGAGCATTGATGTCTAAGCCAAATGACCGACGACGAACCTTATTGATGGCTTCCAGTCCTTCGGGAGTTGGTCCTACAGCCTCCGCTAGAATCAAATACACCTCGGCCAGGCGCATTACGGGTACATTAAGGGGCGAATCCCAGATGTTGGTATTCACTTTGCCCACAAACCACTTTTTGCAGTTGTAGCCGAAGGGTGAGCCAGTAGCCTTAGCCGACTGCTTTGATCCATCGGGGAACACGTCGCCGGGTACCCAGATTGTAGCATCTTTGCGCGTGTCGCCCGCCTCATAGCCGTTCACGAAATCGGGCTCAGGAATGTTGAAGCCGTAGCCGCTACCAGGAGTTTGGTTGGCACCCCGAGGTCCGAAGAACTCGTTCATGGAGGAGCCCACGTTATTACGGTCGTACTGGTTACGGCCGTTCACATACTGCACCTCAAACAACGACTCCTTCTCGTTGCGGTTTTCATTCCCGACTTTGAAGTTATCGGCGTAGTTGGCCCACATGGTTTTCCCCGACTTGGAGATTACCTCACGCGCCCACTGAGCAGCTTCGGGTTTCTTGCCTTCGGTGATGTACACTTTGGCCAGTAGGCCAGCTGCGGCCCACTTGGTGGCCCGGCCCAAATCTGCGCCGCTGTAAGAGGGCTGCAGGTTATCGTAGGCATCCTTCAGGTCCTGCTCAATCTGCTTGTATACTTCGGCGGCAGGTGTACGCGGAATGTTTACTGCCTCGGGGCCAGCAGGAGGAGCCGTAAACAGGGGTACGTCACCGTAGGCCCGCACCAGGTCGAAGTAATATTTGGCCCGCAGAAACTGTGCTTCACCCAAGCTCCGCTTCTGAATGGCGGGGTCCATGTTGGGGATGTTTGGCACCTTTTGCAGTACCAGGTTGGCGCGCTGCACTCCAATGAAAGAGCCACCCCACAACCGGTTCACTACCAGGTTAGTAGAGGGAATACTAAAGGCCTCTAGCTGCTTGTACTCAATGCCGTCATTGCCATCATCACCGCCCGTAACGGAAATATCGGCCATGATGTCGAAGGCCCACATGGCCAAGTTATACTGGCCCTCTTTGGTTAGCTCGCTGTAGGCCGCATTTACGGCCTGGATAGCGTCTTGCTGGGTCTGGTAAAAGTTTGCGTCGGTTACCTGGTCGGCGGGAGCTTCTTCGAGGAACTTCTCCGTACAGCCAACCAACAGGCCTAGCGAAAGCAGAAAGGCACTGCAAGTAATTTTGGAAATATTCATGACTAGGTAGGTGGGAATTAGTAAGGATTAGAACCCAATGTTCAGGCCGCCCATGAATACGCGGGCTTGCGGATAGATACCCAGGTCAACGCCGCTGGCACTTACCTCCGGGTCGTAGCCGGTGTATTTGGTCAGCGTTACCAGGTTCTGAGCCGTGAAGTACACGCGCAGCTGAGTTGCCGAAATCCGGCTCATCAGGGTTTTAGGCAGTGTATAGCCGAACGTGAGGTTCTTGAGGCGCACGTAAGAGCCATCCTCGATGTAATGGGTAGATACCCGCAGGTTGTTGTTGGGGTCACCGTTAATGGCACGTGGGATGTCATTGCTGGTGCCGGGGCCGGTCCAGCGGTTCAGGATGCGGGTAGTACCGTTGGTGGTGCTGTACAGAGCGCTTTCCGTGATGTAGCGGTTGAGGTTGTACACGTCATTACCCTGCACTCCCTGAATAAAGAAACTCAGATCAAAGTTCTTAAAGTTCAGTGTGTTGGTCAGACCAAACGAGAAATTGGGGTTTGGATTACCAATAAACGTGCGGTCCAGGTCAGTAATCACCCCATCGCCGTTGATATCCTTGAAGCGAATATCACCGGGGGCTGTACCGGGCTGTTGGGTAGGTGCATTCTTTACTTCTTCCGCAGTCTGGAACAAGCCATCAGCCACGTACCCATAGAACGAGCCGAAGGGCTGGTTGATATCGTAGCGAACGATAGTGCCGCTCAGTGAGCCCAGGCCGTTGTACGGCACGCCTGCTCCCAACGACTCCAGCTTGGTTTTGAAAGCCGAGAAGTTGAATGTAGTAGTCCAGTTTAGCGCTTGGTCGAGGCCAGTGAAGTTGTGTGAGGTAAAGGAAAAGTCGATACCACGGTTATAGGCGGAGGCCGCGTTGGCATTCACCGACTCGTAGGTACCAGATACCAGGGATGGTGGCACGCCCGCAATCAGGTTGGGCGAGTTACGGTTGTAGAGGTCAATGCTGGCCTCAAACCGGTTGTCCAGGAAGCCCATGTCCAGACCAATGTTTGCCTGATCGTTGTACTCCCAGCGCAGGTTCGGGTTGGCTAGGCGAGTGGGGGCACCACCCGTGTTGATAGCACCATCTGGCCCCAAGGGGTAGGTGATACCGAAGTTGATGGAATACAGGTAAGCAAACCGACCGGCATTGAGCTCATTACCTACCCGGCCGTAGCCGGCGCGCAGCTTTAGGTTGCTAACTACGCTGTTGCCTTTGAGGAAGTCTTCCTCAGAAATGCGCCAGCCAACGGAAGCACCGGGGAAGAAGCCAAACTTCTCACCGGGCTGGAAGCGCGAAGATCCATCGTAACGGGCAATGGCCTGGAAGATGTACTTACCGGCAAACTCATAGTTGAGGCGGCCGAAATAGCTGGCTAGGCGCCGAGGCGTAGGGTCAAGCGTGCCCGCGTTGCCAAGCAGCGTATTGATGGGGCCCGCATTGATAGTCTGCAGGTCGTTGCGCAGATAGCCAGAGCGGTAGGCCTCCACGTTGCTGTAGTTAAACTCCTGCGCCGACTGGCCTAGCAGCAACGTCACCTGGTGCTTATCGGCAAACAGGTGGTCGTAGGTGGCGGTGTTCTCAATCAGGTACGACGGAGCGTAGCCGGACGTCGCGGAGGCACCAGCTGTGATATAGCGCTGGGTATAACCCGCCAGCTCAGGGCCACGCGGAGCGAAGCTGTTAAAGTTCTCAAAGATCATGTCAGCCCCCACATTGGTGCGGAAGCGTAAACCTTTCAGCGGCTCTAATTCTGCGAAGAAAGTGTTAATAGCCCGGTTGCGAGTAAACCTCTGATTTACGCGCAGGGAAGTTGCCAAAGGGTTTTCTTCCGTGAAGTTGTCATTGGCACTGTTGGGCTGGTACCAGTAGCCATCGGGGCGGTAGGCCTGTACGGTGGGCGGAATGCGCAGCAGCTGCTGCACGGCACCGTACTCTCCGTTGTTGCTGGTCACCTGCCGGTCACTTGCATGCGACAAGGCAATGCTGGTACCTACTTTCAGCATGCGGCCAATTTGCACGTCGCCGTTGGCACGCAGAGTAAAGCGCTCAAAGTTAGTACCAATGATGATACCGTCTTGCTGAAAATAAGCTCCTGACAAAGCAAACCGCGCTTTTTCGCTGCCTCCGGTTGCCGATACAGAGTAGTTCTGAATCTTGGCGCGGCGGAATACCAAATCCTGCCAGTCAGTTCCCTCTCCTAAAGAAGAAGGGTCACGGAGCTTATCCAGCGCAATAGGCTTACCGGCAGCCAGTAACGACTCGTTGTTGATGGTTGCGTATTCTTCGGCGTTGAGCAGATCCAGCTTGCGGGCTACCGTCTGCACGCCACGGTAGGCATCCAGATTAAAGGTGGTTTTGCCTGCTTTGCCGCGCTTGGTGGTGATGATTACTACCCCGTTGGCGGCTCGAACCCCGTAAATGGCCGTGGCCGAAGCGTCCTTCAGAATATCAATCGACTCAATATCATTGGGACTGATGGCGCTAAGCTGGTTGTCGCCGCGGTCTGGCAGCGGAAATCCGTCCACAACGTACAGCGGGTTGTTATTGCCCGCAGAAGTGATACCGCGCACCCGAATGGCCGTACCGGCAGCGCCACCCGGCGTACCACCGTTGGAGGTAATTGTTACCCCCGATACTTTCCCCTGAATGGCTTGCGTAACATCCGGCACTGGCTGGCGAACAATATCTGCCGCCCCTACTGATGAAATAGCACCCGTTACGCTCCCGCGTTCCTGGGTACCGTAGCCAACTACAACTACTTCACTAAGTGCCCGGGAGTCCTCCGTCAGGGTTACGTTCAGGTTGCTGTTGGCACCGGTGATTGGCACCTCTCTCCGAGTAAAGCCTACGTAGCTGATTACTAGCGTTGAGCCTTCGGGGGCGTTCAGAGAAAAGTTGCCATTGGCATCAGTGGAGGTACCTACGGTGGTACCTTTTACTACGATGGTTACCCCAGGCAACGGGTCGCCATTGGATTGAACAATCCGCCCTGATACGGGCACATCGGCGAAAGCAGTGCTCTCTGGAGCCGTACTTGCCAGCGGGGAAACGGCGGCGGCGGCCGGGGCCGCTAACACCGGTAAGCCGGCTGCAGACAGCCACACGGCCCGCCGCAGCAATGCGTTGGTGTAGAAAGGTTGGTTCATATGAATGTGGGAATTGTGGGGTAAGAACACTGGAAGGCAAGCCCTAGTAAACCTGCACTCAAGCTTAAGGCTTGCTGGGGGCAAAACTGCTCTGGCAAGGGCAGTGTAGTGGGGCAGCTGTTGGGAAGTAGTTACAAATTATACCAAGGCTGCAGCTACCGTGAAGGGCCAAGCAAGACTAGGCCTGTTATAAAGGGCTACAATTTAAGGAATTGCCTAGCCTGCGTAACTTCTCAAGCTTGGCCTGGCCAAATGCCCTAGCAACAGGTAACCCAAAGGCGGTATAGCTTTTTGTACTGCTAAAGCAATAGGGTTGCGTGGGAGGCAATCCTGTTGGTAATGAAGGCTACTGAGCTGGGGTACACCTAAATCAGAACACTACTTCTTTCCTTAGGAGCGAGCAGATAGATTTACCCGGTGGCATTTCTTAAGGGAACACCCCCTATAAGGTGTGCCGTGCGGGAAGTGGCCTGAAGTTGCAGGCATAGCTCGTATAAGAGCTGACAGTAAAGGTGGGAATGGTAGCATGGGGTTGTGGGAATGCTCAAATATATCCGACCTTGTTTGGCAAATGCAAGAGCGAAATAGCCCTCAAAGCGCCGTAAAGCCATTTTTTCATGTTATTAACAAGTTAATTATACACTTACTACACACGCAAAAAGCAGTATAGTATGCCCTGTAGTTATGCTAGTGCCATTTAGCCGGGCTGTAAGCTTCACGTAAAAAACAATCAAAAAAACAGACCCATCTGGCTACTTTTTTGAAAAAAATTAACTGGCATTATCCTATAGTACCACCTTTTTGCCTGACGAGCTGGCTACTACACTTTTATCAGCCTCAATGCCCTCTTCTTCTGCAAAGCCCGTGGCATCTAACAGTATATGTGTCCAGTCCTCATTGTCGTCAAAGTCAGGGGCTTGGCGGCGGCGGCGCATAGCTTCCGTTACCTTCTGGCTAAAGCTCCAGCAGGTGCCCTGGCGCAGGTCTAGTACCCTTGACAGCTCCTGGGAAGTGTAGCTGCCCTTGTGAGTGTAAATCAGGAAAACGGCATAAAAAGCCTTGATGATGGAGAACTTACACTTCTGTAGCAACGTGTAAGCTGTGGCCGACTCTACGTAGCGACACCGGGTACAGCGCCGGGAGTGTGGCTCACGGCCGTCGCAATACTTCTCGTGCCCACATTTACGACACTGAAATGTGTCAGCCCACTTCAGGTTGGCTAGGTATGTAAGGCACGCCTCCTTGTCAGGGTAAATCTGACTGAACTCACCGAAATTCACCTCCTTGGAGAGCACACGAGCCGTTTTGGCCTCCTGCAAATCGCGTTGCAAATCAGTATTAAGCTTTTCAATTGCCGCCGATTGCAGAGCTAACAGCCCATTGGCCTGTAGTAACTCGCGGTTTTGTGCACTAATTGTATCGCTCTGCCGCCGCAGCTCCTCTGTTCGCAGAGCTACTAAGCTTTCAAGTTCCGTATTCAGCTGGTCTTTAAGCTCCTGATTGCGCTTTAACTGCTCCACTAGCCGGTCCTGAGCCAGGTGTTTCTTGCGCAGTTGCTTTACAACCTTCTCCTGAGCCCTAATAGTCAGGTCTTTAATGCCCTTTATTTTTTCACCTAAGGCATAAGACAGTACCACTACTTCCACCACAAACGCCGCATTCATACTATATACCGTGGCGGTATTCGTGAAGGTGTCAATTCCTATTTTGCGCAGGATGAGGAAGCCCACACTTACTGCTACCATTGCGTGAGCCAGTAAGAAATATCCGGCCGGTCTAAACCCACGCTGCCAGATACGAATAGCGAGGTAGTAAATCATGCTATATGGCAGCAGATACAGCCAAAAACCCCACCCTGAGTTTAGCCAGATGGCATCCAGAAGCAATGCAGCTACACTTAGCAGTACCACTGCGCGCACCCAGGGGTCGTAGTGTGGCAGGCGTTGGGGGGCATCCAGAAACTGCCGGGCATAATAACTGAAGGTGAGCAGCAGCAGGATGGGCGACCCAGCAATAATTATCTGATTCAGAGTAGGATAATCCGGCCATAAATACTGAAACCCTAGGCCATCTTCCGAGAGAAAGATAAGGCTTGAGCTTAGCACATACAGCACATAGCGAAGGTAGGTCTGCTCACCGATGAATACATAGAGGCACAGATTATAGATAACCATAATCAGGAGAATGCCATAAAACCCACCCAGCAACCCGTACTCGGCCTGAAAATGCTCGGCCAGCATCTGCTCAGTGCGCAACCGGCTCAAAAAGCTGGTTTTAGAATTTGAACGGAGCCGCAGGTAGAAAACCTGGGTCTGGTTGGGCTCTAAGCTTAAGCGAAAGAGGAAGTTTTTGTAGGGAAACCGGCGCGACGTGAGAGGTTGGTCGGCGCCGGTATGAATGCTGTTCCTGCCTCCGTCCGTAGCCGGGAAGTAGGTGATATCATTGAGGTGAGAGTCGAAGAGCTCGTAGTACCAGTGCTGGGCCAGCGAGCCTTCGGCCCGTACTACCAACCGAAGCCAATAGGCAGCTCCGGGGTGTTCCATACTGGTTGGCACTTTGTCGCCGCGCTCAAAAGCCGCGGCATGAATAGGCTGCTGCACATCAGTCAGCGTCAGCTGAGCTGAGGGGTCTTCCAGCACACTGTAGAAGCGAGGCTCAATGAACAGCTCTTCCAGATTTGGCCGTACCCGCAGGGTATCGGGGCCGGTAGCGGCAAAAGTTGAGGAGTTGCACAAGAAAACCAAGAGCAAGGTGCGCAGGAACAGAGCCGTTGTGCAACCACTCCTAAACTGAGAGAAATTGTGAGAAATGAGCCTCATCGTACTTTCCAAGGTAAGAAAAAGTAGAGCAGTGACCTTACTGGCCACCTGCTGAGGTTGCTGCGGCTGGCTCAAAACGCAGCCAATTGATTTGGTCTACCGGCTGTTTTACCAACAGCATCAACTGGTGCTGCCCCAACGGGAGCGGTGGCGTTTTCACAGTTACTGTAATCCACTCCCCTGCCGTAACAGCTTGGCCTACTGGTACCGACGCTATTGCATGGCCATCTAACTGCAGGTTTAGCTGGCCCGGAGCAGCTCCCTTCCGTACCCGCATCTGCAAAGTGTAAGGCCCCACCGCCGCTACTTTCACCGTGTACTTCAACCACTCGTCTGCGGAAAGATGGCCTACAACATATTTTTTCTGCGGTGAGTCAGTATTCACTTCTATATCAACCCCATCATTACGATAGGCGCCGCCTTGGTTCCAGGGAGTATTGTCTCGGTAGTCGATCTTCGCCGAAAAATCATCGTAGTAGGCCACTCCTGCCCGTCCTAAATCATAGTCGGCGGCCTGAATTGTGCCTGGAATTGAGTGCGCCACAAAAGGCGCCTGAAAAGTAGCTGGCTGCGTGAGAGCGGCAATAACGTCGCGGTTGGGTACACAGTTAGTGTATTGCACGTTGCGGAGCAAAGCCGCTCGTCCTTCGGGCGTTAGAATACTGCCGTAGGGTTTAACGCGTAGTAAACTAGTGGGGCCATCAACCCGCTTGAGGGTCCAATGGCACCAGCCTATGTTTTGGGCATTCAGCCCCTGCACCGCCGCAACAAACCACTCATTAGAGTTCTCGCCGGTTTCTCCCACCCAAACCGGTACCTGCCACTGGTCGCGGAAAGCCGCCAGATTATGTAGCAGGTTGATTTGGTTGGGATTAGGGTCAGCAGTTTCCGGGGTATTTGGGCACCAATACCGGTGGGCGTTGTAGGCCAGGTTACTTTTATCCTGAATAGTCAGCTTATCGGGCGTGAGGTTGGTGTACTCGTTACCGTAGCCATTACCTTCCAGCAACAGCAAGTGTTTATCATTCTGCGCCCGCACGGCGTTTATGAGGCGGGAGTACAAACTCCTTAGCTCCTGGTTATCGGCCGACATACCGTTAGCCACATTTAAGTTATGTGGCTCATTAATAAGATCGTACATCGCCACGCGCGGGTCGCTTTTGTAACGAGCCGAAAGCTTCTCCCAGAGACGCACCGTTACATCTTGGTAAATAAGGCGGCCTTTAGCATCGTGGCGCTTCCACAGGTCCAGCGGCACAAAGTTGTCGTTGATGTTGCGGTCAGTGCCTTGTCCGCCGGGCGCGGCGTGTAAGTCCAGAATCACGTACAGCTTATTGGCCGCGCACCACTTCAGCACGTCATCAATGAAGCGAAACCCATCGAGGCTTTTCGGGTCTGTGAACAGCTGGTTCTGGTCGTACCAGGTGCTTAACTGCTGCACATACCCATCTACATTTTTAGGGCTCAGCATTGCCTGGGTGCGTGCCTTTCGTTGGGCCGCCGTCAGGAACAAGTCGTAATGAAAAGGCAGACGCACGCAGTTGAAACCTTGCTTGGCAATAAAATCAATATCTGCCTTCGTGATAAAATTAGCGCGGTACTGCCGGTAGAATTCCTCCATCTGGGCTTCTAGCATGGTGCGTAGTAACCCTTGCTTTATGCGCCATTGGCAATTAAGAGAATCGGTTTGCAGAATGTAGCTTTCCTGGAGCAGCCACCCTCCTACATTAAAACCTCGCAGCACTACCTCTTTCCCACTGGCATTTACCATGTGGGTACCCTTGGCCTGCAAGAAGCTTAGCTGCTGGGCACTTGCAGGCAATGAAAATATCGAGGTACCCGCTAGCAGCAGAACAACAAAAATGGTAGCACGAAGCGTACTGCTTCGCGGCGGCGAAAGGCTGGGGCCATTCATATGAGCTACTTGCTTGGGGTGGATGGGAATAGCGTAGTGAAAAAAACGGGGAGGAGATACTCCACCCCGTTTCCGCTTTTATCACACTTCATTGCACGCATATAATCTTCTTGCTGCCCTTGGGTGATGAGGCAGTGAGCAGAATTCGGTGGAGGGGCCTACGGGGTTCTTCCCCTGCCAGGTAGCACAGAGATACCAGCTGTTAGGGTGTAGCAGACTGACCAAGAAGAAGGGGAAGCCCGTATGGGCAAAGCGCCAAGTATGCGGAGTAGATAAGCCTAGCGCCGCCGAGCGATGTTGGCTCAGACTAAGGTTCTACTACTAGAGCAGAGGAGTGAGCGAGTTGTTCTCCTTGCTTGCTCTTGCTAACAATACCTGGCCTAGGCAGCAAACCTAGCCTGAAGTAGTAAGGCTTATTTTCATGGGGGGGGTGGGATTTGTAAGGAATAGGGTTCAGACGCCACCCGCGTCGCTGCATTAAGCAACTGGGGTGGTAAACAGGGCGGATGCCGGGCAGGAACAGGGAGCCGCTTTGCCGGGCCTAATTGAGCGGAACAGCCGAGGAATTTACGCAAACTCAATGCAGAGTACAGAGACGTAACAAGCCTTAGTTGTGATCAAATATATTGGACCTTGGCAGTAAAAAGCAAGTTCAAAAACTTCATTTATGGCCTATAGGCCGCATTTTTCATTTACCTGACATCTAACCTATACACTTAGCACACAAGCCAGAAAGTTACTTATGCTCTCGTTAAGCACACAATCATCGTGAAGCCATATCCTGTTACTCCAGATAAGAAACAACGAAAAAAAGCTGAGGACTCCACTAAAATCTAGCCTGCTTAAAGGTGTAGCATGGGGCTGCTACCCAAAAGCCGAAAAAAAGGCAGACTATATGAGCCTGCCTTCTTCTTATGCTTTACCTATCCCTGCATGGGGCAATACTGCTGCAATATTCGGTCTGCACTCAGAGTACCTATTGCAGCTTGAACGATGCCATTTGTACGTCGCGGGAGTTGCCGCCCACGAACACCTGGAAGTCGCCGGGTTCAGCTACCAGCTTTAGGTCGTTGTTGTAAAATTTCAGATCATCGGGGGTTAGGCGGAACGTGAGGGTGCGGCTCTCCCCTTTCTTCAACATCACTTTCTGGAAGCCTTTCAGCTCCTTTACTGGCCTAGAGATAGAGCCCACCATATCCCGGATGTAAAGCTGAGCTACCTCCTCGCCATCATAATTGCCGGTGTTCTTTACGTTCACCTTTACCTCCAGCGTGCCGTTCATGGCAAGCGTGTTGGTGCTAAGCTCTGGCTTATCGTACTGAAACGTGGTGTAGCTCAGGCCGTAACCAAACGGGTACAGCGGGTCGTTGGTCACGTCCAGGTAGCGCGACTTGTACTTATCAAGTGATACTCCGCCGTAAGGGCGACCGGTATTTTTGTGGTTGTAATACAACGGAATTTGGCCAACCGATTGCGGGAAGGTTGCCGTGAGCTTACCGGAAGGGTTGTAGGCGCCAAACAATACATCGGCAATGGCATTGCCAGCCTGGCTGCCGGCAAACCAGGTTTCCAGCATAGCATCAGCATTCTGATCTTCCCAGGGCAGCGTTAGGGGGCGGCCGCTCATCAGCACAATTACCAATGGCTTACCGGTTTTCTTTAGCGCCTTCAGTAGCTCCAGCTGCTGGCCCGGCAGGCCTATGTCGGCGCGGCTGGCCGCCTCGCCAGTCATGCCCTGGCTCTCTCCTACTGCTGCCACAATCACGTCGGCTCCCTGGGCGGCTTGCACCGCTTCCTGAATCAGGGTTTCGGCACTACGCTTATCCACATTCAGTTCCCCGCCGTGCGCGTTGAGGCGGTCAATCATCTGCTGGTCGTCGGTGAAATTGGCCCCCTGAGCCGTCACGATTTTCACACTGTTGCCGGCTACATTGCGGATACCCTGCTCCAGTGAAACCGCCTGCTTCCAGTCGCCGGCGCCGCTCCAGGAGCCAATCATATCACGCTGGCGGGTAGCTAGGGGACCAACCAAGGCAATAGTGCCCACTTTTTTGAGGGGCAGGGTGTTGTTGCTGTTTTTAAGCAGCACCATGCTTTTGCGCGCAATGTCGCGGGCATCGGCTACGTACTCCTTCTTCATCATGGTAGCCTTGGCCCGCTTCTCATTGGTATAGAGATAGGGGTCTTGGAACAGGCCTAGCTTGTACTTGGCTTCCAGAATCCGACGGCAGGCCAGGTCAATCTGCTCCTGCTTCACGGTGCCATCCTTCAGGTTTTGAGCGAGATTCTTGAGGAATATTTCCCCCACCATGTCCTGGTCGATGCCTGCGTTCAGGGCCAGCGCCGACACCTGAGCATCGTTGCCCATGCCGTGGGCGCTCATTTCGTTGATGGCGGTATAGTCGGTGGCCACAAAACCATCGAAACCCCAATGATTCCGCAACAACTCCGTCATCAGCCACTTGTTGCCGGTAGCCGGAATGCCATTGATGTCATTAAACGACGACATCATGGAGCCCGCACCGGCCTCTACTGCGGCTTTGTAGGGCGGCAGGTACTCGTTGTACATGCGCACCAGGCTCATGTCGGTGGTGTTGTAGTCACGGCCGGCTTCGGCGGCACCGTAGAGGGCAAAGTGCTTCACGCAGGCCATTACGGTGTTGTTTTTGGTCAGGTCAGAGCCCTGGTAGCCGCGCACCATTACGCGGGCAATCTGAGAGCCCAGATAAGGGTCCTCGCCCGAGCCTTCAGAGATACGGCCCCAGCGCGGGTCGCGGGCAATGTCTACCATGGGCGAGTACACCCAGTTGATACCGTCGGCAGAGGCCTCTTCGGCAGCAATGCGGGCACTACGCTCAATGGCCTGCAGGTCCCAGCTGGAGGCCAGACCTAGCGCAATCGGGAAAATGGTGCGGTGGCCGTGAATTACGTCGTAGCCGAAAATGAGCGGAATATGCAGGCGCGACTCCTTCACGGCCATTTCCTGCAGCTTGCGCGCGGCTTTAGGCGTGAAGGTGTTCAGCACCGAGCCCACATTGCCCTTGCGGATGTTGGCATCCACGTCTTTGCTTACTACGGGCCCGGTCACGTCAAAGCCCACCGTAATCATGTTGAGCTGGCCAATCTTTTCTTCCAGCGTCATCTTCTGCATCAGGTCGCTGATGAACTTGTTCATCTTCTGATCATCGGCCGACGGAGCAGTGGCGGTAGTGGAGTCGGCGTTGTGCGCTTGCAGCTGCGGCGTTAGCAACCCCAACGACATAAGCAGGGCAGTTCGGAAAACACGTTTCATATGGGAATGGAAAGGAATTAAGAATCAGAGCAAGTCAGTGAGGTGAGCAATCTGCACCCCCTTTACTGAGCTGAGTTGAAGCAACGCTACCGCTTCATAGCAGAAACCTGGAGCTACAGAGATGCGACAGCGCGGCCCAGAGGACGACTTGTTTCTACTTACCTCGCTTCAACAACAGCAAAACGTAACGCTACTTCACTGCCAGCACAGAAGTGCGCGACGAAACGCCGTTTTCGTTGATAGCCTCAATGGTATAGTAATAAGGCAGGTCTTTGTCCATGCCTTTGAAGTAATATTCGGCGGCTCCGTGCACCATTATGCAGCTGTAGAGCTTGTCGGGCGCTATTCCTACGTGAATGTTGTAGGCGTAGGCATCAGCAGAAGGAGTCCAATTTAACCAGGCACTGCGCTTGTCCTTCTCGGTGCGCAATACTACAAAACCTTTTACTTGGTTGGGTGGTGAACCACTCCCAAGCCCAAAAATTCGTAGGCCACTCAGGGCAAACTTACCCGTGGGCATATGGATATTTTCAAGCTTAAGGTAGCGCGTTTGTACTGGCCTAGCTAGCTCAATATAGTCGTGGGGCACATCAGTCTGGTTGCGGCTTTTGTCTACCAGCACCTTCCACTTCCTGCCGTCTTTCGACTCCCACAGCCTGTACTGATGATAAATTCCCTGCTGCTTGCCCAGGAATGCTGCATCTTGGTCAGCATAGTTAATCTGGATGGCATGTACCGTACTCAAACTACCTAAGTCAGTTTGTAGATACTCGCCCTTATTGCCCGTAGCAGCACTCCAGCACGTTTTTATACTCTCATCAACGGCATAATTGGGCTCATACCCACCAAGCGTAGATGACACCTGCACGGGCTTTTGGTAGTTAAGCAGCATCCAGCCTGTGAACCGACTTTTGAGGTGGTCCTCGGGACCGGTGGGCAGGTAGTGCGGATAGTCGCCAAAATCAGTATTGGCGTACAGCACGCCGTCTTTATCAAAACCCGCGGGCCATAGGCCTAGCCGTCGTTCAAAATTGTTTTTTACCGATATCACCATGGTAGACAAGTGCCACCAGTTACCCCAGGTATCCTGAAAGGTGTTGCCATGGCCCGCCCCACGGGCAAAACCACCGGGCTTATAGGCAAATGGGTTGTGCTTTTGCGGGGTAAAGGGGCCTAGCGGCTTGTCACTTATCTGCACCCCATCGGCGTAGCCGCTAAATTCAGTGCCCGGGGCTCCATACTGCAAGTAATACTTTCCCTGATACTTAGTCATCCAGGCACCCTCCATAAAGGGGGACAGGAACGTGTTATCTAAGTATTCACCAAAGCGCTGCCAGCCAAACTGCTTGTCGTTGAGCCCGAACATAGTTTTGGGCTGCCCGATGGGCTGGAAGGTTTTGCGGCTGATTTGCTGGCCATAAAGCGGAAACTCATTGCTGCTGCCCCAATACAGATACAATTTGCCGTCATCATCGAGAAAAAAGGCCGGGTCCCAGGCGCCAATCTGGAATGGCTCCACGGCCTCCCTCCACTCATTGGCCTTGGGGTTGGTGCTCATCCAGATGGGGAAGTTTTTCTCGTGAGTTGAGCCAAAAACCAACAGCGTGTCACCTAGCACAAACACGGCGGGGGCGCACAGGTCATCATATACCTTGTGTTGGGGCTTGAGGAAAGAGCGGGAAATAAACTTCCAGTTGTAGAGGTCCTTGCTCCACCAGTAGCCCCACTGGTTAGTGCTGAATAGGTAATACTCTCCTTTATATAGGGTAATAACCGGGTCGGCGGTGGCGCGGTGCCGGCCCGCTTCCGCAAAGTTCGGGATGGGCGTGTAGCCGTAATCCAGGTTCAGCGGGTTGCAATACGTACGCTGGCCTGGGCTGGAGGCTGGCTGGGCCTGTCCTGGACCAGAGAGGCCTAGCAGCGCGGAAAGAAGCAGGAGCAGGATTCGGGGCATGGTGGAGGATAGTACTTAAGAGGACCATCAGGCTGAGCGCAGTCGAAGCAACGCTACCGCTTCAATGCCGATACCTAGGCCAGTTGACCTGGCCAGCAGCAAAGCGGCTTCGACTGCGCTCAGCATGATGGTCTGCCTTTTAGTAAACAGCTTACTTCTTTACTTGTGGGCTTTCGAAGCCCAGCTTCGTGAGGCCGCGCTGCACATCGGGGCTGCTCATGAAAAGCTTCCAGAGCAGGCCCGAACGGTGATTTTCAATCATGCCCACAATGGGGCCCTGGTCAATGGCCAGGTGCGACTTAGCGTACCAGTTGTGGTGCTCACTAAAGCCATCAACAAACCCGTACTCGCTCCAAATCTTGTCGCCGAGGTCGTTGTAGAAATGCTTCATAGCCGCCATAGACTCCTGGGGGGCATACGGCATAGCCGATAACGCCGCAGTGGGCGAAATCACTCCTAAGTCTTCGGTGGGCGAGTGGGCTGCGTACCCTTTGTAGCTGTCAGAAGCCGTTAGGCCCCAGCTATTGGGGCCGTAGCCCTTGTACTTCTTGGGGTTATCAACGCAGTAAGCGTAATTGATGCGGGTGTGCGCCTGGTTTTGCTGCCAGTAATCGGCGTACTGGTCTTTCAGACCGCGGGGGTCAAGGCCCAGAAACGTGTAGTGCGAGAAAAACAGCGGCCCACCGTAGTCAAAGCCTAAGGGCAGCTTGATGTTGTAGAACTCCTTGCCGTTTTTGAAGTAGTCGCCGGTAGCCCAGCCCTGGTCATACACCTTCTTATCGATGGCGTACTTAGGCGATGATGCGGCCAGTACATAGGTTATCAGGCACTCATTCCAGCCATGAATCTGGTGGTTCATGCTCCAGCCGTTGTTGGGGCTCCAGTGCCAGTACAGCACGTTTTGGCCGCCTTGGGTGTGCCAGTTCCACTCCACCCCTTCCCACATCCAAAGAATGTGGTTGCGTAGGTCCTGCTCGGTTTTGCTGGCGCCGGTAAAGTATTGGCGGGCGCAAATCAGGCCCTCAAACAGAAAGGAAGTTTCTACCAGGTCGCCGCCATCATCTTTCTGGCTGAAGCGAATAACCTTGCCCGTAGCTCCATTCAGCCAGTGCGGAAACACGCCGTGGAAGGAATCAGACTTCTCCAGAAACTTCACGATTTTGAAAATGCGGCCGGCCGCCTCTTCCCTTGGAATCCACTTGCGCTCGGCGGCCACGATAATGGCCATAATTCCGAAGCCCGTGCCCCCCGTGGTGACTACCTCATTGCCGTACTCGTAGGCCACATTGCTCCGCTCGCGGGCCATGCCGGATACGGGGTGCCCGAAGTCCCAGAAGTAGCGGAAGGTTTGCCGCTGCACCAGGTCCAGCAGCTGCTCATCCGTTAGGTTCTTGGGGCGTTTCCTGGGGTCGAAGGTAGTGGCAGTGATTGGCGCTTTTTTAGCGGCTGGCTTTTGCTGAGCCCCCACTAGGCCAGGGAGCAGCAGCCAGAAAAATATCAGAAAGCGTGTTTTCATATAGTAGTGTTTAGCGGGCCCCGAGAAGGAAAGGCCGCCCCACGGCAGATTCGCAGAACGACCTTTACCTTACCTGGCCACTTAGTACCCAGGGTTTTGGGTGAGCTGACCGCCGCTCAAGTCAATTTGCTCCTGCGGGATGGGGAATAGCTCATTTTTACCCTTCGTGAACGTTTTGCCCTGCGCCGCGAAAATGGGCACAATGCGGCCAGGCTGCACGCTCTCCTGGCGCACCAGGTCAAAGAACCGGTCATGCTCCAGGGCCAGTTCTACGCGGCGCTCCTGCCAGATATTGGCCAGTGTAACGGTAGTGCGGGCGGGCAGGCCAGCCCGTGACCGAACCAGGTTAAGATTAGTTAGCGCAACGGCCGTGTTACCCGTTTGAAAAGCGGCCTCGGCGTTAATGAGCAGCACCTCGGCGTAGCGCATCACCCGAATGTTCTTGGGCAGAAAATCGTTGTTGCCGCAGTTTTTCTCCTGGGTGCGGCTGTGGTAAGCCTTATAGCTGTACCGGAAGTTCTCTACTGAGTCTTTGCTCGGAATGCGGAAGCCATCCCAGAGCACCGTACCCGTGCGGGCCGTGGTGATAAAGATGATGCTGCCCGCCCGGCGCTTGTCGCCGGGTTCGTAGGCATCGGCCAACTGCTGGGTAGGAGTATTAAATCCAAAACCCAGGTCGGCCCAGCCACCGCGGCCGCCTGAGCGTGGCCCCTGGCTTACGGTGTAGAGCTCCACCGCCGAGTTGTTACAGGCGGAGTTAATGCCCGTTTGCACCTCAAAAATCGACTCCTGACTGTTGGCCCCTACCTCGCGCCAAATCCCCTCATAGTTAGGATACAGACCGTATGCCCCCGATTTGCCCGTGATAATTTCATTGGTGAGGGCGTAGGCCTGCTGGTAGTTTTTCTGGTAGAGATACACCTTGGCCAGCATAGCCTGCGCGGCAGCTTTGGTAGCGCGGCCGGTTTCGGTGGCTCCCTTCAGGGGCAGGTTGTTGGCCGCAAACTGCAGGTCATCAATAATGAGCTGGTAAATTTCCTGGGCGGTGGCCCGCTTCTGTAGCTCGGGGTTATTCAGCTCTGAGGCGGCCGGCACCCGGTCTAGCTTCGGCACGCCGCCAAACAGGCGCACCATGTTGAAGTAGAAATACCCGCGCAGAAACCTTACTTCGCCAATCAGGCGGTTGCGGGTGGTTTCCGGGGCAGGACTCAGCGGAATCTTATCAAGGGCCTGGTTTGCCCGGTTGATACCCTGGAAATACCCCTTCCAAGCATTGTTGACCACCCCATTGGTTGCATTCAGGGTGAGGTTGTCAACTTCAGCGGCGGCGGAGTAGTCTTGGGGCGTGCTGCCTTTGTCGGAGTCGTCGGAGGCAATATCCGTCAGAATCACGAACTGCAGGCCGTGAATATCGGGTCCAAAACCACCCAGATACATGGTGTTGTACACCCCATCAACGAGCTTCTGTGCCGCCGCGGGGTCAGTGCGGATTTGGTCCTCGGTGAGCTGGCCCTGGGGAGCTACTTCCAGGAAATCTTTACAGCCTACGGCACCTGCCGTAAGCGCCAGGCCTAGCGCCGCCAGGTAGAAGCGCCGGGAAATAGTAGTTGCTATGGCTTTCATGAGGCGACGGACTTAGAAATTAACATTGAGACCGAGCGCGAGCGTGCGGCTGGTGGGGTACGTGGTAGCTTCAATGCCCGCATCCAAGGGGCCACCAGGCAGCTCCGGCGTAAAGCCCGAGTAGTTGGTGATGGTGAACAGGTTCTGGCCCGTGGCAAACACCCGCAGCGAGGAAATGTGCGCCCGCTTGGTGAGGTCGGCGGGAATGGTGTAGCCCAGTACCAGGTTGTTCAGCCGAATGTAGGAGCCCGACTCAATGAAATACGTGGAATTTGGCGTGTTGCTGCGAATAGCAAACGGGTCGGTCTGCGACGGATTAGTCGGGGTCCAGCGGTTATTGGCGAAGTCCGATTCAATGTTGTCCGTCACGGCGTTGCTGGCCTGCCGCTTGTAGTTGTACACGTCATTGTTCACGTTGCCCGAAAACACAAACGAGAAATCAAGCCCCTTGTAGTTGAGCCCGCCGTTGATGCCAAAGTACATGGGCGGCTGGTACGAGCCCGCGTATACCCGGTCGTTAGGATCAATCACGCCGTCGCCGTTTGTGTCAGCGTACTTCAGGTCACCGGGTTGGGGCGTCAGGAAGGTATACTTCGGATAGGCATCAATCTCGGCCTGGTTCTGAAATACTCCTACTGCCTTCAGCACGTAGAAGCTGCCCGCAGCTACCCCGTTACCGGAGCGTGTTACGTTGTTGGCACCGCCAAACAAGGCTTGCCCGCCGTTGAGAGCCTCAATACGGTTCTTGTTGAAAGTGGCATTCACCCCAAAGTTGTAGGAAAAGTCGTCACCTACGTTGTTGCGCCAGGTAAGGGCCGCCTCCACGCCACGGTTGCTGATGTCGGCGGCGTTGGTAATGTACTGGTTGTTGGGGTCACCGAACAGGGCCGGAATGTTCACCGGAATCAGGGCGTCGGTGGTGGTTTTGCGGTAGTAGGTTAGCTCACCGGTCAGGTGGTTGTTTAGCGTGGCAAACTCCACGGCCGCATCATACTCCGTGGTTACTTCCCAGCGTACATCCCGGTCTTTAATCTGACTGATAACAGCCCCCAGCACAGGCGCGTTGTTGAACACATACGGGATGTTCACATCGGCCGTGGTGATGTAGGCGTTGGCATCAATCTGGTCGTTGCCGAGCTGCCCATAGCTGGCGCGCAGCTTCAGGAAGTTCAGTACGTTCTGATCTTTCAGGAATCCCTCCTCAGTCAGTACCCAGCCCAGGCCTAACGAGGGAAACAGCCCCCAGCGCTGACTGGAGTTGAACTTAGAGGTGCCATCGTAGCGCACGTTCGTTGTCAGCAGGTACTTATCGGCGAAGGCGTAGTTGATGCGGCCCAGGAACGAAAGGCGCCGATCTTTCCCCAGCACGGGTGAGCCGTTGACGGACGTATTCGGGTCGCCGGTGCCAAGGTACCACTGGTTCGGGTCTTCGGGCACGTTGCGCCGGCTGCCAGAAAGGGAGTTGGTGTTTCCCTCTTCCATCACGGTACCGGCCAGCACCGTCAGGTTGTGCTTCTCAGCAAAAACCCGCTGGTAGGTGGCCGTATTTTCCCAGAGGTAGCGGCTGCTGTTGATCTGGGTTACATCGAGAGAGCTCTGCGGATTGCGCTGGTTGCCCCCGGCGGCCAGGAACGTTTGCTCATCATTGAGGTACTGATAGTTGTAAACGCGCCGGTTGTTGAAACTCAGGTCAACGTTGATAGCTGAGCGCAGTGTGAGCCCCTCAATGGGCAGAAAATTCAGGCCTACGTTGCCTTGCAGGCGATTCTCGTAGGAGCGATTATTGTTCTTCTCAATGTCGAGAAGGGGGTTGCCCACGTTGCCAAAGGCGGAGGTATTGCCGTAGCGGCCACCCTCCTTGGCCGTAATAATGGGCGCCGCGCGGTACGAATTCTGGAAGGCCGTCCCGAAGTTTACATCCCGGGTATTGGCCCGACTAAATGAAGCCTGCGAGTTGATGCTGAACTTAGGCGAGATGGTAAAGTCGGTGTTGGAGCGGACGGTCAGGCGGGAAAACTTGTTGTTGATGGCCAGGCCATCATCCTGCAAAATATTGCCGCTGAAGTAGTACCTCACGCTCTCGTTCGCTCCCGATACTGCCAGATTATGGTTCTGGTACATGGCTCGCCGCAGAAGCTGGTCGTACCAGTCGGTGTCGGCGGTGGTGGTGGGTATCGTTACGTTGGGGGAAGTGCTGCGCAGGTACTCTATGTATTGCCCCGCATCGGCCATTTTCACCAGGTGAGCGGCTTGCTTGAAGCCAATGGTGGTGTTATAGCTTAACACCGGCTTGCCCTGCTTGCCCTTTTTGGTGGTTACGATGATAACGCCGTTGGCGCCGCGCACCCCGTAGATAGCCGCCGCCGAGGCATCCTTGAGTACGTCAATCGTCTCAATATCGGAGTTGCTCAGGTTACGGATGTCGGTGGTTTGCACGCCATCTACCACGTACAAGGGGTTGGCGCCGGCCAGCAGCGTACCCGTGCCTCGTATCCGGACTACGGGTTGAGCATTAGGCGTGCCGTCGGTGGTGATTTGCACGCCGGCCGTTTTGCCTTGCAGCGCCTGGGTTGGTGTCTGCACCGGCTGGTTCACAATTTCCTCGCCCTCAATGCGCGCCACGGCCCCGGTTACGTCCTGCTTGCGCTGGGTGCCATAGCCCACTACCACAACCTCGCTGAGGGCTTGTGAGTCGGGGGCCAGGTTTACATCAACAGTAGTGCGCCCTCCTATTGCTACCTCCTGAGAGGTGTAGCCAATAAAGGAGAACACCAGGGTCCCATTATCAGGGGCAACAAGGGTGTAGCGCCCCTCCAGGTCGGTTTGGGTACCCGTGGCTGAGCCTTTCACTACCACGTTTACGCCGGGCAGCCCCGCTCCTTTTTCATCCACTACCCGGCCGGTTATGGTAACGTCGGCGAGGGCAGCTGGCCGCAGAATAATACCGCTGGCAAAGGGCTCGTAGGCAATGTTTAACGGGGTGAAGAGTGTGTGCAGCACCTGGCCTAGTGGTTGGCCGGCGGCCGTAATAGACACCCGGCGCCCGGCGCCAATCAGCTGCCGGCTGTACTGAAAGCGTACGTTGGTCTGGCTCTCAATCTTGTTGAGTACCGAATGCACGGTTTCGTCCTGGGCAACCAGCGTGATGGGCTGCTCCAATACGTCTTGCGCCCTAGTGGGCAAGGCCGTGGCGGTAGCCATACTGCTCAGCAGCGTGATGCACAGGGGCTGCAACAGGGCAGCGCGGGTAAGTAAATGAGGTGGGGGGAAGTGTAGGGGATTTTTCATGCGTAAGGTGGGATTGGGAAAACTCACGGCACTGAACAGGTCGCGGGGAAACCGGAAACCACGTGTCAGCTCAGGCAACTCAGCTGGCCACTAACGATTCCGTAGTTGCGGGTACAATGAGGGTTTTATATACTCATAGGCAAGAAAAAAGTGAGCTGCAGGTGGCCTAGCGAACTACGCAGCCGGGGCTGCGGAACAGAATATGGGTTTCAGATTTCTTATAAGAAGCGCCCATAGTTTTGCAAAGCACATTGAGCTTATGGTAGAGCGACTCATCACTTAGGTTCAGGGTAACGGTGCAGTTAGCCAATTGGGCAGGGTCATACTGAATATCAACGCCGTAGGCCTCTTCCAGGGCTGACAGCACCTCCGTCACCGGTCGGTCATCGAATACAAACGATTGCGGAGTGATCTGCACTGGCTGGGCCACCAGCTGCCGCTGCAGCTCATGGCGCACCGGCGAGTACACTGCTTGCTGGTTGGGCAACACCACCACCGCCTTAGGTAAGCTGCCCCCCCCTAACGATGTCGCGGCCAGCGGGTTTACGCGCACCCGGCCAGTTCTTACCTTCACCACTACCGGTTCAGCCCCATCGGGGGCGCGCACCAGGAAGCTGGTACCCAGCACCGTTGTCACCACGTTGTTGGTGTATACCCGGAACGGATGCGCTTTATCAGGGTGAATATCGAAGAAGGCCTCCCCTCTCAGGTATACGGTGCGGTGGGCCGCTGCAAAACGGCGCGGGTACTTTAGCTGGCCCTGAGGTGACACTTGCACAGTGCTGCCATCGGTGAGGTGAATGGTTTGGGGTTGCGCCGTAGTATTTACAAATAACTGCCAATCAGCTGCTTGCTGAACTACAGCAGCAGGACCTGTAGTGGGCCGGGTAAGCCACTGCTGAGCACCAACCCCAAGGCCCAACGCCAGCAGCGCCGCCGCTGCCCACCCGATGCCACCCGCGTACCAGCGCCGACTGGTTGGCTGACTCGAATCTTCAGCGTCGAGAGACTGGGCTTCAATGCGCTGCCAGAGCTCTGCCCGCAGCTGTTCGCGCTCAGCCGGACTGAGCGTAAGCGGAGGCTGCTGGTGGCCTAGCAGGCTATACCATTGCTCCACCACTCGCCTTTCGTCGGGCGTACATTCACCTTGCTGATAGCGCTGCAGAAGGTAGAGAAAGTCAGTTTGCTTCATAGCGTATCAGCGAAACACAGGCAGCGGGTTATTGATACAGTCGATTAACTCGGCTGTATCCCTAGTCTGCAATTAAATTTTTTCTAAAAAAGATGCAGCTATACCCCAGCAGGGCAGCCATTTGCTTGGCAAAGGCCCTAAATATCCTTATTTAATTCCTTCAACATCAGTCACTTGTCTTATAACATCACTACCAGCAGCAGTACCGCCAGAAAATCGCGCAGGCTCACCCGTAATACCTTCAGGGCTCGGGTGAGGTGATACTCCACGGTTTTGCGGGAGATGTTGAGGCGCACGGCTATTTCAGGCACCGATTGGTGCTCCAGCCGGCTCAACCGAAACACCTCACGGGTGTGCTCGGGCAGCCGCATCAGGCTGTTTACCAGGGCCAGAGAAAGGTCGTCGGCCGCTACGGTTTCCTCGGTGCTGTGGTCTTCGGGCGCTACTTGCAGGCGGGTGCGCTCTTGGTAGTTAACCTGCGTGAGCCGGGCCTTGAGCACATCTATCACCCGGTATTTTATTGCCTTTAGTAAATAGGGCTGCAGGGTCTGGATATCCTGGGTGTGCCGTTTGAGCCAGAGTGCGGCAAATAAGTCTTGCACAATTTCCTCGGCGGCTTCCCGGGAGCTGAGCTTGCGGTAGGCCACGGCCAGCAGCTGCTCCCAATACCGCGCATAAATTTCTGCAAAGGCCTGCTTATCATCTGCCCGCAATGCCCGCACCAGGGCCTCATCGGTACAGGCGGCGTACAACTGGTGGGGCTTGAGTGATGGAGGTTGGGACGAAGGCATGGGCGCGCGGCAAGACAAACGTAGCATACTTCTCAGCAGGCTCTACCCAAATCCGGTTGCAAGCCTGCAGCTGTAGTCGTTGCCGGATGTATACGGGGCAACCCGGTAGTTTGGTGCCGGCAGGGCTGGCTCCTGAAAAATTGGTTATACGGGAGCGACTTGCACCAGCTAACTTGCTGCCCTGCTTATCTACTTATTACGCGTTGCCTACCTCCTTAGCACCCGCTAAACTCTTGTTCATCTGCAGCCAAAACCGTTGGCGCAGCCTCACGGCAGAACGGCTCTTTGACGGCCACCCCACCTACGAAGCCCGCTCGGCGGGTACTGAGCCGGGTGCCCGCGTGCGGGTTACGGCCGGGCACCTGGGCTGGGCCGATGTGGTGCTGGTAATGGAACGCAAGCACACTGATATTCTGCGGCAAAAATTTGGCGATGCCTTGGCCGGCAAGCTTATCATCAACCTGCGTATTCCCGACAAGTTTCAGTTCATGGATCACATCCTGCAAGACCTGCTCCGGGAGCGAGTGCGGGAACATATCGGGCCTGATGCGTTGTAGCAACGCCAGGCCATGCTGCGCTTGCACAACCTCTAGGCCTGGGGCTCGTTTAGCGGCTCATGCAGTACATGATTTTTGCTATTATCGTCGTGGTGGTGGCCTTTTTATTCTACCGCTACGTCACCCGAGAATCGCGGGTGAAACAGCAGGCGCTATCCGAAGATTTCCCCGTCAGCTGGCGGCAGATTCTCTCGGAAAGGGTAGCTTTCTATCTGTCCCTCACGGCCAACGACAGACAACGTTTCGAGAAGAAAATCCAAGTATTTCTGGCTCAAACCCGCGTAACAGGAATCGAGACTGAAATTGATGATACCACCCGAGTGCTGGTGGCAGCTTCGGCTATCATTCCCGTGTTCGGCTTTCCTGATTGGGAGTATGGCAACCTAAGCGAAGTGCTGGTAGTGCCCGACGCCTGGACTCAGCAACGCGACCCTAATAAGGAATATGCAGGCCTGGAAGGCACCCTGCTTGGCAGCGTACAGGGTTTCCAGACTTCGCACTACATGCGTCTTTCCAAAACCTCTTTAGAGCAGGGCTTCAAAGATGCCCTCGATAAGCAGAATGTAGGCATTCATGAGTTTGCGCACCTGCTGGATGAGGCCGATGGTGTAATTGATGGGGTGCCCGGCGTAGCGCTTCCCGCCGAGCTGCGGCCAGAATGGGAGGCCGTGATGCAGCGCGAAATAGCCGCCATCAGGGCGGGCAACTCTGAAATAAACAACTACGCGGGCACCAATGAGGCAGAGTTCTTTGCGGTGGTAACGGAATATTTCTTTGAGAAACCCGAAAAGCTGCAGGAGCACCACCCCGAACTTTATCAGCTGTTGAGCCGGGCTCTGCGCCAAAATCCCAAGAAGCGCTTCCTGCGCTTTGCCATTGACCCGCGCGAGTGGATCCGGAGCCTCCGCTCCCGCCGCAAGTTCGGCCGCAACGACCCCTGCCCCTGCGGAAGCGGCAAGAAGTACAAAGACTGCCACTTACAGCAACAGTCACAAGCCGCTTAAGCCCCCTTCAGCTAGCATTCATGTGGTATCCGGCACAAAAGCCCGTCATGTCAAGCATAAGCGAGACATGACGGGCTTTTAGCTGGTTTATAGCATTCTAGGCCACCCTAACCAGGGTGATGTGCGAAGCTACTGACGTTGGTCAGCTCACACTTTTTGGGTTTCCCGTTGGCGGTTAGCTACCTGCTCAAACCGCTCCTGGTATTTCGTGTGGTTGGTGCCCATAAGCCGGTCCCACCAGTTAAAGTACAAGCCGTAGTTACCCTTTACCAACTGGTGGTGCATGTTATGGTGGGTACTGGTGTTGTGCAGCCGGCCGAAGCGCGTGCGCAAGAACCTGGCTGGGTAGGGCTCGTAGCCAAGGTGGCCTAGCACGTTCATGGCCATCATATACGTAAGGAAGGCTACTATTGCAACGGGGTGCAAGGGCAGCACAAACACCAACAGCGGAAATATACCCGCTTCCACTATTGCCTCTAAGGGGTGAAAGGCAAACGCAGCCCACGGGGATGGATTCGTGGACAGGTGGTGTACCCGGTGAACATGATGGTATACGCCCGGCAGGTGCATAAATCGGTGGGTCCAGTAGAAATACGTGTCGTGGGCGAGAATGGCAAGGAGGGTACTACCCCCTACGTACGGCCATCCATACTGGCCTATGCTCGTGTAGATGCGCGTGTAACCGGCTTGCCGCGCCGCAAAAATGCACACACCCACGGCCGCGAAAATTAGGCACGTAAGAATGGAATAGCGAATTTCAGTACGGATGTGCTTGGCCTCGGGGAAGCGCGGCTGAATACGGCGGTGCTGCCAACGAGCCTTTTTCCAGCGCCAGAAAACCCAATAGGCCACCCCTGCGAACAGTCCGTAGCGCAGGAGCAGCATGAGCAAGTCGGCGGCGTATACCAGGCCGGCCTGCGTGGGGGTAATGAGTGCAGCTTGCATACCGGCGAAACTACAATAGCCAGCGGTTAGTTCGACGCAGGAAACCGGCCAGATGCGTACCTTCACGGTTGGTACTCACCCAAGTTTCACCCCTTCTGTTTCCATGAAGAAATACCTCCTCCCTACTCTCACGGCTGCCGTGCTTACGGCCTGCGCCCCCACCGCCAATACGCCCTCAACCACTCCTACCGCATCTACTCCCGCCCCTACTACCCAACCGGCCGCTCCCAATTGGCAGGAGCAGGCAGAGACCTTTCTAAAAGAATACTCTACGGAGTTCCAGCGCCTTTACACGCAGTCGAGCGAGGCGGAGTGGCGCTCCAACACCCATATTGTGGCCGGCGACACTGCCAACTCGGGCGCTACGGCCCGGGCCAATGAGCGCATGGCAGCCTTCACTGGCTCCAGCGCCAATATACAGCGCCTGCGGGAACTGCTGGAGCACAAGCAGGACCTCACGGAGCTGCAGGTAAAGCAGTTGCAAACCGCGCTTTACAATGCCGCCAACTCTCCCCAGACCATTGCTGATGTGGTGAAGCGCCGCATTAAGGCCGAAACCCAGCAAACCGAAAAGCTTTACGGTTTCGACTACAAGTACAACGGCAAATCCGTCACGACGAATGACCTCGATGAGCTGCTGCGTAAAGAGAATAACCCCCTGAAGCGTCAGCAGATTTGGGAGGCCAGCAAGGCCATCGGCCCCACGTTAAAAGATGGCCTGCTGAATCTGCGCGACCTGCGCAACCAGACTGTGCAGGCCCTCGGCTACCCCGACTACTTCTCTTACCAGGCCTCTGACTACGGTATGAGCCGGGAGGAGATGATGACGCTGGTGCGCAAAATCAATGAGGAGCTGCGCCCCCTCTACCGCGAGCTGCATACTTACGCCCGCTATGAGCTGGCCAAGAAATACGGCGTGAAGCAAGTGCCCGATTATTTGCCCGCTTCCTGGCTACCCAACCGCTGGGGCCAAGACTGGAGCGCCATGGTAGAGGTGAAAGGCCTTAACCTCGACCCAGTGCTAGCCAAAAAAGGCGCTGAGTGGCAGGTGAAACAGGCGGAGCGCTTCTACCAGAGCCTGGGTTTTCAGGCCCTGCCAGCCTCCTTCTACGAAAAGAGCAGCCTCTATCCCCTGCCTAAGGGCGCTACTTATAAGAAGAACAACCACGCCTCGGCCTGGCATATGGACCTGAACCAGGACGTGCGCAGCCTCATGAGCGTGGAAGGCAACACGGAGTGGTACGAAACGACCCACCACGAGCTAGGCCACATCTACTACTACCTCACCTACACCAACCCCGACGTGCCCGTGCTTCTGCGCCAGGGTGCTAACCGCGGCTACCACGAAGCTATGGGCTCTCTAATGGGTTTGGCTGCTACGCAAAAGCCCTTCCTGGCAGGCTTGGGCCTTATTGACCCCAACGCTAAAACCGACCAGACCCAAACTCTGCTGAAGGAAGCCCTGAACTACGCTGTCTTCATCCCGTTTGCTTCGGGCGTGATGAGCGAATGGGAAAACAGCTTTTATGCCGATAAGCTACCCGCCGACCAGCTTAACGCGCGTTGGTGGGCGCTAGCTAAGCAGTATCAAGGCATTGTGCCACCCACCACGCGCGGCGAGCAGTACCTCGACCCCGCCACCAAGACCCACATCAACGACGACCCGGCCCAGTACTACGACTATGCCCTCTCGTACGTCATCCTGTTTCAGCTCCACGACCATATTGCCAAGAAAATTCTGAAGCAGGACCCGCACGCCACTAACTACTACGGCAGCAAAGAGGTGGGCCAGTTCCTGGCTGATATCATGCGCCCCGGTGCCAGCAAAGATTGGCGCCTGGTGCTGAAAGAGAAAACCGGCGAAGACCTGTCGGCCCGCGCGATGGTGGAGTATTTTGAGCCCCTGATGGCTTACCTGAAGCAGCAGAACAAAGGCCGTAAGTACACTATGTAGTGCGTGTAGGCAGGCCTAGGCCCGTTACCGCAGTGCGGGAGCGGGCTTCTGCTCCAATTGTTGGTTTAGAGCCAGTTCAACCACCACCCTGGCAGCTCGTTTGTCTCACTAAGAGTCTACCTCACGTCTAATGCCTAGGTTGCCGCCTAAAAGCAGCCGCACAAGTTAGTACCACCATCAACCTCCAGTTTTCAAAGCACCACCGTATGCGCACCCACACTAAAGAAACCCAAAACAGCCTCACCCCTGATCTAGCCGCCGAAATTCTGAAGGAAGGAAATGATCGGTTTGTTAACAACCTGAAAGCAGACCGAAACCTGCTGCAGCAGGTAAATGAAACAATGAATGGGCAACACCCATTTGCTACTATTCTGAGCTGCATGGACTCCCGCACCTCTGCTGAGCTGATTTTTGATCAGGGGCTGGGCGACATTTTCAGCATTCGGATTGCCGGCAATATCCTGAACGAGGACATTTTGGGCAGCATGGAATATGCCACTAAAGTGGTAGGAACCAAGGTGATTCTAGTGTTGGGCCATACCAAATGCGGAGCTATTGTGGGAGCGTGCAACCACGTGCAATTGGGAAACCTAACCAGTCTGCTGGAAAAAATACAACCCGCTATTGATGCGGAAAAAGAAACTACCGCAGAACATAGAACGGGTACCAACCCCGACTTTGTGAATCGGGTAACTGAAAACAACGTGCACCTGACGATTGCTCAAATCAAACGAGACAGCCCCGTTATCGCGCAACTGGTAGCCGACGAACAAATAAAAATAATTGGTGGCATCTATAACGTTGAAACGGGTAAGGTCACTTTCTACGAAGAATAGTCATGTAGCCTTTCGCGCAAAAAAGAGCCAGGGGGTACAGTCATTTGCTTTATGACTGTACCCCCTGGCTCTTTTTTGCGCTTGCATCTATCCTTGCAGTAGATGCAACGCAGCCTATTTCGCACAGAGGTAGCTAGTAGTTTGCCTCTGAGCTGGGTAAATCAATCAGGATGAACTGCGCATCTTTTGAAGCCCTGATTTCCAGTACGTTTTCATCGGTAGACCGCACTTGGTCATTAGGCCCAATATCAATGCCGTTGATATATAGGCTGCCTTCTTTCACATACAGGAAGGTATTGCGAATGGGGAAGGTCTTGAACGTGACGGTTTTGTCGGCGCTCAGATTGCACCAGTAAATAGTAGAGTTGGAGTTCATGTATACCACATCCTCCAGCACCTTCTGCCCCGATACCAGCGGCACCAGCATATTTTTCTTATCCAGGAAATCTATATCCTTTTGCTCGTAACTGGGTGAGAGGCCCCGCTGGTTAGGCTGAAACCATAGCTGATAGATGTGAGCCGCTTTATTGGTGCTATTGGTTTCGGAGTGCGCCAGGCCAGTGCCGGCAGTCATGCGCTGCACCTCTCCTTTCTTAATAGTGGCCTTGTTACCGGCGGTGTCACTATGCACCAACTCGCCCTCCAGAACCAGCGTCACAATTTCCATCTCGGAGTGCGGGTGCTGCGGAAAGCCGGAATTGCCCTGAATGGTATCGTCGTTGAATACCCGTAGCGGGCCAAACTGTGTATTATTAGGGTCGTAATAGTCGGCGAAGCTGAACAGGAAGTAACTATTGAGCCATTGCACCGGAGCGGCATGGTGGCGGTCGGTGGCGGGAATGAGCTTGAGCATCGTGCGTAGAGTTGAGTTGTTGCTAATGGCTTACGCGTAGCAGCAGACGTTAGTTAAGGGCAATATAGCGCTATGCCACTATTTCCCTCCAGGCGCCCCTCCACCTTACTCAGCCTGACAGCCTTCAGTAAGTGGGCAGGGTACCGGGTAGAGAGCTAGGCTTTTATATACAATTAGGCATAAAGTAAAAGCCCCGATACTAGTAATAGTACCGGGGCTTTTCAAGTAATCAGGCCTTTAAAGTATCCTAGGCCATATCCACGTTATACTTTCTTCATAGTGCTTACCTGCTGTTGCAGGTCCAGCACTATGCTGGCTAAGCGGTTGAGCGAAAGGTCGGCGATGGGGAAGGTGCTGCTGATATAAGCTTTAGCCTCCCAGATCTCCACCACATCTTCCACATCAATCTGATAAGGAGAGTACAGGGGGTTATCAGAGTGCAGGGCCAGCATGGCATTATCCTTCAGGCGGTTGAATACGCGCTTGAATACGATACCTTCCTTGCTGCTCACTACAATGCAGGGGGTACCGTCTTTGAGGTTCATCCAGTCGTCCACGTAGCGGCCCACGATTACGGTACCACTGGCAATGGGCAGCATAGAGTCACCGGCAATTTCGAAGGCACGGTACGTACCGCCCGTGCCCAGCATGGGCAGGCGGAACTTCGGTAGCTCTTCCAGGTACTCGGGGTCGGCGTAACCGTTAAGGTAACCGGCGGCCGCTTTCTGGGGTACCAACTCAATATTTTCGTTCTGCTCTTTATCTACGGTCAGAGCCAGAATACGCAGGTTGCCGCCGGGGCGGTTTGCGGTGGTCTCGGTAGTGGCAGCGGTTTGGGCCTGAAGCTGAAGCGCAGCTTTTGCGTTCTTCTTTTTGCTAAAGTCAGTGGTAACCAGCGCGTCCAGAGAAATATTGAACAGGCGAGCCATATTTACCAACGTGGCTAGCTTAGGTTCAGCGCGGCCTTCTTCATACGCGCCCACCAAGGAGCGTTTGATACCTAGCTTTTCGGCCATCTGGGCCTGCGTCAGGGCCAGTTCGCGCCGCCAGAATTTTAGATTAGTATTGATCATAGCGCAGGGAGCCGGGAGAAGGCTTTATCGGTAAAGATTTACCGGCTCACGAAGATACGAACGCTTCTACGCGAATACTAATTCAATTAGCTGAAATTTTTACTAAAAATATTTGGCCCGTTTCTGTCATTGCGAGGAGGCCCGACGAAGCAATCTTTCCTGCTTAATGCGTGAAAGCAACATATTCAGCGGAGCTCCTACGTCCTGCGCAGAAGCAAGCGCCTTTTAAGTCAAAGCTTGCCGACGGCACAGGAAAGGCGGCTTCGCTCGCAATAACAGAGCCTTTATGCCACTTCACAATTTTACCTCTACTCCCCGCGTAGCTTCTTAAAATACATAAGAGCCAGACGGAGCTTGAAGTAATCGTACTTCTCACGCAGGTGGTCAAATAGGTCGCGGAGCATGGGGCTGCTACCGAGCTGGGCCTGGGCCGTCTGGATTTCGGCTAGATCTTCCGGCTTGAGGAATTCTTCAATCCGCAGCTCCAGCCCTTTAGCGTAGCACGTCGTCAGGTGGGTTTGCACGGTGGAAATGGCCAGGTCGCGGCGCTGGGCAATGGCCTCTACGCTCAAGCCCATGCGGTGCAGCTGGTGCGTAGTTTCCGCGGTGCCATTCACCTCCGACGTGGTGGCCTTAGGCTCTTTTGCTTCCTTCACGGGCTTTTTGCGTACCGTACGAGCGGAGCTAAAATCGTCGGGGTCGAGATGATCCGGCAGGCCGTCCTCATCCAGCTCGGCCTGGGCAGCGGGGTTGCCGCCGTGGGCCAGTACCTCCCGAATGAAAGCTTCGCCGTAAGTTTCAAACTTCTTCATACCAACCCCGGAAATACCCAGCATAGCTACCCGGTTAACTGGCCGCTCCACCGCCATTTCCTGCAGAGTAGAATCGGTGAAGATTACGTACGGGGGCACGCCTTGCTCATCGGCGATGCGCTTGCGGAGAGTACGCAGGGCCTCAAAAAGCTGGGCTTCGCGGGTGACGGGAGGTGCTTTTGCCGCCGCTGCTGCTGCTTTCCGGCCACGAGGTGCCTTCTCCGCCTTCTCCGCTGGCTGAAACTTCTTCATGGGCACGGTGCGCTGCCCCTGCAGTACCTCCCTACCAATATCCGTGATTTTCAGCGCGTAGCCTTCCTCGTAGGCAATGTACACCAAGCCATCATTCAGCATTTGATGAACGTAGCTGTACCAGTCGAGGTAAGGCAGGTCGCGGCCGGCACCATAGGTTTTGATCTGGTCTAGGCCACCACTAAGCACAGCCTGGTTACGCATGCCGCGCAGCACGTCAATGAGTAGGCTGATACTTACCCGCTCGCGGCTCCGTACCACCGCCGAGAGGGCTTTTTGGGCCAGCTCCGTACCATCGAACGTAGTAGGCGGATTACGGCAGATGTCGCAGTTGCCGCAGTCCTGGGCCAGCGTCTCGCCGAAGTAGTTGAGCAGAATTTTGCGGCGGCAACTGGCAGCTTCCGCAAACTGCTGCATGCGCTCCAGCTTGGTGAGGTTGAGCTGGGTAAGGTTGGGATTTTCCTTCGTGAGCATGTCGCGCAGGCTCATCACGTCCCCGAAGGAATAGAACAACACGGCCGTAGCGGGGCTACCATCGCGGCCGGCACGGCCAATTTCCTGGTAGTAGCCCTCGATGTTCTTGGGCAGGTTGTAGTGAATCACCCATCGCACGTTGCTCTTATCGATGCCCATGCCAAAAGCAATGGTGGCCACAATCACCTGCAGGTCGTCTTTCAGGAAGCCCTCCTGCACGGCGGCGCGCTGGTTAGGCGTCATGCCGGCATGGTAAAATCCGGCCTTAATGCCTTTAGCCTGAATTTTCTGAGCCAGCGTTTCGCACTGCTTACGCGAGAGGCAATAAATAATACCCGACTCGCCCTGGTGACGCTCCAGAAACTCCAGAATACCCCCTACCCGGTCCTGGCCCGGCCGCACAATCAGGTTCAGGTTGGGCCTGTCAAACGACGATAGGAATACCCGGGGCTCCGTCAGGCGCAGCTGCTGCTGAATATCACGCTGGGTGAGGCGGTCGGCGGTGGCGGTAAGGGCAATAATGGGAATTTGCGGAAACTGCTCGCGCAGCACCCGCAGCTGGGTGTACTCGGGCCGGAAATCATGCCCCCAGGAGCTGATGCAGTGCGCCTCATCAATGGCAAACATACTGATGCGCATCCGCCGCAGCAGATTCAGGAAGCCTTCGGAGAGCAGCTTTTCGGGCGAGACATAAAGCAGTTTAAGGTAGCCGTTGAGGCAGTCGGCGGCAATATTGTTCTGCTCGCTCTGGCCTACGCTGCTGTTGATGTAGGCCGCAGAAATGCCGTTGGCTTTCAGGGCCTCTACCTGATCTTTCATCAGGGCAATCAGCGGCGACACAACCACGCACACGCCTTCCTGCACTACAGCCGGCACCTGAAAGCAAACCGACTTACCGCCGCCGGTGGGCATGAGCACCACGGTATCCTGCCCACTCAGAATGTTCTGAATGATATCCTCTTGCATGGGACGGAACGAGTCATACCCGTAGTACTTTTTCAGTACCCGGCGGGCAGATTCGATGGTAGGAGCAAGAGGTTCGGCAGCAAATAACATAGTAGGCAACTAGCGCAGGTGAGCGGCAATGGACCGGTGAAATTAACCATTTGCAGGCGGAAATCGTGCACTTCTCTTCCAGAATCCTGAACGGCCAAGGGGTCAGCTGCCTCGTATACCAGGGTATAGCATTTCATTTACCAAACCCCTTACCTGATGGCTACTTCAACCGCATCCTACACCCAAAACCAATCTATTCTTGACGCTCTCAGCCGCTGCATTGCAGCCTGCGAGATGTGCGCCGATGCCTGCCTGCACGAAGAAAACGTTAAGATGATGGTGCCTTGCATTCGCCTCGACCGCGACTGCGCCGACATTTGTCGCCTTACCGCCGCCTTCATTGCCCGCGGCTCTGATCATGCAAAGCATGTACTCAAGGAATGCATTGAGATTTGCCGGAAGTGCGCCGATGAATGTGGCAAACACGAGCATGAGCATTGCCAGCAGTGCGCCGCCGCCTGCCGCGCCTGCGTTGAGGCTTGCCAGCAGTACGCCGGACAGGCCTAGCTGTAAAGTAGTGTAGCGTATAACAGCGCAATAGCATACCCACCCACAGTACAAACCCGCCCGCCGTCCTGAGCAAGCTCAAGATGGCGGGCGGGTTTGCTTCTTTAGCTTCGGCGCTACCCAGGTGAGGTAGATCTTACAGGCAAAGCCTGTTCTAGGCCACTCTCCTCAGGCATTACTCCGGCTTGCTGATTTTGCGGGTGCCCTGGTAGAGTTCGTATTTGAGCAGGCGGCAATCAATGGGGCCGTTGTAGAGCGGAATGCGGCGGGAGGTTTTCAGGCCGATGCGCTTGGCGGCCTCCAGGTTGCCAGTAAAAATGAAGGCATCATAGCCTTGAAACCCGGATTTCAGCGTATCCCCGATGGCCTTATACAAGGCATCCATCTCCGCTTCTTCCCCAATCCGCTCTCCGTAGGGTGGGTTCATAATCACAATGCCGGGCTCCTCCTTGGCGGGGGCTTTGGCTTCCTTCACGTCGCGCACCCCCAGGCGAATGAAGTCTTCCAGGTCAGCAGCGGCCACGTTTTGGCGGGCCAGCTCAATAAACTCCCTCGAGAGGTCGGAGCCGGCAATGTAGGCCTGGGGCTCCTCGATGCGCATCTGGCGCGCATCCAGTTGCACTGACTCCCAGAGGGCGGCGTCGAAATCGGGCCAGTTCTCGAAACCAAACTTCCCCTGGTGATAAAGGCCAGGCGCAACCCGCTGAGCAATCATGGCGGCCTCGGTGAGCAGGGTGCCGGAGCCACACATCGGGTCTATAAGGGTCTTTTTACCATCCCAGCCACTGAGCAGCAGCAGACCGGCAGCCAAGGCCTCATTGAGGGGCGCCACGTTGGTTTGCTGGCGGTAACCGCGCTTGTGCAACGACTCGCCGGAGGCATCAAGGCTCAAAATCACCTCATTCTCAATCATGTGCAGGTGCAGCCGGATATCAGGATTCTTCACGTCTACGCTCGGTCGCTCACCGGTGCGGTTCCGGAATTGATCCACGATGGCATCCTTGGTGAGTTGAGCCACGAACAGGGAGTGTTCAAACGTAGACTTGTTGACTACGGCCGTGATGGCAAACGTCTGATCCTGCCGGATGTACTGGGCCCAGTCGATGCGGCCCACCTCGCGGTACAAGGCTTTTTCGTCGCGGGCGTAGAAACCGGCAAAGGGCTTGAGGATACGCATGGCGGTGCGGCACCACAGGCAGGCCTCGTAAAGCAGCTGCGTGTCGCCGCTGAATTCAATGGCCCGCTGCCCAACGTTTTCAATGGTGGCGCCCAGCTGATGCAGCTCCTCCGCCAGCACCTCTTCCAGCCCAAACTGGGTGGTGGCAGTCATGTAAAAGGGAGCAGAGCGGCGGTTATCGGCCATGAGAGGGAAATGAAATTGACGAAGTGAAGCCGCAAAGGTCGGGAAAGTAGCGGGTGAAACCGCAGTGCTATGGCGTGTGCCGAAAATAGGCGGGCCAACCACCTACTTACATTAGGTAACTACTCCAACGCTAGGAGCACCTTTTGCGTCTCTAGGCCTGTGCGCCCCTCCTTCCTCTTTGATCCGAGCAAAAGCTCCCTTTTTTACCTCATTCTGTTTCTGACGCTGGCCGTAGTGGGGCTTACTGCGCATGAAGCACTAAGCGGCGAATATTCCATTGTGGGTAGCGTGGCCTCCTTTCTGGCCCTGTTTGTGGCTTTTCAGAGCTGGAAATCGGCGGATGATGCCTCCCGCAAAACAGATCAGGCTATGCACCAGATGCAGGAGCTGGTGCATGAAACCCGGCAGCTGGTGGTGAGCAGCAACACGGTGGAAGAGCAGATCAAAACCGCCGTAGTGACCATCAGCGACGCCACGCGGGAGATGTACAAGGGCTTCCAGCCGATTATGTGCGAAATAGAGGCGTTTCTAACGGAGGCCGCTGACAGCGAATACCTGGCCATCATGACCGACTCGGCGGCCATTGGCAGCTTCTACGCTCGGCACCATCATCCGCCACTTAATCAGCGGGAAATGCGGGCCCTCACCAACCGCATTCACGACCTGCTGCTGCAACGCGCCCGCGATGCCCGGGAGTTTTACTTAGCCACCCTCGCCGCCGATGAGGTGCCCGATGCCGTGCCCCCTACCCGTGACCAGCATGGCCACCTGCACTATTTTGTGCAGGGTGTATGGCAGCAGTTCCATCCTGAAAGCCCGGTTACGGAAGAGTACTGGAACGAGCACCGGGAGCAGCACCTTTCTACCCTGCGCCAGATTCAGGAAATGTTCACCTCCCTTTCAGAACATCAAGAGCAGTGGGCTGCTGGCCTAGAGCCGCACCAGCACCTGCCGGTGCTCCCGCTGCAGCTTTTCATCCGCTTCAATGCCGAGGCCAAAGAGCCGTTTCGGGCGCTGGTAGTGTTCCTAGGCCAGTATAACCTTGATAGGGTGGCCGAAACACGCGCTATGCAATCTGCTGATCCGGAGCTGGTGCGCACTTTCATCAGCATGTTTGAGAGCCTCACCAGCCTCGACGACCACCCTGGTTACCAACAGCTGCGCCGGCAGTTTCCGCTGTAGCCAGAAAACCCCGTATTTGCAGCTGGTAACCCAAGAAATCCACTTTGAGCAGGTGTAGCGTAAAAACTCTGCGCGCATAGGTAGCGGTAGCCGCATCTCACCACTTTTAGGTGGAGTGCCACCATATTTCTGTTGCCATTTCTATCCAATCCTGTGTCAAAGAGCAAGATTCATGAGGAGATACGTTAGCGAGGTACTCGGAACTTTTGCTGTTATTTTTTGTGGAACCGGGGCCATTGTTATCAATCAGGAAAGCCATGGCGCTATAACGCACGTGGGCATTGCCATCACGTTTGGGCTCATTGTCACGTCTATGATTTACGCCTTCGGGCCAATTTCAGGAGCTCACTTTAACCCGGCAGTATCCATTGCTTTCACGGCAGCGCGCAAATTTCCAGTCAGGGAGTTACTACCCTATGTTCTGAGTCAGTTGCTGGGAGCAGTGCTGGCTAGCGCTACGCTGCGGTTTCTGTTCCCCGCTAACGCCCTGCTGGGCGCTACCCTTCCGGCTGGCTCCGAACTGCAGTCGTTTGTGCTGGAGTTTATTCTAACCTATTTCCTGATGCTGGTTATCATGAATGTGGCCTACGGCTCGAAAGAGCAGGGCCTGTTCGCGGGCGTGGCTATTGGTGGAGTGGTGCTGCTGGAAGCCATGTTTGCGGGGCCTATTTGCGGCGCCTCCATGAACCCGACCCGCTCCTTTTCACCCGCCCTGCTTTCAGGGCACCTGGAGCATTTGTGGCTGTATTTAGTGGCACCTACGCTGGGCGCTTTGGCCGCCGTATTTACCTGGCAGTTTCTGACGCAGCCTGCCACTGCGGCTGAAGCCACCAAAGCTTCTCTTTAAGTCAGTATTTCCTACCGAACGGGCTTGCCCTTGGCATTTGCCTGCTCGCTGCATTTCTCACAAAAACTCCGTAGCATTGCTTAGCCGGCCCCATGGTCGGCTTTTTTTCTCTCAACCCCGCCTCATATGGCTGCTCCCATTACCTCTTCTCCCACCACGGCACCCAGCACCACCCAGTCGTACACCGGGCCCATGGTGCTGATGACCACCCTGTTCTTTCTCTTCGGGGCCGTCACCAACTTCAACGACGTGCTGATGCCCTACCTCAAGGACGTCTGCCAGCTCACCGACTTACAGTCGTCGGCGGTGCAGTCGGCTTTCTTTGGGGCGTATTTTCTGATGTCGTTGCCCGCAGGCCGGCTGCTGGAAAAGCTCGGGTTTAAGCGTGGTATTGTGCTGGGCCTGTTGGTAATGGGCCTGGGCGCCTTGTTGTTTGTACCGGCGGCTAACTCCCGCACGTTTGGGCTGTTTCTGCTGGCGCTAAGCTTACTAGGAGCGGGTATTACCCTACTACAAGTGGCAGCTAACCCCTACGTATCGGTGCTGGGGCCGGCGCGCACGGCAGCAAGCCGGGTGAGCATTGTGGGGGTGGCCAACGGGCTAGGTGGTACCATCTCGCCACTTATTGGAGGCCTGATTTTGTTCGGTGGCTCGGCGGTGCTGAAGGCGCGCCTGGCTCAGCTGCCCCTTGAGCAGCGCCTGACGCAGGAGGCTACCCTGGTTAAGCCGCTTTACCTCGGGCTGGCTGTGTTCCTGGCGGTATTAGCGGCACTGTTTTTCCTGGTGCGCCTGCCAGAAATTGAGAGCATACCCGCCGATGAAGAAGCTGCCGCCGCCCAGGCTGCCAGCGAAACAGGCCGTAGCTCGGCCCTCAGCTTCCGCCATCTGGCGCTGGGGGTGGTGGCTATTTTTATGTACGTGGGCGTAGAAGTGGGTATTGGCTCCTTCATTATCCGCTACGGCGAGTCGCAGAACATCAGCCAGCTAAGCGGCTTCACGCAAGAGCTGGTGCGCGGCCTGAGTGTAGTCACCAACTGGGCCGCGGCCCTGTTCGGCAACAACCCCGACCCTATTGATACCACCACGGGTTTCACGAAAGCCGTGGGCGCCGTGCTGGTTTCTTCCTACTGGTTTGGGCTTATGGTGGGCCGTATCATTGGAATTCCGCTGCTCACGCGCTTTGATGCCCGCAAACTCCTCGTGGGTGTATGTGCCGCGGGTACTTTGTTCGTGCTTCTGTCTATTTTCAACCACGGCGAAACCGCTCTGTGGTTGGTGGTGCTCTGCGGGGTCTGCAACTCCATCATCTGGCCAGTGGTGTTTCCGCTGGCTATTACTGGCTTAGGCAAGTTCACAAAGCAGGGCTCGTCTTACCTGATCATGGCTATTGTAGGTGGGGCCATTATTCCGCCACTCATGGGCTTTATTGCTACGCACGGAGGTGGCCTACGGGTAGCTTTTGTACTGCCTGCACTGTGCTATGCCTACCTGCTGTTCTACTCCCTGAGCGGATACCGGGTGCGGTAGCAATTCCCTTTGCGAAGTAGCCACAGTGGGCGGCCGAAGTCGTGTTCTTGAGACTTCGGCTGCCCACTGTGGCTTTAAGCGGCTCACCCTTTCTCCGAATTTCCCAATCCGTTGAGCCCGGTCTTAGCGTAGCTTCTGCACTTTTCCCTCTCGCTTTACGCCTCTCCATGCGCTACATTTACTCGCTCATTTTTCTGGGAATAGCTAGCGCCACTCAGGCTCAGGTAGTGCCGGCTCCCACCCTCCCCGATTCGGCCGCTGCTCCAGCCCAGCCTCGGCGCGAGAAGCCCAGCTTTATTCCGCTGCCCATCGTGTTTTCGCAACCCGAAACTGGCCTGGGCTATGGCCTGGCCGTGCTGCCTGTGTGGCGTTTCGGGCAAGACACTGCCGTGCGCAAATCCAACGCCCGGCTGGTAGCTTGGCGCACTCAGAAAAACCAGAGCCTGTTGCAGCTCACTCACAACGTTTTTACGCTGGGCGAGGCCTTCCTGCTCACCGGCGAAGCCAGCTACTATTACAAGTTTCCTATTAACTACTACGGCTTCGGGCCTGACACCCGCCTGGCCGATAAGTCTATTATTGAGTACAAAGTCTTCATTTTCAATGAGCGGGTTCTAAAGCGAGTAGCGCCTAATGTGTTTGTGGGCGGGCAGTACCGCCTTACTAACCTGCGCGATGTGCAATTGAACGAAGGCATTGACCAGGACCCCAACCGCAGCCGCCTCTTCGACCGCCCCGCGCGAGAATACACGCAGGATACCCGCATTTCAGGCATCGGGCCCTCGTTTTTGTATGATGGCCGCGATAATGTGCTGAGCACCTACAGAGGCAACTACTTGGAGCTTGGTGCTTTATTCAATGGCCGGGCCCTGGGCAGCGACTTTCGCTTTAGCCGGTTTGTAGTTGATGCCCGCCATTTTCAGCCATTGGGTGAAGGCACCCGCACCATTCTGGCCACGCAGATTATCGGGCAGTTTCAGAGTGGTGACACCCCTTTCCGGGAGCTAGCCAACCTGGGCGGCGACAAAACCCTGCGCGGCTACTACGAAGGGCGCTTCCGCGACCGGCAACTACTGGCCGTGCAGGCAGAGCTGCGCCGTCACCTGTTCTGGCGTTTTAATGGGGTGGTGTTTGGTGGCTTAGGCCAGGTAGGCAACACAGTGGGCGCACTGGTGCAACGGGCTCCCAAAGCCAGCGCTGGCGCAGGATTACGCTTTGCCTTCAACCGCCAAGACCGCCTCAACATCCGTCTGGACTACGGGCGCGGAGCTGGCTCCTCGGGGGTCTACTTCAGTATTGGAGAGGCTTTTTAAACTGACCCAGCTGTGTATCGCTTAACAGCTATGTTCTTAAGATCAGAAAAAGCAAACCCAGCAGTCAACGCTCAAGTAGCTACAACTACCTGAACTGTTAGGAGTATCTCAGCAAGCTACCTCTGTGCAGTAGCGGTATCAATGTTGACTTGCACCTTTTTACTATACCCCCTGATGCTTCTTCTCACACTTTTCTGGGCGCTGTATTATGCTCTCCATAGTGCGCTGGCCACTCTGTGGGTGAAGCAAGCCGTGGAAAAGCGCTGGCCGCGTGCCTTCCGCTTCTATCGTCTCGCCTACAATCAGCTTTCCGTTTGGCTGTTTCTCTTGGTGTTTCGCTACCAGCTGAGCTTGCCAGAAACCTGGCTTATTCGGCCCGACCCGCTGCTTTTAGGGGTTGGCTACTTCCTGCTAGGGCTCGGGCTACTAGTGGCCATAGCCGCCTTACGGGGTTACGACCTAAGTGAGTTTCTGGGTTGGGGCTACGTGAGAGGCAAACTGCCTCCACCCGCTTTATCTACTAACGGCCTAAATGGTGTAGTCCGCCACCCGTTATACTTAGGGTTGGTGTTGGGGCTCACAGGATTTCTTTTCCTGGGTCCTACTACTGCGCGGGCCTCCTTTGTAGGGTGCACCTTTCTTTATTTACTGATTGGCACCAACCTGGAAGAGCGTAAGCTATTGCGCCAATTCGGCGAAGCCTATGCCCGTTATCAGCAGCGCGTACCACGCCTGTTTCCTTGGGGTAAACAACAACACCAGCGGTAAACCCATGGCTTATCAACCACAAAAAAAGGCTACCCTACTTGGAGGGCAGCCTTTTTACTGTTTTACAGGTACGCCGCTTCTATTTTTGTTCGTTTAGCGCCCAGTTGTAGTTCATGTAAGTTAACGAGGCTTCGGGGCTGATCTTCTGCTTGGCGTAGCGGTTAATGGTCTTTTGGATGGAGTTGCCATCCTTCTTGAAGTCGCCGGGATAAAAATTGAAGATGCTGGAGATTTCCGCTTTAGAATTCATCAGCTTGTTCTTGGTGGGGTCGTTTACAAAATCCACGCCCTGCTCATCCAGTTGCTGGTTCAGGCGGCTGGCCACGTAGGCCTCTCGCCGCAGCTTCGGGCACGACATGGCTGCGCAAACCAGCGCAAAATGCACCCGGTAATCATCAAAATGCCGCCGGATAATACGCTGCTCTATGTCATTGAGCGTGTATTTATCCTTGCCGAGCCGAATAAACTTCTGGTCCCAGACGGTGTTTACCAGCGTTTTATCGCCACCCAGGTCTTTGATACTCTTGAGCGGATAGGCGCGCAACACGCGCTGGAGAGTAAAAGCATTATAAGCATTAAGCCAGTAGGCCAGTTGGTCCTGCTTGCTCCACGTGTTGTTGGGCAGATTGTCGCTGACGGTTTTGAGGTAGCCATTCAGGGCAGCACTATCGGCGCGCAAACCGGAGTAGTTTACCATGCCCTGGGCATCAACATACTTTTTCAGCAGAGCATCAAAAGCGGCATGACTAACGGGTTTGCTGCTGGAATTGGAAGGATTGAGCGGAGTAAAATAGCGCACATATTGGCAGCCTCCAGTGAAAGGAAGCAGAAAGAGCAGAGCCAAAAAGGCAAAACGAGAGAGAAGTTTCATGCAACAGAGGGAGAATTATCCGGCCACTTGGCCGGCGTGAATTTACGCAAAGCGCGGGGTTCCGGATTTCATTATCTTCTCGTGCGTAAAACCATGAACGTCCGCCACTTACTTAAACGTAATGAGAAGCAACCTCAACATCTGATTGACGTTGACAAAAAACCAGTCCTCTTTTCAGTTCCAGCGCAATCCGCAGGCCTGCCTGTCGCGTACCTGCTGGCGGCTAAATAGTGCCACTTTCACTTTTCTCACCCAACCCTATTTGCATGTTCCAAGCCTCTACTATCCTTCCGCGCCTGCTTCCCTCCTTGGCCTTGGCTGGCCTCACACTAGGCACGGTGCAGGCCCAGAATGCAGGTCGCATTAGCGGCCAAGTCCGGGATGAGGCCGGCCAGCCCTTGGTGGGTGTAACTGTACTGCTCCAGCCCTTGAGCAAAGGCACGGCCACCAACGCTCAAGGGCAGTTCGAAATCAGTGGGGTACCTGCGGGCACTTACATGCTGGTTACCAGCTACCTTGGCTACCGCAATGCGTCTCAAAGCATTACCATCGGGCCTGGCAATGAATCGGTAACGGCTGATGCCACCCTCAGCGTAGACCCGCTGCAGATGAGCGGCGTGGTAGTAACCGGCACTTTCAACCCCCAGAGTAAGCTGGAAAGCTCCACGGCTATTACTACCCTTAGCAACCGGCAAATTGAGAACCGGGTAGCCCGGGGCACCGCCGACCTGCTCATGGCTGTGCCAGGCTTCCGGGTAAACTCCGACGGTGGCGAAGCAGCCAACAGCGTGTCGCCGCGCGGCCTGCCAGTTAATGCCGAAGCAGGTTTTGGCTTTTTGCAATTGATGGAAGATGGCTTACCGCTGCTAGAAGTAGGCTCCCTGACCTTCGCCAAAACCGACATTCACTTTCGCCTCGATGAAACTATCAGTCGGCTGGAAGTGGTGCGCGGAGGCTCGGCCAGCATTTTTGCTAACAACGCCCCCGGCGGTATCGTCAACTTTCTAAGTAAAACCGGCAATACGCCCAAAATTAGCGGCATCGTGAAGCTCACGGGCGGCGACCAGGGTTTCCACTCCGACCGCACCGGCGCCAGCCAGCTCTTTGGCTTGCAGCGCGTTGATGCCAACGTGGGCGGCCCCATTGCGGGCACTCCGCTTAAGTTCAACATTGGGGGCTTCTACCGCTACGACGTGGGCCAGAAGTATGCTGGCTACCCCGCCAACGTGGGCGGCGGCGTGAAAGCCAACGTGACCTACGGCCTCAAAAACGGCTACGTGCGGCTATACGGCAAATACCTCAACGATCGGGTGGCCTACTATACCAGCGTACCCTACCAGAACCTCAACGACCCCCAACAGATTCCGGGCGGCCCCGGCTTCCGGTACGGCACTATGCAGTCGCAGTACCAGCGCCGCACCACTATTCCTAACCCCTTCAACAACGGCCAGGGTAGTCTTTCCCGCGACCTGGCTGATGGGCAGCATACGCGCTACAAGTCTATTTCATCGGAGGTATTCATTGAGCTGGGCAACGGCTTTACCCTGACCGACAACGCCCGCCTGCTCGATGCCAACCTGAGCACCGATGGCGTGTATGACTTGCAGCCTCCGGTTTCGGGCGCAGCTTTTGCTAACCAGTTTCTGGCCGGCTACCGTCCCTTGGGGGCCACCGGCTACCAGTTCACTTACGCCGACAATGGACAGCCCGTCGACATCAACACCCTGAATGGCAACGGGCTGGTGAATCTGGCGGGTATATTCCCCGATGATAAGCCCGCTACCAACGCCATTAACAACCTGCGTCTGCAAAAGAGTGTGGGCAAACACCAGCTTACCGGCGGCTTTTACGCCAGCCGGTATACCATAAAGGAGCGCCTGAGCTATAACCTGGTGGTGCAGGAAGTCTCAAACCGTCCGCGCCTGCTGAACTTAACCTTAAGTACTGCCAGCCCCACCGGACAGGCACTGTTTGGGGGCCAGCCCATTGAGGTCACCAATAACGGCTTTCTGTACTACAGCTACGCCGATGGCATTCTGTTCAACTCCCGCAACACTACGCAGGTACTGAGCTATTACGCCGGTGATGAATGGCAGGCCACTGAAAAGCTGCGCATAGATGGCGGCATCCGCCTGGAAACCAGCCACGCCGAGGGCAGCTCGCCTAAAACTGCTATTCTGGTAAACCCCGATGCTCAGTTCACCCGCTTCGTAGGTGCTCCTTCGGCAGCTAACCGGTATGGTGGCTCTAATGGTGGCCTAGACGGGCAGTACCGCACGCTCTACGACAACCGCTTTTTGCAGAACACCAGCGACGCCCGCACCTGGGACTACCGCTTTAGCACGTTCAATTACTCACTGGGCGCCAACTACAAGTTCTCTGACCAACTGGCTACCTACGCTCGTTTCAGCAAAGCCGGCGTAGCCCCCACCAACGACCAGTGGGCCTACGGGGTTGACCTGAACGATGCATCCGGCAATAGTACGCTACGGGGCGAAGTACAGCGCGTGTTGCAGGCCGAGGCCGGTTTAAAAGTAGCCACCAAGCAGGTAGGTGTCTCGCTGGTGCCCTTCTACAGCCAGAACGACAACATCCCGTTCACGGTCCAGGTCTCGAACCCCGATGGCAGCTTTACGCTGGTGCAGCAGCGCGGCAAAGTAGACAACCGGGGCCTGGAGTTGGAAGCCACGTACTCGCCAGTGCAGGGCCTCACGTTGCGTGGCATTGGCACGGCTCAGCGCCCCCGCTACCAGGATTTCAACATCACAGTGCCCCTTGATCCGCCCATGCAGGCCCAGCGCCAGACCGTCAACCTTAAAGGCAACCGCCTGGAAGACACTCCTGATCTGCTGCTGGAGGGGGGCGGAGAGTACACGCGCAGCGGCTTCACGGTGTTTAGCAACTACCGCTGGTTTGGTAAGCGCTATGCTACCAAGCGCAACACCATTGAGCTGCCTAGTTATGGGGTGCTGTATGGTGGCCTAGGCTACGTATTTGGGGGCGAGAACCTGCTAAAAGGTCTGGAGGTGCGCGTGCAGGGCGCGAACCTGCTGAACAAGATTGGCTTTGGCGACGCCGCCGCCCGTAATGGCGAGAACTTCTCCACCACCTACCTCAACGCCACCGCGGCCAACGGCAACACCAACGCGCAAAACGCCTATAACCTGGTTCGCCCTATCTTGCCGCGTAATATCACTGCCAGTGTGGCCTACCGGTTCTAGTAGGTCTTCGGCCGGCTGATAGTCAGCCAAGGCCAGAGATATTTTGATGAAACAGAAGGCCCTACTCGCTAGCGAGTAGGGCCTTCTGTTTCTGGGCTGAAACCCACTAAAGAGGCTGTCTTGACGACTACCTCAACTGGTAACACCTCAAATAATTTCGGCACGTTTAAATTCCTTGCTTCGGTCAAACAGACAGCGGAACGTGGCGTGGGTACGCCAAATAGAGCCCCCTATTTTTTCAGCCACGCTCATCATTTTGGGGTTGAAGTCACCGATCCAGTTCATTACAAAGTCTTCGTACTGCACCTTGTGCCGGTCCTGAACTACTTTGCTGGCCGCCAAAATAAAGGTCATTTCCAGGCCTATGCCCTGGTGTTCGGGCGTAATGCCAAAGGCGATGCCCGTAAGCGTACGCACGGCGCCCCGCCAGCGGTAAAAGGCAAACCGAAGCTTCCCCAGCCAGTTAAGGTTGCCATTTACGTAGCGAAACAGCTCATTGAGCTCCGGCAGAGCAATGAAAAAGCCTATTGGCTCGCCCCGGAAGTATGCAAACCAGCACACTTTCTCATCCAGAACCGGGCGCAGCTTGCGCATAATGTTGTGCGCCTGCTCCACAGTCATCTCTTTTACTCCCTGATGCTTCACCCAGGCTTTGTTATATACCTGGCGGAAGTCCTCGGCATATTTGGGCAGGTTACGCAGGCGCATGTGCTCAAAGCTGTATGCTGGGTTATCAAGCAACTGCTGGGCCTGCTGCTGATACTGGGGCGAGAGCGGCGCCGCTACCTTTCTGAAATAGGTAAACTGGTTGAAGTAGAGTTGAAACCCATAGGCCTCGAGCAGACGACGATAGTAGGGGGGATTGTAGTTTTGGCCGTATAGCGGCGGCCCAAAGTTATCAATGAGCAGCCCCCACCACTGGTCCCGGTCGCCGAAGTTAACGGGCCCATCCATGGCCTCCATCCCCCTGGCAACCAGCCATTCACGACACGCATTCAGCAGCAAGTTGGCCGCCCGCTGATCATCTATGCATTCAAAAAAACCCATACCGCCGGTAGGCTGCTCAAAGGTGCGGGCCGTGCGCTCGTTGATGAAGGCAGCCACCCGGCCAATCGTTTTTCCGCTCTCATCAACCAGTAGCCACCTGATTAGCTCACCATGCCGGAAATACCTGTTTTTCTCCCGATTGAAAACCTGTTGAATGTCTCGGTCAAGCGGCCGGATATAGTTAGGATCGTGCTGATAGAGCCGGACAGGAAACGAAAGAAACTCCTGCTCCTGGGCAGGACTAACGACTTCGTGGAGATGCATGAGTGCCAGGGGAAGAGCGAAGTAGCAGCCCCCGTCGGTGGCAAGTAGACCATCGGCAGGAACAGGACTCTAGTTAGTGATAAAACAATGGAAGCTAAGCGTACATACGCACCTGTAGCCGGGGTTGGGTTACAACTTGCTTAAATATTGCCGTGTTTTGTCCTGGCCGCTCCAGTGGTGGCCTAGCTACCTGTTTCCTGCTTTCGACACCGTACCTTTGCCAGCCCATCATTCTCCTCCCTTACTATGGCTTCGGCTCCCCTTCTCGAACAAAACGTTTCCCTGCGCCCTTACAACACGTTTGGCCTGGACGTGAAAGCACGGCTCTTTGCCCGCTTTACCTCCCCCGATGAGTTACGGGCCTTGCTGGCAATGCCCGAGGTGCAGCAAACGGAGAAGCTGGTATTGGGCGGCGGCAGCAACCTGCTGTTCACGCAGGATTTTGATGGTGTGGTGCTCAAGAATGAGATTCGGGGCCTGGAGATACTAAGCCAGGATGAAGACAGCGCGCTGGTGCGCGCCGGGGCCGGTGAGTCGTGGCACGGGCTGGTGCAATACACCTTAGACCAGGAGCTGAGCGGAATTGAAAACCTCTCCCTTATCCCTGGTACCGTAGGCGCGGCCCCTTGCAAAACATTGGGGCCTATGGTGCAGAGCTGAAGGATACATTTGAGCAGCTGGAGGCACTGGAAGTGCACACGGGCCAGCTCCGTACCTTCTCCCGGGAAGAGTGTGGCTTTGGCTACCGCGAAAGCGTGTTTAAAGGCCCGCTTAAAAACCAGTACATCGTCACGAGTGTGGTGCTACGGCTGCACCGCCAGGCCCGCCTTAACGTGAGCTACGGCGCCATCCAAACTACCCTCGAAGATCTGGGTATTGGTGGTGAGCCCACGCCCCGCGATGTAAGCGAGGCCGTCATGCACATCCGCCGCAGCAAGCTCCCCGACCCAGCCCAGATTGGTAACGCTGGCTCCTTCTTTAAGAACCCCGAAATCTCTCAGCAAAAGTTTGACGAGCTGAAAGCTCGCTACGCCGACCTGCCGGGTTACCCTGTGCCGGGCGGCGTGAAGGTGCCCGCCGCCTGGTTAATTGAGCAGTGTGGCTGGAAGGGTCAGCGGCGCGGCGCCCATGGCGTGCATGACCGGCAGGCGCTGGTGCTGGTAAACCACGGCGGCGCGCAAGGCTCTGATATCCGCGACCTGGCCCAGGAAATTATTGCTTCTGTGCGCGAGAAGTTTGGTATTGAGCTGCATCCCGAGGTAAACATTCTTTAGTAGCTGCTCGAAACGCGTCATTCCGAGGGCAGCGCGGAATCTGATGTTAGCCTCTAGGCCTACTCAGATTCCGCGCTGCCCTCGGAATGACGCGTTTCATAGGAATGCAGACTGGCCTAGGCTACCGTTTTCCAACGGCGCTGAGTCCAGGCTTGGCGCTGCTCGTCATCCTGAAACGTCCAGGCTACAATGCGGCTGGTTTTCTGGCCCTGCTTCATCTCGATGGTTCGGATAGAACCCTCATCCACGCCAGCCTTTTGGAGGAAGTAATAGGCACTGCGCAGGGTTTCCTTCTTCGATAGTAAAATAGAAAACCACAACACGCGTGCCGCTAAAGGCACACTCTGCTCCACAAAACGGCGCAGGAATCCTTCTTCACCGCCTTCGCACCACAGCTCCGTATTCTGCCCGCCAAAGTTCAGCACCGGCTCCGGCGACTTCGCGTAACCCAGGTTGCGCCCTTTGCGGCGGCTGCCCGCGGCAGCATCGGCGGCTGAGGCATGAAATGGCGGGTTGCATATTACGAGGTCAAACTCTTCGCGCGCCTTCACAATACCCTCGAATACAAACGCAGCGTGGGTTTGCTGACGCAGCTCAACTTTCCCCGCAAGCTTAGGGTTTACGGCCACCATTGTTCTGGCTGATTTCAGCGCCACCAGGTCAACCTCTGAACCCACAAAGCGCCAGCCATAGGCCTGTGACCCAATGATGGGGTACACACAGTTGGCCCCCACACCCACATCCAGCACATGCACTGCCTTATCACGGGGAACTAGGCCACCATGGTCAGCCGCCAGCAGGTCGGCGGCGTAGTGGATGTAGTCGGCGCGGCCGGGGATGGGTGGGCAGAGGTAACCCGCGGGCACATCCCAGGAAGCCACCCCGTAAAACTGCTTCAGCAGCGCCCGGTTCAGGGCCTTTACGGCGGCCGGGTTAGCGAAATCAATGCTGCTGTCGCCGGTTGGGTTGGGCACCACGAAGGCGGCCAGCTCCGGGCTGGTGCTCAGGAGCTGAGGGAAGTCGTAGCGGGCGTTGTGGGGGTTGCGGGGGTGCATATGTTCAGAAACAGGAATTTTAGATATACAAGAACGTCATGCTGAGCTTGCCGAAGCATCTCTACCTCATATTGGCCTAGCATATGGTTAGCCAGAGGTAGAGATGCTTCGGCAAGCTCAGCATGACGTTCTATTTTGCTTGCAGACTGGCCTACAATGAATTTAGGCTAGCTAATCAGCAAATTTACTTCAATACGGCAATTGTAGCACCGTCGCCGCCGCGGTCGGCGTGCTCGTCGGCTACGCTGGCTACGGCGCGGATGCGGTGGAGGTAGTCTCGTACTACTTGGCGCAGTACGCCGTTGCCACGGCCGTGCAGGATTTTTATTTCCGGCACGCCCAGCATTACAGCATCATCCACGTAAGCCATGATCTTGTTCAAGGCATCCTCGGCCCGCTCCCCGCGCAAATCCAGCGTGGGGCTGAAGCTCGACATCTTACCGGTAGTATCGAAGCCGGAATATTGAGCCGGGGCCCGACGGGCAGCCTCCTTTTCCCGCTCCCGGATTTCCGAGCGCGTGAGCTTCTCCAGCTGGCCTATCTTCACCAGCGTTTTCATGCCGCCAAAGGAAACCTCCGCCGTTTTGCCCTTCACGCTCATGATTTCACCGTGCCCTTCCTGGCCAATCAGGGCTACTTTGTCGCCGGGTTTGAGCGAGGTGGCATCAGCCAGCTCACGGGTTGCCCGGGCCTTGGGTGGCTCAATCTGGAGCTTCTCACGAACAAACGTATCCAGCTTGCCGCGGGCTTCCTTGGTGCGCTCCTTCTCCGCCTGGCCTAACCGGATTTCCTGAATAGTAGCTTCGATTTGCTGATTTGTGTCGCGGAGCAGCATTTTGGCCTTGGCCTTAGCATCGCGCAACACCTCCAGCGTGGTATCGTCGAGGTACTTTTTCAGGTCCTGATATTCCTGAGCAGCTTTTTTCAGACGCTTCTCGGCTTTTCCAGCTTCAGCGGTGCGCTGTTCCAGCTCAGTCTTCTCCTTCTCCAGACCTTCCAGCAGCCGGTCGTAGCGGATTTTGTCCTTCCCCACGAGCTGGGTAGCACGTTCTACCAGCTGCTTGGGCAAGCCAATCTTGCGCGCAATCTCGATGGCGAACGAGGAGCCCGGCTTACCAATTTCCAGGCGGTAGAGCGGCTGCAGCTGGTCGGGGTCGTAGCGCATGGCTCCGTTCACAATGCCTTCGGTCCGCTCAGCGTAGTTCTTGAGATTGGTGTAGTGCGTGGTGATGACCCCGAAAGCGCGGGCGCGGTTGAGCTGCTCCAGTACGGCCTCGGCAATGGCACCGCCCAGGCTCGGCTCGGTGCCGGTGCCAAACTCGTCAATGAGAATGAGGCTGCGCTTGTTGGCCAGGGTCACAAACTGCTTCATATTCAGCAGGTGCGAAGAGTACGTGCTTAGGTCGTTTTCCAGACTCTGCTCATCCCCAATATCCAGGAAAACATCCTCAAACACCCCCGCCTCTGAGCCATCACCGGCCGGAATCAGTAGGCCACACTGCAGCATGTACTGCACTAGGCCTACCGTTTTCATGCTCACCGATTTACCCCCGGCATTAGGACCCGAAATAAGCAGAATGCGCTGCTCCGGCGTCAGTTCAATATCCAGGGGCACTACTTCGCGTGGGTCGTCCTTGGAGTGGCCTAAGAATGTAAGGTAGAGCAACGGGTGGCGCACCTGTTTCCAGCGGATCATCGGGCGCGGATGCAGCTCCGGCAACGAAGCCTCCAGCTGCTGTGCTAAGCGGCCCTTCGCCCGAATGAAGTCAAGCAGGCCTAGGTACTGGTACGCCTTGCGCAGGTCCGGAATATGGGGCCGCAACTGGGCCGTGAGTTGGGTCAGAATGCGGATCAGCTCCCGCTGGAAAGCATTTTCCAGGTCCTTGATGTCGTTGTTGAGCTCGAATACAGCCTCCGGTTCAATAAACACCGTTTGCCCCGTTGCCGACTCGTCATGAATCAGGCCCTTCACGCGGCGCTTGTGCTCGGCAATAACCGGCAGCACCAAACGGCCACCCCGAATAGTGGGCTCAGCCCCTTCCGGCACCCAGCCTTCCTGACGGGCATGGCGCAGGATGCCCGCAATCTGTTTGCGCAGCTGGCCCTGGCGGTTAATGAGCTCCTGCCGAATCTGGCTGAGCAACGGCGAGGCATTTTCGCGCACTTGCCCTTCGTCATCCACTACTTTGTCGAGGGCGGCCAGCAGGTTGCGGTCTACCTGCACGCCAATGCCCAGCAGGCGCAGGGTTGGGTAGAGGGTTTCCTCGGCGTGGGTAAAGAACGTCAGCGCTTCCCGGATGGTGCGCAGGCTCATTTTCACGGCGAAGAAGGCGGATACATCGAGGTAGCTGCCGGGTATATTGGCCCGCACCAGGTACGGGTGAACATCGTGGTAGTGTTGGCTGGGAAAATCAGCGCCACTGCTCAGCAGCTGACGGAATTCATCCGTCTGGAGCAAAAGCTTCTGGAGCTGATCGGCTTTCGACTGAAAGCTCATCTTGGCTACAAACTGACGGCCTAGAGCACTGAGGCACAAGCCCTCCAGCATCTCACGCAGCTGCGTGAAGCCAATTTTCTGCTCGAAATTATTAGGAAGAATCAAATCAGGTGTTCCTTGTTTAGGACAATGTGTTCAGAAGAGAATGCGAAGATAAACACTCCGGAGGGCGGGAAAGATTCAATAAATGGGATATGAGGTAATAAAGGTAAAAGCGAGAGGTATACGGGCGTCAAGGGTGTACATCTATACAACCTCACGTCCTCTCTTTATTATCTCCTCATTAGGGGCTACATTTCTCCTTCTACTCCCAGTCCAAACAGCGCGAAGTCATACTTCACGGGGTCGGTGGGGTCGAAGCTGCGCAGGTGAGCCGTCAGGTCCTCGGCGGCCAGCCAGTCCATTTGCTTGCGGTCCAACAGGCCTAGGCGGCGGGCAACGCGCTCCACGTGCACGTCGCAGGGGCAGATGAGGTCGGCGGGCGAGAGGCGGGTCCAGAGGCCGAAATCTACACCACGGTTGTCGGGGCGCACCATCCAGCGCAAGTACATATTTACGCGTTTGCAGGCTGAGCCCCGGGCCGGCGTAGCTACATGCTTGCGGGTGCGCTGAGGAGCGTCATCCAGGCTGAAAAACAGGTTATGGAAATTTTCGAGGCGCTCCTTCTGGGTGCTACCGATGAGGAAAGCATCTTCCAACGTGTCGTGCTGGCCATAAAACCAGCGCAGCCAGTGCACGAAATAGAGTAGATCAGTGTCGCAAAAAGTGCGGTGGCAGAAGCCCAACAGGCCTTTCAGGTCCTCATCTTGGTGCTGGGTAATGAACTGATAGGGCGCGTCGTCCATGCGGCGCATTAGCTCCAGGCACTTGCTTATGATGGTAGGCCTACGCCCCCAGGCCAGCAGCGCCGCAAACAGCCCACTGATTTCCACATCTTGGCGCTGCGAGAACCGGTGCGGAATACTAATGGGGTCAGCCTGAATAAAAGCCGGCTGATCGTAGTGCTGATAGCGGTCGTCGAGTAGGGCACGGACTTGCGCGTGATTCATACTAGGGTGTTGGTGAAATAGTGATTTGGTAAGTTGGCTAGTTTGATGCTCCAGTGACCTAGACCGCACAAGTAGAACAAGCCGAACGTCAAACTCACTAAATTACTACCCCACCATTTCACCGCTATGGCACGTAATTGGTTTCTACCCGAAAGCGCTGATCGGGAGTGGCCAGGCGCTGCACTGCCCGCTTAGAAAGGCGCACAAGTACGTTGGAGTTTTCACCCGTGTCGGGCAGTTTGCCAATCACGCGCACGTACACTGACATGCCGTTCATGATGTTGCGCACTTCCATAATAGTGCCCACCGGAGCAGTTTTGTGCAGGGCCAGGTACTTATCGGAGGCATCGGTAGGAATTACCATAGCTAGGCCACTTTCTGACACCCGTCGCACTACTTCACTGGCGCGCTCAGGGGCCCGCTCCTTCTCTTCCGGCACTTCCCGGGCGGGAGCTTCCTTCACTGGTGCTTCTTTCGGAACCGCGGGCTGGCGCGCTGCTATGGCAGAGTCTTTGGCGCGAGCCCGGTTCTCACGTTCCTGGGCGTCGCGGGTATCATCAGTGCGCTCTGGGCGGGCTGTTGGCGCCGGAACCGGACGGGTGGCTACCGGAGGGGCGGGCCGCGAAGCCGGATTAGCTGCCGCCTGTCGGGCAGTGCCGGCCGCTATAATCAGGGTTTGGCCAGTGCGCACGTTGTAGTTAGGCGCAAAGCCATTGAGCCGAGCCAGCTCAGCGGGCGTAGTACTGAACCGCCGCGCCACAGCGTAAAGCGTTTGCCCCGCCCCTACCTTGTAGATGTGGTTGCCGTGAGCATCGGTAGGTAAGGCCCGAGCTGCCGCCGAAATGGCCGGAGCAGCTGCCGCCGTGGCGGGCTGCGTCAACACCACACGGTTGCGCGGCACCAGCACCACCTGGCCGGTCACCAGAGCGCCTTTCACTGTGGGGTTAAATTCTACGATTTCATCAACTGGCACTTTATAGCGCCTCGATAATCCATAGAGGGTTTCGCCGGGCGCTACGCGGTGCTTAATCAGAATCTTGTTGTTACGGTACTCAACCCCAATGGAGTCTGGAGGGGCTACCAGCCGGGGGCCAGCCAAAGCGGAGAAACCTGAAAAAACAAAGGCAACAGACAGCAACGAAATTCTGGACATAGACACAAAGCGCGGAAGGCGGCAGAACAGCACAGTAGGTTAAGAAAAGCTGCCAACTGCCTAAATACTGCCGAAAGTTAACGAATCCTGCCAAGTCCCCGACACCATTTAGGATAGCAGCAGTTTTTTATTGGTCATTATCCAGAGGTAGCGGGGCGGCCCGGCACTATTCATGTACTTCGGCGCAATACAGGCGTCTGTCGGTAATTTTCGCCTTTTTTGCGCTCCTATTCCCCTCGCCTTCTACTCACTGCCCATGCACGCAATTGGTATCATTCCGGCTCGTTTTGCTTCTACCCGCCTGCCTGGCAAGCCTCTGGTTGATTTGGGAGGCCAATCCATGATTCAGCGGGTAATTGGCCAGGCCCAGCAATCAGGCCTCAGCCGGGTGGTAGTAGCCACTGATGATGAGCGAATTCTGGAGCATGTACTCAGCATTGGGGGCGAGGCCGTGCTTACCTCACCCAACCACCCCAGCGGTACCGACCGCGTGTGGGATGCTTACCAGCAGCTCGATGTGCAGGCCGACTGCGTTATTAATATCCAGGGAGATGAACCGTTCATTCATCCAGCGCAAATTGATGCCCTGATCCAGCTTTTTACGCTGGCTCAGCCCCCACAATTGGCTACGCTGGTAAAGCCAGTGCTTACTGATGAGGAACTCTTCAGCCCCCACCTGCCCAAAGTAGTGCTCGATACCACAGGCCACGCCCTGTATTTCAGCCGCCATCCGTTGCCCTTTCAGCGCCAGCAGCCGCAGCCGGCGTGGCGGGAGCACCACCGTTACCTGCGCCACATCGGCCTCTATGCTTACCGCCCTGATGTGCTGGCCGAAATCACCCAACTCCCTCCCTCGCCGCTGGAACTCGCTGAAAGCCTGGAGCAACTCCGGTGGCTGGAACATGGCTACCGCATCCTCACGGCCGAAACGGAGCTGGAAACAATAGGCATTGATACGCCCGAGGACGTGGAGCGGGCACTACGCTACCTGGCCCAACAATCATAAACCGGCTGTAACCAGATTTCATAGTCTTGTTAAACGCGGGCTGCCGCTTCAAACACAACCCGATGGGGTGCGGAGACCACCTGACTTAATCCTTCTTACTGCAAACAGTGGCCTAGGAATGGAGGCTACTCCTGCGCTGTACTTCCTTCTGCACGCCGGTTTATATGCTTTTCTGAGGTCACAGCGCGCTCGTCTTTCATTTCTTTGGAGAGAAAGAAGTTCAGCGCCGTCCGGATTACGGCAATGGCCCCGAGCTTGCCAATCTGCTCCCAGCTAGGAGCTATGGCCGTAGAAAGGATATCGGCGCCCAACTGAAACTCCAGCGCTAGGGCCAGGTACCGGGCCAGGGTAAGCCGAATAGCCGTGAAATCTGCCGTTCGACGCGCTAGCAAGGCTTTCAGAAAAAGCCACGCCGACACCAGAATTCCAAGGCCTATAATAAATGCCCCAATGGTCTCTACGCCCAGCTTGAGCCATTGCACGGCTTCAATTACCCCGTATTCAGCGAGAGAGTGAATAGTCTGTTTTTCCATGAGGGGAATTTAGGTGGAGACGACTGGCCTAGCGGATAGGCGTTTTAACAGGTACACCGTTCCTCGTTGCACAATAACCAACACCACCACCAACCCCACCGCTAGCCCAAATAATAACAAATTGCCTTCTCCGCCCCCGGCCCGAAAGGCAAAGTTCAGCGCGGTACCTACGGCGGGTGGGTGCATGGCATCGAGCCCAATCATAAGCCCAATGGTCAGGACCATAGAGGCTGCAGCCCCTACATAGCCGGGGCCCATCCAGGCGTGCAGCGCGAACCCAATAGCCGCCGCCCCCATTTGGCTTACCACCAGGGTGCGCGTGCTGTTCGTGTGGTGCCCCGGGTCAAGGTAAATCAGAAAGGCACTCGACGCGAGGGCAGCAAACAGCAAGCGTTGGTTGCTGAGCAACTCCAGAAGCCACAGCATCAGCAACACGGTGGCAGTGGGCAATAAGGCTAGCAGCAACTCACCCTTGCGCCTCAGCCGCGGGCGACCCGGCCCAAGTGCATCAGCAGCAGCAGCTAGCGGTTGAGAGTCAGGCATACCTTCCCTACGCGGGCTGTGGCCATTAGGGTGCAGGGGGTTACAACCCTGGCGCCACTTTCGGGTGGCCTAGCCCCCCGCCTTTTTGGCCTTATACTTCTGCTCCAGCAATACGGCCAGCACCTTATCGCGGAAGTCGCCCTGAATCAGGATTTCTCCGTCTTTGGCATTACCACCCACCCCGCACTTGGTTTTCAGCAACTTACCCAGGGTTTGCAGATCCGCATCCTGGCCCACAAAGCCGGTGATGAGCGTTACCTGCTTACCCCCCCGCGACTTTTTATCAAGCTGCACGCGCAAGTTTTGCTGTTGCGGAGGGAGGGTTACGGCCTCCTCGTTACCGTTCTGCTGGTACTCAAAATCGGGGTTAGTGGAATATACCACACCTTCGCGGCGGTTCTTGTCAGCTTTCATGGGTGCAAGTTGAGAATTTATGAAAGGCGAAATGGTGAAATCGATGGGAAAGATGTGCCCCTAGCTGGGTGCTACGTCGCCTGTTCATCAATTTACTACGGTCTATACCGCTACTTCCAACGCCAGCGGCGCAAGGCTAACCACAAAGTCGGTCTCATCGGTTACGTAGTCGCCATCAACGTGAAAGCCGAGTGGCCTAGCGGCTTTTACGGTGATGTGGCAGCTAGTGTGGTAAACGGCACCGCCCGAAGTAGGCAATGTACCTAAGGCCAACCCCAGCCCTACGCGCACCGCCCGCGGCCACGAGAGCCCATCAATCAGGCACAGGTCCAGGAGGCCATCCTGGATATCAGCGCGGGGCGCGATGTAGGCGTTGTTGCCGTACTGAGCGGCATTGGCAAAGGCCAGTACATAGCAGTTGGTCTCGAGGTGCTGGTCATTAAGTTCTACCTCAATGGGGGTGGGCTGGTAACGGCGGTATTCGCGCAGAGCCACCTTCACATACGTGCTCAGGCCACGGGTACCGGCGCGGGCAAACATCTTGCTCACGTGCGCATCAAACCCCAGGCCTGCGGTACAAAAAAAACGGTCGGCCGTTGATGTAGCCTACGTCCATGCGCTGAAAAGCGGGCGCGCAAGCCCGAGCTACGGCGCCGGGCAAGTCCAGGGGAATGTGCAGGTGCCGGGCAAGCCCATTGCCGGACCCCCGCGGCACAATGCCTAAAGCAGCGCTGGTGCCCAGCAGCCCGCGGGCTACCTCATTCACGGTACCATCACCGCCCACGGCTACCACCACCCGGCAACCTTCCTGCGCCGCCTGCTGGGCCAGCTCTTCGGCGTGCCCGGCATACTGGGTTAGCCGAATCATAAAATCGGCGCCAGCGGCTGTGGCGTAGCGCGTAAGGAGCGTCGGCACATCCTGGGTGCGGTTGGTGCCAGATGTCGGGTTCAGGATGAAACAGATGCGCACGAGCGGTGAGAGGGTGTTATAGTGGAATGGCGGGTAAATATAGGTGCAACGAAGGCAGCGTACAGAATCTACCTGGCCCTTCTCCCGCCCCGGCCACTATGCCGGCAGGTGGTGCCATTTGTCCTTACCCAACGGATGCACCCGCCCGTGCCTTAGCCGTGGTGGCGGGTTTTACACCAACCTTTTATGCCATGGTTACTCAAATGACACAAAAAACTGCCCGCCTGATTGCTCAGACGGGCAGTTTACAGCGCCAAAGCTTGAGAGCTTAGCCGTTCATTTTTTCGCCCAGCTTCTGGATGAGGTCGGCGGTGCGGGTAGAGTAGCCGGTTTCGTTGTCGTACCAGCCTACTACTTTCACCAGCGAACCGTTGGCCGAAGTCAGCTCCGAGTCGAAGATGCACGAGTGGGGGTTGCCCACGATGTCAATGCTTACCAGCGGATCGGTGCTGTACTCCAGGATGCCTTTCAGCGGGCCTTCAGCGGCAGCCTTCACGGCGTCGTTGATTTCCTGCTTGGTCACCTCACGCTTCAGAATCACGGTCAGGTCAGTGGTAGAGCCGTCTGGAATTGGAACGCGCATAGCGATACCATCCAGCTTGCCCTTCAGCTGGGGCAGCACCAGGCCTACGGCCTTGGCAGCACCAGTGCTGGTAGGGATAATGCTGTACGCAGCAGCCCGGGCCCGACGCAAATCTTTGTGGGGTGCATCCTGCAAGTTCTGGTCGGAGGTGTAGGCGTGCACCGTAGTGATGTAGCCCTTCTCAATGCCGAAAGCATCATCCAGCACCTTGGCCATCGGGGCTAGGCAGTTGGTGGTGCAGGAAGCGTTGGAGAGGATGGTTTCCTCACCGGTAAGAATGTCTTCGTTAACGCCCAGCACAACCGTTGGGATGTTGCCGGTAGCGGGAGCCGAGATTACTACTTTTTTAGCGCCTGCGGTGAGGTGCTGACCAGCGCCAGCCTCGTCAACGAAGCGGCCCGTAGATTCCAGCACTACGTCGATGCCCATGTCGCCCCAGGGCAACAGCTTGGGGTCGCGCTCAGCGAGGGCGGCAATGCGCTGCCCATTTACGGTCAGGCTCTCCTCGTCGTACGATACGGTACCGTTGAAGCGGCCGTGTACTGAGTCAAACTTGAGCAGGTGCGCAAGCGTTTTGTTATCCGTCAGGTCGTTGATTGCTACTACCTCTACGTTCTCGCGCTGCAGGAGCGCTTTGAACGTCAGGCGGCCAATCCGGCCGAAGCCATTGATGGCAACTTTGATTTTAGCCATAGTTGTTGGGGAAATGGGAAGGTTATCGGTCCTGAGAGGGCCGAGTGAAAACGCGTGGCGAAGGTAACGGGCTCAGGGTACTTCGCCAAATCAGATACAAACCAAGGCCACCGTGAAACGGTTTGAAAATTTTTGCGGCTGAAAATCAGCCTGTTTTTCTACGTAGGCCGTTTTTCTTTCTGTCAGCGCTTGCGCTGAATCAAGCGGGCTGTATCTTTGCACCATCAAAACGAAACAAGGCCGCGTCACATGGTCCGTTCGTCTAGGGGTTAGGACAGTAGATTTTCATTCTACCAACAGGGGTTCGATTCCCCTACGGACTACTCGCCACTCGTTTTGGTAACTTCCTGAAACCCGCTCGTTGCCCCCAACGAGCGGGTTTTCTTTTTTGCCCAATGGCAGGATACGCGGGGCGGCTTCGCTATTGTACGCGTGCTGGCCCGTGCCCTCCTTTTTAGCAGTGGCAGTAGCTTTTCTTAAGCATTCGGAGGTCCGGGTTTGCCAAGTCCATTGCCCCCATTACTTCTGCCGTAAACGCGTTTGAGCCAACCAGCCATTACGCAGTCAGCCGGAAATAGCAGAGCCACGAGAAAGGCTAGCTCCTACAGTGCCGAAAAGCGGTTAGAGGCTTCTACTGTAGTCAGCACATTACTACCTACTCAGTACTGCCCGCCCCATGCACGCCCACCGTGTACCATAAGCTGCGGATAAGCGCCCCGTATAACTGCCTTGCAGCCGGCAAGCTTCCACCGGCCACCATAGCAGTGCCAAGGCCTTAATCGCTGAAACGAGAAACATTCAGGCGGTTTGCCTACTTCTACTATCTCGCCGCCGCCATCTGGCAGCGTCAGGATGCACGCGCTATTAGCAAAAACCAGATAAAAAAATAATGGCTAAACCCAGCTTTCTCCCGTAAGCTTGAGAGTTTACCATTCACAACAGGCATGTCCCGAACGATTATTGTTTCCAACCGTCTCCCAACCAAAGTCCAGCGCACTGATGACAGCCTCACGTTTCAGCCCAGCGAAGGCGGGCTGGCTACTGGCCTAGGCTCCATTTACCGGGAAGACGACAACGTGTGGGTTGGCTGGCCGGGGCTGTTCGTAGAGACCACCGAGGAAGAAGAGTACATTGCCGAACAGCTGCGGGCTGATAGCATGGCGCCGGTATTTTTGACGGAGGCTGAAATCCGGGATTTCTACGAGGGTTTCAGCAATTCTACGCTCTGGCCTACCTTCCACTATTTTGCCCAGTACGCCACCTACGAGCAAGAGCACTGGGAGGCCTACGTAGCAGTAAATGAGAAATTTTGCCAGGCGGTACTGGAACTGGCCGGCCCCGATGATACCATCTGGGTGCACGACTATCAACTACTGCTGCTCCCCGAAATGCTGCGCCAGCAGCGCCCTGAGTGCACCATTGGCTTTTTTCTGCACATCCCCTTCCCCTCGCATGAGCTGATCAGGGTGCTGCCCTGGCGCGCCGAGCTGCTGCGTGGCATGCTGGGTGCCGACCTGATTGGGTTCCACACCTTTGGCTACATGCGCCACTTCCTCAGTGCTGTGTCGCAGATCCTGGGTATTCCCAGTCTCAATGGGCAGGTAGAAACGCCTACGCGCACGGTGCTGGTAGATGCTTTCCCGATGGGAATTGATTATAAGCGCTACGAGCAAACGGCCTCCTCTGAAACAGCCCAGCAGCACGAGCAGGATTACCGCGAAGCACTGCGGGAGGCCCGCGTTATCCTGTCCATCGACCGACTCGATTACACGAAGGGTATTGCCCAACGCCTGCGCGCATTTGAGCTGCTGCTGCAGCGCTACCCTGAGTGGCGCGAGCAGGTGAGCCTGGTAATGCTGGTAGTACCTTCCCGCGACCAGGTGCCGCAGTACGCGGCGCTCAAGGAAGAGATTGATGAACTGGTAGGCCGCATCAATGCTCAGTACCGCACCATCAGCTGGAACCCTATTCACTACTTCTACCGCTCCTTCCCGCTGGAGGAGCTGGTAGCACTGTACCGCCTGGCCGAAGTAGCCTTGGTAACCCCCATGCGTGACGGCATGAACCTGGTGGCAAAGGAATTTATTGCCAGCAAGGTTGACCAGCGCGGGGTGCTGATTTTGAGTGAGCGGGCCGGCGCTGCCCGGGAGCTTTCCGACGCTATCATTATTAACCCTACCGATGCCGGGCAGCTGGCCGAGGCCATGCATGATGCGCTGGTGATGCCAGAAGAAGAGCAGACGCAGCGCATGACGGCCATGCAGGCCCTGGTGCGGCAGTACGACGTATTCGCCTGGACTAAACTCTTCATGGATCGGCTGGCCTACAGCAAAATCAAGCAACTCACTATGGCTACTGAAACCCTCGGGCCTGTTGTGCTTAAGGAGCTGCACGAGCAGTTTGAGGCCGCCGACGAGCGCCTGCTACTACTGGATTACGACGGCACACTGGCTCCCTTTAACCCACAGCCTCAACGAGCCAAGCCTGATGCGGAGATGTTGTTTTTGCTGCAGGCTCTCACGGCCAACCCCAAAAACCGGGTGGTTATCATCAGTGGCCGTGACCGGACTACGCTCCAAAACTGGCTAGGCCACCTGCCGCTTGATTTCATTGCTGAGCACGGCGTATGGCTGCGTACGGCCGGCGAAGACTGGCACATGTTTCAGGCTCTGCGCAACGACTGGAAGACGGAAATTCGCCCGATTCTGGAAACGTATGTGGCCCGTACCGCTGGCTCCTTCATCGAGGATAAAGAATATTCCCTGGTATGGCACTACCGGCGTGCTGATAACGAGTTGGCGGCTGTAAGAACCCGGGAGCTGTTGAGCCACCTCACCTTCCTGACGTCCAATACCGACCTTCAGGTGCTGGAGGGCAACAAAGTGGTAGAAATAAAAACCGCTGGCATTCACAAAGGCAGCGCCGCTGCCCGTTGGCTCAGCCAATACACGCCGGGTTTCGTGCTGGCTATCGGCGACGACCGTACCGATGAGGACACCTTTGGCGCCATGCCGCCAGAGGCCTACACCATCAAAGTAGGAACGGGCGCCCGCTCCCTGGCCCGCTACCACGTGGCCTCTACCACTGATGTTAGGAAGCTGCTGCGAAGCCTTCTGTAACATTACAGCCTACCACTAAAAAAGGCCTCCCGCATTCGTGCGAGAGGCCTTTTTTAGTGGTAGCGGGTAGCACTATGCCGTGGCGGCGGCTCCAGAAACGAAGTTAGGCTTGTCCAGTTTTTTAGCAATCCGGTAGGCGGCATTTACGAGGCCTACGTGGCTGTAGGCCTGTGGGAAGTTGCCCCACTGCGAACCGGTTTTGGCGTCTACGTCCTCAGACAGTAAGCCCAGGTGGTTGGTATAGGTGATGAGCTTTTCGAACTCCACAATGGCTTCATCTACGCGGCCCACGCAGGCCAGCGCCTCTACGTACCAGAAAGAGCAGATCAGGAAGGTAGTTTCGGGCGTGCCGAAGTCGTCGGCGTGGCGGTAGCGGTAAAACAGGCCTTCGGGCGTTTTAAGCTCTTTTTCCAGCGCTTCGAGGTGGGTTTTGGCAATTTCCGAAGCCGGATCGAGGTAGCCCATCAGGATAAGCTGCATGGTGCTGGCATCGAGGTGAGGCGAGCCGATGGCGTTGGTATAGGCCTGTCGTTCTTCACTGAAGCACTGCTCAATGCGGTTGCGGGCCTCGTGCATAAGCGTAGTAGCCAGGGCCTCCATCTCGGTGTTACCAAGGCTGTGCGCCACCTGCCGGGCGGCGTGGCTGCCGGCCCAGTGAAACAAGTAGGTGTAGCAGTGGTACTGGGCTAAATTGCGGAACTCCCACAGGCCAGCATCGGGCTGGTCCATGGTGGCCTGAATCAGGTGCAGCGCCTCATAAATGAGCTTCTCCGGGTTGTTTTTGTCGGGGTCGAGGAAGCGGCAGTCAACGTAGAGCGGCAGCAGCGCCACCAGCACTTGCCCGTACACATCGTTCTGAATGTGGGTGTAGGCATCGTTGCCAATGCGCACGGGCTGGTTGCCCATGTAGCCTTCCAGGTCCAGTTCCTGCTCAATCAGGTCAGAAGCTCCGCTAATACCGTAGAGGGGCTGGTATTTACCTTTGATCTTGCTGGAAATATTGGCGATGTAATGGAAATAGCGCTCCATCTCCTCAAAGTGACCAATGTTGTTAAAGGCCGTGAGGATGTAGAAGGTGTCGCGCATCCAGCAGTAGCGGTAGTCCCAGTTGCGGGTGCTGCCCGGCGCCTCCGGCAAGGAGGTGGTGCTGGCTGCAATAATGGCCCCAGTGTCTTCGTACTGATGAATCTTGAGGGCCAAGGCCGACCGAATCACCTGGCTCTGGTGGAAGCTGCTGATACTGGTGCTTTTCACCCATTTGCGCCAGTAGTCAATGGTAGAAAGCAGAAACCGCTCGGCGGTGCTTTCCAAAGGGGCTTCTAATGGAGCTCCGTAAGTCAGCACGAGGTACTTCGTCTCGTTCAGTACAAAGTCTTCCTCATCCAGCACGTAGGTAAGTGGGATATTGGTGGTAAGACGTATCTCCTCCTCCAGCCCCAGAAACGCAATGTGGTTGGAACTGCGGCGGCGGCTCAGCTGCAGGGCCCCGTATTGGCCTACGGGCTGGCACGCCACCCGTATGCGGGGTGTGCCAGAAATGGGCTCCACCTTCCGGATAAACATCAGCGGCTTGTAGTAGCGCTCATACTGCGGAAAGCGCGGGGCAAAGTCCGTAACACGATAGCTGCCGTTTTCCGTAGTTATCTCGGTGCAGAGCACATTGGTATTCTGCAGATAGTACTGGTGCGATTCAAAATCGCCCTCGGCAGGGCTAATGCGGTACTCACCGCCTTTCTTGGAGTCAAGTAAGCTCCCGAATACGAAGCTGCTATCAAAACGGGGCCAGCAGAGCCAGCGTACGGCGGTGTCTTTCCCAATCAGGCCCAGAAAGGCACAATTGCCAATCAGGCCCAGGTCGTAGGTATGCTTTGTCATCAGAAGGGTAAGTTGGAGGCGCGGCTACAGCAAAGCGCTGCAGCAAGGTCTGAAGTAGCTAGTACCCCATTGGGGGCGTTGAGGTTGCCGCTCAGGCCTCTCCTACTGTCAAGGGCAGGCAGCTCTACCTTACTTTAGCCTGACTTTCTGGCTGCTTACAAGTTTCTTCAAGTTGAATTCGCGCTCAGCTTGAATACGCAGTCAGCAAATTATATCCCCTGATTCTGCAGCACTTACCTTATTTAGGCAAAAAAATTAACAGCCAGGTATTGCGCCGAATCAGGCGAGCTGTATCTTTGCACCACCAAAACGGAAAACGCTCCGTGTTAACTGGTCCGTTCGTCTAGGGGTTAGGACAGTAGATTTTCATTCTACCAACAGGGGTTCGATTCCCCTACGGACTACAAAAGCCACTCAGCAATGAGTGGCTTTTTTGTTTTTTGGACCCTCCGCATAGTTTTACGGCCTATAGAACACAAACCAGCCGTAGGTACTTTCGCGCACTGCTTGCCACGCGGAAGTACCTACGGCTGACTTATTAGTGATTGAAGCGGTATTTCAACCACACTACATCATTATCAAGCTGCTGCACCTGCGTGAGCTGCAGCCGCGTGGCGGGTCCTTTCGTGAGGTACTCACTCACTTCAAAGGTTGTCGTTGATTTAGGTGTGCCATCGGCCAGGGGCAGCAGCAGCAAGCTCAGCTCATCAATAAGCCCGGCGTTCAATAACGAGCCATTCAGGTGACCACCACCTTCCAGCATAAGTGTTTGAATAGGGAAGAGTGCAGCGAGCTGCTCTAGTACCAGCCTGAAATCAATTTCTTTCGCCCCGGCAAACAGGTAGGATATTTTCTTTTGCTGCAGGTAGTAAAGATACTCATCACTGACTTGCTCCGTGAGCACTTCAACGATATGGTCGCCACCGGTTTCGTTGCTGTCCCATCCTAGCTTGCCGTGAGCATCAACGGCAATGGCGAAGGAGGTAGCCTCTTTATCGCCAATAAATGGCTGCCGAGCAATGGGCTGCGGGGGCGTTTGCGGCTCCGGCTGCACGCCACCCGAGAAATCCCGCTCCATGGTGATACGGCCGCACATCCAGGCCTGGCTGGTGAAAGTATCGTGGTACTTCTCGAAATACCCGGAGAAAGTGTTGGTGATGTCTTCATCTTTCCAGTTAGCAGACAGAATCTTTCCGTCTACCGTGGACATCATGTGGCAGATTACATGTGGTTTTTTCATAGCCGCTCTATACGGCTAAAGTGGCTGTGCGGCGAAAAGTGAGTGGCGCGGCGCCGGTGGGCTTCTTAAAAAGAGCTGTTGAAATACATAGGCTACTCAAAGCCTAGGCCGCACGCATTTTCCTGCGACTTCACTATTTCGGTGGTGCCGTTCTTGCGCTTTAAAAAATGGGGTGTTTTCAGGCGGACTTGGTAAGCCACTTAGCTGGCATACATTTCCAGAACTCAGCACAGGTAACAACACTCAAATGAACTAGCAGGAATTTCCAATAACTAGCCTGAGTAGTGATTTTATGAGGGCACCTACCCTAATGGTTTAGACTCACCTGGATCTTACACGCGGTACGTTGCCGGGAATAAGCATTACCCTGCCAAAACTGCATGTTTTCCTGAACCATAGAGGACAGTCAATGCAAACTCAATTGGAAAAACCATACATAAGTATTCGGATGGCTGGGCGGGGTCTGTACCTTTGCCGGGCCTTCGGGGGGTTCGGAGGTTGTGTTTCCTTTGTTTGCTGTGCTGTTTCTATCCTGGTTTCGCAGCTTGTGCGCCGTGGCCACAAGTCTGCTGCTTCTCTGCGCCTTTACCGCTACCGCTCAAAACCCGCTGCTCATCCGCGACCTGAGCCTGCGCACCGATACTACGAGCTACACCCTGAGCCGAAACACGGTGCAGGTCCAGAATGAGCCGAGCCTGTATTTCTACTACCGCCAGGACGACGAAACGGCCGAGCTACTGGTGTACCCGCAGGATACGCGACGGGGCCCCTCGCTGCGCCTGGTTCGCTCCGCCGACTTTACTCTGCTCGATTCGCTCATGGCTGTGGATGGCGGCCAGTACTACCGGGCTAAGCTGCGCTTTAAAGACCTGGGCGCAACCCGCTACCTGCGGCTTACTTTCCGCCAAGCCCCTGATAGTGCAGGCCAGGCGGCGCAAACGCAAACCATCAACCTGCTGCCCGTTACGCGCACCACGCTGGATTTCCGACCCTCCGACACGGAGCTGTTCATTGGGGAGGAGAAAGTATTTACGCTCACCAGCAACTACCCCAAGAACATCCGCCTCTCTCCGGAATGGACGAAGGGACAGGATATTGATTACCGCCTCGACCAGGAAAATGGCACGTTGCGGCTCCATGTGCTGCCCAACGCGCTGGGCACGCGCCTGCTCACGCTGCGCCCCCAAACTGAACGGCCCTTTCTAACGGATAACAACCGCCGCGTGAGCTATGCGCTACCGCCTATCAGGCAGGAATTCACGGTGAAAGCAACACGCCTGCGCTTCCTGAGCGTTGACAAGAAAGAGCTGACTCTAGATGACGCCTCGCGCATGAGAGGGGTAGAACTGATTCTGGACAATGGCCGCACCTTCGACCTGAAGAAAACCTACCGTATTGAAAGCCAGGAGGAAGCCGGGGGTGCTCTGATTGCGGAGCTGTTTACGCGCCAATACCTCACCAACGACCGGGTACTGTGCTGGCTGCGCGTGTATAACCTGCACCGCCAGACCGAAAGCTACCTCTACATTAAGGAGAACGACCAGGCCAAGTACATCACCAACTTCAACATCACGCCTAAAACTAACATCACCTCCGTGAGCGTGCGCCACCGCGGCGGCGACTGGAACTCCAATACCACCGTAAACCCCGGCGAAACCGTGGATGTGCGCCTAGATGGCGAATCGTTATCGCGGGCGCGCTTCCATTTTGAGGATGTGCAGGTCATTCCCTCCGACTCCAGCATCCGCTCCGACGCCTCGGTGGTGTACCGGGTACAGGTACCTATCACCATTGATAAGAAGCGCATCACTATTTTCAATGCCGGCCAGCCTACCGGGTTTGGCCTGCCCGTGCGGGAGTTCCAGCGCCCCCACCCGCTTGATTTTGTGGGCGTTACTTTTGGGGAGGCACCTAGGCCAGTCACTCGCCTGAATGGCCCTATCCTGTACGACCAGACCATCCGGGATGTAGTGTTCAGCTTCAACTCGGGCGCTATTGACTCGGAGCAGCAGCTCTATGGCAAGCAGTACCTGACGTTTGAAATCAGGACCCAGAATGCGAAAGGGGATTTGATTGAAATGCGCACCGTTGACAACATAGTGGTGTGCCCGGATGGCAGTTCTGTGCGCGCGGCCTTCTACCAGGATAAGCAGTGCCAGGTGGGCAACATCAGCCTCAACAACCTGCTGAGTGCCCGCAAAACCTATGACCTTGATGACTGGAGCAAAATCATCATCACCATCAAACACAATCAGGCACAATATCAAGAAGCAGGTTTCACCCAACGGCTTGAATTGGTATTGCAGCGCCGCGTAAAGTTTGATATTGACATTAGCTTTCCGGCTGGCCTGCTCACCAAACAGCTGAATCCGAAGGCTGGAGAAAGTAATAACTACACAGCCTTCAGTGGTATTAGCCTGGCTACTCTAGCCCAGTTCAGCTTCTATAACCCCAACAAGATCAACAAGCTGCGGCCTTATAAAATTGGGGCAGGCTTTGTTGCGTTGAATGCTTTCAACCTCAGTCAGGACGCTAATAAGTCGCGCGACTTGGGCCTGGTTATTCTAGGCTCTGTTTACCCTACCCGCAGTGATGCCAAGCTTACCTTTCCTTTGTACTTAGGAGGGGGATATTTGATGAACGCAGGAAAAGCATTCTTCCTATTTGGGCCTGGCATTGGGGTTCGATTATAGCGCACCTACCCGCTTGCCTTGCGCAACAGCTCCGGTACTTGTAGCCGGAGCTGTTGTGTTTACTGCCCACTATAAGCCGCGCCAGGCCACTCTGCTACGCTTGTTAACCCAGCAGATCTATCAGTTTAGCAGCGGCTGCGTAAGTACTGGCATCCGTACATCGCAGGGAGTGGCCTAGGCCACTCCCTGCGATTCGCTGTTGCCCCGTATGTCCGCGCCCATTACTGCATCCTCTCTGCCGCCTGCCAGCACCTCCCCGTTTGCCCCGCTACGCATTCCGTTTTTTAGGATGCTGTGGATTGCTTCCTTCGTCTCAAACATCGGGACGTGGATGCAGAACGTGGGCGCCGTGGGCCTGATGACCGAGCTGACACCCTCGCCCGTGCTGGTGGCCCTGCTCCAGACGGCTTCGGCGCTGCCCGTGTTTCTGCTGAGCCTGCCCGCCGGCGCCCTCGCCGACCTAGTCGACCGGCGCAAGATGCTGCTGCTCACCCAAACCTGGATGGCTGCTACGGCGCTGGTTTTGGCCGCGGTAACGCTGATAGGCTACACTACGCCCTGGCTCCTACTCACGCTTACGTTTATGCTGGGCCTGGGCGGGGCGCTCAACAACCCGGTGTGGCAAACCGTGACGCCGGAGCTGGTACCCCGCGCCGAGCTGCCCCAGGCCATTGCCCTGAACAGCGTGAGCTTTAACCTGGCCCGGGCCTTTGGGCCGGCGCTGGGAGGCCTGGTAATCGGTTACTTCTCCTCGGGGGCGGCTTTCCTGCTCAATGGAATTTCATTCGTGGCTACCATTTACATGGTGTGGAGTTGGAAGCGGGCCCCACAGCCTACCTCAGCGTTGGCGGGAGAGCGAATTTTAGCGGCTATTCGCGGCGGTATCCGGTATGCCCGGTTTGCGCCGCCCGTCCAGAACATTCTGGTGCGGGGCGTGAGCTTCACCTTTGGAGCCAGCGCCCTGTTTGCGTTGATGCCGGCGGTAGTAGCACACCGCCTGCAGGAGCCTACCTCCTTTTACTCTTTGCTCCTATCCTGCATGGGCCTGGGCGCCGTAATTGGTGCCGTGATACTGCCCCGTCTCAACCGGCGGCTAACTATAAATGCGCGCGTTACCCTGGCTACCATAGCGTTTGCCAGTGGCCTGGCGGGCCTGGCCTTTGTTGCTGCTCACTGGGTGCTGTATGGGTTGCTTACCCTAGTGGGCCTGGCCTGGATGCTGGTGCTGAACTCGTTTAGTGTAGGGGTACAAACTGTGGTGCCGCGCTGGGTGCAGGCCCGTACTATCAGCCTGTACCTGCTCACCATACAGGGCGGCATGGCCCTGGGCAGCGTGGTGTGGGGCACAGTGGCTGAGCGCGTAGGCCTGGCCCCTACTCTGGCTGGGGCCACTGGCTGGCTCCTGCTCAGCACCTTGCTGGTCTTCCGGTATTCGCTGCTTAGTGGTGATACTCTCGACTTCACCCCCGCTCGTGCCCGGCTGGAGCCGGTGCTGGCCATGGAGCCGGTGCCCAACGATGGGCCCGTCATCATCACCACCATTTACCGGGTGGCCCCCGCCAACCAGCGCGCTTTCCTGGCCATAATGGAGCAGCTGGCGCGCATCCGCCGCCGGGAAGGGGCTATTCGGGTGGGTACCTACGCCGACATGGCCGACCCCACGCGGCTGGTGGAATATTTCATGGTAGAATCGTGGGAGGAGCACGCCCAGCAGCATGAGCGCGGTGTAGGCCAGGATGAGGACACCCTCAAGAAGCAGGCCCGCCAGTTTCACTTAGGCCCCGAGCCGCCGGTAGTTTCTCACTTATTGGCCCTACATGACACCCCATCATCAGTGGAGCCGGTAATGGTACCGGGCAGCACCCGCCTGGTGGCTGGCACCGCCGGCGAGGCCACTGCCTGAGTAAGCAGAAAACTGTGACACTAAATACCCAAAAGGCGCTGGCTCATTACCGCATTGGTGCCGCAAATACGGTAGTTTTGGCCCGCGCCTACGTGTCTGTCATAATGGTAAGCCGTAGAAAGTAGAGGAGGAAATGTAATCCGCCAAAACTTTCTGCCACGGGTGCGCTTATCATCTGAACTTCTCCCCTCTCTTGTATGAAATTGCTCTACGGCTACCTGCGCAACTATTGGGGCCTGCTAGCCCTGGCCCTGCTGCTGGCCGCTATCAACCAGGTTTTCTCACTTCTTGATCCCTATATTTTCCGGCAGATCATTGACCGGCACGTGGTAAAGGCCGGTGCTACAGCCTTTCACAACGGTTTCTGGGCGTTTCTGCAGAGCGGAGCGGGGCTGCTCATTCTGCAGGCCATGGGCGTAGCTATGGTGTCGCGCATTGCCAAGAACTTTCAGGATTACTATACCAACGTCATCACGCAGCGCCTTGGAGCGGAGCTGTACTCTGATGGGCTGCGTCACTCCCTGGAGCTTCCTTACCAGGTATTTGAAGACCAGCGCTCCGGTGAAACGCTGGGCAAATTACAGAAGGTGCGTACCGATGTGGAGCGCCTTATCCAGAGCTTTGTAAACGTGCTGTTCATTTCGTTGGTGGGCATCATCTTCGTGACGTGGTATGCCGTTAGCGTGTACTGGCCTATTGCGGTGGTGTACTTTCTCACCATTCCGCTGCTGGGTTCGTTGAGCCTGTTTCTGAGTAAGCGCATTAAGGTAATTCAGAAAACCATTGTGGCTGAAACCACGGCCCTGGCAGGTTCTACCACCGAGAGCCTCCGCAATATTGAGCTTATCAAAAGCCTGGGCCTGGCCCAGCAGGAAACCCAGCGCCTGAACGCTACTACCCGCAAAATTCTGAAGCTGGAGCTTAAAAAGGTGCGTTACCTGCGCTCATTATCCTTCGTGCAGGGCACGTTTGTGAACCTGATGCGCAACCTTATTCTGCTGATGTTGCTATTCTTGGTGGTGCAGCAGAAAATCACCGTGGGTGAGTTCTTTTCGTTCTTTATTTACTCCTTCGCCATTTTTGGACCGTTGCAGGAGATGGGTACCATTATCAACGTGTACCGCGAAACGGAAGCTTCCCTGGCTAACTTCCAGCTGATTCTTGCAACGCCCAAGGAGGTGAAGCCTGCTCAGCCCCAGGTCATTAAACAGATTCAGACGCTCACGTTTGATGATGTGCGCTTCAAGCACCTCACCGCCGCCACCGCCGCCCTGGATGGTATTTCCTTCGAAACCAAATTAGGTGAAACCGTAGCCTTCGTGGGGCCCTCGGGCTCGGGCAAGACTACCCTGGTGAAATTGCTCGTAGGCCTCTACCCGCCCGCCAGCGGCCAGATCCGCTACAATAACATACCGGGCAATAAACTCGACCTGGACCAATTGCGCGAGCAAATTGGCTTCGTAACCCAGGATACGCAGCTCTTCGCGGGTACCATCAGAGAAAACTTGCTTTTTGTGGCCCCTAACGCCACCGATGAAGAGTGCCTACGGGCCCTGCACGAAGCCGCCGCCGATACGCTGCTGGCCCGCGCCCCACTGGGCCTGGATACCGTGATTGGCGAAGGCGGCGTAAAAGTATCGGGTGGTGAAAAACAGCGCCTCAGCATTGCCCGTGCCCTGCTGCGCCGGCCAACCCTCTTGGTGTTTGACGAGGCCACCTCTGCCCTTGACTCCCTGACGGAAGAAGAAATCAGCCAGACGGTGCGACAGTTATCGGGTTCCCGCCAGCACATTACCATCCTAATTGCCCACCGCCTGAGCACCATCTTGCACGCCGACCGTATTTACGTGCTGGAGCGCGGCCACATTGCCGAGCAAGGCCGTCACGACGAGCTACTGACTAAAAAAGGCCTCTATTATGCCATGTGGCGGCAGCAGATTGGTGAACGTCATCAGGGAGAAATTACGCCTGAGCAAACCCTGGCTACCATCTAGCGCCAGCCAACTGCTCCTAAAACCACGAGCCCGCTCTGCTGCTACAGGGCGGGCTCGTGGTTTTAGTAGGCCAGTGTAGTACGGCTAGGGGCTAGCTGCTGAAGTGATAGAGGAAGGTAATAACGCCCGTGTACGCCGGCTTTTTGCTATCCTGTATTTCCAGTGTTACCTCAATCCGGGCCTTGGCAATGCCCCGCAGGTCTTTTACCGAGAGCAGCTTGGCCCGTAGCCGCACTGCACTCTCAACCGTAACCGCCTGGTTAAACCGCAGACTTTCAATCTCATAGTTCACCTGCATTTTCAGGTTTTCAATGGAGACAATCTGTGACCACAAGTAAGGCAGCAACGATACTGTGAGGTAGCCGTGGGCAATGGTGGCCTGAAACGGCGACTCCGTTTTGGCGCGTTCCGCGTCTACATGGATCCACTGATGATCGAGCGTAGTATCGGCGAATTGATTGATTTGCTGCTGCGGTATGGTGTAAAACTCCGAGACGCCTAATTCTTGCCCTTCGTACTGCTGAAGCTCGGCGAGGCTGCGGATGGTGAGGTTACTCATGCGGATGAATGGGTTGAAGCTCCCAAAGGAGAGCAGCGGGGTTGAGAAAGGAGTAGAAAGTTCAGTACCGGATGCGGAAGGCCTGTGCTGAGAGAATGGGGCATCAAGTTAAAAAAAGCCCCGAATGGAGACACCCCTGACAGACAGATTGTCAGCAGAAACAACAATCCCACATCGCCATACTATACGCCTGTTCCTACGCGTTGATACGGCATGTAACAACGCAATAGTTAAGTTGCCTAATCCAAAGCTTGAAGCCTAGGCCCATATAATAACCCCTAGTCACAACTTGGAACGCATGACTCTGTAATTGTGTTTAACAAATAACAAGAAGACATCATAAGGTGCTGCCTGCAGCAGTGAAAGTTGCTATAGGCTCAACTATCTCGACTACTGAAGCTGCAAATAAATCTTCTTAGCGGCAAAAATACAGCAACCTATTTCGGCAAGGTTCTTGTCTTTTAGCTATTACACTCCAACAGGACATTTTCATGAAACGATTCCGTTTATATCGCCAGATTGCGAGCTTACTGATGGTTCTGGGGCTGGCCGTTGGTTCAGCATCGGCCCAGTCGGCCAGCGGCCAGCGCGACGTGCTTCGCGAGATTACTGACGTGGTAGGTCTGAAGCCTCGCTTTGAGCTACAGGCTACTTCTGAAGTGCAGAATGCTGCTGCCGTGGTGTATGGCGGCAAGCGTTATCTCTTATATAACCCGCAATTTGTGGGGGCTGTAAACCGGGCTGGTCGTACTGACTGGGCAGGTATCAGCATTCTGGCCCACGAGATGGGCCATCACCTGAATGGGCACACCCTGAAGCCCGGCGGCTCTAACCCCACCGACGAGCTGGAAGCCGACGAGTTTTCAGGCTTTGTGCTGCGGAAGATGGGGGCTAGCATGGCTCAGGCCCAGGCAGCCATGGCCATTGTATCGGATGATGAGGCTTCTCCTACTCACCCCGGCCGTAGCACTCGCTTAACTGCAATTGGCGAAGGCTGGCAACGCGCCAACCAGCAGATTGTAGCCAGCGCCCGCATACCGGCTCCCTCTGCAACACCCGCAGTGCTGGCTAACCGCACCACCGCTCCCGTCCGGACCGTGGCTACTTCCGCCTCTCCGGTTAATATTCTCGGCAAGATTACTTTCCGTAACAACCCCAACATCCCGTTTTACCTCACCAACCGCCTGAACGTAGTAAAGATTGACCCCGAGGAGCGCACCGCCCAAGTGGTTGGCCGCATTACCCGCTCCGAGAGCATTAACTACCCTTACGTGTTGGTTGATGGCCAGCAGCGTCGCCTTTACATCAGCAAAAACGGGGCATCTTTGATAACTCCGGCCGGCAGGTGGCCATGCTCTCTGATCCTTCCTAATCTGTATATACATGACTTGACTTATCTGCCTGCTTTCCTCGGAAGGCAGGCAGTTTTGCTTTTATACCTGGCCTAGACATAGGGTGCCGTTCGTTAAGCGCAGTAATGAAGCAGCGTGTGCTAGTCAAGTCCCATCACTCCAGAATACCTGGGCAGATACTTGTGTCGATTCATGTAGATAGTATTAATCTGCTACCCAGATGCGCGGCCTGCTGAGTTAAAGTACTCAGCCTGTTGCGCCAGGCCACTTCTGTTGTGGTAGGCAAGGAAGGGCAGTTCTTACTTTCACCGCAACGGCATTCGTGCTATGTAAAACTGCCCCAATGGCCCTTGAAGTGTACCTTCGGGGCTTCACTTAGCATTTCCGTATGGCTTCTTATCCTTTCTTGTTGGTTGATGCTTTCACCGATGTAGCGCTGGGCGGCAACCCCTGTGCCGTAGTGCTAGACGCCGACGACCTCACCACGGAGCAGATGCAGCGCCTGGCCCGTGAGTTCAACCAGTCGGAAACTGCGTTTGTGCGCCGCTCCGAAGTAACCGAGTTTGGCGTGCGCTACTTTACGCCAGCCGAGGAAATCCCGCTGGCCGGCCATCCTACCATTGCTACCATCACGGCTTTGCTCCACTCAGGTCGGCTGGCTCCTTCGGCCAATCAGCCGCTCACGCTGCACTTGGAACTTCTGGAAGGCCCCATCCGCATTGATGTGCTGCCACCGGCCGCTCCGAGTGGCCTAGCGCAGGTCATCATGACCCAGCGCAAGCCCGTGTTTGGGCAACTACATGACCCCGCCGTGGTATTACCGCTCTTTGGGCTCACGCCTGATGACGTGCTGCCCGGCGCTCCGGTACAAACGGTAAGCACCGGCACGCCCCAGCTCATGGTACTGCTGCGCGATGCCGCCACGCTACGCCGCGCCTACCTCCCCGCCCCCGCCGCCCTAGACGCCTACCGCGCTAGTTCCGACTTCTTCAGCCCTCACCTGTTTTGCCTGGAGGGCGCCACCCCGGCTGGCCAGACATTTGCCCGCCACTTCTGCACCCCACCCGATATTGCCGAAGACCCCGTAACAGGCTCGGCCACCGGCGGAATGGCAGCGTATCTGTGGCATTACGGGCACTTACCGGGGCCAAACTTTGTAGCTGAACAGGGCCACTGGCTGGGCCGCCCCGGCACCGTGCAGGTATCGGTACTGGGCCCACCCAACGCCATGGAGGGCGTACAGATTGGCGGTACCGGCGTGGTGGTGGTGGAGGGCAAGTTGTCGCTCTAGGCCACCTCGGTGGGCGCTTTGCCGTATTGCCAGGGCCCCGCCTCTCATGCAGATTCCGTTATGCCCGAACTACCCGAAGTAGAAACCTACCGCCGTTTTATTGATGAACTGGTGGTGGAGCAAACCATTGTTGCCTTTGAAGTAAAGGACGCGCACGTGCTGGCCGCTAGCGAAGACTTACTCCGCCGAGGGGTAGTGGGGAGCCGGGTTACCGGCACGCGCCGTCTCGGCAAGAATTGCTTCCTGGAGCTAAGCACCGGCCAGGTATTGGTGCTGCACTTCGGAATGACCGGCGACGTGGGTGCCTACCGCGACGAGCCCGATGCCCCGCGCTTCACCCGCGTAGCCCTGCACCTCGACACCGGGCTACGCGTGGCCTTCGTGGACCCGCGCAAGTTTGGCCGCATCCGGCTGGCAGAAAGCGTAGAGGCCTACCAGAAAGCCAAGAAGCTGGGCCCCGATGCCCTCGACATTACCACCGAGCAGCTCAAGGCCAAGCTAGGCCACCGCAAAACGCTCATCAAGCCTTTGCTGCTCGACCAAAGCATCACGGCAGGCCTCGGCAACTGGATTGTGGATGAGGTGCTATTCCAAGCAAAAATTCATCCGGAGCGGGTTGCCAACACGCTCACTGATGCTGAGTTTGAAGCCATGCACGCGGCCATTCAACTGGTCTTGACTACAGCCATCAGGCACGAAGCCACCTACCGGCACTTCCCCGCCAGCTTCCTCATCCATGCCCGCGAGTGGGACGATTCCGCCACTCCTGGCTCCGATAAGCACCTGTTCTGCCCCCGGCACCCCGACACGGCCATTATCAAGAATTACGTAGGCGGCCGCGCCACTTACACCTGCCCGGTTTGCCAACCGGCGGTTAAGTAAAGTCACCATTACCAACTTCCCGGCACGTCATTTTGTGAGCGGAGCGAAGGATTTTACCACGTCAGCACGAGGCCCTAGGCCAGTCGTTCTGGCTTGATAAGATCCTTCGCTGTGCTCAATATCACGTGTTAGAGGGCTATGCCTACAGTGCTTTCGTGAAGCTCACTTTTATCTTCAGCTGAAAATCGGAGATGACTTTGAAGATTTCCTTAATCGTTACTTGCTCTACCTGCGTGAGCTGTTTGGGGTCAAGGTAATTAGTGGGGGCCGTGTGGTCGTCGCTGATTTGGCGGGCTTGCTTTTTGAGGCGCATACCCATGAGGTAGTAATAGGCCTGGAGCAGTTCTTCGTACTCCTTCGTGGTGAACACGCCTTTGTCGCGAAGCTGGGCCAGTCGCTCGCCGGTGTTAGTGGCGAAAATCTGGTTTTTTTAGGGCGTACACCCGCACTAGGTCCACAATCGGCGACATGGTTTTCTTCAGGTCGAACACCTGCTGGGTGCCTTGCGTGAACGTGCGGAAGCCGCGGAAGAACGTGAGCGGCGGCTCATATTGCAGGGCGTTTTTGGCCATTAGGAACAGGAACCGATCAAGCGGCCCCTGCAGCTCCTCGTGCAGAAACTCGCGCAGCTCTTCCATGATGCTGGCCTCCCCGTAGAGGTAGCGGCAGTCGAAGAAGGTGGAGAACTTCATCACGGTTTCGGCGTTCGACTCGCTCATCCACTGGTGGTAGTTGCGCTTCCAGTGCGAGAGAGAATGTGTCCACTTGGGGTTTTTGGCCATGAAGCCCCCGAGCAGAAGTGTAGGCCAATGTCGTTGAGCTGGTCGGAAACCGACGTGGCGAAGCGCAGGAAGTACTCCCGCACCAGCTCGCGCTGCTCGTTGGCCTTGTCCTCGTAAATGATGGCGTTATCCTGGTCAGTAACCAGAGTCTGCTCTTTGCGGCCTTCGCTGCCCAGCACTATAAACACGAACTTGGCTGGGGCCGGGCCCTGCTCGGCCAGCACGCCTTCAATCACTTTTAGAGCAATGGTATCGGCCACGGTGGTAATCACCTGGTTCACGATTTCAGGCTTCACGCCGCGGCTCAGGAGCTGGTTTACCATGTCGGGCACCATGCCCCAGCGGCGCTTCAGCTCGCGGGTGCTCTGAGCCAGCTTCACGGCCTGAATGAACATAAACGGCGACTGGGCCAAATCACTCAGCAGCTTGTTGCGGCTCAGAAAGCCCACGTACTCCCCTGCCTGCTCTACCAGCAAATAGCGCGTTTTGGTCTGGAACATCAGCAGGATGGCCTCATACACGTAGGCATCGCGCCGAATGGACACGATGGGCGTGTCCGTGACCTCCGAGACTGGCCTAGCGGCATCCAATTGGCGCGCTACCACGTTGTCGCGCAGGGTAATATCAGTTACGTAGCCCACAATTTTGCTCGCTTCATCGGTCACGAACAGGCAACTGACCTTGCCGGATGCCATGCGCCGGGCGGCCTCATAAATAGGTGTGGTACCGGGGCATGATACAACGTCGCGGGCCTCTAGGGTTTCCAGCCGCCGCGAGTAGAGCTGGTCGGCGGCAATAAAGTTCTGCTCGGGGGCGGGCGTGGGCTTCACGAAGTGGGCATACTCCTCATTGAGCATGCGCTGCCCGTAGCGGGCCGTGAAGTAGTGAAAGAAGGGCTCGTAGGCCAGGCACAGCGCCCGGAAGTCGCGGCGCGGCAGGGAGAGCACCTTGGTACCCTTGTGCGCCAACACGGTGCGCAGGGAGCGTTTCTTATTCAGCAGAATCGACATGCCCCCGTAGCAGGTGCCGGGGCCATACACCTCAGGCAGACGCTTTTGCTGCTCACTGTCGTAGAAAAACGTCTCGTACTCCCCTTCCACAATGATATCCAGCCCCCGCAGCTTCGACACGTCCTGCTGGTATATGAGCGCGTCTTTGGGGTACTGCACTTCCTGCAGCAGGTCCACAACTCCATCCAATACCTCTTCGGGTAGCAGGCTGAAGGGTTCTACGGTTTTGAGAAAGGCCAGGCGATTATCCATAGATCAGGTAAAGTACAACCACTATAACAGCCGTAAGCACGGCAGTTAGCAGCGCCCAGCGCCTTAGCGGCGTCGCTGGGAGCGGCACAACTAAGGGGCGCTGCTGCTGCAGTAGCTCCTCGGTGAGCAGGTGCTGGCGCTGCATCTCAAAGTAGCAGTGGGCCGTGGCCTGCGCATCGGCCCAGGCATCATGCTGCAGCACCATGGGCTTATGAAACAACTGCTCATGCAGCTCACCTAACCGCAGGAAGCGCCGACCTGGCCTGGGTGGGGTGATATGCGTGAGTTGCATAGTGCAGAGGGTGGGCAAGGTAACCAACGGATTTTCTAGGCCTGCGCGGTGAAACCCGGCTCCTATCACATGGAAATCGAGCTGCAGATAGTGGCCTACAACGAGCGGCTGATACGTCAGCAAGTCCTGGCGCAGGCGCTCCAGCACCTCGCGCGGCTCCTGGCCCTGCTCCTGCAGAAACTCCGGCGTGAGCCCGTGAATGGCTACCGCGGAAGCCTGCATCCGGCCGGCAGGCACCCGCAGGTAGTGGTTTTCGGATTTTATCAGCTCGCCTTCCGGCGTGTATACGCCCCAGGCCAGCTGGGCAATGTGGGGCCAGTTGCGCTCCGCCGTGTAGGGCTTGTCCCAGCGCTGGGGCAGGCCCGTGGTTTCGGTATCAACAAACAGCAGGAACTCTCTCACCGGGTACGCACTGAAAAATATAGACGCGGGTGTTTCATGAAGACAAGGCTTCGGCTGCAGGAGTGGCCCAGGGAGCAAAAATCACTATTCGCACACTCTTAGCTCAGGGTAACCATGCACGCAGGCATCGGTTTTGGCTTAGTAAAGCGCTTATGCCGAAGTCAAAAATACGAGTTAGATCCGTAGCACTTAGCTCCGTGTCAGCCAGTCTGAAAGAAGGTATGAGTAGGCTGGTAGCTGGCTACTGAATAAAACCGTTTAATATTACACAATCGATTGTGAACATTAGCCAGTTATTTTGCGTACTTGCCACCGTGCCACACGTACCTTAACTGCCCAAGCCACCTGAAAAGCGGGGGCAGCGGTAAGGAAACCTACTCGGTTATGTGTTGGCTGTTTTGATGCTTCTAAGCAAGCTCATCTGAAAGCAAAGAAGTCGTTGAAAGGGTATTGGAGCGTGTTTAGCTTCCTTTAGTGCCCTGAACTTTTGTAGCTTTCCGCCGAAAATCGGCTTTTTGCCATATAGCGTGGGCGGTTGAGTTTTACCTACTGCCCTGGCCGCTGCCCGGCATTCTGTATTGTAATTTGATCTTGCCCTACATACCTCATTCCTAATGAACGCACTAGTAGAAATTCGCCAATTCAACCAAAGCATTTGGCTCGACTTCATTCGTCGCAAGATTCTGGTTAATGGCGAGCTGCAGAAGCTCATCTCCGAAGACTCCCTGCGGGGTGTGACGTCAAACCCCGCCATTTTTGAAAAAGCTATTGGCGGCTCCGACGACTACGACGCGGCCATCCGCTCCCTGGCCCTGCAGGGCAAGTCGGTTGATGAAATCTACACCGAGCTGGCTATTGCCGATGTGCAGCTGGCCTGCGACCTGTTTCGTCCGCTTTACGACAGCAACGACAACTCCGGCGACGGCTACGTGAGCCTGGAAGTATCGCCGGAGCTGGTGAACGACACCGAGGGTACCATTGAGGAAGGCATGCGCTTCTGGAAAGCCGTAGACCGCCCCAACGTGATGATTAAGGTGCCCGCCACGCTGGAAGGCCTCCCTGCCATCCGGCGCCTCATTGCAGAGGGCATCAACGTAAACGTGACCCTCATCTTCGGGCTGGAGCGCTACCGCGCTGTGGCCGAGGCCTACATCGCGGGCCTGGAAGACCGCGCCGCGGCCGGCTTGCCCATCAATAACATTGCCTCCGTAGCCAGCTTCTTCCTCTCGCGGATTGATGTACTGATTGACCCCATGCTGGAAAAGCTGGCGGCCGAAGGCGGCGAGAAAGGTGAGCTGGCGCAGAGCCTCGTGGGCGAAGTAGCCCTGTCGAGCGCTAAGCAGGCCTACCAGATTTACAAAGAGATTTTTGCCGGTGAGCGGTGGGAAAAGCTGCAGCAGAAAGATGCCAGCACCCAGCGCCTACTGTGGGCCAGCACCGGCAACAAGAACCCCAAGTACGACGATCTGAAGTACGTGGAGTCGCTGATCGGCCCCCACACCGTGAACACTATTCCGGTTGAAACTATGGATATCTTCCGTGAGAAAGGCAAACCCGCCGTTCGCCTGGAAGAAGGCACCGACAAAGCCGCCGACGTAATTCGTCGCTTGCCCGAACTTGGTATCAACCTGGAGGAGCTGACCAACCAGCTGGAGCACGAAGGTGGCCAGAAATTCAAGGAGCCCTTCGGTAAGCTGATGGCTGCCCTGGAGAAGAAGCGCCAAGAAGCGCTAGCCGAAACCGTAGCCCCCGCTACCTATGAGCTAGGCCAGTACCAGGCAGATGTAAACGCCCAAATCAAGAAGTTCAACGAGCAGAACTTCACCGAAGGCTTCTGGCAGAAAGAAGCTTCGCTGTGGACTCAGGATGCCGAAGCGCAGGAGAGCATCCGCAGCTTCATGGGCTGGCTGCGCGTAGCTGAAACCATGGTAAGCGCCGTGCCCGAAATTGAGCAGTTTGTGCAGGAAGTGCGCACTGCCGGTTTCAAGCACGTGGTAGTGATGGGTATGGGCGGCAGCTCTATGGCCCCTATTGTGTTCCAGAAGTCGTTTGAGCGGAGCGCCGACGGCCTGGAGCTGTCGATCCTGGATACCACCGACCCTGGCACTGTTCGCCAGATTGAGGAAAGCGTGCCGCTGACCGAAACGCTGTTCATTGTCGCCAGCAAGTCGGGCACCACGGCGGAGCCCCTGGCTTTCGGCGACTACTTCTACAACCGCCTCAAGGAGCTGAAAGGCGACAAAGCCGGCGAGAACTTCGTGGCCATTACTGACCCCGGTTCCAAGTTTATTGAGGCTGCCACGAAAGAGGGCTACCGCAAAATCTTCCTGAACTTCACGGAAGTAGGTGGTCGTTTCTCGGCTCTCACCTACTTCGGGCTGGTGCCTGCCGCCCTCTACGGTATTTCCGTGGGCGAGGTGCTGGAGCGCGCCATCCGGATGATGCGTGCGTGTGGTGCATACGGCCCCGTAACGGAGAACCCCGGCCTGGAGCTGGGTGCCGCCTTAGGCGTACTGGCCGAGCAAGGCCGCGACAAGCTCACGCTGGTAGTGCCGCAGTCACTGCACGACCTAGGCCTGTGGCTGGAGCAGCTTATTGCCGAAAGCACTGGTAAGCTGGGCAAGGGTATTCTGCCCGTAGCAGGCGAGCCGCTCACTGAGCCCAGCCTCTACGGCCAGGACCGCGTATTCGTGTATGTGGGCTATGGAAACGAAGCCGACGAAGCCAACCAGCAAAAGCTGCAGGCCCTGCAGCAGGCTGGCCACCCGGTTATCAGCATCCGGATGCAAGAGCCCCTTGACCTGGGCCAGGAGTTCTACCGCTGGGAAGTGGCTACGGCCGTGGCCAGCGCCGTGTTCGGCATCAATCCCTTCGACCAGCCCAACGTGCAGGCCGCCAAAACTGCTACCGACCGGCTCATGAAGGAGGTAACAGAGAAAGGCCAGCTGCCCGAGGAAGAGAAGGCGCTATCAGCCGATGGCTTGTCGTACTACGGTGTGCCGGCTGCGGGTAAAGCAAGCGAGCTACTCACGCAGTTCTTCCAAACCAACCCCGGCGACTACGTTTCTATCCAGGCGTATCTGACGGAGTCTCCGGCCCTGAATGAAGCCATGGACAAGCTGCGTGCCCTGCTGCAGAAGCGCCTGCACGTGGCTACCACATTCGGCTACGGCCCCCGCTTCCTGCACTCAACCGGCCAGTACCATAAGGGCGGCCCCAACACCGGCCTGTTCCTGCAGCTGACCGCCGAAAACCCCAACGACCTGCCCCTCCCCGGCCGTTCGTACACCTTCGGTACGCTGAAGAACGCCCAGGCCCAGGGCGACCTGCAGGCCCTGCGCGACTATGACCGCCGCACCCTGCGCGTAGACCTCGGCGCCAACCCCGAGCAAGGCGTGCAGAAGCTCATTGAAGAGCTGTCGGCACAGGCCTAGGCCACTCCGAGAAGTCTCTACAAAACGAAAAGGGCGACCAGCTAGCTGGTCGCCCTTTTCGTTTTGTGCTTTAGCTTCCGGCACAAAGACCATTATCCTAAGCGGAGTCACCTGGACTGCATAGCGCACGGACTGCAGGACTATGGGGGCCTGGCACGTCTGGCAACTGGCCTAGGCAGAACGCCCGCTTATTTCAGCAGGCGCACATCAAATATGCCACCGGCTGTTGAGCCAGGTGCTGCCTCAAACTTTACCACCAGTGTAGTAGGTGCGTTGGCCTGCTGCAGAGCTTTGGGCAGTACATATTCTACGTCATAAAAGTCGCCCTGCGGGTTGCCCTGTAGGGTCACGTTGGTCAACGGCGTACCGTTTAGCAGAATGGTAAACCGCCGGTCTTTATCGCCGCTAGAGTACGTTATGCGCAGGGCGCGAGCGGCGCGGTTGGGGTTGCGCAGGTTGTAGCTGAACCAGCCCGTAGCGTGCCGCCAGTGCCGGTTGCGGTGGCTGCCCGATTCAGATTTCTCGCCCTGAAACCCGTGGTCTGATTCCGGCTGCTGCTCGCCGGGGGTCACCTGGTCAACGGTACGAGCTTCCAGCGCCCGTTTCTCTTCGTCTTTACGCCGTATTTCTTCCTTGCGCGCTGCCAGGCCTTCGGGAGTAGTTACGGGCCAGTACACCATGTAGCGGGCATCGTGAATTTGCGTAAACGGCACCAAGTGTACGTTGCGGTACTTATCAGAGTCAATCAGCCCAGCAGCCGAAAAAGTAAGCGCCTGGCCAGGTACGGGCGTGATACCCGCAGCCACATCTTGCCCAGCCGATACCAGTATCGGCGCTTCCTCTACCGGGTACAGTGGCCCGCTGGCAACGTGGGCCATGCGCTGGCCGTTCGCGTGCAGCCCCACCAAATCGGTAGTATCGGTAACGGCGGCTAGCACTACTGGCCCGTGCACGAACGAGACCCAGGGTGAATGATCGGGCATGTACTCCGCTTTGGTTTCCATGGGCAGGGCCAGGGTCACTACGTCGCCGGTGCGCCACTTACGCTGCACGGTAACATAGCCAGGTGAAGGCATACTCGTTTCTACCGGCTTGCCGTTCACCTGCACCTGCATCTGGCCGGCTGGCAGCCAGCTGGGTCGCCGAATGCTGAGCGCGAACTTGCGCGGCTTTTTCAGCTGCAGCTTTAAGTGTGAGCGTTCTTCCTTCGGGAAGGTAGTTTCCTGGGTTAAGGTCAGGCCTTGCTGGGGCCAAGTGAGGCGCGAGGGCAGGAACAGATTCACCAGTAATTCATCCTCCCCACGGTGAGCGTAGGCTAGCTCGCCGTACTTGCCGTGGTTCTCCAGCCCCGAGCCTACGCAGCACCAAAACCCTTCCTGCGGCTGCGAATACACGCGGTAATGGCGGGGGCGCATGGGCGTGAAATACACGAACCCACCCTGCCCCGGATGCTGCGTCGAGAGGATGTGGTTGTAGGTGGCACGCTCATAGTAGTCGAGGTAGCGCGTGGAGCCACTAGTGAGGTACAGCTGCTTGCTGAGCTTGAGCATGTTGTAGGTGTTGCACGTTTCCGGCCCCTCCGTACTTTCCAGCATGGAGGTGAAATTGGTAGCCGGGTTGAAGTGCTCACTCACGCTGTTTCCGCCAATGGATACCGTACGGTTTTCTACCACCGTCTTCCAGAAGAACGCCGCTGCATTAGCCCATGCCGGGTCGCCGCCCACTTCCGCAACTCGCTCAAAACCAATAACCTTCGGAATCTGCGTGTTAGCGTGCATGCCATTGAGCACGTCTTTTCCTGCCAGCAAAGGCTCCAGCACCACCCGATGTGAGAAGCGCTGGGCTAGGCGCAGGTATTTTGCATCACCTGTCAGCTGGGCTACATCAGCAAATATCTCGTTTAGGCCACCGTGCTCACTGCGCAGCATCTCCTGTATTTGCTCATCGGAAAGATTGGCCGTCAGATCGAGGCACCAATCCGTGAGCTTAATCAGCATTGCCTTCGCCTTTCCGTTACCGCCTACCACATAGGCGTCACGCAGGCCCGCGTAGGTTTTGTGCAGATTATAGAGGGGCACCCACTTCTGGTTGAGACCGAAGCTATTGGCATTAATGCGTCCTTCTTTCACCTGCTGCCACATGGCCCGGCCACCGGGCACGCCGCCCAGGTAGCCATTGCCATTCTGCTGCTGGCACCGCTCGAGCTGGTCAACCATATACGTGAGCCGCTGCTGCACCTGCGCGTCAGAGGTGGCGGCGTACATGTAGGCCAGTGCCGAGAGGTAATGCCCGCCCATGTGCCCGTCTAGGCCAGTATTTTCCCAGTTGCCATAACGCTCAGCCTTGGTGGGCAAACCGGCTTCAGCCAGGTACGGTGCCAGCAACCGATCAGGGTTTAGGGCCAGCATGTAGGCTTTGTCGGTTTGCTGAGCCACCTGAAAAGGGCTGGCCAGCAACTGCACTGCCGATACCGGGAAGGTTTCCAACAACTTCGTCTGGCCAGCAACGAGCCCCGGGGCTAACCAAGCACACAAAAGCAACCACCTATTCTGCATAACACTCAACTTGTTTCTGACCATCGAACTGCCTGGCGTTGCCGGCAATTAAATTGCGAAAGCAGCTTCCACCCAATTCTCTACAGATTTGAGCGGAAGCTGCTTTCAAATATACACCATACTATCGGCGGCCTACGCTGCCTTTGCCAACGGCGGCTGCAGGACTTTCCGGTGGTCCGAGGTAGGTGGCTGGCAGCTCACCGCGGCTAACCACGAGCTTCTCCAGCACCACGCCGGGGTCTACGCGCCAGAACTTCAGCGTGTGCGTGCCGGCGGCCGCTACGGTGTGCTGAGAGGTTTTGATGATGATGCTTTCCGCCACGGCTTGCTGCCAGGGTCTGTTGCCATTCTCGGCCGCTAGGCCAGTATGCAGGTTCACAATCTGAGGCGCTTCGTCATCGATAGAAACAGCGTACCGCAGGCCCTGCCCAGCGGTGAAGTTCAACGTGGGCGCCAGGTACGCATGCACCGTAACGGGCCCAGCCTGCTGCAGCGTAATGGCATACTGCAAGTGGGGCGACTGGCCACCCGGTGAAGCTTCCGACGCGGCCGTTACCGGGAATGCCGTTACGGCGCCCAGCGTACGACCTAGATCGGGCAGGTTTTGCCAGGTAACAGATCCACCATTCACCGCCTTCGTGTAGTGCTCAGCCTCCATGCTCACATAGCCATTGCTCTCCTGGAAGGCAGCTCCGGCCACTGGTGCCGCTACGGGCCTAGCGGCAGGTGCTGCCACTGGCGTAGCTGCGACAGTAGCATTGGTTAAGGTTTTTACCTCAGGCATTTTCTGCTCGTTGGGCTGCTGCCAATACGTGTAACCGATGTGGGTCTGGTCCATCATGTGGTTCCACTTACCTCCCGCTACGGCGTGGTAGCGTTTCGTGATTTCCGCATCCTTGGCGTACAGGGCCTTGGCTTTCTCGGCTAGCTCATTGGTGTTAGCCTGCGCCTTCTGCGCAGCATCGTGGTTCAGCGCCACCGTGTAGTAGAGCTCGTTGAGGTTGGCGCAGGCCTGCACGGGGTGCAATACCAGCTGGTAGTAGGCGTCGCGGGAGGCGGCCGGAATCTTCTGATTAATAGCCTCGGCGCGGGCCAGAAGCTGGTTGTAGTCAGCTACCACTGTGGCCCACTCGCCGGTGGCCAGGCTGTAGGTTTTCTGGTCCAGAAGCTCTGGCTTGCGGCGGGCGTTGTACTTGGCGTATTTGGCCAGGATGTCGGCAATATCTGCGGCATTCTTCTCGCCAAACTGCTGGGCTGCCCAGTGCTGAGTGTAGGCCGCCACGTCGGTAGCCTTGATCCGGTCGGGGTTCCAGGCGTAGTCGAGGAAGAAGCTGATGGGCAGCTCCATGGGCTTCAGGTCGCCCACGTTCACAATCCAGATCTGGTTGGCACCATACTCATGAGCCAGGTGCATTTGCTCCCAGATGCGCGGCAGTGGGTTCGTGTTCAGCCACTTGTAGTTGCGAGGGCCACCCACGTAGTCGAAGTGATAGTAGATGCCGTAACCGCCGCTACGCGCTTTTTCGGTTTGCTTGGGCAGCTTCCGGATGTTGCCCCAGTTGTCGTCGCAGAGCAGCAGCGTTACGTCGTCGGGCACGCGCATGCCGCGGTCGTAGTAGTCCTGCACTTCCTTGTAGAGAGCCCATAACTGAGGCGTTTGCTCGGCGGGTTTGCCGGTGGCTTCAGCCAGAATCTTGCGCTGGTCGGCCACAATACGCTCCAGTAAGGAGATGTTGCTTTCCTCGCTCATAGGCTCGTCGCCATCACCACGCATCCCAATGGTCACGATGCTCTCGTGGGTACCCATATTCACGATGCCTTGGCGCCAGAAATCCTGCAGCGTCTTCTGGTTGGTCTGGTAGTTCCAGGGGCCCGCGCCATAGCGCTTCCATTCCTGCTGAGCGCGGAGCATGGGCTCGTGGTGAGAGGTACCCATCACAATGCCGTACTCATCGGCCAGCACCGGGCTTTGCTTATCATCATCGTTGAAGGCGTTGCCCCACATGGCGGGCCACAGGTAGTTGCCTTTCAAGCGCAGAATCAGCTCAAAAACGTGCACATACATTTTGGAGTTGATGCCACCAAACTTCTCCTTTGCCCAGCCAGAAAGCGCCGGAGCTTCATCATTGAGGAAGATGCCACGGTACTTCACTTTCGGCTCACCCTGCGAATGACGGCCCGCCGTTACGTACAGGGACTTCTGCTCCTTCACTGGTACATCAGCCCACCAATACCACGGCGACACTCCTATTTGCTGCGACACGTCATAGATGCCGTAGATGGTGCCGCGCTTATCACTGCCGGCAATTACCAGGGCGCGGTCGATGCCGGGCAGGGGCTTCTCCACCACCTGCACCAACGACACCTCCCACTTCCCGGCAATTCCCGACACATCGAGCTTCTTGCTCTGCACCAGTTGATCGATGAGCGAGCTTTTGCCCAGCGTGCCAATGAGGACTACCTCTTTGCCCTTCGGCGCCTGATCAGTCGTCAGGGTAGGCTGCAGCTTGGTTACGCGGTTGATGTCGGCCTGCAGGTCTTTAGCGGCCCGTAGCACGCCCGACCAGTCAGAGGAGCTGACAAACAGCGGCGCCGTTTTGCCAGATGCCGCCAGGGTAAAGCTGCCTTTGCTCTTCTTAGCCGAAACGTACTGCTCGCTCAGGCCAGTTGGTGTATCGGCCCAACTTTGGGCGTAGGCCAGTAAGAGTAATAGGAAGGCCCCAAACAGCCAGCGTGGTGGCCTGATGAGACGGGTTAGATGGGAATGTGGAGTGGGCATAAGCGCGGAAAAGAGGATGCTGTTAGAAGCTATATTCCAGAGGCCTAGAAGTTCACTACTTCCTGAAAAGCCTTCTTGGGCTTTAGGTTTTGGTCAAAGAGCAGAGGATAGTTTTTGCGGCCAGGCACGGGGTAGGTATCCAGCCAGCTGTATTGGTCCGATACATTCCAGAAGGTCACGCCGGTCATCACGTTCTTGTAGTCGCGAAACACGCGGAAGAACATCTTGTACTGCTCGGCCTGCTTCTGCTCCAGCGCCGGCGTATAAGCATCTGACTCGCCGGGGCGTCTCTGGCGGCGTTCCTTTTCCCAAGGATAAATAGACACGTCGAGTTCCGTAATCTGCACCTTCAGGCCCAGGGAAGAGTACTGCTCAATAGCCTTGCGCAACTCGGCCTCCGTGGGCTCCTGCAACGACCAGTGTCCCTGCAAGCCTACCGCATCAATCGGTACTTTAGCGTCTTTCAGCTTCTTGAGCAGCTTGTACACCCGCTCCCGCTTTTCGGGGCGCTCGGTGTTGTAGTCGTTGTAGAACAGCACGGCCTTGGGGTCGGCTTCGTGGGCGTATTCGAAGGCTTTGGCGATGAAATCCTCGCCGCAGATCTTGTACCACTCGGTGTCGCGCAGGAACTCGTTGGGGTTGTCGGCAATGGCTTCATTTACCACGTCCCAGGCGTAGATTTTGCCTTTATAGCGCTTTACCACCGTGAAGATGTGGTCGTGCAGGCGCTTCAACAGCACTTCCTTACTCACCTGCTTGCCTTCCGCATCCTTGAACAGCCACTTGGGCGTTTGCTCGTGCCAGAGCAGGTTGTGGCCCCGTACGCGCAGCTTGTTCTTCTGGGCGAAGTCTACAATGGCGTCGGCATCGGTCCAGAAGTAGCGGTTTTCCTCCGGATGAATCGGGCCCATTTTCATGGCGTTTTCCGGCGTTATGCTGTTGAACTGCTGTTTAATCAGCTCCGCCTCGGCACCTTTCAGCTGCTTTGCGCCTACGGCTACTCCAATCGGGAAGTAATTTTTGTAGGCCTCTTTAAGTGTTTTTTCGGCAACTGGGCGCTGGCTGCTGAGCAGGCCCAGGCCACCAACCAGCAGGGCCGCCAGGGAAAGTTTGCGTACAGGGAACGGGGTGGATGTCATATCGGTCAGGAGGAGAATTATCTGAACGCCAAGGGGGCAGCTTGCTTAACAGCTGGCCTGCTGACGTTAGGTGATGTAGAGACGCAACATTTTGCGTTTGCTCGTTGCTGAGGTTGTTTGCCTGGAGACGTTCTAGGCCAGTCGTTCAACGACGAGACGCAAAATATTGCGTCTCTACATCGTTCAGGCCTCAGTATGTGAGATGTCTCGGCACGCTTGCCATGATGGGCTTGATGTTCTATTTCAGCTCCAGCACCACCACCGACTGCGGGGGAATCTCCACAGCCAATTTTTCGCCGCGCTTTTTGGCACCATTAAAGCTGGCCAGCTTCACGGTGTTGGGTTTCTCGAAGGTGTTGTAGTCATTGACTTTAGGCGAAGTCAGGATGCGGCCCGAAACCGATTTCCAGTTTACTCCTGCTAAAGCCGTTTCCAGCTTCTGGCTTTTCTGCGTGTCAAGATTGACCAGGGAAATGTGCACTACGCCGTTTTTGTCTTTAGAGGCAGAGGCGTTGAGTGCCGGGATTTTCTCAGCTCCCATCACGTACTCGGGACTAGTAAACTGCAAGGGCAATAGCTGCGCATCTTGGTGTACCTGATACAGGTCGAAGACGTGGTAGGTAGGCGTAAGCAGCATGCGCTCCTTGTCCGTCAGCACGAGGGCTTGCAGCACGTTTACAGCCTGGGCCAGGTTGGCCCCGCGCACTCGTTCAGCGTGATTGTTGAAGATGTTAAGCGTAGTGCCCGCCACCAGCGCATCGCGTAGGCTGTTCTGCTGAAACAGGAAGCCGGGGTTCGTGCCAGGTTCCACGTCGGTCCACACGCCCCACTCATCTACCAGCAGCGCCACCTTTTTCTGAGGGTCGTACTTGTCCATGATGGCGGAGTGCTTGGTCACGATAGCCTCCATTCGCAGGCAGTTGCGCATGGTGTTGAAGTACTCCTGCTCACTGAAGCCAGTGGCCTTGCCCTTGCTACCCGTCCAGCTGCCGGTGGGTAGCGTGTACTGGTGCAGCGTCAGGCCCCACATCATGTTCAGCGGAATCTTCTTCATGCACGTCTCCGTCCAGTTGGCGTCGTCGCCGTTGGCACCGCTCACAATTTTCTTGAGCGGTGGTGAGCCGGGGTAGTTGTGCGCGAAGGTGGCATAGCGCTTATACACGTCGGTGTAATAGTCGGCCGTCATGTTGCCGCCGCAACCCCAGCTTTCGTTGCCAATGCCCCACCACGAAACACCGTACGGTTCCGGGTGGCCGTTTTTGCGGCGCTCCATTACCAAGGGCGTGTTACTGTTGGAGTTGAGATACTCCATCCAGCCGGCCATTTCCTGCACGGTGCCGCTGCCTACGTTAGCCGCCAGGTAGGGCTCAGTGCCGAGCAGCTTACACAGCTCCAGAAACTCATGCGTTCCGAAGGAATTGTCCTCCAGATTATTGCCCCACCACATGTTCAGCATGTTGGGGCGCTGGGCCGTGGGCCCCACCCCGTCGTGCCAGTGGTAGGTATCGGCGAAGCACCCGCCGGGCCAGCGCAAGTTAGGCACCTTAATCTTACGCAGGGCCTCCACAATGTCCATCCGAATGCGGCCCTGCTTGGGCACATTCAGCTTTTCATCCACCCAAAACCCATCGTACACGCAGCGGCCCAGGTGCTCCGCAAAGTGACCGTAAATGTGCTTGCTGACCTGCACCTTCGGGTCGCCGGGCTGCACGGTCATTTGCACGGTTTGGGCCGCGGACCCGTAGGCCAGGCCCAGGCCTAGGCCTAGCGTAAGACCTACGCGGCGGAAAGCGGATATCGAAGAAGTGGTCGGGGATGGGCTAGATGATAAGGGCATGGGTGGAATGGACAGGATGAAATTCAAAGGGCGTAAAAAAACGTCATGCTGAGCAAAGTTGAGGTACCTGGCAAGCTGAAGTTGAGGTTCTATCCCAACGTCAGCACGCGAGATGCTTCGACTTCGCTCAGCATGACGTTACTCGCGGGTATCGCTACCCCTACTTTCTACAGATAAAACGGCCCCGGCCGGCCCCCCAATTCCCTTTCCCCTGAGCAGCCAGCCGGTTTCGTTTTATTCTGTTAGATATACTGGTTGATGATGGCTTCCAGCCACTCCTGCTTGCCGCTGCGAGGCACTGGCTCGCCGGTTTTGAGGGCGATAGTGCGCAGGTCTTCCAGCGTGAGCTGACCGTTCTCGTAGGCCTGTCCTTCGCCCGAGTCGAACGAGGCGTAGCGCTCCGTGCGGAACTTGCGGTAAGGCGACTTTTCCAGGATGTCGTTGGCTACTACCAGGGCCCGAGCGAAGGTGTCTATGCCGCTGATGTGGGCAATGAAGATATCCTCCAGGTCGGTGGAGTTACGGCGGGTTTTAGCGTCGAAGTTGATGCCGCCGGGCGTGATGCCACCGGCCTCCAGAATGATGAGCATCGACTCCGTCAGCTCGTTCAGGTTGTTGGGGAACTGGTCGGTATCCCAGCCGTTCTGGTAGTCGCCGCGGTTGGCGTCCATTGAGCCCAGCATGCCGGCATCAGCCGCTACCTGCAGCTCGTGCTGGAAAGTATGGCCAGCCAGCGTGGCGTGGTTTACCTCCAGGTTCAGCATAAAGTCGTTCTCCAGGCCGTGCTCCTTCAGGAAGCCAATTACGGTAGCGGCGTCGAAGTCGTACTGGTGCTTGGTGGGCTCAGCGGGCTTAGGCTCAATGAAGAACTTACCGGTGAAGCCCTGCTTGCGAGCGTAGTCGCGGGCCATGGTCAGGAAACGCCCCATGTGGGCCTGCTCCCGCTTCATGTCGGTGTTGAGCAGGGTCATGTAGCCTTCACGGCCACCCCAGAACACGTAGTTTTCGCCGCCCAGCGCGATAGTAGCATCCAGGGCATTCAGCACCTGCGTACCCGCGTGAGCCACTACCTGAAAATCGGGGTTAGTGCTGGCCCCGTTCATGTAGCGCGGGTTCGAGAACACGTTGGCCGTGCCCCACAGCAGCTTCACGCCGCTGGCGGCCTGGTGCTCCTTGGCGTAATCAACGATGGTCTGGAGGTTACGCTCATACTCCTGCAGGGAGGAGCCTTCGTCTACCAGGTCAATATCGTGGAAGCAGTAGTAGGGCGTGCCGAGCTTGGTGAAGAACTCGAAGGCAGCATCCATCTTATCCTTGGCGCGGCCAATGATTTCGCTGTGGGCGTCCCAGGCAAACTGCTTGGTACCGGGGCCGAATGGGTCGCCGCCCGTGCCCGTGAACGTGTGCCAGTAGGATACTGCAAAGCGCAGATGCTCCTTCATGGTCTTACCCGCTACCATGCGGTTCTCGTCGTACCACTTAAAAGCAAGCGGGTTATCAGACTCGCGGCCTTCAAAACGGATGGGTTCGATGCCGGTGAAAAACTCCGTCTTAGAAAGCGTGTTGGTGGACATGCTGTGGGGTGGTTTGTTGTGGTAGAATAGAATTCAGATTTTCTTGCCAGCGGGCGTAGGCCACCTGGTATTGCTCTTGCAGCTCGGGCTGCGGTGCCAGCGTCAGGATGCGCTCGAGGCCGATGAAGGCGTCGTCGGTGCTGGCGTACACTCCCGCCCCCACACCAGCGCCACGGGCTGCGCCCTGGGCCGCATCGGTGTTGTAAAGCTCCAGCTCTACTCCGGCGCAGTTCACAAATGCCTCCCGAAACACGGGGCTCAGGAACATGTTGGCGTTGCCGGCACGCACCTTGCGCACCTGCACGCCCGACTGGCGCATGATGTCAATGCCGTAGTTTAGGGCGAAGACGATACCCTCCTGGGCGGCACGCAGCACGTGGCTGCGGCTGTGCACGTTGAAGTTCAGTCCGCGCAGCTCAGCGTTGGTTGGTCGGTTTTCCAGAATGCGCTCGGCACCGTTGCCGAAGGGCAGGAACACGAGGCCCTCCGCTCCTACCGGCGCTTGGGCGGCCAGCTGGTTCATCTCGTCGTAGGGTATCTCGCCTACTACTTTGCGCAGCCAACTGTTGAGAATGCCGGTGCCATTCATGCACATCAGCACCCCATTTTTGGGCTGCTCTTGGGTGCTGTTTACGTGCACAAAGGCATTCACGCGGGAGCGTGGGTCGGCGGTGGGCGTTTCGCTGATGCCGTACACCACGCCGCTGGTACCAGCAGTGGCGGCTATTTCGCCGGCGTGCAGCACGTTAAGCGAGAAGGCGTTGTTGGGCTGGTCGCCGGCGCGGTAGCTGATGGGCGTACCAGCGTGCAGACCTAGCTCCTGCGCCGCTTCGGCCGTCAGGCGGCCCTGCTCTGAGAAGGTTGCTACCACTTCAGGCAACAGGTCGCGGCTGATGCCATAGTAATCCAGCAAATCCTGGGCAATAGCCTGCTCCCGGAAGTTCCAGAATACCCCTTCCGATAGGCCCGAGACCGTAGTCTGCATCTGGCCGGTCATCTGGTAGGCAATGTAGTCGCCGGGCAGTTGAATCTTATGGATTTGGGCGTAGATAGCGGGCTCGTTTTCCTTTACCCACTTCAGCTTGGAAGCGGTAAAGTTGCCTGGTGAGTTCAGGTAGTTACTGAGGCAGTGCTCCTCGCCCAGCTCAGCAAACGCCTGGTTGCCCAGGTCCACGGCGCGGCTGTCGCACCAGATAATGGCGGGGCGCAGCACTTTGCCCTGCTCATTGAGCAGCACGAGGCCGTGCATTTGGTAGGTAATGCCAATGCCAGCTACCAGGGAAGTATCGAAACCGTAGTTGTGCCTGAGCTCCTGGGTGGCATTAATGGCTTCCTGCCACCACCGCTCGGGGCGTTGCTCGGCCCAGTCGGCTGCCTCCACGGTAATCTCCATCTCCTTTTTAGGCGACGTCACGCTAGCCAGGCATGTGCCCGTTTCAGCGCTAAGCAAAGCCACCTTAATAGAGGAGCTGCCGATATCAAACCCGAGTAGGTATTTCATGGGTGGAACTGCAGTAAAGCGTCGGTGACGGGAGCGGCACAGCCAACTCCCATGATAAAGTTATATTTTAGATACAAGTTCCAGCGTCAGACTTACCGGAGTGTGTAACCACTCACCCGGCGCTTTACCCTCATTTCGTTACCGAATATACAGCAACAACTAATACCGCACGACAATTGAAAAAGCCCTCAAATGGCTAAAATCTAAATAAAACTACCGAAACCGTTTCCGAAAACGGTTTCGGTAGGTAATAAGCTGTAATTTTATTTTCGTAGAATATCTTCAAATAATCAAACGCCTAAAGGGCGAGTCATTGTCAAACGGCTCGCCCTTTATTATAAATAGTACTATTTGCTATAGTTACTCTATTCCGCTAGGCCAGTACATGAGCAGATCTACCGTTAAATAGACACATTGGTGCCCTAGATACCAAGGCTTAGTGGCCTAACAATCTTAGGTGAGACCGGACTGAGGCTTCCTCAGGGCTACCCCCTTAACCAGGCAGTAGTGCTTTACTACTTGCTCTTCTGGGCGGCTGCCTGTACAACGCTCTGAAAAGCCGGCTTAGCCTCATAGTTGCGGCCAAACAGCAGCGGGTAGCTGGTGCGCCCTCTGATGGGCCAGTCGTTGAGCCAGGAATCCGCATCTGTCACGCCCCATAGCGTGATGCGGTCAATAACGTCGCGGTGTTTATGAAACAGGGCAAACAGGTCGGCGTACCGGTTGGTCAGCTGCTGCTGCACTGAGTCGGGCAGGCCAGCCTGGTAAGGATTATATTGGGTAGCGGCGGCGTAGTTTTCGGAAATATCGGCCCCACCCTGACGGCGGCTAGGCTTCGGCAGCACATCAACGTCCAGCTCAGTAAAGTTAACGTGCACCCCCAGTTTCGAGAAGGCCACAATGCTGGCCTCAATCTGCTCAATACTGGGCTGTTTCAGGCCATAGTGCCCCTGCATCCCGATAGCCGTAACCTTGACGCCTTTCGCCTGCAGGCTTTTTACCAGTTTAATCACTCCCTCTCGCTTTTCCGGCCGAAAGAGGCTGTAGTCGTTATAGTAGAGTTCCGCTTTGGGGTCGGCCTTGTGAGCATATTCGAAGGCCTTGGCGGCGAAATCTTCACCGAGGATTTCCAGCCACTTGGTTTTGCGCAGGTCTCCCTGCTGGTCATCAATGGCTTCATTCAGCACATCCCAACCGCCAATCTTTCCCTTGTAACGGCCTACTACAGTGTTGATGTGCTCTTCCAGACGCTTCAGTAGCACCTCCCGGCTTACGGGCTTGCCGGCCTCATCCTCAAATACCCATTTCGGCGTTTGTTGATGCCACATGAGCGTATGCCCAATGATAAACATGTTGTTCTGCTGCCCGAAGGCTACGTAGTCATCGGCAGGCTTAAAGTTATAGGTATTGAGTTGCGGGTGCACTGGCCCCCACTTGAGCAGGTTTTCGGGGCTGATGGTGTTGAACTGCTGCTTAATGAGAGCGGTAGCCTTGGCATCCTGGCCGTTGAGTTGCCGGTAGTTGAGCGCCGCGCCCACATAGAAATCCTTTTTGAACGCGTCTTTTAACGTGGGCTGCGCCTTTTGCACAAACCCCAGGGCCACACCCGCTAAGGCAGTAGTAAGTAAAATGTTTCTTGCTTTCATGGATAAGGAATTTCAAAGCCTGGGGTAGAATAGGTGCTCCGGCACGACCAAAGCCTATTAGGGGCTGATGGCGTCCGCTATTACTGTTATGCATCAGGTGGCCTGAAACAGCCTGTTCAACCTGAAGTATTAAGCCCACTTCGGGCTGAACAGGCTGATTGAAGCCTCAGATTTATTGCCGGGGCTTTCGTCTGCATACCTGGCAATAGGCCACACAGAGAGGATAAGGTCGTGCTGGCTTACTTGGTTTGGAAGGTGGAGGCGGGTAATCCTTCCTTGTTATAGAGCTTCGTGCCCTCGGGGTTGTCGGCCCAAGCGTAGCGCACTGATACCGGCTGCGGCACCTGGTCGCTCCACACTACCACCTTGTTGCCTTCAATTTTGGCGTTAGCCCACACGTACTTGTTATCGGCACCAGCAATGGCGAAGTACTGCAAGTTGTCGCCGCCCTTGGCTACCAGCCCACTCCCGGTGTTGGTGAAAGAAATCGTGACTTTGTTGCCGTTCACCTGCATCGACTGGTACAGGGGCCCCATGCTTACAATCTTCTTCTCCCCGTAGGCCACTGATTGCGCTGCCAGCGCGAGGCGGTGGCCTACGGTCTGCTTATCAAGGGGGTGAATGTCGTTCCACTCGCCCACATCCATGAGCACGGCCATACCGGTGTTGGGCACGGCTAGCGTGCGGCGCTGCGCATCACGCAGGGCAGCCCACCCACTCTCGCTGGGCTCCTTCTTCACGGCCATAAAGTTGGGCAGCTGCGCGTAAATGAAGGGCATGTTGGGCTGCTGCTTGTGTGCCCGCCAATCAGTGATGAGGCTAGTAAGCAGGGCCTGGTAGTCCTCGGGGTGGCCAGCATTCGACTCGCCCTGATACCAGAGTACGCCTTTCACGGCGTAGGGCAGCACGGGCGCAATCATGCCATTATACAGTCCTCCGGGTTGGTACTGGAAGGTGGTAGTGCCCGGCGTGGGCTGCATGGTGGCGCCCAGCTTGTACTGCCACAGGCCGCGCAGGTCAATGGTTTGCCCGCCGCCCGTGAGCTGGTAATTTTTGCCCATTGTGAAGCCGCCGCGGCCTCCGTTGCTGATCAGGCGCACTACTATTACATTTTTGCCGGCCTTCAGCACATTGGGCCCAAAGTCGTATTTACGTGGCGGGTACTGGTAGCCTGTAGTGCCAACCAGTAGGCCATTAATGTAGGTAGAATCGGCGTCAACGAGCGTGCCTAGCTCCAAGCGGGCCGGTTTGCCTACCATACTGGCGGGCACCTCTACCTCTTTCCGAAACCACATTACGCCATTAACCTGGCCCAGCGGGGTTTGATCGGCCCAGTAGCCCGGCACGTTCATAGTGGCCCAGCTGCTGGCATCGTAACCCACCGCCGACCACTTTGTCTGGCCTGGGGCTTCGCCCTGGTCGGTCTGGTGCAGGCGCTTATACCAGTCGGCTACGGCGGCGCCCTCCCGCTGCTTGATACCGGCTACCAGGGCACTGTCCCGGTACTTGGCACCCTGCTGCTCATAGGTGGGGAACTGCTTGAGCGCCTCGGCACTCAGCCAGGCCTCGGCCGGCGAGCCGCCCACTGCATCCTTAATAATACCCACCGGCACCTGGTATTTCGCGCTTATCTCCTTGGCGAAGAAGTAGGCCACTGCCGAAAACTGCAGAATGCTTTGCGGATCAGCGCCCACCCAGGAACCACCCGTCAGGTCAGTCTGTGGTCCTTTGAAGGCGTAGGTTAGCGGCACAGTAAACTGCCGGATGCGCGGGTTATTGGCTTGCGCTACTTCCTGCGGGTACTTGTCGCGCACCCGGCTCATGGGCGTTTCCATGTTCGACTGCCCCGAGCAGAGCCACACGTCACCCACATACACATCCTTCAGGGTGATGTTGTTGCTGGCCGTAATATCCATCTGGTACGGCCCACCGGCTTTCAGGGCGGGCAGACTGATCTGCCACTTACCAGCGGGGCCAGTCGTAGCCTGGTAGGTTTTTCCGTTGAACTTCAGGGCTACTTTCTCGCTGGGTTTGGCCCAGCCCCAAATATTTACCTTCGTGTCGCGCTGCAGCACCATACCGTTGCTGACCAGCTTCGGCAGTCGCACTTGCGCAATTGTTTCGGTAGGTGTCAGCAAATAGCCGCCGAGTACCGCAAGCACTAGGCCTTTCCGACCCAGGGTAAGTGACTTGGGAACCAAAGAGCCAGAAAAAAGTGAATGCATCATATGAGGGGGTTGATTAATACATATAAGGTTTGATTTACCACGTAGCCCACGGTTAGGGCCAGGCGGCGCAATAAGTAACCAGGCCTAGCTAGCGGCTGGCAGTGCCTGCCCCTGGTTAATGGAGCGGGCTTGAAGGGGTATGGCGGCTAATCTGTGTCAGCCAACTCATACCGCCAGGCCACTAATTCTCTTGCCTCCTTGGCCGCATGTCATTAGCAATAATGGCATCCAGATTACTCGCTGGCGGCTCTATGGCAGCGGGAAGTGGCATATGGCTGAACTGCTGGAAGTACAGCAGGCAGGCATCTTTCCACTGCACAGCGTTGCCGCTTTGGCTCCGCAGCTTGTATTGCACCACGGCAAACCGCTCGGCGTCTACGTAAGGCTGAGCTTTGTCCCACACTTTTTGAAACTGGCGTACCTGCTGCACGCCCTTGTCGTAGTGGTAGCCTAGCTCTTCCCACAGGGTGTGGCCGCTTTTCATCCTGAAGTCCCAGGGCAAGTGATGAAACCACAGCAGGTACTCATCGGGGCAGGTTTGGGGGTCGTTGAGCTGAGAAGCTAAGGGCTCGTGGTACTGGCTAACCGCATTACTACCGGTTCTGGTTCGGTTGAAGCCTACCCCCGTAGAGTCAGCTTGGTGGTAATAAGGCGGTGTCCAGTCGGCGCGCATTTTGGGCGGCGCCCACCACGGGCCGGGGCCATAGTGCCCGCGGGTGGCCGACATAATATGGTGCAAGCCCAGCGGCATGGAGTAGTTGACGGCAGTTTCGCGGCTATCCAGCATCATCTGCTTTACCGGAGCCAGAAAATTGGTGTTCCAATCAGCGGCGTACTTCGGGGCGGCACTTTGCGGAGCTGTGGCACCGTAAAACGTAAGCTTCAGCCACTCGTCGGCTATCTGCGCACTCTTCAGGGAGTTGTTCCAGGCCAGTCGGCCGAAGGCATACCAGTTGGCTTGGGCAAAATCGTGGCCGGTCCAGTTGGTGTCCAGGCCGACGTTTGATACCCCGGCCATGGCCGTATGTTTTTGCGGGTACACGCTGCCATCGGTGCAGCGGGCCACGGTGCTGCCCGTCCCGGCTTGGTAGGTGTCGCTTTGCAGGCACTCCTCCCACATCGTCGAGAGGAACACCAAATCAATGGCGTGCCCCAGGTACTCCTGCGTTATCTGAAACTCCGGCATCACGGACGTCTTCTTCAGCGCCCCGAACAGCGGACTGAACGGCTCGCGGGGCTGGAAATCAACCGGCCCGTTTTTCACCTGAATGATAACGTTGTCGCGGAATTTACCGTCCAGGGGCACAAACTCGTTGTAGGCCTGTTTCGCCCGGTCCTTGTCGTTGGGGCTGTACACAAAGGCGCGCCACATCACCATCCCGCCGTAGGGCTTTACCGCATCGGCCAGCATGTTGGCGCCGTCGGCGTGGGTGCGGCCGTAATCCTGGGGGCCGGGCTGGCCTTCGCTACTGGCTTTCACCAGGAAGCCGCCAAAATCCGGAACCAGCTTGTAGATTTCCTTGGTCTTGCTTTGCCACCAGGCCGCCACAGCTGGGTCCAGCGGGTCCGAGGTCTTTAGGCCACCCAGCAACGCCGGCGAGGTAAACTTCACCGCCAGATACACCTTCACCCCGTACGGGCGGAATGCATCGGCAATGGCTTTCACCCGGACCAGGTACTCAGGCGTCAAAATCAGCTGTGAGGCATTTACGTTATTGATCACGGCGCCATTGATGCCCACTGAGGCATTAGCGCGAGCGTACTGCTGCCAGCGGGTTTTATCCTCGGCGGTAGTCACCAGGGCGTTGTCCTTGCGCCAGAAGATGGATTGCCCGGCGTACCCGCGCTCCACCGACCCGTCGGGGTTGTCCCAATGGTTGAGGAGGCGGTGCTCATATGATGGATTCAAAAGACCCTCTGACACTGCCTGGCCCGTTTGCTGGCGCCGCAGCATCTCAAACACGCCGTACAACAGGCCTGCCTCCGTAGTCGCCTGCACCCCGTTTGGGATAAGTCGAAACCCATCGTACTTAATGGCTTTATCCTTCTTGAGAGTCAGCGACACCGACGCGCCGGCTTTTCCTCGCCAGCCTTGCTGCAATTCCTGCTTGGCCATGGCCACTACGGGAGAGTTTGTCGCGGAGGACACTACCTTAACGGGCACGGCCTGTTGCTTACGCAGCCACAGTTGGTGCCCGTCTTCGGCGCGCAACCCGGCTGAGGTGCTCAGGAGGAGCAGAATAAAAAGTAGCTTTCTCATGGATGGGAATTGGGTAAATCGGGAGTTGAGGTGCAGAAGGCCAGCCTAGGCCACTATTTCACCGGCGCCACGCCCTCGGTGGTCTGCACTATTTTCTGGATGGTGCCATCGGCGTTGTACTTCAGGTAGTCCACGCAGATGGAGCGACGGTAGCTGCCGCCGGTGGGCAGGGAGCCGTTGTGGTAGAAAAAATAGCTCTTACCCTTGTAGTCGATGATGCCGGGGTGGGTAGTAAAGCTGTTGGGCACATTCTCCTGAATAATGCCTCGGTACGTCCAGGGGCCGGTGGCGCTGGGGGCCGTGCAGTACTCTATCATTTCGGGCTTGGTGCCGGCGCTGGCGTACACGAGGTAATACAAGTTCTTGCGCTTATACACCCAAGGGCCTTCGATGTAGTTTCTGGGCGTAATGAAGTTGATGGGGCCAGCCAGCTCGGTCAGGTTGTCCTTGAGCTTCACCCAGCGGCAGCTTAAGTTACCCCAGTACATGTAGACCTGCTTGTCGTCGTCCACGAAAACCGTGGGGTCGATGTCGTCCCAGGCGTGCGGCTTGTCCTTGGTCATCTCATTCACGATGAGCGCCTTGCCAATAGCATCCCTGAACGGCCCGGTAGGCCTATCTGACACGGCCACGCCAATTGCCGCGCCGCCCTGGCTGTTGCCGTCCTTCTTATGAAACGTGGATACAAACCAGTAGAACTTGCCGTTGTGGTACACGCACTGAGCCGCGTAGGCGTCGCCGGTGGCCCAGGCAAACGTGCGGGGCGAGAGGCGCGTGCCATAGTCTTTCCAGTGCACCATGTCGGTGGTGGAATAGATGCGCCAGTCGGGCATTTTGTAGTTTGTTTCGCTTACTGAGGCCGTATCATGGCCGGTGTAAAGAAACAGCGTATCGCGGTACACCAAGGGCGCGGGGTCGGCGGTGAATACATCTTTGATAATGGGGTTTTGCGCCTGCGAAGGCAGGTAGGCCAGCAGGGTCAGCAGGGCAATGAGCCAGTTCTTTTTCATTGGGGTCGGATACTGGTTGGGAAGGCTATAGAGGCTCTGATAGGGCCGTGCGGTTGGCGGGCTACCTAAAACAGGCCTTGGGCAAACAGGTACAGGTCGTGGCGCCACACGGGCCAGGTATGGCCGCCGGGGTACTCGCTGTACACATACTTGATGCCTAGCTCATCCATCTTGGCGCGCATCACCTTGTTGTTGGCGTAGGCAATGTCTTCAGGCCCGCCCATTGAGAGCCACAGCTGCTTGAGGTTGGTGTTAATGGTGCCCGCGTTGGCCTTCATGTAGGCATACTGGGGGTCAGATAAGGCCGCGTTGTTGGCCAAGAAGCCTGAGCTGAACACGCCTAAGTGAGCAAACATGTCCGTGTTCTTCATGCCCGCGTAGAGCGTTTGCAGGCCACCCAGAGAGAGGCCTGCCAGCGCCCGGTTATTAGCCCCAGCCGCCACCCGGTAATTGCTTTCCACCACGGGCAGCACGGTTTGCTTTAGCTCGTCCTCAAAGCGCTTTAGCGTACCCTCGTTGAAGCCCGCTAGGCCACCGGGGCCACCCATGTTACCGTCGAGCATCACCACGAGCATGGGCTTGGCTTTTTTGTCGGCAATCAGGTTGTCCAGAATTACATCGGTTTTGCCCTGCCTGGCCCAGCCGGTCTCGTCTTCGCCGCCGCCATGCAGCAGGTAGAGCACCGGGTATGTAGTGGTAGTGCTGGCATCGTAGCCGGCGGGCGTGTACACGAAAAACCGCCGCCATGAGTTGGTGACTTTAGAGAAGTACCGCCGCTCCCGCACCTCGCCGTGGGGCACGTCGCGCAGGGCGTAAAAGCTGGTGCCGCGGCCCGGAATCTCAATGCCGCTGGCCATGCGGCCCATGCCATAGAACGTGTCGCTGGCGGGGTCGGCTACGGGCAGGCCGTCGAGCACCAGGGAATAGTAGTGCAGGCCGCGGCTCAGCGTATCGGTGGTTACGGTCCAAGTGCCGCTGCTGTCCTTCACCATGTCGTACTTGCGGCCTAGGTCCAGCTGGGCCTTTTGCACACCAGGGGCCTTCAGGCGAAAAACGGCGCGGTTATCGGGCAGAATCTGGGGGTATTTGGCGTTGCGCACGTTGGTGGCGGCTGGTGTGCCCAGCACGGTGTAGGTGGGCAGCGCGGCAACATCAACGGGCTTAAACAGCTGCTGCGAGAACATGTACAGTCCGTTTTTCCAGACCTTAAAATCGTGCCCGCCAGCTTCGAGGTAGTACACGTGTGGCACCCGGTGCTCGTAGAGGTAGTCGTGGGTGCGCTGGCTGATGGGCAGCAGGCCGTCCTGGTCGCCGCACGAAATCCAGAGGAGCTTGAGCTGCTTTTTTGCCTTTTCGGGGTCGGGCACCAGCTGTTCGGGCTGTTTCGTGTTGGGGGCCGACGAAAAGCCGCCCACCCAGGCAAACGTATCCAGGTTACCCAGCCCAAAATTCAACGACTGCCCCCCTCCCATCGACAGGCCAGCCACGGCCCGGTTCTCGCGGTTTTTGAGCGCCGGATACGTCTTCTCAATGTAGGGAATGAGGTCAGTCAGCAGGTCTTTCTCGAAGTTAGCAAATGCGGCTACCTTATCCGGCCCGTAGATATTGCCAACGGGCCGGTCGTCTTTCATAGCCCGGCCGTTGGGCATCACCACCAGCATGGGCTTGAGCTTACCCGCCGCGTATAGGTTATCCAGAATCACCTGCGGACGCCCTCCCTTCAACCACTCCTTTTCGTCGCCGCCAATGCCGTGCAGCAGGTAGAGCACCGGATACTTCTTCCGCTTGGAATAACCCGGCGGTGTATACACCAGCGCCTTACGCACCGTGCCCACGGTTTTTGAGGAGTAGCTGATGCTGTCAATTTTACCCGCAGCAATGCCGGCCGTGGGCTGGTCGAAGCCCTTGGGAGCTTCCATGACCATTTTCTGAGCAAAAGCGCTGCTTACACTCAGCACCACAACACTCAGGATGGCGGGGACTATGTTTCTCATACCTCAGGAAGAGGCCTAGCAGGCCAGATAGTGGATGTAAATCAGACAGAGTGCAATCGAGAGTCTTCTTGTCTCTAGTCAAACTTGACCCAGTCAATAGCTACAGGCGTGTTGGTTTTGGAGGACACAACCAACGCATGCGTGCCGGGCTTGAAGGCTGATACAGGTGCTTTTATCTCCTGCCACTGGCTGCTCTTCGGCACGGTTACCTGGGCTAGTAGCGGGCCGGTAGCCCCATCAGTGCGCAGTTGCACTGTGGCGCCCGCGGCAGCCTGCACACGCAGCGTTACTGTTTTAAGGGCCTGCTTGCCGAAGGCCACGTCGTTGTATTGCACCCAGCCCTGGTTGTTGGCAAACACCGTTTTCCAGCCCTGGAAGGTGTTGGACGTGTCCAGAAAGGCAATGGAAGCGCCACGGCTGCTCAGGCGACTGTAGCGGTCCAGCTGAATTTTCTGGCGGGCATCAGTCAGGCCTACGCCGCGCAGGGTGGGCACTACTTTGCGAATGGTACCATCGGGCTCAAAAAACAGGCTGTCGATGCGCACCGAGCGATTCTTGTCGAAGGTAGGCGACAGGTCGTTGTGGTGGTAGAACAAATACCACTGGTTCTTAACCTCTAGCAGGGAGTGGTGGTTGGTCCAGCACCCCGTCGGCGACTCGTCCATTAGCACGCCCTTCACCGTGAACGGACCCAGGGGGCTGGTGCTGGTAGCGTATTCAAGCCGCTCGGTCTTGTTGGCCACGTGCGGGTAGGTGAGGTAGTAGGTGCCGTTGCGCTTGAATAGGTAGGGTCCTTCCTTCAGGCCTTTGGTCGGTAGCTCGCCCAGCGTCACGGGCTCGGAGGCCAGCTCCAGCATGTTTTCTTTGAGCTTGGCCCCATAGATGTTGCCCTGCGACCAATACAGGTAGGCCTGTCCATCCTGGTCGATAAATACGTTGGGGTCGATGCCGCGCACCCCCTTAATGGGCTGGGGCTCCGGCATGAAGGGGCCGGTGGGCTTATCGGCTACGGCTACTCCTACCGTAAAGCCCTTGTTGATGGTCGTGTCCTTGGGGGTAGTCGGGAAGTAGAAGTAGTACTTGCCGTTGCGCGCAATGCAGTCGGGCGCCCACATGCTGTAGCTGTCGGGCTTCACCCAGGGCACTTTGTTTTGCGTGACGATGACGCCGTGGTCGGTCCAGTCGGTGAGGTTAGCGGAGGAAAACACGTGGTAGTCTTCCATCACAAACCAGCCGGCCCGCCCCCGACCGGGCGCGGCCGGAATATCGTGCGAGGGGTACACGTACACCCGTCCGTTAAACAGGCGCGCCGTGGGGTCAGCCGTGAATTGGTTGGTAATAATCGGGTTCTGCGCCTGGGCCGCACCGCCCACGAGGCAGGCTAGGACAGTCAGGATACAGTATAGTTTGTGTTTCAGCATATGTGGGTAGGAATTCGAGTAGGATTTGAAGTCAAAAGAGGTCGTCATGCTGAGCGCAGCCGAAGCATGACCGTTGGGTAAAAGCTACTTAGCTCCGGTAAGTGTCTCCGTAATGCGGAAGTAGTCGAAATCGGCATAGCCGCCCGCCTGCTTCGTGGCGTAGTTGAACAGCCCAAACCGGTAGCCCATGAAGTGAGGCAGCGTGTAGGCCATCTTGAGCGGGCCGCCAATGGCTTTCCACGTTTTGCCATCGAGGCTGTAGAAAAACGTCGCCACGTCTTTGCGCTCCGTAAAGTCGCATTCCGCCTTGAAGTACACCGTATTCTGCGTCAGCGGCAGGCGTTGCAATTCCACGGGTTTCTCCGTCTCGGCGCTAACCATAACGATGGACTTCTGGCCGTTGCGCGACTCCACTCCTACTAGGCCGTAGCGCTTTTGCAGGAGGGCCAGGCCCGCGAAGTCGCCGTCTTTCAGATGCGACACATCCAGGGCGGTGGTGCCGGCGCAAGTCGGGCCGATGGTGCGCTGGGTGAGCGTGTTACGGGCCAGCAGGAAGGTAGTGTCCGTGCGGCCGGTTTTGAGACGCAGGTAGCCCGCACGGTCGGTGAGCGACCAGAGGGAGTTTTCAGGGTTGTGGTTCCACTGCCACACCAAGGGTAGGGCGGGCTCGCCCTTGCGCCGGCTAAACTCATCCGAGGCTACGATGCCCGGAATCAGGCCTTTACTGGCGGGTAGGGCCAGCGTCTGGGGCACCTTGCCAGCCGGGCTACCCAGCACCGGCCAGCCATCGGCCCAGGTCACGGGCACTAGGTACGGGATGCGGCCCACGGCGCCGTAGTCGCGGAACAGGTAGGAAAACCACCGGCCATCGGGCGTATCGATGAGGCCGCCCTGGGCCACGCCTAGGTCTTGCAGCGCCACCCGGCCTTCGTAGGGGCCAGTGAGCTTGTCGGCCCGATGCACCACCACGGTGCGCATGCCGCCTTTGGGCCAGGTGATGTTGAAGAGGTAGTACTTGCCTTTGATTTTGAACAGCTGCGACCCTTCGGCGGGTAGACCTAGGTTGGGGCCGGCTGGGGTGCTGGCATTTTCAATCAGCACCTGCTCCGTGGCGCCAGGCTTCACGCCAGAGGCGTCGGCCTTCAACTCAATTAGTTGCAGCTTACCGGCCCCAAACACTAGGTACACACGGCCATCGTCATCAAAAAACAGGGAGTGGTCGTGGTAGCTCGGCTTGAACGACACGGCTTTCCAGGGGCCCTTCTCGATGTTCTTGGTCGAATAAATGTAGGTCTTGCCCGTGGTCTGGGCGAAGGTCGAAACGTAGTAGGTACCGTTGTGAAACCGCAGGCTACTGGCCCACGACCCGCGGCCGTAGGTGCTCTTGCCGTTGCGCAGCGTCAGCTCATCTTGGGTACCCAGCGTGTCGGAGGCGTAGCTCACGAGGTGCCAGTTCACCAGGTCCTTCGATTTCATGATGGGCACCCCCGGCGTCATGTGCATGGTGGTGCTGCTCATGTAATAGGTGTCTCCTACCCGAATCATGGACAGGTCCGGCACGTCGGCGAAGATGATGGGGTTTTGCGCCTGCTTCACCTGCGCTGTCAGCGGCGCCACTACCGCCGCCGCGAAGAACACGCCAATAGCTAAAACACTCCGTTTCAAAGAATAAGGCATAGGCCACAAACGCTGAGGTGAGTAGAGAATCGAACTTAAGCAGGCTTGATAGCCTGGTATTTGCCGCTTAAGTGCAGCAAGCTGAAGAGATATAGCAGGCCGTCGTAGTAGGGGTCAAAGTAGCCGTCCTCGTAGGGGGTCAGCTTGGCGTTCCAGAGGGCGTGCACGAAAGCCAGGTCCCGGTCTTGATGCATGAGTGAGGCCGAGGCGCTGGTGGCAACCAGGCCCAGGGAGTGCCGCAGCTTCTTGACGTCGCCGGCTTGCAGAATAAACTCAGGCCGTGAGCCGTCCACGTTGAACTGGTCTTCGAAGGTATTCACCCCTTTGCTGCGCAAAAACCCTTGGAAGCGCCGCGCATACTGCTGCTGCCAGGCCTTGTCCTTGCCAAACCACACGTAGTCCATGGCAATGTTCATGGGCACCCGCCACGAATCGTAGCGGAAGGCGGGCGGCGCCCACTTGGTGGCGTGGGGCTGGCCGCTAAACTCGGTGTAGTCGTAGTTGAGGCCGGTGGGCGCGGCGCAGGCGCGGTGCAGAAACGCCCGCGCCGTATCGGCGCAGGCCCGGTAAAACGGCTCGTGCCCGTCCTTGGCGTAGGTGGCCCACACTTCCAGAAAGGCCGGCACGTGGTACGAGGGGTCCGTCCAGTTATACATATCCCCTACCGGCACAAAGGTGATTTGCTTGTGCTCAGTATTGAAGAGGTTGCGCACGCCGCCCGTACCGTCTTTTTTCCACGAGGCATCTAAAATGCGACGAGCTTCCTGGTAGTAGTTGATGCCGGTGGCATTTCCCCACCGGTTGGCGGCAAACAGCAGGCTGGTGATGAAGTACAGCTCGCCATCCGAAGCGGGTCCTTCCGAATTGAGCTTCATGGTGGTAGTGCTGAAACTCCAGGCGAAGTAGCCTTCCAGCGGGCCACTCTGGTGCTGCAAGTTCTTTTTTGACCAGCGCCAGAGACGGTCAAACACCTCCTTTTTGTTCATCTGCACCGCCACCATCATCCCGTACGACATGCCTTCGGTGCGGGCATCGTGGTTTTTCACATCCGACACGTAGGCCATCGAGTCGCCCACCTCGAAGTACACCTTGTTGGGCCCTTCAAACACATCGTGGTAGGTCTGGGCTACTTTCTGGTCGATGGCGGCCTGGCTGTAGCCTGCCTGCCGTAGCAAACTAGGGTACTTACCCGTGTAAAAAGCTCCTTTTTGCGCGTTGGGTGCCAGTTTGGGCTTGGAGGTGCGCTGGGCAGACGCACTACCTAGGCCAGCACATTGCAAGCCTAGCAGCAGCAAGCCAACCCAACTGCGGTGAAGGAAAGAGAAACGTGCATTCATAGAGTGAAGACAAAGGGCGGTGGAGCGGCATTTTGCACAGGTTTTCCGCTCGGTATGGGGGTAGGAAGAATTGCTGAGAGGCCCTAGGGCTGCACCACGAAGCCGCCCCGTGCCGGCAGCGTCACGCTGACAGTATTGCCCGCCACGGCCCGCGTGCTGAAGCTGCGGTTGGTGTCGCCGTCGGTGATGAGCGTGCCGTTTTTGAGGCCTAGCTTGCCGAGGTCAACCTGGATGGTTTTGGGCGCGTCGGTGGCGTTGATGCCGGCCACGTACCACTCGCCGCCGGGGGCCTGGCGGGCCAGTACCGCGTACTCGCCAGGGAAGCCGTCGAGCAGCTTCACATCGGCCCAGCGCGGGGGTAGTTTCTTCACGAAGTCTTGCACGTAAGCGGGCTGCGCGGCCATGCCCTCGGGCACCTCGGCGTAGTGCTGAATGCCCGACTGAAACAGCACCGACAATGCCAGCTCAAAGGCATTAGACGTGCGCCGCTCCTTGCCCCGAATCTCGGAGAAGGCCATGGGCGTGAAGTCCATCGGCCCCACGGCGTTGCGGGTGAAGGGTAGCGTAGCGCAGTGGGTAGCCTCCTGGTCGGTGTTGCGCTGGTCGAAGGTCAGGAACTCGAAGCCCTTCACGGCCTCCATCGTCATCAGGTTGGGGTAAGTCCGGTTCCAGCCCCGCGGGATGGTGGTGCCGTGAAAGTTGACCAGCAGACCCGCTTGCGCGGCATCGACGAGCAAGTCCTGGTAGTAGTTCATAAACGACTGTCCATCGCCCCCGAAGAAGTCCACTTTAATTCCTGCCACACCCATTTGCTTGATGCGCGCAAACTCCTTGCGGCGACTTTCGGACTCAAATAGCACGTTGGTGGGCGTTTGCGGGGCCTGGTTCCAGTGGCCGTTCGAATTGTACCACACCAGCAGGCCCACGTTTTTGGAGCGCGCATACTGGGCTAGCTCCTGCGTTTTATCGTAGCCTATTTGCTTGTCCCAGAGCGCATCGACCAGGCAGTAGCGCCAACCCATGTTGGCGGCATAGTCGATGAAGCGGCGCTGCACGTCGTAGGTGGTGTTCTGATCCCCCATTAGCACCCACGACCACGACGATTTGCCGGGCGCCTCGGTGAGCACTGGCGTTTTAGCGGGCGCGCTCAAATCCGTCGTCAGCGTCGATTCTACAATGGGCGCCAGCGAATTGCCTATCACTACCACGCGCCAGGGCGTACTCCATGGCAGGCGGCTTTCGGGCAGCAGGGCCGCATCAGGCGTCGTTTTTTCGGGGGCCTGCGGAAATGCCACAGCATACTCCGCATCGGGCGACTCGTGGGCCAAGTGGGTACCGGCGTAGGTTCGGCCCATGCCGGCCTCAGTCAGTAGCACCCAGTGCCCGTTGGTTTGAAACAACGCCGGAAACGACCACCCCTGCCCGATAGTTGACGGCGTGCCAGCCGCGATACCGCGCTGGTAATTTTCCTCATACGAGGGCTGCGTGTTGGCAAACCCGGTTTGAGCCTTGGCGTGCGGGTGCAGCCAGCCCTTGGCGCTAGTTGGCAAATGAAAAGAAGTGGCTTCAGCCGTGATGCGCTGTACCTCCTTGCTCGGCCCTTCCAACAGATACTGAAACGCTACCCCATCATTCGATACCTGAAACACTACGCTGAGCTGCGGCGCCCCGGCCGCCCCGGCAAAGTGCAGCACGCGCCGGTTGGCCCGGTAGCGGCAATTGGCCCGCTTGTCGGTGGCCAGCTGATAGTCGTCAGTTACAACCGTTTGCTTATAGGCTTTCGTTAGCTGGAGGCCCTGTGTGAGGTCGGCGCTGGCGAGGCGGAGGCCTAGGTGCGAGGGCCGTAGCAGCTCGGCCTGGCGGTAGCGCACGGTGTAGGTAGGCTGGCCTTGGGCCGTTACGTCTACCGTCACCTGTACGGCCCCGTCGGGGCTACTAATCTGGATGGGCTTGGCGGCTTGGGCAGCGGCAAGGGGTAGCACGAGCAGGCAAAGGAGTGGGAATAAGCGCATATCGGGAAAGGTGGAAGCGTAGCTAGCGGGCCGCGTATTATTTCTTGTACATGGGGTCGTGGCCCTCGTACTTCAGCCACTTGAAGGAGGCCGTATTGGTAGTGGGCTGCCCGGCCGAGGTGCCGTACATGCCGTAGAGGCAGCCAATGAAGCCGCCCGCTACCTGCGTGCTCAGGAAGCGCGCATCTACCTTGTCTTTCAGCACCGTGTACTTTTTGCCATCCTCCGAAAAGCGGAAGCTATAGGTGTCGCCGTCGGCATTAATGCGCAGCTGCACCTTGCCGGCCGCCGCTTTCAGCAGCGCTTTTGCCAGCAGCTCGGTGTTCTTCGCATCGGCCGTGCTCTTAAGCAGTTGCACAACGGGCTTGCCATTCTCCACCGACTTACAGAGGTAGTAGAAGTGCTTCTCATCTTGGAACACCACCAGTCCCGCCGTTTCGTTGGCCGCCTTGGCCGCAAACGTCAGCTCGGTTTCGGCGCTGCCGTACATGTGCTGCTGGCGCTTGCCGATGAAGGCCGGGTTGCCGGTTTCGGCGCACGTTTCGGGCTTCAGTTTCAGAGTGAGGCCTTTTGCCTTACTCAGGGAGAAATTGGTGCTATCCACCGTGCGTAGGAACAAGAGCGCCGGGTCGAGCTGCTTCTCGAAAGTGAGCGTATAGGCGAAATTGCCGTTTTGTGGCAGGGCGCCTTTCTGCTTTACCTCGGGGAAGTTGGCTCTGTAGGAATACTGCACGCCGTTTGGTCCTGGGTCCATGACGGGCCACTCATCTTTCCACACCACGGGCACAATGAAGGTCTCGCGGCCCGTGTTATAGAAGTTTTCCTCGTAGGGTCGCACAGCCAGGAAAATAGCGTAGGTCTTGCCATCGGGGCCCTCTACAAACTGGGCGTGCCCGGCCGAGGTAATGGGATCCTTGCGGTCTTTGGGCAGCTCGCGCTGCGAGAGGATAGGGTTTTTCTCGTAGGGCACAAAGGGCCCCAGGGGCGCCTTGCCGCGGAATACCACCTCCGTGTGGTTGACCGATGTGCCACCTTCCGCCGCGTACAGGTAGTACCAGTCGCCTCGCTTCATCAGGTGTGGGCCTTCAATCCAGACGGGCTTCTTGCTCAGGTCTACCCCACCGTTCACTATAATCTTTGCCTCGCCCACGGTCTGCAACGTTTTGGGGTTCAGCTCAATAATCTTGATGGAGCGGTGACCGCTATACAGCGGCTTGTTGTCGGGTGGGTCGCTGTTGTAGATAACGTAGGCCTTATCGCCCTCAAAGTACAGGGAGGGGTCAATGCCCTTCACCTCGGGCAGGAAAGTTGGATTGCTCCACGGCCCGGCTGGGTTTTTGGCCGTCACTACAAAGTTGCCCTTGTGGTCGATGAGCGTGCAGGTGACGTAGTACGTGCCATTGTGGTACTCAATGGCTGGCGCGAACAACCCACGGGTCATCCGGTCGCCCAAAAAGGTCATTTGCGAGGGCCGGTCAATTACGTTCCCTACCTGCTTCCAGTTCTTAAGGTCTCGGCTGTGCATGACCGGTATACCGGGAAAGTAAGAGAAAGTGGAGTTCACCAGGTAATAATCCGCGCCCACCTTAGTAATACTCGGATCTGGGTAAAAACCCGTCAGAATAGGGTTAACCAACTCAATCGATTGTGCAAATAGACTTGAGCTTTGTATGAGTACAGCAGTAGTGATACCCAGCAATGCTTTCATGTTTGTGCGTCTCATATACTCTGGTGAGAATTAACGGTAGTCAGTTGGTTGCCTAGGCCACTCCAGTAGCGTTGCGGAGGCTGAATACTACCCTATGTGAGATAAATCAATTCGTAGCCCCCATAGCCTTCGCGGCGAAAATATATTGCCGGCAGCACACCTTAGCCGAACGGATTCGGGTTCGGGTACACTGCCGGCAATGCATTACTCTTAGCAGACTAGCTACTACGCAGACTATTGAGGATAGCCAGGGTTTTGCGTGATTTTACCACTCGTACGGTCGATTTCCTGACGCGGAATAGGACGCAACACATGGTAAGGCTGAATGTTAATGGCAGCGTTAGAGCCGTAGTTATCCGTCACGTTGGGGATGGGCGAAGGCTTAGAGTTAACCAAGGCCGGCACGTATTTCTTTACGCGCTCAATTAGCTTGCCCGTGCGCACCAGATCATACCAGCGAAGCTGTTCACCGGCCAACTCACGGCTGCGCTCATCCAAGATGAAGTCAATGTTGAGCTGGCTTTCCGTGATTTCCATTTGAGCCGTTTTGCCCGGAGCAGCAGCCCGACGACGCACCACGTTGATAAAGTCGCGGGCCTTGGTCAGGTTGCCCAGGTACATGTTAGCCTCTGCAGCAATCAGGTAGGTTTCCGACAGACGCATCAGAATGAGCGGACGGTCTGAGCTGGTGTTGGCAGCCGGGCGCGTGGCATCATCAAACTTGTTGATGTACGGCGAGAAGTTGGTAGTGTAGGTGCTGGGGGTGCCTACTACGTACGGGCCGTTAGGACGGGCTGCAATGCGCGCCCGCTCGGCGGCCGAAATCTCACGGCCGGCGTACCAGGCGGCCGTATCTCCTACTACTGCTTTCGGGTTGAAGCCAGTACCACCATTTACGCCTGGTGAGTTCACTAACCACAAAGTAGAGAACCACTTGCTGTAGCGGGTATCGGTGGTGCGCCACTGCCGATCAGTGGTTTCGCTGGGCAGGATATAAGAGTTCAGCAGGTACGGGGTTGAGGTCAGACGCCCGAAAGGACGACCGTACACGATGCTACGAGCCACGTTGGGCAGCAGGTCGTAGCGGCCCCGGAACAGATAGTTCGTTTGGTTCTGGCCGGCACCACCAGCGCCGTTATCAGATATACCAGTGAAGGTAGGGTCCGTGTTGAACTGTACGTTCATCAGAACTTCCTTACCGTTTTCATTGCCTTCTCTGAACACGTCGGCAGGGTCAGCCTCCAGGCCTTTGCCATATTTGCTGGCATCCCGGATCAGCTCTTCCGAATACTGAGCAGCCTTGGCGTAATCGTCAGCCTGCTTAGCAGTAGAGGTAGCCCGGGTAAGGTGTACCTGGCCTAGCATGTGCAAAGCCGTAGCCCGCGTTACGCGGCCTGGCTGAGCAGCCGTGTTCGAAATAGTACCCAGCGCATCGGTCAGGTCTTTCACAATGGCACTGTATACATCGGCAATAGGAGCCCGCGAGAAGTCCTTGGTGGGAGTATCCACGAAAGACAAGGTCAGGGGCACATCGCCAAACGACCGCACCAGGCGGAAATAAAACCAGGCCCGCAGCACCTTGGCCTCAGCCACCACCTGTGCAAGGGTAGCCGGAGCCACTCCTTGCACTGAGCCGGCGTATTGAATTACGCCATTGGCCGTGTTAATGGCGCGGTAGTACGTGCTCCAGGTATTCGTGATGTTGCCGTTGGTACCATTTAGCGCGCCGGTGTTATAGTCTTCAAACCCTTCCGTTGAAGCAAAGCCACGCATAAACTCGTCGGTACCCTGCGAGATGAAGATGGAGCCACCCTGGTCAGCGGTGGCATTACGTAGGCTGGAGTATACCCCTGCCAGACCCGCCTGCACCCCCTCGGGTGTTCCGAGGAAGCTAGGCACCAAAACAGAACGAGGGGTTTCGTCCAGAGTATCTTTGCTGCAGCTGCTGGCGGCTAAAAGCAGAGCCAGCGCCGAACCTGTAAGCAGTATCTTTTTCATATAAGTGGAGAACGCACGCAGCGTCGGAGAAAATTCGAAGAAAATTAGAAACCTACATTCACACCCACAATGAAGGAGCGGGTAACGGGGTACTGCGTGCCGGGCAGGTTATCAAAAGAAATACCACCGTTGTTAGCAGTACTGCCACTAAACCGGGTCGAGTAAGACAGCGCATCCGGATCGATGGCTTTGTTCTTCTTGTAGTACTCCACCGGCGACCAGATCAGTGGGTTTTGCACCTGAATATACACCCGGGCCGTGCTCATCTTAGCCCGCTGAATAAGACTGGCCGGCAATGAGTACCCCAGGTCAATGCTGCGCACTTTGATGAACGTACCGCTCAGATACGCCAGCGACTGCGAGTTGAGCACGAAGTCGTTGAAGTAGTTCTGGTTGGGCTGCGGGAAGCGGTTGTTAGGCGTTTCTGGCGTCCAGTACGGCAGGTTAAGCTGATTGCGGCGGCCGCTGAACGTAGTGATGTAGTTGGAAGGGAACAGCAGCGGATCTACAACGGTGGCACCCACGCGGGTGAGGCCTACTGCCGTCAGGTCAAATCCTTTGAAGCGGAAGCGTTGGGTCATGCCGGCCTCAAACTTCGGCTGGCGGCTACCAATGATCTGCCGGTCGGCACCATCTACTACTCCGTTTCCGTTAAGATCTTCAATTTTAACTTGCCCGACCCGAGTGCCGGCTTTAGCGGCGGCGGCAGCTTCATCCTGCTGGTAAATGCCAGCGTACTTGTAGTCATAGAAAACGTACAAGGGTTGGCCAATAAAGCGCTGGTTGCTGATGTCGCTGCGCTCATTACCGTTTTCGTCTTTACCAAGGCCTAGGTTGAGTACTTTCTCCCGGTTGATGGTAAAGTTCCAGTCAGTGCTCCACTCAAAGCCGCTGGCAGAGCGCACGTTCACCGTAGTCAGGCTGATTTCCAGACCGCGGTTCTGGGTTTCGCCGATGTTACGGGTAAAGGAGCCATAACCACTGGTTGTCGGTAGGGCATCAGGCAGCAACAGGTCGCTGGTGCGCTGCTGGTAGAGTTCAATCGAACCGGCTACGCGGTTGTTGAAGAAGCCGAAGTCAAGACCGAAGTTGGTAGTTGCCGTGTACTCCCAGCCCAGATTGGGGTTAGGAATAGAGGATGGAATAACACCAGCTACGCCCGTGCCACCGAAGTTATAGTAGCCATTACCCAGGCTAGACTGCAGGGAGCCCAGGGTCTGGTAGGGGTTTACTGCGGTGCTACCCGTACGGCCGTAGCTGGCGCGTAGCTTCAGGATGTTCAGCCAGGCCTGTCCGCTCAGGAAAGATTCATTGGCCACGTTCCAGGCCACTGCAGCCGATGGGAAAGGCTTGTATTTGTTGCCGGGAGCCAGGCGCGACGAGCCGTCTACGCGCAAGGTTAACGTGGCGGAGTAGCGGTTATCGTAGGCGTAGTTCAGGCGGCCCATATAGGAGAGAATATCCCATTGGCTCTTGTTGCTCCGAGCAAACGAAGGCGTACCTGCACCCAGGTTAAATGCTTGCTGGTAGTTGGTGGGCAAGTTTTGAGCGCCAGCCTCAAAACCATCAGTCCGGAACTGCTGCCAGCTGTAGAGGCCGGTGAAGTTTACATCATGCTTCTCAGCAAAGGTGCGGTTGTACGTCAGTAGGTTTTCAACCAGCAGGTTGAAGGCAATACTGTTGTTTCGCGTAGCGGCGTTCTGCCCCCCAGCACGCGCCGGGGTGTTTGACGCGAAGAATGACTCGTTGTTTTCCGTCCGGCCATCCAGACCAAGGTTTAACCGATAGTCGAGGCCTTTCAGGATGTTTACCTGACCGTAGAGACTGTTGAATGTACGCAGACGACGGCGCTGCTCAAAGTGCGCATCCTGGGTGTAGTAGTTAAGCGGGTTGGCCTGGGCGTTATCGGCATTCGGGAAGAGGATGGGGTTGCCGGTAGCATCGAAGGGCGAAGCCAGAGGGCTGCTCGTCAGAATGTTGTACGAGATATTGAGACCCGGGTCATCCTGCTGAGTAAAGGAGTTGAGCGTGTTCAAACCAACTTTAACCCTCTTACCGATTTGCTGATCCAGGGTGCCGCGCAGGGAGTAGCGCTTAATGCCTTGTACTGGTACAATGCCGGTCTCATCGTAGTAGCCTAGCGAAGCCGAGTACTGCGTTTGGTCGGTACCGCCACTCACGCCCAAGGCATGGTTCTGAATCCGGCCGTTCTGGAAAAGTAAGTCTTGGTAGTCGAAGCTTCTGCCGGCAGCGTAGTTGGCTTTTTCATCATCCGTCAGGAAGCCGGCCGCGCTGTTGGGGTTCTGGCCCGCGGCGCGGAACGCTTCCGCCCGATAGTTATAGTACTGCTGCCCGTTCTGCAGGTCATAGAAACCATAGGGCTTTTTCACGCCGTAATAGGCGCTATACGTTGCTCTCGGAGCACCTGATTTGCCGCGCTTAGTGGTAATCAGGATAACGCCGTTTGCGCCGCGCGCGCCATAAATAGCCGTAGAAGAAGCATCTTTCAATACTTCCACGGAGGTAATATCGTCGGGGTTGAGGTCGTTGAGGCTACCATCAAACGGTATGCCGTCAACTACTAGCAGCGGGTCGTTGCTGCCGGCAAACGAACGGTTACCACGGATGCGGATAACCGGCGCCTGCCCGGGGGCGTTGCTGGAGCTGGAAATGTTTACACCGGCGGCGCGGCCTTGCAGCGCCTGCCCAATGTTAGCCACCGGCACGTCGCGGAGGGCTTGCTCATCTACGGAGGAAATAGCCCCCGTTACCTGGCTTTTCTTCTGTACGCCATAGCCTACTACCACCACTTCGCTCAGGGCCTTGGCATCCTCGCCCAAGGTTACATTCACCGTCGACTGGTTGCCAACAGCTACTTCCTTGGAAGTAAAGCCCACGAAGGAGAACACCAGCGTTGAGCCAGATGGGGCTGCCACCGTGTAGCGGCCGTCGCCATCGGTTACAGTACCCGTGGTGGTACCTTTCACTACCACGTTTACACCGGGCAGGCCGGCACCGTCCGTGCCAACTACGCGGCCGGAAACTGATTGTGCGGTGGCCTGCGCCTGAACCGCTGTGGGAGCCAGCAGACCGCCAGCTAATGAGAGCCCCGTGGCAGCTAATAGCGGCCAGCTCAGGCCCAACGCCGTCTTGCGTAAAGGAAAATGCATGGAGTGTGGGAATTATTAATTGTGGGATGAAACAGCTGAAAGTCCTGCAGATGCAGGAGCAGAAAACGCGAGACTAGAAGCCGATGGAGTTACCACCATCCACGGGCAGCGAAGCGCCAGTGATATAGCGGGCGGCATCAGAAGCAAGGAAAACGGCCGCGTGACCAATGTCCTGGGGCTGGCCGAACTTGCCCATGGGTGTGCGGCGCATGGCCCGGTCGCGACGGTCGGGGTCGGAGTTCATGGCGGTACGGCTCATTTCGGTTTCAATGAAGCCGGGAGCAATGGCATTCACGCGCACGTTGTCTTTGGAAAACTCCGAGGCCAGCACCTTCACCATGCCCTCTACCGCCGACTTGGAAGCGGCGTAGGCCACCACCCGATCAATTCCGTAGTAGGCAGCCATAGATGAAATCATCAGAATTACGCCGCGCTTGCGGGCTACCATGCGCTTGGCACAGGCCCGGGTAAGGGCAAACACCGAGTTTAGGTTGGTGTGAATGATGCGGTTAAACTCTTCATCGGTTACTTCCAGAGCGGGCTTTTTCATGTTTACCCCGGCATTGTTTACCACGATATCCAGCTCACCATAGGTAGCCTCAATGTGGTCAACCAAGCCATCTAGTGAGGCCAGGTCACAAACATCGTTGGTGAGGTAATGCGCCTGCGCGCCCAGGTCAGCCACGGCTTCCTGCAGTACGCCCTCGCGCCGGCCCGTGATAACCACAGTGGCCCCGGCGGCAATCATGCAGCGGGCAATTTCCAGCCCAATGCCTGTGCCACCACCCGTAATCAGGGCAAGGTGGCCTTCCAGGGAAAACGGATTCGGCTGGCTGCTTGGGTGTGCAAGTTGAGAGAGAACGGGAGTGAAGTTTTCCATTCGAGAAAAGATATTGAAGCCACGGGTGGCCGGATTAGCGGAGCTGGTAGATGTCGACCAGCTGTTTGATTTCAGCGAGGTCACGCGTGGGGGGCGTGAGCGTGGGCGGTAGCGGCTGCTTGGAGTAAGTCTGGAAATAAAGCACGCAGGCATCACGCCACCATAGGGCTTCGCGCTGCTGGATGCGCAGGCGGGCCGCTACATCGGCGTGCAGCTCGGCATCAATGGCGGGCTGCACCTGAGCCCACTGCTGCTGCATCCACTGCACCGAGTCGGCGCCGGAGTAGTAGCGGGTGGTCAGCTCATTCCAAAGTGTTTTGCCCGTATTTAAGGTTTGGGTCCAGGGCACGTGGTGGAACCACAGCAGGTAATCGGGCGGGCAGGTGGCAGGGTTGCCCCACTGCTTCTGTACTTGCGGCGCATACAGGGCCAGCGCGTTGCTGCCGGTAGCGGTACGGTTGAAGCCTAGGCCTACCGCATCAGCTTTATGATAGTAAATGGAGGTCCAGTCGGGGCGGGCGCTCTTTTCCAGCCAGGGCTCGGGGCCATAGTGGATGCTCTGGCCCATGATGTGGTGCAGGCCCAGCGGCGTGGTGTACCGCACGTAAATGTCGCGCGACTTTGTGAGCAGGTCCGTGATGGTGCTCACGGCCTTGGGCTCCTGGGTCAGGGTCATCTTGGTCCACTCCTCGGCCAGGGCCTGCGAGGTGAGCGTGTGGTCCCAGGCCAGGCGGCCGTAGGAGTACCAGTTGGCCTGGCCTACGGGGTGGCCGGTCCAGTTGCGGTCGGAGCCGATGTTGGCCACGCCCGCAATACCGCTGATAGTGTGCTGGTCAACTGTGCCATCAACCACCTTGGCTACCGTAGAGCCGGGTCCTTTGGCGTAGGTGTCTGACTCCAGGCATTCCTTGATGAGGGGCGCCAGGTATACGAGGTGAGTGGCAAAGCCTAAGTACTCCTGCGTCAGCTGCACTTCCAGCACCAGCGGCGTTTTGGGCATGGCCCCGAACAGCGGGTGAAACGGCTCACGGGCCTGGAAGTCGATGGGGCCGTTCTTCACCTGCACCAGCACTTTGGGGGCAAACTTGCCGTCAAGAGGCTGAAACTCCTGGTAGGCCTCTTTAAACCGGTCGCCGTTGGAGTTGGCTTTGTACACGAAAGCGCGCCACATCACAATCCCATCGTGCTGGCCTAGAGCCTCGGCGAGCATGTTGGCACCGTCGGCGTGGTTGCGGCCGTAGTCCTGGGGGCCGGGCTCGCCCTCAGAGTTAGCCTTTACCAGGAAGCCGCCGAAGTCAGGAATGGCCTTGTATATCTCGTCGGTTTTAGCGGTCCACCAGCGGCGCACCTGGGGGTCCAAGGGATCAGAGGTTTGCAGCCCTCCAATCACCTTGGGTGCCGCCCACAGCACCGACATGTACACCCTAATCCCATAAGGTCGCATTACATTGGCCAGGGCCGCTACCTTCTGCAGGTACTCCGCCGTCAGGAAGCGGGCGCTGGCATTCACGTTATTAAACACTACCCCATTGATGCCAATAGAGGCATTGGCGCGAGCGTAGTCGCGGTAGCGCGGGTCGATAACCTCAGGCAGCTCCTGCCACTTCCAGATGGAGGAACCCGCGTAGCCGCGCTCCACGGTGCCGTTGGGGTTGTCCCAGTGATTAAGCAAGCGGTACTCAATGCGGGGCTTGCTGGTCAGGTTAACGTTGGCCACTGGCTGGCCGGTTTGCCAGTGGCGCAGCAGGGCAAACGCGCCGTAGAGCGCGCCCTTGTCTGTAGCGCCCGTTACTACCAGGTTACCGCTTTGGGTGCTCACGCGGTAGCCCTCCTCCCCTAGCTCCGGGTTAGCGGCTACGGCCAGCACAATGCCGCCTTTGCCTTTGCTCTCGCTTAACACTGGCACCTGCTGGCCTAGCAACCCCAGCAAGCCCTGCTGCAGCTCGCGGCCGGCCGTTTGCAGGATAGGCGAGGCACTGTTGGGTATGGTAATAAACTTTGCCTGCTTCTGGTACTCTTTCCGCTGGCTGGCGTCGCGTACCAGATCATACTTCAACCACAGTCGGTACCCATCGTCGGCTAGGCCACGCTGAGCAAAGGTGCAGAGTACGAAAAGGAGCAACAGAGAGCGGAAGGACATAGGAAGCGGAAAGACTATTGCGCGAAAGTGTGAGCGGAAGCGGTAGGTAAAGCTGGTTGCTGCTGCTCTTCGAGGCTACGGCGGATGCCCAGTTCCAGGCCCCGCAGCTCGGCCAGGCCCCGGAGGCGCCCGATGGCCGAGTAGCCGGGATAGGTGCGTTTTTCGAGGTCGTCGAGCATCTGGTGGCCGTGATCGGGGCGCATGGGCAGGCGAGCGTTGCCTTCGCCCGTTTGGGCGCGGCGCAGCTCCTCGCGCACCAGCTCTCGTACCACGGCGTACATGTCCACGTCGCCGGTGAGGTGGTCAGCTTCGTGGAAGTTGCGGGGGTTTTCCTCACGCTTGGTGGCACGCAAGTGGACGAAGTGAATGCGGTGCCCCAGGCGGCGCACGATACCGGGCAGATCGTTATCAGGGCGCACACCCAGAGAACCAGTACAGAAAGTGATGCCATTGGCCGGCGAGTCGTAGGCCTGTACCAAACCAAGCAGGTCGGCCTCAGTACTTACCACGCGGGGCAGGCCTAGCAGCGGAAATGGTGGGTCATCGGGGTGAATGCAGAGAGTCACGCCTACTTCCTCGGCCACCGGGGCCACCTCCCGCAGGAAGTAGTACAGGTTTTCGCGGAGGGCAGCGGCATCAATGCTGGCGTACTCATTCAGTAGGTTCTGGAACCCAGCCAGCTCAAAGGCTTCTTCGGAGCCAGGCAGGCCTAGCAGCACCGTGTTGGTAAGCTGGGCTACCTCCGCCGCCGACATAGCCGCAAACTGCTCACGGGCAGCAGCAGCCACAGCCGGCTCGTAATCGATTTCGGCACCGGGGCGCTTCAGAATGCAGAGGTCAAACAGCGCGAAGTCCTGCCATACAAAGCGCAGGGCCCGTGAGCCATCCGGCATTACATAGTTCAGGTTGGTGCGTGACCAGTCCAGCACCGGCATAAAGTTGTAGCACACGGTGCTAATGCCACAGGCTGCCAGGTTGCGGATTGACTCCTTGTAGGCTTCTATATACTGCGTGCGCGCGGGCAGTCCTTTTTTAATGGCCTCGTGCACGGGCAGGCTTTCTACTACCACCCAGTGCAGCGGCGAGAACTGCGCGTTGTCGGCTTCAATTAGCTGCTGGCGCGCCTGAATCTCGGCCACGGGCCAAACCTGGCCAACGGGTATCTGATGCAGGGCCGTTACCACACCGGAACAGCCGGCCTGGCGAAGCGCAAACAGTGAAACCGGGTCGTTTGGCCCGAACCAACGCATGGTGTGCAGCATGCCGCTATCTTTGTAAGAAAAATACAATCATTAGCTCGTTCATCTTCCCCTAATCTCCTTATGCAGCGTTAGCCCGTTACGGAGGAGTGAGTGAGAACTCGCTTTCGAATATAGAGCAACAAATACAACGATACCTCATTTAAAAACAGGCCCAACTGGCTGAATTCTAAATAAAAATACCGAAAACGTTACCGAAAACGGTTCCGATAGGTAATTTCTATCCAACCTGGTGAATTATTTTTTTTGTAGATTACCTTCAAATAATAAAACGAAGCCGATGTGGCAGTTTCGCTACTCTCTTCTTTTTCCTCTGGAATAATTCTATTTCGCTATGATGAAATGCACAAAGTGCTATTCGGCCGATGCTGTTATGCGGGCGGGCTTTATCCGAGGACGGCAGCGTTACCTGTGCAAAGCGTGTAGCTACCATTTCACGGATGACAAAACCCCGCAGGTGTCGGAGACGAAACCCCGGCAAACAACCATCAGCGACGTAGCTAAAGTGCTGGGCGTGGCACCTTCTACCGTATCACGGGCGCTCAATGGCCACTCCGATATTAATGCCAACACCCGGCAAGCTATTCTGGAGGTAGCCCGGCAGTTAGATTACCAGCCCAACCTACTGGCGCAGAGCCTGAAAAGCAGCGAAACCAACACCATTGGGGTAGTTATTCCCGACATTGAGCGGCCCTTCTTCGCTACGGCAGTCAGTGGGATTCAGCAGGTGGTAGGCGAGGCCGGTTACCGCGTTATGATCTGCCAGTCGAAGGAAAGCTATGATATGGAAGTCAGCAACGTGCAGGCGCTTATTGCCAGCCGCGTGGATGGCCTGCTGATTTGCCACTCCCGAGAAACAGAAAACTTCGACCACGTGAAGCCGGAAGCCTGCCGGGGTATTCCTGTTATTCACTTCGACCGGGTGAGCAACGAGGTTGATAGCGCCAAAGTGATTTTGGACGACTGGAATGGCGCTTTCAGCGTGACGGAGCACCTCATTGAACAGGGGGCCCGCCGCATTGCTATTCTGGCCGGACCGGAATCGTTATTGATCAGCCGCAATCGATTGGCGGGCTATCAGAACGCCCTGAAACGGCACCACATGCCCCTGCGCCCAGAGTACGAAACTCATATCAACTTTAGGCCCGAAGCGGCGGTGGCAGCCCTCGATAACTGGCTGTCCCTGCCAGAGCCGCCCGATGCCATTTTCGCTATAAACTACACCAACGCGTTTGATTTGCTGGTAGCGCTCAAACAGCGCGGTATTCGCGTGCCCGATGACATGGCAGTAGTGGGTTTCGGAGATGAATTTATGGCGTCTATGATTGAGCCGGGGCTGACCACTGTAAACCTCCACCCCTACCGTATTGGCCAGCAAGCCGCCCGCCTCTTTTTAGAGCAGGTACGCCAGAAGGAAAGCTTCCAACCCCGCACGTTCGTTATTACCGGCGACTTGGTCATTCGGCAATCTTCGCTACTAGGCAAAGGCAGTTTCTTCAAGCTTGAGATATAGCAAGCAACAGCAATAGGCACAGGCATGTACCCAGCACGAAATACTGAGACCAGCACTCCAAGCGCTCAATAAAGCGCAACTACTACCTGCCCCAGCTGTAAGCGTGCATCATGCGCGAGCACAACTCAGCCCACTGTGGAGAGTGATAACTCACTTTCTACTGTGGGCTTTTTGTTGCGAGCTTATTGGAAGATCTGCCCGTGTAATAACGGTGCTGCAACCCGTGCTACTCCTGAAGGCGCATTTCAGCTAGGTGAGGGTGGCAAACGTCGATAGAACCGCGGAACTGGTCTAGTGCGTTTACCGGTGATGCCTCCGATAGAATAGTTTGGAGGAAGCATTGGACCATTTTCGACTTTCCCGTTATCTTGTAAACACCTCTCGTTCTGCGCAGTATTGAGTTTGCGTTGGTTGGGGGCAAATTCATAGCCCTTGCGCGGCGCTTCGCTTATTCCTCTACTCTGTCCTGACTCTTAGCAGCGCAAAACTGCCCGTTTACTCTTGGTTTTACTTCATCCCACCTGGTGCGCTTACCCCTTGGGCTATGGCCTGCACTGGCCTAGCACTGAAATCCACCCCTGCTTGCATCACTACACATGAGTTTACCTGTACCACTTCTTTTTGTGCGCGCCGGCCGACACCTGCTGCTTGTACTTGCACTGCTGCTTAGCATACCTGCCGCTTTCGCCACGCACATTGTAGGCGGCGAAATGGAGCTGCAGTACCGCAGCGGCAGCACGTATCGGCTTACCCTGAACCTGTACTTCGATGCCATTAACGGCAACCCAGGCGCACTTGACCAGCAGATGACGGCCAGCATTTTCGACAAGGCCAATAATCGCCGCATGCAAAACGTGGTGCTGCCGCTTACCAGCAATACCTTTGTGCAGTATACCAACCCGGCCTGTACTACGCCCACGCTCAGCACGCGCAAGTTGGTATACACCAGCGACATCACCCTTGAGCAGGCGCTCTACGTCAGCGCGGCGGGCTACTACGCCGCGGTGGAGCGCTGCTGCCGCAATAATGGTATCAGCAACATTGTGGCCCCACAGAACGCTGCCCAAACGTTTTACCTGGAGTTTCCGGCAGTAGTACGAAATGGCCGCCAGTTTATTGACTCTACCCCGCGCATTTTCCCGCCACTAGGTGACTATGCCTGCCGGGGCGAAATGTTTTACTACGACTTTGGGGGGCAAGACGCGGATGGCGACTCACTGGTGTACGACATGGTAACGCCACTTAATGGCTATTCCAACACGGTAGCGCCCCTGCCCAATCAGGCTCAGCCAGCACCCTATCCTGGTATTACCTGGGCCACGGGCCGTAGCACTACCAATCAAATTCCGGGCACCCCCACGCTCGGCATTGACTCCCGCACGGGGCGGCTCACGGTGCGCCCTTCGCAGCTAGGCCTGTTTGTGTTTGGTGTGCGCTGCAGCGAGTACCGCCAGAAGGTCAAGATTGGAGAGACCCGCCGCGATTTTCAGCTGTATGTGTTGAACTGCCCCCAAAATACGGCTCCCAGCGTGCTGGTGTATAACGGCACCGGTAAGCAACCGGCCTATGTTCCTGGCCGCGACACTCTGCACCTTATGCCAGGCGGTAACCGCTGCCTCAGCATCCGCTTCACTGATGTAGACCCCAGCTCTCGCTTAACGCTCACTACCCGGCCCGTTAACTTCAGTGGCATCGTGCCTTCGTTCACCACGGTGTCAAGTGGCATGGTGCGTGCAGCCGGTGTGCCTGACACGCTCACGGCCACGCTCTGCTTCCCGGAGTGCCAAGACACCAAGGGCCAGGTATACCTGCTGGATGTGATAGTGGCCGACAATGGCTGCAGCCTGCCCAAGCTTGATACCGTGCGGGTAGCCTTCACGGCCATACCGCCGCCCAATGCGCCGCCCGTTCTCACTACCACATTCCCGACTGAAGCGCCAGCAGCGGCGCCAATAATAGTGCGCTTGCCCGTGGGGGCCATTTACACGGCCAACCTCACCGGCACCGATGCCGACCGGGACCCCTTAGTGCTTACGGCCGTAGGCCAGGGGTTTGATTTAGCCGCCGCCGGCATGCAGTTCACGGCGCAGAACGGAGTTGGCCGGGCCGATGGCACGTTCACCTGGCAAGCCTCGTGTGAGGCCGCGAAGCTACAAGAAAACCTTAGGGTACAATTTCAGCTGCAGGAAACTACCAAGTGCACCCCAGTGCCCCAACTCCGGACGGTGCAGTTTGTGGTGCTGCCGCCCGTTGATACAGTGAGCTTTCTGCCACCTAACATTATCACCCCCAATGGCGACGGCAAAAACGACGCCTTCGAGCTTCCTACTCTGCCACCCGACTACTGCGACGGGCGCTTTGCGGGTATCCGTGTTTACTCGCGCTGGGGCACCGAGGTGTTTCATTCCCCTGAGCGCACCTTCCGCTGGAACGGCGCCGGCACCCCAGGTATGTATTTCTACCTTATCAGCTTCACCAACGGCCGGCGTTACAAAGGCTGGCTGCAGGTATTGCCATAGAAAAATTAATGGGTGGTTAGTTGCCGGTTGCTACATGTACCAACCAGCAACTAACCACCTACCACTTATCTCTCGTTGTTTTGCTTCTCGGCTTTGCGGGTAAGGGCAGTTAGCCAAGACCGTGATACTTCCGACTCGCTTTCGTGCCCGAAGCGCCGCTGGTCGCCGGTGCGGTTGGTGGGGCCGGGCAGGGTCCGGTTAACCCAGCTTAGCACGTCGGCGGTGGTGCCGGGAAACAGCCCATGAAAGCCCGACAGCAGTTTAGCGGGCAGGCTAAGGATAACTTCTGCCTCACCTCTGCGGCAGGCATTCCAGATTTGCCGCCCCGCCGAATCGGCATTCATAGACAGGCCCGGCAGTGAGTCGGCGATAATAAAGGAGGCGTACTCTTTCTTGTGTTGTCCCTTCACAATGGCGTTGCGGGCGCTGCCGGTGCGCATCAGGCCGGGGCACACGGTAGTAACTAACACGCCGTACTGCTTAAGCTCAGCCCGGTACGCTTCAGACAGGCCTACCAGTGCAAACTTGCTGGCGCAATATGGGGCTAGGTGCGGCACGGCTACTTTCCCTCCCACCGAGGCAATGTTCACGATTCGGCCCTCTCCGCGCCGGCGCATGTCGGGCAGCACGGCTTGCATAGCGTGGAGCGGGGCCCAAAAGTGGGTATCCATAGAATCTTCGTAGTCGCGCAGCTCAATATGATCAAGCGGGCCGGCCGTGATAATACCAGCATTATTAACCAGCACATCAATAGAGCCCAGCTGCTCCCGCACCTCCCGCACTAGCGTATGCACATCGTTGGCGTCGGTGAGGTTGCGCACCAGTGCCAGCACCTGGCCACCATCTTGGGTTAGCTCCAGACGGGCACGCTCCAATTCTTCGGCATCGCGGGCACAGATGGCAACTCTGGCCCCCTCGGCTACGGCTTGCCGCGCCAGAATAAGCCCTAGCCCCCGCGAGCCGCCCGTAATGAGTACCACACGGCCAGCGAGGCTATAGTTGCCGCGGCGGTTAGAGTATAGCGTTGCGGCTAGTAGAGCGCCGGCAGCAGTGGCAAGCAGCGTGTTCCGGGTTTGAGATTTCATGGGGTGGCGGGGGTAATCAGAAGTGAGTCAGAAATATGAACGGGTGTTCACTATGTAAGGGATGTACGCCCGAAAGGTTACACCCCACCTGCCTGCCCCTGGCCTAGCCATAGAATAATCTCCCTGTCCGGGCACGTTCTGCCCTGGCTTTTACGTTTCTGGCATCATCTTTACAGGCGCATACGTTGCGCTCAGCAAGGGCCGGCCGCGCTGCCCCACCCGACTTAGTCTTGATTTTCTCGTATGAAAAGCTCTTTTTTAGCTACTCTTCTCTTTCTTGCCGCTCCTGTTACGCTGCTGGCCCAAACGGGCAAGGCCCCGGCCAAGGCAAGCCCCACTCTGCCGGCGCGCCCTACCGCTGCCCCCGCTGCACCTAACCCTGAGCAAGTAACGGCCCGCGCTGAAGCTCTTACTGCCAACATGCAGAAAGCCCTGGCCCTCAACCCTGAGCAGCTGGAGAAGGTTCGCAATATCAACCTCATCAGTGTGCGCGGCGTGGAAACTGCCCGCCTAAACTACCGCCAAAACGTGCGGAAGATGTCTTCGGTAATTGACGACATCGGGCAGTCGCGGCTGGCTATGCTCAAGGATGTGCTGACGCCCGCGCAGTTTGACAAGTATCAGCGCAAGCGCGAAGAGAAAATGGGCGTGCAGAGTGGTCAGGCCGCCCAGGGCAACGCCGTACCTGGCCTACCCGGTGGGCAGGAGTAAGCGCTAAAACCGGAGAGCCGATAGGCTATACCGCTCCCCTGGCGCAGCTTCCCACACATTTCAAACCACACATAACGCCCCACCACATGCATTGGTGGGGCGTTATGTGTGGTTTGACCTCATGCCTGGCAGCAGTCATAGTGGCCTACGTTTCATTACTGGCCTACGCGCGTTTAGCCAACTAGCTGCCAGCTGAGCTTGAGAATAAATGCGCTGACTACCACCAGAAACAGAACGCGCACAAACCCGGTGCCGTGGCGGACTGCCAGGTAAGCCCCCAGGGTAGAGCCTAGTATATTGCTGATGGCCATAGGAATAGCTACGTGCCACAGAATCTGGCCAGTGTATGCGAAGTAAGCCAGGGCCGCGAGATTGGTAGCAATGTTTACCAGCTTGGCTGCTGCCGAGGAAGAGATGAAGTCATAGCCAAACAGGCCTACGAAGGCAAACAAGAGAAAGCTACCGGTGCCAGGCCCAAAAAACCCATCATAGAAGCCGATGATTACTCCCACCAGCGCGCCATACAATGGCTCCCGCTGCTCGGAAAGCCGCGGGGCATGAATGGAGCCGAAGTCTTTGCGCCAGAAGGTATAGATGGCAATGCACACCAAGAGGCCTAGCACCAGCGGGGGCAACATTTCTTTGGGCAAAAGACTTACCACGCGCGCCCCCAGAAAAGAAAAAACACCAGCTACTCCGGCTGCCACGCCTACGGCCCGCCACCGGATGGGCACCCGCCCGGCATAGTGGCGGAAGGCCGCTGCCGTGCCCGCCAGCGAGGAAACCTTGCCCGTACCTAACACGGTGGGCACGGGCACGCCCTTCAGCAAAATAAGCATGGCCGGCAGCTGAATCAGGCCACCGCCCCCCACAATGGAGTCAATAAAACCAGCCAGAAAGGCAAACAAACAGAGGAGAGCGAGCGTCAGGGTAATCACGCGACGAAGGTAGTGCGAGGACGCGGTAAGCAGTACCTCAACCCAGCAAAAATCCATCGGATTGGCTGTGGAGCCAGCATCCATGAAGCTGGGGGCTTGCTGAATATGGTTCTGCTGTGGGTATGCTACTAGGCCTGGAGGTCGGCTAAAAAGCATCTTCCGGTGGCTTGGCGCCGTACTGACTGGCACACCCACGCCGAAATGACTGAAAATCTCACTCACCGCCAGAAGATGCTCACATTTGCGGGCATTCTGCTGGCCATGTTTTTGGGCTCCCTTGACCAAACCATTGTTTCTACAGCGCTGCCCCGTATTGTGGCCGACTTGCATGGCCTCGACCGCTTTACCTGGGTAGCAACGGCTTACCTGGTGGCCAGCACCACGCTGGTACCTATTTATGGAAAGCTGGCCGATACGTATTCGCGCCGGAAGATTGAAGTAGTGGCCGTGAGCATTTTTTCTGATGGGCTCCATGCTCTGTGGCCTGGCGGGAGAGTTTGGCGACCTGCCTCTATTAGGTGATGGCATGACTCAGCTGGTAGTGTTCCGGGCCATTCAGGGGTTTGGGGGTGCCGGGCTGTTTGCCATGGCCTTTATTATCATCGCCGATCTGTTTCCGCCCGCTGAACGGGGGCGCTACCAAGGGTTTACGGGCGCGGTGTTTGGTACCTCCTCGGTGCTGGGCCCGCTGCTGGGCGGCTTCCTCACCGACCAGGGCAGCAACTGGATTCCGGGCGTGGCCGGCTGGCGGCTGGTGTTCTATGTAAACCTGCCGCTAGGCCTAGTGGCTCTCTGGTTTATCCTGACGCAAATGCCTGCCCTGAAGCCGAGTACCGAAGCCAAGCCGCTTGATTACTTTTCGGCATTCCTGCTGATGACGGGCCTTGGCCCCCTCGTAGTAGCTCTGCAGCTCAACAAAACCGACTACCCCTGGACCTCGCCCTTCACCCTTACCCTGTTAGGGGTTGCCGTGGCCTCTCTAGTGCTGTTTGTGGTGCGCAGCATACGCCACGACAACCCCATTCTGGACTTAAACTTGTTCCGGAACCACGTTTTTAGAACGGCTAATGGGGCGTTGTTTCTGCTGGGCGGGGCTTTTCTGGGCATCATTATTTTTGAGCCGCTTTATATGGTGAACGTGCTGGGAGTGACTGCCACCAAAGCTGGGGTGAGCCTGATTCCGCTGTCGATGGGCGTGGTACTGGGCTCGTTGCTGGCGGGGCAAATGGTGTCGCGGTTTGGGCACTACAAGCGCTGGATGCTGGGTGGCCTGATAGTGCTGCTGGGTGGGCTTTCTCTGCTGGCAACTATGCCCACCACCGTAGGGTATTGGCACGTACTGGGCTACCTGCTGCTGTGCGGCGTTGGGCTGGGCCCCACTATGCCTCTGTATACACTGGCCATCCAAAATGCCATTGAACCCCACCTGATGGGCCAGGCCACCTCGGCCAGTCAGTTTTTCCGGCAAATTGGAGGGGCTATTACGGCCTCTATTCTGGGAGCTATTCTCACTTTTACGCTCGCCCACAGCCTGCCGGCCAGCGCTACCCCCGCTGCTTCTACAGCCCAGAAAACTGTGGTGGCCGAAGGTCCGGCCTTACCTGCTGCGGCCGGCACGCCAGGCTCCCCGGCCATGCGTACGGCATTTAGCAGCGCCATCTCGCGGGTATATATGTTCAACATCTTCTTGGTGCTGGGCGGGCTGATTATGACGCTGTTTGTGCCGGAGCTGCCTTTGCGCAAGACCAACGCGCCCGATGCCGCGCCTCCGGGCACGGAGTAGCCAGCCTTTACCCGGCAGAGAGCCCTCAAACTTCCTGAGCTTGGTGGCGGTTATCTCTGCTTACTCTCCCCTCCTTCGCTATGGAAAACCATTCACCTATCCGCTTAAGCGTACTCGATCAGTCGCCGGTGCCACTGGGGCACACCCCGCGTGAGGCCTTACAGCATACCCTGGAGCTAGCCCGCCTGACCGACCGCCTGGGCTACTCCCGGTTTTGGGTTTCGGAACACCACAATGCAAACTCCCTGGCTGGCTCGGCGCCGGAAGTGCTGCTGGCCCGGCTGGGAGCCGAAACCAACCGTATTCGTATTGGCTCGGGAGGCGTGATGCTACCGCATTACTCGGCGCTAAAAGTGGCGGAGAACTTCCGGCTGTTGGAGGCCCTTTACCCTGGCCGCGTAGACTTAGGCATTGGCAGGGCGCCCGGCACCGACCGGATTACGGCCCACGCCTTAAACCCTCACAATACCTTTAGCGACGAAGACTTTGGGGAGCAGCTGATGAGCCTGCGGGCATATTTGCGCGATGAGGAAGTGCCCGACACCATCCATGAACGGGTAAAGGCTGCCCCGTTCATCTCTACCGTTCCTGAGCTGTGGCTGCTGAGTTCAAGCGGGCAAAGTGGCTTATTTGCTGCGCACATTGGGGCGGCTTTTTCCTTCGCCCACTTTATCAACCCGGTAGGTGGCCCTAAAATGGTGCAGCTGTACCGGGAGCGGTTCCAACCCTCACCGGAGCTGGCGCAGCCCCTCGCCAACGTGGCGGTATTTGTGCTGTGCGCCGACACAGAAGCCAAAGCCCAGGAGCTTGCTGATACCCTGGCCCTGCAGATGCTTAAGCTGGAGCTCGGCGACCGGACCCCAGTAGGCCCCTACTCAACTGTGCAAGAGTATGTCCTGGCACCAGAGCAGCGTCATCGCCTGGCCCACCATCACCGCCGCATTGTGAGTGGCACTCCGGAGTGGGTAAAGGAAGAGTTGCTGCAACTCGCTACCCACTATCAGGTAGATGAGGTGGTGGCCGTTACTATCGCCTACGATTACGCTGACCGGCTGCGCTCCTATGAGCTGCTGGCCGAAGTGTTTGAGCTAGAGGCCGCCAGCACTCCTGCTTTAACTCCCTGAAACAGGCAGTTTAAAAAGCCCAAGACTATATAACCAGCTCCGTTGCCCTTCATTTAGTTGGGTGGCGGAGCTAGTTGGTTTATACCGATCAGCTTACGAGCACTTATAGCACTGATATTCAAGAGGAAAATTCTTTATCTAGATTTTTTCTAAACTTCTATTTTGAATCTATCTAAATAGATACGTGCTTTGCAATGTTTTAAATCATTCTAAACAAGCAACGCTGTTCAGATGCCCCGACCTTTCCCCCTTCTGCTCCTTCTTTCCGTGCCACTTGCTGGTGTTGCTGCGGCTCCAGCAACCACCCCCGATGGCTCCTCTACCTTACATTTGGCGCACGGTGATGGAGATGATATAGCACAGCGGGGTCGGGTGATTGGCCGGGTAACGAATGCAGCAGGTGAGGCAGTAGAGGGTGTAACAGTTGCGTTGAAAGGCACAACCTACGGTGCTACCACCAGTACTGATGGCAGCTTCCGGCTTTCCGTTCCGGCCGGTAACTACCAGTTGGTTATCAGCAGCATGGGCTATGCCTCGCAGGAGTTTGCCGTAACGGTAACGGCCGGCGAAACCCTGACGCTAGCTCCTTTTGCGCTGGCGCAAAGCGCCCAACAGTTAAAAGAGGTAACGGTTACCGGCAACAAGAGCCTGAATGAGCGGCCCACGGGCGTTAGCAAAATGGCTATTGCCCCGCTTGATTTACCCCAGAGTGTGGTAACCATTAAGCAAGAAACATTGGAGCAGCAGCAGGTGCTGCGCCTCAGCGACGCCATTGTGAACGTAAGCGGCATTTACGTAACCAGCACCACCGGCGGCACGCAGGAAGAACTGGGCAGCCGGGGCTTTGCTTACGGCAGCAATAACACCTTCAAAAATGGGGTGCGCTTCAACAACGGCATCATGCCCGAAGCCAGCTCTCTGGAAAGCCTGGAAGTGCTGAAAGGCAGCGCCGCCATCTTATACGGCAACGTAGCGGCGGGCGGGGTGCTGAACCTCGTAACCAAAAAGCCCCGCTTTGAGCAGGGCGGCTCCCTGGGCTTGCGCGTAGGCAGCTACGGCTTCTGGAAACCTATGGTGGATGTGTACGGCGCCGTAGGCCAGAGCGATAAGGTGGCCTACCGCATCAACGGCACCTACGAGCAGGGCAACAGCTACCGCGACGAGGTGAAGTCGGACCGCTTTTACGTGAATCCTTCACTGCTCTTCAAGCTCACGCCCAAAACTACTCTGGTGCTGGAGGGCGACTACCTGCGCGACAACCGCACGCCCGACTTTGGTATCGGGGCTATTAACTACGAAATTCAGGAGTCGCGCAGCCGCTTCTTGAACGTGGCAGGTGCCAGCAACGCCACCACCCAAACCAGCACTACGGCTACCATCACCAGCCAGCTAAATAATACCTGGCAGGTACGTGGTGTGGCAGGCTTTCAGCGCTATGATAATGAGTTGCGCAGCGCAACCCGCCCCACCGCGGTAGTTGGCACGGCGGGCCCCAACTATGCCAACCTCACCCGCGGCCTGCAGCGCACCCAGACGGCTGAGAACTATTACCTGGCCCAGCTTGACCTGACAGGCAACTTCCGCACGGGCTTCCTAAGCCACACCCTACTAGTAGGCGCCGACGCTGATCAGTACGAAACCAACACCCTGGCCTACACTAACCCCGCTTCTACTACCAAGGCCAACACGGCGGTTTCAACCTACGACATCATTAACCTACTGGACCCCACCAAAACCATTGCCCAGCCCACTGAGCGGCTTTCAGGATTCAATGATCTGGTGCGCAACACCCTCACCATAGGCAACACCCGCCGGGCAGGCTTTTACGCGCAGGACCTGCTCAGCGTAAGTGAGAAAGTGAAAGTACTGGCCGGCCTGCGCTGGACGTACCAGGAAACCCCCAGCAACGTTTACTATTACAGTAGCGTCACGAACATTAACAACAAAACGGCCGGCACCTACGCAGAAAACCGCCGCTTCGATAACGCCTTCTCGCCGCGTTTGGGCCTAGTGTACCAGCCGGTTAAAACTACCTCTTTGTTTGCCTCTTACTCCAACTCCTTCCAGCCCAACACTGGTCAGGATGCGAGCGGCAAATCCCTGGCGCCATCTACCTTCGACCAGTTCGAGGCCGGCATTAAGAACGACCTGTTCAACGGGGCCCTGTCGGCTAACGTAACGGCTTACCGCATTGTGAACAGCAACCTGGCACAAACCTATTTGGGCCCGGTGCTGGGAGCCGATGGGCAGCCGGTAGTAGGCTCAAACGGCCAGACTGTTACCAACCTGAACACAAACGTGAAGGAGCTGGCGGGAGAAGTAACCAGCAAAGGCGTAGAGGTAGACATCCAGACCAAGCCCATGATGGGCTTCTCTCTGATTGCCGGCTACAGCTACAATCATACTGCTTACACCAAGAGCAACATTTACGAGAACGGCAGCCGCCTGCGCTATAACCCTGCCCACACGGCTAACCTGAGCCTGTTCTATAACTTTGGCACTGCTTTCGGCGAAAACGCTTTCCTGCGTGGCCTCACGGCCGGAGTTACCAGCTACTACGTGGGCGACAAGCTAGCGGGCCGCAACACCCGCTTGTATGACCCCACTAAAGGCCCCGGCCAGCCTTTCACGGACACCTTTAAGCTCATCAGCATTCCAAACTACACCTTGTTTGATGCTTCTCTGGGCTACAGCTACGAGCGGTTCTCGGTGCGGGTAAAAATGTCTAACATCCTCAACGAGCTTAGCTATAACCTCCACGACGACAACAGCGTGAACCCCATTGCTCCGCGCACCTTCTCGGCTACGCTGGGCTACAAGCTGTAAGCGTGTCTGCGCGCAGCGCCTACCTCTATGAGTGAAGAAACCCGGGAAGTACCAGCTGCAACTGGCGCTTCCCGGGTTTGTGGTGAACTTGTCTTTTGCTATTTGCCTTTTCTACCATCATGAAAATCTTCTTTCGCAACATTCACCTCTACCTGAGCCTGGTTTCGGGGCTGATCATCGCCGTGGTGTGCCTCACGGGCGGTGTGCTGGTCTTTGAAAAGGAGCTGGAGCAGGCCTGGCACCCCGAGCGCTACCATGTAACGTCCGCTAACTCGCCGCGCTTACCCTTGCAGCAGCTAACGGGCGCCGTAGCCGCCTACAAGCCGGGCGCCAAAATCACGGGCGTGAAGGTATACGCTGACCCTAGCCGCACAGTAGAGTTTAGCCTGGCAGGCGCCCCCGGCGGTGAAAAAGGCGATAAGAAAGAAGGCGGCCGGGCCAGCCAGGGCCCCGAAGCCCGTGAAACTCCCGCTGCAGGCAATGGAGTGCCACGTGCAGAAGCTGGCCGCCGCGAAGGTGGCGCTGAAGGCAAGGGCGAAAAAGGTGGCAAGGGAGGTAAAGGGGGCGAAGGCGGCCCCGGTGGCCCTAAAGTTTTTGTGAACCCGTACACGGGCGCCGTAACCGGTGAGCTGAACTACCGCGAAACAATATTCTTTACCATGATGGCCCTGCACCGCGGCATGGTAGGCGGCCCCATCGGTAAGCTCATTGTAGGCATCAGTACCGTGATGTTCCTGTTCATTATTGCTACGGGCCTTGTGCTCTGGTGGCCTGCTACCCGTAAGGCATTGCAGCAGCGTCTCAAGGTGAAGTGGAGCGGGGGCTGGAAGCGCGTAAACCACGACCTGCACATTGTACTGGGCTTCTACTCGGCGCTGTTTCTGTTTGTATTTGCTTTTACTGGCCTGGCCTGGTCGTTTGAGTGGTTTAACAAGGGCATTTATGCCGTTACCAACTCGCCCATGCAGCGCCCCGAGCCACCCGCATCAACGGTGCCAGCCGCTGCTACGGTAGCTGCGGCGCCTGTGCAGGCCGTACAGGGCTTGCCCGTTGCCAGTGCGGCTCCCCTCTCCCCCGATGCGGCTTTGCAACTGGTGAAGCAACAGGTACCCGAGGCTGAATCCTATGCGCTGCAACTGCCCAAAGATCTGGCGGGCAGCATTAGGGTGGCTACTCTGCGCCGGGGTGCCAGCTACGAGAATGCTACCGATGAACTATTCCTGGATCAATACTCGGGCAAGGTGCTAAGCCAGCAAACGTATGAGCAGCGTAGCCTGGGCCAACGCGTGCGCGGCATGTTCAAGCCGGTGCACACAGGGGCGGTGTTTGGCTGGCCTTCCAAAATTATTGCACTGGTAGTGTGCTTACTGGGCTTCACTTTCCCTATCACGGGCACCATATTGTGGCTCAACCGCCTGCGCAAAGCCAACAAAAAGCAGCGCAAGCAGCAGAATACTGTTGCGGCCATGTAACTCCTATATAGTGGCCTAGGCCACTGCAGAGGTACTTACCTACTAACACCGTTTGGCCATGAGCAAACGTCAGCACGAATATCGTCTTACCCTAGAGCACCAGGCAGCCAGCAGCCCAGAGCAGCCCTTGCACGAGCCTCTGGTGCTGGATTTCACCAACCATGATGATTTGTTTGCCATCGTGCAACGGGTGCAGAACGCTAATTTTCTCACCTCCAGCCAGGCTGCAGAAATGGCATTGGGCGTGAAGCTGCTGGGCAACGTATTACTGAGCAACCGCGAGCATCCGTTGTTCACGGAGCTCAGCCAGGCCTTTGGTGAGTTTGTGCAGAAACTTAAATCGCACGCGCAGCCCAAGCCGGAGTAAATACTCCGGTGAGTAGTGCCAGAAAGCGCCCTTCACCAGAGGGGCGCTTTTTTGTGCCCTAAATCTGGCGTACCGGGTCCTGAAAGAACAGTATCAGCTAGATTTGTTCCGTAGCACCGCTACCGAGTAGTATCTCTAACTCGACGAATAACGCTTTCTTATGCCCCAGCCTACTCAGTCGTCAGTAGCTCCTCTACCACCGGCGCCTTCGGGCAACCGTTTCCTGAACCTACTCCGCCGGGCAGGACTACTCGATTGGTTTCTGCTTGGCCTAGCTGGAGTAGTGCTGCTGGCCTACCTGATTCCGGAGGTGGGCAGCAAGGCCAGCCCCATACCCTGGAAGGTACTTACGACGGCGGGCGTAGCGCTCATCTTCTTCTTCTATGGCCTGCGCCTAAGCCTGGCTAAACTCACGGCGGGTCTCCGCAATTGGCGCCTGCACGTAGTGGTGCAGCTTACCACGTTTGTGGTGTTTCCGGTGCTGGCGCTGGCGTTACGGCCCTTGTTTGTGGGGCAAGCGGCCGGCATGTGGCCTAGCGTGTTCTTCTTGTGTACCCTACCCAGCACCGTTTCTACCTCGGTGGTAATGGTAAGTATTGCCCGCGGCAATCTTCCGGCGGCCATCTTTAACGCCAGTATTTCCAGTCTGCTGGGCATTGTGCTTACGCCACTCTGGGCGAGCCTCTTCCTGAATACCTCCGCAGAAGGAGGCAACCTTTGGCACCTGGCCATTGATTTGCTGTGGCAAGTGGTACTACCGGTAGTAGTGGGGGTGCTGTTAAACGGGCGCTTCGGAGGCTTTGCAGAGCAGCACAAAGGCTCCTTACGCATCTCCGACCAAGTAGTGATTCTGCTGATTGTGTTTACTGCCTTTTGTGAGTCCTTCGCGGAGGGCATCTTCCGTAGCTATGAGCCCCATGATATTGCGCTACTTGCCCTGGGTATGGTGGTGCTGTACTTCTTAATATTTGGACTGGTGTGGGCACTGAGCCGGCTGCTGGGCTTTTCCCACGCCGACCGTACAGTAGCGCTGTTTTGCGGCTCTAAGAAGTCGTTGGTGCACGGTAGCGTGATGGCCAGCCTGCTGTTTCCGGGTATGGCGGCCACGGGTTTGCTGCTGCTGCCCCTCATGCTCTATCATGCCCTCCAAATTATTCTCGCCAGCATGATGGCCCAGCACATGGGCCGGCAGGCAGAGGCCGCAGAAGTTGCCGCACAGCTTGAGGCGTAGCCTCACCCCTCTTATCTATAGAGTAATCTAGGCCAGTTAATTACGTCTTTGGCCCAACCATTACACGCGTAAAGTGCCGAGCCAGGTAGCCTAACACAACAAGGCCCCGCTATGTAGCGGGGCCTTGTTGTGTTAGGCATGCTAGTAACTGGTTAGGCTACCTGTACTTTCTTTTTGGGCTTCTTGGTCTTATTACGGCGCCCCCACCAAATGACGGTGCCCGTAACGGGTAGGCTAGCGGAAATCAGGCTGGCCAGGAATGCTACTACTTTGCCACCGAAGCCGAGAATCTGCCCGGTGTGAAGGTCGTAGTTCATGTCGGAGAACTTGGTACCGTTGCTTTTGGTGGCATGAAAACGAGACTCCAGCATTTGCCCCGAAACCGGATGAAAGGCGTACTCGTCGCGGTGGTAGTAATGGAGCGCTTTCTGATAGGTCCAGCAATAGGCCGGAGCCTTGCCCGCACCGGTGGGACCAAGCAGAATCATCTCGTTTGCGGGCGACAGGCGGCGCACCGTGTTATATACTATGTCCGGTAACGGCTGGGCGGCCACTGGTACGGTTTGCAGAGTATCAAGCTTGGTGGTCATGAGTTCTGGGGGAGCTGCCTGGCCCCCATCCACCACAAATCTGATGGATTCCAGCATTGCTGGGAAAATCATGAACAGGCCGGAAAGTGCCAGCACCAGCCCTATGCTGGCGGCATAAAAGCCCAGCACATTATGCAGATCATAGTTGACGCGTCGCCAGCGGGCACCCCATTTAATCGTGAACCGTTGCTTGCGTTCCTGCTTGCGCTTAGGCCACCACAGCACCACGCCGGTGAGCAGCATCACCACAAAAATTGAGATGCTGATGCCCACCACCCATTTTGCTATTGCCTCGGGCAGCAGCAAGTGCATGTGAATTTCCTGAACAATGGTAAAGAAGTGGGTCCGGAGGTTCAGCCGGTGTAGCACCTCGCCGGTATAGGGGTTCAGGTAAACCTGAATAGGATTACCGGCTTTATCAGTATAGAAAACTGTGGCTGAGCGCTCAGGCCCAAAATATGTCACCCAGGTGTCGTGGGCGTTTACTCCGGGGGCCGAAGCCAAGGCGGCGGCTTGCAGGCGCGAGGGCAATAGCGGCGCCGTTGCCTGCACCTCTACTTTGCGCCAGGGCTCAATGAGGTCCCGAATGTCATCCTGAAACGTAAAGATGGCGCCGGTAATGCTCACAATGAACACCACCAGCCCCGAGGCTAGCCCGAGCCAGAGGTGCACTTTGCCAACAGCTTGCTTGACACGCATACCTAAAAGTTAGTCTACAATGGTTAAAGCTCTGGCACCAGCCGGCAGTTCCCTCCTGCTGCCAAGTGGCCTAGGCTATCTGCACTAAACCGGCAGTATTTATTACATGACCAAGCCAAGCAGCAGTTCACACGCCGGGAGTGGCCTAGGCCTATCACCAACGCGTGAACTACTGAAACTATGCCGCTATTAGAACTTGTAGGCAATGCTGCCCACAATGCTGCGCAACTTCTGGGGGCTCATGGTGGTGTAGCCAATCCAATAATGCTTATCGGTTAGGTTATCTACTTTAGCTGATAGCCGGTACTTGGGCTGGTCGTAGAACAAGCTGGCGTTAAGCACCGTGTAGCTAGGCAGGGTAAACACGTTGGTAGTGGTATTCTGAATGCGGTTGTCGCTGGCGTAGTTGCCCCCGAAGCCCGCGCCCAACCCTTGTAGCGTACCTATTGGCTGGCGGTAGCTAACCCAGGCATTGGCCAGGTAAGGTGAGGAAGCAGTATTGGGGCGCAAGCCATTCACATCTTCAGTGGCATTCACAAACTTGGAGTAGTTGTAAGCAAAGCCCGCAACCACGTTCAGGCCCTCCACGGGGTTAGCCGTTACGTTCAGTTCAGCACCGCGGCTCCACTGAGCGCCGTTTTGCGTGTTGGCGTTCGGAATGCCATCATTAGCGCCGGGCGTGCTCTCTAGCACTGGCGTGGCCCGCAGCCGGTTTTGCACCCGAATATCGTAGTAGCTTACGGTGGCACTTACCCGCCCATTGGCCGCATCAAGCTTTACGCCCGCCTCGGCTTGGTTGGCCTGCTCTAGCTTGGCAATACGGCTCACCCCTCTGGTGTCTACGTAGCTACCCAAGTTGTTAAAGCTGTTCTGGTAGTTTGCAAACAGAGCTACGCGGTCTTTCACGGGCTGAAACACTACTCCAAATTTCGGCGACAGCGCCGTTTGCGAGTACGCTTCTACGGGCGTGTAGGCAATGCCGCCCTTATTATCGAAGTGGTCGACGCGCAGGGCGGCCAATACGCTCAGCTTATCAGTCAGATTGAGCACATCGGAGGCGAAGGCGCTGTAAGTATTTGTTTTGGTGGTAACCAGGTAATGGGCGGGCGACGTGGTGGCGTATGCAGCGGCTACGGCTGAGCCGTTAAACGAGCGGAGCACGGCTTCTGAGGCGGTCAGGGGTACTGCATCAAAGCTGCCACCCAGGAAATCCACGTCTGAATCGAGGCGCAGGAAGTCTAGGCCTAACACCACACGGTTGCGCAGGCTACCAAGCTGGAAGTCGCCGTTGAACAGCTGCTGCACCTCAAAAATCTGGCGGCGGCTATCTTGGGTCGATTGGTCGGCGCGGGCCAGCGTTAGGGAGTTGGTGCTGTTATCGGCTCCTGGTACCAGGTAAAAATACGGCCCAAAGCCGTTTGAGAAGCTATGGCTAGAGGTGAGATACGTGGTAGAGGTGAACTTGGGCGAAATGCGGTACTGCACCTGCCCAAACAGGTTGGTGCTGCGCGAGTCCTGTGTCAGCCCCTCTCCCTGGTACGACTGCCGGTAGTTGAGCGGCAACTTATCGGCACGCGAGGCGCCCAGCTGAGATGAGGGGAAGTAAAAGAAGAGTAGCTGCTTGCCTACTCCCGTGCCTTTGTATATCTCGGCGTCGAGGTTTACAGTTAGCCGATCTGTGGGGCGAAACTGCAGGCTGGGGGCCACGGCCAGGGTTTTGTTGAAACCCGTATAACCTACATTCTGGAAGTTGTCTTCGTAGGTATACGCCGTGTTCAGGCGGAACGCCAGGGCTTTGGCTTGCTCAGCAGGGGTGTTGGTGTCTACCAGGTTTACGTCGGCACTCACCCGGTGGAAACCGTAGCTGCCAGCTGCCACGCCAACTTCTCCGCCGAAGGTATCAAGCGGTTTTTTGGTTACGCGGTTAAGTAAGCCGCCGTATGAGGTCAGGGAACTGCCAAATAACGTGCCCGAAGGACCTTTAATCACCTCCAGCTTTTCGAGGTTTACGGCATCAATATCACTGGTTACGTTGCCAGCCACGCCATTGCGCAGCTGGCTCGAAACCACAAAGCCCCGGCTAGCATAAAAGGCGCCACCATCACCGCCGCGGCCGGTGGCATCCCACATTTTTTGTAGGCCAGGTACGTTGCGCGTGGCATCATCTACGGAAAATACCAGCTGCTCTGTGAGTAGCTCTTTGCCCACGGTAGCATACACCTGCGGATTTTCGAGGTTGCTGAGCGGCATCTTACCCACGTACTCCGACTGCTTGCGGGCGAAGCGGTTCACGCGGGCACCATTCACAATTACCTCCTTGAGCTGCTCCGCGTTTTCTGCCAGGGTAAAGTCTAGGGTTACGGATTGACCGCCACTTATCGATACGGCTTTCTCTTCGGTTTTGAGGCCTACTGCCGTAACCACCACCTTGTACTGCCCGTCGCGCACTCGCTCAATTACATACTGCCCCTGGCTGTTTGTAATAGCTCCTTGCCCCTTACCCTTCAAACCAATAGTTACTGATTCAGCGGGGCGCCCGTCGGCGGTGGTTATGGTGCCCTGGATGGTAGCCGTTTGCTGAGCCAGCGCTGTAAGGGAGCAGGTGGTAAGAGTAGAAATCAGGCCGAGGTGTTGCAGAGGTTTCATGCGCATTGTTATTTAGAATCTTTCTAAAACAATGCAAATAAACAGACTGAAACTTCCCCAAGGAAATTTGTTTATAATAATTCTAAATAATACAGCGAATTTACTGTTAATAAACAGGAGAATACCTGTGAGGTACTTTCTTAAAATCTTCATTAATTGATAGCACTTATCCATGTTTAATTAAAAACTATATTAGTCTAAATAAATTGCGCTATTCGAGTATTGATATAGTATATTTGGGTTGTTTAATCCCCTTAAATTGCATTCTCCGAATGAAACAACTTCTTCTAATTTTTGCCTTGTTTTTAACATCGGCAGTTGCTTTTGCACAAACCCCAACGCAGAAAGTATATGCTGCAGTAGTAAAAAATAAAGTTCCCGATGTGGAGGCCCTGCTAGCCGGTGGCGCCGATGCAAACGCACCCGTAGAAATGGTACCTGGCTTTCCAACTACTTTCTTGATCATTGCCGCTGGTCACGGGCAGCTTGATGTAGTAAAGGCCCTAGTAAAACACAAAGCCCAAGTAGATAAAACCGACAGCTTTGCCGCCACCGCTCTCATGGCCGCCGCTGCCAACGGCAGCCTAGATGTAGTCGAGTTCCTGCTCGCCAACGGGGCCAACCCCAAGGCCAAAGACAAAGATGGCAAGGACGTATTAGCCAATGCTAAAGAAGGCGGCAACGCCGACGTAGTAAAGCTGATTCAGACCAAGGCCAAATAATAGCCTCTCATAGGCTACTATACGAAGGGCGGACAAATATATCCGCCCTTTGTTCGTTAGGCTCCTTGCAACAATCCGACCGGCGGTAGTTCTAAAACCGGCATCACTCTACCCATTACCTGCTGCAACGTTAGCCCCTAAGCAGGCCGCTCCTCCGGTAGTACTATAGTGGCCTATGCTCACTTTATAGCGCTGCTGGCTTAGCTGCCGCAGTAATTAGGTGGTATAGCATGGCGCCAAACGTAAGCAGCCAGGCCAGCAGCGCCACATATATACTATAGGCCGGGACGACGCGTAACGCGGGCAGCGGCAAGGCTTCGGCGAGGCGGAGGGTGGCGGCGGTATACATGCCCAGCGGAAACACCATGCTCCAGTACGTAGGAGCATACTGGAAGGGAGGGCGCGTTGTAAGGTGGTTCCAGAGCCGCAGCCCCGCTACCAACGGAATCCACCAAGTGCTCACGGCCCAAAACAGCAGGCTACCCCCTTTTATAAAAGGCAGCAGATCAGGCAGGGCCTGGCTTTGCTTGAGGGAGGTTACTAACGTGGTGCCAGCCAGTACCGTTATAGCGCTGGCCCCTACCCCAATCCAGTAGGTCGCTCCAATTTCCTCACCGGCCAGTGGCTTGAACGTGAGGCGGTATACAAGCAAGCACATAAGCACAACGTACAACAACCCACCCAGCAGGAACAAGCTAAGCATGGTAAACAGGCTCACTTCTACTGGTACAGCCCAGCTCGAGGCTAGCTTTGTGCCCAACACCGCCAGCGATTCAGTGGCCACTACCATCAGCAGCCAACTGCCGTTTAGGCCTTTACCCAGCTGAGGCTTAGCATCACCAATGCTTACCCCAAACCAAAAGGCATATAGTAGCACTACCCAGGCCCCGGCTCCCAGCAGCCAGAGTGCACTGCCCAAGCCCGAGTTATGCTGCAGCTGCACTACCTGGCTGCCTAGCAGGCAGGTGGCGGGCACAAAGGCCAGGAAGGTTGCCCCCTTTTCGTGCGAGGTTAGCTCGGCCCGCAAACCGGCAAAGGCAGTAATGGCGCGCAGGAACAGCAGGACCAGCAACAGCGGATAGACCAGAACATTCAGGTACAACAGCGCTTCAGCCAAGTCCTTCATTTGCAGCGCTTCCGCTGCCAGGGAGATAACCCCTGTTGACATGACCAAGGCAAAGTAGATGGGCTGAAACTGCTGAATGATATTCCTCATGGAGGGCCGGGCTCAGTGGAGAGGCCTAGTCATATACTACTGCCTCAAGCCCGGTGTTAATGCCGAGCTATACGCAACAAGGGGAGCCCCACTTGGTGTGGGGCTCCCCTTAGTAAAGTAAATACCCCTTCCTACTGGCCTAGCGCAGTTTCTCCTGGAAGAAAGCCAGCGTGAGTGCCCAGGCTTCAGCGGCGGCCTGAGGATGGTAGCTGGGCCGCTCGTCGCAGTGGAAGCCGTGGTCGGCGTAGGAGATGAAGGTGTTGATGTAAGGTTTACCGGCGGCCTCCACCGCGTCGGTTACCTGCGCAATGTGCTCTTTGCTGATGTGCTGGTCTAGGCCACCCCAGAAGAACAGGTGCGGGGCGTGCAGGTCCTGGGCGCGGTCTTTCAGCAGGTGGGTACCGCCGCCGTAGTACGACACGCCTGCTGCCAGCGGCAACGCGGCATTCGCCAGAAACGACACGCGCCCACCCAGGCAAAACCCAATACTGCCAATCTTATCCGTCACATTTTCCTGGCTCCGCAGCCAGTCGAAGCAGGCTTGCAGGTCGGCGGTGAGGCCTTCAGGCGTAATAGCGCTATAGTGCGGCAAGGCACCGGCAAAATTGGAATACGGAATTTCCAGGCCCGGCTCAGCGGTGCGGTGGAACAGCTCAGGCGCAATAACTACGTAGCCCGCCTGGGCCAACCGATCGGCTACGTTGCGGATGTGGCCGTTAACGCCGAAAGCTTCCTGCAGCAGCAAAATGCCTGGGTGCGGGCCTTCCGCCGCCGGAAAAGCCGTGTACGCATTAAACTGGGTGTTATCGGAGGCGGTGAGGGAAACCGCATTGGGGTAGCTCATGAGGTGAAGTGGTGAAGAGTGAAATTGTGGAGAGTTGATGAAGTGGAAGTACGTGTAAAAGCGAAGTACTCTATAAGATTGTGAGCAAGACAAGCGTACCAGCGTTGTTGTTTACCTTCTCACCATGGCTTATCACTTCATTTTTTCGCCATTTCATTAGCGCTTCCCATTTTAATCATCACTCCAGTAATTTATTTCCCCTTCTCCCCCCGCATCTGCAATAGGCGCACAATGAGGCCAGTCCAGCCGGTTTGATGGTTAGCGCCCAGGCCGTAGCCATTGTCGCCGTGGAAGTACTCGTGGAAGAGCAGGTTCTCACGGAAGTGTGGATCGGTTTGCAGCAGCTCATTATTGCCGAGAGCCGGGCGGCGGCCATGCTCATCCTTAAGGAGCAGCTTGGTAAGTCGGCTGGCTAGTTCCTGGGCTACCTGGTTCAGGTTAAGCAGCACGCCCGAGCCGGTGGGGTACTCTACCTTAAACTTCTCGTCGTAGTAGAAGTGGAACCGCTGCAACGACTCTACAATGAGGTAGTTGATGGGAAACCAAATGGGGCCCCGCCAGTTGCTGTTGCCCCCAAACATGCTGCTCTCGGCCTCGCCGGGTACGTACTGCACCACAAAGTCATCGTCCTCGGTGCTGAACACATAAGGGTGCTCCAGGTGGTAGCGCGACATAGCCCTAATGCCAAACTCTGAGAGGAACTCCGTTTCATCGAGCATGCGAGTGAGCAGGCGTTTGAGGCGGGAGCGGCGCAGCAGGCTCAGCAGGTGGCGGGCACCTTTGCCCGGCTCTTCCCAGCGTGAAACCAGCTGTGCCAGATGAGGGCGGTTCTCCAGGAGCCAGCGGGCCCGCTCCGTAAACTCGGGCATGGCATCCAGCATTTCCTGATCAATCACCTCTACCGCAAACAGCGGAATCAGGCCCACAATAGACCGCACTTTGAGCTTGGTGCGCTCCTCATCGGGGGTATGGAGCACATCGTAATAAAACCCATCTTCCTCATCCCAGAGGTTGAACAGGCCGTCGCCGCCGCGGGTCATGGCATCGGCAATGTAGAGAAAGTGCTCAAAGAACTTGCCGGCCAGCTCCTGGTACACGGGGTTGGTTTTGGCCAGCTCCAGCGCCATGCGCATCATGTTCAGGGCAAACATGGCCATCCAGCTCGTGCCGTCTGACTGCTCAATGAAGCCGCCAGTGGGCAAAGCAGAGCTTCTGTCAAACACCCCAATGTTATCCAGGCCCAGGAAGCCTCCCTCAAAGATGTTCCGCTCACTCTTGTCTTTGCGGTTTACCCACCAGGCAAAGTTCAGGGCCAGTTTATGAAATACCGCCTCCAGAAAAGCGGTGTCGCCCTGGCCTTCGCGGAGCTTCTTATCCATTTGGTACACGCGCCAGGTGGCCCAGGCGTGCACCGGCGGGTTTACATCAGAGAAATTCCACTCGTAGGCGGGCAGCTGGCCATTGGGGTGCATGTACCAGTCGCGGGTGAGCAGGCGGAGTTGGCTCTTGGCAAACTCGGCGTCTACCATAGCCAGCGGAATGGCATGAAAAGCCAGGTCCCAGGCGGCATACCAAGGGTATTCCCACTTATCGGGCATCGAGATGATGTCCTCGTTGTGGAGGTGGCTCCAGCGGCGGTTACGGCCGTTGAGGCGCTCAGCGGGCGGCGTTTGCACGGCAGGGTCACCGGTAAGCCACTGGTTTACGTCATAATAGTAAAACTGCTTGCTCCAGAGCATGCCCGCGAAGGCCTGGCGCTGCACGTTGCGGGCATCGGGGTCAGAGAGGGTATCATGAATGCAGTCGTAAAACTCATCCGCATCGTGGCGGCGGGCCGCAAAAATGTGGTCGAAATCCAGGAAGGGCTCCTCGCAGCCCGGCTGGCGCAGGCGCAAGCGCACCGCGTGCGACTGGCCCGGCTGCAGGGTCAGGGAGTAGTGGGCCGCCACCTTGGTACCGCGCTGGTCAGCATTGATGGCTTCCCGGTCGCCCTTCACCACATAGTCGTTGATGCCATCTTTGAAATGGCGGCCTTCGGCGGGCAGGTTGTAGAGGCGCGCACCGTTGGTGTCGTTCTCGCAGAACAGCAGCTCGGGCTTCTCATCGCAGTACAAATGGTACTGGCCTAGCTCATGGTGCTCAGCAACCACCGTTCCGGTGGCGGTTTCGCGTAGCACGGGCCGGGCAGTGTTGTAGCCCCAGGCCCACGTGTTGCGAAACCACAGCTGAGGCAGCACCTGCACTTTGGCCACCTTGGGCCCCCGGTTGTGCACCGTTATCTGAATCAGGATGTCCTCAGGGTCGGCCTTGGCATACTCAATGTACACGTCAAAATAGCGGCTCTGCTTAAAAATGCCGGTATCCATGAGCTCATACTCGGGCTCCTGCCGGCTGCGCTTCTTGTTCTCCTTCAGCAGCTTCCGATACGGGAAAGCCTGCTGCGGATACTTGTAGAGCATGCGCATATAGGAGTGCGTGGGCGTGCTGTCGAGGTAGTAGTACAGCTCCTTCACGTCCTCGCCGTGGTTGCCCTGCCCGTTGGTGAGGCCAAACAGGCGCTCCTTCAGAATCTCATCTTTGCCATTCCAGAGGCCCACCCCAAAGCACAGCAGCTGCCGGTCGTCGCAGATACCGCCTAAGCCTTCTTCACCCCAGCGGTAGGCCTTGCTGCGGGCCATATCGTGCGTAATGTATTCCCAGGCGTTTCCGTCGGGGCTATAGTCTTCGCGTACTGTGCCCCACTGGCGCTCAGTGAGGTAAGGACCAAACTTTTTCCAGGGCGAAATGTGCGCGTTACTTTCGGTTAAGCGTAAATGTTCTTGCGTCATACTGAATCTTGTGGCCCATGAAAATACACTTAGCTGCCTGAAGGTACTGCTAAGGAGTTGGGCGCCCCCACGAAGCGTAGGTAGGGGCGGCTACGGTTCCTGCTGGGGCCCGGCCATGCCAATTACTGACTGCCCTACTGCTTTTTGCGCTAAACGGTTGCTACGGTTGAGGTGACTAGCGGTGAGGTTGCTGGCATCCCTGGCGTTGCCAGGCCACTATTTAGGCACTTCAGCGCTGCTAGGCCAGTACACACTATTTGCGCAAGCCATAGCTGCACTTTTGTGTGCCGCGCTAGCATATACCCGGGTTAGCACGTATAGCTTTGCACACTGGGTAATTCCCACGGGCACATAACTGCGTATGAAACTATTGCTGGTAGAAGACGAGCCGAAGTTGGCGTCATTCGTTAAAAAAGGCTTTGAGAACGAGGGCTATGAGCTGGAAGTGGCCTACGATGGCCGCCTGGGGCTTTCGTTAGCCCAAAAACAGCCTTACGGCCTGGTTATTCTGGATGTAAACCTGCCCCACATCAATGGCTTTGAGCTCTGCCGGCTTATCAAGCAGCAGGCCCCGCAGCAGCCCATACTCATGCTCACGGCTCTGGATAGTCTCGATGATAAAGTGATGGGGTTTGAGGCCGGCGCCGACGATTACCTGGTGAAGCCTTTTGAGTTTAAGGAGTTGCTGCTGCGCGCCCGCGTGCTCACCCGCCGCCACGCCGAAGGGGCCGCCGTGAAGCACCTGCTTCGCATTGCCGACCTAGAGCTTAATCTGGACTCGAAAGCCGTTACCCGTGCCGGGCAGCGCATTGATCTTACCACCAAAGAATATGCCCTGCTGGAATACCTGCTGCTCAATAGAGGCAAGGTTATCTCGCGCGTTGACATTGCGGAAAAGGTCTGGGAGCTGAATTTCGACACCAATACCAACGTCATTGACGTGTACGTGAGCTACCTGCGCAAGAAGCTTGATAAAGGCTATGACACCAAACTGATTCATACGGTAGTAGGTATGGGCTATGTACTGCGCGAAGGGTAGCAGGCTGCGAGAAATTAACACAGCAGCAAGCCCTCCTGACTGCTCTGCGCACTACCCTGCACCCAGGCGTTTAAGGTAGCCATACCTAGCCTGGCGTTTCCTCCTGGGGTATGTTGCGTTAGGATGCCGTGCTGTTTGTTTCTCCACCCATCAGCCCCCACCACTGCACAAGCTCACAACCATATCACCTCACCGCCTACCATGCTCATTCGCAACAAGCTGATTCTGCGCTTCACCCTGCTGGTGGTAGGCATTCAGCTGTGCTTTTCTATCTTCATTTACTACTTCCAGGCCAGCAACCGGGAGCAGCGTTTCGTGAACCGCCTGGCTGGCAAAGCGGCCATGACCGCGCGCGTTCTGCTGCACCGAGACAGCATCAATGATGAGCTGCTGCGCACCTTGCACCGGCGTGATTTGTTTACCGTACCGGGCGAGCAAATAAGCATTTATGGCCCTGGTCACCACTTGCTTTATACTAGCGCCGATGGCCTGAGCCAAAAGCTCAACTCCTTCTATCTGCCGCGCATTAAGCCTAGCCGGCCGGTGCAGTTCCGGGATGGGCAGCTGGAAACTATTGGCCTGTACTATGAGCGCAATGGCCGGCCTTACTGGATATTCGCCGCCGGCCACGATGACTTTGGGCACCGCCAGATGGTGAGGCTATGGCTGATTTTACTGGCGGCCAATCTGGGGGCGCTGGTGCTGATTATTCTGGCGGGCTGGTACTTCGCGGATGAGTCACTGAAACCAATTTCGCGCATTATTGCACAGGTAGAGCGCATTACGGCAACGCAGCTGAGCACCCGGGTTGATGAAGGCAATGGCACCGACGAAATAGCCCAGCTGGCCCGCACCTTCAACCATATGCTGGGTGGAGTAGAGCAGGCCTTTGAGTCGCAGAAAAGCTTTCTGAGCAATGCTTCCCATGAGTTACGCACGCCCTTGGCGTCAGTGCTGGGCACCCTGGAAACGTCCTACGCCTACGATACCGATCTGGCCGAAGCCAAGCACAGCATTGGCTCGGCCACGGAAGAAATCAAGAAGCTGATTGAGCTGACCAACGGGCTGCTGAGCTTAGCCAAAGTTACGGATGCCTCGTTTCGCCGCGACCTGGTGCGCCTTGATGAGTGCCTGGCCCAGGCCATTGCCTCCTGCGAAAAGCGCCACCCCGGCCGAAGCATAAAGCAGCAGTTTGGCCAGCTCCCTCCCGAGGTGGAGGATATGTTTATGGTGCGCGGCAATGAGCAGCTGCTCACCACTGCCCTGCTTAACCTGCTCGATAATGCCTGTAAATATTCGCAGGATGGGGTGCAGGCGTTGCTCAGCTACCCCTCCACCGACGCCATCGAAGTCAAGATTACGGACACCGGCATTGGTATGGAGCCTCATGAGCTAGCCCGCATTTATGAGCCCTTATACCGCGCTGGCACCAACACTACCGCCCCCGGCTATGGCATAGGCCTACCCATGACGCGCAAAATTGTGCTGCTGCATGGTGGCCAGATTCAGCTTACCTCAGTGGTTGGGAAGGGTACCACGGCCAGCGTTAAGCTCCCCGCCGCTACCGCTGGGCCCGGTCTCTAACTTTTTCTAATCTTCTTCTCATATCGTTTTAATGTTGTGGGGCAAGTTTTGCGCCATGGCTGGACTTCCCCTAACTTCTTCCGCCTCCCGCAACAGGCTCCTGGTATGGCTTCTGCTGGGTACTCTGTTGCTGTCAACGGGGCTCAACCTGTATTTGCTTTTCCAGAACCCCGAATACCCCGAGGATTATGCCCTTGATGCTCCACTGCTCGAAACAATGGCTGAGGTAGAGTTGCAGCAAACGCGCCGGGCGCTGGCAGAGTGCCAGGCGGGCTACTCCTTCACGCCCGATAGCCTGGCGCATGCTTCGGCTCCGAAAGGGCAATAGTCATTCACCTGTTAAGCGGGTACACCTGAGGTTTAAAACGGTAAAGAGTGTAGGCTAGCTGCCCCATTTTTTAATGTTTTCTAATGTAAGATTAATGCTCTCCTAATGTGCGGGCCTGTCTTTTGGCGCTTTTCCCACCAAGCGCTGCAAGGCGGGCCCGTTGCATTTTAAGCGCAGAGCTCTGCGCTCTGCCTGCGGCAAGCGCGTTCTTTTTCTTACTTCCTTTCCCATGCTCCCCCGCCAACAACACGTTTTAGATGCACTTAATTCTTGCCTCATTGCCTGCGAACATCTGGCTCTTACTGGCCTAGAGTTGCCAGAACTGCACCGAGGCGTGCGCCTAAGCCGCGACTGTGCCGACCTCTGCCGCCTTACCGCCACCTTTGTTATGCGCCAGGCAGAGCATACTGTGCACATCCTGCGCGAGTGCGCTGAGTTGTGCCGCTCCTGCGCCGATGAATGCACTCAGTTTTCCAATGAGGCTGCTCGCACGTGCACTGAAACCTGCCGCCGGGCCGAAGATGCCTGCCGCACTGCTTTCATAACGCCCACGTTTGCGCCCTAGGCCTATCGGCTATCAGGCACTAGCGCAAGCGGCAACCGCCAGAAACAACAACCGCACTTTTCCAGCCATTCAGCCCATCGGCTGTCCAGCTGGAAAAGTGAGGTTGCTCTGGGGCCTGGCATCCGCTGCTTCGTGGTGGCTTACTACTCCAGGTCGGGGTTGGCTACGGGGTGGGGTACTGGGCGGTTTGGCACAGGCTGAGCCAATGCTTCGCGCAGGAAACCGGTTTTTAGGTGTTCATAAAAGGAATGCGGATCAATAAGCGAAGCCACTGCCTGAGCCATCATGCCACTGAGTAGCAGCTGGAAGATAGCTGAGTGGCGGTCCGTCATTTCCAGAACCAGAATGGCCGCCGTGAACGGGGAGCGTACTACCCCGGTCAGGAAGCTTACCATGCTCACCAGAATCAGTAGGTTGCGGTCTTCCAGAGGCACCTGGCCCAGGCGGCACAACGCATCACCGAGCACGGCACCGGCACTCAGGGAGGTAGCAAAAATACCGCCCGCACCACCACTGCTGTAGCTCAGGGCCATACCGGCAAATCGCACCGGAAAAAGGTACCACGGCGTTTGACCATCGTTTTGAAACAAAAGGCGGTTGATAATAGGCTTACCCGTGCCCACCCCCTCCTGGCCTACGGCGTAGGCCAGTGCTGCCAGCAGCAGGCCGCACCCCACTACCCACGCCGCCTGCTGGAGTCTGGTAGCGTAGCGGCGCCGGTAGGCATTAATCCAGAGCAGAGTTTTGGCAAAGGCGGCTCCCGCCAGGCCACATAACACCGCCACCAATGCCACGGTAGCCAAAAACCATCCTGCATGTGCCGTCACCTTCGGAAACCCGAGGTACAGGTAAGACCCCAGCAACGTTTGCGCCGTGAGGCCCGCCACAATAACTGCCGAAAATACCGCCATCCGGAAGCGGGCCATGTGCATCTGAGTCAGTTCCTCCACCACAAACACAATCCCTCCCAGCGGCGTGTTAAAGGCGGCAGCTAGTCCGGCCGCGCCCCCGGTCACGAGGGCAATTTGCCGGGAGAGCTGGGGCCAGCCAGCGGGTTGCAAGCGGTTTATAGCCCGAAAGATGGCGGCTGATATTTGAATGGTAGGCCCCTCGCGCCCAATTACGCCGCCTCCCAGCAGCAGGGCTACGCTGCTCAACAGCTTTACAATGGCCACCCGCAAGCTCAGCAGGTACCCCGTCCGGTGGTGTTGCGAGGGTTTGGAGAGCTCAATGCCCGCCATGAGTTGCGGGATACCACTTCCGCGGGCAGCCGGCGCCCAGCGCTGCACCAGCCCCCACGACACCAGAAAAGCCAGCGGCGTGAGCGCAAACGCCAGCAGTGGCTGCCGTTGCAGCCACCCAAAGCTCACGGCCTCTGCCCACACAAACACCTTCTCGTACCCCACCGCCACAACGCCCACAATAATGGAGGCGAACCAAAACGGAAAGCTTTGGAGAATAAGCCGTCTGACGCGGTCGGTGTAAAGTTGCTGGAGGATATGTGTATCAAACCATGATAGAGCTTTGGCGTAGCGCGAACTGGATGCAGGCATGCACGAGGGGATAAAAATGAAGCTACTACCACCAGGGCAGTACGGTCAGGTAGCAGAACGGGTGGGTGCTAAGAAGGATACAACTATGGGAAACCGCTGGAGAGGGCCAAGCTACGGGGGCTGTCATAAACGACACATGAAGCAAGAGCTGTTTGTACCAGGTATGCGCGGCCCCGCGCTCAGCGGCCAGGCTCAGAGAATGCGGCTTTCCTGTTGTTACAACTGCGCAAAACATGAAAACGTTGTTATCCACTCAAAACTGCGCCCGTGCGCAGCAGTGGTGGCAGAGGGTGAGGCGTGTGCCCTTCCCGGCGAAGGCTGCCCGAAAACAAGCCATGTGCTTTGGGCGTACGTACCGCACAAAAGCAGGAGGCCATTGCACACCGGAACAGCAATGAGGCTTGTGTGGTCAGGGGGCTGGCTTCCTACACCTGGGCTGGCAATGAGGAGCAAAACTACTTTATAGCTCACTAGTTAGCACTATCAGGCGGGGGGCAATTGCCTCAACTGGCTTAATTGCCTCAGCCTGACAAACCCTTTCCAGACGGCATGAAAGGCCTTTTCTAATGTCTTTTAATGTTGTTCTAATTCTACGCTAATGTTTGGCGTAGAGCTTTGCATCATCCTGCACTACTTCCGTGCGCCTTGTTTCTACCTTTTATGCAACCTCTCCGCTCACTCCGATACAGTTTACTTACCTGGATTCTTCCTTCTATGCTAGGCCTGGGCCTTTCTGGCTGCGGGACTGACACGCAGGCCAACACAGCCACTTTGGCCAAGGATGCGCCGCCTACTTTGCCGGTAACGCAGCTAAACGCCCGCGACACAATTCTGAGCCATGATTATGTAGCCGATATACAGGCCGTGCGCAACGTGGAAATTCGGGCGCGGCTGGAAGGCTTTCTGGAGCAGATCTACGTGGATGAGGGCCAGACAGTACGCAAGGGTCAGCCGCTGTTCCGCATCAACGATACCGAGTATAAGAGCCGGCTCACGAAGGCTCAGGCCGAGCTAAGTAGTGCTCAGTCGGCGGTTAGGGTAGCCAAGCTGCAGGTAGAGCGCGTCAAGCTGCTCACGGATAAGAATATCATTTCCAAAACGGAGCTGGAAGTGGCCCGGGCCAAGTATGAAGCGGCCCAAGCAATGGTGCAGCAGGCGCGCACGGCCGTAGCCAACGCCTCTCTGCATCTCTCCTACACGCTGGTGCGTGCCCCGTTTGATGGCGTTATAAACCGCATTCCGCTTAAAATGGGGAGTGTGATTGAAGATGGCACCCTGCTTACTACAGTGTCAGATATTCACGCCATGTTCGCGTACTTCAACGTGTCGGAGGCGGAGTATCTCGAGTATGTAAAGAAGAGCGGTCAGGACTCAGCCCGCAGCACCAACGAGGTTCGGTTGCTGCTTGCCGATGGCTCTACCTACCCCGTAAAAGGCAAAGTAGAAACCGTGGAGAGCCAGTTCCAGGCTAACACTGGCTCCATCGCCTTCCGGGCCCGCTTCGACAACCCCAAGAAGCTGTTGCGCCACGGCGCCTCGGGCCGTGTGCGCCTGAGCAGCACCGTAGAAGACGCCGTGCTGGTACCCCAGAAGTCGGTGTTTGAAGTGCAGGACAAAAACTACGTGTACATGGTAGATGCGGCTGGTAAGGTCAAGCAACATCCCTTTCAGCCCCAAACTCGCCTCTCCGATTTCTACGTGGTGAAAACGGGCCTTAAGAGCGGCGACAAAGTAGTGTACGAAGGTGTGCAGGAACTGCGCGACGGGGCCAGCATCACACCTAAATACGTGAAGATGGACGACCTAATCAACGAAGCGAGATAAGCCCCCGCGGCTTACCCAGCGCCAGGCGCCGCTCCTTGGTTGAGCGGCCAGGCCTGGCCTCTGCTTTACCTCAGTACCGTCCCCTCTCGCTCTAGAACACCCGCCTCCTATGTTTGCACTCTTCATTCGCCGACCGGTTCTCTCGCTGGTTATATCTCTGTTTATCACGTTTCTGGGTGGCCTAGCGCTGTTTTCGCTGCCCATTACGCAGTTCCCCGACATTGTGCCCCCCTCCGTAACCGTTACGGCCCGCTACACCGGCGCCAACGCCGAGGTGTGTGCTAAAGCCGTGGCCACGCCGCTGGAGCGCGCCATTAACGGGGTGCCGGGCATGACCTACATCTCGTCGGTGAGCAGCAACAGCGGCATCACGCTTATCACGGTGTTCTTTCAGGTGGGTACCGACCCCGACCTGGCGGCCGTGAACGTGCAGAACCGCGTGCAAACAGTAATTGATGAGCTGCCCGAGGAAGTAATTAAGGCCGGTGTAAGCACCGAGAAAGAGGTAAACAGTATGCTGCTGTACCTCAACGTGATGAGCGAAGACCCCAAGGTGAACGAGAAGTTCATTTACAACTTCGCCGACATTAACGTCCTGCAGGAGCTCAAACGCATTGACGGTGTGGGCTTCGCCGAAATCATGGGCCAGCGCGAGTACTCCATGCGCGTGTGGCTGCACCCCGACCGCATGGTGGCCTACAACGTGTCGGCTGATGAGGTTGTGGAGGCCATCAGGGCCCAGAACGTGGAAGCGGCACCGGGTAAGTCGGGGGAAAGCTCGGGCCAGGATGCGCAGATGCTGCAGTACGTGCTGCGCTACACCGGTAAAATGTTTGAGCCCAAGCAGTACGAGGACATTGTGCTGCGTGCCAACCCCGATGGCTCCGTGCTGCGCCTCAAAGACGTGGCCCAGGTGAAGTTTGACGTGCTCAGCTACGGTATGGTCTCTAAGATAGACGGTAAGCCCTCGGCGGCCATCATGCTCAAGCAGCGCCCCGGTTCTAATGCCTCCGATGTTATTAAGAACGTGAAAGAGCGCATGGCCGAGCTGAAAGGAACTTCCTTCCCGCCCGGCATGACCTACAATGTGGCCTACGACGTGTCGCGCTTCCTTGATGCCTCCATTCATGAAGTACTGCGGACGCTAGTGGAAGCCTTCTTACTGGTATTTGTGGTAGTGTACTTGTTCCTGCAAGACTGGCGCTCCACGCTCATTCCGGCCCTGGCCGTGCCGGTTGCGCTGGTGGGCACGCTGTTTTTCATGCAACTGCTGGGCTTCTCCATTAACCTGCTCACGCTGTTTGCGCTGGTGCTGGCCATTGGTATTGTGGTAGATAACGCCATTGTGGTGGTAGAAGCCGTGCACGCCAAAATGCACGAGAAGCACCTTTCCGCCATGGATGCTACCCTGGAAGCCATGGGCGAGATTGGCGGCGCTATTGTGGCCATTACCCTGGTGATGTCGGCGGTGTTTGTACCGGTGTCGTTCATGGATGGCCCGGTGGGCGTATTCTACCGACAGTTTTCGCTTACGCTGGCTATTTCCATTGTTATTTCTGGGGTAAACGCTCTTACCCTCACGCCGGCCTTATGCGCCTTAATGCTGAAGCCCACCCACGCCATTGAGGGCGATACGCCGGATGCGGCTAACCGCAAGCTCGGCCTGCTTGATAGGTTTTTTGCCGCTTTCAACCGCCGCTATGAGTCACTGGCCACGGGTTACCAGCGCCTGGTGCGCACAATAGCCAGCCGGCGTATGATTACGGTGGCCCTGCTGATTGGCTTCTGCCTGGCCACCTGGGGCGTTAACTCCATCCTGCCCTCGGGCTTTATCCCGACGGAAGATCAGGGCATGATTTACGTGAACGTGACCACGCCCCCCGGCGCCACCGTGGAGCGTACCGAGAAGGTGCTCGACCAGATCCAGAAGGCTGCGGCCAAGCTGGGCCCGGTAGAATCGGTGTCGACGCTGGCGGGCTACAGCCTCATGAACGAAGTAGCTGGCGCCTCTTACGGCATGGGCATGATCAACCTGAAGGCCTGGGACGACCGCAAGCAATCAGTAAACGAGTTGATTTCCGTCCTCAACAAACAAACTGAAAGTATCACCGACGCTGATATTCAGTTCTTTGCTCCGCCCACGGTGCCCGGCTTCGGCAACTCCGGCGGCTTTGAGCTGCGCCTGCTCGACCGCACCGGTCGCGGCGACCTGCAGCAGACGGCTAAAGTTTCAAATGAATTCATTGCGGCCCTTACCAAAACACCCGTGGTAGGCTCCGCCTTCACCGGCTTCGACGCTAGCTTTCCGCAGTACCTGATTCACGTAGACCAGGACCAGGCCGCCAAAAAAGGCGTGACCGTTGATCAGGCGATGAGCACCCTGCAAACGCTGATGGGCTCTTACTACGCCTCCAACTTCATCCGCTTCGGGCAGATGTATAAGGTGATGGTACAAGCGGCCCCCGGCTACCGCACCCAGCCCGAGGACGTGCTGAAAATGTACGTAAAAAACAACCGCAACGAGATGGTGCCCTACTCCTCGTTTGTGCGCTTGGAGCGCGTGTACGGGCCTGAGCAGCTCACCCGCTACAACATGTACACCTCGGCCATGCTTAATGGCGATGCCGCCGCCGGCTACTCCTCCGGGGATGTAATCAAAACCATTGAGGAGGTAGCCGCCAAAGAGCTACCCCGCGGCTACACCTACGAGTGGAGTGGCATGACCCGCGAGCAAATCCTGAGTGGTAACCAGGCCATTTATGTGTTTGCGGTGGTGCTCCTGTTCGTGTACTTGCTGCTGGCTGCGCAGTATGAAAGCTTTTTGCTGCCACTGCCAGTAATTCTGAGCCTGCCCACCGGTATTTTCGGAGCCTTCCTGTTCCTGAAGCTGCTAGGCCTAGAGAACAACATCTACGCTCAGGTTTCACTGGTCATGCTGATCGGTTTGCTAGGCAAAAACGCCATTCTGATTATTGAATTTGCGGTTTTGAAGCGCAAAGAAGGCCTTTCGGCATTGGAGGCGGCCGTGCAAGGTGGTTACTCCCGCCTGCGTCCAATTCTGATGACCTCCTTCGCCTTTATTGCTGGCCTCATTCCGCTCACCATTGCCGACGGCGCGGGCGCCTTGGGTAACCGTTCTATTGGTACCGCAGCAGCCGGCGGCATGTTCATTGGCACCCTGTTTGGCGTCATTCTGATTCCGGGCCTGTACGTGCTGGTATCTGGACGCGGTAAAGCCAACAAGAAACAGCCAGTAACGGAGCCTGAAAGCACCCTCGAACCTGCCCACGCCACGGCCTAGGGCCTCACCCCGGCTTCGCCGGCCACCATCTGCAGCTTATTAGCTCTAGCCTCGCTAGCCCCATGACCTCACTCCTCTCCATACGTTCAGTTATTAACCGTTTTCTTCCGGCACTAGCTGGCCTGGCGCTGGCAACCAGCTGCCGGGTAGCAGCGCCGACGATGCAGCCGGCTGCCGCCTCTATGCCCTCCCGCTTTGCTGCCACCACCACCGACTCTGCCTCAATCGGGGCGTTGTCATGGCAGGAGTTTTTCGGAGACAAAAACCTAATCGGCCTCATCGACACGGCCTTGCAGGCCAACCCCGATTTGCGCACCGCCATTCAGCGCATTGAAATTGCACGGGCTACCCTGCAGGTGCAGCGCGGCGCACTGCTGCCCGCCATTAATGGCGTGGCAAGTGCCGGCGTAGAGAAGTACGGCGACTACACCCTCAACGGCATTGGCAACTACGACACCAACTTATCGCCCAATGTGGAGGGGCGGCAGCGCATTCCTACCCCTACCCCTGACTTCTTCCTGGGGCTGCGCAGCTCCTGGGAGCTGGATGTCTGGGGCAAATTACGGCAGCGCCGGAAAGCAGCCTACCTTCGGTTGCTGGCCTCAGAGAAGGGCCGCCATCTGGTAGAAACCTCCCTGGTAGCGGAGGTTGCCCGCCTTTACTTTAATCTGCTAGGCCTCGATAATGAGCTTACTGTACTAACCAAAAACCAGCGCCTGCAGGAGCGCGCCCTCGAAATTGTAAAAGTTCAGAAGCGCGCGGGCCGTGCCAATGAGTTGGCCGTGCAGCAGTTTACCGCGCAGCTGCTGCGCACGCGTAGCCTGGAAGCAGAAACCCAGCAGCGCATAGTGGCCACCGAGAATGAGCTGAACCGCTTGTTGGGCCGCTATCCGCAGCATATTGCTCGGGGCTTACCTATTCTGCAGCAACCCCTCCCGGCGCAAGTGCAGGTGGGCTTACCCGCTACCATGCTCCAGCGCCGCCCCGATGTGCAGCAGGCCGAGCTGGAAATGGTAGCCGCCCGAGCCGATGTAGCCGCCGCTCGAGCTGCCTTCCTGCCATCTCTCACGCTTACGCCTTTTGTGGGTGTAAATGCTTACCGCGCCTCGGTGCTATTTAATACCCCCGGCTCCCTGGCCTACGGGCTGCTGGCGGGCCTGAGCGGCCCCCTCATCAACCGCAATGGCCTCAAGGCCGACTACCGCCGCTCAGCGGCCGAGCAGCAGATAGCCTACAACGACTATCAAAAAGCGGTGCAAACCGGCTTTGAGGAAGTAACTACCAACCTGCGCGGAATAGGTAACTACCAGCGTGTGTTTGAGTTGCAGCAGCAGGAAGTAGATGCGCTGAACAAAGCCGTCAGCATCTCCGACGATCTGTATAAAGCCAATTATGCTTCGTACCTAGAGGTAGTTACGGCCCAACGCAATGTGCTGGAAGCCGAGCTCAACCTCACCACCACACGCCGCCAGCAGTTCCTCTTGCTTATCGATCTGTACCGCGCCCTGGGCGGCGGCTGGACGGCCAGTGCCACGCCTATTACTAAATAAGTGGGCCTATTTCAATGACTTTAAATTTTGCTCTCATAGTGCGCTAGTCGTACTGCATTCCTTGTAACAGCTCGCTCCCTTGTTAGAGAGCGAGCTGCTTGCTTTTGTATTACTATCAAATCAAGCGAACCTTAAATCGCGTTCGTTTAATTGCAAGTGAATGTATTCGCTTAGCGGCAGGCCTAGGAGCTGTTTGTTTATTAGCAGGAGCAACTGGCCGCTAACTACTTAGCGGCCTCTATTTCGGCTGTGGCCTGCGTTACTAGGGCCGTAACCTGAGCGGCATTGGCAGTTCCGGCAGCTTGTTGCTGCAGCTGGCCTAGCAGTTTCAGCAGTCCTTTATGCACGCCGTACGGTTTATACCGAACAGCCAACTCTTTAATGCGGTTGACACCCTGCAGCCAGGCCGCTGGCTGATCAATGCGCACCAGTAAATCAGAGAGGCCGGTTAACATAGTGAACTGGTCATTGGGCCCAGCGGCATCAAACTTGGTGAGCACCAGTGGCCACTGTGCTGGCCCACCTTCTTTGCCATATACCTCCACCAAGGCTACGGTAAGCGAGCCTTTGTTATCGGCTTCAAAGGCGGTGGCCCGGCTTAGGGCTGCTTTAGCATCTAGCGGCAGTAGGCCCAGCAAAGCGGCTCCCTGCACTTTATACGATGCACTGGCTAATGCCTTGGTAAATAAGGAAGTATACTGCTTGTTTTTCAGCGTACCCAGTGCCGTGAGAGCAGCCGCCTGAACCTGTACAGAAGCATCAGCGGTGGCTAGCTTTACCAGAGCAGGAGTGGCCGCTTTGCGCAGGGCCGGCTGCTGCAGATCGAGCAGTTCAATGGCCATTTGGCGCAGCGCCGCCGACTTATCTGTCAGGCCAGCTACCAGCGTTTGTTGGGCCAGCCGCTCAGCAAACTTTCCTTTGGTAGCTGCCAGGGCTTCGCGGCGGTCGAGGTAACGCGGGGCGTGCTGATACAGGTAGGCATATTCCGCCACTGATTTATTGTCGGTCTTCTGCCACACCAGCACCTTTTCGGCGTCTACGTTTACCAGGTCGGGCTTGGTAGCGGCTGAGAAGTAGAGAGTATCTACCGCTTGGCGCAGGGTAGCCTGGTGGCGTTTGACCCGGCCATTGGTGTACACATCTATGGCCAGCGGCAGGATAAAGGGCACGCCAGCCTGCGTTTGGTGCACTATCACTGCCTGCTGCTTACGGCTGGCATTCCACTGGTAGTCAAGCTGTACGGTGGGGTGGCCTACCCGATAGTACCACTGGTTGAAAAACCAGTTCAGGTCTTGCCCAGATGCTTCTTCTAGGGCCAGCCGCAACTGGTGTGCTTCACCATTTCCGAAGGCATGTTGCTTCAGATAGCGCTGCAAGCCGTTGAAAAACACTTTCTCGCCCAAGTAGCTGCGCAACATATATAGTATGCTGCCACCCTTCTGATAAGTTACATTATCGAAAAGGTGCTCCTTATCGGCGTACTGAAAGCGAACCAGAGGTTTGTCATAATTCTCCGTGCTGCGGAGGTAGTTCCGGAGGCTGCGGTCAGCTTGCTCTTCTCCGGCATCGGGGCCGTATTCGTGCTCGGCCCACAGCACCTCGCTAAAGTTGGCAAATGACTCATTCACCGTAAGGTTGCTCCAGCTTTCGGCCGTTACCAAGTCACCGAACCAGTGGTGAAACAGCTCGTGGGCAATTTCGCGCTCTACCCCGGCGTACTCCCAATCTAGCAGTTCCCGGGCAGAGCCCTGGGCTTGCTCACCGAACAACGAGGCCGAGGTATTTTCCATGGCCCCGCTCGGATAGTTGCGCACCACTATCTGGGCATATTTATTCCACGGATACTCAACCCCCAGCCGCTGAGAAAAGAACTCCAGCATGCGGGGTGTTTTCCCAAAAATCTGTTGGGTTTGGGCCGCGTACTTCGGCTCCAGGTAATAGCTAACTTCTTTGCCGCGCCAAGTGTCTTTGGTAATCTTAAAGTCGCCGACGGCCATCATAAACAGGTAGGGCGAGTGGGGGAGCTCCTGTTTCCAGGTATCGCGGCGTAAGCCTGGGCCAGCGGCGGTTTGCTCTGCTAGCCGCCCATTGCTGAGCGTAACATACTTACTGGGAACCGTCAGGCTGATTTCGGCGGTGGTTTTCTGGCTGGGCTGGTCAATGGTAGGAAACCAGACGGAGTTGGCATCGGTCTCGCCCTGGGTCCAGATCTGTACCGGCTTACCCGCCACGGCGCTATCGGGGTTGATAAAGTACAGGCCCTTCCCTTCAGAAATAAGCGTGCTTCTCCCCTTCTTCAGCTCTTCGGGCTTGGCTGTATACTCAATATACACGGTGTAGGCCTCTCCGGCCGGCACCATTTTGCCCAGGTGCACCAGCAGTTGCTGTTGGGTATACTCGTGCTTGAGGGGCTGCATCTGCTGCCCCATGACCATGCTCACTGCCTTAATATCCATGCCTTGCGCATCCAGCCGCAAAGAATCGGTGGGGTAGCCATGCGGCCTGAGGGTCACCCACTCCTGGCCGTATAGGTAGCACCTGGCGTAGTCGAAACGCACCTCCAGCTTGGTGTGCACCAAGGCATTTACTTTACGCGGCGTGGCTCGGTAGGCAGCTGAAAGGGCGCTTGCGGCCGGGGCTGACTGAGCCGGAGCCACAGCAGGTACGCCCAATCCCAGGAGCGCTACAAGTATATTTCGCATTCGACACAGGAATAAGTTCTTAAGCCGGCAGATGGCTTGCCCAGGCTCAGGGTTGCCTCTGCGCTACAGCAGCCCAGCGGTGCACTTGCTAATCGGCTCTGCTAGTGCTTTTTGCCATCCAACTTTTTTCCGGTGAAAATCTTCTTCGGAATCATGCTGTGCACGCCTTTGGTACCATCCACGAGCTGGGTAATTTCCATGTTGGCCGCCACGCTGGCCAGCATGTAGGCATCATCATGGCTCAGGCCTTTCTCCTTCATCAGGAAATCAAGCATTTCGCGCAGGGCAATTTTGGTGGCCTTGGTGAGGTCCTCGTCGGTGCCCATGGTTATGTAGTCGGTGGGGGTTTCGGCGCGGGGCCAAGTTAGGTGCAGGTCTTTGCGCACAATGAACTCCAGCGTACCCGTGAGGGAGGTTTCCAGGGCCGTAATATCTACCTCACCGTTGCCCTGACCGGCGTGGCCGTCGCCGACTTCAAACAGGGCCCCGGCTACGTGCACCGGAATGTAGAGCGTGGTACCCGCCACCAGCTCTTTGTTGTCGAGGTTGCCGGCGTGGATACCGGGCGGCGCGCTATTAATCCGGCCGTCAGCGGGTGGTGGCGCTACGCCCATGCTCCCGAAAAACGGCCGCAGCGGAATCTCAATACCAGGTGCGAACCGGGCCATCATGCGCTTTTTATCAAGCGGAATGATGCGCATTTTAGCGTAGCCAAAATCTTCGGGCAAAAAGCCACTGGTTGGGCCAAACGCGTTGTAAGCGTAGGGAATGGCCAGGTCAATCTTACGGATACGCACTTCCAGCACGTCACCGGGCTCTGCGCCTTCCACATAAATGGGGCCCGTAAGAATGTGTCCGCCAGGGCCTTTGTTGGTTACGCTCTGGTAAATATCGCGCAACGACTGCTCTACCTGCGCGGGCGCTACTCCGGCTCCTTCCAGGCGCGTGGGGCTAGAGGTGATGAGCGTTTGCACCTCTACTTTGTCGCCGGACTTGATGCGCAGTACAGGCTTAGCAGCTGCATCATAGAAACCCCAGGCCACGGTGGTAGGCGTAGGCTTCAGTTGGTGCGTAGTGGGCTTGGCAGTAGCTGACTGCGCCTGGGCGCCGGTAGTCAGGCAGAGAGCACAGGCTGTGGCCGTTAGCAGAGCCAATCGGTTTGAGAGGTAGTGAAGGGTCATAGTAGCAAGGGGAACAGCAGAAGCCACAAGCTACGCAGCCCGCGCCAAACCCTCACTCCTTCTGTGACCCATAGTGCTGACCTGCTCTCTTGTGCGTGAGTTAGGGCACGTAAGCAGTGAGCAACAAGAACGTCACGCTTGATCCGGCATCCGTTTTTCGGAGCATCACGCGTGCTGATGCTGGGTTGCTATAGCAACTATAACACGCGTGATGCCTCAACGCTGCTCAGCCTGATGTTTTTCTATTATCCCAACTCATTACTGTTCAAATAGCCAAAGGCGTGCTCAACCAGGATTGTTAGCGTGCAGCCTTGTGCAGCAGCATGGCTATAGCTGCTTGGTCAGGAGCAGGCCGCTGTAAGAGTAGCCATTGGCGTTCAGCCCCTGAATGGGCGCCAGGGAGTAGCTGTTGCCGGTGGTTTTGTGCAGCTGCGGCACCACAATGCCGGCGGTAGCGCCAATTACGTAGCCCACAATATTGTCTGAGAGAAAGTGTTTACCCGCCTCAACGCGGGTGTAGGCCACTGCGGCGGGCATAAGGGCGGCCGCCCCCCACACGAAAGGCTCTGCCGGCGAGTTGGGGTTAAAGTCGTGAAAGACTTTAGCGGCGAAAAACGTGGCGGTAGCCGTGTGCGCCGTATGCCCCGCAAAAAAGGAGTTGGTTGAAATTTTGCTGTTCCGGGTAGCCCCTCCTTCGGTGCCGTACAGGAACGGCCGGTAGCGGGTAACGCGGCCCACTGTGGTGGTGAAAATGGCGTCGGTGGTAAGCATAGTTTGCAGGTACAGCCCCAGCACTTGCCCATAGCGGCCGCGCACGTCCTCGTTGAGGGCCAGCAAACCGGGTGCTACCACCAAGGAGCCGTAGCATAGAAAGTCGCCGGCTGTTTGTGCCGACTTGCTATAGTTGCCGGCTGAGAACCGGTCAAATTTCGGCACATCGTTTTTACTCAGGCGGGCCAGCTCGGCGTCAGTCAACCCGTTTTTCTGCTGCACTAAATACAGGCCCAGGCCACTCACTGCCCCCAGGCCCAGCGTGATGGGGGCATCAACGGCGAAGCGCGTGCGGTAGGGTGACGCAGATGAGTTTTGGGCCGTAGCGCTGGGGCCGGCAGCCAGGAACAGGGCCCCGGAGAGCAGCAGAGTAGCGGAGTACTTCATGGAGTAAACTGTTAGGAAAGGGGAACTTTTGAAACGGGAAACTCTTCTGTAAGGTTAATAGAGAGCTATTACCACTGCTTTGGGTTACTCCCTTTACTGCCCGGCGCAGGGGACGCGGCAAGCCTCAGGCCGCCGAACTACTAGCGGCAACTTTTGTTACTCTGCTACGCATACTATTTTGCGGGCGCCTGGCCACTGCGGCCCATTTTAAGAAGGGCTGCTCACGGGCTAGCCAGCAGTGCATGCAGCCCGGGAGGCCAGTGCGTCGTCCATAGGCGCTTATTACTCACTTGAAAACCCGCCACATATTGCTTTCCATGAAGAATACTTTTTCCCGCTTTCTGTTACTGCCGGCGGCCGTACTTGGGAGCCTCTCCTTGTTTGCGCTTACAACCGAAACCGCCGTTGCCCCCGATGCCGACAACGCCGGCCTGAAGCTGCCCGCCGGCTTTGGTGCGCTGAAAGTAGCTGAAACGGGCGGCCGCGCCCGGCACATCACCGTTACGCCCCAAGGCACTATCTACGTTAAGCTAAACCGCCCCAACGCCGCTGGTAAAGGCATTTTGGTGCTTCATGAAACCAGCGGTGGCAAGGCCGAGGTGGCTAGTGGCTTCGGCAACTATGGCGGTACGGGTATTCTCAGCACACCAGAGTACCTGTATGCTTCTTCCGATGAGGAAGTGTTCCGCTACAAGCTCAACGGCAAAGGCGAGGTTATCAACCCCGACCAGCCCGAAAAGATTATTACGGGCCTCGTTAACCGGAAGCAGCACGAGAGCAAGTCTATCACGCTGGATAAGGCCGGCAACATTTACGTAAACGTAGGGGCTTACTCTAACTCCTGCCAGGTGAAAGACCGGCAGAAGGGCTCCATGGGCATCGAGAACTGCCCGGTGCTGGACTCGGCGGGCGGTATCTGGCAGTTCAAGGCCGATAAGCTCAACCAGACCTATGGCAGCGGCATCCGCTACGCTACTGGCCTACGCAACGTGGTGGGCCTCGACTGGAATACCCAGGCCAACCAGTTGTTTGTGATGCAGCACGGCCGTGACCAGCTCTACGATAACTTCCCCAGCCTGTACACCAGCAAACAGTCGGCGGAGCTGCCGGCAGAGTGCATGTACGCCCTGAACCGCGGTGACAATGCCGGCTGGCCCTACATCTACTACGACAATCAGCAGCATAAGAAGATGGTGGCGCCGGAGTACGGCGGCGACGGCAAAAAGGTGTCTACGGGTAACTACCTGGAGCCCGCCGCGGCTTACCCCGCCCACACCGCCCCCGATGCGCTGCTCTTCTACACCGGCACTATGTTTCCGGAGAAATACCGCAATGGCGCATTTATTGCCTTTCATGGTTCCTGGAACCGTGCTCCCGAGCCACAGAAGGGCTACTACGTAGTGTTTCAGCCCTTCAAAAACGGTAAACCTTCCGGCGACTGGGAAGTGTTTGCGGATAACTTTGCAGGCTCTGAGGCCAATGCCGCCGCTGGCCGCCCAGAGCATAAGCCCTGTGGCCTAGCCCAAGGCCCTGATGGCTCCCTGTATGTTACCGATGACAAGAAGGGCACCATTTACCGTATTGTGTACACCAAGAAATAACTCTGCTGATGAAAATACTCTTGCTGATAATGGGCTTTTTGACCTGGGGTAGCAGCCAGGCGGTTGCTCAAAAGAAACCTGCTCCGAAAGCTCCTGCAAAAGCCCCAGCAACCGCTATTTCGGCGGCCACGCTCAGTGCCGGTAAAAGCGTGTACGTGCAAAATTGCCTTACCTGCCACCAAGCCGATGGCTATGGGGTAGATGGTCTTAATCCGCCGTTAATTAAAACCAACTACGTGCTGGGTGATAAAGCCCGTTTGACGAAAGTGGTACTCAATGGTTTGCAGGGCGAAGACATTGAGGGTGAGCCGTATAACAACGTAATGCCCTCGTTCGACATCCTTACTGACCAACAGATTGCCGACGTTTTGACCTACGTGCGCAATAGCTTCGGGAATAAAGCCAGCGCAATTAAGGCGCCCGAGGTAAAAGCTATCAGAGCCTCAAACAAGAAAAAATAGCAGAGCTTACCTATTGAAAAGCCACTTCTACAGTGAGTAGAGGTGGTTTTTTTTATGTCTACGTACTATAGCCAGTTCTGAAAGCATAGCCTACCGCTCACAGTTCAAGATTAAAAAAAGGACAATACATTTTATTAAACTTTATCAATATTTTATATAACTTATTTTGCAATAAAAGTAACAAATACTATCTTCAACTATTCCTCGAGGCTAGCTATTAGCTGGCTCGCCTGCCCTGGGTAGGCCTCCGTTGAGTGCGCAACGCACACGTGCCAGAAGAATAATTCCTGAGCTTATTGGAGATGAGTAGTATGAGCCAGCACTATACCCTGCTGCTAGCATCTGGTATTTTATTGAGTTTACAATCGGCGGCATCCCGCCAGCAACCGCAGCATTCCGTAGCTGCTCCTCCCCTACCCAGTGCCCTGCCTGCTAATGAGTCTGTTACTCGCCAGGGGATAGCAGAGCCTATTTGCGTGGTGCCGCTGCTTACTACCACGCATGGTTGGGTGCGGCAGGTGTTTTTTGAAGATGGCGATTACGTACGCCGCCGCCAGATCCTACTCAAGTTCATGTACAATGCGGAGTACTCCAGCCAGTTCAACCGCAATTATGTACTCGCGCCTCGTACCGGCTTTATAGAGCAGAAAAATGTGGCCGTAGGTGAGCACCTGAAGGCCGGAGCCCGCGTTGCCACCCTGCTTGATGTTTCGCAGGTGAAAGTGGTAGTAGCGGTGCCCAAGCAAGCGGGGCGTGCCTTAAAGCTTTGTGATGTAGTACCGGTGCGCATTGCAGAGTTGCCCACAAGGCGGTTTACAGGTGTAGTTGACCAACTACTGCGCCCTTCCGGCACGCAGGATTCCTACCTCGTAACCGTGACGGTGCGTAACCATATTGCCCCGCTCATTCGCCCCCGCATGCACGCCCACGTTCAGCTTCCCGCCCGGCGGCCCACTCTGCTAGCTAAGGGGTAAACCCACACAGTTTACTTGCCTGCGCCTGCCGTGAGCGGTGCCTTCATGCCCTTACCTATACGTCACTGTACCACTCCTATACAATGCAGAAACTAGTACTTACAGCTATTTTTTATGGTTTAACTTGCCTCGCACTACTGGCCCAGGGGCAAGGCCCGGCGCCTAGATCGGGCGCGGTGGCCAGAGTAGAACAAACCGTAAACCCGGCGGCTCTGCCTTTCACAGAGAAGGCCAGCGTAGTGGTAAAGGCCAGTCAGCAATACAGCGCTGGGCCTCTTAAAACGTGGCTGTTGGGCCACAACTACCGCCGCGAGTGGGAACAACCGGTGCAAGTGCCCGTGCTCAATCTGAGCACTGCCCAGGGTGGCCTACGCCCCCTGAAACAGGGCGGCGGCAAGCAAACCAAATCGTTGCGGCTTCGGGCAGCCAGTGGGCGTGAGTACGTACTCCGCTCTATCGAGAAAAACACCGAGCAGGTGCTCAGCAATGAACTACGCAACACCCTGGCGGCGAAGGTAGTACAAGATCAAGTATCGGCGGCCCACCCGTACGCTGCGCTAACTATTCCGCCCTTGGCTGAGGCCGCGGGCGTAGGCCACACCAACCCCGAGCTGGTGTATGTGCCCGACAATGAGGGCTTGGGTGAATTTAGAAAGGAGTTTGCGAATACTCTGGCCATTCTGGAGGAGCGCGACCCGCAGGTGCCTAGCTCGTTTACGGGTAAGGTGCTGGAGAAAAACTATAGTACCGAACAGGCCCTGGACCTGCTGCGCGCCGACGCCCACAACCGCGTAGATGAGCGAGAACTGGTGCGGGCCCGCCTATTTGATGTGCTCATTGCTGACTTTGACCGCCACGAGGACCAATGGCGCTGGATGGCCTACACCCAGCCGACGGGTGGCCTACTGCTGCGCGCCGTGCCCCGCGACCGGGACCAGGCCTTTTTCGTGAACCAAGGCGTGCTACCCAACATTGCCAGCCGCAACTGGGCCGTGCCCGCCGTGCAGGGGTTTGATGGCACCTTGCGTAACGTGAACACCTTCATGTTTAGCGCCCGCTACTTCGACCGCTCTTTCCTGACGGCGGCCACCCGCGACGACTGGGTTTCAGTGGCTCAGGATATGCAGGCCCGCCTGACAGACGAGGTACTGACGGCGGCCATTCGCCGTCTCCCCGATTCCGTGTACCAGCTCTCCGGCCCCACTATTATTGCCAAGCTGCAATCAAACCGCATGGCACTGCCGGCTTACGCGGAGCAGTACTACCGCTTCCTGGCCCGGCACGTAGATGTAACCGGCAGTAATCAAGCGGAATACTTCCAGGTGGAGCGCCTCGACAACGAGCATACTCGGGTGCGGATGTACGCCGTATCTGCCAGCGGTGAGCCTGCTACCCCTCCGCTCTACGACCGCACTTTCCTGACCTCTGAAACAGATGAGGTGCGGCTGTACGGCTATGGCGGCAACGACCGGATGGAAGTAACCGGCACCGTACATACTGGCGTGCTCGTGCGTTTAATTGGGGGTGAGGGCAACGATGTACTCACGGACCGCTCCCGGGTTACGGGCCCCCGCCGCTACACGGTGGTGTATGATACGCCCACTGGCAACGAGCTAGCCCTGGGCTCCGAGAGCCGCAACCGTACCTCCCCCGATTCATTGGTTAACCAGCACAACCGGCAGGCCTACCGCTACCCCTACCTGGGCCCGCTGCTTCCCCTGGCTTATAACCCCGATGATGGTCTGTTCCTGGGCCTGGGAGTAGAAATCAGGAAGCCGGGCTTTCGGCGGGTGCCGTGGGCGGCCGTGCACCGCTTGCAGGCCAACGTGGCGCTGGGCACGGGGGCCTATGGGTTCCGATACGCAGGCGAGTTAAACCACTTGGTTGGCAACCTCGACCTGCTGTTGCGCGCCGATTTACAGGCTCCCAATTACGTGCGCAACTTCTTTGGCTACGGCAACAATACCGACTATGATAAGGACCAGGGCATTGGCTACTACCGAGTCCGCTACAACAATGTGGTGGTGCAAGCTCTGGCGCGCCGCAGACTGGGCCTGCATAACCAACTTTATGCGGGTCCGCTGTACCAGCGGGTGCGCGTGAAGCACTCAGCGGGGCGTTTCATTGATCAGGTAGCTGAGGAAATGGAAGGCGTAGCCCCCCTATTTGAGCCCCGCCATTACGCTGGTTTGCGCCTAGGCCACACCCTGGATACCCGCAACAACAACTGGAACCCCACGAAAGGCGTGCTCTGGCGCACTGAGTATACCAACCTGCGCGCCGTAAATGAGCGTGCGCGTACCTTCTCCCAACTCACCTCCGAAGCCTCGGGCTACTGGACTCCCGCTGCCACCCCTGGCCTCACGCTGGCGGGCCGCGTGGGCGCCACCCTAAACTTCAGCAACTATGAGTTTTACCAGGCCGCAACCCTGGGCGGGCTCTCCAACCTGCGGGGCTACCGGCGCACCCGCTTCGCCGGAGAAAACAGCCTCTACAACAACCTGGAGTTTCGGATCTACCTCGGCACACTCAATACCATGCTACTATCTACCAAAGTCGGGTTCGTGGGTTTTCACGACGTCGGGCGGGTCTGGATTGATTCAGAACACTCCGACACCTGGCACACCGGGTACGGGGGCGGCCTTTGGCTGGAGCCCTTCCGCCGGGTAGTACTCGTGGCCACTTATAATATGTCGCGCGAAGACAGGCTGCCCGTAGCTCGCCTGGGTTTCCTGTTCTGATAAGTGAGCTGGCCTAAATCCCGGGGCTGAGGTTGATCATAATGCCCACCGCCATCCGGAGCAGCGCGAAGGATCTTCCCACACCACAACGACTGGCCTAGCGCCTCGTGTTTGATGTAAGAAGATCCTTCCCGGTATTCCGGATGATGTGCTTTAAGGCGCTTCAGGGAACCTAGCACCACTCCTCTTCTCTAGGCCACTACCCTACTACAAACGTGCGCATGCTCATGCCGCCGAAGCTTACTTCTTCGAAGGCGTGGCGAATATCGTCATCGGCTTCGGCCAGAGCCAGGCTGTAGAGCATGGGAATGTAGTGGTCGGGGGTGGGTACGGAGAGGGGGCCGCTGGCGCCAGCCTGTTGGTAGTGGGCCAGGGAAAGCAGGTCGCGCTGGTTGATTTTGGCTTTAGCCCATTCATCAAACTCTACGGCCCAGGCGTGCGGACGTGGGTCGTCGTGCATGAAGTTGGGTATGCTCTGGCGCAGGTTGTGCACAATGTTGCCGCTGCCTAAAATCAGCACGCCCCGGCGGCGCAGAAACTGCAGCTGCCGGGCCAGTTCAGCGTGGTAAGTAATGGGCTTGTAGTAATCAATGCTGAGCTGGAACACCGGAATGTCGGCCTCCGGAAACAGGTGGTGAAGCACCGTCCAGGTGCCGTGGTCGAGGCCCCACTCATCACTGGGGTGGGCATCGGGTAGGGCCGCCAGCACCTCCTGGGCTACCTCGGGGGCACCGGGCGCGGGGTACTGCATGTCAAACAGCTCCTGCGGGAAGCCGCCGAAGTCATGGATGGTCTCGGGCCGCTCATTTACGGCCACAAAGGTGCCACGCGTGAGCCAGTGCGCCGACACTACCAGCACCGCCCGCGGCGGCTGCCGGTTTCGGATATCTCGGCCTAGCTGGTGCAGGGTTTGGGTGAACGGGTTATCGGCCAGCGCATTCATCGGGGAGCCGTGGCCTACAAAGAGCACGGGCATTTTGGCGGTTTGCTGGAAGCCGCTGGCGGTTTTATGGAGGTCTTGCAGGAAGTTCATAGCAGTAGCAAAGGGCAGCACAACCAGGGGTTTCAGGAAGGCTTGGGGGTGCAGTTGATCCTTGATTTCTATAGAACAAAAATACCTCGCCTAGAGTGGCGAGGCCTTAATGTAGGATAAGAAATGCGGTGTGGTAAAGCTGTGGCTATATTGCCTCAATCTTAAAGTGACCAGCAAGCAATGGCAAGAGCAGGTAGGCCTAGCAAATCAGACCCGCGTCTCGATGACGTAATTTATGCTATACGATAAGGCAATTTGGCGGAAGTAACGCAACTGCTCCCAGCGATTAGCATAGACGCCTGTGATGGGTACGGGCGCACGGGCCTGTTGTGGGCAGCTTTTTATGGTAATAGCAGCATCCTCAACTGGCTGATAGATAACGGCGCCAATGTTCAGCATCAAGATAGAAATGGCTATTGCGCCTTGCATTTTGCAGGGCAAGAGAAGCAACTTGCTTGTGCGGGACTATTGCTGCAGCATGGGGCTGATCTCGAATTAGCAGATCGGCATGGAAATACGCATCTGGACAGCGCTTTTCAATGCAAAGGAAGACTTTCGGCTTGTGAACCCCTACATGGCTGCAACCTCGACCATGTAAACTTACACCAGAAAACGCCCAGAGAACTGCTAGATGGGTTTGGTTGGCAGCCCATTAAATGAGTTCTGCGTTGAGCATATTACCAAACTTGCCAATATAAATCCCCTCCTTCATGCATCTGCAACTAGCCGACCTTTCCGACATCGACGGTGTCTTGGCGCTCCACCAGAAGTATCAAATAGACACGATCCTTGAGGAAGACAAGAAGGATGGTTTCGTTACTACTGCCTTCACCCGCGAGCAGCTAACCCAGCTGATTCAGGAGGAGCAAGGCTTGTTTATTGCGAAGCAGGAGGAGCAAGTAGTGGCCTACGTCATGTCGGCTTCGTGGCAGTTTTGGTCGGTGTGGCCCATCTTCTCGCTCATGATCGAGAACCTGCCTAACCTAGAATACGCCGGGCGCACTCTCAACACCGAAAACTCTTACCAGTACGGCCCCGTGTGCGTGGATAAAGCCTACCGGGGCAGTGGCTTGCTAGAAACCATTTTTGAATTCGCCCGCGAGAAAATGTCGCACCGTTATCCGGTGCTGGTTACGTTTATCAACTGCATCAACTCCAGGTCGTACGCGGCGCACACCCAAAAGCTGGGCCTTGAAGTCATTGCCGAGTTCGACTTCAACCGTAATCACTACCTCGAACTGGCCTACGACACCTCAAAATGCCTGCAACTGTCCCCGAGGCATAAACAGGAGCCGCAGCAATAGTGGAGTAGTTTGAACAACTTACCGGCCTGTTCCTCCTCTCTCCCACCCGCCACCGTATGCGCCGAATATTACCCACCATTGTGCTGGCGCAGTTTTTCTGCACTTCCTTATGGTTTGCCGGCAACGCTATTGCCCCTGATATAGCCGCGCAGTTTCATCTGGCCCCCGGCTTTGTGGCCTACCTCACCAGCGCCGTGCAGCTGGGCTTTATTACCGGCACGCTCACTTTTGCCGTGCTTACCATCGCCGACCGCTTTTCCCCTTCCAAGGTGTTCTTTCTGAGTGCACTGCTGGCAGCGGCTTGTAACCTGGGCGTCAACCTTCACGGCATCGGTACGGGAGAGCTGCTGGCCTTCCGTTTCCTGACGGGCTTTTTCCTGGCGGGTATTTACCCAGTGGGTATGAAAATAGCCTCCGATTATTTCCAAGCTGGCCTAGGAAAATCATTGGGGTTTCTGGTAGGCGCGCTGGTGTTGGGCACTGCGTTTCCGCACCTGCTCAGGAGCTTGGCGGCGCAGTTGCCGTGGCACTACGTTACGCTGGCCACCTCGGGGCTTGCGGTGCTGGGTGGCCTAGCGCTGGTGTTGCTGGTACCCGATGGCCCTCACCGTAAAGTAGGCCAGCGGGTGAAGTTCTCGGCCTTTCTTGATGGGTTTAAACTGCCTCAGTTCCGAGCGGCGGCGTTTGGTTACTTTGGCCATATGTGGGAGCTGTATACTTTCTGGGCCTTTGTGCCGGTGCTGCTAGGAGCTTATAACTCGGCGCACCCAGGCGTGGCCCTGCCGGTATCGTTGCTCTCGTTTATCATCATCGGGGCGGGTGGCCTGGCGTGCGTGAGCAGCGGGTTGCTTTCGCAGCAGCTGGGGGCGCGGCCAGTAGCCACAGCCGCGTTGGCACTCTCGGGAGTATGCTGTTTGGTGTCGCCGCTATTTCTGCAGAGCAATACGCCCGGTTTGTTGCTGGCGTTCCTGTTCTTTTGGGGGCTCGTGGTAGTAGCCGATTCACCGTTGTTCTCGACGCTGGTAGCGCAAAATGCACCCGTAGCTACACGCGGTACGGCGCTTACTATCGTCAACTGCCTTGGCTTTGCCCTTACTATCGTCAGTATTCAGGTTACCAACTTGCTAGGCCACTTCGTGGAGCCGCAATATCTGTATATGACGCTGGCTGCGGGGCCGATGCTAGGGTTGTTGGGGTTATGGAGTGGTAGTGAGAAGCGAAACATTCTTCACTTTAACTGATCTACAACAGGTAAATTATGCTGCTTATATTCTACTATGATTTCCTCAAAATTAATTACAAACACATTCAATCTGTAAGTAATGAAGTATTTTTCTTTTACACTATTTGGTCTATCGTTATTATTTTTCGAATGTAACCCACAGAGTAGGGTTTCAAATAATAAACCTAGAATAATACACAGCTTACCGCAAAGAAAGACGCTGTTAACCAAGCAGCAAAAGGACCAACTTGATAGCCTGGCAATTGACTATATGCTATCAGCTTATTGCTACGCGTACAGCAGCCCAAGCAATGCAGAACCTCCAAACGGCGAAGGACGCTCGAATAATTTGCCCTATGAAGTTGATAAGTCCTTTCCTGAAGCAAGGGTATATTTAGTAATTAATCAGGAGCGAATACATAGCTGCTGAAATTAATTTTCCAATCAAAAATCAGTTGGGCTGTCAGCTGTACCTGGTAAACACTTCTGACAGCCTACTTAGATTAGACGCGAGTGACAGTAGATTATCTATTGCAGCAGAGGCGAAAAATGAGAAAGGAATATGGAAGCCGATAACGTACTTTGCTCACAGTGACTGCGGTAACAGCTACCATACCGTAGCCTTAGACAAGAATCAATTTTGGAAATTTGCTACACCTATTTTTAAAGGCAGGTTCAAAACTAAGCTCAGGTATGTGTTAGAAATTAATATTAAGATAAAGATATTTTCTAATGAAATTAACGCTAATATCAATCTTACTCAGTTTCAAAAAGAAGGATTCTCGGAATATAAAGCACCTAAAGCCTGGAAGTTCTAAAGTGCCTTCTACTCAGAATACTGTCATAGTAAAAAGTTCAGGAGCCGTATGACTCCTAGACTTTGTTATAGAAAGCGCACCCAATTACTGCAACACGTCCAACATCACAAGAAGGTTTATATAGGCTTGCCAGTGAAGTGATAGACGTTATTAGTAATGACAACTCGTAATCAGGCAGACTCACTTAACCTATAGATTAACTTGCAAAGTTGCTTATGCAATTGTTTAGGCAAACAGCATGCAATAGTAGGATAGTGTGAAATCAGAGGTAGTTGCCGTAATTACGCAGTATATAGTCTATTAAATATACTTCTCCTCATGAGAACAGTACTACTATTCGCAGCGGCGGCCGTTTCGCTCGTAGCATGCAAGCCCGATGCTGCATCACAAGAAGCAGCTGCAAACTCTAACCCGCTTATGGGCACTTGGCAGCTTGTTAAAGGCACTGTGATAGATAAGGGCGATACCAGTGTTACCGACTACACCAAAAACAAGAACATATCCTTCGTCAAAATCATCAACGATACGCATTTTGCCTTTTTACAGCACGATGTCCATAAGGGCAAAGACTCCGCCGTATATGTGTCAGGTGGAGGCCGCTACCAACTCAACGACAGCACGTACACCGAGCACCTGGAATATTGTAGCGCCCGGAATTGGGAAGGGAACGACTTTGCCTTCACGGTCTCCATCAAAAGCGACACGCTAGTGCAGCAGGGAGTAGAGAAGGTAGAAGCCAGCGGAATCAACCGAACAAACATTGAGAAATACGTCAGGGTGAAGTAAGCCCCTGAGTATTGCCAATTGACGTATAAACTGCCTGCCAGAGAGTTCTCGCTGGTCTTCCGGCTTGGGTATCCGATGTAATCGCTCAACGATATACCACAAAAAAGCCCCGGCACCTAATGCCGGGGCTTTTCTATTCTAGTGAAAGCTACGCTTACAACAGCTTATCTAACATTACGGGTAGGGTACGAACACGCTTGCCAGTGGCATGGAAGACAGCGTTGGTAATGGCGGCAGCTACCCCTAAGAGGCCTACCTCCCCGATGCCTTTTACACCTAGGGGGTTCACAATGTCATCTTCTTCCTCCACAAAAATAACGTCGATGTCGTGGATATCGGCATTGACCGGAATGTGGTACTCGGCGTAGTTGTGGTTCATGTACCGCCCAAACTTGTGGTCCATGACGGTTTCCTCCATCAGGGCCATGCTGATACCCCACACAACTGAGCCCAGCACCTGGCTGCGAGCGGTTTTAGCATTAAGGATGCGGCCCGCCGCTACGGCATTTACCACGCGCGTAACGTGCACGGTGCCCAGGTCCTCATCTACCTTCACCTCCGCAAATACCGCATTATGCGAGTGCATAGAGTAAGGCATCTGCTTGAGGTAGTTGGGCATGGCAGAGGTGTTAGCCTCTAGCTGCTCCTTACCGCTAGCCTGCAGCACATCTTTAATAACTACAGATTGGTTCGGGTCGTGGCGTAGGCGAATCTGGCCATTCACAAATTCTACATCTTCAAACTTGGCTTTCTTCAGGGGGGAACCCTTCATTTTTTGCGCCAGCTTGAACAACTTCTCCCCAATGGCCTCGCACACACTTTTCACGGCGGTACCTACTGAGGCCGCCGTCCAGGAGCCACCCTGCACGGGAGCTTCGGGCATGTCGGTGTCGCCGAGCTTAAAGGTAACGGCCTCTATGGGCAGGCCTAGGTACTCAGCGGCAATCTGAGTCATGATGGTGTAGGTACCGGTGCCGTTCTCGCCGGCAGCACTCGTTACTTTCAGGTGACCATCGGCGGTGAGTACGGCTTTGGCAGCTGCCTTTTGCTGACTAGCATCCCACACGCCGCCGGCCATTCCCCAGCCTACCAGCATATTGCCTTCGCGCATGGAGCGGGGCCGCGGGTTGCGCCGGTCCCAGCCAAACTTAGCGGCTCCCTGGTGGTAGCAGTCGCGCAGCTTTTTGCTGGAGAAAGGCTTGCCCATATTCTGGTCTTTCTCAGCATAGTTGCGAATGCGGAAGTCCAGCGGGTCCAGGCCCGCCTCGTAGGCCATTTCATCCATGGCTACTTCCAGGGCAAAAGAACCGGTGGCAGCCCCGGGGGCGCGCATGTCCAGGGGGGTATACACATCCAGCTCAGCTAACTGGTAGCCCAGCTTCACGTTGTCGCACTGGTACAGCATGCCCGACCAGTTCACCACGTTCTCGGTGTATTCCTCGAATCGGGAGGTTTCATGCAGGGCGTGGTGCTGCACGGCCGCCAGACTGCCATCGGGGTTGGTGCCAAGCTTCAGGTACTGAAGCGTATGGGGGCGGTGACCGAAGCTAAACATCTGCTGGCGCGTGAGGGTAACCCGCACTGAGCGTTTCAGCTCCAGCGCCGCCAGCACCGACATAAACAGCTGATACTGGGGCCGCAGCCCGGAGCCGAAGCCCCCACCCATGAAGTGGTTTATTACGCGCGCTTCCTTTTTGCTCAGCCCAAAAATCTTACTGATGTACTGCTGACAGTTGTACACGCCCTGGGTTTTGTCGTAGGCCGTGATGGTACCATCAGCGTGGTACTCCGTGGTGGTGGCAAACAGCTCCATAGGGTTGTGGTGCTGAGCGCCGTGCACATACTCGTGCTCAATGCGGTGCGCGGCCTTTTTCCACTCTTTATCAGGCTTGCCACGGGGCGGAGGCGGGGGCATGAAACCAGTCTTACCACTACCGGGCATGAAGCCTTCCCGGCGCTTTAGCTCAATGTCCGTTTCGTGGTCTTCCTCTTCATACTCAATCTCAAGAATAGAGGCCGCGTAGCGGGCTACCTCAAATGTATCGGCTACTACCAGCGCAATGGGCTGCTGGTTGAACTTGATTTCGTTGTCGTGGAGGGGCCGGAAGGGAGAACCGCCGGGCGCTACGTCGTCTTTGTAGTTGCGGTCGAACCAGGCCAGGTTAGGCACATTCTCATGCGAGAAAACTGCCAGCACGCCCGGAATTTTCAGCACCGGCTTAGAGTGCACCTTGATAATCCGGCCTTTGGCAATGGGGCTGCTCACCACTACGCCGTAGGTCAGGTTAGGCACGTTAAACTCGGCGGAGTACTTGGCCGCGCCGGTTACCTTGGCCGGACCATCAACGCGACTCGTGGGTTTCCCGATGTAGTTGGTATACTGGCTCATGGATTGGAATTTAAGAATACATCAGTAGGACCCTGCTTCATCTCGGTGGCTTGTTTCAGGGCGCGTACAATGGCCCGCTTGGCCAGCTCCACCTTGAAGTCGTTGGAGCCGAAGCCGCGGGCACCCTGCAGCAGTTGGGTAGCGGCTTTGCGGAACGTCTCGGCCGTAGCGGGTTGCCCCTTCAGCGAGTCTTCCACGTCGGTGTCGCGCCAGGGCTTGTGGGCCACGCCACCCAGCGCCAGCCGCGCCTCCTTAATGGTATTGCCGTCCAGCTCCAGGGCAGCGGCTACTGAAACCAGCGCGAAGGCGTAGGAAGTTCGGTCGCGCAGCTTCAGGTAGGAGTAGTTTTTCTCAAAGCCTTTGGCCGGCAAGTCCAGGCCCGTAATCAGCTCGCCGGGCCGCAGGGTGTTATCAATGTGCGGGGCATTGCCGGGCAGGCGGTGGAAATCGGTAAAGTCGATGGTACGTTCCCCATTGGGGCCGCTCACGCGCACCACAGCTTCCAGGGCTGCCAGAGCAATGCACATATCAGAGGGGTGCGTAGCAATGCAGCTCTGGCTGGTGCCTAGTATTGCGTGAATACGGTTGTAGCCCCCAATAGCCGAGCAGCCTGAGCCCGGCTCGCGCTTGTTGCAGGGCGTGGCCGTGTCATAGAAATAATAGCAGCGGGTGCGCTGCATGAGGTTGCCCCCGTTGGTGGCCATGTTGCGCAGCTGCGGCGAAGCACCCGCCAGAATAGCCTGCGAGAGCAACGGATAACGCTTCTCCACTTCGGGGTGCCAGGCGGTATCGGCGTTGGTAGCCAAGGCTCCGAGGCGTAGGCCACCCTCGGGGTTATTTTGGATTTTAGCAAGCGGGAGGCGGTTCAGCCCGATGAGGTGAGTGGGCCGCTCCACGTTTTCCTTCATCAGGTCAAGCAGGTTGGTGCCGCCGCCGATGTACGCCGCGTCAGGATGACTGGCTTTATCGCGCACGGCGTCATCAACGGCCGTGGCGTGGGAGTAGGTGAAAGGATTCATTATTTAGAGCTTAGAGTGGAGAGGTTAGATCTTAGAAACACGAGCAGCACAAATGGCAAGGCCATCTAAGCTCTACCTTCTGGGCTCTGAGTTCTTAGAGTCTACTACTTCCTTCACGGCATTGAGAATGCCTACGTAGGCTCCACAACGGCACAGGTTACCGCTCATCAGCTCCCGTATTTCATCCTCCGTGCGGGCTTTGCCTTCGTTGATGAGGCCTACCGCGGAGCAGATCTGGCCGGGCGTACAGTAACCGCACTGGAAAGCGTCGTGGTCGATAAAGGCCTGCTGCAAGGGGTGCAGCTTTTCCTGGGTGCCCAGGCCCTCAATGGTGGTTATCTCGTTGCCTTCCTGCATCACGGCCAGCGTCAGGCAGGAGTTGATGCGCTTGCCGTTTACCAGTACCGTGCACGCCCCACACTGGCCATGGTCGCAGCCTTTCTTAGTTCCGGTGAGGTCGGCGTACTCCCGCAGGGCATCCAGCAACGACGTCCAGGGCGCCAGCTGAAGCTTGGTGTCAACGCCGTTTATCTTTAAGGTTACGGTGCTGGTTGGTGGCGGCGCGGCGGGCGCACCTGTTGCGCCGTGTTTAGTGGTGGAAGAATAGCTCATAGGAACCAGAAAGGAGATGGATTGATACGATACGGCTGAGCGGCCTTTGCCTGGCTCAACTGTACTCCATACGCCCTTCCGGAAGCTAGTGTTCTCCTAATTCACCTATGGCCTCTCCTACCCGCGGGCCAGCACTCCCCGAATGCGGCTCAACGACTCCGGTGTGATTCCCAGATACGCCGCAATCAGCCGCTGCGGTAGTCGGCGGGCCAGCGTAGGATAGAGCTGCAAAAAATCGAGGTAGCGCACCTCGGCGGGGGCGCTGAGCACCCCAATCAGCCGGCGCTGCATGGCCGTGATGCTGTTTTGCAGTAAGCCATGAAACAGTTCCTGAAACTCCGGCCCAAGGCGCTGAAATTGCTGCAGGAAGCTGGCTCCAAACAGCAGCACGTCGGAGTCTTCTACTGCTTCAATAGAGAACAGCGCCGGAGTGTGTTTAAGGATACCGTGCTGGTCAGAAATCCACCAATTTTCTGGCGCAAACTGCAGGATATGCTCTTTCTGGCGGGCATCCGTCACGAAGCCGCGCAAGCACCCGCGCACCACAAACGCCCCGAACCGCCCCGGTTCGCCCTGCCGCTCCAGCAACTCGTGCTTCTTCAGGTGCCGCGGCATCAGGAGGCTGCTCAGCTCCTCCAGCTGCGCATCGGTGAGTGGCAGCTTATCCTGAAAGTAACTGCGCAGGGCTTCGTGCATAGTTCGGAGAGGTTCATTGCCGGTTGTTATGCGAGAACAGTCACTGACAAGTAACAACTGGCAATCAGCAATTACAGCCCATACGTTACTGATAGATAGTATAATCCACCCACGCTAGGCCCACCCAAGAAGGACACATAATAGTTGTTTAGCACATTACTGGCACCTAGCTTAAACCGCAGGTTTGGGGTAGTTGCCTTAAAGCTAATCTGGGCATCGAGGGTACGGTAGGCGGGCACGTAGCCGTTTACCAGGAAGGTTTGGGAGTAATACCTGGCCTGCCAGCGGTAGTTGAGGCCAAAACCAAAGTTCTTGTAGGCCTTTTCATTGCCGAGGCTCAGATTGTAGGCCCAGTGCGGGGTATTAAACCCGTCCTCTAAACCATCCCCCGACTCCGTACGGTCCAGCCGGGCGTAGGTGACGTTGGCGCCGGCTAGGTAGCCGCTGGCCACGTCGTAGCGCAGGCCCAGGGAGCCGCCGTAGTTGTACACCTTGCTCTGAGCGTTAGTCCAGAGACGGTAGCGGTCCTGGGTGGCGCGGCTGTTGAGGGCGGTAGCAATGCCGTTAAGGTCAGAGGCGGTGGTGTTGGGCACGTAGGCCTCTACCTGAGCAATAAAGTCGCGGTAGGAGTTGTAGTAAAAATCGGCATCGAGCAGCAGGCGCCCTTCTGCCAGCAGCGCCGCTTTGTAGCCCATTTCCAGAGACTTCACATACTCGGGCCGGAGGTACGTATAGGGGTTTTTCACGAGCCGCCCCTGGTTTTGGGCAATGGCCTGCTGCCGTTTCTCAGCCGGGCTGGCCGAGCTGGTATTGGCATTAATAGACGCTGTTACGGCGGTATTAAACGCATCAATGCTGCTGCGCAAGTAGCTGTTTTCAAACACACCGCTAGACATTACCCGTAGCCCACCAATGCGCTTTACCTGCCCGCTATTCACGTTTGAAAAGCCCTCAAACAAGCTCGGGAAGCGGTAGCCGCTCTGGTAGCTCACCCGAAAGTTGTGGTGCTGGGTGGGCGAATACACGGCCGTGAGACGCGGGTTAAACCGGGTGCTGAAGTAATCGTTTTTATCGGCGCGCAGCGTGGCCGTTAGCCTTACTTTATCAGCAAACAGGTGCGCCCCCGCCTGCACGAAACCGCCGGTTTTGCCGTAGGTGAGCGTGCTGTACGGGTCCTGGCCTTTTTCTGGGTTGATGAAGTAGTTGCCATCGGGCTGAATGAAGTAGGTGCGGTGGTCGGCCCCTACCAGTAGGTCGGCCCAGGCAGGTAGGCCGCTACCTCCATCCTGGCGCAGCGCCTGCCCAATATTCACCTGGCCCTCGGCGTGCAGCATCTCTGCCTCCACGCGCAGGGCCGCCCCCTGGTCCCAGTTGTTGATGTCGGCCAGTGCGCTTAACCGCTGCCGGAATTCCGAAGTACCGGGCTGCAGCCGGCCGGTATCGGCGGCGCGGCGGGCGGTGGCGTGAGCCTGCGCTACGGTTTGCCCCTGGCCTACGGCTGCATTCCAGGCAGCTGTATACTCCTGGTTCCACTGGGCATCGGGCTTGAAGCTGCGGTCAAGGTTCTCGGCGGCGGAGCGCAGGTTGTAGCTTTTGCCGGTGTTTTCCTGAGTGAAATACACTCGCGCCTGCACCACGGGGCTGGTTAGCTGCAGGGCGTGCTGCTGCAGGCGGTAGTCTTCCAGCCGAAAGCGGTTAGAGCGCTGATATACGTTGTCGAGGATGGCGCCCCGGTACGTGTAGGCCAGCTCCGCATGGGGCGTGAGCTTGTAGTGCAGGGCTGCATCGTACCGGATAGTTTGCAGGTGGTAATCCACCACTTCCTGCTCATTGTAGCCAGTGCGGGCTATCTGGTAGTTTTTGCCGCCCAGGTTAAGCGTACTGCGGTCCGAAGATTCATTGCCGTAGCTGTTTACCGGGTCGCGGGCGGGGTTATCGGCCCCAAATAAGCCGGTGGTAGCATTGCCATTGGGGTTTAGCTCAGTCTGGTCGTTGGCAATCCAGTCGTAGCCGCGCAGATAGGTGCCGTTTACTTTGAAAGCCAGCTTGGGCGTGAGGGCTTTTGCATACCGAATGCTGGTTTCTGAAAACGGATGAACCCCTGTATTATGGTCGTTCAGGTGGTTGATGCCCGTCTTCTGCTGCACGCTCAGGCCTTCCGTGAGAAAAGGGTTTTTGGTGGTGAAATTTGCCAATCCGTTAATGGCATTCAGCCCATAGAGTGCGGCGGCCGTGCCGGGCACAATCTCTACGGTGCCAATATCAAGATCACTGGGGCCGAGCACGTTACCAATAGGTCCGCCAATGTGAGGGGCCTGGTTATCTACGCCATCAACGAGCTGCACAAAGCGCACGTTGGTGGTATTGGTAAAGCCGCGGGCGTTTATCACCTTAAAGCTCAGGCTGGGGGTAATTACCTGCACGCCTTTCACGTGCTCAATGGCATCGAAAAACGACGGGGCGGGCGTGAGGCGCAGTTGCCGCGGGTTAAGCTTCTCCACCGTCACCGGCGACTGCAGGATGCTCTCCTCTACCTTGGAGGCCGATACCACCACCTCCCCCAGTAACACATCCTTGCGCGTGGTGTCGGCGGCCTGGGCCCGTCGTTCGGGTTTGAGCTGCTGCGCCGCAACGGGCCTGGCCAGTCCTACCCCTAGCATCACAACCCCTACTACTGCTTCTGGTCGCACACCGCGTAGTATTTGCTTCATTTAAAGGCGTTATCGGTAATAATTTATTCCGGCTTTCTACTGCCTGAGTGCAAGCAGAAACAAATTGAATGTCGTTATATTTTGTAAAACATAACGACATTCAAGTCGAATAGTTTTGCCCATGTGGTCATCTCTCCTCAGCTCCACTATAGTATCCGGGTGGCTTCGGCCTGCATAAATGCCTGAAACCGCTCCTGCAGGGCCCTGAACTCCTCAATCATACGCTGGCCCTCTGGCGTAATTTCGGTGCCGCCCCCTCGCTTACCGCCAGTTTGGGTGAGCACGAGTGGACTGGCAGACTGCGCATTCATAGAGCTTACCAGATCCCAGGCCCGCTTGTACGACATGCCCATTTGCTGAGCTGCCTTCGAGATAGAGCCCTGCTTCTGAATCTGCGCTAGCAGCTCCAGCCGCCCAATGCCCATAAAGCGGTCATCGTTGGTTTCCACCCAGAGGCGCCCATTAAGCCGGAACGTAAGATCAGTGCGGAGCAGGTCTTTCATGAGCGCAATCTTACAAAAATCTCTTTCCTAAGAACACTCTAGGCCTATCTGCCACGCTCAAGTTTCAAGCAAAGAGCCGGGCATACTTCATAAAGGGCTCAGACCCCATGGAAATCAGACGATGCCAGGAAAAATTTGCAACGTAAGCTGCAACCTACCTGCTATTTCTTGCGGATACTCTTAAGGGAACAGCCCGCTTGGCTGCTTCTATTTAACTACCCCTCATTCTAGCTACGCTCATGGAATCCAACCAATCTGCCAACTCTACCTCCTCGCGTGAGGGCGGTAACAACCAAGCTAACAATACAGCTCAACCTTCTCAGTCGTCCGGTGCCGATAACCAGGGCACTGCGGCCAAGGGCTCAAGCGAGCAACAGCCTGCTGATGGAAAAAACTGGATGGAATATGCTAACCTTCAAAAGGTAGTTGAACAACTGCCCCAGGGTGTGCGTGATTTCTGCACCAACTCCTGGAGCCAGATGGGCAAGTCGCTGGGCCAGGTCGGCGACCAGGTAAACAAGCTGTCTACCACGCAAAAGGTAGCCGGCGCCGTGGCCCTGGCCGGCATTGGTTATCTAGCCTTACGCTCTGGTAAGGCCGACAAGCCCTCGGGCATCGGCAGCATGTACCGCGGCAACTCCTCAAAAGGCAACAAAAAATCGCAGCGGGGCTACCGCGCAGGCAGCTATTCTTCTGCCTCCTACAACTCCTACTCCTCTCCCAGCGACTCTACTACCCATGACAGCCGCCGCATGGATCGGGCTCCCGGGCAATACGGTGAGCTTGCCCGTCAGAACGCGTCCAGAGCAGGTGGCAGCTATCAGTCGGGCAGCTCCAACCTGTCGTCTTCCAGCTACGGCTCGTCGGCTGGCTCCAAGGCTTCATCTGACTATTCCTCTACCTCTGAGTCTCAGAAACCTTCGTCTATGTCGAGCCGCGGCATGAGCTACCGTTCCAGCTCTTCTTCAAACGATGAGCTAGATCTGGGAGCTGGCGTATAAATTGCCCTAGCACAAACAGGCCTGGCACTACAACGGCGCCCCTAACCTTGGTTGGGGGCGCCGTTGTAGTGCCAGGCCTGTTTGTTAAAATGGTGGGGGGCCATCATCAAAGTTGCTGCGAGGGAATGGCTGCGCGGTGGGCGGAGCATCGTTGTTGATGCGTGAGCCCAGCCGGATGGTGTTCGGGGCAAAGCCCGAAGCATCATCATCGAAGGTGCTGGTGGGGAAAGCGCCGGTATTAAAGCCGGCGTCGCCGAAGCCACCGGCCCCATCAAGGTCGGCAAACTTGGTGAACTTACCAATGAACTTGAGCTGCACCGTTTCCAGTGAGCCGTTCCGGTGCTTGGCAATAATTACCTCACCAGTGCCCTGTGTGGGGTTGCCCATTTCATCCTCCGTAATCTTATAGTACTCAGGACGGTACAGAAACACCACCATGTCGGCGTCCTGCTCAATAGAGCCTGATTCACGAAGGTCACTTAGCTGGGGCTTTTTGTCGCCGCCGCGGGTTTCTACCGAGCGCGAGAGCTGAGACAGGGCCAGCACCGGCACATTGAGTTCCTTGGCGATACCCTTCAGCGCCCGCGAAATAGAGGCAATTTCCTGTTCGCGGTTACCCCCACCCTTGCCATCGGTGTTACCCGTCATCAGCTGCAGGTAGTCGATGATGATCATTTGAATATCGTGGTGGGCTTTGAGGCGGCGGCACTTGGTGCGCAGCTCCCGGATGCTGAGGCCCGGCGTATCGTCAATATAGATTGGGGCCGATGACAGGGCCGAAATCTTGTGGTTGAGCTGGGCCCACTCGTAGTCGGCCAGGTTGCCCTTCTTAATCTTCTCCGAGTCCAGCTCCGCCTCTGCCGAAATCAGACGATTCACGAGCTGCAGCGAGGACATTTCCAGGGAAAAAATGGCCACCGGCTTCTTAAACTCTACCGCCGCGTTACGCATCGCCGACACTACGAAAGCAGTTTTTCCCATACCGGGCCTAGCTGCAATAATCACTAAGTCAGAGGGTTGCCAGCCGCTGGTTACGCGGTCGAGGGCAGAGAAGCCGGAGGGTACGCCCGTGAGGCCGTCCTTCTGGTTCTTCTTTTCTTCGAGTTCCTTGATGGCTTTACCCATCAGGCTCCGCATGTCATCAAAGTTCTTGCGGATGTTTGATTCCGACACTTCAAACAACGACTGCTCGGTGCTATCCAGCAGGTTGAATACGTCGGTGGTGTCCTCAAACGCGTCGCGCTGAATGTCTGAGGCAATGCGAATCAGCTCCCGCTTGATGGCATTTTCGGTGATGATACGGGCGTGGTACTCAATGTTGGCCGCCGAGTTCACCTTGAAAGTAAGGTTGGCCACGTAGTGCGCTCCACCCGCGGCTTCCAGCTCGCCCATCTCGCGCAGCTCATGCGTGACGGTCAGAATATCAATCGGCTCCGACTTGTCAAACAGGTTCAGGATGGCCTTGAAAATGCGCTGGTGGCCATCTTTGTAGAAGCTCTGCGCCTTCAGAATGTCAATAACCGTGGTTAGCGCATCTTTCTCCAGCATCAGGGCCCCAAGTACAGCGGCTTCCAGCTCCAGCGCCTGGGGAGGCAGCTTGCCCGAGGCGCCGCCCATCGGAACCACCGCGGGGCGGGTATTCCAAGCGGCTTTGGCGCGCGAGGCCGATAGTTTTAAGCGGTCATCCATCCGGTCGTTCATCACTGAGGTAGCACTACAAGGTAAGCAGGTTCAAGCGTTTTCCAGGTTAGAACACGTGATATTCTCCTGTCCACTGCCTGAAAATTCGCAAAGGGGTACAAAGCTAACGGCTGCGCCCTACAATCCGCAGCGGTGGCAAAAGGTTTCTTTGCTGACCCAATGACAAGGGCCCTTTCGTACCGCCAGAATGCGTAGTGGCCTAGGCACGCTTTGCAGCCGCCCGGAACTGGTTCCACTCTTCCAGGGGCTCTGGTTTCATGCTCCTTTCCGCTGGGCCGCTTACCTTTGCCGGCCTAATATCTTGCACCATCTACATGGCCGTTACGCCTCCTTCTTCGCTCCAGCGCCTTCACCTGATTGCCATCGGGGAAGCATTATGCATAATCTCGCGCTGGCTCTGCACCGCCGAGGTGCCCAGGTAACGGGCTCCGACGACGAAATCTTTGAGCCTGCTAAAAGCCGTTTGGCCGCTGCTGGCCTGCTACCCGCCGAGGAAGGGTGGTTTCCGGAAAAAGTAAGCGCCGAGCTGGACGCCGTGATTGTGGGCATGCACGCCCGCCCCGACAATCCTGAGCTGCTCAAAGCCCAGGAGCTAGGCCTACGGGTGTACTCCTTCCCTGAGTTTATCTATGAGGCCTCGCGGGACAAGCAGCGGGTGGTAATTGGCGGCTCACACGGCAAAACCAGTATTACCTCGCTCATTCTGCACGTGCTCCGCTTCCACGGCCGCAAGTTCGACTACGCCGTTGGTGCGCAGCTGGAGGGCTTTGATCTGATGGTGCAGCTGACGGAAGACGCGCCCATCATCATTATTGAAGGCGATGAGTACCTGTCGTCGCCGATTGACCGGCGGCCTAAGTTTCACTTGTATCAGCACCACATTGGGGTTATTTCCGGCATCAGCTGGGACCACATCAACGTGTTCCCAACCGAGGAAATGTACCGGGAGCAGTTCAAAATCTTCGCCGACATGACGCCCAAGGCCGGCACCCTGATCTATGACCAAGACGACGAGCAGGTGCAGCTGGTTACGGTGCCCTCAAACCCCGATGTAACCTACATTGGCTACGGCCCGCATGAGCACGTTATCCGGAACGGCAAAACCTTCCTGCTCAATAAGAAAGACGAGGAAGTGCCCGTGCAGGTATTTGGCGAGCATAACCTCCGCAATATCTCGGCGGCCAAGGAGGTCTGCAAATGCTTAGGCATAAAGGGCAAGGATTTCTACGAAGCCCTGGGCACGTTTAAAGGAGCTGCCCGCCGCCTGGAGCTGGTACGGGAAGGTAATGGGTCAGTGGTTTATAAAGACTTTGCCCACGCTCCCAGCAAGCTGAAGGCCACCGCCACGGCTTTCAAAAAGCAGTACCCCAAGCGTAAGTTGGTAGCCTGCCTGGAACTACACACCTTCAGCTCCCTGAACCCGCAATTTCTGCCCCAATACGCCCATACGTTTGATGCGCCCGACGTGGCCGTGGTGTATTTCAACCCTCACGTGCTGGAGCACAAACGCCTGCCGCCTCTGCCCCCCGAGGCAGTAACCCAGGCCTTCCAGCGCCCCGATTTGCAGGTGTTTACCGACAGCAAGCTGCTGGCAGAGTTTCTGCATGCCCAAAACTGGCACGACGCCAATCTGTTAATGATGTCTTCGGGTACGTTTGATGGGCTGGATCTGGCTCAGCTCGCCACCGAGGTTACCCGATGAGACAACCCATTTTACTATTACACGGCGCCCTGGCCACCCAGGCCCAGCTAAAGCCCCTGGCACGGGAGTTATCGGCTTTCTTTGCCGTGCACTCCCTCACCTTCAGTGGGCATGGTGGCCGCCCCGCCGGCCCCACCGGGCTTACCATGCAGCAGTGCGCCGCCGAAGTCACGGAGTTTCTGGATGCTCACGGGCTAGAGACCACACATGTATTTGGGTTTAGCCTTGGGGGCTACGCGGCGCTAGCGGCAGCCCTAAAAGCGCCCGAGCGCTTCCGCAGCATCACTACCTTGGGCACTAAGTTCAACTGGTCGCCGGCAACGGCGGCCCTTGAAACGCGAATGCTGGACCTGACCACCATGCAGGAAAAGGTACCTCAGTATGTGCAGCAACTGGAGCAGCTGCACCAGCCCACGCCCGTAGCTGACCTGCTCAGCTCCACTGCTCAGCTCCTGCGCGGCCTCGGCGATGCACCCCTGCTTACCCCCGAGAATCTTTCTACCCTGGAGGTACCAGTGCAGGTGCTGGTGGGCGAGTTGGATAAGACGGCTGGCGTTGACCCCACCCGGCATTTCACTGACTTCATGCCCCGCGCCTTGTTCGAGATAATTATGAATACGCCACACCCACTGGAAAAGGTAAACCCCGACCTGCTGTTCTCCCGCATCCTCCGGTTCGTGGAAACGGTAGAGGAAGGCCTCATCTAAAGCCATAAAATGCCGATAATTAAAGAAGGCCCGCCAATTGGCGGGCCTTCTTTAATTATCGGTGGGCTTCGCTGGTACTGGCCTGGGCTTGCGCCGGTCGGTGGTAACCAGCAGGGCCAGGGCAGTAAGCGAGAGGCGCAGTATCCACTTACGGCTAAGCATGGCTAGCGGCGGGGAAAAAAGGTATTGTTGTCTTCTACGCGCAGGTCACAGCGGCTACCGCCGGTGTTTTCCTCACAGGTGGTACCCACAATCTCGTTCTTCTCAAAGTTGAAGAAGCAGAAGGTACAGCCTACACCCGCAATAACATAACGAGCCGCGTTAGAGCTCAGATACAAGCTGTTATCGGTGGAGCTTTGCAGTGGAATAGCCATGGCGCGGTACATCCCGTTGCGTAGGCCTATGCCCACCAGGTAGTACACTGCCTTATCCTTAGCTGTTTCCTGCACCTTACGGATCATGGTCTTGTCTACCACGGTGCCATCGCCAAACTGTCGGGTAAAGGCGGCCGCCAGCTGGTCACGCGGTACCAGGTACCGCACGTTCCCTTCGCTCACCTCGGCTACCTGCTTGCTGATGGCTTCCAGCTTGCGCCGACTCAGAACGTCGTCGTTGTCAGAGGGAGTGGTTACTTCCGGAAAGCCGCGCTTGGTGGTTTCACAGGCGGCTAGGCCACCCAGGGCAAGCATTCCGCCGAAGGCTAGCGGAGAAAGTAATAAGCGCAGAAAACGATTCATTAGCAGTAAATAAGTAAGCCGCACTTAGCGGCCTTTGTAATACGAGCGAGCCTCGGGTAGCTCACGCTGGATATCGGCAATCCGGGTACCGTTTGAGGGGTGAGTAGATAGAAATTCGGGCGTACTGGCCCCACCGGCCCGGGCTTCCATGCGCTGCCAAAACGGCACTGCCCCCTGCGGATCATACCCGGCCATGGCCATAAAGATAAGCCCTAGGTGATCAGCTTCCGATTCTTGACTGCGGCCGTACTTTAGCAGACCCAGCGACGAGCCTACCCCTACCGCCTGCAGAAACACGTTTTGGGTGGCCGTAGGCGTTTGGCCCACGGCCACCGATGCAATTGAGCCAATACCCTGAGCGGCCATTTGCTGGCTCATGCGCTCAGAGCTGTGCTTTGCTACGGCGTGAGCAATTTCGTGGCCCATAACCACGGCCAGGCCGTTTTCATCCTGCGTGATGGGCAAGATGCCCGTGTACACGGCTACTTTACCACCGGGCATACACCACGCGTTTTGCTGGTCCTCCTGAATCAGATTAAACTCCCAGGCGTAGCCCTCCAGCTGGTCTTGGCGATTTTGCTGGCGGAAATACGTTTCTACGGCCTGCTGAATGCGCTGGCCTACCCGACGCACCATTTCTGCCTGCGCACCGCTGTTAATTACTTTGCTTGAGGCAAGCACCTTTTGATATTCGGTAGCGGCCATAGTATTCATTTCCGCATCAGATACCAGGCTCAGCTGGCGGCGCCCCGTAATGGGCACGGTAGAGCAGGCGGCGGCTATAAACAGGCAGCTGGCTAGGGCGATGTTTTTGAGCATAGGGAAGGAAGGCTGTAGAGAGAAAGGGAACAGAACAGTAAAAGCAGCCTACTGCTGAGGCGGGGTAGCCTGAGTATGGTGCTACCTGCTATACGTGATGCACTGGGCAAAATGTTTGCAATGGGCCCTTTAGGCGTATACCCCGGTATTTTTTAGGCTGATGGCCTGCGAATTATCCGCTATTTTTGACCGCATACCGGCTGCCTCAAAGAAGCTTCCTGCTTTTTCGGGGCAGCTGGCCCCGACTTCCTACTTCACTTTCTCTGAGCATGAAAATTCTTTGCATAGGCCGCAACTACGCCGAACATATTGCTGAACTTCAGAACGAAACTCCCGACGCACCCGTCATTTTTGCCAAGCCTGATACGGCGCTACTGCAGCGCAACCAGCCCTTTTTCCTCCCCGATTTCTCTCAAGATATTCACCATGAGATTGAGCTGGTGCTGCGCATTTGCAAAAACGGCAAGAACATCGAGGAGAAGTTTGCTCCCAGTTATTTCGACGCCATAGGCCTGGGTATTGACTTTACCGCCCGCGACCTGCAGAGCAAGCTCAAGAGCAAAGGCCTACCTTGGGAGCTGGCCAAAGGCTTTGATGGCTCAGCCCCTATTTCTCAGGAATTCAAGCCCGTAGCCGACTTTCAGGATCTGAAGAACATCAACTTTCGCTTGGAAGTAAACGGCGAGGTGCGCCAGCAGGGCAACTCCAGCCTCATGCTCCACGACTTCAATAAGATTATCAGCTACATCTCCCAGTTCATCACCCTGAAAATGGGTGACCTGATTTTTACCGGTACCCCCAGCGGCGTAGGCCAGGTAAAAATGGGTGACCAGCTTACTGGCTATATCGAAGATGAGAAGCTGCTGGATCTGGCCGTAAAGTAAGCCTCCGCTAGGCCACCCATTCCGGCGCCAGGCACTACACGCAGTAACTCCAAAAAACTGGCGTCATGCTGCCTGTTGGCGCCGGGTGCCCCAAAGAAGAAGTTGAGCACCACACCAGCCCCTTATCCGGGGCTGGTGTGGTGCAACAGAACGTGCCCGGTTTTCTGGTGGGCACGATAATAGCCCGTTACGGCGTTGCGGTGGCATGTGTATGCCTCACTCGTCGCAGTTTTTCTTTCCTGAATGCTCTATTCCTTTTTAAAGACCCAACCGCGGTTGCTCAGTCTGGCATTGCCCTTTCTGGTGCTGCTGGGCATGCAGCCCACTTCCTGCGGAGGCCAGGAGCCGGACTCGTCGGCCAGGCCGCAGCCCGCTTCCACTACCCCGCCCGATGCGAAAGTTGCTGTGCCCAATGGGTACTTTCTCTTTCCTATCAAGCCGGGCCAGCCTAATTACCTGGCCGCCAGCATGGGGGAGCTTCGCCCCAACCACTTTCACGGGGGCCTCGATATTAAAACCGATGGCCGCGTAGACCTGCCCGTGTATGCCTCGGCCGATGGCTACGTGTCGCGGATGAAACAGAGCAGCTACGGCTACGGCAACGTGCTCTACATCACGCACCCCAACGGTCTCACTACGGTGTACGGCCACCTGAACCACTTCCGGGGGCCGGTGGCGCAGGAGCTTCGCCGCCAGCAATATGCGAAGCAGACCTACGAGCTGGAGTTGTTCTTCAAGCCCGATCAGTTTCCGGTGAAGCGCGGTGAGCTGGTGGCGCTTTCGGGCAACACGGGTGGCTCGGCAGGACCACACGTACACTGGGAGGTGCGCACCGCCCAAGACCACCAGCTAAACCCGCTGCAGTGGGGCGGCTTCCCGGAAATACAAGACCACGTGCGGCCAATTCTGCAGGCATTTGGCGTGGAGGCCCTGAGCATTGATGCCCGCGTGCAGGGCAAGTTTGGCAAGCAGGTATTCGTGCCGAAAGCGCCGGCCCTGCCTAATGGAGGCGGCTACGTTTGGCCCGATACTATTACTGCCTACGGCACCGTAGGCCTGTTGCTGCAGGGCTTTGACCGCTTTGATGTGGTGTGGAACAAGTACGGCTTTCAGAAGGTAGACGTGCTGGTAAACAACGAGCCGCTCTACTCCCACGTCATCGACGACATTCCCTTTCCGGAGGGCGCCCGCCAGATCAACCGCCATACCGACTATGAGTGGCGCTTCACCAATGGGCGTCTGCTGGAAAAGCTGTTCGTGGATGATGGCAATGACCTGAGCATGTACACCACCGGCCCCAGGAAAGGGCGTCTGCGGGTGCAGGACGGCCAGCTCTACAACGTGGAAGTAAGGATGTCGGACTCGTATGGCAACATGACGCCCTTACGGTTTGTGCTGCGCGGGAAGCAGCCCAGCTACACCAAAACCCGCTCGGCAGCCGTGAAAACGCCTGCCCTGCGCTACGACGTAAGCCGCAACCTGCTGGTGGCCACCGCCGCCGACCCCGACACGGCAGCTGTGGGAGGCAACCTCACCCTGTACAAAGGCGACCGGCGACTTACACTGAAGCCCAGCTACACTGAGCAGAGCCAGAACGTGTACCTCTACGACCTGCGCGCCGGCCGCCCCGACTCCATGCAATTTGGACGCGTTACGAAGCGTTTTGAGCGGCAGGCACTTATCCCCTCGGGCCGCGACTTCAGCTTCACCACGGCCAACATGAGCCTGGGCTTCGGACCCAAAACGTTGTTTGATACACTCTACATCCAGACCAGCTACAAGGCCGGCCTCTGGACGGTGCACCTGCCCCGTACGCCGCTCTACCAAACCCTGCGCATGACCTTGAAGCCCGAGGTAGAAGTAGCCGACAAACCCCGCTCTGCCATTTACTCAGTGGCGGCCAACGGCGGGAAGGCCTATGTGGGCGGTAAGTGGGATGGCAACAACATCACCGCCAACATCAAAACCTTTGGCCAATTCCGCATTCTCACGGATACCATTCCTCCGTCGGCCCGCCTTGTCAGCAAAGGCGCCGGTGGGCTGGTGTTTAAAGTGGGCGACGATCTTTCGGGTCTGGCTGGCTACAAACTGGAAATAGGGGGGCAATTCCGGATGCTTCGCTTCGAGCACAAAAATGCTACCCTCTTCACTGAGCGCGACGACCAGCTTGGCCCTCCCCTGCGCGGCCCTGCTACGCTGCGCATCACTGACCAGGCTGGCAACGAGAAAGTCCTGAGCTTCACCCTCTGATTTTCGCTCAGCGTACCTCAAAAACGGGCCCTCCTAACTAGTTAGGAGGGCCCGTTTTTTATCGGCCCATACCATCACAACGGAAAGCAAAACCACAGGCTCACCCGGGGCTACTGCCTTAAGCAGTAGTATGAGGTTGAGAGTAAGGCCCACCTTTTAGGTATCTTCCTGCCAGGCCTAGACCACTATTTCTGCCTTATAGAGGTACTTGACGCTTCCTTTCGCGTACAAGCTCATCTATCCACCATCCCTTCTCTCTATGGCTAATTTGCTGAAACGTCGTCGCCCTACCCTCTTTACCGCTGTTGCGGCTACGGTTGCAACTGGTGTAGCCGTATACTCCTATGCCAAGCGGAAAATGCACCCCGCGCTGCCCACCGTGGCGCACGTAGATCTGCATAAGTACAAGGGCTTATGGTACGAGGTGGCCCGCCTCCCGACCCGGTTTGAGAAAGGCTGCCAGCACGTAACCGCCGAGTACAAGCTCCGGCCCGATGGTAAGATACAGGTACTCAATACCTGCCACAAGGAAGGCCTCAACGGCCCCGCCGAAACGGCCACCGCTGTAGCGCGCTCCGTAGATCCTTCCAATAGCAAGCTGAAGGTGCAGTTCTTCTGGCCCTTCGAGGGCGACTACTGGATTATTGACCTCGACCACGCCGATTACCAGTACGCGTTGGTAGGAGAACCCAGCCGCAAGAATCTCTGGATTCTGAGCCGCATGCCCCACTTAGAGCGTAGCATCCGCGACCGGCTTATTGCCCACGCCCGCGACCTGGGCTTCCCCGTCGATAACCTGATTTACACGCCCCAGCCCATGAATGAGAAGCCCTAGGCCATTCTGATTGGTCATTCACCACTTCATCACTTGGTAGAAGCCGCAGTGCGTTCTACCTTCGCGCCATGTCACTTCCAAAAATTGGCGAACAAGCCCCCGCTTTCGAAGCGCAGGACCAAAACGGCACCACTCACCGCCTGCAAGATTACGCGGGCCGCAAAGTAGCGCTCTACTTCTACCCCAAGGATGATACCAGCGGCTGCACGGCCCAGGCCTGCAACCTCCGCGACAACTACCAGAGCCTGCTGGGCGCCGGCATTCAGGTGCTGGGCGTGAGCATCGATGGTGAGAAGTCGCACCAGAAGTTTGCCACCAAGTACGAGCTACCCTTCCCCCTGCTCATTGACGAGGACAAGAAGCTGGTGGAGGCCTACGGCGTGTGGCAGGAGAAGTCGATGTACGGCCGCAAATACATGGGCACCATGCGCTACACCTTCCTGATAGATGAGGAGGGCAAAATAGAGAAGGTCATCACGAAAGTTGATACCAAGAATCACGCGGCGCAACTGCTGTAATATTAAAAGCCTCGCCTGTTTCAGCGGGGCTTTTTTGTGGGCGGTGAGTGGCCTAGAAATATACCGCGCTACCTCTCTAATAGCATCGCCCTTCCACCTCCCGCCCAACTTTCTACCTTTGTTACCCTACCAAACTCAAATAGAACCTATGGCTCAGGAATCCTCTTTCGCCGCTTCCTCCGAAACCCACACCCCAACTGCTACGAAGTCAGTTGATCAGCTGAAGCAGATTGCAGCTCAGGTGCGCCGCGACATCGTGCGTATGGTGCACGCGGTAAACTCGGGCCACCCCGGCGGCTCGCTGGGCTGCACCGACCTGCTGGTGGCGCTCTATTTCAAAGTGATGAAGCACCACCCCGAGCCTTTCGACATGAACGGCATCGGCCAGGACCTGTTCTTCCTCTCCAATGGGCACATCTCGCCGGTATTTTACTCAGTATTGGCCCGCTCAGGCTATTTCCCCGTGGCTGAGCTGGCTACGTTCCGGAAGCTGAACTCGCGGTTACAAGGCCACCCCGCCACCCACGAGCACCTGCCCGGCATCCGCGTTGCTTCGGGCTCGCTAGGCCAGGGACTAAGCGTAGCCATTGGCGCCGCACAAGCCAAGAAACTCAACAATGACGACCGCACCGTATTTGTGCTGATGGGCGATGGTGAGCTGGAAGAAGGCCAGATCTGGGAGGCAGCTATGTACGCTCCGCACCACAAAGTAGATAACCTCATTGCTTTCGTAGACCGCAATGGCCAGCAGATTGATGGCCCCACCGACAAGATTGGTGGCCTAGGCGACCTGCGCGCCAAGTTCGAAGCCTTCAACTGGCGCGTGCTGGAAACCGACGGCAATGACCTGGAGAAACTCCTCCCCACTATCGAAGAAGCGCAGTCATTGCTAGGCCAGGGCCAGCCCATTATGGTGCTGATGGATACCCAGATGGGCTTCGGCGTTGACTATATGATGGGCACGCACAAGTGGCACGGCACGGCTCCGAATGATGAGCAGCTGGAAAAAGCCCTGCAGCAGCTGAGCGTAGAGGAAGCCGGCGACTACTAAACTCCACCGTCATGCTGAGCTTGTCGAAGCATCTCTACCGGAGCTAATCGAAAGTTAGCCAGCAGTAGAGATGCTTCGACAAGCTCAGCATGACGTTCAATTGTTTGCAACTCTAATGGCTCGTCTGGTCCTGACTGTGTGCTTACTTTGGGGGCTACTGGCCCCTTGGCCCAGTCGTGCCCAAAACGTGCCGCCTACTCAGCCCCGTACTACCCGCATCCTATTCGTGTTGGATGCGTCGGGCTCCATGCGGGCGCCGTGGGAAGGTCAGCAGCGTTGGGACGTGGCCAAGAGTTTACTATCCAAGATGGTGGATTCCCTGAACGCGTATCCGCACCTAGAGTTGGCGCTGCGGGCCTACGGGCACCAGCACGACAACAAGGAGAACAACTGTGAAGACTCGAAGCTGGAAGTGGCGTTTGCACCAAAAAACGCAGCTGCCATCAAGGCCCGACTCAAGACCATTGAACCGAAGGGCAATACGCCCATCACCTACTCCTTGCTGCAATCGGCCCAGGATTTCCCAGCAGACCGCACAGCCCGCAACGTACTCATCCTGATTACCGATGGTCTGGAATCGTGCAAGGGCGACCCGTGCGCTACGGCCGTAGCGCTGCAGCGTAAGCACGTGTTCCTGAAGCCCTTCGTGATTGGGATTGGGGCGGAGCGGGAATTTGGGCGGCAACTGGAGTGCCTAGGCCAGTATTACAACGCGGCGGATGTAAAAACCTTTCGCACCATCCTCAACGATGTAGTAGCCCAGACCCTGGCCAAGACCACCGTGGCCGTGAACCTGACGGATGAAGCCGGCCGGCCCGTGGAGTCGAACGTGAACATGACGTTTATCAACAACGTCACGGAGCAGCCGGAATACAACTACGTACACTTCCGCGACGCCCAGGGTAAACCCGACGTGCTCGACATCGACGCCCTGCAGAGCTACGATCTGGTGATTAACACGGTGCCCCCGGTGCGGCAGCAGAACCTGCCCATCCGGCCGGGTAAGGCGAACGTGCTCACCTATAAAACGCCGCAGGGCACGCTCTGGCTGCAAAACCCGGCCAGCTCGCCTAACCCCTATGGCACGGTGCAAGCGGTGGTGCGGGCCAGGGGCAACGCGGCCACGGTGGTAGCGCTGCCTTTTGGCAGCAAGCAGAAGCTGCTGGCCGGTGATTATGAAGTGGAGCTGCTGACTCTGCCTCGCCAGATTAAACGAATTTCAGTGAAGCAGGGCCAGGAAACCGCCGTAACCTATGAGGCACCCGGCATTCTCAACATCGTGTCGGATCTGAAGGGCTATGGCAGCATCTACAAGCTCAACAACGACGAGTCGCAGACGTGGGTGTACAACCTCCCCGACGGCGGCAGCAGCAAAATCAACCTGCCTATGCAGCCGGGAGCCTACCGCCTCGTGTTCCGCACCAAAACCGCCACCGGCAGCCAGTTTACTGATGTGCGCAACTTCACCATTCGCCCGAGCCAAACCAGCTCGGTCAGCATTTTCGGGAAATGAGGAAGACGCTAGAACACCATAACGCCCGTCATGCCGAGCTTGTCGAAGCATCTCTACCTCTAACTAATTCCGATTGTGAGAACGAAGCGGTAGAGATGCTTCGACAAGCTCAGCATGACGAATAAAACAAGACCAAACTGATACACTCCTAACCTACCAATAGCATGAAAGACTTCCCCTACACCGAATCGAAAGACACCCGCAGCGGCTTTGGCGCGGGCCTGCAGGAGCTGGGCAAAACCAACCCCAACGTAGTAGCCCTGTGCGCCGACCTCATTGGCTCGCTCAAAATGGATGCCTTCATCAAGGACAATCCCGAGCGGTTCTTCCAGGTGGGCATTGCCGAGGCCAACATGATGGGTCTGGCCGCCGGCCTCACCATTGGGGGTAAGATTCCGTTCACGGGCACCTTCGCCAACTTCAGTACGGGCCGCGTCTACGACCAGATTCGGCAGAGCATTGCCTACTCGGGCAAGAATGTGAAAATCTGCGCTTCGCACGCTGGCCTCACCCTGGGCGAAGACGGCGCCACGCACCAGATTCTCGAGGACATCGGGATGATGAAGATGCTGCCCCACATGACGGTCATCAACCCCTGCGACTACAACCAGACCAAAGCCGCTACCATCGCCATTGCCGACTACGAAGGCCCCGTGTACCTGCGCTTCGGCCGCCCGGTGGTGCCCAATTTCACCCCCGCCGACCAGACCTTTGAAGTAGGCAAAGGCATCGTGCTCAACGAAGGTACCGACGTGAGCATCTTCGCCACCGGCCACTTGGTGTGGAAGGCCATCCTGGCCGGCAAGCTGCTTGCTGAGAAAGGCATCAACGCCGAAATCATCAACATTCACACCATCAAGCCCCTCGATGCCCAACTGATTTTGGAATCGGCGCGCAAAACGCGCTGCGTGGTAACGGCCGAGGAGCACCAGATGAACGGTGGCCTGGGCGACTCCGTGGCCCAACTGCTGGCCCGCGAGGAACCCCTACCCCTGGAACTGGTAGCCGTAAACGACTCCTTCGGCGAATCGGGCACTCCCGACCAGCTGATGGAGAAATACGGCCTCAACGAGCAAGCTATTGTGGCCGCCGTTGAGAAAGTAATGGCCCGCCGGAAGTAATTTCAGTAAGCATCATCGGCTTGCCAGCTGATAGAGCTAAGCAAGAGGCCGGCATTTCCAGGTGAGGAAATGCCGGCCTCTTATATGTAGAAGATATTTTGCTAAGTACTGGCCTAGTCGACGAACTGCCGCTTGAGCTTCTCGCTGGCATCGCGGAGGCTTGATGACCATGAGGGGCCGCTGCCTTCAGCAAACAGGTCTTTGCCGGGAATGCCCAAGCGCCAGCGCACAGTTTTGTTGTTCTCGGGGTTAGAGCCTTCCTCGTGCAGGTACACGTCGGCGGCTACGATATCCTGGCGAAAACGCATGACGCGGCGCAACTCGCTTTCTACTTGTGCTATGATAGCCGGGCTTTCGGAGAAACCAACGGTCTGTATATCCATTTTGATGTTATCAACGCTGTGCTGCATATGGCAACTGGTTAAGGGTAAAGAATAGCTGGCCTGGCCTTACGTAAAGCCGCCTGCACTTTCCCTTACAATACGGCCCGCCGGAAGGCTTGTTATGCTAAGTGCCAAATTGTAGTAGCAACAATTGCTGGCTGGGAGCCTTCCCAAATGCTTTCTTACGGGCGCAGGCTTGCCAGCCGCTGCTCCAGCACGGCATCCAGGTAAAGCCATTGTGAGCGGTTAGCGAAGGTATAGTCTTGGTAACAGGCCAAAAAGGCTGCGGTATCGAGGTACACCTCCTGCAGGCTTTCGGAGGGCCCTGGTGCGGAGCGCTCATAGTCAGCGGCCAGCCCGTAAATCCACCCTACCTCCACCTCCGATGAAACCAGTAAGCGCAGGCGGTATAGGGCCCGCAACACCTGGCCTAGCGCCCCGGTGTTGTTGGCCAATTGCTGCTGTAGCCACGCCAACGCCGGCCGCACCGTGTACCTTTCAGTAGCTGGGAATAGCTGACTTAAATACCCCAACACCTGCTGCCTGTTTGTGCGCAGCAGCACATACAGCTCCACAAGTAAGGTTTCGGGCGCTTCGTCTCGCAGCAGAACGGCGTCTACCCAATCACTGACATCAGGCAAGCTGATAACTTCCAGCTGCAAGCCCAGCCGCAAGTAGAATACCGTTTCTGCTGCCGACAACTCCCTAAATTCTGTCTCCAGATCCATAGCCTTGGCCTCAAGAGGTAACCGGCCTTTGCCTACTACCCGCACGCAGCCGTATGTATAAGCTACGCAGCCCCAGGCAAATAGATATATTACCGTGCAGCAGGAAGCCGCAGCCTAGTGCCCAAATGGCTTGGCTTTGGGCTTGGGATACCGTGGGGCCACGTCGCCGCTAACTATATCGTGGTGCGAGATAAGCTCACGCATCAGGATAGCCTGACGCCCTGTTTTTTGCGCCTTTGCCCTAAAGGTATCAGCTGCTTTTTGGCGCCCTTCCTTCGCAAAATAATCACCTAGTCCTTCCAGCAGCATTTTGCTTTCTTCTAGGCCACGCATGGCCTGATACTGCATACTCTCCACCGACTCCGTAACCTCTGAAAGCAGGGCACTGATAGTGTAGGCATGCCCGGTATGGCACCGAAACCGTATCAGCTTTCCCTCAATGAGCTTGGTAAGCGCTCCGTGGCAATCTGGACAGGTAAAGGGCGTCAGCTCTCCCTGCTCAATAATGCCCAGCTCAAACGCGTTTTCGTTTTTGGCAATTCGCAGCTCCAGATCAATCTGCTCCAGGTCAGCTTTGGCCGTTTGGGGTTTGCTGGGGGCATGCTCTGCGGTTAGTTGCACCAGCAAGGCGGTGAGTTCAGCCAGCGGCACAATATGGTCGGCCTGCACGAACTCCAGAGCATTTACGGGCATGGCCGGCGACATAGCATCGTGCGGGTCTTGCACTACCGTGAGGCCGCCCAGCCGCTGGATGCTCCACAGCCCGGAGGTTCCGTCATCGAGGTAGCCCGTCAGGACTACCCCGATGGTGCGCGGCCCGTAACTGTAAGCCGCCGAACGGAAAAGGGCATCTATGGAAGGCCGGAACCGGTTTTCCTTCGGCCCATTTGTTACAAGCACGGTGTCGTTTTCTACGAGCAGGTGGTGGTTGGGCCGAGCTACGTATATATTACCTGCCTCCACCTTTTCGCCGTTGTGGGCATGCTTAACGGTGAGGGCCGAGACCTGGTTCATGAGCTGAGGCAGCAGGCTATCGGCGTAAGGAGCTACATGCTGCACCACAAAAATGGGGGCCGGAAAGTTGGCTGGTAAGGTGCGCGCCAGTTCCAGCAGGGCCGCTACTCCGCCCGATGAAGCCCCAATCACCACTATGTCTCGCCGCTGGTGGGAGGCCTTTTTGGTTGTGGTTGCCATAGGTAGGAAGCTAGGAGTGTTAGCGCTTCTTCTAAACGCAAAGCCCAGCAGTTGGTCTGGCTTTATCTGCAGTGGCTTCCTGGCGGGGGCTACTGCTTACTCCCGCATTCGGCACAGAAGCGCTGGTCGTGCTTCATGCTGGCGCCACAGTCACTGCAGAACTTCTCTTTACCCTGCGCCATTGGGCTGGGCGTACCGCACTGGGCGCAAAACTTTTGCCCGGCAGTCAGCTTAGCCTGGCAGGTAGCGCACTGCGCTAGGCCACCTTTGTTCAAGAAATCTACCTCTTTGGTATAGTCTTGCTGGCGCGTTTTGGTATGAATTTGCTCACTGGTGGCCTGAGCCTGTTGCGAGGCAAGCTCCTCGTGCTCGTCGGGGGCGCAGGTTTCGCACAGGCCCGCGCTGTGGTTCCAGCACACATTGGGGCACACCCAGTGGCCGCAGCGGGTGCACTGCCTGAAGTACGTTTTACCTGCCTGCACAGCTTTCTCCAGTGCCGCATCGTGGGCTTTACCCCCAATGGCGCGCTGTACGTGGTAGGCGGCGGTACCGGCATCGTAAAAGCTGCCGCCAAACAGGCTGCCGGCCGCCCGCATGAGCTCCCCGGCTATACCAATGCTGTTGGGCTGAAACCGCGACATATGCCCGTTCCGACACTTATCACAGTAAAACTTAAACTGGAACCCCTTGTCGGTCGACAAATCATCGTGGTTAGCAACGAACTGAATCAGCTTGCTCATAGTAATGTGACAGGATAAGTGAACATGCAAAAGTATATATATTGATTATCGAATACTATTCCCCCGGGTAGGCTGAAAAAATCAGCGCGTATACTTGCGTACCCTACCGGGACACGCCCCGCCTGCTTATGCGCCTTTCTTACCTTCTCTTTGTCTGCTTTCTGGTGTTGTACCTGGCCCCTGCCGGACACGCGCAAAACCAGCAGCAGCGCGACACCACGCTTATTGTATACACGGGGCAGCTCACGGGAGCCTATAGCCGCGGGGGCGTTAGCCGAATGCTGGCTACTACTACCCAAGCCGTTACGTTCACGCGCGGCCAACACTACGGTTTGCCCCTCACGGGCAGCTTTATTTATGGCAAGCAAGACGGCTTTCTGAAGGAGCGCGAGCTGCTGCTCAATGCCACGCCTTACTATTACAAGGGTCGATTCCGGGCGTATGCCCTCGGCGGGTATGAAATCAGCAACCTGCGCGGCATCACGAGCCGGGTGCAGCTGGGCGCCGGCCCCGGTTGGGCGTTCTACTCTGATACGCTGGGCCGGGAAGTGTCGGTGAGTAACCTCCTCATTCGGGAGAAAACCAACTTCCGCGATGGTACCGCCCGCCTTACCACCCGCAACTCGGCCCGCCTGAAAGTCAGCTACTCGCGCAGTGTGGTTACCCTCAGTTCCATTACCTTTTACCAGCCTTCCGTAGTTGATTTCGGCGACTACCGCTTCAGTAACCTGACCACGCTGGCGCTGAAGCTCCCACGCAAGTTCTCCGTTAACTTCAGTTATAACTATACCCACGAAAGCCGCGTGATTGAAGGCCGCTTCCCTGATAACACCAACGTAACCGTGGGAGTGGCCTACAGCACCACGCGGTAAGCCTACGCCTTATCTAACCAGCGCTGCTCATTATTGCCTATTGGTCTGGCTGCGGGCGTCAGAATCTCGGCTATTTTCTGAACGCTGGTTAAACCCTAGGCTTCTGCGCAGCTCTAACCCATCAACTTACCGCCCTAACCCGCTCCCCTGCTTGGAAGATCAGGAGATACTCGCCAAGTTCGATGACCCCGCCGCCCGCAATGTGGCCTTTAACCAGCTGGTGCGCAAGTACCAGCATAAGGTGTACTGGCATGTGCGCAAAATGGTCATCGACCACGACGACGCCGACGACCTCACCCAGGACGTCTTTGTAAAAGTCTGGAACAACCTGGCGAATTTTCGGCGGGACGCCTCCCTGTATACCTGGATCTACCGTATTGCCACCAATGAGTGCCTGAGCTTTCTGGCCTCTAAGCGCCGCCGGTTCTTTCTGCCGCTCCATGATGTAGGCGCCGAGCTAGCCACCAAACTCGAGGCCGACCCTAGCCTGGCGGGTGATGATATTGAGCGCCGCCTGCAGAAAGCTATTCTGCGGTTACCTGATAAGCAGCGCCTGGTTTTCAACATGAAATACTACGATGAAATCACCTACGAGCAGATGGCTGAAATCACGGGTACTTCGGTGGGAGCTCTAAAGGCTTCATATCACCATGCCGTGAAAAAAATTGAACAATACGTGACGGAAGATTCTGCGCGTGATTAAACTTCGTGGCTTCGGCCGCCTCTAACGTATATGAACACACCCTTTCGTTTGGATGATCATAAGCGCTGGTCGCAACCGCTGGCTCCGCCACCGGATCGGTACTTTGAGCAGCTCCCCACCCGCGTTATGGCGCGCGTGCAGCCCACCGAGGCAACTGGCCTAGCCGGAACCTGGGGCTGGCTGCAACAGCTCTCCGCCCCCGTCCGGACGGCGCTGGCCTCGGCGGTGGTGCTGGGGGGCTTTGCCACCTCTTTTTGGCTTACCCAGCCCGGCGCGCCCACTACTTCTGCTGCTACTGCCGCGCTGGCCACCGTGCCTCAGGCTGAGATGGTACAATATCTGTTAGCCAGCGACCAGCGCGTAACCCTAACTGACCTGGCCGAGCTTTCTGAAGCTCCCTCAGACATGTCAGAAGCTTACTTGCAGGCTTCGCCGGCTGAGTTGCAGGATGCTCTTGACAGCCAGCCCAGTGATGAAGCGTATTTCTAACCTCATTTTGATATTACCACACATGAATTATTTCCTTCGTAGCGTTTGGGTGTTTCTCCTGCTGGCTACGGTCTCGTTATCGGCGCGGGCCCAGGCTCCTGCCGGACAGCAGGACCGCCTGAACCAGCTGGAAAACGCCAAGATTGCTTACCTCACCGATAAGATTTCGCTGACCCAGGATCAGGCCCAGAAGTTCTGGCCCGTGTACAACGACTTTACCACCAAGCGCCGGGACCTAAACCGCCAGATGCGCCAGTTGCGGATGGCTAGCCCCGACGGCCTTAGCGATGACCAGATCAAAACCAACCTAAACCAGGCCATAGCCCTGCGTGAGCAGGAAGTAAAGCTGGAGCGCGACTACTTTAACAAGTTCCAGAAGATTCTTAACATCCGGCAGGTGGGCAAGCTGTATAGTGCCGAGCGCGATTTCACCCGTGAGGTTATTAAGCGCGTGGCTGACCGCCGTGGGGGCCGGGGCCGGCCAGAGAGCCAGTCAGACAACTAATACTTGAGTTTTGTCAATTGAAAGTTAGAAGCAGCTGCCATGGTAGCTGCTTCTTTTGTTGTGTAGGTAACTCCGCTTCGGTAGGGGCACGCTAGGCCACCCAGCACTTGCGGCGTACCTTTGCGGCCCCATTTGCTTTTGAGAACTATGCTTACCCCCCGCCAGCTTTTCCTGCGTCATCAGGCCCAAACCTCCGACTTCCCGTTGCTGCTTGAGATTGAGCGGGCCGAGGGCGTGTACATGTTTGATGCCGAGGGCCAGCGCTACCTCGATTTGATTTCGGGCATTGGGGTAAGCAACGTAGGCCACCGGCACCCGCGGGTGCTCCAGGCCATTCAGCAGCAGCTAGACAAGTACTTGCACCTCATGGTGTATGGCGAGCTGGTGCAGGCGCCCCCAGCGGTGCTGGCAGAGGCCCTGCACCGTACCCTGCCCCCTTACCTCGACAACGTGTATTTCACTAATTCGGGTACTGAGGCGGTGGAAGGCGCCCTCAAGCTGGCAAAGCGCCACACGAGCCGTACGGGTTTGCTCTCTAGCTACAACGCCTACCACGGCTCTACCCACGGTGCCCTGAGCATCACGGGCTCTGAGAGCTTTAAAAACAGCTTCCGCCCCCTGCTGCCCAATGTTCAGCACTTCCGCCACAACAATTTCGATGATCTGAGCCTCATCACAAAGCATACGGCAGCGGTAATAATTGAAACGGTGCAGGGCGAGGCCGGAGTACGTGTGCCGGCTCCTGGCTACTTGCCCGCTCTGCGCCAGCGCTGCACCGAAATGGGCGCCCTGCTGATTCTGGATGAAATTCAGTGCGGGTTTGGTCGCACGGGTACCTTCTGGGCCTTTGAGCAGTTTGGCATTGAGCCCGATATTCTGCTTACGGCGAAGGGCATGGGCGGGGGCATGCCCATTGGGGCTTTCATCTCGTCCCAGGAAATTATGTCAGGCTTTAAAACCGACCCCATCCTGGGCCACTGCACCACCTTTGGGGGGCACCCAGTGTCCTGCGCCGCGTCGCTGGCCACGCTACAGGTAATTCAGGAGGAGCAACTGCTGACTGGGGTAGCAGAGAAAGCCACCCGTTTTCGGCAGCAGCTGGTGCATCCGGCCATTCGGGAAGTACGGGGCTGCGGCCTGCTGATGGCCGTGGAGTTCGACTCGTTTGATATACTCAAGCCCATCATCGACCACGCCCTCTGGCACGAGCACATTCTCACCGACTGGTTCTTGTTCTGCGACAACTCTCTCCGGATTGCTCCCCCACTGACCATCACCAACGCTCAGATTGATGATGCCTGCACCGCCTTGCTGCGGGCTATTACGGCGGTAGCCGGAGAGTAAGCGTTCCTTACACACACATATGAAGCCCCAGAGCCGGAGCGTCCCGGGCCGATTGGGGCTAGGCCAGTAACGTTAGTGCGCACTGGCCTTTATGGCTTCAGGAAAATGGGGTACCCGAGAGCAGCTTGGCGGCAGGCTATTCTTCGCTCTGCATGTTGTTGTAATTGAGGAAGCTCTGGGTTTCTTCCTTGATCTGCTCACGGGGAAGGCAGTCTTTTACGCCCAATGATATTTTGCGTACCAGTACGCCTACAATGGCCTTGCGGAAGCCCAGCTTTTCGGCCATATCAATGCAAAAGTCCATCTCACTGTCATCTACTACCCCATCGGCCAGCATCATATCCACCAGATCAAAGATCTGATCAAACCGCTCTGAGTCGTTGTCGGGCAGCACAATGGTGCCGGCGCTGGCGTTGCCCACAATAGAGCGGACGTCATCGGCGCGCATACCGTTCTTCTTTCCCACCGCCACTATAAAGTTCATCTCCCGTTCGTCGATGTGGCCATCGGCCTTTGCCAATGCTACGAGGTTCATCAGATGGCTTTTAACCTTTTTGGTTTGCTCGTTCTCAAAAAAACCAAACATACGGGTGGGGCTTAAGTAGTAGAGGGTTGCGTTAGGAGCGGTAAGAGCAAATTCAATTGCTGAATTAGCCGGAGGCGGGTTGTTAATATACCGGCTGTTATACTTATGTGCAACAGGTTTATGTACGGAATCCGAAAAAAAACAGCCGATTTGTCAGTCTCTTTTGGGTTTCGCGCTCTTAGAGGCTTTACTTTCCCTCCGGATTTGCCACCTTTGCGCCCGCCCACTGCGGGCAACTTGATTTGAAGTAGAGTACTCAGAGATACATATGAAACGTATTGCAGTTTTTACCAGTGGCGGCGACTCGCCGGGTATGAACGCCTGCATCCGGGCCGTTGTGCGTACCGCGGTCTACCACGGCATTGAGGTATATGGCATCATGCGCGGTTACAGCGGCATGATTAAAGGCGAGTTTGTAAAATTGGACTCGGCCTCCGTAGCCAACACCATTCAGAAGGGCGGCACCATCCTTAAATCGGCGCGCAGCCAGAAATTCCAGACCAAGGAAGGTCGGCAGGAAGCTTTCGACCAGCTTGTAAACCACGGTATCGATGGCTTGGTAGCTATTGGGGGCAACGGTACCTTCACGGGTGCTACCATTTTTGAGCAGGAGTTTGGCATTCCTACCGTAGGGGCGCCTGGCACCATCGACAACGACCTCTACGGCACCGATTATACCATTGGCTACGACACTGCTGTAAACACAGCGCTGGAGGCCATTGACAAAATCCGCGACACGGCTGACTCCCACGACCGTTGCTTCTTTGTGGAAGTAATGGGCCGCGACTCAGGCTACATTGCCATTCCGTGCGCCATTGGTGGTGGCGCCGAAATTGTGATGATTCCGGAAACGCAGATGTCGACAGAAGCCGTGATTGAGACGCTGCACAGCAGCTGGAAACGCTCGAAATCTTCTTTCCTGGTGGTAGTGGCCGAGGGTGACGAGGAAGGTAATGCCCATGGGGTAGCGCAGCAAGTGAAAGCCGCAATTCCCCAGCTTGATACCCGCGTAACCATCATTGGCCACATCCAGCGGGGTGGCGCGCCTTCTGCCGCCGACCGAATGCTGGCTTCGCAGATTGGTATTGCCTGCGTAGAAGGCCTCATGAACGGGATGCGCAACGTAATGGCTGGCATTGTTGACCGCAAGCTGGTGTACACCCCCTTTACTGACACCATCAACAAAAAGAAAATGATCAACCAGAGCTTCATGCGCATGGTTGAGATCCTGAGCGTGTAGATGTTACCCCGTCAGCACTTTGCTCTTTGAAAAAGACGCTCCTTGAAAGCAGGAGCGTCTTTTTTGTTACCGAGATTCAATACATTTATTCGATACTTATCCCCAAGCTCATTATCCTACAGGTTTGTACAAGAAATTAGTTTTTAGCGCGCTTTTTTGCGCAGGGTCCTCGTCTGCCTATTCTCAAACTGTAGTTCCGGCTACTTCTCCTCGAGCTAGCCTACACATAGGTGTAGGCACTGCCGGTGTTGGTACTGGAGATTATTTGGCGCTAAAGGCCCATGTAGAATACACGCCCCTTGTTGGGCGGCATTTAGGTACGGGTACTCGGCTGGCCTTAATTGGTGGTAGTCGCGAATCATATAACACCGTGTACAGACCGTATAATCCTAACGACCCAAGTACCTACGGCGGCCATGGGGTTAATGCACCCTTTGCCATGAGTTATCAGGCAGTAAACCTTGAGCAGGAAGTGTACCTGTATCCGTTTGGAAATGACAAGCAAGTGTCGTTTGCCATTGGTGGTGGTGGCTACGTAGGCTACTCCAGCCGCTATGGCGCGCCGGCCACTCATATCGACTGGAGCACTGGTGCTGAAACCCTCGACCTTGACCACGAGTACGGGTTGCACGCCGGCTATCTGTTTTCCCTTAATCTGGATGTGGCCTTGGGTTCCACGCAGAGGTGGCTAGTGGGAGGCAAAACTTCCTTCCAGAACGATACATTCGGTAACTCCCTTGCCTCGTTACAGCTGAAAGTAGGCCGGCGGTTTTAAGCCTACTGGCCTAGGCCACTGTTTTACCACTTTACGTCTTCTGGGTGCATCCACTGGTACGCCGGGTCGCGGCGGAGCCAGGTGAGTTGGCGTTTGGCGTAGTGGCGGGAGTTGCGCTTGAGCAGGCGCACAGCTTCCTCATACCCGTACTGGCCCTCGAAATAATCAAATAGCTCTTTATACCCCACCGTTTGCAGCGCATTGTGGTGGCGGTAGGGGTACATAGCCCGCGCCTCCGCCTCCAGGCCGGCAGCCAGCATCTGGTCCATGCGCTGATCTATGCGGTGGTACAGCTCCTCCCGCTCCCGGTATAGAGCAACTTTCACGATGTTGAAGGGCCGCGCTGCTGCTTTCTTCGCGCCATGAAAGCTACTAAAGGGCTGGCCCGTAGCGCGCGTAATTTCAAGGGCTCGCAATACTCGCTGGTGGTTCTGGCGGTCAATTCGCTCATACGTTACGGGGTCGAGGCGCTCGAGCTCAGCTACCAGCGGAGCCAGGCCACCGGCGGCCAGCTCTTGTTGCAGCTGCTCACGCACCTGCGGCAGTGCCGTAGGCATATCGTCGAACCCTTCCGTTACGGCTTGAAGGTAAAGGCCTGAGCCGCCGGTCAGAATGACTACCCTGTGCTTGCGGAAGAGATTCTGCAGCAGCGCCAGGGCATCTTGCTCATAGCGGCCAGCGTTGTACTCCTCCTGAATGCTGTGCGAGTTGATGAAGTGATGCGGTACGCCCTGCATTTCTTCGGGGCTGGGCTTCGCCGTGCCAATAGTCAGCTCCCGAAAAAACTGCCGGGAATCGGCTGATACAATCTCGGTATTCAGGGCCTGGGCCAAACGTACGCATAGGTCCGTTTTGCCCACTGCCGTTGGCCCCGAAACTACCAGGAGCGTTGGCTCGGTTGCCGTGAACAGGTCAGGTATTAGCATCATACTGTTGAGGGGATTGCGCAGCCAGGCAGCGCCGCATATAAAGCAATTAACCGAGTTTCCTCATGCTGCCAACTCAGCTCCTGCCGCGCCCGAATGCCATTAGCAGTGAGTTGCCGCACGCGGGCTTGGTCGCCGCCCGGCAGCAGGCGGTTAAGCGCTGCTGCCACTGCCTCGGGAGTGAGCGGAGCCGCTACCAGCTCGGCCACATCGTAGGCCTCATTCAGGGCGCGGTACTCCGGAAAGTCTACTACTACCTGGGGCACGCCGGCGTGCAGGTAATCAAAGAATTTATTGGCCAAAGAGTAGTAGTAGCTCAGGCCTTGGTTTTCCAGCAGAAGCACACCTACCGCGGCGCGGCGCGTTACTTCACGCAAGTCTGCTGGCAGCATATACCCTCTAAACTCCACCTGCCCGCTCTGCACCAAGCCTAGGGCAGCAGCCTGCGCCCGCAGGGGCCCCGACAGGTCTCCTTCGCCGCAGATAACCAGCCTGCCTCGCACCTGTGACATGGCCGCCAGCAAGATTTCCAGCCCCCGGCCCGCATTTAGTGCTCCCTGGTACAGAACATAGCCCTCTGACTCTGCCCTAGTCTCCGCAGATTCCTGCAGCCGACTGATGTTGCGGATAACAGCAAACGGCCGGCCGTAGCGCTGCTTAAATAGCTGGGCCAGGGCTGGGCCCACGGTATAGGCCAGGTGGGCCCGCGGCACAATGAAGCGCTCTACCTGCCGCCAGACCCACTGCACCGCCGGACGGTCTACTACTTCGGGTACTTCCGTAAAAAGCTCATGGGCATCGTACACGAAGGGAGTATTGCTGAGGCGAGCACGGGCCCACATGGGCAGAGCCGTATCCAGATCTATAGCGCACCAGGCAGCCGCGCGCTGGGTAAACAGGTAGGCCAGTAGGCGCAGGGTAAACTCAAAATAAAACAATTTCCCCCGCCGCCGCCAACAGCGCAAACGGTGCTGCTGATAAGGCTGCGCCGTGAGCGGCGCCGAGCCAGGCCACTCCCGCCCCACCAACAGTACCTCGTACCCGGCTCGCGCCAACGACCCGCAAATGCGCTGCATCCGCTGATCATAATTTAGGTCAGTAGTGACGGTGAAAACGAGACGAGGGGGCATTTAAGGTGGCTCTAATGAGCCGAAGCGGGTAGTTTGGGATATTTTCGTCAAATTTAGGGAGTAAAACACAGTATGCCGGTCTGGTCGCCTTTTCCGCGGACTAGCCGCCGGCCCTTCTTTGCGCGGTAATGCCCCCTCGACTCCCCTCGTCTCCTACACCTATGCCGGCCCGGCCTACTGCTTCTACCTCCACCGATTTGCTACGCTCGTTATTTGACCAAGCCTACGACGCACTGTTGCTCTACGATGACAACGGTGCCCTAATTGATTGTAACCAAACTGTTCTGAACCTGCTTGGCGTCTCGCGCGAGATGCTGCTGGCATCGGGCCTGATGGCTTTTGCGTTGCCCTCCCCCGACCAGTTGGCTGATCAATGGACATCTGAAACTCAGCTCCGTGAGGCCGTTCTGGACACGGCCCGCACCGGCACCTCTTACTCCCGAACCTGGCATGGGCAGCGCGTAGACCGGGCACAGCTCACGGGGTGGCTTACCTTGCACCAGGTGCATACTCCTATGGGCAACCGTGTGCAGCTAACCCTGCGCGATGTTACCCACAACCACACATATGAGCAGGACAGTACGCAGCAACTGGTAGCTAACCGCAGCCAGGAGCAGCTCCGCGATTTACTTTCCCGAACCAATCTTAGCTATGTTCAACTAGACCGCAACGGCGATATTCAGGATGTCAATGACTTTTTTCTGGACTTCACAGGTTACCGGCGCGATGAAATAGTTGGCCACAACTACCACAGCCTGTTTGCGCCGCCCGAAGAGGCTGACACCCGGCGCGAGGCCTACCGGGCCAGCATTGAGGATGGGGTAGTGCAGAATTTTTATGAGCGCCTGCTGGTAACCAAAGCCGGGCAGCGCCGCCTGCTGTACTGGCACACTGAGTTTACCCGCAACACTACCGGCCAGATTACCGGCCTCTTTGCCGTAGGCCGCGACCTAACCGACCGCCACATCACGGCGCGCGCGCTAACGGACAACCGTACCCGTCTGCAGGATTTCCTGGACAATGCCCACGACCTGATTCAAAACCTGAGCATTGATAACCGGTTTCTGTTTGTAAACAAGGCCTGGAAGGAGAAGCTGGGGTATGAGGATGAGGACCTGCCTAACCTTTCGCTTTCCGACGTGGTGCACCCTTACTACAAGGCCAAGCTGCTTTATCAGTTGCGCAACCTGTACAAGGGCGAGAAAGTGAACAAGCTGGAAACCGTGTTTCTCACCAAAACCGGCAAGCCAGTACACCTGATTGGCTCCATTAGCTGCTCCTGGCAGGATGATGAGCCCGTTAGCACGCGCGCTATTCTGCATGACATCACCGACCGCATTAAGGCTGAGCGCCTGCAGAAGGTGTATTACAGCATTGCTAACCTGGCCATTAGCTCCAAAGATCTGCACTCACTCTACGGTGCCATTCATCGGGAGCTGAGCAAGATTATTGAGACTAACAATTTCTACATTGCCCTCTGCGACGAAGCCCGCACCCAGCTGCAGTTTGCTTACTACGTAGACCAAAACGCCCAGGGAGAGCAGAACGTGATGGCTCGTCCGTTTTCATCGGGCGTGTCGGAGTACATCATCCGGACGGGGCGGCCGCAGTTTCTGCTGAAGCAAGAGCTGGAGGAGCTGATTGGCAATGGTACCATCACGGCCTATGGGCTGATGCCGGAGGTAATGCTTTGCTCGCCGCTGAGCATTGGCGAGCGAATTATTGGGGTAATTGCGGTACAGGACTATCAGAAGGCCGATGCGTATGCCGCCGCTGATATTGAGATTTTGCACTTCATCTCCAACCAGGTAGCCTTGGCCATTGAGCGCAAGCGCAACGAGGTGCAGATTCAGAAGCAGAATGCCCGCCTGAATGCCATTTTCGAAAGCGGCTCGCACCTGATGTGGTCCGTGGATACGCATTCGCGCCTGAGTTCCTTTAACCGGAACTATGCTGCTTACTTCCTGCGGCGCAATGGTGTGTACCCAGCCCTGAATGTAAACCTCTGGCATGCCGATCTGGCCCTGATGGAGGAAGACGCCCGTGATACGTTCATGGAGAACTACCGACGGGCCTTTCAGGGACACCCGCAGCGTTTTGAAGTGCGCCTGCGCGACACCAAGGGCATTGACAGCTGGCGCGAGATTTACCTCAACCCCATCTACCTCGACGACGGTTCCTTTGAGGAGATTTCGGCCATCGCCCACGACATTACCGACAAAAAACGCTCGCAGCTTGAGCTGGCCGCTCAGGAGGAAAAGTTCCGCGCCATCTTCGAGTCGTTTCAGGATGTGTACTACCGCACCGATGGAAAAGGTATACTGACCTTGGTGAGTCCCTCCGTGTACGATATGTTGGGCTACACGCCGGAAGAAGTTACCGGTACTCCTATTGCCGATTACTACCTCTACCCTACTGAGCGTGAGGCGCTACTGGCAAGCGTGCGCGAAACGGGCGGTGCCCGCAACTTTGAGGTGACCATGCGCCACAAAAGTGGCCTAGCAGTGAGCGTGCTGGTAAATGCCCGGCGAGTACTGGATGGCAACGACGGCACTGAGGGCATTGGCCGCGACATTACCGAACTGAAAAAGATGCAGGATGACCTGCGCGCAGCGAAGGATGAAGCTGAAGCGGCTCTGCATGCCAAAACGCAGTTCTTGGCCAACATGAGCCACGAGCTGCGCACTCCCATGAACGGCATCATTGGGATGATAGACTTGCTGCACCAGACGGTGGCCTCCGAAGAGCAGGAAGAATACGTAGATACCCTTCGCAAGTCCTCGGATGCGCTGCTGGCCATTCTGAACGATATTCTGGACCTCTCCAAGATTCAGGCGGGCAAGCTCCAGCTCAGTGAGTCGGGCATTGATTTGCATTACACCCTCGACAAAATTCACTCGTTGTTTGCCAACCGGGCAAACCAGAAGCTGCTGCACTTCACGTACCATATTGCCCCCAAAACGCCGCGCTTCATTATCACCGATGAAACCCGACTGCTGCAGATACTGAGCAACTTAACCTCTAACGCCATTAAGTTTACGGCGCAGGGCAATGTTAGCATTCAAGTATCGTCGGTGGCAAGTGAAGGCGATGAGCACACGCTGCGCTTTGATGTAAATGACTCAGGCATTGGCATTTCTGAAGACAACGAGAAGCTACTGTTTACCAACTTCACTCAGCTCGATACCACCCCTACCAAAGCATTTGGCGGCACTGGCCTAGGCCTGGCTATTAGCAAGCAGCTGGCAGAATTATTGGGCGGTGAAATTGGCGTTAACTCCAACGTAGGTGAGGGTTCTACCTTCTGGTTCACTATTCGCTGCCTGGTTGCCCGCAACGAGGAGGAGATTGTGCAGGAGAGAGTAACCGCCCGCGAGCGGGCCCAGGAGATTGTGCGCTTTGACACCACCCCGCAAGTGCTGCTGGTGGACGATAACCCCATCAACCAGCAGGTAGCCTCCCGCCTGCTTGATAAGCTGGGCTGCTCCGTAGATGTAGCACACGATGGCTTTGAAGCCATCAGCAAAGCCACCGACCCACGCAACCGCTACGAGCTCATCTTCATGGACATTCAGATGCCTGAGATGGATGGTGTAACAGCCATGCTGGAAATCAGGCGGCGGCTAGGCCAGGCGTGCCCGCCGGTGGTGGCCATGACGGCCTACTCCATGAAGGAAGATGCCGAGCGGTTTGTGCAGCAAGGCATGGACGACTACGTGCCCAAGCCCGTGAAAAGCCAGGATCTGTACTCGGTGCTGCGGCGCTGGTCGGCCAAGAGCCTGCAGCTTCAGGAGGTTGAGTTCAGTGCCCCTCAGGCCGCGGCGCCCGAGCCGGTACCAGTCAGCATAGACCCCGATACCCTGGAGCAGCTACGCCAACTGGGCGGCGGCGAGTTTGCGGCTCAGCTCTACGCCGATTTTGAGCAGGAAGCAGGCCAACTCCTAAGCGAAGCAGCCGCTTTAGTAGCCGATGGTCAGTACGCGCAAATCCTGCCTCATCTGCACCAGCTTAAAGGAACTGGCTTCACGCTTGGTATAAATACCATGGCTGAATGGACTAAAAAGATGGAACATGATTTAAAAACTGGAGTTTTTACCAATGCAGAGCAGGACTTCCGGAAGTTGCAGTATTACTTTGCACAGTTCGTAGCCGTATACCCCGCTATTACCCAAGCTCCCTAGCGCCGTTACTGGCTACGTTTTCTTCGTATTGCTCCCAACCCACACACAAAACCTCAACGCCCTCATTTATGGCTGATTCTAAAACCATTCTAATTGCGGAGGATAGCTCCGTTATTCTTAACTTGACTAAAAAGATTCTGGAGCTTCAGAAATATCGTATTGTATCAGCTAAAAACGGGGGCGAGGTGATGAAGCAGGTAGAAAGCCAGCCGATTGACTGCGTGCTCATGGATATTAACATTCCCGTGAAAGATGGTATGGAGTGCACCCGCGAGATTCGCGGACACGCTGACCCTCGCATCGCCAAAATACCTGTTATTGCCATTACCGGCAATGCTAATAACTACTCTATGGAGCAGTTCCGGGAAGCCGGCGTAACAGACTACCTCCCTAAACCCCTTGACTTCGACGCCCTGGTGCGCGTGGTAAAGCAATACATCGGCTAATTGATAGGGCCTTGGAGGCGTAGAGGCTCGGGAACCTGGCTCACGTTTAACGACTGCTTGATAAAAGCTCGCTGAACACCCACGCTCCCACGCCCCCAGACCCTACATTCCTATGGAAATAACCTTTCTCGGCACGGGCACATCGCAAGGTGTGCCCGTGATTGGGTGTACCTGTGCCGTCTGCCGCTCCGTGGACTACCGCGACAAGCGGTTACGCGTGTCGGTGCACCTGCAGGTACAGGGTAAAAGTATCATTATTGATTCAGGTCCCGACTTTCGGCAGCAGGCGCTGCGCGAACGGGTTGAGCACCTGGATGCCTTGGTCTTTACGCACGAGCACAAAGACCACACGGGTGGCCTAGACGACATCAGGGCCTACAACTTTCGGCAGCAGCAAGACATGCCCATCCACGCGGAGCTTCGCGTACTTGAGCAGCTTAAGCGGGAGTATTCCTACATCTTTGCTGAGCACAAGTACCCTGGTATTCCGCAGGTAGAAATTCACCCTATCCTGAGCGACACCGACAGCTTTTGGGTGCAGGGTGTGGAGTTCCAACCTATTCGGGCATTGCACTACAAGCTACCGGTACTGGGCTTCCGGGTGGGCAACTTCACCTATGTAACGGACGCCAACCACCTTACCCCGGAGGCGTTGGAGCGCATGCGCGGCTCAGAGGTAATTGTGCTGAATGCCTTGCGGCACGAGAAGCATATATCTCATTTTACGCTGCAGGAAGCCGTAGCTATTCTAGAGGACCTGGCTCCTAACCGGGCGTACCTTACCCACATCAGCCATCAGCTGGGCCGCCACCACGAAGTAGAGGCGGAACTGCCGCCCTTCATCCGACTGGCCTACGATGGCCTGCGGGTGAAACTCTAGCTTAGTAACTGCCCGTTCAGTTCACTTTGCTGATGCGGTAGCGGGTGGTAATGTCTTTCTTCTGCGGCGCGTCGTTGCCGGGCTGCACTTGCCAATTCAGGTAATACAATAGGTAACGGCGGCCATTGGCCCGCACGCTGGTTGTATCTATCCAGCCGGCTGTGTACGTCCTCTCCTGATTAGCGGGCAGCTTTATTTGCTGGGTTAAGCCCTGCGCATCAGTTACAGTTAGCGTAGGCCACACGTAGTCTGGTATCAAGCAGCGGGCATTTCTAGGGCAGAAAGCATAACTCAATTCGGTTGCTTCCACCGTAAGTTCCGGCTGGTTGGTGGAGGGCAGGAACGCCTGCTGCCGGTAGTTCAGCGCAAACTCCTGATCAAATGCTGAGTTGACTGTTGCCGGCAAGACCTCATCCTTACTGTACCTACCGTTACAGGCTAGCAAAACCTGGCTGGAAGCTAACAGGAGTAAGTACTTTTTCATAAGCTTGGTTAAGGGCAGTTGTGGGTAGTGGAGTTATGCCGGGAGCCTTGGTTCTTTTATAGAGCCAACAGGTGGCTTGGCGGTTGCAAGCGCAGGGTTCTTTCTACTTTTAGCATTCCAACTTGTGGCTACCTGGGCGCTTTACCCCAATCATGCAGCCAGAATACCTCGCTCATGCATACCAACTACTACTTCCTGCGCCAACTGGCCCCTGCTCTCACCCATCATCTGGCGGGCTATAGCGTGGTTACTTGTTTTTCGCAGGAAAAGGATGAGTTAGTAGTGGGCCTGACAAATGGCTCGCAGGAGTTCTGGCTAAAGGCTCATTTGGCGGCTGCCGGTCCTATGCTGTCGTTACCCGAATCGTTTCACCGGGCCCGGCAAAACTCCGTTGATTTGCTGCCAGAGCTGCTAGGCCAGGTAGTTACGCGGGTGGAGACATGGTATCACGACCGGGTATTGCAAGTTCATTTTGCCAGTAGGGCCACCTTGCTGTTTAAGCTCTATAGCACGCGGCCCAATGCCGTTTTCAGGGCGGCACCCGAGGCTTCCGCTGAACTATTCCACCAGCGGTATACCGCCGATGCGGAGCTGCACTCCGCTCCGGCGGTAGCGGATGCCACTGAGGTAGCTTCCTCATCTACTAACCCGCTGAAAGCCTACCCTGGCCTCGGTGACCTGGCCCTGGCCTATCTGCGCACCCGTGGCTACGATCCGGCTCCTATCGAGACCAAGTGGGAATTGGTGCGTGAGGTGGTGCAGGAGCTGGAACAACCGGCGGCTTTTTACATCACCCGACTAGATGCCCGCACCCGCCTGAGCTTGCTGCCCGTGGGGGAAGTGGAGCACACGCTGCCGGCCACCGACCCCATTGGTGCCTTGCGGCGGTTTGTGCCGCTGCTGCTTAACCGCCGCGCCTATGAGGCTGAGCTGCGCCAATTGCGCCAGACGCTGGAGAAGCGGGCCGATGAAGCCGCCACCAGCGCGCAGCACGCCCGACGCCGCCTGCACGCCCTGGAGAATACCGCGGGCTACCGGCAAACAGCCGATTTGCTTATGGCGCACCTGAGTCAGATTCCGGCGGGAGCCACGCAAGTAGAGGTGGTTGACTTTTATCAGGATAACCAGCCGCGCATCATTAAGCTCAAGCCCACCGAAACGCCCCAGCGGACGGCTCAGAACTTGTACCGCAAAGCCAAAAATCAACAGCTTGAAACCCGGGAACTGAGTGCCCGCGCTGAGCGTCGCGAAACAGAGGCTCTCTGGAGCCTGGAGCGGCTGGAGGAGCTGGACAGCCTTTCAACCGGTGATTTGCGTGCCCTGCGCCAATGGCGCAAGCAGCATGGCTTAGATCCGGCTACAGTGGCTAAAGTAGCGCAGGAGCTTCCGTTTAAGGTTTTTGAGGACAGTGGCTTTACCATTCTGGTGGGCCGCAATGCGCAGAACAACGATTTGCTTACTCAGCGCTACGCCCACAAAGACGACCTCTGGCTGCACGCCAAGGATGTTACGGGCTCACACGTGGTTATCAGGCACCGCGCGGGGTACCCAGTGCCGGGGCCCGTGCTGGAGCGCGCCGCCCAGCTGGCGGCCTGGTACTCGCGCCGTAAGAATGATTCTCTTTGCCCGGTTACATACACACCCAAGAAGTTTGTCCGCAAACCGAAGGGCGCTATTGCGGGCCAGGTAGTAGTGGAGCGTGAGAATGTGCTGCTGGTGGTGCCCGCCAACCCTTATGAGCGCAGTGGGGTGGCCTAGGCCACTAGCAAAGGGGACAAATGAAAAAGCCTGCCTCGGAAGTTTCCGAAGCAGGCTTTTTTGCTAGAGTGCGCGCGGGGAGATTCGAACTCCCACACCCGAAGGCACCACCCCCTCAAGATGGCGTGTCTACCAGTTTCACCACGTGCGCAGATGTTGGTAAGCACTCTATCAAGATGAAAACCGAAGTTTTCAGATTCGCTGAGGAGGCGAATCGTGGACAAAAGTAGTTGGCTACGGGGTTCGGTGCAAGCAGCACCCGGTTTTTTTCTGGGCTTAGGGGCCTAGCTGGCCTTGCTTATCTATCTTGAGTACTCAGTATCAGCGGTAAGGGGGTTCACATTTTCTTCATGCCCGCGCAAATATTTTTCTCTTTCTCTTTTCTTAGTGCCTGAATCTGCGCCTGACGAGTCCTTTGGCACACCCTCTTTCCCACCCCCCTATGCTACCACCTCCCACAGCTTCAGCTGCGCCCACTTCCAGCTTTTTTGCTCGCTTTGCTGCACGCATAACAGCCTGGTCTGGCACCACCATGGCGTTCTGCCTCGCGCTGGCCCTGGTGGCTGTTTGGGCTGCTACCGGCCCGCTGTTTAACTACTCCGCTACGTGGCAGCTGGTTATTAATACCGGTACCACCATCATCACCTTTCTAATGGTGTTCCTTATTCAGCGGGCTCAGAATAAAGATTCTTTGGTGCTACACCTGAAGCTTAACGAGCTCATTGCCGCCCATAAAGGGGCCAGTAACCGCCTAATCAACGCCCAGGACTTCACGGAAGACGAAATTAACCTGTTGCACCAGTATTTTTGTCTGTTGGCTGCCAAAGCCAAACTCGACCATGACTTAGGTCGGACGCACTCTGTGGAGGAAGCGGAGGAAAACCATCAGGAAAAACGCCGAGCCCGTTCCCATAAATAATAAAAGCCCCTCCGGTTTCCGGAGGAGCTTTTATTGTACATAGTTGGTGTGCTTACTCAGCGCGAGCCAAAGGGGTATCTACCACATGCTCCGAAACAAACCACACTTGCATCTCATTGGTGCGCATTACGTTGCTCACAATAAGATCGTTGGTGCCATCATCACCGGAGTCATCTGCTCTCTTAGCGAAGTCGTGGCAGTTCTTGAGGATAATCTGGTGGGCCTCCAGCAGGCGCGATACCTGCACGGGTGCTTCTTCCCGGTCGCGGGGCGGACGGGGAATGCTGGTTACCTCAGCAATATCGGCGGCCATTGCCACGGCTACCCCACCCAGAATTTGGATGCGCTCGGCAATCATATCAATCAGGGCATCCTGCTCTTCGTAGTGCTTATCGAACAGCAAATGCAGCTGGTAGAAAGTAGGGCCTACTACCTGCCAGTGGTGCTTTTTATACATGTCGCGGATGCTGCACGTGTCAGCCAGCATCTGGTTGAGCATCTCTACGCTCTCCTGACGAATATTGGCGTCGAGGCCGATGGGCAAGCGCTGCGAAACTGTGCCGTAGCGCTGCAGGGGCGTGGGAGCATTGAATTGCTGATTTAACACGGGCTGCACGCTGGGGCCTGACTGCCCATCAGACGAAGCTCGTCCGTTAGCAGACGCCTGGCTGGCCGTTTTGGAGGTAGAAGCTTTTTTGGCAGCTGTTGCTTTGGGTGCTGCCGGAGTATCTTTGGTGTTGGACTTAGCCATGATCAGAATGAGGTAGGTATAGTGCGGAGAAAGCCACTTGAGGCGGCTACCTGTTATGCCATACGTATGTCAAGCACTCAGGTTAACAGCTGGCCATTATCTTGAACCATTATGCCTCACGCCCACGCCGCTCACTCGCATCCGCACCCAGAAGATCACCTCACCAGCTCAGCAATGCTCCAGGACATTGTGATAGGCCTCTCTGATGGACTAACGGTGCCGTTTGCATTGGCAGCTGGCCTCAGTGGGGCCGTGCAGTCTTCAGGGTTGGTAATAACGGCCGGTCTAGCTGAGATTGTGGCGGGTTCTATTGCCATGGGCCTAGGGGGCTACCTCTCGGGCCGCACGGAGGTAGAGCACTATGAGTCGGAGCTGGCGCGAGAGTACCGCGAGATTCAGGAGGTGCCCGCCGTGGAGCGCGAAGAGGTGCGGGAGCTGCTGCAGGAAATTGGCCTCTCCCCTGCTACCGTAAACCAAGCCGTGGAGGAACTCACCGCCGACCCGGATCAATGGGTGAAGTTTATGATGAAGTATGAGCTAGGCCTGGAGAAGCCCGACCCCAAGCAGGCCCCCAAAAGTGCCGTTACCATCAGCCTGGCTTACGCCGTGGGTGGCCTGATTCCGTTGAGCGCGTATTTCTTCACGGCTACGCCCACTGAAGGCCTGCTGTGGTCGGCGGTAATTACGCTGGTATGCCTCTTCCTCTTTGGCTATCTGAAAAGCCGCCTCACTGGGCAGCCGCCCATTTGGGGAGCCTTTAAAATGGCCGGAACCGGAGCCTTGGCCGCCGGCGCGGCCTTCTGGGTTGCGCGTCAGTTCCAACCGCACGAAAGCTAAACTAGCTCAACGTGTACTTTTGCTTCGGCTTGAGTAGCCCAAACTATTGCCCTCCTGCTTACCCGTATGAATGAAGCCCATTTGCATCTATTTCTAAATCATATACCTATTCTGGGCAGCCTGTTTGGCCTGGTGGTACTAGCTGTAGGCCTATTCCGGCAGGATAACGGGGTGGTGCGCACTGGCCTAGTAACGCTGCTGGTGGCGGCAGTTCTATGCTTGCCGGTTCAGCTCACCGGAGAAGGAGCCGAGGAGGTGTTACAAGGGGTGGCAGGTGTGTCTAAACCTTTAACTCAGGCACATGAAGCGGCGGCAGAGCTTGGCTTCTGGGTGCTTGAGCTAACCGGCTGCTTAGCGCTGTTGGCGCTGCTACTTACTCAGCGGGCTAACCTACTGAGCCGGCTGACCGTGGCCGGAGCCGTAGTCAGCGTTGTTCTGCTTGCCCGCGCCGGCAATTTAGGTGGACAAATTCAGCACCCGGAAGCCCGGCCCGGGTTTATAGCGCCAAGTGAGAAGTAAGCCTTGGCAACAGAGAATACCTTTAAGTAGTACCACTAGCATTGCACTCGCAGCCCCAGAGTTGCTTACCTTTCATTTAGTACCCTTCCACCGATGGCTTATCCTTTTTTCGGCGACTCCAAATCTGCCATTGCGCAATTACTGGCTACGCTGCCGCAAACTGGTCGGCTGGAGTGGATAGGCCTACGCCCGGCCCGGCGGGAGCCCCTACTTTCGGTACCAGAGGCTACCGTAGAAACCGACCGGCACCTAGCCGGCGACCATGCCCGTCCCAAGCCCGGCGGCAAACGCCAGATAACCCTGATTCAGCATGAGCATTTGGCGGCCGTAGCCGGGTATCTGGGCCACTCTGCCCCCGTTGAGCCGGGCCGTTTACGGCGTAATCTGGTCGTGAGTGGCATCAACCTGCTGGCATTAAAAAACCGGCAGGTACGAATTGGGGAGGAAGTAGTACTGGAAATAACGGGCGAATGCCACCCCTGCTCCCGCATGGAGGAAGAACTCGGCCCGGGTGGTTACAACGCCATGCGCGGCCACGGCGGCCTCACGGCTCGCATTATTGCGGGCGGCACCATTCGGGTAGGCGACGTTGTGAGCGTGGTTGAACCAGTAGAGTAGCCTAGGCTACTGCCCTAGTCCCCTATAGCTATACTGCCGCGCTCGGAATTAAGAACGCCTCGCAGTGGATGGCGGCATTCAGCAGCTTGGATACTGGGCAGTTAGCCTGCGCATCGGCCACTAGCTCCTGAAATTTGTCTTCCTGCATGCCGGGTATCTGTGCCTCTACCACCAGCACCGACTCGCGCACTAACCCTTCCTCCATTACTATCTCGCACCGGGTGTCAATGCGGGTAGCTATGTAACCAGCTACCTGTAGGTTAAAGGCCAGCTTCATGGAAAGGCAGCCAGCATGTGCGGCGGCAATCAGCTCCTCCGGATTGGTACCTACCCCACTTGCAAAGCGAGTAGTGTACGAGTAAGGGGTGCTTTTTAGTACAGCGCTGTTGGTATCTAATTGTCCGTAGCCATCAGTACCACGACCGTACCAATGGGCCTTTGCAACACGATTGATTGACATAAAGTAGCGTGTTAACTATAAATGCTGCTCTGCTGATTACACTATAGTACGCAAGTAACACAATAGCATTGGGGAAAGCCAACCCCTATATCAAGCACCCTCTAGCTAGATTCCGCAGGCCGTAGCTTGGCCGAGGTAACGTGTCGGCCCTGAATGCAACTAGTTCTGAAATTATACTTATTTCAATATAATATGGATTAATATATACTACTCATTTTCTACACCTTATCAATTACTCGCATGATTTCTTTTGCCTTTTTCAAAGTTCTTCAATCTGTTATATTTTTTTGCCCGTATCTATAATTGGATTAGCAACCCACTATTGACATTAGAGTCAAAGCTTAAAACTGTTAGTAACTGTTCTGTTTACAGAGTACCCTGAGGCCTGCACCTAGCCTTAGTTCCACCAATAGTATCTATCGCTTAAGACTGTAGATTCGTATGGAACTTACCTCACCCTCGTCCTCACTGCCAGCTACGGCAGTAGCCTTACTTCTCTTATCTGGCGGCCTTTTAGCTTTGCCTTGGTCTTCTGCTTTACTGCAGAGGTCGTTGCCAAGTCCATGTGATTCTGGGGCTGGCCCCGATGAGAACGACTCCGTAAAAGCTTCTCGCTCGTGCAAGCACCGTCATCGGTTGTAGCTAGCGGCACCCGCTTTACCATGCTTACTTACGCCAAAAAGAGGCGTTGCATTCCCTAGGGATGCAACGCCTCTTTTTGCAGGTATCAGACTAACTGACAACTAAGCCCCATCCATCCGGACGATGCGCGGGGTGAAGGTACCCAGTACGTCTACCAGTTCCTGCTGGCTCTGCATCACGGCGTGAATGTCTTTGTAGGCCTGAGGAGCCTCGTCAACACCTCCGCCAATCAGTTCAATCCCGTGCTGCTGCAGGTAGCGCCGCACTTCAGCCTCACTCAGCTCCTGCTTGGCGCGAGTCCGCGACATGGCCCGGCCGGCACCGTGCGAAGCAGATGCCAACGAATCGGCGTTGCCGCGGCCCCGCACAATAAAGCCGGGAGCCGTCATAGAGCCAGGAATGACGCCCAGCACGCCTGCGCTGGCGGGCGTAGCCCCCTTACGATGCACCACTACCTCCCGCCCATCGGCTAGCCGTTCTTTCCAGGCAAAGTTGTGGTGGTTTTCCACTTTCGCCAGGGGTCGCTCGCCCAGGGCTTTGGCCAGGCGCTGGTGTATCTGGTGGTGGCAGGCCGAGGCGTAGTCGCCGGCCAGGTTCATGGCGGCCCAGTACTCTTGCCCGGCCTCGCTTTCCAGGGAGAGCCAGGCTAAGTGCTGCGCTTCACTGGGCAGCTGGCATACATCTTTGGCCAGCTTGGTGTAGTGGTTGGCAACGCTGGCGCCCAGGCCCCGGGAGCCGGAGTGCGAGAGCAGCCCCACGTACTGGCCTACGGGCACACCCAGCTCGTTTTGCGGGTCGAGGATGTCCACGATACCCCACTCCACAAAGTGGTTGCCGGAGCCAGAGGTGCCAATCTGCTCAGCGGCCGTACCCTGCTTGTTGCGCAGGAAGGCAATGTTGCTGAACTCGTCGCGCTCCAGCACGGCGTGGTCGAGCTTCTGGCCGCGCTGGAAGCCCTGCCGGTTGCCGAAGCGGGTATTATCCAGCAGGAGCTTGCGCATTTCCTGCACCCGCTGCTCCAGATGCCGGGGTGGCAGCGCAAACACCGACAGCGCCATGCGGCACCCAATGTCAACGCCCACGGCGTAGGGAATCACCGCGTTATCGGTGGCCAGCACGCCCCCGATGGGCAGGCCGTAGCCGTGGTGGGCATCGGGCATGAGGGCGCCGGCTACCGTTACGGGCAGCTTCATGGCCGTTTCCATCTGGTGGATGGCACCCTGCTCAATGTACTCGGGCCCGAATACGGCGTAGGGCTTGCGTTCTGTGAGGGCAATGTGCCGGCTGGGCGCAGGCAGCAAGGCCGCGGCCGTGTGGCTCCAGTCGAGGTGAGTGAGGTAAGTGGAAGGATCGGCTAGTAAGCTTTTCAGTAAGACTAGCTGGTCGGTTTGCGAGAGTTTTTTGAGATGCTTGCGCTGCAGTTGTGCCAGCGCAAGCCCAATGGCCCGTCCTTCGGGGAAGCCAAGCTGCCGAAGGTCGTTGCCGCGTAATTGATTAGCCATAATCAGGAAAATTGAAGCCAGCGAATGCGCCAGAAGGTGCTTGCTGCAGATAAGATGAGGTATCGGGCGCTAGTAGCGACGCCGAATAGTGTTGGTAGTATCTCGTCGGAGGAACATAATAGTTGAGGGAGGGTAAGGACTGGCCTAGGCCAGTGAGTGAAGAAGGGATAGAGTACGTATAAGAGTGGGTAACACCGGGCTACTGGCCTATAAGGGGCCGCATCCAGAATAGAAAATCGAAAGGGTGAAAAACGAGGCACCGATTGGTGTTTCAAACGAAGTAAGGCGACTCTACGACACCTTCCGGTTTTCAGTAATTCTTCCCTTTCACCTAACGGGGCTACAAACGCGAAGCCTCCAGAATGTGCTCTAACCAACTGAGCTACTGCCTTGCGGCAGGTGGGACTTGAACCCACGACCCCACCGTATCAAACGAAGTATGGCTCCGCTACGGCACCCGTTAGGTGTAAGGAAAAACTGCGTGAGGCAACAAACGCCAGGCCTCCATATCCTGCTCTACCAGCTGAGCTACAGCCGCTGCCGAAGCAATGGCCGGTGGGGCTCGAACCCACGACCTGGGCATTAAAAGTGCGAAGTATGGCCCAACTACGGCACTCACGCAGTTAACGTAATATCAGGGTAAATACTGGATTATCATTTGCCGGGGCAACAAGAGCCAGCGGTGGCCGAAGCCATTCTGCTCTACCAACTGAGCTACAGGCCTAGGTTACAAAAACGGGTGGACCTGATGCGACTCGAACGCACGACCCGAAGGAACGCTTGGCAACGGCACCCGGCAGGGAGATATTTCCGGCTGAACTCACCAGTTCAGGGCAACAGGCGGCAGGCGTGTCAGCCGCAGCCGAGGCCACGGAAGGGGAATCGAACCCTAGCAAAACAGGCGTTTTGCTTCAACCAAGCGAAGTATCGCCCGCCTACGGCACCTGACGTGGTGAGTCAGCCGGGTTGGAACGGCCACCGAAGCAACGAGGGCGCCGGCTATGCACCGTTCCGGCCGACGGCTGCCATTATGGGGCCAGCCGCCTTCCCAATGTCAAAAACGAAAGATGCTACATGGTTATTGAGTGAGGCAGGATATAAAGCTGCATTTTTACTACTGTGAAGGTTGTTTTTGCTGCCTATAAAGCAGTGCTGGATCGGACAGTGACCCGGAAGTGGCGGCAGCTTTTTTGGTATCTAGGCCACTTCCGGGGCCGCATGTTTATAAGTCAATAGCCTCGATTTCGGTGAGGGCGGAGCCGCCGTTTTCGAGGGCCGCCAACACGTCGAATATTTTATCCGACCAGCCGGCAATCAGGGCCACGCCATGCTCCGGATATACCTGCAGGGGCGTGGTACCGTGCCCAGCCAGGTCGAAGAGGTAGAGACGGGCGTTGGGTGCCACCGTGCGGCGGTACTCAGCCCACTCCTGCGCTACGCTGCTGCCGTTGAAGTGGGAGTTCCACAACTGGCAGTCAGTGAATAGCATCACCTTGTCGACCACCTCGCGGCGCTGACGCAGATCTTGAATTACCAAGTACCCGTTGGTGCTGTAGCCCACTTCGCCCTCGCGCTTGTAGAACTCCTCCACATTGCGCAGCACGGGGCCGCGGGGCAGGGTAAGGCGCTTCCAGGTGTCGCCGAACATGCCGGTTACCACATTCTGGCAGCGGCTCTGCAACAACATACCCAGCACCAGGCCTATGTCATAGTGCAGCACTTTGCTGCGCGCCGAGATAGGGTGCTGCATGGAGCCCGACACGTCGCAGGCTACTACCACGCGGGTCTCGTGGCCGAAACCGCGCAGGTTGGCGGCGCTGTGGCTGATGGCCGTTTCCAAAGCTGCCAGCACCTCTACCGCGGGGTTGGGGCGCAGGCTCAGCATGCCAAGCAACGTAGGTACTACGCCCGTTTGCAGGGCCTTTACCTCGCGGTAAGCGGCCAAGAAACGGAATGGCAACTGCTTGCTGCGCGCCACGGCCCGCTCATCAGAGAGCGTGGCGCACACTTGCTCCACCAGCTCCGGAGCTACGCCGGCTTCCAGGATGTTGCGCAGGTTGCGCAATAAGGCCATGTAGCCCACTTTGCCGCTGCCAATCAGCTCCTCCCATTTCTGGCGGAAGGCGGCGGTGCGCTCAGCTGGGGTGGCGTATTCCGCCTGCCCCAGCCCCGACAGCTCGGTTTCAAAGGTGTAAGGCGTAGGCAAAGTGCCGGCCACCAACTGGTTGAACAGGGCTTGCTGGGTCTCGTTCTGGGGCATGGGGTGCACCAAGAAGAGCGCATCGCGGAGGCGCACGGCCCCGGCCCGGTCGTACTTGGCCAACTGGTAGCCATCGAAACGGTTGAAGCTCTGGGCTAAACCTTTCTGCAGCTGCTTGGAGAGTCGGTTGAGGACTTTGGTCCCGCTCCGGCCGTTAGCATGCGCATAGTAGGCCAGTAACTCCGTGATTTCATCGGCGCGCTGCACCACGCGGGCCACCAAGCGGCTCACGAGATTGTCGCCGCGGTGTAAGCGGGCCAACTCCACGCACAGCACCAGGGGTACCGAGCGTAAGTAGAGCCGTTCACGGGCATATACGGCCAGGCGAGCCACAAATAAGGCATCGTTTTTCGCTACCAACTCGCGCAAACGCACCAAGCGGGTATCGGCCTTTTCGTAGTTCTGGTCCTGCAAGGCCGCCGTGGCAACGGCCGCGTAGAGCTCCAGGGCCGGCGTGAGGGTGTAAGCCGCCGCCCCTTCGTGGTTTAAGGTATCAGGTTGAGGAATGCGAGGGGTAGTATTGAAGCGCATAAGATGAGGTATAAAGCGGGTGGGTAAGTAGTAAGTAACAGCAGAGCAAGAGGCTGAAGCCTACCCTTAAGAGGTTTTTATTTCCTGATTGGCAGCAGGCAGGGGCTCTTCCTCCGTAGGCCAGTTTATTGCTAGCTCATATTCGGAAAGGCGGAATAAATCGTACATACAAGCAATAGTTTAACAGTGAAAAAAGAATTAAGTATTACCGCAAAGTCATAGCAATTCCAGCACGAATAAATTAATTATTTATTCGAATAATGGATATGAAAAAAGCCCGGCCTTTCGAGAAGCCGGGCTTTTTTCAGGGATACGTCACGAAGAATTTACCTACGTGAATTGTCCAACGAAAAATCCCGGTCGCGCCACTTCCCCTCACGGCTGATGGGCCGTTTATCCTGGGGCTGGCATAGAGCGCAATTCAGATATGACTGCATGACCGTGGGGATGGTATAGGGTGAAAAACAAGCGACCCGAACCTGTGGGGCTCGGGTCGCGGAAGTGTCAGAGGAGGCCTACTGCTACTTAGCTATACCGAACCGCGCATGAAACCCGCGGTTTCATCTCGTCTTGGCTGATGGTAAAGTTTGAGTGGCGTAGCATGGCGTTGTGTTGTTTTGGTGAGACAAATATGAAAGGAGTTTTACTATATACCAAATACATGTAGAAAATATTTTTAAATATTTTTTTTACACGAGCACACAGATCAACCCATCAAACCACTTAAATCCACATCTAATTAATTTAAACAGCATTTACACATATTATTTAGAACGATATAAATTTTTAATTTATTCAATTGCCCTAAAGCCAGCCTTAAAGACTTAAAGCTTTCGGTAGCTGTTAGCGCCTCACCCCAACTTCCAGACACGCCGGAGGAATCAAGCGGCTCGGTCGATAAATCAGGGGCATTAGTAGATCATAGTTCCGGGCGGTGGTGAGACGCGGTAGGTTTGGAAAGAAGTAGCCTGGGAAGCGGGCTGCATTCCCTTAACTCCTTTCTATTATGCGTAAGCTACTTGCCGCCTCTCTGTTCGCTGCTGCCTTGGCCGGGGCCACCCTTTCGGTACCTGCTCAGGCCCAGACGGCGCCTTCTGCCCAGAAGGTTAAAACCAAGAAAGACAAAACAAAAATCAAAGGCGACGACGACACCGCTGCTCGCCCCGAAGGCCATAGGCCCGGTGGCCCTGGCAACATGCTCGTCGAAATGACCAAGACCCTGAACCTGACGGCCGATCAGCAAACCCGCGTAAGCGCTATTCAGCAGGAGCAAATGCAGCAGATGCAGACCCTGCGAGAACAAAGCTCGGCGGGCACCGACCGGCAGGCCATGATGACGCAGATGCGCAGCCTAGACGAAACCACCGACACCCAGCTCAAAGCCGTGTTGACGCCGGAGCAGTTTCAGAAATACCAGGCCCAGAAGCAGGAGCGCATGCGCAACCGTCGGCTGCCCGGCGCCAACCAGTAGCATCCGCTCGTCTTACTGATCAGGCTGCACCCCAGGCGGCCCCTAAGGATCTTATCACGCCTGCACCACTGGCCTAGCCAGGTTTTGACTGGTCTGATAAGGTCCTTTTTGCGTTGGGCCAACCAGCTACTCGTACTGCATACCGTATCCTTATCTCCCTTGCTGAGCGTACATCAAGCTAATTTGAGCCCCGAATGGCAGCCCAACTCCCCATAACGAAACCTAAAACTACCTGGCGCCGCATCTGGAAGGTGGTCATCCACGTAGCCTCGTGGGTGGGCGTGGCCTCTATTCCGCGGCTGCTCTCCACCAACCCGCCCCCGTTTCATCTCACTTCCCTGGTCCCTCCGCTCCTGCTGGCGGGCTTCTTCTACCTGAACTACCATATTCTAATTCCAAGGCTGTTTGCTAAGCGGCGGTTTCTGGCGTATTTTGGGGTGGTGCTGGTGCTGCTAGGCCTCTTTTACTGGCCTTTTATTTCGCGGGCCACGGGCATCACGAAACGCCCTTCGCGCCCACACCGCACCGAAATTGTAGTGGGCAAGCCTGGTCAAACCACCGTTCAGCTCCAACACTCCCGGCCACCACAGGGCATCTGGATGATCGGGATTCTGGTATGGATTATCAGCAGTGGCCTACGCATAACCAGTGAGTGGTTTGAAACGGAGCGGGCCCGGCGGGAGCTTCAAAACAACCACCTCACCGCCGAGCTGGCGTTCCTGAAATCGCAGGTCAGCCCCCACTTCCTGTTCAATACGCTCAACAACATTTACTCCCTGGCCCAGCTCAAGGCCGATGAAGCACCGGAAGCCATTCTGCAGCTTTCCCAGCTGATGCGGTACATGCTATATGAGTCGGCGGCGCCGCGGGTACCGCTGGACCGGGAGGTGGCCTACGTGCGCACCTACATGGATCTGCAGCGCCTGCGCCTCACCCCTGAGCAGGTAGCTATCAGCTTCATGGTGGAAGGCAACCTCTCTGGCTGTATGATTGAGCCCATGCTGCTGATTCCGTTAGTGGAAAACGCTTTCAAGCACGGTATCAGCGCCCGGCACCCTTCTAAAATTGCCGTGGAGCTGGCGGTGGCGGGGCAGCAGCTTCAGTTTAACGTGACCAACACGCGGTTCCCGGAAGCCAAAGCCGACCACGACCCTAACTCGGGCATTGGGCTGCCCAACGTGCAGCAGCGCCTGGCCCTGCTCTACCCCGACCGCTATACTCTCCAACTAGATCAAACGCCCACTGAGTATTCGGTGGCCTTAACCCTGACCTTAGCCCATGCTCCGCTGCCTGTTAGTTGATGATGAACCTCTAGCCCTGCGCCTGCTCACGAGCTACGTGGAGCGCGTGCCCTTTTTGGAGCTGGTAGGCACCTGCCGCAGCGCTCTGGAAGCCATGACGGTACTCCAACAGGAAAGCGTGGATGTGCTCTTTCTGGATATTCAAATGCCTGACCTCACGGGCGTGGAGTTTGTGCGCACGCTCCGCCCGGAGGCCCTGGTCATCTTCACCACAGCCTACGAGGCCTACGCCCTGGAAGGCTTTAACCTCAACGCCGTTGATTACCTGGTGAAGCCCTTTGCCTTCGACCGCTTTGTGCAGGCTGCCCAAAAAGCCCAGGACCGCCTGCAGGCGCGTCGGCCCACTGAGCCAGTAGCTGCGCCACCCGCGCCAGCACCGGCCGATGATTTCATCTTTGTTAAGGCCGACTATCACACTCAGCGCATCAACCTGCGCGATATCCGCTACCTCGAAGGCCTCAAAGATTACATCAAGATTTACACGGGAGCTGGCAAGCCTGTCCTCACGCTTAACTCCCTGAAAGCCTTCGAAGACCGCCTCCCCTCCCAGGATTTCGTGCGCGTGCACCGCTCTTTCATCATAGCTCTCAGCTGGATCGACTCCATCCGCAAAAACCGCATCTACCTCGGCGAGGCCATCATCCCCATCGGCGACTCCTACGCCGATGCTTTTCACAAGCTCATCGAAGAGCGCAACATGCACTAGTGGTGAAATAGTGAATGCTTGATGAGGTGTATGGAAAAGGACGGCAGCGCAGCCATAGAGTTTATAGTCATAAAGTCGGTTGCAGGCTGTAGACTGCTTAGCAGCGCAAAAGAGACTGAGCTGATGCTTTTTACTTCCTTACGCAATGCGAACCAGTATGGGGTTGGCTGTGCTGCTGCCCTACGGCGTGCTGCTGCCGCTTTTTTCCGTATACCCCACTTCGCATCCACCTATTCACCACTTCACAATTTCACCACTAGTGCCCTGCCTTGCCTCTTCGGAACGCTACAGTATTTCCTTGCCCAACGGCCACCGCTTCCCTATCGCCAAGTATGAGCTCATTCGGGAGCAGCTGCTGTGGCAGGGCATTGCTCCGGCCAGCGACATCTACGACCCAGGCCTAGCCGCCGAAGATGACATCCTACGAGTGCATTCCCCAGACTACTGGTACCGTGTGCGGGACCTACAGCTGACGGCCGCCGAGGTGCGCCGGCTAGGCCTGCCCCAAAGCCCGGAGCTAGTGCGCCGCTCATTGAGCAGCGTGGCCGGTACGGTAGAATCGTCGCGGCGGGCCTTGCGCGATGGTATTGGCATGAGCCTGGCCGGCGGCACCCACCACGCCTTCCGCGACCGGGGCGAGGGGTTTTGCGTGCTCAACGACATTGCCGTAGCTGCCGCCCGCCTGCTCCACCACGGCGAAGCCCGGCAGATTCTGGTGGTAGACCTCGACGTACACCAGGGCGACGGCACAGCCAGCATCTTCCAGAATGAGCCACGCGTGTTCACCTTTTCCATGCACGCCGGTGCTAACTACCCGCTGCGCAAAGAGCAGTCTGACCTTGACATTCCGCTAGAGCTGGGCACCGAGGACGCCACCTATCTGCAGATTCTCGGTAATACGCTGCCGAAGCTCATAGGCCAGGTGCAGCCTGATTTCCTCTTCTTCCAGGCCGGAGTTGATGTGCTGGCTACCGACAAGCTGGGCAAGCTTGCCCTCACCCAGGAAGGCTGCCGCCAGCGCGACGAGCTAGTGCTCCGGCTTTGCCAGCAGCGTCGTATTCCCGTAGCCGTAAGCATGGGCGGCGGCTACTCTGAACGCTTGTCAGACATCGTTGATGCTCATTGCAACACATTCCGGGTGGCCTACGAGGTATTCGGGTGAGTTGAAAGCTAGTAGTCATTCCGAGTGAAGCGAGGAATCTGGGGTCCTAACTCTGTGACAAACCTTACCGCCTTCGCCTCCTTGGTAGGGATAAAGGTGCGTTCTGACAAAGTTGTTGAGGTCGTCTGGCCCCCCCTCTCCCAGAGGGGCAGGGGGTGGGGTTACCCCAGTCACTTACACCCTACCTTTGCTATATGAATCTGCATAACCCCACCACCGACTTACCCGCCGCCAACTCACTGCCCACGCTGGCCCCTGCCGAAGCACCCGGCACCCCAGCGCAGCAGGCGTTTCGGGCGGCCGTAGCACAGGTAGAAGGCTTGCGGCAACGCCTGCAGGAGTTGAAAGTGGAGCAGGCGGAGGCCCGGCGGCGCTACTGGCAACAGGTAGGTCCGGCGGCGGAAGCCGTAGTGAAAGTGCGGCAGCGGCTGTTTGTCCCCCTCGAAGATGCCTTGCTGCTGGGCTTTTTCAGTCGCGCCGAGGAGCATCAGATTACGGCCGTGATTGTGGGCAATGCCCGCTCCCTGCAAGACCGGTTTGGAGAAGATGCCGCCGATATCTTGCGAAAATACGCCCCCCGCCGTCGTGTTGATCTGGAAGACGATGAGGAAACAGCTCCAGCTGTTGAGGCCACCCCCCAGCCCGATATCGACCCTACCTTGCCGCCCCATGAGCAGGCAGCCCAGGCCGCCCGCGCCCGGCGTAAAACCAAAACCCAAAAGGCCCAGGAAGCCGCTGAGAAAGCAGCCCGCGACGAGCAGCAAAGCCTCCTTTCCAACACCAAAACGCTCTATCGCCAGCTAGCCCGCACTCATCACCCCGACCTGGAGCGCGACCCGGCGGCTCAGCAGCAGAAAACCCAACTGATGCAGCGCATCACGGAGGCCTACGAAGCCAACGACCTCTACACCCTGCTTCAGCTGCTCTCTGAGTCGGCGCCCACCTCTGCCACCGATGACACCGTGCTAGCCCGCTACACCCAGGCCCTGCACCAGCAACAAACGGAACTGAAGCAGCAACTCAACGCCCTCAAGTACGGCGACAACGGCTTCTCTGGCAGCACGGGCAAGAAGCGGGAGCAGGAAATCCGCCACCTCAAACGCCACCTGCGCGCCGAGGCTGAGTACCTGGAGCATATCTTCCACCTCATCCAGGAGCCTACTGGCCTACGCGAGGTGTTGAAAGAACTGGCGGCAGAAGGCCACGAGTCGATATAGCCATTCCTCCGCCCTGCCCCTGCTACTTGTTTACCGCGTCATCCTGAGCGGAATGAAAGATGATGTACCGTCTGCACGAGTCGCTCTAGGTCAGTCTTGCTAGTTTGAGAAAACCCTTTGCCCCGCTCAGGATGGCATATTAGTGTGGTGGAGTATTGACCAGGCACGATACGTTGGGTGTGAGTAGCCGCAGATTCTCACTACCTGCGACATCTACTTCCCAAACCAGCAGAGCAGGCTACGTTCCTTCCTGATACAGCGGCGGCACGGGCAGCTTAAATACATCGCGCAGGGCGCGGCTGGCGGCGTGGTAGCCACACATGCCGTGCACGCCCCCACCGGGCGGTGTGGAAGACGAGCACAGGTACAGCCCCGGCGCCGACGTGCGGTATGGTGATGCCCGCAAGGCTGGGCGCGTAAACAGCTGGCCTAGATCGAGTGTGCCCCCGTTGATGTCACCGCCTATGTAGTTGGGGTTGTGCGCTTCCATTCCAGCAGTATCGAAGGTATGCCGGCCGATAATTCGGTTGCGGAAGCCGGGCGCGAAGCGCTCTACCTGGCGTTCAATGGCATCGGTCATGTTCACGCGGGAGCCGTTGGGTACGTGGCAGTAGGCCCAGGCAGTGTGCTTGCCAGCGGGGGCGCGGGTAGCGTCAAACAGGCTCTGTTGGGCCAGTAGCACGAAAGGCCGCTCTGGGTGCTGCCCCTGTGAAATGGCATGCTCCCCGGCCTGAATTTCCTCCAGTGTATTGCCCAGGTGTACGGTGCCGGCCTGGGCGCACTCGGGGGCAGTCCAGGGAATAGGCCCATCCAAAGCCCAGTCAATCTTATACACGCCCCAGCCGTAGCGGTAGCGCCGCAACTGCCACTGGTAGATTGCCGATAACCGGTGACCGGCAATCTGGAGCAGCTGAGCCGGCGTCACGTCAAACAGCACTGCCTTGGCCGATGGTAGTTGACTCAGGCTCTTAATGTACGTGTTGGTTTCTACCTTGCCGCCCAGGGCTTTGAAATGGGCTGCCAGCGCATCGGTAATAGCTTGGGAGCCGCCTTTGGGCAGGGGCCAGCCGTGGCGGTGGGCCGCAATCAGCAGCACTAGGCCAATAGCGGCGGTGGTGGGGTTGGTGAGGGGCTGAATGGAATGGGCCGCCATGCCCGCAAAAAGCCCCCGCGCCTCCTTGGTCCGGAAGCGCCCCGCCAGCATGGTAGCCGGCTGCAGCGCCGATAACCCAAACCTAGCCATATCCAGCGGGTGACGTGGAAAGCTGAGCGGGGCCAGTACATCGGGGGCAAGGCCGGGCCACGCCTGCACCAGCGGCTCAAGCAACTGCTGGTAAGCGCGCGCATCCTGGCCCAGGCTTCGGGCTGTTTCAGCTAGCGAGGCTACTGCCGCCGCAGCCGTGCCATCATCAAAGGGGTGGGCGGCGGCTACCGGGGGCGTAATGTACTCTAGGCCGTATTGGGCCAGCGGCAGCGTCTGAAAATAGGGAGAGGCAGCAGCCAGCGGGTGAATGGCCGAACAGATATCGTGGTGGAAGCCCGGCAGCGTCAGCTCCGCGGTGCGTAGGCCACCTCCCAACGTTTCCTTGCCCTCCAGCAGCAGCACCGACAGCCCCGCTTGCTGCAGTACAATGGCGGCAGCCAAACCATTCGGCCCCGCGCCTACTACTACTGCGTCATACTCTGGCTTATTCATGCAAGAAAATTCAATATTGACGTACTGGCCTAACACCAGAACCCGCGGGTACACACAAGCCGTGGTTATGTAAAGGCATCCTCACACATACGCAGCCGAGGCCTACGGTGCCTGTAGTGAGCTCACTGATTAGTTAAGACAGAAATTCTACCAGCTGCTTTAGCACCCCTGCATCGCGCATAACCCCATTGTGGCCTAGGCCAGTGGTAGGCCTGAAATCCAGATTAGGCCAGCTATTGGCAATTTCCTGTGCTTCAGCAAACGGAATACTCTCATCGTTGAAGTCGTGCACGAGCATGGCCCGATCTGCGGGTAGCGTGTGGCCCATCTGAATCAGGCTGAAGCTTTCGGCATCGCGGCCGTGCTGCTCCTGAATGTACCGATGCATGCGCTGCACCACCGCTTCAGGCAAGTGCAGAAACTGAGCAAACCGCTGGGCTACGGCCGTAGTGCTGCCCGGGGCAGCCAGCAGCACCAGTCGGGGCAGCCGCCCGTTGCCAGCACGGTTAAACTCTACGGGTATGCCGGCGGTAGCAGCGGCGCCCAACGAGTGCGCTACCGCCGCGTACACCTCCCCTACCTCATCGGCTACGGCCTGCACGGCCCGGGCAAAAGCTGGAAGTGTAGTGCGGCGGCCAGCGGAAGCCCCGTGGGCAGGACCATCAAGAGCAACCACCCGAAAGCCAGCCCCCACTAACCCGCGCACCATTACACCCCAGAAGCTAGCCCGGTGTTCCCAACCGTGCACGAGCAGCACTGTGCGCGAGCCCTGAGGGTTCCATTCATAAGCCGCAATGGCCCCGCGCGCTGAGTTTACCCAGAACTGCCGGGCTTCTGCAACAGCAGCGGCCTCCCAGCTTTTTTCAGGCAGCTTTCGTGGGGTTGTAAACAACCGCCAGGCTGCCCCAAACGCCAGCTCAGTGGAGAACCCAGACAGTAAGCGAAACTTCAGACGCAACAGCCGGATGCTACGTGGCACGGCCGTTTGGGTGGCGACTATGGTGGGGTTGCTCATTATAAAGCAAAAGTACACATAGACATTCTGCAACAGGCAGTTACCAGCACTAGTACGGTTTAGCCTGAACGCTACATAGGTACTCCTGGCCAAGATTCACCTCTCATTATATTATTTTATTGAGGATAATTAAGTTTTACTTATACTCACATCCTAAAGTTCACTATTCCCCTTTGCAGCAGCCTTTTCATGCCTTATTCGCATTTAAAATTGGCTTTAAATTTGATAAGGCATTAAATCCAGTTTTAAATCTTGCTCGTACATCGTCTCTTTCGTCTACTTCTCCTTTTTGCATGATTTTAACTTTACCCGCTATACGGGCTCAGTTCTTGGCTAGCCCTTCCTTACTCCGTTTTCAATGGAACACCACTTGCACCAACCCGCAAGCGTTCCGCCAAGGCATGGACTCCGTGGCGCAGCTCATTGAGCAAAAAAACATTCGCCAGGCGCTGGTTGACATGAACGACCTCCCAAGCATGGGCCTCGATGACCAGGCCTGGGTAGCTACTACCTGGTTGCCTCGTGTTGCAAAGGGGGCCGTGCAGCGTGTGGCCTTGGTGCTGCCTATGCACAATATGTACAACCAATTGGTAGTGGAAAGCCTGGTACGCACCGAGCGCGCTTTCATGAATTACGATATCCAGTTCTTCTCCAACACCGCCGAAGCGGCCGACTGGCTTTTAGGTGATGAGCCGCCCATGCTGGCCGCCCTTCATTCTGAATGGCCGTATTCCAACACCGTAAGCAGTGCCTTGGCGAGCTAGCGGAGTGGGCGATAATGCGCTGGCTGTTGCCTGATGAGGGTAGGCGGCATGGTAAAACGTGAGGTGGTTGGCCAACTACTTGTGTGGCTTAGTTGGCAGGATGTGCCGCTGCTTGAGGAATGGAGGAATGGCTGCTAACGGGAAATTCAGAATATAAGAGCAACGCTTCGGCTAAAGGGCTAACGGCTAAATCCACGAACCGCACCCCGTAGTGCAGTTCCGTAGGCGTTTCAATTTCGCGGCGGCCAAGGCCTATCAGGCGCTGCAGCCTACGCGCGTTACGCAGGTCACCAAGGGCCACCGCATCGGCAAAAGCAAAGGCATTGGCAGGAATGCTGTAACCCAGTATCAAGGGCCCGCTGTCAAGGTCGCCGTAACTACTGGTGTAGTTTCCGGCCCGCTCCCGGTACAGCCTTACCAGGCCTAAATTGGTACTGAAGTGCTGCTGATAGCGCGCATATTGCTCTTGGGCAAAAGCAGGGTCAAAGCGGGAGAGAAACCAGATACTCCAGCCCACCATTGAGCCGCGTGGTTCTTCCAGGGGCGCGCCCTGGGTATCAACCTGCGAAACCAACACCCCTGTTTGCGCATCGAGATACTGGTGTTTTGCACGCAGCACCCATTGGCCACCAGCCGCCGCATATTTGCTGCCCGTCAGGCGGCTGTGCAAGGCTAGTGAGGCGAGAGCCGCTGTATTATCAGGTATCCAGCGCAGCTTCGGGTACGACTCCAAACAGCCACTCTTCTCGCGGTTATACCGCCGAAATAGTGCCCCCGATAGCATATTGTGCAGCTTCGTGCGCGCTGCAGCTGGGGCAAGCTCCCGCAGGCAACCCAGCATCAAGTTAAGATGCCCCAGGTACAATACAGAGCCAGTTGTATCAGGGAGGGAGCCATTTACCGCTGCTGGCTCAAACGCGCTGCGCACCGGCAGGGCTAATGCCTGCTCAATGGCAAGGTCAATATACCGGGCGGCTTCTGCCCGAAAAGCCGGCTGCTGCGCCGCCCGGTTGGCAAATGCGTATGCTGAGAACGACAGCGAGAATAATTCCCACTCAGGATTTTGTTGGCCAATGGCTGCCAGCTCAGTATCTGGCCCAGTGCCCTCTTGCAGTACACGCTCCAGGTAGGCCACTCGCTTGTGCTGCTCCTGCTGCGTGGGCGGCTCATACTGCCGCCGCCCCAGCAGCACAAACCCCGCTACTAGCAAGGCCAGTAGGGCAATGCGTTTCCGTGAGTTTATGAGCGAGGCAGCCGTCATTCGGGAGTATAAAAGGTTAGCCTAATCTGGCCAGCACGGCTTCCAGCTGCCGCTCCAACTGAGTTACACGCTCCTCTAATAAGGCGGGTGCCCGCAAGTGGGTACTGAAGCTGCCGTGTACTTCCCAGATTTCGAGCGCGTCGGTAAGTAGTAGATCCTGCACGGGGTAATCGGGGTTGTCGGCTCGTAGTTTGAGCAACCCACCAGTTTGCTGCTCGCTAAGGCGGCGAACCAGCAAGCGGCTTTGGGTTACAAAAGCGTAGAGGCGCCCCATGTGCAGGCGGGGGCTGGCTTTGTCAACGTGGCAGCAAAGCACTACGTCCTGATGGCGTAGGGTGGGCTGCATATCAGCCCCGCTCACCTCAAAAGCCCGCGTAGCTGGCCCTAGGCTATGCGGAAACGTGAGCGTAGTAAGGGCATCAATAAATGTGGTGTCGTGGTGCTGCACAATATACTCCAGAATGCGCGCAGCCGGCACGTAGGGCGTCAGGTGCTGCTGGCGGTCAGCTTCGGCTTGCGGCGCTGAGGCAGGCTCGGCATTTTTTTGCTTATACAGGTCAAAATTGTACAGCTCATTTACGGTTAGCTCTTTCGTAAGTAGCAAGTCTACTGACAAGCCAAAATGTTGAGCAATCTGAATCAGAGTTTCCATTTTCGGCTCCGACCTCCCCTCCTCGTAAGCGCCTACGCTAGGTCTGGCTAACCCAAAAAGTTCGGCAAAAGCGGCCTGACTGAGCTTCTTTACCGTTCTCAGCTTCCGAATGTTTTTTCCAACGTTCGACATATGGCAAAAATATTTTTAGCTCAAACTTTGAGCAATATGTAAACTTTGCTTACAATTGCATCGTAAAGCTACTACATTACTGCCAAGCACCCTGTACAAGCCTCTATTTTTTTGAGCAGGACTAGCCTTACTCACCAACTGTTCAGCTCCTCTTCCTTTTAGTACCTTATCCGCCGCTACTCATTTACATTTCACTTCAATGGCCCACTCTTACTTTACCAAAATCAAGACCTTCTTATTAGAGCTCGGTTTTGACATCCGGCATCAGGAAGAAGCATCCAATCTGCTGGTTGTCAGCAAGCCAGAGCTGGGCATTGAGCACCTGGTTATTGGGTGTGGAGAGCCGCTTCTGATTATGGAGCAGCATCTGCTGGATTTACCCGGCCCCAGCTGCGAGGTGTATCAGCAACTGCTTCAGAAAAACCGCGACATCATTCACGGCGCTTTCGTGCTCGACGAAACAGGCCGCAAAGTCATCTTCCGCGACACGCTTCAGCTGGAACACCTAGACCGGCCCGAGTTGGAAGCGGTGTTCAACTCGCTCAGCCTGCTGCTCAGTGAGTTCAGCGACGAGCTGATTGCTTTTTCCAAATAACGTTTTGGGTATCAAAAGCTGAGCAGCATTGACTCATGTCCTACGTATCGCGCGCGCAGCGCACACGCAGTACGCGAGAAAGCTACCTCAAGCTCAAAGCCCCAACTACCTAGCCCTACGTCCCGAAGCCTTTCAGTCCATAAGCCCCCTAAGCCATGAACATCTTCAACCGCATCTTCAAAGTTGGCCAAGCCGAAGCTCATTCCGCCATAAATCAGCTCGAAGACCCTATTAAAATGACGGAACAGGGCCTGCGAGACCTGCGCCAGGACCTTGACAAGAGCCTGCAGGGCCTGGCCGAAGTAAAGGCTATGGCCATCCGGGCCCGTAATGATGCTTCGGCCTCCCGCGCCAAAGCCCTCGATTATGAAAGCAAAGCGGTGCTCCTGCTTCAGCGTGCTCATAAGGGTGAGCTGGCCGCAGCTGAGGCCGACCGTTTAGCCAGCGAGGCACTCGTGAAAAAAGCCGAGAATGAGGCGCAGGCTACCCGCTCGGCGGCAGAGCAGGAGAAATTTGAAGGCTCAGCCAGTCAGCTTGAGCAAAATGTGCAGCAGCTAAAATCTACCATCAGCCAGTGGGAGAATGAGCTCAAAACTCTGAAGGCCCGCGTAACGGTAAGCACCGCTACCAAAACCATTAACCAGCAATTAGCCCAGCTAGATTCCTCGGGCACAGTGGCTTTGCTGGAGCGCATGAAGGAAAAGGTGGCCGTGGAAGAAGCCCTGGCGGAATCTTACGGGCAGCTAGCCCACGAAAGCAAAACCATTGACCAGGAGATTGACAAGGCCCTAGGCCACTCGGGGCGCGGCCAGGCCACGCAGGAGCTGCAGGCCCTCAAGACCAAGCTGGGGCTAGAGTAGTCTGCCGCCCGCAACTACCTACTTCCTCCTATTTCTACCCATGGATATCCAGCCAAAACTCCTAAAAACCCTGGCTTTTGTGGTGCTGCTGTGTGGGGTGCTGCTCCAGCTTTTTCACCTGCTGCCCCCCCGGCATTGCCCGAGTGCTGGCAATTATTGGCTTCGCCGGTATCATTAGAGCCTATAGAATACAATTCCGGCAGCTGCAAGCAGAAAATACCCAACTACGGCAGCAGCTGGAGCTTCGTTAGTGGGCCTGAAAAGGGGGTAATTGCATCGCATTATTTTCTGTTTTTATTACCCCACTTGGTGGTGGGCTCCGCTCCTCCCCGATTAGTTTTCCCTTGCCATGACTGAACTTCTACACGCTGCGGTTTCAGCGCCCAACCTTGCCCCCACGGCCCTGTTGGTGTTCGTTCTACTGTACTGGCTCACGATTCTGGCAGGCATTCTTGACCTTAAAACCGTTGATCTGGACATTGACCACGACGTGGACCTCGGCCACCACGCCGAAGCGCATCCCCCCGAAATGGGTGTCAGCTGGCTGAACCATGCCCTGACCTTCTTTAATCTGGGCCGCATTCCGCTGATGGTGTTTCTCAGTTTTGTAGCCCTCCCCCTTTGGGCCGGCAGTATACTTCTGAATTACTACCTCCACAATGAGTCGGGGCTGCTGGGCCTGGCTTTACTGCTGCCGCTATTGCTAGGGAGCCTGCTGCTGGCCAAAGTCCTGACGCTGCCCTTCGTGCATCTGTACGCAGCTATGGAAAAAAACCACGACGGCGGCGTCCGGCCGCTGGGCAAGGTGTGCACTGTACTGCTACCCGCTACTGCCTATCGCCTAGGCCAGGCCCGGGTGCAAACGCAGGCAGGGGCTCCACTGATGCTGAACGTGCTGGCGGCTTCCCCAACTGCCGAGCTACGCAAGGGCGACACGGCCCTGGTAATTGATTATGACGAACAGCGCCGCTGCTATTTGATTGAGCCTTACGAAGTCTTTTGAGGCTCTCGCACCACCAGAGGTCCTACATTACTGATGAGTATGAACCAGGTCTTTCCCTCTAAAATCAGCTGGTGGCTGTTTGCACCCGTGCTGAGTAGTCTGGGCTTCTTTTTACTCTTATCTTTCGTGCAGCAACGGTGGGGTGCCAGCGTTGTGGTGCTGGCAGTGGGTGCTTTTTTAGGGTACCTGCTGGCAAACACTCGCTATACACTCACACCGCAGGAGTTATTAATTACCTCAGGTCCTATTCATAAACGGGTGCCTATCACCAGCATTACCAGCGTTAAGCCAACGCGGAACCCCATCAGCTCCCCGGCCCTGTCGCTCAACCGACTGGAAATTCGCTATGGCAAGTATGACTCGGTATTGATTTCCCCGGCTAATCCCAAGGGCTTTCTTACCACCCTGCATCAACTCAACCCCGCCCTGCGCCATGATTGATCTGTTGCTGAACTTAAAAGCTTTTCTGCATTGGCTAGGCCAGTTTCTATTTGATGGAGCCCTGGCAGAATTTTTCGACCGCATTGCAGAGCTGCTCTTTCCCTGAACCACTGTTCCAGGCCCCCTCGCCGAGCTACCTTCATGAAGCAAGATTGATCTTGTGCTAGGCTGCTCGGGCCAGTGTATACATCAGCAAACTACTATCTCTCTTCCTATTATACTACCATTCTATACGTACCCCTGCATTGCCCGTGGCGGCTAGCGCACAAGCGGCATATCGCCTTTGTCTTACTGTACTGGCCTAGAAGGCTGGTTTCTCACATTTCCCCTTCCCGATAGAATTAACTTCTACTTCCTACTTCCATGTTAGAACAACTTTCCCTGGCGGTGATAATCATCGCTGCCATCCTTGTGTTGGGTTTTCTGGCCATTGTGGCCCGTATGTACCAGAAGGCTGTGCAAGGCGAGGCCCTGGTGCGCACCGGTATGGGCGACACCCAGGTATCCTTCAGCGGCATCTTTGTGGTGCCCGTGCTCCACAAGCTGGAGGTGATGGACATTAAGCTGAAAACCATTGTTATTTCTCGCGCTGGCTCTGAGGGCTTGGTTTGCAAAGACAACCTGCGGGCCGATGTGAAGGTGAATTTCTTTGTGCGGGTAAACAAAACCGAGCAAGACGTTATCAACGTGGCCCAGAGCATTGGCGCCCACCGGGCCTCTGACCCAGCCGCCCTGGAAAGCCTCTTCGACGCTAAGTTTTCCGAAGCCCTGAAGACCGTAGGCAAGCACTTTGACTTTATTGAGCTTTATAACTCCCGCGAGCAGTTCAAGCAGGAAATCCTGCGCATCATCGGTACCGACCTCAACGGGTACGTCCTCGACGACTGCGCCATCGACTACCTGGAGCAAACCCCACTCACGGCCCTGAATCAGGACAACATCCTCGACGCTGAGGGCATCAAGAAGATCATTGCCCTCACCTCGGAGCAGAAGATTCAGGCAAACTCTATTCAGCGGGAGCAGCAGAAAACCATCAAAAAGCAGGATGTGGAGGCTCAGGAAACCATTCTGCAGCTTGAAAAGCAACTGATTGAAAACCAGGAAAAGCAGAAGCGCGAAGTAGCCAACATCAGAGCCCGCGAAGTAGCGGAAGCGGCCAAAGTGCAGCAGGAAGAAACCCTGAAGTCGGAAAAAGCACGCATTGCCACCGAGGAGGAAGTGCGTATTGCCGAGCAGAACCGCGACCGGCAGGTACTGGTAGCCGAGCGCAACAAAGAGCGAACCGATGCCGTGGAAACGGAGCGCGTAGCCCAGGCCAAAGCACTGGAAGCCAACGAGCGGGAGCGGATTGTAGCTCTGGCACAGATTGAAAAGGAAAAGGCGCTGGAGGAAGAGAAGAAAAATATCCAGACCATCATCCGCGAAAGAATTACGGTGGAAAAAGCCACGGTAGTCGAAGAGGAAAAGATCAAAGACACTCGCGCCCAGGCCCAGGCCGACCGCGAAAAGCTGGTAGCCGTAACTGCTGCCCAGCAGCAAAACGACACGGCCACGATTAACTTTGTGGGCACCGCCGAAATGGAAAAGCAAGGTGCCGAGTTCCGGGCCAAGCAAGCCCTCATCGACGCGGAGGCCGAGAAAGCTGCCGCTGAGTTTAAAGCTCAGGCCATCCGCACCCTGGCCGAAGCCGAAGCCAGCAAAGCCGCCGCCGTAGGCCTGGCCGAAGCCCAGGTGATGCAAGCCAAAGCCACTGCCCGCCAGAAAGAAGGTGAAACCCAGGCCAACGTGCTCCAGCTCACTGCCGCCGCTGAGGCTCAGGCCATCCAGGCCAAAGCCGGTGCCCAGGCCGAAGCCGACGAGAAGCTGGGCCTGGTAGCCGCCAAAGTCAACCGCGAAAAAGGCCTCGCCGACGCTGACATTATCCAAGCCAAAGCCGACGCCGACCAAAAGAAAGGCCTGTCCGAAGCCGCCGTATCGGAGCAGAAATTCGCGGTGGAAGCCAAGGGCATCGAAGCCAAGGCCGACGCCATGAAAAAGCTCGACGGCGTGGGCAAAGACCACGAGGAGTTCAAGCTGCGCCTCGACAAGGAGAAGTCGGTAGAGCTGGCCCAGATCAGCATCCAGAAGGATATTGCCGCCTCCCAGGCCGACGTTATTGGCGAGGCCCTCAAAGCCGCCAAGATCGACATTGTGGGTGGCGAAACGATGTTCTTCGACCAGATCATCGGCTCCATCACGAAAGGCAAAATGGTAGACCGCGCCGTGCACAACTCTGAAGTGCTGGGCACCGTGAAAGACGCCTTCTTCTCCGTGGACGGCAACGGTGGGGGCGACTTCAAAACCAACCTGCGCCGCTTCGTAGATCAGTTCGGCCTGAGCTCCGAGGACATGAAGAACCTGAGCGTTTCAGCCCTCCTGCTGAAGATGATGAACCAGGCCGGCGACGACGCAACCCGTGCCACGATTACGCAACTGGCCGGTACCGCTACGGCGCTAGGCATCAGTGACAAGCCGGCGAAGATGCTGGAGCTGAAGTAACCTCACCCCCGGCCCCCTCTCCTCGGGGAGAGGGGGAGCCACGGCGACGTAGGACCGTATTTTTATTTGGTATATACCTTATTCTACTTCACTTATGCCCTCAGAAGATATCAATGATAATCTCAGTTCAGACGGCATAGAATATAGTCGTCAGGCTCCCCCTCTCCCTGAGGAGAGGGGGCCGGGGGGTGAGGTACCCCCTACCGCATGTTTACCACCGATGCCATTCGCTGGACACAACACCTAAAAAACTACGCTCGCACCAACCGCAAAAAGCCTACTGAAGGTGAAGACCATCTTTGGCAAGAATTGCGCAACCAAAAGCTAGGGATACGCTTCCGTCGTCAGCATGCCATCCAAAAATTTATCGTCGATTTCGTCTGCCTGGAGGCTTGGTTGATTATTGAAGTCGATGGTAGCATTCATGATGAAGCAGGGCAAGTCGAGTATGACGACGGCCGCACGCACGACTTGCAGGAGGCCGGCTTTCTAGTCCTGCGCTTTGCCAATGAAGATGTGCTGCACAACACGCCTCAAGTTCTGCAAACCATCAAGGAGCACCTGAAAACGCTTCTACCAACCTACTCAAGGTAATTAGCCTAGCCCTTACCCCACATCAAACCATCCGCGCCGCCGTGGCTCCCCCTCTCCCCGAGGAGAGGGGGCCGGGGGGTGAGGTCCCACCCATGGAACAACTCGAAACCGGCACCTACGAAATCCTGCGCAACCGCCTGCTCAAGAGCAGCTCCGACTTGCGTCAGCGCCTCGACGCACTGAATACCGAGCGCAAGCAGGTGTTTGGGGCGGTGGATACCCGCCTGCTAGGCACCGGCCGCGTTACTACCGAAAACAACTGTGTGCCCTGGGACATGGTGCCGGCAGGCCAGCGGTTTATCTTCGGGTACAATGTGGTGCTGGGGCTGAAGGCCGAGCCGGATCTGGCCGATGTGTTTGGGGTGTACGAATATGCCGAGCACGACTTTCGGCCGCTGGGGCTGGAGCTGCTGCAGAATCCGCAGTTTCTGGAGGAATTCCGCAACCTGTACCGCTACTACAAGAACACCCAGTTCGTGAAGTTCGCGGTGATTGGGGCGCACCTGTTCATGGTGTTTCGGGTGGGCAAGAGCGCCTCGGATGTAAAGACGTTCAAATGGCTGATACAGGGCGACACGCTCACCTACCTTGATAACCGCTCCGACCACGAGTACACCTTCCCGCCCCAGCACGAGTTTCAGTGGAAGCGCGCCACCCGCGACATGCAGCGCGGCGGCAAGCACCCCCACATCAGCATTGAGGACAAGGTGTTCGTGGAGACGATTGGCGGCGACCTGACCATCAAGGTGGAGGACAATACCAGCACCGGGCAGGGTATTCTGAGCGAGCCGGTAGACGATAAGGACCAGACCCTGGACGACTCGGAAATCTACTTTGCGGTGGTGGGCAACCTGATTCTGCTCAAAATCCGGCCTTATCAGGAGCAGCAGTACCGCTACTTCATCTTCAACTTCAAGCTTAAAACCGCCCAGCGCCTCGATGCGCTGGCCGATGCCTGCGTGCTGCTCCCCGACGGACAGGGCCTGATTTTCCCGCACGGCTTCTACCTACAAACCGGCGACAACAAGCTCTTCGACAATGGCCTGCGGGAGATGCTGTTTGAGAAGCGCGTCGTGTCGCCGAACGGGGAGGATTTTCTGTACGTGTTCTACAACAAGGACCAGGGCACCTACCTGCTGCTGAGCTACAACCGCATTGCTCAGCGCGTAGATAACCCGATTGTGTGCCACGGCTACGCCCTGTTTGAAAATGGGGAGCTGTGCTACTTCCGGGCCGATGACGAACCCAAGAAGCACCACGCCGTGCAGATCTGGCAGACGCCCTACACGGCCCCGGATTTCGAGCTACCCGTCACCTCCGATTCCTACCTCTACAAGCTGGGCAACAAGGAGATTGTGCGGGCTATGAGCGAAGTGCAGGAAGTCCTGACGCTGACCAGCAAGGACGACTCTTACGCCGGCCTCTACCTGGATTTAATCCGCCAGACGACTAGCCTCACCGACGCCTACCACTGGCTGCGTGAGCCGGCGGCTCAGGCCCTGGCCGAGCCGCTGGGCGAAATTCGGCAGACGGCTACAGCGGCCGTGGAGGAGTTTGAGAAGGTGCAGAGCATCCGCAAAAACACCGCTCAGCAAACCCAAACCGTTTTCCAGAAGGCCGACGAGCTAATCGGCCGCATCCGCCGCTCGGCGCCCGATACTGTGACGGAGTTTGTGCAGCTATTGGGCGAGCTGCGCGGGGTGCGGGGCGAGGTAATTTCCCTGAAGGAGCTGCGCTACGTGGAGCTGCCGGCTGTGGAGCAGCATGCTACTGGCCTAGAGGAGCTGAGCAAGGAAGTAGCCACTCAAACGGTGAACTTCCTGCTGAAGCCCGATGCCCTCACGCCCTACGCCCAGCGCGTGCAGGCCATTGCCGACGGCGTGGAGCAAGTGCAGAAAACCGTGGAGGCCGACCAGCGCGAGCAGGAAGCCACCGCCGTGGCCCGGGAGCTAGAGCTGCTGATTGAAGTAGTGAGCAACCTGCCCATCCCCGACCCCACCCAGACCACGGCCATCATCGACAACATCTCGACGGTGTACGCCCGCTTCAACCAGATTCGGGCGGCGCTGAAAAGGCGGCGGCAGGCCCTGGCCGGCACTGAGGCCCAAGCCGAGTTTACCGCCCAGCTCAAGCTGCTGGAACAGGCCCTCACCAACTACCTTGACCTAGCCGACACCCCCGCCAAGTGCGACGAGTACCTAACTAAGCTCATGGTGCAGTTGGAGGAGCTGGAAGGCAAATTTCCCGACTTCGACCAGTTTATTGAGCAGCTCACTAGCCGCCGCGAGCAGGTAGTAGAAGCTTTTGAATCGAAGAAAACCGCGCTGGTAGCCGCCCGCAACCAGCGCGCTACGGCCCTGCTGCAAAGCGCCGAGCGGCTGCTGAAAGCAGTACAGAGCCGTCTCACCCGCCTGGAATCAGTAGCGGATATCAATGGGTACTTTGCTGCCGACGTGATGGTGGAAAAGGTGCGCCAGACTGCCCAGGAGCTGCTTAACCTCGGCGACTCAGTGAAGGCCGACGACGTGCAGAGCCGCCTGAAAACCCTGCGCGAAGACGCCGTGCGCCAGCTCCGCGACCGGGCCGACCTGTTTGCCGACGGCGGCCAGACGCTTAAGTTCGGTCCCCACGCCTTCACCGTAAATACCCAGCCCCTGGAGCTGACCGTGGTGCTGCGCGACGACGCCCTGCATTACCACCTCACCGGCACCAACTTCTTCCAGAAGATAACCGACCCTACCCTGCTGGCTGCTAGACCAGTCTGGGAGCAAAACGTGTTGTCGGAAAACCAGGATGTGTACCGGGCCGAGTTCCTGGCTTGGCGCATTCTGCAAGCAGCCCAGCACCCCGCGCCGGCCGATGCGGAAGCGGGCCGCCCCGCCGTGCTGTCGGTTACCGAGCTAGGCCACCTCAGCGCCGCCGAGCTACTGGCCTACGTGCAGCAGTTTATGGCCGCGCGCTACCAGGAAGGCTACCTCAAAGGCGTGCACGACCACGACGCCGCCCTGCTGCTCACGGCCCTGGTGCGCCTCACTCGCACGGCAGACTTACTTCGCTACCCCGCCGACACCCGCGCTGCTGCGGCCCTCTACTGGCTTCGCTTCGCTGACCCCGACCAGCGCGCCCACTGGGAGCGGCAGCTGCAGGGCATCGGGGTGCTGCTGCAGGTATTCCCCGATTCGCAGGAGTTCGATGAGTTGAAAACCGAGCTGCAAGCCGCCGTGGATACCTTTGCCCAGCAAACCGGCCTCTTCACCCTAGGCCAGGTAGCGGAAGCCGGCGACTACCTCTTCCACGAGCTGACGCACACCGGCACCTTCATCATTGCCGCCGAAGCCGCCGAGCTGTACCAGCAGTTCCAGAAGCAACTGCAGGAACGCCAGGCCACGGAGCTGTTTCAGCAGTCCATCGACCAGCTTCGCGACCAGCCGGTAGCGCAGTTCAATTTGGTGCGGCAGTGGGTGCAGGCGGTGCACCTCACCCCCCCGGCCCCCCTCTCCTCAGGGAGAGGGGGGAGCCAGCCGTCAGCAAATGGCAGTGGCCTAGCCCAAAGAGAAAATTACAATCTATCGAACAACAATCGTCAGGCTCCCCCTCTCCCCGAGGAGAGGGGGCCGGGGGTGAGGTTGCCGTCCTCCTGCTCACCCAAACCTACGACCCGGCCCGCGTCGTCCACACTCCCACCCGCGAAACCCTCACTGGCTTTCAGGGCAGCCACGCACGCCTCACCGACGACCGCAGCTACCACCTCAACTTCCCTGATTTCCGCCGCCGGCTCTTGCACCACGACCGGGTGCTGGTGCCGCAGTTCGACCAGTTTCAGGAGCTGAAGAAGCAGCTGCTGGTGCGGGCCGCCCAGGATATGCGCCTGGAGGATTTCCGTCCGCGTGTGCTTACCTCGTTTGTGCGCAATCAGCTAATTGATAAGGTGTATCTGCCGCTGATTGGAGCTAACCTGGCCAAGCAGATCGGGACGGCGGGAGAGGGCAAGCGCACCGACCTCATGGGCCTGCTCCTGCTCATCTCGCCGCCCGGCTACGGCAAAACCACGCTCATGGAGTACGTGGCCAACCGGCTAGGCCTCATCTTCATGAAGATCAACGGGCCGGCCATTGGGCACGCCGTAACCAGCGTAGACCCCGCCCAGGCCCCCAACGCCGGGGCGCGGCAGGAGCTGGAGAAGCTGAACCTGGCCTTCGAGATGGGCGACAACGTGATGATTTACGTGGACGACATTCAGCACTGCAACCCCGAGTTTCTGCAGAAGTTCATCTCGCTCTGCGACGCCCAGCGCAAGATTGAGGGCGTATACGAGGGCCGCGCCCGCACCTACGACTTCCGCGGCCGCAAGGTGGCGGTGGTGATGGCCGGCAACCCCTACACCGAAAGCGGTGACGTGTTTCAGCTGCCCGACATGCTGGCCAACCGCGCCGACATCTACAACCTCGGCGACATCCTGAGCACCGGCTCCGAGGAAGCCTTCCGCCTCTCCTACCTCGAAAACGCCCTCATCAGCAACGCCGCCCTGGGCCGCCTCGCCACCCAAAGCCCCCAGGACGTGCCCGCCCTCATCCGCCTCGCCGAAACCGGACAGCAAGACGGCTTGAGCTTCGAGGGCAACCACTCGCCCGAGGAGCTAAACGAGTACGTGGCAGTGCTGCAAAAGCTGCTGCGCCTGCGCGACGTGGTGGCCCGGGTGAATGCGGCCTACATTGCCAGCGCCGCCCAGGCCGACGCCTACCGCACCGAGCCGCCGTTCAAGCTGCAGGGCTCCTACCGCAACATGAACAAGCTGGCCGAGAAAGTGCGCCCCGTCATGAACGACCAGGAAATAACCGACTTGCTGGCCGCCCACTACGAAAGCGAAGCCCAAACCCTAACCAGCGCCACCGAGGCCAACCTGCTCAAGCTGCGCGAGCTGCTGGGCTGGCTCACCCCCGCCGAGGAAACCCGCTGGCAGGAAATCAAAGCCACCTTCCGCGACAACCTCCGCAACTCCGGCGCCGGCCAACTCCTGCAGATGCTGGACAAGCTGGAGAACATTGCCGGCGGCCTGAGTGGGATTCGGGAGGCGTTGAAGCGGGAATAGACACCATATACGTCATGAAGAGTACTGATATCGTAGGTTTCATTCTTGTAGCGGTTCCTTGTGTGATTATTACACTGGTTTCCTTGTACAGAGTGCGTCAAAAGTTTCGACTACAACGAACCGGCAAAATCGCGGCCGGCACAGTAATTTGGATTGAGCACGAAGCAGGCAAGTCTCCGGCTTTCTATCCGGTAGTCCGCTTCCAGAATGCTCAGCAGAAATTGATAACAGTCCGCTCGAGCTTTGGCACCACGGCGGACCGCTACAAAGAAGGCGACGAAGTCACAGTGCGTTTTGATCCGGCCGACTCAAACAGCGTGAGTATTGATGGAGAGAGACTAAGCTTCGGCGACTGGATGACTGTTGCCTTCAGTATTAGCGGTTTGGTATACGCCGTATGGAAATATTTCCCTTAGATAGCCTCCGCAACTCCGGCGCCGGCCAGCTCCTGCAGATGCTGGATAAACTGGAAAACATTGCCGGTGGCCTGAGCGAGATTCGGGAAGTACTAAAGCGGGGGTAGCGAACCTATGTTGCGGAGAATAAGCGCTATATTCACCGCATCTTATGCGGAGAATAAATACATATATTCATCAGCTGGCCGACTGGCCGCAGTTCACCTGGCAAGCTACCGCGTTAGAATCCCTGTTAGGGACCGTGCGTAACCAACAGGGCCGCCTACTAGGGCGGCTCGATGGCTTGGGCTTAGACTTAAGGGCCGAGGCCACGCTTCAGACGTTGACCCTGGACGTGCTCAAGTCCAGTGAGATTGAGGGGGAAATACTGCCCCCGGCGTCGGTGCGTTCGTCGCTGGCGCACCGGCTGGGCTTGGAACAGGGCGGCCTCCCTCCAGCAGACTGCCGCGTAGAAGGGGTTGTGGCGATGATGCTGGACGCTACCCAGCAGGCCGAGCAGCCGCTCACCGCGGAGCGGCTGTTTGCCTGGCACCACGCGCTATTTCCTACCGGTCATAGCGGCTTGTATGCGGTGCAGGTCGGGGCGTGGCGCACCGGCCCTATGCAGGTGGTTTCGGGTCCGTTGGGGCGGGAGCGGGTCCACTACGAGGCCCCCCCCGCCGACATGATGGTGGCGCACATGCAGCAGTTCCTGGAGTGGTTCAATGCGCCCCTCGACCTGGATCCGGTGCTGAAAGCCGCCGTGGCGCATTTTTGGTTTGTGACAATCCATCCGTTTGATGACGGCAACGGGCGCATTGCCCGCGCCATTGCCGACCTGCAACTCACCCGCGCCGATGGCACCGGACAGCGGTGCTACAGCATGTCAGCGCAGATTCAGGCCGAGCGTCAGGACTACTACCACTTACTGGAAACCAGCCAACGCGGCACGCTGGACCTTACGCCCTGGCTCACGTGGTTTCTGAGCTGCCTGGGCCGGGCCCTCACCAGCGCCGAACATACCCTGGGGCAGGTGCTGACAAAAGCCCGGTTCTGGGAGCGGCACCAGCAGACGCCTCTCTCGGAGCGGCAGCGGCACTTGCTGACCCGCTTGCTGGATGGCTTCGAGGGCAAACTGACCACGTCTAAATGGGCGCGCATAGCCAAATGCTCGCAGGATACCGCCGGCCGCGACATCACGGACTTAATCAGCAAAGGCATCATCGTAAGGGAAAGTGCCGGCGGCCGGAGCACCAGCTACCGTCTGGCCCCCGAGGCGTAAGACACACTTGAAAAAGTGTCTACCTTTCTGTCCTACCTTCACCACGAAAGCGAAGCCAACCTGCTCAAGCTGCTGGGCTGGCTCACCCCCGCAGAAGAAACCCGCTGGCAGGAAATCAAAGCCACCTTCCGCGAAAACCTCCGCAACTCCGGTGCCGGCCAGCTCCTGCAGATGCTCGACAAGCTCGAAAGCATTGCTGGTGGACTAAGTGGGATTAGAGAGGCGTTAAACTGTGATAGTTAGGTCAAGCTTCTTAACTAACCACCTGCTTTTTTAAGCAGTTGAGAAGACAAATAACTCACGCGTTTTCTATTGCCTTTTACACTATCGTCTAACAATTCTCGCACTGTCTTTTCCTCTATATTAGAGGATATATCACTTATCTTATCGCTACCTTGAATGAATTCAAACCATCTATTGGAAATAGAAGTACTATCAGAATTTAACTTGTACAAAATCCTTTCATCATAAGGAAAGCTTTCATTGAAGTAATATTCCCATTGTTCAGAAGTAATATTGCTTAACACTTCATTCGCAGATTCTTGTGCTGCCCAACTTGTTCCAAAGTTATTACCAATTTTAACTGAAAGTGCAGCAGTAATACAAACTGGTAAAGCCGGAGTTGGTATACTGCTCCCCATTTTGGCCAGATTACGCATTGGTATAGGTTCATTGTAGAAGTTATTCATACCCTCATGAGCCTGAAGCACTTCACTAGCTGCCTTAATAAAAGCTGTAGAGCGTAGATTTTCTGGAACAAAATCAAACCCCTTTGTAGCCAGAAGTACTTGACGAATGCTGCTAGCTGCTTTAGTGCTCCCATCAGCTATTAGTTCCGCATAACTTCTACCAATTTGATACTTCTCAGGTTTTTTCAGCTTACCCCATAATTGCGGTAATATAATTACAGTGTTAGATAACACATTATCTAACTGAGCGCCTAATGATGATTTAATTAAACCTAAAAGAATTCTTACAATAGCTCTTATAAAAAAATATGGACTAATCGATATATTTTCTATTCGTTCATCATTTTTTTGAAGAACTTTTTCTTCAAGATTATCTCTAAATTCCTTAAAATCGAGAGCAAATTCTATTTTTTCGTGGCCAAGAATATTTTCAATACAATTTCTTATTACTGCAATTGCTTCTTCCGGACGCATTTCATTTTCATCCGCTTCTTCTGCATCCATGCTACCAAAGTGAAACACTAGGTCCATAGATTGCCTTAGACGAAAAGCACTTGTGCCGTTAATTGCACCTAAATCCTCAGCGAGTTTAATAGCATCAAAATCTGTTATGACTTGCTGAAGATTCACCCCTTCCTTTATATCAGGACGATCTAGCATCTCAGCTATAAAACCAGTCCCAATACGACCTAGTTGAGCCTTTAGAGCAGATAATGCACGAGTCCATATGAAGCTACTGACCATCTCATAATTATGTGCTAAAAAGCCATTAACTATCTGTTTTTGGTCTTTAGCACTTAATTGCGAGCCGGCGGATACTATTGCATTCATAGAATCGCTGCCAATGGAAAGAGGAGAAACCTGATTTTTCCAGCCGTGTATCTGTACCTCGTTACTCATTTTCAAAGAATTTAATTGCTCCATCTTGTGATTGCATAAAGACTGCACTCACTTTTGACTTCGGGAGTTTGCACAAATATTCAAAAGCTCTAGTCCTCGCTCCTCCCGAAGCCTTTTGAACAGTTTTTTTCTGACTTGATTTATCTTTTATAAAGACATTATAAGCTAGCACAGAACCTGTAGTACTAAAAATTGTAATACCATCACTTAACATCATACCAACAATTAATTGTATATAACTATCCAACTCACTATTATTTTTCAATAAAGGTTGACCATTCTGATCTATTTCTAATCTAAATTTTTTTAGTTTATCTATCAAATTTATAGGCTTAGGCAGTATTTGTCCGTCTTTAAATTCGTTTGTTTTAGTAATATTTTTACCACTGTATATTGCCGATATAGTTCCATGCTTTTTCTGCGTAACCGTATTTAACAATTTAAACAACAAACTACTGTATTGCTCTTGATATTTAAGATCTGATTTAAAGACTAATGCTTTAACAAAACTTTCTATTTTCTGACTTGGGGACTCTATATTATCTTCTATACCAAAACTCACCAAGAGCTGAGTATTATTCCAACTTTTTAATTCAATAAGCCCTTCGCTTACCTGTTGCAAAAAGAAAGCAGGTTGTTCCTTTTGACCATTTTTAATCAGGAGTTCCCAGGGCGATACTGATATTATAGATTCTCCACTTCGAAACAAGCCATACTCAACAGTTGATTCATCTCTTTTAAAGTAAATATTCCAACTGCCTAATGCCAAAGGAGCTATCTTTTTCAGTCCCTCGGTAAAAGTGCTTGCTTCTCGCGGACCACATCCGATATAAAATTTATCGAAATAGACAAGAGAATTTAATATCTCTTCATTGTCGAAAACATATATTTTAGGAAATAAAACCTGCCCTTCCTCTGTATATCTTGAAAGAGAATGTATAAGCTTTACAACCCCTTTTTGAGTAGCAAGGCATTCCATATTAGACTTCTGCAAGAAATCTACAACACTTCCTGCGAGGGAACTTTGTAATGATAAAAACATATTTCAAATACAGGTAAGATGTCACTAAAGCGAGACGAATCTTGGTGTGATTATAGCTTTTTTTATAAAAAAATACCTTTACAGAGCATCACTTATCAATCAGAGCTTTCTTATATTCAATTTGCAATGCATATCCTATAAACATCTTATTTTACAACTTATTATTGGAGCCTGATTTATACGCAGACTAGGTGAAAGAGGGCGAAATGCACATTCTGCAAGGCATAGCTTGTGACTGGCTACGAAAGTAAAGTTTAATGTCGAGACTCAACATTACTACCTTGCTACCCTGCCAAAACTCTCTCGCTCATGGGCAAGCAATACCCTACCATCAGCGCCGACACTCAAGCCTTTATCGAGCAGCAGCACATATTCTTCGTGGGTACGGCCGCTGCGGATGGGCGCGTCAAAATCTCGCCCAAGGGCCAGGATACCCTGCGCGTGCTAGATGCCAACCGCGTGGCCTGGCTCAACCTGACCGGCAGCGGCAACGAAACCGCCGCCCACCTGCTGGAGGTAAACCGCATACCCCTGATGTGGTGCGCCTTCGAGGGCAAGCCCAACATCCTGCGCCTCTATGGCACCGCTACGGTGTACCACCCCCGCGACGCGGAGTGGGCTGAGCTGCTGCCGCTGTTCCCGCCCCTGCCCGGCTCCCGGCAGATAGTGGTGGTAACGGTAGATTTGGTGCAAACCTCCTGTGGCATGGCTGTGCCCTCCTTCGACTACCGGGCCGAGCGCGACGAGCTGAACCACTCCATGGAACCGCGCGGCCCCAAACAGGTAGCGCAGTACTGGCACAACTGCCACGTCCGCAGCCTTGACGGCAAGCTCACCAGTATCTAACTTAGCCGTCATGCTGCCTTCCGCCTTAACCCGTCTCTTCTCCGCTCCTGCCCTGCCTGCGGGCTTACAACCGCTGCTTGTCACGGAGCTATTCTTGCCCACCGGCCGGCTTATCGCCTGCGACCCAGTGGCATTTTCCCAACCGCAGCCCTTCCGCCAGACCTGCCCGCCCGGCTATTACCCGGTGTACGTGCACGTGATGCCCGAGGAAGACCGTATCGCCTACGCCGAAATGCGGCTGCGCGAAGCCCCGGTAAGCCGCTGGGAACTGGCCGTAACAGCCCAGCAAGACCCCGCCTCCCTGGGCTCTGATGAACTATTCGGCTACCCCGTATCGGCGGGCTTGGGCTGCTTCATGGACTACGCCACCCTGGCCCAGATAGATCAGCACGACGCCGACCTGCAGGCGGAGCTAGGCGACGAGTACATCAGCTACTACGATGACTACGTCGATGGTTTGCTTTACTCAGCGGATGGTAGCCACCAGCACTACGTGTTGCAGCCCTACCCCGACAAAGAAAACAATGTGGCCGTGTTTCAGTCGGGCTACGGCGACGGAGTGTATGCCACTTACGTCGGCCTCGACGATCAGAACCAGCCGGTGAAGTTCGTCACCGAGTTTATCGACGCCGATAACGCGTAATCTGGTGCCGCGCTGGTTACCTTGCTCATGCGCGCCAAGCTTCAAGGGGTTAGGTTGTACAACGCGTACCACGGCGCTACTGTAGCTGCGGGTTAGGCAGCTCTAACAAAGGGTTACCACAGCCCCATCTAGTTGTTGTCAGCATTCCCGATGTGCTCAAATTCGCTGTAGCCGGTGCTCGTGGTAATATTCAGGATCAAATTTTCGGCTAGTGACGTGTTGGCGCAACAGCTCTTTGACAATACCAGAGGCTCCGCGCTTGATCTGCTGTCGGATACACTAAGCCAGGAGTTGTTGAGGCCAAGCGTTTCGCTCAGATTAGGGGCCTTGCGTTTCTTTCTGCACAATGCCCTGAACTAGCTAGTGAGTAGGTGTTGGCGCATCCGCTCAGGCCCTATGCTGTAAACTATCAGTGGGTAGCTTCAGGGGCCTGAACTGTGTGCACACTGCGTAGGCCACCTTCTTAGCGGAGTAGTACTCCCCCGGAATTCAAAGGCTTAGTCACCTGCAACTTGTTGTCTGCTGGCAACTTACTTACAAGGGTGAGCTACTGCTTCCACTTTTGGGCAATACTGATAGCCGTTTCCAGCATGTGCGGTTCCCACTCTTCAATTTTCCAGTCGGTGTGAGCTAGGGCTGAGGTCTGCAGTAGCTGCCGGGCTTCCGCATAAGAAGGCGCTGTTTCCAGGATATGAGAAAGCTGCTGCTGTTGCGTGTGCAGCTGCGCATCTTCTGCCACTGGGCCAGCCGAATAAGGCTGCTGTGGCAAAAACAACTGGCTGGCTTGGCGGTGAGTAGTGCTACGGTAATGGTTAATCAGCTGCTGCATTCGGCGGAAATCGGCGCGGAATTGAGCTTGGCTGGATTCCGTTTTTAGGCCAGTACCCAACTGCTCCAGCACCACGAATTTCAGGTTGGGACAGCGCGGCAGAGTTTGTTCCAGCAGTTGAAACACCTCCTCCGGCACCGCCTCGTCGTGGGTGTCGCGCCGGATCTGGCGGCCCGGCACCTGACCCGAGGCTTCCCAGCTGCCGCCCGAAATGTGAATTTCGCGCACCCGCTCTAGCGGGTACAGGGCAAGTAACGCCTCATACGATACGGAGAAGTTATGGAGCTGACAGAACAGGTTGTGCAGATCCAGAATCAGGAAGCCGTTCACCGGCTCCACCAGCTTCTCCAAAAACTCGCCGTGCCGCTTCACCTCATCCAGGGAGTAGGCAAAGGCCAGGTTCTCCAGTCCCACCGGGCACCGGCAGGCCTCCTGCATGCGGTGTAGCCGGTCTTGCCCGAGGCGCAGCGTGGTGCTGGTGTACGGGATGGGCAACGGGGCCCCCGAGTGGAAGTTCTGGCCCGTAAAGAACCCAAAGTGCTCGGTTATGTGGTCAAAGGCAAACTGCCCGGCCAGAGCCTTCAGGTGCTGCAGCCACTGCTGCTGCTCGGCCGTCCAGCGCCCCGAGAGCAGGGAGAAATACACGCCGTGGCCTACCAGGCGGTTCTGCGCTGCATACGCCTGCAGCAGCGCCGTAAACCACTCGGGCACCTGCTCTGCCCAGAACAGCGTATCAAACGACCACTCCAAGGCCTCCACCCGCTCGTCTTCCAGCAACGGAAAGGCCGCCGTGAGAATATTGGCGTCGAGGTTGCAGGCAATAGACGAGAAGATGCCGGGAGCATCAGCCTTGGCTAGCTGGGTGGGCGTGCTCATGGCTTAGCCCATGCCGCAGCCGGGGCAAGCGTCTGGCGTTTTAGGGCTTTTCGTGCTGGTTTCGCCCTGCTTCTCCTTCGGCGTAGGATCGTCTTTCTTAATGCAGCTAGTGGTTTGAACGGCTAGGCCAACCAGAACGGCCCCGAGTACTGCCTGCGATAGTTTCATAGGAGTAGAGATGTGTTTGAGATAGTGACAAGCTTGTTGGTCGGTTGATTACATGGGTGACAGAGCTAAGCGGCTTCGGGCAGGGGGGCTTACAGTCATCGAAACCGAAGCCGGTGGCCCTATGCAATTTGCCTGGCCACCCACGTACTTAGCAAGAGCCCTTTGCCAACAGGATGGTTGCATCAGGGACAAAACTTCAACCCAAGTGCTTAAGGGTCTCTTGCAAGCGTAATGCTGCAATCCTTTTTGATAAGCACTGCAAAAGGGTTTTGGTATCTCTGCCGGTGGTACTAGGATTGCCCAAGTAGCCTGTGTTATTTGTTGGTGGCAAGCTACCAGTGGCCCTGTAGCCGCCGGGCTTTACTATCACCACTTATACCCCTCCACCTTCATGGATCAGAACTCGCGAAAAGGTATTGTAAAAGAGCTGACGGAACTCCTCACTAAGGGCAACGCCCATGTTACGCTGGAAGAAGCCTGCGCCGATATTACGGTGGCCCACCTGAACCAGCATGTTTCAAACCTCCCCTACACCGTGTGGCAGCTAGCCGAGCACATCCGTATTGCGCAGTGGGATATTATGGAGTTCTGCATCAACCCCAAGCATCAGTCGCCGAAGTGGCCTGATGAATACTGGCCCACTCCTGAGGCTACCGCAGACGAAGCCAGCTGGCACCGCACGCTTACCCAAATCCAGCACGACCGCGACCGGTTTATTCAGCTGCTTCAAGACCCACAGCAGGATTTGCTGGCTCCTCTCCCTCATGGCACGGGGCAAACCTTGCTGCGTGAAGCCTTTCTGATTGCTGACCATGCCGCCTACCACACCGGCCAAATTATTCTGGTACGGCGACTGCTCCAGGATTGGGAGTAAAACAGTTCCTAGGCCAGTCTGGGCGCCGCTAGGCCACTAGCTCGCTCGGGCTGGCCTACGGCCTCTTATTGCTTGGAGTAAACGCAACCGCAGTTGTGCTCCGAAGCCATAGGCCTGGCGGGAAACATCCTGAATAAGCAGGGCACTACGGAAGCCGGAAGAATTGGAAGGGTGAGCGGCAGAGCCCTGCACAGGAGTGGCTTGGAGTAACAAGGGGTAGTAGCCTTGCCTTTATATACTTAAAAGTATATATTATTCATCGGCAAACGCTTACCTTCCTGGCTACACAGTAACTGTAAGTCTTATTCGTGAAGAAGCTATTCCTGTTATTAGCAGTGCTAAGTTTCGCTGCCCCGTGCTTTGCCCAATTGCAACGCCCAAAATCAACTTTCAGGCCTGTTATCACGCTGCAGCAGCTCACCGATAGTATTGAGCGCATCATGCACCAAGAGCACATTCCGGGCCTGATGCTCACCCTCGTCTCACCCGACTCATCACAGCGGTTTGTGGGTGGCCTGGGCCTGGCCGAAATAGAACACAAGAAGCCTGTGACGGCTAACACCCTATTCCGCATCGGCTCAGTCACCAAAACGTTTGTGGCCGTAGGTCTGATGCAGCTGGTAGAGCAGGGTAAGCTCAACCTCAATGATGAGGTGCGCAAGCTGGCCCCCGAAATACCCCTTGATAATCCCTGGGAAGCCACCGACCCCGTGCGCGTGGTGCACCTTCTGGAGCATACCGCCGGCTTCGATGATATGCACTTTAACCACGTGTACAACACCACAGCCACTGACCCACAAGGCACCGCCGTGGTGGAGGTATTTCGGCAAGAGTTGCGCTGCCGCTGGCGCCCCGGCGAGCGAATGTCGTACTCTAACCCCGGCTATGAGGTGGCGGGCTACCTGCTAGAGAAGCTCAGCGGCCAGCCTTACCAGCAGTATCTGGCTCAGCACCTGCTACGCCCCCTGGGTATGCCCGATGCCACTGCTACGCTACGCCCTGGTACTAATCCTCAATTAGCGCAGGGCTACGATTATGAGAATAACCACTACCAGCCCGTGAAGCCTTGGCCGATTTATGCGGGGCCGGCAGGCTCCATGAGTGCCTCGGCGCGGGACATGGCCCGCTGGGTGCAGTTCTTCCTTCATGGTTTCCGCGCTGCTGATGGCACCGCCCTGCTGCAACCCGCCAGCCTGCGTGAGATTGAAACGCCCCACAGTCCGTTGGATGCACGGGCAGGCCTGCCCACCGGGTATGCCTTGGCAAACTCCATTGTTAACTGGAAGGGCAAAGCCTCCTTTCGGGGTCACGGTGGGGGTATTGGGGGTTTTACGTCGGCGTTTGCGTACAATCGCGCACTTGGCCTGGGCTATGCCATGTCAAACAACGGCGGCCAGAGCTTAAGCGCCATTGAAAAACTGGTACGCGAGTTCCTGCTGGGCTCAGCTTCCGTTGCCACCATACCCGCCCCTGCTGCCCTTGATGTGGAGGCCGTTGCGCCTTACCTGGGCCACTACCAGAACGCCGCCCCGCGCAACCAGCTCCTGGGCATTGTTGACTATCTAACCGGCGACAAGCAGCTGGTGCAAGCTGGCCAGATGCTTCTTCTGCGGCCTCTGTTTGGCTCCCCTGACACCTTGCTTCCCGCTGGCGCCCTTACCTTCCGCCGCCCAAATCAGGTGCTGCCCAGCGCCGTACTAACTCATACCCGTGACGGGCAGCGCATGCTGGTTTTCGCGGGCAGTTACTACCAGGAGGCTAGCTCCGGCTGGTGGTGGTTGCGGCCGGCCTTACTTGGCTTGAGCGTACTTCTTATGTTGACTTCTGCGGTAGCTGGGCTGATATGGCTTATTTATGCCGTGCGCCGCCAACTGCCGCGGGCTCAGGTTCTGCCGCGGTTACTGCCCTTGTTCGCCACTATAGCCTTAGTGACTAGCATTGTGGCATTAGTTACTGTGGCTACTCAGATTGAGAATGTGGGCCGGGTAAATACTCCTACCGTTTTACTTAGCCTTGCCCCATTAGCCTTCGTAGTTTGTACCCTGGCGGGGCTGCTGCTAACGATGCGCACCTTTCGCCATTTCCGCAGCCGCGCGGTGGCCTGGTACTTGCTGCTCACCTACGGGGCGCTGGGCTGGCTGGCCGCCACACTAGCCTCCTTTGGTTGGATGAGCCTACAGCTGTGGAGTGTGTAGGCCTGCCTGCAGCATTAAAACATTTCGTTCTTATCTGACCTTAGCCCCCTGCTTGCGTATTCCTTCTCACACTAACCTTCGTGACGATGAATACTGAACAGAACGAACCACGCCCTACCAATAGCGAAATCAACCCCAAGCCTACCGCCTACCCCACCAGTGAGGAGGGCATGCAAGAGCAACCCGACTGGGATATGTCGAGCTACCAGCCGGCGGGTAAGCTCAAGGGCAAGGTGGCGCTCATTACGGGCGGCGACTCCGGTATTGGGCGGGCAGTAGCCCTGGCCTACGCCATGGAAGGGGCTGATGTAGCCGTTATCTACCAGACCAACGCCGAGGATGCGGCCGTAGTTGGCCGCGCCGTTCAGGCCCAGGGCCGTAAGTTTCTGGCCATCCAGTGCGACGTGCGCTCCGCCGATGCCTGCCGCGAAGCCGTGCGCCAGACCTACGCTGAGCTGGGCGGCTTCAATATTCTGGTAAATAATGCGGCCTACCAGATGGGCTACGAAAACTTTGAAACCATTCCGGAGGAAAACATCCACCGCACCTTTGACACCAATATTAAAGGCTACATTTTCATGGCGCAGGCAGCCATTCCGTTCCTGAAGGAGGGCGACTCCATCATCAATACGGGTAGCATAGCGGGCATTGTGGGCAACCCCCACCAAATAGACTACGCCGCCACTAAAGGAGCCATTCACACCTTCACCAAGAGCCTGGCGGCTTACCTGGGCGAGAAGAAGATCAGGGTAAATGCCGTGTTGCCTGGCCCCATCTGGACGCCCCTCATCCCCGGGACTATGCTGAAGGAAGACCTCAAGAAGTTCGGTGACTCTACCATGCTGGGGCGCCCGGGCCAGCCAGAGGAGCTTGCCCCTGCTTACGTATACTTTGCCTCACAAGATGGCAGCTACTCTACGGGCAGCCTGCTGGAAGTTACCGGCGGCATGCCCAAGGGTAGCTAGGCCTGTCTGGGCCAGCATAGGCGTATTACCAACACCCAACTCTGCACCTTATTTTATGAGGGGTGGGGTTGGGTTTATGCTGCCCCTGCACCATTAGTACACCAATTGAAGTAGCCCATGCGAAGCAAATGCATTGGCTTGACTTAGGTAAGGCCAGAGCTCTATGCAAAAGTTACCTACTTGGCGCGGGTTATAACGCCAATGTTGGGCAATAGCTCATTAACAATAAGCTTGACTTAATCCAAATCTCACTTATATTTGTTCAATATTAATATCCGCGTTGTCTTACTTTATTTCAGCCCTATGCACTTCTGTCCGACCTGTTGCCTCTCTCCTACGAGCTAGCTTAAGCCGTGGCTTTACGCTACTCCAGTATAAAGCCACCGCTCGCCTAGACCACTTTTCAGTGATTTACGGTTGTCACTGTCCCACCCTGTTGTGTGCGCTTTCTGAACTCCAGGAGCAGCCCGGACTACCCCAGCTATGAATTTCGTTTTTGTCAGCCTGCAGCGCATTAACACCGAGCGTGAATCAACGTCTACTAATTTGGCGCGGGAGCTTGCCCGCCAGGGCCATAACGTGCTGTACGTCAACTCCCCCGTTAATCGCAAAGACTATTTCATTACGCCTGAGTCGCCGTTTGTGGCGGCGCATTTGCACGCCATTAAGTCAAAGGCAGCTCCGCTACAGGAGTTAGCGCCGCACCTATGGGTGTTGTATCCTACCCAGCCGCTAGACTCCTTCAACTGGGTGCCATATACCCCTTTGTTTCTGTGGTTGATAAAATTCAACAACCGGCGGTTTGGCCACGAGATTCAGAAGGCCACGCGAGATCTGGGCTTTGATGAGTTTATCCTGGTAAACGATAAGGATATCTTCCGTAGCTTTTACCTCAAGGAAATTCTGCGCCCCCAGCGGTACATTTACATGGACCGCGACTACACTGTGGGTGCCCCATACTGGCTGCGGCACGGCCCTAGCCTGGAGCCGGAAATTATGCGCAAAGCCGATGCCGTAGTGTGCAACTCGCTTGACTTCACTAAGCGCGCGCAGCATTTCAACCCCAACAGTTTTTATATCGGGAATGGCTTTGATGTAAGCCAGTTCAACAACACCCATACCCTCGATATTCCCGAAGACCTCGAGCGTATTCCCGGGCCCCGCATTGGGTACGTAGGCGCCCTCATTACGCTACGCCTTGATCTGAACCTGCTCATAGAAATAGCCCGGGCCCGTCCCGCCTGGAGCTTTGTGCTAATCGGGACTGAGGATGAAGCTTTTGCGCAGAGCACCCTGCATAGTTTGCCCAACGTGTTCTTCTTGGGGTATAAGCACACCCGAGATATTCCGGCTTACCTGCTGCATTTTGATGTGTGCATCAACCCACAGGTACTCAACGATTTTACCCGCAGCAATTTCCCCCTCAAGATTCTGGAGTATCTGGCCCTGGGCAAACCCGTAGTAGCCACCGAAACCAATACCATGAATGAGGTTTTTGCTGACCATACCTACCTGGCCACCGGCTCAGCTGAGTATCTGGTTCAGATTGATAAAGCCCTGGAAGAAAACACAGCAGCCCTTGCTGATGAGCGAGTGGCCTACGCCAAGCAGTTCAGCTGGGAAAACATTGCGGCGTTATTTATCCAGCACCTGCAAACGCTCTAGGCCACCAGTAGGCTGGTACGCAGCTAGTAGTGGTGCGCAATAAAATTGAATATATCTTCTTCTGATTTTGCGTGGTAAATATCGGCTCCTGATAATTTCGGGAATATGGTGGCAAACTCATTGAGCGCGTGCTCAACTCCGCGTTTTGAGAAAATAATGTTCTTCCCGCCAAAATAGCTAGCCAGCGTAGCTGTGCCGCCATGTACTGAAATAAAAGCCGACGCATTGGCATACACCAGTAACTGAAAATGATTAAAGCTATTTACCAAAGCCTTACACTCTTGGTATACATCTTCCATTAAAATTACCTCCGGATGGTGTGTTCTCAGCCATTCGTGCTCATTTAATTCCAGTATCTCACTATTATCCAACACAATACTGGAAGCCGATGGGCGGTTGTATAGGATGGTGTATTTCTGATTAAGCGCCTTAATTAATTTAGCTAATACTTCAATGCTAAAATAATTAATGGGAGGCTCTCCCCACTCAATATTGAATTTATTAGCTATTACCAATATTGGCTTTTCATACACAAACAGCTCATTTTGGTACGTAGCTTTCAGGGGTACGGCAGCCCACTTGCGGTAATCGAAGGAGTTGCAGTGGGTCATGTTCGGAATCTCATAACTCTCGTCATTAGATTCCCACTCACGCTCGTCAAATTTTTCTTGGTGGTTGGGGCTGAAATAGTATAGCTCCTGGGTGTTCTTACAGGATGCCGTGCCTAGCAGGGTGCCATTCAAATGATGCCAATAGGCAAAGGGCAGCACAAACAAGAGTTCCTGCTGAAACTCACCGTGGTACTCAATTACTTTATACGGCTTCTTAACGAGCGTATCCTGCACCACATACTTAGTTTGCAATAGCCGGGCAAAGTAATTGTCGCGAATAAAATAGTGGTTGTCGCCGCTTACCTGCCGGTTCTTTAGTACTGAGTACAACCGCAGCAACCGTAAAACTACTCGCTTCATAAGGGCTGGTTGGTAACCAAAATACAAGCCTGTAACTTCTGGCTAAGCTTATAGCCACAAGTTTAGACTGCTATGCTTTATCAGGAACCCAAAGATAGAGCTTAAGTCTGCCCACACCTGCTACCCATTCATAACTAGGCCGCTCCAACTAAATACGTATATCACCTGCTTGTAGGCTAGAGCACAGTTGCACTGTGATGACCCTAGCTTGTCAGTTTATTGCAATAACATTTTAGGGTATCTTGCATAACCCAGAAGGCGAGGCGAAAGTATGAGGTGTGCTGATGCCGATTGGCAAGCAGCTACCTACCCCTGCTAATAAATATAACTGTAAAAGCCTACTGTCAATACGTACGCGTTACGGCTACTCCTGCGCAACTGCAACTGGTGTTTTTTGTTGCGAACTACTATGTCCCGAATTCCTTCGTCGCCCCCAGTTATAGCCCCCCTGGAAACCACTGCCCCCCGCCCCTTATGGTCGGTTATGATTCCGGTTTATAACTGTGCGAATTACCTGCCTGAAACGCTCCACAGCGTGTTGCAGCAGCAGTTACCGGAACACCTCATGCAGATTGAGGTGATTGACGACGCCAGTTCAGATGCCGATGTTGAGGAAATAGTTAACCGCATTGGAAAGGGACGGGTCAAGTATTACCGGCAGTCCGAAAACGTGGGCAGCTTGCACAACTTTGCTACCAGCATCAGGCGGGCACAAGGCCAGTTGATTCACTTGTTACATGGCGATGATCGAATTCGTCCTGGCTATTATCAGGAAATAGGAGCACTATTCAATCAATACCCAGAGATTGGAGCAGCATATTGTAGGTTTGGATACATTGATGAGTATGGCAAACTCAAATACACCCAAGCGCCTGAAATGCGCCAGTCGGGTATATTAGAAGATTACCTACTGCGCATTGGCGAGCGTAATCGTATACAGTATGCTTCTATAACTGTTAAGCGCGAGACCTACGAAAAGCTAGGAGCGTTTTATGGTACGACATACGGTGAGGATTGGGAAATGTGGGTTCGGATTGCGCAAAACTATTCTATAGGATACTCACCCAACATATTGGCTGATTACCGACATCATACTAATTCCATCTCAGGCAATAAACATGTACGCGGTGAGTATCTCATAGATTTAACTAGCGTTATGAATCAAATCCAACAATATCTACCGCAGTATAAGAGAGCAAGCGTTCTGAAAAGATCAAAAATATTTTACAGCCATTACGCTATCCGTCAAGCTAATAATTTATGGCACCTGCGTCATGACAAGGAGTCAACGTTCGTATATATCCGGCAGGTATTACTTATGCATCGGGATTTGAGCCTCTATTTAAAAATTTTAAAACTATTAGTTAAGGTAGCTATCAATAGACGTTAAAGGTTATTAAAGCTTAGCACATTTTACCCTTGCGCACTTTATATAATGGAAAGAACTCCACAATCTCCCCCTACTATTCCTCGCCTAGCGCCGGGCACCAAGCGGCCACTGTGGTCGGTTATGATTCCAAGCTATAATTGTTTAGGGTATTTAAAGATAACGTTAGAAAACGTATTACAGCAGGCACCTGATGCAGATAAAATGCAGATTGAGGTGGTAGATGACTATAGCACTGATGGCGATGTGCAGGCACTGGTAGAGGAAATAGGTCAGGGCCGGGTGCACTTTTTTCGGCAGGAACAGAATGTAGGCAGCTTACGCAATTTCGAAACCTGCATCAATAGAGCGCAGGGCCAGCTAGTACATATTCTGCACGGAGACGACTTTGTAGCCGAAGGTTTTTATGCCGAAATAGAACGTTTATTTGAAAGCTTTCCTGATGCCGGAGCAGCGTTTACCGACTACATCTATGTCGACGAATATGGTAATCTGATTCAGTCGGCAAAGAAGCTACTAGAGGAGCCAGGACTGCTTCCTAACTGGGTCACGACCTTAGCCCAGGGACAATGCGTGCAATTTCCGGCTATGGTAGTGAAACGCTCAGTTTATGAAAACTTAGGCGGGTTTTACGGCGTGCACTATGGTGAGGACTGGGAAATGTGGACTCGAATTGCGGCTCATTACCCTGTAGCGCATTCTCCCAAAGCCTTAGCTATGTATCGGGTTCACGGGACCAACATTTCTAGCAATACCTACCTAAGCGGCCAGTGCATACGCGACACCAGCAAAGTAATTGACTTAATTCAGCAGTACTTACCCATGGAACAGCGTGCCCAGCTCCGGGAGCAGTGCCGTAGGAACTATGCCATTTATTACGCTAAAATGGCTAATAAGCTTTATAAAGCCACCAAAAACCGTAAGGCTGCACTCAAACAGGCCTACGATGCTTTACGGCTACATGCTAACTCTGATACTATAAAGCTCTTCTCAAAAATTTTCATCAAAACACTAATCCGGTATTAATTACTACAGGGCTACTACGTTGTTACTCTAATTGTATGCATAACCTGGTATTCCGGATCATGATAGCTCAATTTATTCTGATCGACTGAAGTCAGCTCTAACCCATAGAGATACGCAACTGCCACATCAGCATTCCCTAGTGACTCTAGTTGCACTGATCCTTCTGAGAATATTTTGACCAATAACCGGCGTATTTCGTCGGCAGTAAACGACCAGTACCAAGGATTATTCCACTCGCCCTTACCTGGGACTGTTAAAAAAAGTGTGCCTCCGGGTTTCAACACACGACGGCAATGGTGCATCACCGTTTTAAAATTATAAGCCGTGTGCAAGGAGTGAGTGAATACAATACAATCAAACGTATTACCTGGTAACTCTTTTAGGGTAAGTAAATTGCGTTTATAATATACTTGTGCATTGTTTGTTGCTCCTGTTAATTCGAGCGCATCTGTTAGCGTGCTTTTCTCTGGTAAATCTTTATAAGTAGAATCTTGTAAATCGAGCACTACACCATTCAGATCCTCTACTATTTGCTGCCGAAATTGCTCAATATATCCGCGCTCAACCGGCCAGCGCAGGTCATAGCCGAATCGGGACTCAAAAGGCAATAAGTAATTAATAGCTATGGCCATAGCTCGCCTTATTTGAGCAGCCAGCGGAACTGCTGGTTGTACAAGCCGGGAGCTGCCTTTCGTTAGGGTATATGAATTACGCTCTACCTTGGTATGCTCATGGCGTACTGCATATGCTTGGACTGCTTGCGGGGCGAAACGCTCAAAAAACTGTATAGTCTGCTGATAATCCGGTAAGGGGCCGGCTTCCAGCTTATAATCAGACCTGCCTTCATAATAGGTAATCCAGCAGTGCATACCGCGTGAGTAGCCCTCAATCTCCAACGGACTTCTCAGGTTCGTACGCTGCCGGTCAAGAACCTTTTGCACTCCAATGAGCATCTTGTCTATATCAGCTGACATAGAAGCTCTATGAATTCGATAGGCCGCTATTGAATGCTGATGCTGTACGATAGGATACCGTCGGGTTAGGTTTAGATATAAGTCATAGTCCTCGCAGTTGCGCAAAGAAGTATCAAAGTGAAAGGCTGAGAGAGCCCACCTCGTAAACATCACTGCGGAAATCATACCGATATAATTTCCCAACGATAATAACCGATAGTAGGGGTTAGGAGCATAGGATAACGGTTTATCCTCCTCTTTCTGCCCATCCGTATACACGCGCTTATGAGAGCCCGCTACAAAGGCGGCCTGCGGATGGTGTCTTAAATAAGGCACACCTATGCTCAACGCATTAGGCAGAAGCCAGTCATCAGCATCCAGGAACACCAGGTACTGTCCTTTACTACTACGTATTCCGGTGTTACGTGCAGCCGAAAGGCCCTGATTATGCTGGTAGATGTACTTTACGCCGGGGTAACGCAGCGCTACTTCGCGGGTGTTATCCGTTGAGCCATCATCTACCAGTACAACTTCTTTGTACTGATAGGTTTGTTGGAGTGCACTCTCAATAGCCTCCGCTAAGAAATGGCCATAATTGTAGCACGTAATAATAATTGATACTACCGGCCGAATCATAGTATGAAGGCTACTGATTATGTGATTGGGAGGGCTGGTTACGATGCTCGTAATAATATTTCAGGCCATTAACGATACCTTTCAGCTCTGCCCATAGTGTGCGATTACGGAAGGTAAAGCGCGGAAATCCGGCTCTAAGCAGAGAGCCGTAATATTTTGGTATGTGCCAGTACAATTGCTTGGCGTACCCAGCCCGTGGATGATGCTTCTGCTGAATGAGTGCGGCCGTAGTGAAACCACTCATATAAGTGAATATCTGCCTTTTCAGATCCTTCACCTCCCGACGATGCGTATGGTATACTACTGCTCGAGGATTGTATTGAATTGTACAGCCGCCCACCAGAACGCGAAACCACATCTCGGAATCATCGTTGCAGCCGGCTGCCCCAGGCCCTAAGCGCTCATCAAACAGGCCTACCCTATTAAATACTTCTTTACGGAAGGCAGTGTTGGCACCAGCCCCAATCTCCCACACGGGTGGCCCTGCCGACTCCACTCGCTTAAAGTAGGCTTGATCGTAAGCAATATCCTGGTAGCCCCTATTGAAGCTCCAGTGTTTCTCAAATATCTGCTGTGCTTCTGTATCTAACTCAGCCGCAATGATTAATCCGGTCATGGCGAATACTGACTTATCCAGAAAGGTTTCCCAGACCCGGTATACCCATTCCGGATGCACCAGCACGTCGTCGTCGGTGAAGGCCACAATGTCTGACGTGGAGTTCCTAACACCCGCGTTTCGGGCATATGACAGGCCTACTGAAGGCTCCATAACATACCGGACGTTGGCGAAGGACTCCGCAACTTTTTTGGTGCTATCATCAGGAGGCGCATTGTCAACCACTATAATTTCTGCTGGTTGGCAGGTCATACGGTTTAATGCCTCTATACATAACTGCAACGATGCTGCTCGATTGCGGGTACAGATAATTACAGAAACAGGAACTTGTGGCTGTATAGTGTCAGGGGCCCATGGCTTTAACAGCGTACCCAGCCATTCACTCCAGCGGCTAACCTCCTCCTGCGTTACCCATACCTGCCACTGAGCAGTATCAACACCAGCTTTAGCAGCATAACGCGCTACTGCTGGCTCAATAGCTTTCAATATCACGTTCGGCCACTGCGCTGAGCTAACTACTTGATTAGGCTCTATAAAGGAGTGGCCTAGCGCTACATTCTTCCACCAGAACACAACATAGTTGCCTTGGCCCTGATACGTCAGGGCAGGAAGTTGCGGCTCTTTATCTAGATGAATATGCGTGATGACATACGGAGGGTATGACGACATATGGGTGAATTAATGTAGTACAGGTTCTTGTAAAGCAACAGGAAAAGGAATGAGTGGCCGTACTGTCCCCCACCATTTCCCCTTCCAGCCAGACTCATCGCCCCGATAATCTTCTAACTCAAAGGTTAAGCAGCTATCTAAGTCAAAAACCGGAGCAGTGCCAGCAAGCACAAACAAAGAAATACAGTAGGCGCCATCGTTAAGCAGGTTACCCGGAATTGTACACTCTCCGGCTAATATGCCTTCCCTGTATACAGTAGCTGCAGAGGGAATTGTGAGCACGCAGTCACCATTACTATTATATAAGCCCAGGTGAACATTGAGTAGCGCTTTATCTACTAAGTTCCTCATTTGAAAGCGCACAGTTAATGGCACCCGAACATCCAGGGGCATATTTTCAGTAAAGAAGTGCGGTATTAACTCTACTGACTGAAACCGCACAAACTCATTACCTGGTGCCTTGGCAGGGGTATCTCCCCAATACTGCTTTGTAACATTTTGCTGCGTTGCCAGCAAAAACTTATTTACAATTCTGCTCACTTCGCCCTGTTCTTGTACTAACCCCTGGTTTAACCATAGGGCTTGTTGACACAGATTGGCTACAGCCTGCATGTTGTGACTCACAAAAATCACGGTGCGCCCATCTGTGTGCGACACTTCCCGAATTTTACCAAGGCATTTTTTCTGAAACTCAGCGTCGCCGACAGCTAGCACTTCATCCAGAATGAGTATATCTGGCTCTAGATGTGCGGCAACAGCAAAAGCCAACCGCACATACATACCTGATGAGTAACGCTTTACAGGCGTATCAAGAAACCGCTCTAACCCTGAAAACGCTACAATTTCGTCGAACTTCTGCCGTATTTCATGTTTGTTCATCCCCAGGATGAAACCACTCAGGTACACGTTTTCTCGACCAGTTAACTCAGGATTGAAGCCGGTACCTACTTCCAACAGGCTACTAATTGTTCCCTTGCCCCGTACCGTACCGCTAGTGGGGCGCACAATGCGGGAAATGATTTTAAGCAGGGTGGATTTGCCGGAGCCATTGCTACCGATAACCCCCCACACTTCACCCTGCTTTATTTCAAAGTTCACATCATGGAGCGCCCGGAATAATTGATTCTGACCGTAACGATGATTGTCTGCGCTGGGCGCTTGAAAAAAAGGATCTTCCTTTTTTAAAATGGATGTCGTCCACCAATGTTGCAAATCCTGGCGTAAAGAACCAGTGCCTGTAGTGCCCAGTCGATAAACTTTCGATAGGCCCTCTGCTTTTATTACTACATCTGACATACTCTTTAAATTACATCAACGAGTTTGTCGCCTTGCTTGTTGAAAACCAACAACCCTGCAACGAACACAATGCTGATAAACGCAACGCTATATAAGAGTTGCCCAGGCGTGACTAACCCTTTCCCTAATACCAACAAGCGAAACAATTCAAATAATGAAGTGAGAGGATTGAGTTGAACTATCCAGCGCCATTTTACATCAACGTAATTAATAGGGTACACAACCGGAGTCAGGAACATAAGCAAGCGAATACCTAACCCAATAATATAACTCAAGTCGCGGTACTTACCGGTAAGTACTGACACTATCATGCCCAACCCCAGGCTCAAACAAGCAACTAATACAACAATTAGTGGAATGATAATAAGTTGCAAAAGACCAGGAGCCTGCCATGAAGTAAAGAGAATATAATAGGTTGTTATCAGGAGCAATAGAAATAATTGAATAAAGAACCGGATAAGTTGACTCATCATTTGAGCCAAGGGTACTACCATTCGCGGGAAATACACTTTACTGAAAATGTGAATATTATCTCGAAAAATAGATGAGGTATTCAGGAAAGACTCATTGAATAAATTCCAGAGTACAATGCCTGTGAGATAAAAAAGTGTAGGAGGAATTCCATCGGTAGAAATTCCTACCAGCTTTCCAAACACAAGTACGTAAGTTACCAGTGTCATTACTGGCTGAAACAGCATCCAGAGCGGGCCTAATACTGTTTGCTGGTAGCTCAGTAGAAAGTCGCGGCGTACAAGCCCTGCCACTAAGTGGCGGTACGACCAAAGTTCAGACGCACTAGACCCCAGCCAAGTGGTTTGGGGCACAATTTCCCAATCCCAAGTGCTCTTCGTATTACTAGACATAAAGCTGATGAATTTGACGCGAGGTAAACTTACGCGCACAATATTTTCCTTGAAAAGGTATAGCTTTTAGCCCATAATTCATAGTTTGCCTTGGAAATAGGCTACTAGAGGCTAAAGAAAACTGAGCATTAAAATATAAGTATTCCTCTCTTACCCAGAAGATTGATTCGACAATTACTGCCAATTTCATTTCAGCTAAACGTGTGCGCTGTCTGAATTTAGGGGCCATATGGCCTATACGTATAGAGCACCGCTAGCTCGGTACTTTTCAGGTGAAGTTACGGGCTTAGCAACTCCAGGTGACCCACATGATGACGCCCATGCCAGCTGTACTGCACCAGTGCCTGATCAAGGGTGTACGTTTGCTGATAGGCGGGGTGATGGAACGTGCGCTGCCACTGCTCCTCGGTGAGGTGCCAGAGCAACGTAACCCAGCGCGAGTGCACAGCCTCCAGTAAGGCCAGTGATACGGTAACTGGGGTAGCATCGTTGTCGGGGAGAGCAGCAGAGGCGTTCAGGTCGAAGGGCCGAATGGTGGGGTTGTCTTCCGTGAGTGCCAGGCGATACCTCAGGTAGAAGTTCAGGTGCACATCGGCCACGTGGTGAATAACCTGCCGACCCGTCCAGCCGCCGGGGCGGTAAGAGTTTTCCAGCCGTACGCCGCCAGCTTGGCGAGCTGCTGCCGTAAGCTGCCCGGGCAAGGCCGCTAGCTGATTGATATAGGCAGCTCGCTCCTGCGGCGTAAGCGGTTGGGTAGGCAGCACAGGCCTACCAATTGGGTACTGCAAGTCAGAAAGAAGAGTCTCCATGTGGCGCAAAATAAGGCGTACCACATAACTCCTGTTCTACTGTGTGCACTCTCCGCTGCATTAACCGGCGCGAGGAGCTGACAAGGGTGTTTCACACAGCTACCCACAGCTTAAGAACGCGTGGCCTGGTGGCCCAGACCACATTGATTAGCTTAAGGCCTGTGCGTGGGCCAGAACCTAGCTGCTGACCGGCACATGTACGTAGCGAGTTGCTTACTGCCGTGTGAGCCTACGCAGAGTATACAAGCACTGGCTTAGGGCTTGTTTTCAGTGGTGCCCGGCTCATGTACATCCCCCTGCACACTGAAGTTACTGCCCGAATCATTACGGGGCAGCTCGGTAGCTACTACATCATGAACATGGCCATTCTCCGGAGTGGGCTTCTGGAGTTCCTTGTGGTCGGGAGCCGTAGTAGAGCGAGGCGGCTTAGGAGCATGAAGCTGGGCTTCCAGGGCTTCGAAGCCCTTATACCCTTCTTTATTCTTCTTCCAGAAGACAAATGCGGCCGCTGCAGCGGCTAGCCCGCCAACCAACACGGTAGTGGATTTCTTTTTCATACAACAACAGACGATAGTGATGCGAAGCAGCACGTTCCGGTAAACAGAGCAGACCTGCGGCCAGGAACGCGCTTAGTGTACGCGGCCCAGGGAAAGACGTTTTGCGCTGGCCGCCACGTTGCCGCTCGCAACGCTAGGCCACCATCGGCAGATAAATCCGGAAGGTTGTACCCTGGCCTACTGTGCTATCAACTTCCACTCGCCCTCCGGCCTGGTGCACTAATCGGTTTACCAGGTACAGGCCCATCCCTAGCCCTACCACCTCGGGGTGGAAGCGCCGGAATAGCTGAAAAAGCTCTCTCCGATGGCGGCTTAAATCAATGCCGCGGCCGTTGTCCTGCACACTAAGCACGGCCAAACCCTCCTGGCGGGCGGTGCTTATGCTTACGTGCGGCTTACGCCCTGGCTGGGCGTATTTGAGCGCATTCGAGAGCAAGTTGTACAACATACTGTGCAAGCTGGGCCGGGCCAGCCGCAGGGTTGGCACGGCGCTGAAATCTAGCTCGAAGGTGGCCTCCTGATCGGAGATTTGGGGCTGCAGGCTCCGGATTATTTCTTCGGTGAATGGCTGCAGCTCCACCATTTCTAGGGGCACTTGCTCTAGCTGGCGCTGCTGCTGCACCACCTCCGTGAGGCCCGCAATAGTACTGAGAATTTGCTGCAGCGCCTCCTCAAACATGCCCATCATACTGGCCGCCTCGGGGTCGTGGAAAGTGGCAGAACGCTGCAGCTCGGCAAACAGGCCTACCATGTTGTCAATGGGCTGGCGCAGATCATGCGAGGCGGTATACACAAAGCTGTCGAGCTCGGCATTGATGCGCGTGAGCTGCCCGTTCTGGAGCGTGAGCTGCTCATTGGCGCGCGCCAACTGTTCCCGCCTTTCCTCTGCCTGCGCCTTGGCCCTGATCAACTCCTGCTCATACTTACGGCGCTCCGTGATATCAAACAGGGTTACGCGCACCACCAGGGGCTGGCCATCGGTGTCGCGCAGCAGCACGGCATTCATGAGCACGGGCAGCGTAGAGCCATCTTTACGGCGGAGGGTGTAGCTGATTTCCCGCACGTGGTTTTGCAGCAGCAGCAGCGGGGCACAATGGGTTTCATAATGCAGGCGCCCACCCATAACCAGCAGGTGCTGCAGGCACTGATTGGCCACCAGTTCCTCACGGGTGTAGCCCAGCCAGCTAAGCAGGGTTTGGTTAAGCTTCACCAGCGTACCATCGGGTAGGCAGGAGCAATAACCACACGGAGCGTACTCGTACAAGTCTTCCAGGTTTTCCTGGGTCAGGCGCAGATCCAGTGCGGGCAGGGCCCTTTTCTCCGGGCCACTCATACAGCTTTGGCGGGAACCTCGCCTAAAAATTGCTTGATGGCTGCCGTAGTGGCTACTGGTGCGCTTAGGTGGGGGCAGTGGCCAGATACTTCCAGCACCACCAGCGTGCTGTTGGGCATGTGCTGGTGCATGTAGCTACCCACGGCCAGGGGGGCAATCATGTCGTAGGCGCACTGCAGCAGCAGAGTGGGCTTATGTAGAAGCGGCAAATCGGCGCGGTTATCAGAAAGAAACGTTACGCGGGCAAAATGACGCGCCACTACGGGGTCGGTGCTGCAGAAGCTTTGGTTTAGCTCCTCGGTAAGCTCAGGCCGGGTGGGGTTGCCCATTATTACGGGGGTAATAGCTCCTGACCAGCCCAGGTAATTGTTATCCATGGTTTCGAGCAGCTCCTCAATATCGGCGGGCTCGAAGCCTCCGGTGTAGCCCTCATCATTGATGTAGCGCGGAGAAGGTGCCACCAGCACCAGCTTAGCAAACCGGGCGGGTTCTTTAATGGCGGCCAATACCCCAATCATACACCCTACCGAGTGGCCTACCAGAATAGCATCGTGCAGGTTCAGCGCGTCCATAATGGTCAGCACATCATCGGAGTGCGCGGCCAGGGTGCTGTAATGCGCCAGATTATACGCAGACGCGTCGGAATGACCGGCACCTACCAGATCTAGCAGCACCACCTGGTAATGCGCCTCAAAGGCCGGAGCCACGAGCCGCCACATACCCTTATTGCAGCCAAAGCCATGTACAAATACCATAGCCTGCTTGCCTGTTCCGGAAACTGTGACGTTGCTTCGTTTAAGAATATCCATATGCGTATGAGTATAGTCGACTCACAGCAAGATCAGCGTTGTGAAGTCTTGCCTTGAGAAGCGCGCGAAGCCGTTGCTAAGATAGCTCTGGCACTTAGGAGAGCTACGTTGGCTAACATGGCACTTCCTCATGATCCAGAACAAGTTAACAAGGCCTGATACAATGCCAGACTTTTTTAACGATAGACGGGCAAGTGACCTGAGTTTACTCCTTAAGGTTGCGATTGGAGTAATGCTCATCGATAGACTGGTCCATTGCTGCCTGGAAGGCTAACAGCAGCTTGCTCCGCTCCGACTCTGGCATACTCTGTAGTGCCTGCTCAAACGTCGTTCGGTACACATGCGCCATAAAATGGGCCCCGTAGGTGGTAAAGAATCCGTCGTGAATTTTACTGAAAGCTACTTTCTCGGCAGAGGAAATAGACAGCGAAAGGGCCAGCCATTCTTTGGCATTATTGGCTAAGCTAAGTTGCAGGTCTTGGTCCATAGTAAGGTTGTCAGAGAGAGGAGAATATTCTCGGTTGATGATTTGCTGGTAAGCCGGTAGGCCTATTGCCCTGAACACCCTGGTAGAACTGGTGGCCTAGCTCGGTACGGGTATTCCCCCTATGGAGCCGGGGGTGTTTCGGCGGCCCAGTTAACCTGCCGCAGCAACACACGCCACTCTGATTCTGAAGCTACCCGGCCTTGGAAGCTGTAGAGCAGCTGCCCATCTACAACTTCCAGTAGCGTCATTTCGTCGTCGGCGTAGAGCACAATGGTTTCCTGCCCACAGTCAGAAGGCCGGCTATAGCGTGCCTGACCGGGAGGGGCACTGTACCGGACAAAGCCGCACGCCTGCAGAAGCTCGGCAGAAGGCTGAAAATAAGATGGCATAGAAGGGGGTGGTGAGATGCAAAGCCGAGACGCCGGATGGTGTGCTGGTCCGCGTAGAACCTTTCACACCGTTAACAGTCAGTAGCGTGGCAGACGGCGCTACGGCAAGCTTTTGAGGAGGCGCTTGCTCAGTAAGGAAGTATGGGTGTTGTAGACCCGCGGGTATGGCCGGTTTGTGGGGCACCCCTACAACGCATGCCTGGCTCCTGCTTTAAAGGTACGAGCTTTAGCACGAAACCGTTGAGCCCGGCCGTAATCTGCTTGTTGCCCCGAGGTGATAAGCCATAGAGGACTTATTCTTCCCGTGCACCGCAGTTCTATAGCATGGTTGTCCGGCTTGGATGAGGCCATAAAAGACGGCTGACCTGTGCTGGCTGGATGTACTGCGCGGGAGCACTGGCCGGAATTTCCGACTGCATTCAGGGACAAGTACGTAGTTGAAAATCAGTATTTAGACCCTTCATAAGCTGCAGCGTAGTGAGTAGATTTATGTTGTGTGACTGCCTTCCCAGAAAAGCCCCACTTGGTTTGCTTTCGATATCTCCCTTCTGTTCCACACTCCCTTGCTCCTACGCCTATGCCATTCCTGCACCAACACGTAGTATCAGATACCTCTCTCACTTCTGGCTTCACGCCCAAGTCCATTAACCTGGATGTGGTGGAAGCCACACAGGTAGCCCGAGCATTAGCGCGCGACGCCACGCAGACTCATCCCCAACTCATCATCGACTGCAGCCATCTGAAGTGTTTGCGCACCCTGGGCGTTAGTCATGTTATTTCGGAGCTGCTGGTGTTGCACAAGGCCGGTGCCAATATCTGGCTCCGTAACGCAGATCCTGCCTTGCTGCACTGCCTGGCTCTGCTCAAGCTCACGCACATATTCAGAGCCTCGCCAAAACTGGCCTAGGCACCATACAGAAGCTCACGCGGCAGAGCGCCCGTTTATATCACAGCTCACTCTACAACCGCCACGCTGCCTGCAGCGTGGCGGTTTCGTTTGTCCGGAAGCAGGATGGGCTGGGTTCAATTTCTATACTGCCCATTAGCCTCGGCTTTAATTACGGCTAGCTCCGACTTGTCTAGCGGTTTATGAATCAGGCGCATTACCAGCGGGTTTTCCTCCGCCCGCAGCCTATCGGCCTGCGCCAACGACGACGTGAGGATGTAAATGCAACAATGACTGAGTTGCTCACTGCCCTCAACTTTTAGGGCATCAAGTACATCCCACCCGCTCATGACCGGCATATTCAGGTCAAGCAGTATTACCTGCGGAATTTGGTCTGGGGCGGCAGTTTGCAAAAAGCCCAGGGCTTCTTCCGGCGACTGAAAAGCCGTAATGGTTTCAGCAAATTCCTCGCGCTGTAATAGCAACCGCATAAGAAAGATACTGGTTGAGTCATCATCAATCAGAACGATATGCATAGAGTTAGTGCGTCAGGATAAATACAGCTTGAATCGGGTACCTACGTTCACTTCACTTTGCGCCTCAATGCGGCCACCCATGGCGTCTACGTGATTTTTCACCAGGTAGAGGCCCAAGCCTCTCCCCGCCGGCTCACTATGAAAGCGTTTGTAGAGCTTAAACACATCATTGCCTGCTTTTTCCAGGTCAAACCCAATACCATTATCTTCCACCACAATCTGCACCCCGGGGCCCGACGGGCTCTTACTGGCGCTAATTCTGACCTGCAAAGGCCTGTTAGGGGAACGGTACTTGACGGAGTTTGACAGCAGGTTGAAAAAGATGCTGTAGAGGTACGCCCGATTACCGCGCACACGCAGGTCAGCGGGCACGTTTATCCTTACCTCGGCGCTGCAATGCTGCAACATCTCATGCAGGTTTTGCAGCACTTGGTCAAGCACTTCGGCCAGGGGCACCTGCTCCGACGCGGCTACCTCCTGCTTGTCGCGAATGGTCAGGATGGTGTTCATATCGCGCATCACGGAGTCGAGCTGCTCGGTGCTTCGGCGCAGGTGCGAGAGTAGCTCGTCATACTGAGGCGCCTGTTTATCCAGCGACGTGAGCAGATCTACTATCCCGAGCATGTTAGTGAGGGGTGCCCGCAGGTTATGCGACACGATGTAGCCAAACTGTTGCAGGTCTTTGTTTTGACGATACAGCTCCTCATGTGCCTTCACCTTGTCGGTAACATCGGAGAAGTACACTGACAGGCCTTCTTCAGAGGGGAAGGCCTTCACATCCAGCCACAGCTTCCGGGGTTCAAAAAAAGCCTCAAAGTGCACGGCCTCTCCCGAGGCCATGGCCTGCTGGTACTGCTGAAAAAAATGGTTTAAGACCCCACTCCCAAACACCCGCCAAATGCTATGCCCAAGCAGCTCCTGCCGGCTCACGCCCAGTAGCCGTTCTACTTCGGTATTAACTGAAGTGAAGTTCCATTGCTTGTCCAGCAGGAAGAAGGCATCCGTGATACTCTCAAAAATGGTGTTGAGCTTCCTGGCTTGCTGCTGCACCAAGGCTTGTGAGGCCACTATATTAGTAACGTCGCGGCCTACCATGTGCACGCCTGCTACCCGCCCCTCTTCCCACAAAGGCACCTTAATGATGTCAAGCACTCGTGGTTCCGGAGTTCCATAAAACTGCACCTCAACCTCAAACTGCACTTTTCGGCCCGTGAAGGCTTCTTCCAGTTTCTCCTGAAACAGCGCTGCCTTATCGGCGGGTAAAAAGTCGGATATGGGCCGATTGAGTATTTCCTCCTTTGTTCGGTTGAGCAGCTGCAAAGAGGCTGGGTTGGCATCCAGAATGGTGCTTTTTATATTTTGAAAAAGAACGGCGTCTGGGTTATTATCAAACAAGGACCGAAAGCGTAGGTCGCTTTCCACGTGCTGATTACCGTCTTGCATACAAAAAATAGAGCTATATTTTTTGTAGTTACGCCAATACACGCTTGGCAGATGCACACAGGATTAAATTTTTACTTGGGTTTATACAATCTGCACAGCTACTCCAATTCGGCGCGTGGCCGTGGGGCAGGCCAGTTACACGTACCAGATACTTTCAGGGGCCAGTGCAACTACCACTTCCGCTTGGGCTGCTACCGGAGTGGCGGCCGTCTTTAGCCGAATTGACCCGCCCCGCAAGGCAACCTCTACCTCTGAGTAGCTCCCAAAAAACCGGACGCCGATTACCGTACCCGTTAGGCCGGGGCTGCCCGCGGGTGCCAGGGTAAAGTTCTCGGGGCGTACCAGCATCTTCCTGTTTTGCTTCCGAATGCCTGCCTGCTTGGCAAAAGCCGCTACCAGCGGGCCCTCCAGCAGATTGTAGTCGCCGAACAGCGCGGCGGCGTATTCGCTCACGGGCTGGCGGTAAATCTGCTCGGGGGTGCCACGCTGAATGATTTCACCACGCTGCATTATTAGCAGTTCGTCGGCCCATGAAAGCGTATCGTGGGGGTCGTGAGAGATAAGGATGCAGGTAATGCCTAGCCGCTCCCCTACTTCTTGAATGATTGTTTTGAGGATGTTCTTGTGCGCAATATCGAGGTTGGAGAAGGGCTCATCAAGCAGCAGCAGCTTGGGGGCAGCCAGCAGCAGGCGGGCCAGGGCAATGCGCTGCCGCTCTCCGCCCGAGAGCTGGTTGGTTTGGCGCTGGGCTAAGTGGCTGATGCGGCAGACCTCATAGAGCGTGTCGGCGTCTTGCTGGCTTTGCTTGTTGGCGTAGCGCAGCACCTGTTCTACCCGCAAAAACTTGGGCAGCTCATACTGCTGCGAGAGGTAGGCAATGCCAGGGTTTCCCGGAATAAGCTTCTCAGCGGGGTCTTTCATGAGTTCCCCCTCGAAGAAGACTTGGCCCGCATCAGGCCGAACCAACCCGGCTACTACCTGCAGCAGGGTACTCTTGCCGGCCCCGGTTTCGCCGGCAATAGCCAGCTTCTGAAACTGCTGCTGGGTAAAGCTGATGTTTTGCAGTGCGTCGTTTCCTCTTTCCTGCAGGCTGACACCCGTAACCTCTAAAAAACTCATAGTCCTCGAAAACGTGTTACTGCCGTGTAGGCCACCCCAGCACGGGGTGTTAGGCCTGTTCTGTCAGGCCTTGAGCAGGCAAGTTAGCTGCTAGGCCACTCTACTACCTCCGGCGCAGGTGCCCAGTGCGGCGGTACCTGCGCGGTACTCAACACCGGCCCCCTGGCACTGGCCCCACCCAAATACGCGCTACCCTGGCCATACACCACTCGCCGAATACGGTGATACCGAATGGCGTAAGCGCACATCACGCAAGGCTCATGGGTGGAGTAGAGCGTGCACTCGGATAGATTGGGGTGGCCTAGCGCCTCTCTGGCAGCCTGCAGGGCCAGCAGCTCTGCGTGAGCCGTGATGGCGCCCTGGCTTTGAGTAGCTTCTGCAGCCGCCGCCACCACCTCACCCGCCCGCACTACCACCGCACCCACCGGGCTCTCACCTGCGGCGGCAGCTTGCGCCCCTAGCTGCTGGCACAGGGCAAGAAAGAAAGCATCGGGGTTATCTGACATGGCGGGCTAGTATGGCAGCGTAAAGCTAGAGAGTTTACGAGCGTCGGCAGGCAAGGCCAACCATAAAGGATGCTTTTCAAGCGTCGCCCAGGCCACTGCTGTACCACTGGTCATAAAGCAGGTTAAAGCCAGGAGGCAGTTCCTTTCCTGGAAAGAAGGAATTGATCAGGAGTGGCTGAGGTAGCCTGGCAAGTGCTTAATAAAACAGCCTACTAGCCCGTCATGCTTGATCTGGCGTCCGCGCAGCCGTAGCATGACGGGAGGGTGTGAAACGTGATTGCCTATTGTTTTAAGCCACCCTTACTCCTTCTTCAATTTGAACCAAGTACGGTCAGGATGGCTGGCTTGCGTACCTTTGCGGCTGCTTATGCAACATTCCGCTTCTGCTATTTTCAAGCTCACCCCACCCTGAGGACTGGCCTAGAGTACCCCGTGCCGCCGCTTCCTGCCCCGAAGCGTGTGGCTTTTCTTTTGCCTTTTCTTAGCTCACTATGTCACAAGTCCTGCCCTACTTCGCGCAGTATACACACAACGTCAAAAACGAAATTCTAGCCGGCCTTACCACGGCGCTGGCTTTGGTGCCCGAGGTAGTAGCCTTTGCGCTGCTGGCCCATATCAGTCCACTGGTGGGCATTGGCTCGGCCTTCATCATCTGTATTATTACCAGCGTATTTGGTGGCCGGCCGGGCATGATTTCCGGTGCCGCCGGCTCGGTAGCGGTAGTTATTGTAAGCCTGGTAGTGCAGCACGGCGTGGAATATCTCTTTGCCGCCGTGGCCCTGATGGGTCTGATTCAGGTGGCCATTGGATTGCTGCGGTTCGGCAAGTTCATTCGGCTGGTGCCGCAGCCGGTGGTGTACGGGTTCGTGAACGGGCTGGCCCTCATCATTTTTATGGCGCAGCTAGAGCAGTTTAAGGTGCGCGACGCGGCCGGCGCTGAGCACTGGCTGGCGGGGGCTCCCCTCCTGCTCATGCTGGGGCTGGTCGCGCTGACCATGGCCATTGTTTACTTCCTGCCGAAGCTCACGAAGGCCGTACCGGCATCTCTGGCGGCTATCATCGTAGTATCGGCGCTGGTGATATTGGGAGGCCTGGAAACCAAGTCGGTGGGTGATATTGCTTCCATTGCGGGCGGCCTGCCCTCGTTTCATCTGCCGCAGGTGCCGCTGGAGTGGCATACGCTGGTGGTTGTGTTTCCCTATGCCGTGATTATGGCGCTGGTAGGCCTCACGGAAAGCCTACTGACGCTCACGGTGGTAGATGAAATGACCGACACCCGCGGCCGGGGTAACCAAGACTGCGTGGCCCAAGGCCTGGCCAACATCACCTCGGGTTTCTTCGGGGGTATGGGTGGCTGCGCCATGATTGGGCAAACCATGGTAAACCTGGAATCCCGGGGGCGGGGGCGCCTGTCGGGGGTAGTGGCGGCGCTGGCCCTGGCGCTGTTTGTGGTGGTAGGCTCGTCCCTGATTGAACGGCTGCCGCTGGCCGCGCTGGTGGGCGTGATGTTTATGGTGGTAATTGGCACGTTTGAGTGGGCCAGTCTGCGTATCCTGCGCCGCATGCCCCTTACCGACGTGCTGGTGATGTTGTTGGTAACGGCCGTTACGGCCATTTCGCAGAACCTAGCCCTGGCCGTGCTGCTGGGGGTGGTGGTGTCGGCGCTGGCGTTTGCCTGGGAAAATGCCAAGCGTATTCGGGCCCGGAAATACGTTGATGCTGCTGGCGTAAAGCACTATGAGATTTACGGGCCGCTGTTCTTCGGCTCGGTGCAGGCGTTCGGGGAGAAGTTCGACGTGCAGAACGACCCCATCGAGGTCATTATTGATTTCAAGGACAGTCGCGTAGCGGATATGTCGGCCATTGAGGCCCTGAGCAAGCTCACGGAGCGCTACCATCGGGCCGGCAAAACCCTGCACCTACGCCACCTCAGCCCCGACTGCCGCCAGCTGCTGCGCAATGCCGGCTCCATCATCGACGTAAACATCCAGGAAGACCCACTCTACACCGTAGCCGGTGCTAACACCTACTACTAGGCTTATCTGGCCTACCCCTAACCACCAGTAAAAGCCTGGCCGTTGAATGAGCCGGGCTTTTTATTTACTCAGGCAAGCGCATTTTATGAAGACAGCGGCGCATACACCAGCACGTAAGCCGGGGGCACGTTGAGGAGCACATGCGCCTCACTAATCGGCCGGAAGAAACGCTCAAATAACCGTTTGTTGAGCAACGTGTACTGGAACAATACCAACTGCCCAGCCGGCTGCAGCAGGCGCTGGGTGTGCTCCAGAATTCGCCACCCCAGGCGCCGCGGCAACGACGAAAACGGCAGGCCACAAACTACATAATCAACCTGCTCAATTCCCAGGGGTTGCAGGTACTCCTCGGTTTTCTCAGCCGTGCCGTGGATGATGTGCACGTTGGTGTGGCTGGCGTACCGCTCCTGCAGCAGCTGGCTGAAACGGCGGTTGGTTTCTATTAACACCAGTACGGTCTCGGGGCGGCGCCGCTTCATTAGGGCATCGGTGAATACGCCCGTACCGGGGCCGTACTCCACAATGCACCGGGCCTGCGTGAAATTAATGGGCTGCATTACTTTCTCGGTTAGCTCAGGTGAACTGGGTACCAGTGAGCCAACCATGGCTGGGTTGCGGAAGAATTCTTCGACGAAGGAAGGCATGACAAGGAAACGACTACGAGATAGGGGCACCTGTTGGAAAACAGGCCGACCCACGCTTGTACGGCAGTTTTTTGTGACGGATGCTACAGTTCTGCTGAGCGCCGCCATCCTGCTATGCGGTAAAATATCCAACGCTAACTCAAGAACGACTGCCGAAACTGCGTCGGCGACACCTGAGTTTGGCTTTTAAAGAGCTTGCTAAAGGCCTGCGGGTGTGCAAAGCCCAGACTGTAGGCAATTTCGTTGACAGTAAGCGTAGTGGTAGACAATTGTTCCTTCGCTGCTTCCACCACCTTGGCAAGAATAAACTGCTTGGTGCTTTGGCCGGTTAGCGTGCGGAGCAGCCGACTGAGGTAGTTAGGCGACAGGTGCAGGGCTTCGGCTAGATACGTGACGGGTGGCAACCCTTTATCTGACAGTTGTGGGTCGGTGAAGTATGCCTTCAGCAACTCCTCCAGGCGACCAAGCAACTGATGGTTTGCCGTACGACGGGTATGAAACTGGCGCTGGTAAAACCGCTCAGCATAAGTAAATAGCAGTTCCAGCTGCGCTACCATCACGTCGCGGCTAAGCCGGTCTGGCGGCGCGCAGGCTTCGTGATTGAGTTGCTTCAGCAAGCCTATCAGCAGGTGTTCTTCGAGATCTGAAACGTGCAGGGCTTCACTCACACGGTAATCGAAATACTCGTACTGCCTGATTTTTTTTGCCAGTGGGGTTTGCTGCAGCAGATCGGGGTGCACGAGCAGCAGCCAGCCTCGGTGACTGGCTGCTGTTTCGGAGGGGCCTTCAATGGCCAGGAGTTGCCGCGGCGCCATACATAGCAACAAACCTTCGTTGAAATCAACTTCCTGCTGGCCGTATTTGAGCCGGGCATGAAACGATTTCTTTAGGGCAAGGCTGTAGAAGTGGTGCACCACCGCCTGGGGAACGCCGGTTTGCGGAAAAGGCATGTCCTCGAACCGGACTACGCTCACCAGCGGGTGCGCGGGTGGGGGCAGCCCGAGTCGGCGATGGTAGTCGGCAATGGTGAAAATATGAACCGGAGCGGGCGCTGTCATTACGTAAAGCTAGCGAGGGGGTAGCAGTCGACCAGGCATACGGCCGTGCGCAGCCCCGAGCCTCGTGGTTAGCTCCAGCTTGAATGGCCCTGCACCCGTTACTACCCGGCGGGGGTAGCAAGCGATACGGGTGCAGGGCCTGGCGTGTTTGGAATGCACTATCGCCCTACACCGCTGTGGGCTGCAGTAGGTCGGCGAGAACGTCGCGCAGGGTGCGCGGACGGCGGCCCAGTATTCGTTCGAGGGTGGGGTCGACGGTGGCAAACTCGCCCCGACGCATGGCCCGGTAGCTGCTCAGCAACAGCTCCACGAAGTGCTCAGGTACGCCCTGCGCTTGTTTTTCTTGTGCCCACTGTTTATCGCTAAGGAGCACGTGCTTTATCTCGCGGCCGGTCAGCTCAGAAGCAATGGCGGCCACTTCGGCAAAGGTGAAGGTTTGCAGGGCCGTTAGGGGGGGCGTAATGCCATCGAGCAAGCCTTCCTGGGCTATGATGCGCGCGTCAGCCTCCGCTAGGTCGGCCCGGGTGGTCCAGCTCACCGGACCATCTTCGGGCACCCTAATTTCGCCCGTTTCCAGCCCCCGGCCCAGGTGGTGCAGGGCACTTTCGGCGTAGTAGCCGTGGCGCAGGGCCGTGTAGGGCAGCCCGGCCTGGGCCAAGAAACCTTCAATAGCGGCGTGGTCCTTAATAAAGGCCTGGTCCTGGGTTGGAGAATCGGCCTGCGCACCCATGTGACTGGTATACAGCACCCGGCGGGCCCCAGCTGTGCGGGCTGCCTCAATTGCCGTGCGGCTGAGCCGGCGGCCTTCTTCGCCGAGCTTGTCGGGCGATATCACCAGCACCTGCTCGGCTCCGGTAAAAGTGTGGGGCAGTTGGGTAGAGTTAGTGAAGTCGCCGGCCCGGACTACTACGCCCCGCCCAGCCAATGCCGCGGCCTTCTCCGGGTTACGGACACTGGCCACAATGCGCCCGGCGGGAACCTGAAGGCGCAACAACTCTTCAATGACCTGACTGCCCAGTTGGCCGGTAGCTCCTGTAATAACTAGCATAGCAAGAATGATTAGTACACCACAAATTTCCGCCAAAAGAGCTACGGCAACCGGCATTTAACTAGGCATTATGCAAGCAAAATCTATCCTCAACGGCTGGCGAACGAATAATAAAGTACGTCTTATTTCTAAAACCCAATACTTAGCGCGCTACCTTGAGGCATGCAAAAACCTCTATTCTTTCTGAGAAACATCCTAAAGATTTCCACCAGCCTTTTTCTGCTTAGTGGCGGCCTTATCGTACAGGCACAACCAACACCTAACGCTCCAATTAAAGCGGTGAAATGCGGGCGCTTGCTGGACGTACGTACTGGCCGCGTAACTCCTAACGGCGTGGTGCTGGTGCAGGGTACTACCATTCTCCAGGTTGGTGCTAATCTGACAATTCCGGCCGGGGCAGAAGTCATTGATCTAGGGAATGCACTCGTGCTCCCCGGCCTGATTGACGCTCATACCCACCTGCTGCAAACGTTCAAACCCGAGCTTGGTGGCGACGCTATCAATACGCTGGTGAACGTAGCTACCATGAGTACCGCGCGCCGAGCCCTCCAAGGTGCGGCTATGGGCCGTGAAGATCTGGAGGCGGGCATCACTACCGTGCGCGACCTAGGTAACAGCGGCCTCAACGGCGACGTGGCCCTGCGCGATGCCATCAACAAAGGCCAGGTAGTGGGGCCGCGCATTGTGGCTTCTACCCGCGCGCTTTCAGCAGCAGGTGGGCAATTCGGGCAGTTAACTTCCGAAGCGCAGGCACTGGTGGCGCAGGAGTATGTGGCCATCAGCGGTGTGGAGGAAGCCCGCCGGGCCGTGCGTCAAGCCCTCTACTATGGCGCCGACTGCATCAAGGTCATTGTGAATTCTGGCCCACGAGTAATGTCACTCGCCGAGCTTCAAGTTATAGTAGAGGAAGCTCACCGCGTGGGTAAGACGGTAGCCGCCCACGCCGTTGGCGACCAAGCCACGCGCATTGCCGCCGAAGCTGGGGTCAACTCCATCGAGCATGCCTACACTGTGCCCGACGACGTGCTGAAGATGATGAAGGCCAAGAAGATTTTTCTGGTGCCCACCGACTTCACACCCGAAGCCTATGCCCTCATGTTCCCGCCGCTGGCCAGCGCTTCGCCGGAAGTACGCCAGAAATTCGCGGCTTATCATCAGGAATTCCCCAGCAGCAACAATAAGCGTCTGGCGCGAGCTGTAAAAGCCGGGGTGCGTATTGCTGCGGGGTCGGACGCTTACGTCCAAATGGCTGGCAAAACCCGTGGCCAAGCCAGCCTGATCATGTTGCGCGCATACGCGGCGGCGGGCATGAAGCCGCTGGAAATTATTCAAGCGGCCACCTTGAATGGGGCTGAGTTACTAGGCTTAAAAGACATGATCGGGGCTCTGGAACCTGGCCTAGCCGCTGACCTCATTGCTGTAGACGGCGACCCACTGGCCGATATTACGGCCCTCGAAAAGGTCCGCTTCGTGATGAAAGGTGGTCAAGTTATCAAGCAAGTACCCGCCGCGAAGTAACCCCCACAATACGCAGCAGATCATATCCGGCTACTATGACAGTGCCCATCAGGCTCTCCTACGTTAAGGCAAGGGGGAGCTAGATGGGCACTGTTCATTTGACCATGGTTCTCACCTTACTTCATGAAGCGGGCCAGGTAGGGCGCAGTGCGGCTTTCCTTGGACTTGATGATTTGCGCGGGCGTGCCGGCGGCTACTACCCGGCCACCCTCGTCGCCGGCCCCGGGGCCGATGTCCATCACCCAGTCGCTGTTGGCTACTACGCGCATATCGTGCTCTACTACGATGACAGTGTTACCAGCTTCTACCAAGCCATCTAGCTGCACCAATAGCTTTTCTACATCGGAGGGGTGTAGGCCAGTGGTGGGCTCGTCGAGGACGTAGAGGGAGTTGCCGCGCTGGGCTCGTTGGAGCTCAGTGGCAAGTTTGATGCGCTGGGCTTCGCCGCCGGACAGCTCAGTGGCGGGCTGGCCCAGGCGCAGGTAGCCGAGGCCTACTTCACGCAGTACCGTGAGGGCGCGCTGCACGGTAGGCTCTTCATCAAAGAACTCCCAGGCGGCATCAACGGTCAGGCCCAGTACCTCGGCAACGTTCTTGTCGCGGTAGGTTATTTCCAGGGTTTTAGCGTTGTAGCGGGCGCCATGGCACACCGGGCAGGGTGCGTACACGCTGGGCAGAAACAGCAGCTCCACCATCACAAAGCCTTCACCCTGGCAATTTTCGCAACGACCTTTGGCCACGTTGAAGGAGAAGCGGCCAGCATCGTAGCGGCGCTTGCGGGCGGCGGGCGTGGCGGCAAACAGCTTGCGCACGTGGTCGAAGAGGCCAGTATAGGTGGCCATGTTAGAGCGTGGCGTGCGGCCAATCGGCTTCTGATCGACGCGCACCAGACGCTTGATGTGCTCCAGGCCACTCACAATCTGCCCGCCTAGTTCCAGCGGCGCCGATTGCTCCAGCGGGTCTCCCTCTTCTTGCTCGGCGGCTACTTCCTGTCCCAAATGTTCGGCCACCAGTTCTACCAGTACTTGGCTTACAAGGCTCGATTTACCGGAGCCCGACACACCCGTGACAGTAGTGAAAACACCCAGTGGGAACTCCACCTCCAACTGCTGCAGGTTGTTGCGTGTGACACCCTGCAGGCGCAGCCAGCCGCTGGGTTTGCGCGGGGTGCGAGTTTCTTGCTCTTCCTTCCCGTACAGGAAGCGGCGCGTTTGAGAAGCTGGCACGTCGGCTAGGCCACTTGGCGGGCCACTGTACAGAATTTTACCGCCCTGCTCCCCGGCCGCCGGGCCCACGTCCACCAACCAATCGGCCTTCCGAATTACATCCAAATTATGCTCGACTACAAACAGAGAATTACCGGCCTGCTTCAGGCTAGCCAACGCCGCCAGCAAGGCCTCCGTGTCGGAAGGGTGTAAGCCAGCGGAGGGCTCATCCAGCACGTACACCACTCCAAATAGATTAGAATACAATTGCGTAGCTAACCGCAGCCGCTGCAGCTCCCCCGGCGACAACGTGGGCGTGCTGCGCTCCAGGGACAAATAGCCGAGACCCAGATCAAGCAGCACCTCCAAACGGGCGCACAGATCGGCGGCGATGCGCTGGGCTACAATGGCCTGCTCAGGGTGCTCGGCGTCGTGCTTTTTGCGGCCGGGGGCCGTGCTGTCGGCGTAGGGCTTCAGGAGAGCCGCCACGCGCTTCAGGGGCAAGCCCGAAAGGTCGGCAATATCGAGGCCAGCGAACTTCACGGCCAGCGACTCGGGGCGGAGGCGCTTGCCGTGGCAGGTGGGGCACTCGGTGCTGAGCATGTACTGCAGGGCCCGCTTTTTCATGAGGGGGCTCTGGGTGTTGGCAAAGGTGTGCAGCACGTGGCGCTTGGCGCTGGTGAAGGTGCCCATGTAGTTTGGCGGCTCCTTTCGCTTAAGGGCCCGCTGGGTTTCCTCGGGTGAGTAGCCGGGGTACACGGGCACTACGGGTTGTTCTTCAGTAAACAGAATCCAGTCGCGGTCCTTCTGGGGCAGGTCACGCCACGGAATGTCCACGTTATAGCCTATGGTCACGAGGATATCGCGCTGGTTTTGGCCGCCCCAGGCCAGGGGCCAGGCCGCAATGGCCCGCTCCCGGATAGTCAGGGATGGGTCGGGCACCATGCTTTGCTCCGTTACTTCATAAATTCGGCCCAGGCCGTGGCAGGTGGGGCAAGCGCCTTCCGGTGTGTTGGGCGAAAAGCCCTCGGCGTACACAATCGACTGGCCTACGGGGTAGTCGCCGGCTCGGGAGTAGAGCATGCGCACCAGGTTGGAGAGCGTAGTCACGCTGCCTACCGAAGAGCGCGTAGTAGGCGTGCCGCGCTGCTGCTGCAAGGCCACGGCCGGCGGCAGGCCTTCAATGGAATCAACTTCCGGCACCGCCATCTGGTGAAACAGCCGTCGCGCATACGGCGACACCGACTCCAGGTACCGACGCTGAGCCTCGGCGTAGAGCGTGCCGAAAGCCAGGCTGGACTTACCGGAGCCAGATACGCCGGTAAACACCACTAGGGCATCACGCGGGATGTCTACTTCAACGTTTTTAAGATTATGCTCGCGGGCTCCCCGAACGTGCACGAAGCCGGTAAAATCAGTGGCGAAAGTTGAGGCAGACGGTTTTGCCATAGAGGGAAGCAGCCAGGAAACAGGAACAGAAGGTGGTTCGCAAGCATACGTATCTGGCGCGGCGGCATCTAACCTTGCTCCGCAAAAGCGCCATTATCTCTTCATTATAAAATCCTTACAATAAGTTAGCCTACGCTTATATCTCCTCCAAACTCAGCCGCACCAAGCTCTCTGAGTTCATACAGTAGCGTAAGCCGCTGGGCTCAGGGCCGTCGGGGAAGACGTGGCCTAGGTGACTGCCGCAGACGTTGCACTGGGCTTCTATGCGCTGCATGTGGTGGCTGTCGTCGAAGGCGTAGCGGATGGCGCTTTTGGTAAGGGGCTGCGTGAAGCTAGGCCACCCCGAGATGGCATGATACTTTGTAGTGGAATCAAAAAGCTTGCTGCCACACCCCACGCAGGCGTAGATGCCGGGCTCGTAGGAGCGGCAATAGGCATTTCGGTAGGGCGACTCAGTGCCCTTTTGGCGCATGATATGGAATTGGGCCGGAGTCAGCTGTGCCGCCCACGCCTCCTCTGACTGCTCCATTCGGCGGGGTGGCTCGGGGTTGCTGTACTTGGCAAATTTGACGATATCACTCCAACGTAGCATAGGGTAAAGATGAAACTAGTAACTTTTGGAGCCAACACAACCAGTTGTTCTGCCCTCCGGCCCTTGCATGGAGCACCTCTACGATACGTCTCCTCTCTCGATCTCCTACGACCCCATGCACAAATGGCTGTACGTGGAGTGGAAAGGCATGCACAACGCTGACTCGGCCAAAACGGGCGGAGAGCTGGTGTTATCTTACCTGGATGCCCGTCCCTGCAGCAAGATGCTCAACGACAATAGCCTGGTAACCAGTGACTGGGAAGCTGGGGCCCGCTGGGTAGGTGACCAGTATTACGCCATGCTGGCAGACCGCGGTATGCGCTACGTGGCCTGGGTGTGCCCCCCGCACTGGTCGGCCAGAAAATCCATGGAAACGGCCATGCATTTCGTAACCAAACCCACCGTCATCCTCTTCGACGACCTGGCCACCGCGTATGCCTGGCTGCAACGGCAGCAATAAGCACCAAAGCGTTACCTACCACTTGCATTTGCTTAGATCAAGCGTTCTGTAACACTTCCACCAAGGCGTGCTGAATTTCCGCGAACAGTGGGCGGGCCTCCACCTGTGGCTGCACACAACGCTGCTGCAAATTGCGCAGGGCCTGAAACGCGGCTGTATCGGGAGCAGCCGGACAGTGCGCCAACAGCTCTTCCAGCAAACAGCCAAACGCCCGCACTTCCAGGCGCTGTAGGGCGTAGGCCACTTGCGGCTCGTTTACATCGAAAAAGCAGGCCGCCCCGAAGTCGCCGAGCAGGCTTTCGCCGGCGGTAGTGTTAAGAATGTTGTGGGCGTACAGGTCGCCGTGCATAATGCCGCGGGTGTGCAGGTGCTGGGCGGCAGCGGCAATGCCCGTGGTAATGCGCAGGGCCGCTTCTGGCGTGAACGTGGTGCCGGGCGCGTACACATCACGGGTGCAGGATGCCAGGCTGGGCGGCCCGGCCAGGTTGCCAAACGCAGGGTCAATAAGCTCCAGTACCAGCCCTTCGGTGTGGGCGGGGTGCTGAGTGATCTTGCCCTCTACGGCTATTAGGTTGGGGTGCGGGCCGGCGCTAATGCACGCTGCCATCTCGCTATGGGGCAGGCCGTCACTGGTCACGGCTCCCTTGAACAGCTTCACCGCCACATCTTGCACTGCCTCAGCGCGCTGCCAACGGGCTTTATAGATTACCCCCGAGGCTCCTTCGCCCAGTTGCTGCTGAATTTCGAGCTCCTGCCAGTTGATGAGGCTGATGGGGTGCTGGCCTACGATGGACGTTTCCAGGGGGTCGCAGAAGGGGTTGCCGGCGTAGGCCAGCCACGAGAGCCGGGGCAGCGTGAGCAACCAACTGGGTAGCTCCGTGAAATCGTTGTCGGCAATGCGGAGCAGCTCCAGGCGCGTGCAGGCCCGCATGGTTTCGGGCAGGTGCGTGAGGTGGTTGCCGGCCAGCATGAGCTTCTGGAGCTGGGTACACTGGCCTAGCTCCGGGGGCAGGGCGCGTAGCTCATTATCGGTGAGGATAAGCCAGCGCAGGGCGGGCGTCAGGGCCTCGGCGGGGAGGGTGTGAATCTCGTTAGCCTTGAACCCTACCATGCTCAGCTGCGGGCACTGGCCTAGCACTGAGGGCACCTCGGTAAACTGGTTATCGGAGCAGAACAGGATGCGCAGCTTGTGCAGTCGGCCCAGATCAGCGGGCAACGAGGATAGAGCATTTCCCGAGAGGTTGAGGATTTCCAGGGAGTCGGCGAGGTCGAAAATTTCCTGGGGGAATTCTGTTAGTCCGCATGAAAGATCAAGCCGCTGGATGCCGGCCAGCTCCCCGGCCCGTAGTTGTTCAAGGGTATGCATGAGGCAAAGGTCGCGAAACATACGTGCTTACGCCTAACTTGCCGTGCCGCCAGCTCAGTCCCATGCCCAGAAAATCGGAACTCCCGCCGCTCCCGGAGGACGCTCCCTCCTCTCACCAACACGTCTTCGAGTCGGGGGCGTTGGCTGACTTAACCCGGTTTGAGATTGAGAACCTGTGCCCCACCCTGCCACTACTGGATACGCGGCTGCTGGCGGCGGTGCAGCCTACCACACTGGCGGTAAACCAGGGCACGTTTACTGGCCTAGGCCCCGCCGCGGGTGCCGGTCCCGCGCCCACCGTAACCATTGAGCAACTCCCGGGTGGCCTAGCGGTATCCTGCACCTGCCCCACCCCCAAGGCCGCGCTGTGTGAGCACCAGGGCCTGGTGCTCCTGAGCCTGCTGCAGCGCAAGGAGCTGCGCGTGTTCTTCGACCCCAAACCGCGCCACGAGTTGCTGCGCGCCGCAGCCCGCGACTATGGCCTGGAGCAGGCCCAAAACCTTGATACCTATTTCCAGCTGACCTACACCCGGCAGGGCGTGGAGGTTGAGCCCCGGCAGCCTGAGCTTTACCCCGTCACGGCCACCACCAAGCAGGAACTGATAAGCCAGCTGCTGCCCCCTAAGCGCCTGCCCACCCCGGCCCCCGACACCACCCACCGGCTGGTAATATTCAGTCGGCATAAATACTACGGCCACCTCACCATTCAGCTGGCTGAAGCGGCTCTGACCGCCGCCGGCAAAGTTAAGAACCCCGTTTCGGTGCTGAACCCGTTGGATAGCATCTGGCAGACGGAGGATGCGCAGGAGCTGAAGTTCTACACTGGCCTGGGCCGCTTCCAGAACAACTACGATGACACCCGCTCCGCCGCGGCCATTGCGGCGCTGCGGGCCATTTTGCACAACCCGGCGGGCCTCCCCTTCTTCGCCCACAACCCCACCGTATCCGACAAGCTTACCGGCCCTTCTCTGGTGCCCCTGCTGCTGCGCACCGCCCGCACCGATTTGCGCCTGACTGTGGAGGAGAAAGGCGAGTTTTTCGAGGTATCAGGACGCCTGATGCTTCACGACCAGCCGGTAGACCTGCAGACGGTAACCGTAGCCTTTGAGTACTTTATTGCGGTTGATAAGGCGCTGTATTTGGTGGAAGACCTGGAGGTGTGGCGGGTGATTGAGTTTTTTAAGAAGCGCAACAACACCCTGCTTATTCACCAGTCGAAATTCGCGGAGTTCCAGCAGGATGTACTGGCTAATCTGGAAGACAAGCTCCACATTGCCTACACCTACGTGCGCCCCGCCACCAAACGCCAGCGCGCCGCCAGCGGCTACGATGAGGAGCCCCAGAAGCTGCTGTATCTCTCCGACGCCGGGCCCCACGTGGAGGTGCTGCCCGTGATGCGCTACGGCCCCAAGGAGGTGTCGGTACTCTCGCGGCGGCAATTATACTCTCTGGATGAAGCGGGGCAGCCCTTTATGGTGGAGCGGGATGTGACGGCCGAAACCCGCTTTATTGCAGCCTTGGTTCGGCAGCACCCGCCATTTGAGGAGCAGCTGCAGCAGGAGTCGTTTTACGTTTCCAAGGCGCTGTTCCTGCGCGAGGAGTGGTTTCCGATGGCGTTTGAGGAGTGGCAGAGCCAGCAGATTACCATTCTCGGTTTTAATCAGCTCAAGGGCAACACTCTCAACCCCCACCGGGCCAACATCACCGTGCAGGTGACGGCCGAAACCAACTGGTTTGACACCGAGCTAAAAGTAAAATTTGGCCAGCAGCACGCTACCCTGCGCCACCTCTACCAGGCCGTGCGCAACCGCAGCCACTACGTGCGTCTTGATGATGGCACCCGCGGCTTGCTGCCCCTGGAATGGGTAGAGAAGTTTGCGCGCTACTTCGCGGCCGGCGAGGTAGTAGAAGAGCGTATTCGCACGCCGCACAGCAACTTCTCGGCCATTGAGGAGCTCTACAACCCGGAAGAGCTAACGGCCGAAGCTCAGACTCAATTGGCCGCGTTCCAGGCCGCCGCCGCCAACTTCACCGGCATCGCGCCCGTGCCGGTGCCCCCGGAGCTGCAGGCCACCTTGCGTGAGTACCAGCGCCAGGGGCTCAACTGGCTGAACTTTCTCGACCAGTTCAACTTCGGGGGCTGCCTAGCCGATGATATGGGCCTCGGCAAAACCATTCAGGTGCTGGCCTTTTTGCTGCACCAGCAGGCTCTAGGCCACTCCGCTGCCAATTTGGTGGTGGTGCCTACTTCCCTCGTCTTCAACTGGCAGGCTGAAGCCGCCCGATTTGCCCCCAGCCTGCGTGTGCACACGTTCTATGGCACTGGGCGCCCCCGCGAGCCGCTGAACTTCGACGGCTACGATATCGTCCTGACGACGTATAACACGCTGGTTTCGGATGTTAAGGCGCTGAAAGGATACCGGTTCAACTACGCGTTTCTGGATGAGGCCCAGGCTATTAAAAATCCGGAGTCGCAGCGTTACAAGGCGGCTTGTTTGCTGCAGGCCCGCAACCGGGTAGTACTCACGGGTACGCCCGTAGAGAACAATACGTTTGATTTATACGGGCTGCTGTCGTTTGCCTGCCCTGGCCTGCTGGGCAGCAAGCAGCAGTTTGCCGGTCACTTCGCCACGCCCATTGATAAGTTTAAGGAGAGCAAACGGGCGCGGGAGCTGCAGCGCAAAATCAACCCGTTTATGCTGCGCCGCACCAAAGCCCAGGTAGCCGCCGAACTGCCTGATAAAACCGAGATGGTACTCTACTGCGAGATGGGCCCGGAGCAGCGCCGTGTGTACGAGGCCTGCAAAGACGACTACCGCGCCCTGCTCCTCGGCCAGCACCCCGACACGCCCCGCGTACACAGCCTGCACGTGCTGCAGGGCCTCACCAAGCTGCGCCAGATCTGTGACTCGCCCGCCCTGCTCCGCAACGAGGAAGACTACGGGCAGGACTCAGCCAAGCTGGCGGTGCTCCTGGATGAAATCCGCAGCAAAGCTTCTCAGCATAAAATTCTCATCTTCTCGCAGTTCGTTTCCATGCTAAACCTGATCAGGCGAGAACTGCAGGCCGATGAGATACCCTTCGCCTACCTCACTGGCCAGACCAAGGACCGCGCCGCGGCCGTAGCCCGGTTTCAGGAAGATGACTCGGTGCGCGTATTCCTGATTTCCCTGAAGGCGGGCGGCGTAGGCCTCAACCTCACCGCCGCCGACTACGTGTATCTGGTAGACCCGTGGTGGAACCCCGCCGTGGAAAATCAAGCCATTGACCGCAGCCACCGCCTGGGCCAAGACAAGAAAGTGGTAGCCGTGCGCCTCGTATGCCCCGATACCATCGAGGAGAAAATCATGAAGCTCCAGGAAACCAAGCGAGAACTGGCCTACGACCTTGTCAAGACTGAAGCCGCGCTGCTAAAAGCCCTCACCCAACAGGAGCTGCTGGATCTATTCAGTTAGTCCTCACAGGGGTGGCCTATCATAGTAGCACGTCATCCTGAGTGCAGCGAAGGATCTTTTCACATCAGCATGAGGCGCTAGGCCTGTCGTTACTGCGTGAGAGGATTCTTTGCTGCACTCAGGATGACATATGAATTACAGGTCTCCCTTACCCAGAGAGGTCTACGAGCTGCACGACAGTGTGGCGCTGCCGGGCTTCTCGCGGGCCCAATCGGGACGTTTGGCGGCTAGCTCCTCGTGTTCAGGCTGCTCATCGAAGGGCGTTTTGAGCACCTGCATCAGGCGGTTCAGCAACGACAGGTCACCCGTTTCAGCAGCTTCAATGGCCTGTTGCGCGAGGTAGTTGCGCAGCACGTACTTGGGGTTGGCGCGCAGCATACTCTCCTTGATTGCCTTCGGGCTGGCGCTTTCCTGGCGCAGGCGCTGTAGGTAACGCTTCAGCCACTGCATGAGCTCTGCCTCTTCTGCTGGCGCCATGGAGTAAGCAGCCAGTTGCAGGAATTCACGCAATTTGGCTTCTTCGTTGTTAGGGTTGGTGAGTAGCTCCGGGCCAGTGTGTGAGAGACGACGGAAGAAGATAGTCATATCGATTTCCGACTCTGCCAACGCTGGTTCCAGGGCTTCAATTAGCGCTTTGTCTTCTTCTGGGTTCTGAGAAGTTAGGCCAAGCTTGGCCAGCATTATGCTATGGCGGGTGCCTTCCAGTGTCTTGATGTACACGTCAAGCGCGGGGTTGAGCAACTGCACATCCTCCACAAGCGGGGAAATAGCCTGACCGAGCTGCATCAGGTTCCAGAGGGCCACGCGCGGCTGTTGCCCAAAGGCGTAGCGCCGCCCGCCAAAGTCGGTAGTGTTGGGCGTCCAGTCGAGGTCGTACGGCTCCAGCCAGCCGTAAGGGCCATAGTCAATGGTCAGGCCGAGAATCGACATGTTATCGGTGTTCATCACGCCGTGCACAAACCCTACTGACTGCCAGTGCGCAATCATCACGGCTGTGCGGCGACAGATTTCCTCAAACCAGCGCACGTACACGGCTGGGGAGGGCTCACCTAGCTCGGGGTACTGGTGGCGGATGACGTAGTCGGCCAGGGCGCGCAGGTTATCCATTTCGCCGGTAGCCAGCAGAATCTGGAAATTGCCGAACCGCACGAACGTAGGCGCTACCCGGGCCACAATAGCTCCCGGCTCGGGCCGGGCGTTGCCATCGTAGAACATGTCGCGCACCACCTGGTCGCCGGTGGCTACGAGGCTCAGCGCGCGGGTTGTAGGTACGCCCAAATGATACATGGCCTCGCTGCAAAGAAACTCGCGGATAGAAGAACGCAGCACCGCCCGCCCATCAGCGCGGCGCGAGTACGGCGTGGGGCCGGCTCCCTTGAGTTGAACTTCCCACACGCTGCCATCAACGGCTGTAAGCTCACCCAGCGACATGGCCCGGCCGTCGCCGAGCTGCCCGGCCCAATTTCCGAACTGATGGCCACCGTAGCGGGCCGCAAAGGGCTTCATGCTTTCCGCCACCCGGTTGCCGGCTAACATCTCCACTGCTGGCCCCTGCTCCGGCGGCCGCACCAAACCCAGGTACTGGCCTAGCTCCTCTGACCATGCCAGCAACTTGGGGGCGTTGACCGCGGTAGGCGTAACCCGCGAGAAGTGGTAGCCCGGCACCTGGCGCGGGTTCTTATTCATAGAAGCTTCGCCCTTCAGCTCGTCTACGAAGGAGTTCTGAAAAACAGCTTCTTCCAGGGGCTTAGCCTGGGTTTCAGTTTGTATCGACATAGAGAAAAGTTATGGGTTAAGAGCGATACCTGCTCGGCCGCCTGAGCGATTTAACAGCACTTCTAGGCCACTGTTTTAACTACCTCTGCTCTAGCTGTTGTAGCTAAAACTGCAAGCAACACTCATCCCTATTTACGGCGCGCCCCCCTGCGGGATGTACTGATTCACCTGGTTTAGTCGCGCGCAGAGCTATGTTTCTTTCTGCTCCCCAGCCACAACAACCCATTTACAATAAACTGGTTCTGTAGTTTGTTCTGGAAGGTGAACGAAAGCTCTTTGTTAGTGCCGTGCTCGTAGTCGATGTCGTTGTGACCCATGTTTACATAGATCATCCGAAAGTTCTTGTTCGTCCAGGCCACTGGGTAATAGCCGCTGTGCCAGATTTCGTGGGGCTTGGGGCCCGTACCAAGCGGAAAGCTTTTTGGGTCAATGGCGAGCAGAATATCAATGGCGGGGTTAGCGCGCAAGTCGTTGCTCCACTTATACCACTCGTTGGGCGCAGAAGTGAAGGTTGAAGGCAGATGCTGGGTAGCAGGATGCCGCCGGTCTTCTACTCGCAACACCGCTGCCGTGGGCCGCCAGGTATTGCCCACGTAAGAGCCGGCCCCAAGAAAGGTATTATGGTACCAGTCCCAGTTCTGCGGATAACCGGACGGCGTAAGGGCAAACCCAGCGAAGTGGAACCCCATCCAGGCACCGCCGTGCTCCATATACTGCTGAAAAGCCCCCCGTTGGGCCGGGTCATCGGGGCGCGTATCCAGAAAAAGCACCACTTGGTAATTGGCTAAAAAAGCCGCATTCAGGTTGTTCCAGTTAGAGGTAGTGTCGTAGGCGAAGTGATGCTGTTTGGCCACCGTTGGAAACCAGGTGTTAGCCTCGTGCACGTAGCTGATGTGCGCTTGGTCATGTTTAGCCGTGTAAAAGGCAATAACCCGGAAGGACGGCTTCTTTTGCGCAAGCCCGCTGATAACGGTACTGAGCAGCAGAAGTATTGCTAGGAGAATTCTACCACAAGGTGCTTTCATAGTGTGTTGAGTTAGAGAGAACCATTCCGGATATCTACAAGCGCTAATTCGCGGCCAAGCTACAGAACCGACTTCTATTCATTCGTTGAGTTGCTACTCAATCACACTTGACAGACAGGCCCACAACGTAATAAGGCGATTTGTGCACTATGGCATCAAATAAACATAGAACTGCAGGCATTGAGCTGATTGGCGGCGGCCTAGATGAAGCGCCCATGGCCTACAAAGACATTCATCAGGTAATGGCCCACCAGCAGGACCTGATAGATGTGCTAGGCTCTTTTACTCCTCGTATTGTACGCATGGATGCAGGTAACAGTGGCAAAAGCAGATACGGTGGAGAATAAGAATTCTAATAAAAGCAACGGAGGCCATGAGTATACTGCTCATGGCCTCCGTTGCTTTTAGGCAAATACAACTATTACAATATCTACACAAAGCTTTCCTTCAACGTCAATTATGATTTATTGACCGAGGAAACGAATGTTTCTGCCTGCAAAGGGCAAACCATGCACCCGAACAACCAACCTGAATATAGACATTTACACAATCATCCTATTTCACGAGTCATAGCTGCGAGGCACAATTCTGTATAAAACCTATACATCTGGCCCTCTATTTTCTACTGTATCCTGATGATGAATTCACTTCTACACACTGGTTTATTTTCTATTTCAGCCCTGCTGACTCGGAAGCATCTTTGGCTGATCTGGTGCCTACTGCTGTGTTTGCCATTCGCCTCAATTGCCCAGAACACGTACCTCTGGCAAGGCACTTCTACAAGTTGGAATGACCCGTTAAACTGGTCTCCGGCTCGCCTTATCCCTGCCACGACCGATGTACTCATTTTTGACGGCGCAGTAACACCCTCCACAACCGTTGCGCTCGACTATAGCACCACCCAAACCGTAGGACAGGTGCGTTTCAGCAATGCCATTAAGGCCACTCTGACTACCAACTCAGCCCGGGAATTATTAATCAATGGGAACCCGAATGCAGTTGGTTTAACCACTGAAGCCGGCACCACGTTGGCAATAGTAGGCACCCAGGCCAGCGGCAGTGGCGACCTGATAATTCGGTTAGCGGCCAACGTGCCGGCTCGCCTGGCCGGTAGGTTAGAGCTCAAAGGTTCTGCCACTGCTAACAGTGCCCATCAATTGCTCTCGACTACAGTGGGTGCTATTGAATTTCTGAGTGGCAGCTACGTGCAGCCCGGCACCCGGTTTACGGGCTTCTTGTTTGGCTCTGCTACGGCCAACAAGAACAGCGTCATTTTTCGTAATGGCTCTACCTATGAGCAGGCCACGGGCTCTACTCCTTTTGGCTCCGTGACTACGTATCAGGTTACCAACTTTGAGCCCAACAGCTACTTTCTGTATACTGCTACCGGGAATACCGTAGGCCTGTCGGGGCGTACGTATGGCAAGCTGGAAATCAACACGAACCGCACCCTCACAATCAGCACGTACTCCACCAATCCGTCTATCATTCAGTCTGATCTTATTATTACGGCCGGCGTAGTGACAATCAACACCAGCAACGTGGAGCTGCGAGGTAATCTGTTGATTAATGGCGGTAGCCTGGTTTTCAACCAAGATGCGAACAACAACGCGCTGGCTCTAACGCTTAATGGCACGGCAGCCCAGCGCATTGGCGGTACTGCAGCTGGCTCGCTCACGCTGCCTTCCAACACGACGCTGGCCCTCAACAACGCGGCCGGCCTGACACTGGAAAGGCCGGTGGTAGCCAATGGCCCGGTTACTCTTTCTCAGGGTCTGCTTTCAACCAGCAGCACAAACCGCCTTACTCTAGGTCCGGTTGCCAGTATCTCTGGTTCGGCCAGCAGCTTTGTTCAGGGGCCGCTGGTACGGCAGTCGAGCACTACGGGAGCACTATTCTTCCCCATTGGTAAAGGCACTATATACCGGCCCCTGACCCTCAACGTCACGACTGCTCCAGCTGGCACTACTGCATACATAGCTGAGCAGCAAGAAGGCCGGCCCTCCGACCAGAACATGCTGGACGACTTACGGCGGGTTTCCTCCATCCGATATTACAGTCTCACTTCTAGCCCAGCGCCAGCCGCCGGCACGTTTGCTGGCAACATTGCGCTAAGCTTCGGGTCCGATGATCGGGTTGCTGATCCTAACATGGCCAGCTTTGTAATAGCGAGAAGCACCGGAGCCGGCTGGAACAATTTGGGGCACCTAACCAACTCAACCAGTGCGCTTACTTCTAATAGCCTCAATAGCTTAGGCGACTTTGCCCTGGGCAGCACCGAACCCAATCAGAACCCGTTGCCGGTATCGCTCACAAGTTTCAGTGGCAGTCACCAACCCAATGGCGTGGTGTTGCGCTGGGCAACGGCCAGTGAGAAGCAGAATGCCTATTTTGAGGTGGAGCGGCAGGTAGCCGGGCAGCCTTTCCGGGCCCTAGGCCAGGTAGCGGGCAAAGGCTCAAGTACCACGCCTGCTGAGTATAGCTATTCAGATAACGCACCCGTACCGGGCGTGGTGTACTATCGCCTCCGCCAGGTAGACGCCAATGGCACAGCCACTTATTCCAGTGTTGCTGCTGTACTTGTTCCCGAGCAGCCATTGCAGATTTCTCTCTACCCGAACCCGGCCATTCGCCAGCTCAACCTGACAGGCTCCGCTAATGACGCTCAATACCGGGTGCTTAATGAACAAGGTACTGTGCTGCTCATCGGTTGGGTTGCTGCTGGGCAGAGCATCAATGTGGAGAGCTTACGGCCCGGCTTATACCGGCTGGAAATAGTAGCGGGCCGCCGTCGTACGGTCCGGGCTTTTGTGCGCAGCCGTGAGTAACAGTCCGGTTTTGCCTGCCGGAGTAAAGGACCTGGCCTAGCATCATGATACACTAAAAAGCAACAACCCCGCCGGGTGGAACACCGGCGGGGTTGTTGCTTTTTAAGCTACGTCAGCTAATTATAGGTTCTTCAACCAAGCCTCACGCAAAGCTAGTTGCGCTGGAGTAGCCGCCGGATCTTGCGTGAAAACGTAGCGCTTCACCTCTTCCGTGCTGCCTAGCTTTACCTGCACCGTTTGCTCTTGCCCGTTACGGCTGATCACGAAGGGCACTACAGTGCCTGGCTCACGGGTTGGAATTTGTCGTAGCACGGATCCAATGTTGGTGCGGGCTCCATCAATGGCAAGCAGTTTATCTCCCTCCTTAATACCAGCGGCCTGCAATGGGCCACCTGCTTTGGTGAAGTAAACACTGGTCTCGCGGGCCTCCAGGCCTATAGGGCCTAGTGTGGCAATCTGCTTACCCGTGGGCATTGCTTTTTGGTAGCGCACTCCTATTTTGGAGTAATACTCCTGTAGCGGCAGTGGCTCCGCATTTTTCACGTAGCGCTGGAAGAAATCACCTATTTCGGGATAAGTCATCTTGGTGAAATCCTCGAAGAAGTTTTTCTCACTGATGGGCTTGTTAGGACCATAATTCTTGGCCAGTTCCAGCAACACATCGCGCAGGCCGCGCTTACCGTCGCTCAGCTCCAACAGGCGCAGATCTAGCAGGCCTGCCGTGAGGGCGCCACGCTGGTAGATGTTGCCATACTGCCGCTGGCCCTCATCACTGAACGAGTTGAGCCCGAGGCGGCTGAGACTGTACGTTGTGTCGGCGCGGGTACGGTCGTAGGTTACCTTATCATGCAGCATGCTCAGGTAATCATCTAGCGGCACCAACCCACCCCGCAGCTGCATCATGTGTGAGGCCCACTCGGTAGTGCCTTCGTAGAGCCACAAATGCTCGGAGCCCGTTGGCTGTACAAAATTAAAGTGCTCAATAATCTCAGAGTGGATATTGAGTGGCGTCATTACGTGAAAAAACTCATGCGCAGCAATATCCACCACACCTTGCGCCGTTTGGGGGGTCAGGGCCATTTCGGGTAGCACATACTCAGAGCTATAGGAGTGTTCCCAAGCACCAGCCGACTTATCGGCAAAATGGTACAGGAAGGCATAGCGCTTCACTGGCAGTTGACCTCCGAAGAACGACTGGGCGGCATTAAGCATCTTTTGCATGTAGCCTAGCAGGGGCTCGGCCTGCACTTTATCAGTGGCCGAATAGCAGTACAAGGCTACATCGGCATTGCCTAGCTTCGTGTGCGCCTCCGTGAGGCGGCCCAGAATGATGGGCGAATCTACGGCATGATCGTAGTCGTCCAGGTGATAGAAGCCCTGAGCATCGGGCACCAGTACCGACCCGGCTTTCCAATCAGTGGGGTACTGCAACTTGATTCGCAAAGGCTTATCCTGCATCCCTTGGGGGTAGCCGAACAAGGTCTGGCCATTCAGCAGGGCGTGGTCGGTTTCCAGCGAGGAGCCACACATCCGGTAAATATTATGCTCCTTAACGGGCGTATCCCAGGTTTCGGCAATGGTATATCGGATTTCGCTGGTCTTATCAGGCCGCGACAACTGCCATTGGTTGGTGGACAGCTGCTTTACCTCCAAAGGCTTGCCCTTGCTATCAAAAGCCTGAAAGTTACTCACGTAGCGCCCCATATCCATTACCTGATAGGTGCCCGGTGCCGTGGCCGCAAACTGGTAAATAGCTTGGTCTTTTTTAAGCTTTGGCAACTCCAGTTTTACCTGGAAGGCATTGCTGTTGGCCGCCGGATCCATGGTAACGGTGTAAGTCAGCTCACGTGGAGCTTTAGCAAGAGTAGGGGCGGCAGTAGCGAGCAAGGCTGCCAGCGCAGCCGAGCGGAAGAGTGATGTCATTCGGAGTAAATACTGATTTATGAGAGTGGGCTACTGACGCGCAATCTGATGGCCGGTTGCGCCCGTCTCACGAAACTATGTATTCGTTCTCACTTATGCGCGGCACTGGCCTAGCGGTGTACAGCCTATACTTTTCCGCAATTGCTTGTTAAACTTACCGTAACTCGCTTGCGCTAATGCAGTACATACAAAACACGGGCTCCTTATTGGCCACTCACCTCCTACCATACCTCACTCATGACTGAAGCAGCCCCCGACACCAACCCGACCCAATTACTGCGCTACCTGCTGCAGATTGCGGGCCTCACCGATGCCGAAAGTATTGGGCAGGTGCGCCAAGTGCTTACTGGCCTAGGCCTATTAGTAGACCGGATTGAAGCTGGCGAGGCAGAAGTTGCCGTTGCAGCCGCTGCTAACCCAGGCCCTGAAGGCATCCGGGCGGCGCTGGAATCTGCTGGCTACTCGGTGCAGAATATCACCGCCGAAAGCAGCTAACGCCTCTCTCTACTCCAAACCCAGGTATCTTATTTGTTTCTGCAGTGACGCTAGGCCTGTTCAATAGGCTACTACTATATAGGCCTAGCACCATTGCAGGTCAACTGCACACAGCTTTTGACAAAAAATAACGCCTCCCAGAAAGCCGCACTATATAAACGCAAAGCTTACCGGGAGGCGTAACTATATTCTAATTTCTTCTTCTACTGATGCAGTAGCTTGGTTATAACCCGGGAGGCGCCTTGCTGCACGGTCAGGCTATATACTCCCAGAGGTAATTGTGCCACTTCTGGCAATGTGATGGTTGAGGCACCTTTGCTTACTTCCACTGAGCGAGTAAGCACATTCCGGCCCATGGCATCAGTGCAGATAACAATGGCTTTGCCTGCTTCAGGGCTCTGAATTTGCATACTCAGCTCACCAACAAAGGGGTTTGGCCACGCTTGCATTGCTAAGGTAGCAGCACCACTAATAGCTACTGTTTTAACTGATGAGTACGAAGCTTTACCAGATAGGTCAACCTGCATCAAGCGATAGTAAACAATTGAACCCGTGTAGCTGGTTAGAGCATCCTGCCAGAAATATGTGCTGGTTTGGGTGGTTGTGCCTTTACCCTTCACTGTGGCAATACGGTTAAACATCCGTCCGTCAGTGCTGGCCTCTACCTCAAACCGGTCGTTTTGCAATTCCGAAGCAGTGTTCCAACGCAGGATAGCCTTGTTGCCCTGCCGCTCGGCAGTAAACGATACTAGCTCAACGGGCAAAGGGGCAACTTTGGTTTCTGATTCACTGGCCCCCAGGTTACCAGACACGCCCGGAGCTGGAGTTGCCGATCCGAAAAAGTCGCGGGAGCCTGGTGTCAGATTAAACTCTTTATCCAAGTTCAACCCACTACCAATAGCAGCTGAGCTAGGCTGTAGTTTATACGCATCCCAAGAGGTCAGCAGACGCCGATTACCACTTGAAGTGTTCAGGTCTCCACCCTGTCCGGCGCGCACGAAAGCAGGGTCTAAACTTACACCTACCGTGCGACTGCCCACCATTTCCTGTTGGGTAGCGGTACGCCAATCATCGAGATTACTAAATGAAGACGAGCCCCAGGTAATGTTAAGCGGCTTACCAGTGCCCCAATAGCAATTACTCTGCAACACGATACCCGTCGTAGAAACCGACTTGACTTGTGGCACGCCAGAGGTGGTCTGGAAAATATTGTTGCGTACCGTAATCCCGCTAACTCCATTGCTCATCAAATAAAAGGCTTTAGCCTCAGAGCCATCTGCCGAAGGCGTCAGGTACACAGTATTATTGTGAATTGCAGCCGTTTGAATGCCGCCATTATCTCCGGAAGACCACACCATAATGGCGCCCTGGCCAAAACGACGAGCATCATTTTCGCTGATGTTGTAGCGAACGGTAAGGTCGTGCATGGGGGGCGCTCCGTTAAACTGAGCCAGCAAATAACCCGCTCCATCGTTATCGTGAGAGTAGTTGTACTGCATTACAGAGTTAGTGCAACCACCATCTAAGTCAAAGCCACCTCCATCATGCGCAATGCCTGAGCGATTATGGTGCGACTCACACTCCTGTATAACCAGATTATTACACACCCAGCCCCAGATACCAACCGGACCACCATTGGGGTTATTATTTAGCCAGCCATTGTTGTAGGCTTCGCAGTGTTCGATTACAGCACCATCAACACTTGACAAGACGATGCCGCTGCCAGTATTGGTGGTAGTTATTTCTGAGCGCCCAGCATTGTTGTAAGCCTTGCAATCTGCTACGTACCAATTTTTATGGCAAATATTCGGATAAGAGCCATAAGAGAAAATTCCAGCCTCACCATTGTCATGGGCTAAGCAGTTTGTAATGCGCACATCATTATAGCCACTGGAAGCAAATGAGCTTCCAATCAGGATACCCATTTTAAGGTACCCACTCACATCAAGGCTATCCAGGATGAGATGCGATAAGTGCTCATCGGCTAACTCCGCAGAGAATATTACTCCCGAGTTATTTGTAGACGTACGACCGGAGCCTACAAACTTTAACCGACGTAGTTCTATTCCCCCTGCGTCTGGAGAATAGAATGCGTAGTTATTACCACTACCAATAGTAGCCATGCCTTGCCCATATGAGCTTATAATAATTGGAGCGGTATCAGTCCCCTTACTCTGAAACCACAGGGAGCCAGTGAAGGTCTCGCCAGCTTCGAACAAGATCCGGTCACCGGGCTTAAAGCTGGAATTATTCACCTGCTCTATGGTTTTCCAGGCAGATGTTACAGAAGTGCCATTATTAGCATCGTCACCCGCTGAACTTATATAGTACGTTGTAGCTAAAGCTGACGAAGCATTCGCCAGAAGAGACACAAATACAAATGATAAGAGTACAAGTTTCAAGCGCATCGTCAAAGGCTTTGGTTCGACAATGCAATACTATATAAATAGGATAAATATAAAAATATAAACGTTTTTTAAAGAACTATAACTGTTATAAGCTTGATGACATCCTTAATAGTGCAAATCCCAAAACGCTGAACAGCAAACATGTATTAGGAAAAGCATACTTTCACAAGTGGTAATTATATAAATTAAGGAAAGGACGAAATGAGCAGATAAAAATAGCATTATAATCGTTTTTAGACTTTATGTTTTCGCAGTAAAACCATATCTATAATCATACTTAATTAACAGAAAGCCTCGCTCCTCTCAGTACACCGGAGACGAGGCTGATCTTAAGAGCAACAGGGTTTGTGTGATGTAGTAGTTTAGTTGCTGGCCTATTTCACCAGAAATGGCAAGCTAGCGGTAGCAGCACTTCCTTTGCCATCGCGCACAGTGGCTGATAGCCTATAAGCTCCTATTTTCTCTGGAGTCTTGAGAATTACTTTAAGCCCTCGAGCCTTTAGTATACAGTGCTCAATAGGCACAGTCTCCCCCTCTTTTTCGAACTTAACTTCGGGAGCTACTTGCCAAGTAGCCTGCAACAAATCATTTTCAGGATCAGAAGCTACTAACTCAAATCCGTATTCTGCATTAGGCCGAAGCTGCTCGGAATAGGCCAACCGCCCGTTCCTTCTTATTTCTTGAATTTCAGGCGATAAATTAATGGGTGGGGTTCCAGTCCAGAGTTCCTGGAGGGCATCAACTGTCGCCGTCTTTTCTCCCGTGGGAGTGAATAAACTAAACCAAGTAGCAGTGTATTCAAACTTATTGCCCCAGTAGAAGGCATAACTACCCAGGCATTCCCGAGGATTGCCTAGAATGGAGCGTTTATATCTCTCACGGGTGAATTGCGCTTTTTGCGTGCTTGTTTGTTCTTTTGAAGCACCCCATACTGTTTTAGGTGACTCCCAATAGCCCCTTGCTCCAAATTCAGTTACCAGATACGGTCCTTCCCAGTCCTGCGCCTTAAGTCGTTGAGGCAGTGATATTAGGTTACCAAAAGCGTTAATGCTTATAAAATCCAGATCAGGGCACAAGCGCTTCACCCGATTTAAGTTTTCTAATGTACTAGTAAGGGTAGTAGTAACCGGATGATAAGGATCTAGCTCATGTATCATGCGAGCCACATCATTTATGGCGCGGTAAAGTTGAGGATTCGCAGACTCGTAGTTAATCTCGTTACCAACTGACCAACCCAGTAGCGCAGGGTGGTGCCGATAACGAAGAACCTGTTGGCGAAGCCTCGCTTTCTGCCTCTCAACCTCGCCATTATTATAATAGTCGAATTTTTTGGATTCATGCACCATCCATAGGCCTAGCAATACTGTTAATCCTTGACGGTTTGCCTCGTCTAATCGGTCATCAGCATAGTCGCCGGACCACAAGCGTACAGAATTGGCACCGGCAGCTTTAAGCTTGTCGTAATGCTCTAGGCCTGCTCCTCCTTTGACGAAGTAAGGTTTGCCAGCGCGTTGTAATAGATAGCCCTGCGCTGTATGCACCAAGTGCACCGGAACCACTCCGGCCGGAATTTGTGCTGGTGGATTTTCTTCTTGCTGCGGTGTACACGCCCCTACTAAAACCGTAGCACAACTGCTAATTACCCCTGCCAGCAGCCACCGTTGCAGCCCCTTTACCAAGTCACTTGTCCAAAAGATCATGCATAGAATGCGTAAAGGCCAAAATGGCCTAATACGAGTCTCGGGGGCTTTTTATCAATATAGTGTAATTATAAATTAATATTATTTAAAAAAAGAACTTTTCGCATGCCCGGTTGCTTGTACCATACATTATAGCAGGCAGAAAAGAGCTAGCATGCAAATATCTGGTCAAGAGGCAGTTGCACATTCACTGAATCGCGCAGTAGAGCAGGCACCTGGTGGTAAAGCAGTCAGATTAAGCAAAGTCGGTATTCAGCTTAAGGAAGCGGCTGGTGTATCACAGATGCGGGTGCTGGTGACTTTGGGCGTTATAAGCCTACTCTACTTCCTCGTATGGTTTGCTACAGCGGAGCCGATTGGTTACGCCCCTCTCTTTTGGTTGCTGACTTTTTCTTTAGGGTTTAAGCTTCTGCGTATGCTTCACGAGTGGTATCACTACGTGAACGTGACCGAGCCCTTACCTCCTACAGGGCACATGCCTTTGTTTACGGTGGATATCCTCACCACATCATGCCCCGGCGAGCCACATGCCATGGTGGTGCAAACGCTGGAGGCTATGCAAGCCGTTACGTATCCGCATACCAGCTACCTCTGTGATGAAGGCAATGACCCATACCTACGTGCTGTTTGTGAGCAACTAGGAGTGATACACGTCACACGTGAAGTCAAAATCAACGCGAAGGCGGGCAACATAAACCACGCCCTTAAACAGGCTACTGGTGAGCTATGCGTTGTGCTTGACCCCGACCATGTGCCTGCTCCTGATTTCCTGGATCACGTAGTTCCTTTTTTTAGCAACTCAAAAGTGGGCTACGTACAAGTAGTACAGGCTTACGGAAACCAGCAGGAAAGCCTGGTGGCTAAGGGCGCAGCCGAGCAGACGTATCATTTCTATGGCCCGCTTATGATGGGCATGAACAGTTATAACACAGCTCAAGCTATTGGCGCCAACTGTACGTTTCGCCGAGCAGCTCTAGACTCTATTGGTGGGCATGCTGCCGGCTTAACAGAAGATATGCACACAGCTATGCAGCTGCATGCGGCGGGCTGGCAATCAGTATACGTACCGCGTGTTCTGAGCCGAGGATTGGTGCCATCCACCTTAGGAGCCTTTTACTCTCAGCAGCTAAAGTGGGCCCGAGGAGCTTTTGAATTGCTTTTCGTGGTGTATCCGCGGTTGTTCCGGCAATTCTCTTGGCGGCAACGGCTACACTATGCCATCCTTCCGTTGTACTTTCTTTCGGGCCTGATTACCTTAATTGATCTGGCAGTGCCAATCTACTCGTTGGCCTTTTCTGTGTATCCCTGGCATATCTCGCTGCCTGCTTTTGTGCTACACTTAGCGCCTTTACTAGGCATTGGTTTGTTGATTCGCTATAAAGCACAGCGCTGGCTTCGTGACCCTTCTGAGAGAGGCTTGCATTTAGCGGGTGGCTTTTTGAGGGTTGGTACGTGGTGGGTATATCTGCTCGGGCTGGTATATACATTCCTACGGGTGCGGGTGCCTTATATCCCTACCCCTAAAGAGGGAAATTATGAGAACGAGCTCAGGATTTGTCTGCCCAATATTTTTGCAATAGCTGCGTGTGCTATTGCAGTTAAATTTGCCGGCTACGTTGACTGGAGCCCCTATTCGCGCTTAATGGCTTTTCTGGCTACGGTTAATGCTGCTATACTACTGGTGGCGGTGGTTATGGGCCAGCACGTTTGGGCGCGTACTATCATGACCGATCTGGAGTCGCAGTTCATGCGCAGGCTGCTTTCCCCTTTCAAGCGCCTCCTGTTGGGAATGACCCTGCGCATAGAATCAGGAGCTATTTCTCTGGCAGCTGCCAGTATAGTCATTATGGGGCTCACAGATTCCGCCTTGTATATCCAGTCGGGCTTGACGTATCCTGCCTCTTATGCTTGGCTGCAGAATGGAGATGAACCGTTGCGCGTAGGCACGCAACTCAACCATCCGTATACTACCGTACCGGTACAGTTCGCTTCTCTGCAGAACTCTAAGCTTCTGGCTTATATCTATCCAGACCACGTTACTGACGTGGCGGCTTTAACACTGGAGGATAAGTTGCCAACCTCAGCTATACTCACTTTGCAACACCAGGGTACAACTCCCCTGCTTACGTGGCAGGCTGATTCTTCGGTGGCCAACTGGCGGGCCCTAGCTCAGGCACTGCGCAAGGTGCGGCAGCCTGTTTTGCTGCGTCCTATCCTGCGGGCTACTTCACCAGTGGCCTACAGAGCAACTTGGCTCGCATTAACGAATGAGTTTAAAGCCTGTGGAGCTAACAACGTGCTGTGGGCCTGGACCCCACCCTCGCCTGCAGCTCTGCAAGCCTATTTTCCAGGGCAGGATAAAGTGAACTGGATAGCTCTGCCTTACTCATCTAACCATACTGCAAGCAATACGTCGGTTACGTATATGGCCTACCGCCACCAACTAGCCAAGAATATGGCCTTGCACACCAAGCCCGTTATGCTGTTCATGCAGGACGATGTGCCGGATCAAAAACGTGTATTACGTCAGATACAGGAGCAGTACCCTGAAGTGAAGGTCGTACTTTTTCAGGAAGAAACCCGGCGTAAGTCAGTGCCGCTGCTATCTGCCAGAAAGTCCCGCGCCTTGTTCTCGAGTGCCAATTAGGGCTTCACAGCAGGCCTCATTACCCTGTAACAACGGGCAGGTTTACCCTTTGCAAAATGCACAGTTCAGTAGTTAAGCAAAGGGAAACACCCAAGAAGCTTCTGCGTATTTATAACCAGGGTAAAAAAGGAGGTAAATACGGTAGCTTTTTCACTGATAGTTACTGAGTTTAGTTCGTAGAACTACCCAGTAAATTCGCAGAAAGCTTATCTGCTAAAAATAACTCCACCCGTGAGTAAGTCCTGCACGCTGCGCGCATATGCTGAACCTGATGGGCCCATAGTGTGCCTGATTCTGGTTACGCATTCTCGCAGCGAAACTGATCTTTCGGAGATTGAGCTTCCGTATCTGCTTTGGCAATCTATGGGTACCCGGGCAGCGGCCGCCATGATAGCGCAGCTCTATTGCTGGAGCCAACCCGAAGTAGTGCGGCAGCTGGGCCGAGTTACTATCCGGCGCAGTATTACCAACCTGTTGCAATTACACCAGCGCGAATTCCGTAGCAACCTACCGTAGGCAGATTACAGCTACAGCCCAGTATATTACTTACATAAAACCAGCATTTTACGCTGAAAAACTCCGTATAAATTCGGGAGCATTTTTTAACAGGAGTTTGTTTAATCGGCCATCGGCACCAAGCCTGCCACTCGCTCTAAACTACTTGCCTGTTGAAAACAATGCTTACGTTTACCCCACCTGCAACCCTGGAGTTACACCTTGTACCCGCTGGTCGTCGGCTAGATTTCCCTACCCCTGCCGGGCAGTTCGCATACGTATACCGCCGCGGCCGTAACCAGGTGTGGCAGTGCGTAGCCCGAAATGCCTGCAGCCCCTACCTTGATCGTGCTGCTACCAGTTCAGGCGTTATATATGACTATATGGTGCAATACCTGGACTGTATGGGCAATGTCATCCATAAAACGCCGGTTGTACGGGCCACACCTGCCAGCCTGCCCGCCAGTCCTAGTTGGGTTAGTCTTCGCTAGACCACTCTCACAGTCTTCTCCAGAGCTTGTCCCTTATCGGCCCCACCTAGTTAACAGCTCCGAGAAGCCGTTTGCTGGTTGGCTGCCGAGGTGAGTTTGTGATTGAAAAGAAGACCAGGGCGTATAGAAAATATAACCTGAATTAGGCAGTACCAAACCTTATTGGATTGGTTTGATTTCATATTTGCCGCTTATACAAGTTTAAGCGCGCTGCTTTCTTCATGCCTTCCTACGATATTCTTCTTATTGGGGCCGGTGCCGCCGGCTTGGTAGCCGCCAGAACTCTTGCCCAGGCCGGCCAACGCATAGCCATTCTTGAAGCTCGTACCCGTGCGGGAGGGCGCATTCACACCTTCGCTGACGCTGGCTTTACGGGTCCTACTGAAGGAGGCGCTGAATTTCTGCACGGCGACGTAGCATATTCCCGAGAGCTGCTTCGGGCCGCTGGCATTAGCACCCATGACACCAGCGGCAAGAACTACGAAGCCTCCGGGGGCAAGGCACAGGTTGCGGCAGGGTTCTTTGTGGAAGACATGCCTTTACTATTGCAAAAGCTGCAGGCACTGGAGCATGATGTACCTCTGGCAGAGTTTCTGGAACAACAATTTCCGGATGAGAAGTACCGCGCATTGCGTGATACCGTTACTCGCTTTGCGGAGGGGTATGATGCGGCTGATGCCCGCCGGGCCAGTTCCTTTGCTCTACGCGAGGAGTGGGCGGGCAACGGCGCCGAAGATTCTCCCCGCCCCGAGGGGGGCTACGGGAAATTGATAGCGTGGCTGGTGCAAGAAATAGAAGCGGCCGCTGGCGTCCTGCATTTCTCAACTGTAGTAGAAGAGGTCAGGTGGCAAGCAGGCCATGTAGAAGTAGTTTGCCGGGGTGGCAGCACCTTTACAGCCGCTAAAGTAGTACTTACGCTACCCCTCGGCGTGCTTCAAGCAGAAGCCGGAACACTTGGCCACGTGCGCTTTACTCCCGAGCTGCCAGCTTATAGAGCGGCTGCTACGGCGCTGGGTGTTGGCCCGGTAATCAAATTTCTGTTAGAATTTGAGGAGGGCTTCTGGCAGGAACCATCTGCAGATGTAGGCCAGCCTATGCCCAACATGGGCTTCCTTTTCTCGGATGCTGCCGTGCCTACGTGGTGGAGTCAGCTTCCCGATTCTCGGCCTTTGCTTACCGGCTGGGTGGCAGGCCCAGCTGCCGCCGCTCTCCGGGAAACCGCCGATGCTGAGTTGCTCACACTGGCCCTCAATACCTTGGCCTACGTATTTGGCTCTACTACCAGTTTTCTGCGCCGCCACCTACGCGCCCACCGCGTAGTGAACTGGGGAGCCGACCCATTTGCGCGAGGGGCCTATGCGTATGCCACAGTAAGTGCTGCAGCTGCCCATGAAGTGCTCAACCACCCCGTTGACAATACCTTGTTTTTTGCGGGCGAAGGCCTCTACCAAGGGGCTCACACTGGCACCGTTGAAGCGGCCTTAGTTAGTGGAGTAGATGCTGCAAAAAGAGTTTTAAGCTAGTAGTTTGCAGTAAATCTTAGCTCTACCAGGTATGCCTTTCCGCCTGCTAGTCATTTCTCCACCTGTGTTTCAGGAAGCGGCGAAATCTCTCCTCCCATAACTGTTTTATGCCAGCTACCGAGCCGGAGCATTTTTGCCTTTCTCCTCAGCCTAGATAATGTATTGGGCCACCGCTAACAGTCGTTGCTTACACGTCTACACTTAACCCGTAGGGCTGGCATTTGAGGTCTGCATAACCTCAAGTCAAAAAAGGGCGGAGAAGCTACGGCCGCCAAACCTGCTTCCCCGCCCCTGCTGCACTGGGCAGCTATCTTTGGCTTACAACAGGCCTATCCCACTGCCGGCCATTTCCTCGCGCACTGAGTCAGACCAGATGCTTACCTGCACCTCGCCAATATGCCCTTTGCGCAGCATAAACATGCACACCCGGCTCTGCCCAATGCCGCCCCCAATGCTCTGGGGCAGCTCATCCTTCAGCAGACGCGAGTGAAACGACAGTTCCTGCCGATCCGCGCAGCCGCGCAGGGCCAACTGGCGTACCAGAGCGTGCTTATCAACCCGAATGCCCATAGAGGAAACCTCAAAGGAGGTTTGCAACACCGGGTGCCAAAGCAGAATGTCGCCGTTCAAGCCACGGTATCCCTCTGCGGTTTCAGTGCTCCAGTCGTCGTAGTCGGGGGCGCGGCCGTCGTGGGGCTCTCCGTGGCTCAGCTCCCCGCCAATGCCCATCAGAAATACGGCGCCGTATTGCTTCACGGCCTCATGTTCGCGCTCTTTGGGTGAGAGCGTAGGGTACTGCCTGAGCAGATCCTCAGCGTGCAGGAACGTGATGCGGCCGGGCAGCACAGGTGTAATTTCCGGATATTCAGCAGCAATGCGTGCCTCCGTGGTGCGCAGAGCCTCGTAAATGCGCTCTACCGTGGCTTGCAGAAACTCTACCGTGCGCTGCTCCCGCTGAATGTGCTTTTCCCAGTCCCACTGATCAACGTAGATGGAGTGAATAGGCGAGTAATCCTCATCGGGACGCAGGGCGCGCATGTCGGTCAGCAGGCCACGGCCGGCTTCAATACCAAGTTCCTGCAGGCGCACCCGCTTCCACTTCGCCAGCGAATGCACTACCACGGCCCGGCGCTCATCCAGCGCTTTAATCGGGAAGCCAACCGGGCGCTCAATGCCGTTCAGGTCGTCGTTGATGCCGGTACCATCAAGCACGGCAATCGGCGACGACACTTTACTGAGCTGCAATTGTGAAGACAACTCTTTAGCAAATACCTCCTTCACAAAGCTGATGGCTTCTTCGGTTTTTAATAATTCCTGCGCAGTCATGGCAATTATTTTTTTATGGTTTTTGGAAAGATTTTTATTTTCGAAAAGGCACACGAATTTCCTCCTCCCTGCCGGGAGTTTTTTTATGATTGGCTACTTGGCCACACGTGATACTTACTGTTCTGTTCCGGCTACCGACAAGGTTATCCAGCGCAGCAGGCACAAAAAAAGCCTTCCAACAGGTGGAAGGCTTAAAAAGAAAATCAGTTTCTGATTTTTCAGTTCTCCAAAGGAGCAATAGCCTTCCAGTCCCGAATATTATTATTCGAGTTATTATTCTGGAGATTATTGCGGAAATGACGCATTATTGAGGTCTGTATTTCTGTCAGATGTATGCAAGTATAAACGGAGCCAATTATTAATCCTAATAATTTATAAAAATTATTTTGTTACCCCTGCTAAGCAAGCTACACATTACCTTTTAGGTCACTATTATAGTAATAAGCCATAACGGCTGAGTACGGAGCTACACGGCCAGAGTATTTTGCATGGTGCCAACCTATAGCTCCGCTTGCTCGCCTCCGGTCAAGGATTCGCGCACTTCCCGCACGGCTCCAGCTACGGCGGTGGGTACCACCACATCGGGTTGCAGCAGGCGTAACAGGCGCTGGTATTTGGCCCGGCCTTCGGCCAGCATGTGGGGGGGCACCTCAAATACAAACAACTCAAATGGCTCTACCTTTTGCACTCCTACCAACAGGAAACGGTCAGCACGCAGGGCATCGGCGTAGAAAGCAGCCTGCCGGTCGTAGTCGTAGCCACTGCACTGCGCCACAAAGTGACTGTAATCGCGGGCCAAGGTGGTTTTGAAGTCTACGATGGTGTACGGCTCACCGGGCTGCTCAATAACCAAGTCTGCCCGGAGCTTGCAAAGCGTACCGGTGTCAGGTTCCGTAAAGATGCAGCTGGGCTCTGGCGTACCTATTTCCAGCAACCTGTTCACCTCCGGGTTCAGCTTTACCCCATCCACCATCCACCAAATCAGGGTGTCGTTGATACCGGGTAAACCTGGCTCATACAAGTCGGGCTCTAGCAGCGCCGTGTGAAATGCCGTGCCCAGGCCTAACGCCCCAGAGGAGGAAGTAACCGGACGCGGCGGACGCCCATACAGCGCATCGCGCAGCCGCGAAAGATCAGAATTGGCAATAGCCGGCAACGCCCGGTAATCATCGTATGGAATGCGCAGCAGATCAGGCCGCGGGGTGGCAGTAGGAGTAGAATCAATCACGCAACTAGAACAGCAGAGCCTATAAAAAGGCTCCGAAAAAAGAGAAAGGCAGGCTTTGAATCAGGAGTATACGAATTTTCCGCAGAAGTGCCGCTCCTTACTCCATGCCATGCCCCATGTCTCTCCCCCATAATTCATCCAACTGACCTAGGCCAGTAGTTGTATTGAGTAGGATGCCAAGTACACATCAGCTGCTGCCCTAATGCCTCCTATTGTATGTGGTAGGCCACTCACATACCCTCCAGCTACCGGCAACTCGCGTAAAATGAGAACCCCCGCTCCCTGCCTCCGATCAGGATATCGGAGCAGGGAGCGGGGGTTCGGATGTAGAGCTCTGCGGAGCCGGGTAAGTTACTTAGCTACTACTATGCGCTGGTTAAGAACTTCCGCTTCAGTAGTCAAACGCAAGATGTAGGTACCCGTGGGCAAGCTAGCGGCCTTCAGGAGAGCCTGGCGGCTTGCACCTGCTTCCATTCTACCAGTATAGAGCTGCTGCAAACGACGGCCCTGCATATCGAAGATTTCTACCGTTGCAGTGCCGGCTGTTGCCAGAGTAAACTCCACTACACTCTCATACGTGACAGGCATTGGGAAAGCCACGAGCTCCGTTTTGACAGCGCCCATACTCACCTTCTGCTCTGGCATGCCAGATAAGGTAGCATTAGATGAGCCGTTGGCTGTGAGGCTGGCACCCGGGATGAAAGGCGACAAGTAACGTCCGGGAATCGGGCCTTCCATGGCACCGCTGGGCAGTTGCCATGCCACTGATACGTAGTCGTCGCCAACCTGCTCTTTGTGCAGTGCCTCAACGTAGTAACGACGGCCGGCTACGAGGGCTACTGGGGCCGACTGCTGCGAAGCATACCTGTTCCATACTCGCCAGCCCGTGGCACCGTTTGCGTAGGCAATGCGCTTTTTCTTGGCTGGATCATCGTCGGAGCTGATATACAGCTCGCTGGCTTCATCACCAGCAATCCAGAAGATATAGTTGCCCGTTTGTGGAGCGCAGATATACCCCCGAATACGAGCACCATAGTTGTTGCCAACTTTCCGGTCGCTCTCAAATATAGTGAGTTGGCTGGTGCTGGTAGGCACGTTCTGCAGCGGAATGGTACTGATGTTTTTGCCCCCTACGCTATTCCACTGCTCCCGCAAAATAGTACCCGTAGCCGAACAAACTATCGGCGCTGGAGCTGGGGTAGGTGTTGGGGTGGGCGTAGGAGTCGGTGTTGGCGTTGGAACCGGAGTGGGTGTTGGAGTGGGCGTGGTAGGGGTTGGCGCAGTGGTAGTGCCCGAGGCCACTACAAACAGCGGCGTCTCTGTTACCTGCAAGGTCAGCTGCCCATTTTGCAACGTTACTCGCTGCGGCGTCATGGATTGCGCACCGCTGGTTGGGCGGTACACATCGGCGTACGTAGCAGCGCCTAGGTTCAACACGTATTGAGCCGTGCGGCCTTTCTCATCCGGTACCACCAGCGCATAGGCTGAAGCTCCATTCAGCTCGTAACGGTCTACAATGGGGTCAGCATTCAGCGTCTCTTTAAAGGTATACTCCCCCAGCAATTGGTTGGCTTGGTTGAGAAACTGAGTAGCCAGGCGGGGAGTACGGTCGGCGTTGGTCAGGCCCATAGTAGCAAACTGCTGCGAGTTACCTGGGTTGTCGTCGTAGAGCTGGTAGAAGAAGTTGCGCTCAATACCCAAGCGGGCGTACATAAGCGAAGTCCGTAGCGTCCAGTCGGCTTGCGTTTCCACAATAGAGCGGTTGCCGATGGCAATTGCTTTGAGGGGGCTACCCTGATTGGTATCAAAGCCAGTCTCCGTGACCCACACAGGCATGCTGCCGGCATAGTCGCGGGCCATTTGCATGAAGCTTTGCCCAATTATTGCGGCACCCGAAATTTCAGGAGCCTGACCGCGGGTAGAAGTACCCGTTTGAGAGCAGTTATCGTTGTTGGAATATACGTGGTAGTTAATCACGTCCCAGCAGAGGTTCACGCTACCATCGGCCTTGTAGCCCCGGTTTTGCTTACACCACTCAATCATCCCTTTCACATAGTTAGGGTCTGGAGCGGCTAGGCCTGCCATCACCACCTGCATGTTGGGGTCAGCATTCTTTACACCTACGCCGGGGCCCATCGTGTTTTTGTGGCCATCGTAGTAAGCTGAAAGGTTAGCAGCATATTGAGCTGGGTTCTGATTAGCCTTAGCTCCTTTCCACCACTTGTCGCGCTCATTATCGCACTCCATGTACTGAATCAGGTTAAGGCCAATTTTCACTTGGTTCACACCATCACCCGTCCAGCGGGGCGTGCTGTTTACGCTAAGCAGGCTAGGGTTTACGTTACGGTTGCTGCCGTAGCGGGCTGCAAACTGAAAGGCCAGCTTGGCCTGCTCAATATATGAGCTTGGCTTACCGAAATCATTGCCATAGCGCACCGGCACGTTTTCGCTGTCGCGTTCAGTAGAAGGCCAAGAAGCGAGCATCCAGGTAGGAACCGTTTTGATGCAAGCCAGTACTTCTACTCCTTCTGCTTTCAGGCGAGTGTACATTTCATCATAGCCCCACCCGCCGTTGTAGCTTGGGCTGAAGGTGTAGCTGCCTTCCTTGGCTTCCAGCCGCTCCCAGTCGAGATAATGACGGATACCATTGAATTTCTTCACGGCCGGCAGACGCGTAGCATCTACTTCCCAAGGGCGGTTAGGATCTTCTAAGTCCCATTCAAAGGCATTTACCCCAAATTGTTGCTTCAGCTTCCGCTCCCGAGCAATACCATTGGTTTGAGTAGGTACTGGGGCAATAACAGGAACGGGCTGCACCGTAATAGGCTGCACTACATTCGTAGCGGTCGTGAAGTAGCCATTAGCTGCCTGTGAGGCCGTGATGGAAGCGGCACCAACACCTACCGCCGTTGCCATCCATTTACCTGTGCTGTTTGACACAGATACTACTCCCGGGTTAGAGGAGGCAAACACGATGGGGGCCCCCGTGTTATTGCTGGTTGCGGTTAGTTCAAAAGGAGCAACCCCAATTGTTTTAGTACCTAAAACCCCAAAATTGATTACCGACTGAACCAGCGTAGGAGCAATAGTAGTTGGGGCCGCTAATGAGCCAGTGGCCTGCCCATATACCTGAACCTTCTGCGGAATGTTGTTGCCGATCTTGTGTACGATGATAGCATCGGCCGGAACGGCAGGGCTAACCGGCATCGTCACCCATTCCAGATATTTTTCACCGGTAAATTTCCCTAATAGCACTTTCTGTGTACCGTAAAGGGCATAAATAGAGGCCGGATTATCCGTAAAAACGCCCTGATAATCATAAAGGCGGATTTGCGTAACGTTTGTTTGCCGATCTAACTTAAGCGTAACATCAATGTACTGCGAGTTAATTGGCATCCATACTTCCGAGACTAAGCTACTCAAGTCATCGTTTAACCAAGGCGAGTAATCCTGACCGGTGAAAACACTGGGAGCAATTGAAGTAATAGCAACTCGGGAGGCTGTTTGCTGACCATTAGTAGTAACAGCCCAGAAAAAAACTTACCAGGTAGGCAAGCAGTGAAATTCGCTTAAACGGGTTTGCCATTAGTGAATGGTTAGGTGTTGGGGCACGAAAGCGCTGCAGCTCCAGCTAGTGGGGTTGCGAATCACTGATTCGAGCGTAGGTTGTTTGAATTGCGTGGTTTGAGCTGCTACCCTAAAAGTGCAATTGCGTAGCTATAGGCCACGTGTAGCAGTACTTGTAGCGCATACACGGCTCAACAGCGTATGAGAACAGTTCTCCTTGCGTCTTTTAGAGCAAATAACTGGTATTCAGGCAGCTTTTGGTTGTCAGGCTGTTTCCGAGCTTGGCTCGGGCTTCTTTCTCTCTCCCTCCCTTTTGATCTGCCTCTACCGAGGCGATAAATGCCCTAATGCGCACTTAGGTCATTTATCTTGAAGCGCAGTACTCTGATTTTGAGCAAGTAACCTACTTAAGCCAATAAGAAAGTATGGCAGTGGTTTATCACTCAGTAAGCTTGGCTACATAGTGACCATTTGCACTATTTCACCTTATCTCAACTGAACCAGACAAGCCAAATATTGAACTATTAATATCGGCCAGCCTCTGCACAAAGATATATAAAAGTACTAACGCAAGAACAGGGCAATTAAAAATTATTACAAATAGCCATATAATAACCCTTTATAAGCTCGTATAAGCTGGTTTTACCGTAATAATATGTTCATATGGCCACACTGGCACTCTTGTTAAATATAATTTTTACAACAATTCATATACTTATTAATTTTCTATGATATTGAATTTCCAATATAGCACAGTTAATACATGTTTGCAGCAAATGAGAACTCCGGTATAATCTTAAAAACTAGCTTACCTGCTTATAATGCGCTTTTAATAACCATGTTAGAATATTTATAATTATCGTGCATTTAATGACCAACTGCGATTAATAATGTAATTAGCTTATGTTCAGACAACTATAATATAAGTAGATACATTAATCACATTTGGGTCGCAAACCAGTGTTTTAAGTGGATTACCGTGATATGCATAACATTCAATTAGGTTATGCTAATGCACTGAATATAGTATGCTTGCAGTGTATCTAGTTACCTTCTTAAATTCTAACTTAAGTACGCCTAATTATACCTAACCTCTCCAACTCATTTGCAAGTCTTGAGCTGTAAGGTTTTATAATCCAACGGAGAAACTGAGGTAAGTGCTTGCCGCTAAGGTGGCCCAGCTGAGCTGTCTGCCTATTCCTATAAAGCTGAAGGCCACAGCATGGGCAGTGGCCTTCGGGAGAAAAGAGAATACGTAAAGTGGTATTATTTAGAGCTATCCGTTGGAGGCAAACCCAGGATACAGTGTCATTCCTCCATCAGCAAACAACGTAGTTCCTGTTACATAGTCTGATTCATCGGAAGCGAGCCATACGGCTACTTTACCAATGTCTGCTGGCTCACCAATGCGCCCGTAGGGAATTAGGGTAAGTAATTTTTCAGCGGCTTCAGGCGTCTCCCAGGCTTCATTGTTGATAGGCGTTTTGATAGCGCCAGGCCCAATGCTGTTGACCCGTATTTTATGTGGAGCTAGCTCTTGCGCTATACTTTTCATAAGTAGCATAATGCCTCCCTTACTGGTGGCATAGTTCACGTGACCAGCCCAGGGAATGACTTCATGTACTGAGCTCATGCAAATAATCTTGCCGGTAGCAGTTGAAACTTCTGGCTGAGGCCCTCGCCGGATGAACTCCCGTGCTGCTTCCCGCGCGCACAAGAACTGCCCAGTAAGGTTTACGGCTAGCACTTTATTCCACTGCTCGAGCGTCATGTCTAGGAAGGAAGCATCTTCCTGAATACCGGAGTTGTTCACCAAAATGTGCAGAGTTCCAAATTGCTCTCTGATTTGCTGAAACATGCTTAGCACGTCCTCTTCGTGGCTTACGTCGCACTCAATGGCAAGGGCCTTCCCTCCTGCCTTCTCAATTTGCTCCACCACCTCTTTGGCCCCATCTGGGCTGTGGGCATAATTTACTATTACAGTAGCTCCTTCAGCAGCCAAGGCCAAGCATACGCCCGCCCCAATACCAGAGCTACCGCCCGTAACAAGAGCAATTTGATTACGCAACCGTTGATTAGATGCAAGAGTAGTCATTGTTCGCAGAAACATTAAGGCTAAGTCCTTAGACTGCGTGCGGCAACTCTTGGTTACAAGAAAATACCAACTGCCTTGGTTGCTGCATGACAACTCAACCGCCATACGTGCATCTTCCCCCCTTCTGCCGCAGCAGGCCAGTACTACCGTTTCTCCTATGTATGCTGCTTACTCCTTCCAGTATATTAAGATGCTAGCTGCAGGTTTGCTTTGCGGGCAATAGCAAGCCCATAAATGCCTCTGGCATTCTGTGGAGCCCGATGTTGAGCCATAAAAAAAGCCCCTGACGCGTGTCAGGGGCTTTCTTGAGTGATCCCGCTGGGATTCGAACCCAGGACCCATACATTAAAAGTGTATTGCTCTACCAGCTGAGCTACAGAATCGTTTCCCTTTTCGGTGTTGCTCTCCGTGGAAGGGATGGCAAAAGTAGAAGGTCAAGTTCGTTTGTGCAAGTACTCGATTATATTTCCTGCCTGAAGTTACGCTTCAGGTTGATCTTTTGGCCAGATAAAAACCTCACAAACAGAAGCTACGGGTGCCCGAAAAAAAAATGAAAATATTTATCTCAACAAGAGTCTTGGCCAGGTATTAGGCGTGTTTCAGGGTGATTAGGCTAACTGAAGGACTTGCTCCAAGCCCCATCTTCTATTGACTTGCGCTTACCAGTAGATAGTCAGTTGATGGATGGTTGTACTCTCTGTTGTGGTGTCGACTAGTTAGCAGGAGAAACGCATGCACTGGGTGTTCAGAGGCCGCTTTCTATTTTAGCGTAATGCTTTACAGTTTTGAGCATAAAAAAAGCCCCTGACGCGTGTCAGGGGCTTTCTTGAGTGATCCCGCTGGGATTCGAACCCAGGACCCATACATTAAAAGTGTATTGCTCTACCAGCTGAGCTACAGAATCGTTTTCTTTGCAATTGGCGAACGTTTTTCGCTGATTGTGGCACAAAAGTAGTGGGCTACTTTATATACTCCAAACGTTTTGCAAAAAACCCGCGCTATTTTTTTCTGCATTTTTATCACACTTTGGACCTTGTGTTGTCAATCTATTCAGGCACAATCGGTTACTCCAGCGTTAAAAAAAGCAGATTCTTTGTTTGAAGCGGGGCAAGCTGGCCCTGCTTTTCAACAATACCGGCTAGTAAGGGAGCAACAGGAGCAACAATCGGCGCGGCAGCTGCTTCGGATGGCGTACGTGCAGGAGGGCCTGGGCCACTATCCGGCAGCGCTCTACTACCTCAGTGTTGCTCAAAACTGGTACCCACGGCAGGCCACCTGGCGCAAAATGGTTGCCTTGGCTCAAGCTAATCGCTTAACTGGCTACCCTGATACATGGCGTCAAAATTTAGCCATCACATTTCAGCGCTATTACAACCGGCTGTTGCAGGCTTTATTAGTGGTAGCAGTGATAGCAGGCACACTGTTGCTCGTACGCCGACGCACGGCTGGCAAGGTGTGGTGGGGCCTATACGCCCTATATCTGGTAGGAATTGGTATTTTCCTGAACTTGCTCGCTCCTGCCCGAATAGGCCTAGTGGCTCGGCCGCATGCGGCGCTCATGGCGGGACCCTCAGCTGGAGCAGCCTGGCTGACCACCGCCGCCGCTGGCGACCGATTTGAGGTACAAGGCCAGCAAGACATCTGGTACCGGGTGAAATGGCAAGGTCAGGATGCGTACATCAGGCGGCCCGATTTACTGCTGGTGCAATAACCCGGTAAGCAAAATCCCCCGCAGAAGCCAAGGCCTCTGCGGGGGATTTTGCTTACCGGGAGGAACTCTACACATTGAAGTCGGGCTCCTCTTTACGAAAGTGGTTTAGCACCAGCTTATCGGTAAGGCCCGGCAGCCACTTGTTTAAGAATACCGTGAGCTTGCCCTGCCCGGTTAGCACCAAGTCGCGGCGGCGGTGACGTACGGCCTCCACCAAATGAGCGGCTACCTCCTCGCTACTCATCATTTTCTGCTCATTGCGCGGAGACTCACCCTGCTGAGAGCCATCAGCAGCCAGGGCCGTGTTTCGAATATTTGAAGCCGTAAACCCAGGGCAGGCCAGGAGCACGTGCACGCCTTGTGGCAGCAACTCAGTACGGAGCGCTTCCAGAAAGCCATGCATGGCAAACTTAGAAGCAGAGTATCCGGTGCGCCCGGGTAGCCCGCGATACCCGGCAATGCTGCTAATGCCCACAATAGAACCCTTGGCTTTTGTAATGTGCGGCAAAGCGAACTTGGTGGTGTAAACCGTACCAAAAAAGTTTGTTTGCATCAGGCGCTCAATTACTGCCAGATCAGCATCACGAAACAGAGCCCGCATACTAATGCCGGCGTTATTTATCAGTACATCAAGGCGGCCAAATGCGGCCACTGCCTCCTCTACTGCCCGCTGGGCTTCGGCCTGCACGCCAACATCGGCGCGCACAGTGTGGTGGCTAATGTTGAGGCGCGCCAGTTCCTGAGCGGTTTCCTGCAAACGAAGCTCGTTGCGGCCGGTAACTACCACGTGAGCTCCGGCCTGACCGAAAGCAAGGGCCGTAGCCCGGCCAATTCCGGAAGTACCGCCCGTAATGAGTACTACTTTATCTTTCATGAGGGGAAGGTTGGTGACTAACTCATCGGCCTGAGAGGGCGCAAAACTACGGTAAATATCCGCAGTGTATTGGGGGAAGTAGCCACTCCATCCATTCTTTTACCCGTGGAAAAGAACTGCTCTGCACCTTGAATTAACATGCAAGAAAACTGTATTTTGCACGTGCTTGCTCACCGCCTTCAGCGCTTCTATTTCGCACCTCTACTGTCCTTCTATGCCCCCACTTTTACCCGCGCGCGGAAGCGTACTGAGTCGGTGTTTGCCCTTGGCATTTCTCTTTACTTGTCTGGTTCCGGTCAGTGCCTTTGCCCAGTGCCCACCTACCCCTAGTGCCTGCACTCCGGGTCCAGCGCTGCCTACCAATGCGGTGTTTGGTATGGGCATTTTCAACGTTACACTTGGCGGCATCAATAATAGCACGCTGGGGGGTAATGAAGGCTACAAGGATTATTCCTGTACCCAAACAGCCGCGTTAGTGGTTGGCGCAGATGCGCCAATTAGTATCAGAACCAATTCAAACGCCGATGAAAACGTACGGGTATGGATTGATTTAAACAACGATGGCACTTTCAATGCCACTACGGAGCTGGTATTCAGCTCTAACAACCTCCGGACGCATACGGGCACCATCCGGTTGCCCACGGGTACGGTTACAGGGGTACGCCTGCGCTTGCGGGTAGCCTCCGATTATAGCAACTCTCCCATACCCACACCTTGCTCTTCCCCGCAGTATTCACAAACGGAGGATTACTCGGTACTTGCCAGTGCCAGCTTTGCGGCCCCGGTTGCTGAGTTTACTGGGGTTCCGGTCCAGCCGTGCTCCAGCATGGTGCAATTCACTGATCAGAGCCAAAATGTGCCCACCAGCTGGCTGTGGAATTTTGGTGATGGCACCACCAGCACCCTGCAAAACCCCAGCCACCAGTATACCAGTGGCGGCACCTTCACGGTGACGTTAACGGCTACTAACAGCTCTGGCAGCAGCACCCGCACTCGTCTTAATTTCATCACCCTGGATGGTGCCGTGCCGGTAGCAGCAGTTTGTACACCCCAGACTCTGGCGTATTGCTGCAACTATGGTATTACCCAAGTTGAACTAGGTCCCCTCATGAAGACCTCCAGCAATGGACAGGCTGGTTATGAGGATTTTACGTGTGTCAGCAAAACCAGCCTAACAGTTGGTAACCGGTACCCAATACGCATCACCACTAACCCCACCTCTGCCCAGGATACCCGCGTATGGCTGGACCTAAACAATGATGGTGCGTTTGCCACAACAGAATTAATTTACCAGGCGCTAAACACCACCAACCCGAGCGGCACCATCCTCATTTCCAACGCTACGGCGCTGAACCAGCCGCTACGGCTGCGGGTGGTTTCCGACTATGTAGGCTCACCCTTCACTGCCTGTGGGGGCGTGCAGTACGGGCAGGCTGAAGACTACACAGTAACGCTACAAGCCAATACCAGCGCGCCTACGGCTGATTTTTCTTCGGATTTCGTGGCCGGCTCCTGCCAAACCACCGTGCGTTTCACTGATCAGAGCCAGAATGTGCCCACCAGCTGGCTGTGGAATTTTGGTGATGGCACCACCAGCACCCTGCAAAACCCTAGTCATACCTACTCCGCCTCAGGCAGTTATGCGGTTTCTCTGACCTCTACCAATGCTTTTGGCACCCAGACAAAAACGGTAGCGAACTACGCGCTTGTGTCGTTGCCTTGCCTGCAGTACTGCACCTCAACGGGTCAAAACCAGAATTTCTGGATTACCAATGTGGCGCTAACTACCTCCAACGCCACAGTATTCAGTAATACCTCGGGCGCTGATGCCAGTGGCTACGGGAACTACGTCAGCCAGCAGGTGCCCCTTAAACTAGGCCAGACCTCCACACTGAGCGTTTCGGGGAGCATTAACTTTCAGCGTTATACTTCGGTCTGGATTGACTGGAACCGGGATGGCGTGTTTGCTTCCAGCGAGTTAGTGGCTTCTGCATCTGGCACTAACCCTACTTCCGTTTCTTTAACGGTGCCCAATCAGGCAGCCCTGGTGGGGTTCACTCGTATGCGCATAGTGGCTCGTTTAAATGCCAACCAAGCCACTGCCTGCCTGACCAACCAAGCCAACTCTGAAACCGAAGACTACACGGTAGTTATATCTTCAGCAGTAACGGCCACCGCTGCGGCACAGGCGCTAACAGGCCTAGAAGTATTTCCTAACCCAGCCAGTTCCAACCAAGTGCACCTGCGCCTGCCAGACGCCACAGCTGCCGGCCAGTACACGGTGCATGTAGAGGATGTGGTGGGTGCGCTGGTACTCAAAACTACTGTGCGGCTACAGCCAGCGCAAGACGCGGTATTGGACATACAGAGCTTACCCGCGGGAGTGTACATGGTGCGTCTGCAGGGGCCGGCTGGCCGCACTACTGTGCGCCGCCTTGTACGCCATTAAGCTTTAACCCTTTCTAGCTCCTTCTGAACTTCAATGCTCCTGACGGTTTTGGCCGGCAGCTACAGGCCTACCCTCCATTCGTTTTCTTTAATTTTATGCGTACAGCTTTACTCCGTAGCTGCCTGCTTTTGTTTTTGTGGGTAGTGGCAGGAGCCTTACCCGCTATGGCTACTCACTTATTAGGGGGTGAGATGAGTTACCGGTATCTGGATGCCACTGGCCCGAGCAATGCGCCCTACCGGTACCGGGTAACGGTGCTTATTTACGTGAATGCTGACCCAGCTACCTCTCAGGTGCCCAATGGCCGCCCTTCCATAGATGTGGGCTTTTACAACAAGTCGCAGAGTGGGAATCTTATTTCCCGGGTTTCGCTGCCGCTCAGCAGCAATTCCATTGTCACGCCCACTCAACCCGGCGGGTGCACTACGCCGGGCACTCAGTCGCTGGTAGTGCGGCTGTGCCGGTATGAAGCTACCGTGAACCTGCCCATTTCCTTTGATGGGTACTATGCCGTGTATAGCGACGGCAACCGAAATGCGGGCATTACCAACCTGCTGAACTCAGAACAGTATGCGCAGCAGATTTACGTGGAGATGGCCCCTCCTCTGCTGCCAAACTCCTCTCCTACTTTTTCAGACACCGCTGTAGCTGTAATCTGCCAGGGCGACACCACCCTCCTCGTTAACAACGCTGTTGACCCGGATGGTGACCGACTCATCTACTCCTTTAGCCGGCCCTACGGTGGCACCCAAGCGGGTGGGGGCGCTACGTTGCCCAACATCTTTCAGGGAAACCCGCCTGTTGTGCCTTACAACGCAGGCTACAGCCAAACCAACCCATTTGGTCCCGGCCCGGGCAGCTATGCCTTTTTAAATGCCAGCACTGGCTTGAGCCGCTACGCGGCTCCGCGCTTAGGAGCCTATGTAGTAGCTGTGGAGGTGAAAGAATACCGCACTATCAATGGCAAGGAGGTGCTAATTGGCTCAACCCGCCGCGAGATACAACTGGTTGTGAGAACCTGCCCAGCGAACAATGCCCCTGTGTTTACAGCGGCCCCTCAAACCACGCATGTATACACCGTGCAGGAAGGCCAGCCCGTAAATTTCAACTTATCAGCCACAGACCCCGATGGCAACCCCATCAACCTGAAGGCAACCAGTGTGCTGCTGGATGGTTCTGGCGGCTATGATGCCACCTTTGGGGGCAACCCCGGCACGGTGGTACCGGGCAACCCTACCGGCAGCGCGACCATTCAGGGCACGGGCGGACGCGTAAATGCGCAGTTTGTGTTTAACACGCGCTGCGGCAATGCCCGGACTACCCCTTATGATGTAGTTGTTACAGCCACGGATGTGGCTTGTGGGGCGAAAAGTGTGGCTGATGTCTTTCAGATTTATGTTACGAAAGCAGCTGGCCCAAATCGCATTATCGGCGACACAATTATCTGCGACCGGAGCCAAACATTAATTTATACTGTCGGCGGCCCTGGCGCCTATAGCTACCTATGGTCGATCCGCGGCGGCGCCATCCAGGGGGGTAACACGGGAGCCGCAGTGCAAGTGGTGTGGGGCACAACCGGCGTTGGGCGCTTAGTACTACGTGGGGTATCGGCCTTCGGCTGCACCTCTGATTCTGTAGTCCGAAACATTGACCTGCGGCCTGCCGGAGCGCTGGCTGTATCGCCGGGAGTGAGCGTTTGCCCTGGCAGCGCCACTACCCTCACGGCAACCGGCGGCACCACCTACACCTGGACGGGCGGGGGGCAAACCTTTACAGGGCCCAGCATTACGGTTTCGCCGGCCCAAACCACCACCTACACCGTTACTACTTCCGATGGCGTGTGCACTGCCTCGCGCCAAACTACCGTGACTGTAAACCCTGCGGCCCTGGCTAACACGGGCACAGACCAAACGGCTTGCCCCGGTAGCTCGGTTACCCTGGGTGCCGCAGCGTTGCCGGGCTATACGTATCTATGGAGCCCGGCACCTGGCCTGAGCAGTACTGCATCAGCCCAGCCAGTATTCACTATTCCGGCAACCGCTACGGCCGGACAGGTTTACACGTTTACGCTCACGGCCACTACCGCTCAAGGGTGCTCGGCAACTGGGACGGTACGAGTTACCGTAAACCCACCCGCAATTGCCAACGCCGGCCCAAACGCGGCAGTATGCGACGGGCAGCGCGTAACGCTGGGCACACCGGCACTGCCAGGCTATACGTATCAGTGGAGTTCAGCAAATGGTCTCAGCAGCACCTCAGTGGCGCAACCAGTATTCACGGCTACTAACCGCACGCAGGCTCCTGTAACCTTCACCTTTGTGCTTACGGCCAGCGCCGCTCAAACCTGTGCAGCTACCAGCACCGTAACTGTTACCGTTAATCCGCGCCCCGAGGCAGATAGCATTCAAGGTAGCCAATCAGTGTGTCCTACTATTCAGGGAGTGGCCTACGCCATCAAGAACCCGCGTGCCACGGCTTACCAGTGGCTTGTGACGGGGGGCACTATTGCCAGCGGGCAGGGCAGCAGTGCCATCACCGTTAACTGGGGAGCAGCTACTACAACGGGCTCAGTAAAGGTATTCCGGCTAAATGCCCAAGGTTGCTCCTCCGACACCGTAACGCTGCCCGTACGCGTGAATCAGCAGCTGACTACTCAGAAGCCCACGGGCCCGCTGCAGGTCTGCCAGGGAGATGGCCCCTTCACGTACCAAACCAGCTACACCAACGGCTCAACCTACGCCTGGCAGATACTTGGAGGCACACAGGTGAGCACCAATCAGGCTTCGGTGCTAGTGAACTGGACCCGTACCGGCCTGGTGAAGCTGGTTGTAACGGAGTCGAGCAACCCGGCGGGGGGGCGCTGCTTCGGGCAGAGCGATACATTGTACGTTAATGTGCTGCCTTCGCCCGCTACTACTCTGGCCATTGCTGGCCCCAGCCGCATTTGCGCGGGCAGCGGCACAATCAGCTTCTCGCTGCCGGGTGCGGCTACTTCTACTTATGCCTTTGCGTTGAATGGAGCCGTGCTTACAGGCACGGGCAATACCATAACCCTACCTACTCCGGCGGTTAGCGCTACGCCTTATACCGTAACCATTCGGGAAACGAATGCGAATGGCTGCGTAGGCCAGCCTTGCACTAAAACTTTCCTGGTAGTACCACCCCTAGCCATTACGGGGCCACCCAGCTACTGCCCTGAGGCGCGCACCGGACTGGCCTACGCGGCGACTGCAGTAGTTGGGGGTAATTACCAATGGACGATTACGGGCGGCACCATTACCAGTGGCCAAGGAACCAGCGCCGTGCGGGTTGATATACCAGCGGGCTCAACCAACGCCACCCTTTCCGTGACGGAAACCACCGGTGCCAGCTGCGCCGCAACGCTCACCATTCGGCCAGATAACGCAACGGTAGCCCTTAACTCGGCCTCAGTAGAGTTAGGCGACGACCGCAAGATCACGCTGGCTCTAAACGTGCCCAATACTACCGGCAACGGCAACCGGGTGCAGATTTTGCGCCGCGACGCGGGCAGTACCAGCGCGTATAGCAACGTGGGCAATACCGCTAACACCGCCACCACGTTCACTGATAACGCGGTAGATGCTGATGCCAAAGCCTACCAGTACCGCATTGACCTGGTTAATGCCTGCGGCACCGTGCTCAACAGCCAGGAACATACCACCATCTTGGCTAAAGCCACGGCCACCCAAAGCACGGGCGGCCGCGATGTAGGCGAGGCACAGGTTACCTGGTCGGCTTACCAAGGCTTCAGCGTGAAGGAATACCGCGTACTCCGCTCAGCAGATAATGGCTCCGCCGAACTCATTGCTACTGTACCGGCCACTACGTTACAGTTTGCGTTGCCTTCAAGCACCGTTGGGTTCAACCAGTGCTTCCGGGTGCAGGCCGTTAGTACTGACGCTACACCGCGCACCTCTAACTCCAACGATGCTTGCGTGAACTTCGCTAACCCGCTAGCTTTCTACAACATCATCACGCCCAATGGCGACGGCAAAAACGATGTTCTGACCATCGACAACGTAGCCCTGTATCCCAGCAACACACTCACCATCTTCAACCGCTGGGGTAAAGAAGTGTATTCTGCAACTAACTACCGTAACACATTTGGTGGGCAGGATCAGGGGGCTGGTATGTATTACTATCTGTTCAAACTGCAAGATGGCACTACGTACAAAGGGTGGTTTGAAATAGCCAAGTAAGCCGCAATAACCTACCGGCAGGCGCCGTTCGGCAGTAGCCGGGCGGCGCCTTTTTTATTCTCTACCAGCTGTTGTGTTATCTAGTTTATGCGGGTACCTTTTCTACTATTACTGCTCGTCATTTTACCCTTCGCTGTATTGGCCCAGGCTCGCCTCAATTTGAACTTTGAGCCGGAGGTGAACCGCCATCAGCCCCTACTACTGTGGCTAAGTCGCTACAATGGAACGGGTGCGCAGGAAGCTCAACTACTTAGGGTAGATACGGTAGCTAAAGCGGCTAGTGGTCGGGGCAGCCTGCTTGTTGATGCCAGCCGGTTTGATGAGCCCGTGAATGGGGCTTTTTATACCAGCATCACGCCCGCAGATTCTATGCGAGGCCAAACAGTAACCATCAGCGCCGGCCTGCGCACAGAAGGGTTTACGGGTAAAGCATTCCTATACGCCTACGCCCAATCGGCAACCATCGGAGAAAATGGAGAAAGCCTGGCCAGCAATGATAACTTCAACTCGCCGCCCCCACCAGTTAGCTCTGGATGGCAGCGGGTTCAAATCCAGCTACCCGTTCCAACTGCCACAACAAACCTGCTCTTTGGCCTACGGTTTCAGGGCCAAGGCAAGGTATGGCTCGATGATGTGCGAGTAGAATGGGGCAACGGACAGCGCTACCATGATCAACTCCTACCCGGCACTGAGCCATTGGTGCTTACTGCTGCCGCCCGCCGCCCCAACTGGGATTTTGAGCAACCTAGGCCACTCCTTCCCGATCCACGTTATCTGGCCCTGTCCGACTCCGTAACTCCGGCCCACCACGGCCGCCGCAGTTTGCATCTCAAGCCAACCGCCGGCGCTGTTGCGCCCTATGCCTACCTGGGCCAGGTGCCGCTTGACACGGCACTGCGTGGCAAAACGCTGGTGGTGCAAGGGTACCTCCGTGGGGCAACATCTCCGGTAGCCTCCTTTTATTATACCCTCCTGATTGAGGACAACCGCACGGGCCAGCGCCGCGGTGCACGAAGCTTACTCCGGGAATTACCGCTACACACTGCCGCCGCCGCCCCTGCGGAGTGGAGGGCATTCAGCGTGTCGATACCCATTACCTGGAACCAGGACTTCTCTCAACTGGCGCTTGGGGTACACCTAGGCAACACGGGCGAGCTGTGGGTTGATGACCTGCGCCTACTGATGGATGGCAAGCCTTACACCCCTCCCACCGATGCTGCTGCCGTACCGTTGCCTACTGCCGCGGAGCTGGCTTGGCTCCGGCAGGCGGCCGTGCCTCTGCGCACCGCGGCCCCCGACGGTGGCGACGTAAAAGACCTAGCCGCTTTTGGGGCCCTGACTGGCAAAGCGCAAATTATAGCGCTGGGCGAAGTGACCCATGGCTCTCGGGAAGTAGCTCAGCTTCGGCACCGCCTTACGCGCTACCTGGTTGAGCAACAGGGCGTCAGGAGCCTAATGCTGGAAGCTGATATGGGAGCCTGCTTAGTCCTGAACGAGTACGTGTAAACCGGGCGAGGCAACCCGCGCCAGCTCCTGAGCCAGTTGGGCCCCTACAACTCTGCTGAAACCCTGGCGCTGATACAATGGCTGCGGACCTATAATGAGCGAGCTACTACTAAGGTGCAGGTATGAGGCCTAGAATGCCAACGCCCGGCCGAGGTAGTGGCCTGGCTGCGGCAACTCTTGCCGCAACGCGCGCCCGTACTGCAGGCTCTGCTAAAACAGCTGGTTGTGCAACTGCAAGAACTACCCAGCGCTGGTATTCGCCTGAACCCATTTACTGCACCAAGTACCACAGAGCCACGCCTGCAGGCAGTGCGAAACATCATCGGACAAATTCGCCTGGGGGTTGATGAGCGCAACCGCCTGCGGGGTGCTTCTGAGTTTACCCTAACGGATGCCGCCATCCAGCACCAGCTGTTGCAGATGCTAGACCAGTACGCCACCTTCCAAACCTTAGACTCTGACCTGAGCTCTGCCTACCGGGCTGCTAGCTTAGCCGAGAACATTTACTGGTGCCGCAGCCAACAGCAGGGCGGTAAGCTGCTTGTGTTGGCGCATAACAATGTAGTAGCGGCTACTGGCACTACAGCCCAGCTGTTGCGCGCTACGTACGGGCCCGAGTACGTAACGCTGGGCACGGCCTTCGCCACGGGTAGTTTCCTGACTGACAATGGATTTGGAGGGAAACCAACCGTTACACCCGCAGTGGCTGCCATGCCTGGTAGCTACGAGTACTATTTCCAAACGGCCAAACTACCTCTCTCCTACCTCGATCTTCGTGCCCCTGCGCTCCTGCCCGGTACCCAGTGGCTTTACCAAAACCTGCTGTTGCGCGATGTAGGCCACTCGCCCACTCCCTCCACTTTCCTCCGCCACGAGATCAGGCGAGAATTTGATGCCCTGCTATTCATTCCGGTTTCTACTCCCTTACAGGCTGTGCCCTAGTCCAGTGCTAACTGGCCTAGAAGCCACCCAGCGGGCCAGATACAAATCCGTAAAATCGGGGAAATCCGTCTCAATCCGTGATTACCTTTGCGTTTGTGAGGAAATCAGTAAAGAACATCCCGGCGGAGCTGCTCCGCGAAGTTGAAATCACCGACATGGTGGCCGAAGGCAAATGCCTGGTGCGCCGCGAGAACCTGGTCATTTTTGTGACACAGGTAGCCCCCGGCGACGTAGTAGACCTGCGCGTAACCAAGGCCAAGAAGAACTTTCTGGAAGCCGTACCCACTAAGTTTCATAAGTATTCGGAGCTGCGCGTGACGCCGTTCTGCGAGCATTTTGGTACTTGCGGAGGTTGTAAGTGGCAGCATCTAGCCTACGAAACCCAGCTTAAGTTCAAGCACCAGCAGGTAGCCGACACGCTGCAGCGCATTGGCAAAGTGGCCCTGCCCGAAATTCTGCCCATTCAGGCCTCGCCCGACCAAACGTATTACCGCAACAAGCTAGAGTACACGTTCAGCCACAACGGCTGGCTTACGAATGAGCAGATTGCCAGCGGCCACAATTACGAGCGTCGCGTGCTGGGCTTCCACACCCCGGCCCGTTTCGATAAGATCCTCGACATCAACCACTGCTGGTTGCAGCCCGACCCCAGCAACCAGATCCGCCTGGCGGTGCGCGACTATGCCCTAGAGCATGACCTGCCCTTTAACAACCTGGTTACGCAGGAAGGCTTCCTACGCAACCTCATCATCCGTACGACCAACTCTGGTGACCTGATGGTGATTTTGCAGTGCTACTACGCCCACGACGCGTTGCTGCCGTTGCTGGATTATATCTACGAGCGGTTTCCGCAAATCACCTCACTCAACTACGTGCTCAACGACAAGGGCAATGAAACCTTCCACGACTTGGAGGTGGTGTGCTACAAGGGCGAGCCGTACATACATGAGGAGATGGAAGGCTTGCGCTTCCGCGTGGGGCCAAAGTCGTTCTACCAGACGAACTCTGAAGGGGCCTACAACCTATACAAGATTACGCGCGAGTTTGCTCAGCTGACGGGCTCAGAACTGGTGTATGACCTGTATACCGGCGCTGGCACCATTGCCAACTTTGTGGCGCGGCAGGCCAAGCACGTAGTAGGCGTGGAGTATGTAGAGTCAGCGGTGAAGGATGCCTACATCAACTCCGAAATCAACGGCACAACGAACACCGAGTTCTACGCCGGCGACATGAAAGACGTGCTCAACGCCGAGTTCATTGCCAAGCACGGCCGCCCCGACGTTATCATTACCGACCCACCTCGCGCCGGCATGCACCCCGACGTAATAGCTCGCCTGCTCGAAATGCGCGCGCCCCGCATCGTGTACGTCAGCTGCAACCCCGGCACCCAAGCCCGCGACCTGGAGCTACTGGATGAGGCCTACAAAGTGGTGAAAGTGCAGCCCGTAGATATGTTCCCGCATACCCACCACGTGGAGAACGTGGTGTTGCTGGAGCTACGCTAAGCAGGATGAAGAGCTATACTCTAGCATCTACTATTGCTTTACTAGTAGGCTGGAGTATAGCTATACTTTTCCATGGCATGTTTTCAGTAGTAACAGGAGGCAGTTTGGAAAGTGCTGATACTATTGTTGTAGCGTTTTGGTCATTCCTGTTCATGATGCTGGCGAATGGGCTCTTCGTTCAATGGCCAGAGAAATACATTAGCCGGTACTGTCTTTCACATACTCGACTTAACTTCTTACTTGCCGCAGTAACTTATGCAATAGCATGCTTCTTCACATTGATTGGCTGGCTTTTCCTAAGCACTGAATTTTGGGTAGTTTATATAGATGCGGCACTTATTGGCCTAGGATATGGCTTTTGCTTTCCACGTTTCTGGAAGCGGCCTATTTCTAAAAATGCTACACCAACGCCTCTAATCTGAACGGCAGCATTACCTACTAGACCTCCCTATACTGCCCGACTTTTATCCATCTTGCTTCATGCGAAGAATTGAGTACCTCGATAGTGTCCGCGGACTCGCTGCTTTTGCGGTGGTTATTTATCACTTCACTGGCTGGCGGTGGGCCGAGACGATGGAATTCAAACTGGGTGCCATCGTGTTTAACGGCGCCGACGCCGTATCTCTGTTCTTCGTGCTGAGTGGGCTGGTGCTTTCCTGGAAGTACTTCCACCCTGATGAGTCATTGGCCATAAATGCCGCGCATTACCGCCCCTACGTTATAAACCGAGTGGTGCGGTTGTACCTGCCGTTTTTAGCTGCATTGACGGTGTATTATGTATACGGCCACCGCCATGACCCTCTGCGGCAGTTAGTAACTGAGTTTCTCAAAAACACCTACCATTGGTTTGAGGAGGCGTTGCTGGTGCGGGGCAAGCACGACATTTACGGCCCCGGTTGGACACTAGAGGTGGAAATGGCAGCTTCGCTGTTTGTACCGTTTCTGGCGTTGCTGCTTCGCCACAGCCGGCAGTTGTTTGTGGGGCTTATGTTGGCTGTGTTATTCATTGGTTCAGGCCTGATCTTCTGGGGCATCCAACACTTTTGCTTAGGCATGCTCCTAGCCTACTTTTTCCGTCAGATAGAGGCCTACGATATGCGGCAAGCCTCCTGGTATCGGTACCGCTACCTCGTGTACATTGCCGTACTCGCGCTGTTTTCCATCCGGCATATCACTCGCATCTACCCTATCGGTGACATTGGCAATTACTGGATGGGCATTTTCAGGCTGGATTTGTTTCACTTCACTGGCCTAGCGTCGGCGCTCATGCTGGCCTTTATAATTAACAGGCCGCAGCTACAGCGTTGGCTTACGGTCCGGCCGCTGCTATTTCTGGGGCGCATCTCGTATAGTGTGTACTTAGTACACTGGTTCTTTGTGGCCTACGTGATGGACCACTGGAACAAACTTACGGTTCACCTTCCCGGCCCTACTCAATCTTTTTGGGGTATGCTTGGCCTTACGGTTGTCAGCACCCTTCTTACCGCAACAGTGTTCAATGTGCTGGTAGAGCGGCCGGCTATCCGGTTGGGGCGTAAGCTCTCTGACCGTCTTACCCCCGAGCTTTGCGCATCCAGCACGCTTCTTAACTCTGCTCCCCTATGGACTACACCAACGACCCCGAACTCAACGGCAAATATCTCGGCACCATTACCAAAGACTTTGCGGCCGTTTCTGATACGCTCAGCGAAGCGTCCTCCCAGATCCGCAAGCGGGACATTTCAAAGTACCCCATTTTTGTTTTTGCTCGCCAAGAGGTGCCGCTAGGTGGCCTGTTGATTAACGCCGATGAAGCTAACCTGGAGTGGCACGTTTTTGCCAGCTACTTGGAGCTGTTCGTGCAGCAGGGCATCGTAGGTCAGGAGGGCATTGAGGCCTTCCAGAGTACTTACCGCGACGCGGATGAGTATTGCTGCCTGTTTGTGCTCGATGAGGAATTCACCAACTTCGTGTACATCCCCTACCCGGAAGATTAGGGTCATTGCGAGTGAAACGAAGCAAGGTTCCCTTCTCAAAGCGCGAACCGTCAACAGAACAAAAGCCCTTACCTCCCGTGCGGAGGTAAGGGCTTTTGTTCTGTTGACGCTTGCTAACCGCGAGAAGAATAGAATAGATTACTTCGCTTGGCTCACACTGGCGGTTTCGTTGATTACTCGAAGTGCTGGAATCCCTGCGCGCGAAGCGGTACGGGCTGGCCAGCTTTCGTGATAAGATTAGCGCCTTCGCTCTTGTCCACCATGTGTCCGATGATGGTGATATCGGGGTGGTTTTTGAGCTTATCGTGAGCAGACAACGGCACGGTGAAGAGCAGTTCGTAGTCCTCGCCGCCGTTGAGCATGCACATAATGGGGTCGAGGTTAAACTCCTCGGCTACTTCCAGCGTGGGGTTGGCAATGGGCAGATTTTCGGTGAAGATGCGGGCCCCTGTACCACTGGCCTGGCAGAGGTGCAGTACCTCGGAGGCCAGCCCATCCGAAATATCAATCATGCTGGTGGGCGTCACGCCTAGGTCGCGCAGCTCATGAATTACGTCCATGCGGGCTTCCGGACGGAGCTGGCGCTGCAGCACGTAGGGGTATTTTTCCAGCTCCGGTTGCGTTTCCGGGTCGGCTTGCCAGGCTTGCTTTTCCCGCTCCAGAATCTGTAACCCCAGGAATGCACCGCCCAAGTCGCCGGTTACGCAGATGAGGTCGTTGTGGTGGGCACCACTGCGGCGCACAGCTTTGCCGGCCTCAACCTGGCCTAGCGCCGTGATACCGATGGTGAGCCCTCCGCGGCTGGCAGTGGTGTCGCCGCCTACTAGGTCCACGTTATAGGCTTCACAGGCCAGGCGCATCCCATCATACAGTTCTTCCACGGCTTCCACTGAAAACCGGGCCCCTACGCTTAGCGCCACCACAATTTGGGTGGGCATGGCATTCATGGCGGCAATGTCAGACACGTTTACGGCCACTGCCTTGTACCCCAGGTGCTTGAGTGGGCAGAACGTCAGGTCGAAGTGCACGCCTTCTACCAGCAAATCAGTGCTGATAACAACTTCCTGTCCGGCTGGGGGCGCGAGAATGGCGGCGTCGTCGCCGATGCCCAACACCGTGCTGGGCTGATTGAGAGTAATTGTATTCTGAATTCGGCGAATCAAACCAAATTCACCTAGTTTATTGAGAGGGGTGATATCACTCATGCTGGAAAGCTTAAGATGCGGAATTGAGGAGGCAAGCAGTAGGCCACCTAATGGGCAGCAAAGGTACAACGGTGGCCTATAGTGATGCACTATGTAGCTCTACGCTGTGAGTGTGCCCTATAGGTTAGGCCTACACTATGCCCTCCAACCCTCAGCCTGCCAACTTAGTTTATGCGTAGAACTCAGTGCCTTACCTATTGCGCTATTTCTTGTAGAATTACTATTGGTGGATTGATTGTTTTTGCCAAGATTTTCGTTGGCATCTTGCTGCAACTTCACTTCGTTTGTATGAAAAACATTATCTGGCTTTTGGTAGCCTTGGTTATGGCAACCACTAGTTGTAACCGCAAACCCAAAGCTATTGATCCGGCTTCCAAGGAAGCGGTAAAAACGCAGGTCAATATTCTGCGCGACTCCGTGCGTGACCGGTGGTCAGAAATGGTGACCAGCGACGACGATAAAATCCGGAACGTGCAACAGGTGCTAGTGGCTCTCGAAGCACAGCCCGGCACCGACCGCGCTCAGCTGGAAGGCCTGCAACGCGCCACGGCCCGGCTGAAGGACCGGCGCTACACTCAGGAATCCATGGCCGAGTCGGCGCGGATTGATGCTTACGATTCCGCTCAGGACTCCTTGTTGCAGATTGTTTACCGCATTGCCCTACCCACCGATCGTCAGCCAACGGAATCTGTTAAAGCCCTCACCGATAAAATTCAGGATGCAGATGGCCAGTTAGTTGGGTTCAGGGTGCGCTACGACCAAGCTGCCACGCGCCTCAACAACTACCTGCAGGTACACACCGCTGAACTTGACCAACTAGGTGGCCAATACAGTAAACTGAAACCATTACCGCTGTTTACTCTGCAGGAATAGCCTGCGTGGTTGCCCCTTCATCAGTAGATCCGACGAACTACGTCGGATCTTTTTTTGCTTGGTACTCAGCGGTTCGCGAAAAGCCCCATCCCCCATGCAACCTTCTGGGCTACTTCCTGCTCATTCACCTATTAGTCCACAATCCTACTCCTTCCATCATTCCTATCCAGCTGTTTTTACTCAGAGCATGTGCTATGCTATAGAAAAAGGCGACCGGTTTATCGGTCGCCTTTTTCATTGCTTTAAGGCAAGCTAAGTGGCCTAGAGGCGGGTCATTTCCTCGTGCACGAAGTCGGCCAAGGTGCGCAGGTACGTGGTTGAGAAATCGAAACGGATACCTGCCGCGGCATAGATCTCGCCAATCGGAGCAGTATAGCCTAACGCCAAAGCACGCTTATAAGCCTCAAGACCCTCTTGTGGGTTTTGGCGGTAGTTGCGCCACACCGCAATAGCGCCCAATTGAGCCATGGCGTACTCAATGTAGTAGAACGGCACCTCATAGAGGTGCAGCTGCTTCTGCCACAAATACGGTTTGAAGTTTTCCAGGCCTTTCCAGCTCACGGTGCGCTGGTTAAACTCATCAAAAATCTCTGTCCAGCGCTGGTGGCGTTCTTCCTCCGAGTGCTGCGGGTGCTCATACACCCAATGCTGAAACTTATCGATAGTGGCTACCCAGGGGAAGGTTTCCAGCACACTCTCTAAATGAGTTTTCTTGGCCCGGCGCAGCTCATCGGGGTCAGTGAAGAACACATCCCATTGGTCCATGCTCATCAGCTCCATGCTCATAGAAGCCAGCTCTGCTACTTCAGATGGCGGGTGCTTATCAGCTGACAGTGGCAAGCGGCGCGTCAGGAAGCTGTGTACAGCGTGGCCTCCTTCGTGCAACATAGTTACTACATCACGCAGAGAGCTAGTGGCGTTCATGAAAATGAACGGTACACCGGTTTCATCAAGCGGATAGTTATAGCCGCCGGGAGCTTTCCCCTTCCGGGATTCCAGGTCGAGGTGGCCCATCTGACGCATGGTGCGTAGGCAGTCCCCTAAGAAGGGGTCGAGGTTCTGGAATACCGTAATGGTCTTCTCCAGCAGTTCTGCACCCGTTTCAAAGGGCCGCAAGGGGGCCTTGCCCGATACGTCTACATCCAGGTCCCAGGGGCGCAGCTCAGGCAGGTTTAAATCTTGGCGGCGCTCCAAGTCAATATCATCAATCAGAGGCACCACGGTTTCCCTGATGGCCTGGTGAAAGTCAAAACAGTCCTGAGGAGTGTAGTCGAAGCGGCCAAGGGCCGCGAACATGTAGTCGCGGAAGTTGGCGAAGCCGGCATTGAGAGCCATCTGATGACGCAACCCAATCAGTTCCGTGAACAGGGCATCAAGGGGCTTTGCATCTTGCAGCCGGCGCGCCTGAATAGCCCGCCAGGCTTCTTCACGCACTGCTCTATCCGTATTTTTCAGACGATCAGCTGCGCGGGGCAAAGTGATTTCCTCCCCATCCAGGGTCACCGTCATGGCCCCTACTGTGGCGGCATATTGCTGCTGCTTGGTGCTGGTTTCGGTTTTGAGAGGAATATTCTCAGAACGGTAGATTTCCAGCGCCTGGCGCACTGAGCGAATAAACACCCGGTACTGCGCCGGATCTAGTTCGGGCAGGTACGCAGAGGCTATCAGTTTCTCGTTCAGAGCATGATCATAGGGCGCCACGTGGGGCTCAATCTCACTTACAAAGTACTGGAAGGCCTCAGCCCGCGCCTGCTCCTGCGTATCGCAGGTCATGCGGATGTAGCGCCAGGCCAGATCTTCACTCAACGCCGACTCCAGCTCTGAGCGGTCTAACAGCCAGCGCTCCAGCCCCTGCCCTGAGTCAATGGTCCGGTCGCGCAACTCAACGAAATATGGTTCAATTGCGGCCCAGTCGGTCACGGTAAACGACTCGGGCAGGTACTGCCGGGGCGGACGCTGCGTGTCGGTAGCCAAGTCGGCAGCAGTAGTGTCAGAAGTTGGTATCATAGAAAGGTTCTGTACGCGAAAACTTGGGGAACAGATTAGAAAAAGCCAACTACAGTGGCCTACTTCCTGCTAATCAATTTCAATCACCACATCGCTCGTAAGGGGGTGGCCTACGCAGGTGAGCACGTAGCCCTGGCTGATTTCCCGGTCTGATAGGCCCTCGCGCTCATCCAGGTGTACTTTACCCGACAGGCATTTGCCGCGACAGGCGGTGCACAGGCCTGCTTGGCAGGAATAAGGCAGGTCAATATCCTGATCGAGGGCCGCCTCCAGAATGGTCTGGTTGGGCTCTACTTCAATCTTATATTCTGAGCCCTCATAGTTGATAGTTACCGTGCGGGCTACGCTTTGGCCCTCGTCGTCTGCCGTTGATACATCACCGTGGCCATTAGGCTGGGCGGCCGTGGCTTCGGCGGTATCGGCGGCGGCCACAAAACTTTCGCGGCGGATGCGGCTGGCCGGTACTCCCAGCAGCTCCAGGGCAGCTTTTGCTTCCGTCATTAAGCCTTCTGGTCCGCACAGATAGTAGTCTGCCTGTTCGGCCGGAAACTGGTGGCGCTGCTCCAGAATACGCAGAAGCATGGTGCGGTTAAGGCGGCCCGTGTGTTGGTGCGCCGCAACCGGGCCCGTGGGCTGGCTATACACGTGCTCCACCTGAAAACGGTTGGGGTATTGCTGCTCCAAACGGCGCAGTTGCTCCCGAAAAATCACCGACTCTTCGTTGCGGTTACCGTAAATCAGGAGTACGTAGCTCTTGGGCTCCTCTTGTAATACAGCCTTCAGCATGCTCATGAGAGGCGTGATACCTGACCCGGCTCCTACCAATACAAAAGAGCGAGCGGAGTTAGCAGCAGGCTTCAGGGTAAAGTTGCCAATGGGCGCCATCACTTCCATCTGCTGGCCTACGCGCACCGTATCAAGCAGGTAATTGCTCATCAGCCCGCCCGGCACCCGCTTTACTGTTACGGCCAGCCGGGGCGCCTCACCGGGGGTGCTGCTCAGAGAATACGCCCGGCGCTCCTTCTTCCCGCCGGGGCCGCAAGGTAAAATAAGGGTCAGAAACTGGCCAGGCTCGCAAGTCACGGGCTGGCGGTCTGGGCGTTCAAAGTGGATGGTAACGGCGTCGGAGGTTTCCTGGGTGAGCTCGACTACGTTTAGCGTGAGGTACTGACTGCTCATAGGGTGGTACGGGTACTGGAAATCGGGAGATGGGGAAACTAGTAACAATGAAGGTGGCCTAGGGTTGGCCTGCTACGCAAAGTACGGGATTCTGTGCCGGATAGCTTAGCTTGCGCCGGACTTCAACGGAGTGTAAAATCTTGCGTTGGAGGAGTGGCCCCGGTGCTTCATGCTACGCGCTAGGCCACTTTGGCAGTCTGTTCATCTCTTTCCCACTTTATGCTAGCTCAAATTCTGGAAACTCATCAGCACGAATTTGCCGCCGTGCTGCCCGTTGACCTCAATGCCCCCGATGTAGCCCGCCTTGATTTCACGGCAGCCAACCCGTTGCTCCAGAATGCCAACCTGCGCGATACTGCCGCCTTTGAAGAGCTGGTGAGCCAGCTGCTTGCAGCTCAACATGCGCACATTGGCGTGGGCGGCTACCTCGAGAACCGGGTTATTTACCGCCGCAGCGGCTTGTTTGGCGCGCCCGATCCGGCGGTGCCTTCCCGCTCGCTCCACCTGGGCGTAGATGTGTGGCTCCGCGCTGGCACCCCCGTACTGGCGCCGCTTGATGCCGTGGTACACAGCGTGCAGGACAACGATAACTTCGGCGACTACGGCCCCACCGTAATTCTGGAGCACCAGCTCGAGGACACGACTTTTTATACCCTGTATGGCCATCTTACCCGCCGCGAAACCCTGTTGCTGCGCCCTGGTATGGCCATTGAAAAAGGCGAAGTATTTACGGAAGTAGGTCCGGCCCCTGAAAACGGTGACTGGCCCCCGCACCTGCACTTTCAGGTTATCAGTGATATGCTGGGGCTAACGGGGGACTTCCCCGGCGTAGCCCTCCCTGCAGAGCGGGATAAATGGGCCGCTCTCTGCCCCGACCCAAACCTGATTTTGCAGAGCCAGTGGCTTTAGGCCAGGTACACATGCAGCAAGCCTAGAGCAGCCACCTTAGTATGTGACAAACAAAAAGGCCCCGCACAGTAGTGCGGGGCCTTTTGCTTAGCTCTGGTAAAGCGCTTATTGCTTCACAAAGCGGCCAAAGTAAACTTGCTGGGCGCTGGTAGCGCGCACCAGGTACATGCCAGCTTTGAGAGATCCTACACGCTGGCTGAGCTGCTGCGTGAGCAGCTCAGCGCGGCCAGTACCCACAAACACCACCCGACCATCGGTAGAGGTTACGTTCAGGGTCAGCTCTCCTACCTGCGTAGGCAGCTGCAGGCTCAGGGTATTGTGCACCGGGTTGGGGCTGATGGACAGCTGCTGCGCCAGACGAGCCGACTTAGTTGAAGTAACCGTGCCGAACACGTACCGGGTTTGCACTGGGTAGTGGTCAGAAGTAGTGTTGGCATAGTTCGGAATCAGAGCAGCGAGGCTAGTCTGAATTTCGGCCGAACCGGTCAGGTAGTTAGCAGCCAGTTCGTTTGAAGCCACGGCGTGGTCAATTACGTCGTTGTAGCTCACCGTCGACTTCTTCTTGGCCAAGCTCAGGGGCAATGTGAGTGCCTGGTAGTTGGCGGCATCATCTACGAACGCCTTATACGAAGACTCCGTAGTGGGAGCACCAGCGGTGATAGTCTCGTCGAGGTCGTCGTTATAGTCGCCCACAATCACAAACTTGGTGGTGGGGTAATCGGCATCAAGCTTAGCCTTCAGAGCCGTAGCACCCGCTTTCCGGCGGTTATAGGCATCAACTACCGGGCTGGTGTTGGCTTTAGCGTGAATCAATACTACCAGCATGTGGTTGGTGGTGCCGTTCAGCTCCACATCAGCCTCCATGGAATAAGGGTAACGGCCCGACGACCAATCGGAATAAGCCGCGCAGTTGGTTGCCTGGTTATCACACTCCAGCAGCACCTTGAAGGTGGGGTTCTTGATAACGCTGGTACGGTACACGAATACCAGCTTCTGCGCCGTGGCATAGAAGGAGTTATTCCCGGCCGAGCTTCCGCCCGATGCGGCCGGCGACACCATGTAGCGGTAGCCACCCAACTGGCGCACAACCGTACCCAAACGCACCGTATCAACTACCTCAGCCAGCGCAAAAATGTCGGCGTTGAGGTTAGTGAGCATGGTTTTTACGTTCTCCTGCTGCAGAGCCTTGTCTTGGGGACCCAGGCCTGCCTGCGAGCCAAACCACTCAATGTTCCAACTTACTACTTCCAACGTGTTAGCCACGTTGTAGGTGTTGCCGGTAGCATCAATGGTGAGGGAAGTTGCGCCTGTGCTGGCCACCGTGAGGGTGCTGCTGTAGCTGGTGCTGGCCTGCGTGGGGCTGAAGCGGACAGCAATTGTTTTGGGGGTACTACTGGCTTCAATAGCGTCGAAGCTTATAGAGTTGCTGAAAGCGGTACCATCCTTCGACAGCTGAAAAACTGGGTTAGAGGAGGTAATGGTGGCGGCGGCCGTCAGGTCGCGTAGGGTTACGTTCAGCGTTTGGGTGGTTACCGTGTTAGGAGCGCGGTAGCCAAAGGCCAGTGTAGAGGTGTTTACTGCCAGCGATGGCGGCGGCGCAGTGGTAGAGTTGCGCACACGAATGTCATCCAGCGTCCAGCGCGCGGCTTCATCAGTAGTAGAGTTATACACGAAAGCCACGTACAGCGTAGCCGACTTGAAAGCCGACAGGTCTACGTTGTCCGTCAGCGTCCAGGTGTCGGAGCCAATAGCCGGGAAGGCGGCATCAACGGTTGTCCAGGTTACGCCGGCGGCGTTGGGGCTGCCGGTACCGGAATAGTTTGTGGAAACTTTCAGCTGCAGCGGGGCACCACTGAAGGCCACGCGGCTGTAGAACGACAGCAGCGGATAGGCAAAAGAAGACGTATTCAGCGCCGGCGAAATCAGCCAGTCTTCGTTGAGCACGCTGGAACCAGAAAAGCCGTTGATCTGCAGGCCGTTGGGCTTAGAGGCTTTGCCGGTAGCATCATTAGCATCGCGCCCGAAGGTGGTGCACCCCCAGGTTTGAGCACCCGTTACGCTAAACTGCGTCCAGCCTTCCGACGGAGAGCCCGTGCAGTTATCAAAGCTGAAGAGCAGGTTGTTGGGGTCGAAGGCGGTACCCGAAACGGCAACCGTCTGGTTTACTCCACCGGGGGTAGTGTGCGTGATGTTGCCAGAAGCAGCCCCAATAGCCGTGGGGGTGTAGCGCACATATACTGGCTTGGCAGTAGCCAGTTCAGCCGGGGTGAAAGTGATTGTAGAGCTGAAAGCGGTGTTGTCCTTCGAAACCGTAAAGCTGGCGGGAGCCGTAACGGTCACATCGCCCGTGAGGTTTACGGCGCTGATCTGGTAGTTCTGCGAAGCAGAAGCCGTATTGATCAGCTGGCTGGCAAACGTGAGAGGTGTAGTCGGCACCGAGATGGCTGGGTCAGTGGCCGATACGGTATTCCAGGTCAGCGAAAAGTCGTCGATGGCCGTAGTAGGCCGGCTGCCTGAACCCGTAGAATTGGCCAAAGCTACAATCCGAATCCATACTTTCTCGCTCTTGTTGTTGAGCGCGTTTTCGAAGTCGACTGTAATAGGCGTATTGCTGAATGAGGTGTTACCTAAGCTAGTGCCTGAGCCAATGGTCTGGAAGTTGGTGGGGTTCTCACCAGTGCCATAATCTACGCGCCACGCAGTAGTACGAGCGGAAGTATTATCCAGCGACTGAAGCTTAAAGGAAAGCGAAAAGCTGGTTTTGTTAGTGGTGTTAACAGCCTGAAAAACAAAAGCAGCTCCGGGGTCTCCGAAACTGCCCGTCTGGCGTACGCCCAGGGCGCGGTCAGTAGATGCGTCTTGTGCGGCAGCATCAGCAGCAGCCGTTAAGCCATCAGCGGAAGCATAATTGCTAAACCGCCCCGATGTGTTCGCCCAGGGCGTCTTGGCAGTTGTGAGGGCCACTTCAGTGCCGAGAGCAGTAGCTGTAGCGCCCGTACGAACGGAGAAGCCAACAGGCAATGCTGTACCGATACCGTCGAAATCTTGGGTATAGGAGCTGTTTTGAAGCGTTACCTGCGCCATAGCCCCCGTACTGAGGCCCAGAGCCATCAGAGCCGGAAGCAAACGCTGTAAACTGTACTTGTTCATCATATAATGAATGAAAAGGTGGAGGAAGGTTAAGCGGATGTAAAGTACAAAAGTACCCGCAGCAATTCGCTGCAATGTTACCGTTGTGTTAACAAAAAAATCATAAAGGAGCCCTCATAGTACAATTCTTGTAACATGAGGGCTCCTTTACAGGCATAGTATGCCGGGTTGAGATGTGGACTTTTACCTTGCTTAGTCGAACTTGATAGCGGTTACCGGCTTAATACGCGAGATGAGATACGTGGGAATAAGTACGGCCAGCAACGATGTAAGAAAAGTAGCCGCGTTCAACACCACAATAATAAATGGGTCCCAGTACACGGGCACGCGGTCCATATAGTAGTTCTCGGGGTCAAGCGGAATGGGGTGGAAAAAGTACTGAATGGCACAGAACCCCAGGCCTACCAGGTTGCCGTACAGCATGCCGCGCAAGGTGAGGCTCAAGCCCCGGAAGAAAAACATGCTCCTGATCTGGTTGTCGGTAGCCCCAATGGCCTTAAGCACCCCAATCATATTGGTGCGCTCCAGAATCATGATAAAGATGGTAGCCACCATATTAAACGTAGCTACGAAAATGATCAGAATCAGGAAGATGACCACGTTGCGATTCAGCAGTTGCAGCCAGTCGAAGAGCTGGGCATACTGGTCGGTAATCTTATCCAGCTTCAGGTCGTAGCGCAGGTTTTCATACAGCGTATCGGCCACGGGGTCGAGGCGGTTGAAGTCTTTCAGCACTACTTCTACACCTCCCACCAGCGTATCGGGCCAGGAGTACAGCTCCTGCACCTGGCGTAAATCACCGATAACGTATACCTCATCAAACTCGTCTAGGCCAGTCTGATAGATGCCGCTTACCGTAAAGCGCCGGACGCGGGGCGGGTTCTGAATGAAGTAGAACAGGGCTTTGTCGCCGGGCTTGAGGCGCAGCTTGTCGGCCACTTTCCGCGAGAGCATAATATCGTTGCTGGCCGAATCAGGAAACGACAGAAACTTGCCCTCGACCAGGTTCTGGCGCATGGGTGAGGGCCCCGACTTCTCATCAATGCCCTTGAGCACCACGCCCAGCACTTCCTCTTTGGTTTTGATGATGGCGGCCTTACGGGCAAATGGCTGCAAGGATTTCACCTGCGGATTACTCTTCAGCTCCTGCAACAGCTGCGGCGTGGCAATGGGCGCCACCTGCAGAGAATTGTTGGTATCGTACTTGCTGATCTGCAAGTGCGCGCCAAAAGAGAATATCTTGCTCTGAATCTCGTTGCGGAAGCCTTCCAGAATGGCAAACGACACCACCATCACAGCAAGCCCCATGGCAATGCTGATGATGGCTATCTTTGTCACCGACGAGGTGAAAGAACCGGAGTCGGCCCCGTCAATCTTACCAGATATGTACTTCGATACGTTCACTGGCGTAAAGCTACGTGAACCCGACCAGTTTTCCAGCCTCGTCTCCCGCCCATGTTTCCAGCCTTTTCCACCGGCCTGCTAGGCCTCTCGCTCCTGCTCTCTGATTGTGCCCGCCCGGTAGCCACGGCCACACCGGCCGCTCCTGCTACTTCGGTTACAACTCTACCCGCAACTGTGGCGCCTGCACCCAAGCAAGCCTTGCGCGTGGGAGCTGAGCAGTTTGACCGTTACCTGCCGCTGCTGAAGGGCAAACGCGTGGGCTTGGTGGTTAACCAAACGGCGCGCGTAGGCCAGGCATTTTTAGTGGATACCCTGCTGGCTAAGGGGGTGGGGGTAAAAGTGATTTTTGGGCCGGAGCACGGTTTCCGGGGCGAAGCTGCGGATGGGGCTACTATTAAAGATGGTAAGGACTCCCGCAGTGGCCTACCGGCGCTTAGCCTTTACGGCGCCACCAAAAAGCCTACCCCCGAAATGCTCAAGGATGTAGATGTGCTGGTGTTTGACATTCAGGATGTGGGCACGCGCTTCTACACCTTCATCAGCACCATGCACTACGTGATGGAAGCCGCCGCGGAGCAAGGGAAAGAAGTTATTATTCTCGACCGGCCCAACCCCAATGGCTGGTACGTAGATGGCCCCGTTATGGAGCCCCAGCACAAGTCGTTTGTGGGCATGCACCCTATTCCGGTGGTGCACGGCCTAACGGTGGGGGAGCTGGCCCGAATGATAAATGGGGAGAAGTGGCTGGCGGGCGGCAAACAGTGCCGCCTCACCGTGGTGCCCGTGCAGGGCTATACCCATGCCACCCGCTACGAGCTGCCCGTGCGCCCTTCCCCCAACCTGCCCAATGCCCATTCGGTAGCCTTGTACCCCAGCATTTGCCTCTTTGAGGGCACTGATGTAAGCGTGGGCCGCGGCACCGACTCGCCTTTTGAAGTAATTGGGGCCCCTACCCAGCCTGCTACCCGCCCCTACCGCTTTACCCCCAGGCCCAACACTGGCTCGCCTACCCCGCCCCAAAACGGCAAGGTTTGCTATGGCCAGGATTTGCGCCAAACCGGCAACGATGTAGGGTTCAGCCTGAAATATTTGTTAGACTTCTACCAGCAGAGCACCGATAAGGAGCACTTCTTCGGCAAGTACTTTGAGCAGCTCACAGGCACGCGCAGCCTGCGCGAGCAGGTAATTGCCGGCAAGTCAGAGCAGGAAATCCGTAACTCATGGGAGCCGGCGCTAGGCCAGTATAAGGCCATGCGCAAGAAATATTTGCTCTACCCTGAAGCATAGCCACCGGCTGCTACGCCCTGGTAAATAAGAGCCTGGCCCCATCTGAACCCATACCTTCAGGCCGCCTAGTTCAGGTAGGGCTAGGCCTTTTTCTGCTTTCAGGATATCCGTTGTATACTTTTGCTCCCATGACAACACCTACCCCTGCTGCACCACTCCGCGTTATTTTCATGGGTACGCCTGAGTTTGCCGTGCCCACCCTCCAGGCCCTGCTTTCTTGGGCGGGCTGCCAGGTAGTAGCCGTACTTACAGCTCCCGATAAGCCCGCGGGCCGCGGACGCCAGCTAGCGGAATCGGCGGTGAAGCAGGCCGCAGTGCAGCACGGCTTACCAGTGTTGCAACCTACCAACCTCAAAGACCAGGCGTTTCAGGCTGAGCTACTGGCCTACGCCGCCGACCTGCAGGTGGTGGTGGCCTTCCGAATGCTGCCCGAGGCAGTCTGGAATATGCCTCGCCTCGGCTCCATAAACATTCATGCCTCATTGCTGCCCCAGTACCGCGGCGCGGCGCCAATCAACTGGGCGCTCATTCACGGCGACACCCAAACGGGCGTAACGTCCTTCTTCCTGCGCCACGAGATTGACACCGGCGACCTGATTTACCAGGATGTAGTAAACATTGTGCCCGAGGATGATTTTGGCTCTCTGTATGAGAAGCTGAAAGCGGCCGGAGCGGCGCTGGCGCTGCGCTCGGTGCAGGCCATTGCGGCGGGTACCGCGCCCAGCTTGCCTCAGCCAGAACTGCCTGATTTGCGCCCCGCCCCCAAACTGCAAAAAGAGCTCGGCCGCCTCGATTTCACGCAACCGGCTCCGGCACTGGCCAACCTGGTGCGGGGCCTCTCCCCCATCCCTACTGCCTTTACCCAGCTGCCCGATGGCCGCACCCTCAAAGTATTTAAAGCTCAACCACTTGATGATGAAGATGCCAGCGGCCCCGATACCGGCGTGCCCGGCACCTGGTTTACTGATGGCCGCACGTACCTGCGCGTGCAGACTGCTGATGGCCTGCTAGACTTGCTGGATGTGCAGCTGGAGGGGAAAAAGCGCATGAACACCCCTGACTTTCTGCGCGGCTTCAACGCCAGCCTTCTCAAAACAAACCTGTAGGCTACTTCTTCCGCACTTGCTCACCACGCACCATACACATGACCGGTTTAGTAGTAGCTGTAGCTCAAAACGGAGTAATTGGGGGCGACAACCGCCTGTTGTGGCATTTGCCGCTTGATCTGAAGCATTTTAAAGAACTCACTCAGGGGCACCCCATCGTGATGGGCCGACGCACTTACGAGAGCATTGGCCGCCCCTTACCCAACCGCACAAATATTATAGTCACCAGGCAGCCCAACTGGCAGGCTCCGGGTTGCGAGGTGGCCTACTCCGTACCTCAGGCCTTAGAAATGGCGCGGGCCCTGGATGAGCAGGTGATGGTAATTGGGGGTGGCGAAATCTACCGCCAGGCGCTACCCGCCGCCGAAGTGGTATACCTGACGGAAGTGCACCACGACTTTGAAGGCGACGTAACCTTCCCGGAACTCTCGCCCGTTGAATGGCGCGAAGAAACCCGCGAGCGGCACGAGCCCGACGAGAAGCACGCCTACCCTTTCAGCTTCGTAACCCTCCGGCGCAGATAATTGACGCATAGCTTTCTCCGTTCTCTACCAGTAAGTACAATGCTGCGCTGGGCCAGCCAACGTCCAGTTACAGGACAAGAGCAGTGCAGGTGCATAATGGCCTAGCAGGTGGTTGAAACTGAACAACAGCAAAGAGGCAGCCCGTATAGGCTGCCTCTTTGCTGTTGCATGCAGGATAGATTATCGCAGAAGCACGAGCTTACCCCACCCCTGTTTGAAGGCCTTGTCGGCGGAGGTGGCGCGGTGCTCGAAGGTGTTCTGCGGGTCATCGAGTACCATGCGGTAGAGGTAGGTGCCGTTGGCTAACCGGTCACCGAATTCGTCGGTGCCATCCCAGGCGTAGTCCGTCATGTTATTGCCAATACGCAGGGCACCCATCTCGCTCATCATAATTTCGCGCACCACGCGCCCGGTTAAGGACATGATTTGAATTTTCATGTTGCGCGGCACTTCGCTGCCCGTGATGGTAAAAACGAACTTCGCCTTGCTGGTAATCGGGTTAGGGTAGGGAAATACGTTGGAAATGCCCGCGGTAGTAATTACCTCAAACGTAATACGGTAGGGCTCTGAGCCTGCCAGCTTACCCGAACCATCTTTGCCCTGCACCTCCAAAGTATAGATGCCATCTTTCAGCGGGGCAGTTTTGCCGAGTTGCACTTCCAAACGAGCCAGCCCCTGGGAAGAATCAGCGGCAAATACTACGTTGGCCGCATTCAGATCAAGCGGCACGGAAGTAGTTCCGCCCGGGCTGGTAAGGAACAGACTGAATGCCGTCCGGTCTTTGATGGGGCGCAAACGGTCCTGGTCGCGGAGCTGCACCGTAATAAGGGGCTTCGCCGATACGATGTCGCCGTTTAACAGATGCCGGCCATCGAAGGCCACATCCAGCACGGGTGGGGTGTCCTGGTCGTCTACCTGGAAGGCAGGTATCCCTTGCTCGTTGTTGAAGTAGTACAGTTCCGGCTGCCGGTTAGGGCTCAGGGGTTGATTGGGGTTTAGCACCACCTGGCCCGACATATTCCCGAACAAGTCCCGAATATCCAGCTCTACCTGGTACGTGCGCTGGGTGTGGGCAGTCAGCGGGGCGCCGGGCAGCTTAATGAATTTCTCACGCACGCCATTATTATCGTTACGCACTAAGATGTAGGCTGCTAGTGGCGCGGCAAAGTCGAAGTCGGCTACGTTTTGAAAGGTAACTGGCACGGTGATTTTGCCTTGCTGAGCCGCTTGTTGCGCTAGGGTTGCTCCTGACAGGGCTACTGCCTGCGGGCGTACCACGCCTTCTGGCACGCCCTCGTAGGTAACGAGCCACTGCTTGAGTTGCGGCGCTGGCCCATTGCTCGTCACTACAGCCTGCAACTGCAGATAAGGATACGTAGTAGCCGAGATGGCGCTCAGGTCGAGCGTGCGGCTTGTCACGTTCTGGTTTAGCACTACAGCATTATTGGAGGCATCAATACCAATCAAGCGGAGAGTATAGCTCCCGCCGCCACCCGTGCGGATAGTATGGAACAGCGTTTCCCACTTACGAGCCGGCCCAATGCGGGTAGAGGTAATAGTAGCCTGCTGACTACCGGCGTCAAATACCCATTGTCCGCCGGGGGCCGTTACGCTTACGCCCGCCTTTTCATCGCGCTGGAACTGGCCTACGTGGCTCTGCGACCAGCCACCAGTGTTGCGACCATTAATAACCCGGAAAGAACTAGTGGCCCACCCGGCTTCTTCCCCCTGTTGGGGCGCATGGAAGCGCAGGCGCCAGTACCAAACCACACTGTCGCGGCTGGCTTGCGTTGGTACAGTTACGTTCCACTCCGGCACCATTACAGCGCCGAACGTCGTGCGCTGCACTAAGGGGCTGTTGAAAGTCTGAACAGTGTCAAGCTCCATATCATACTCCCGGCTTGTAGTGGTAGCCAAGTTGCTCTGGCCTACCAGGCGCACAGTGCGCGAACCAACAATACCAAACTCCGGCGGACTGAGGGCCGTTACCCCGCCCGTCAGGAACGTGTAAGTAGCCGTACCGCTGTTGTTGTCTTCGCGCAGCTCATCAATCAGGTTACGGGGGTCCACTTCCGCCAGGAAAGTATTCTGCCCTGATATATCCCCCAGGTTGGTATTCGGGATGATGAGGGAGTAGGTAGTATCGCGGCGGGCCTGTGGCACCGAGAAGATGGGCAGAGTTAGCGTAGTGGTGCCAAAGGTGCGGGTAACCTTAATTTCCAGGGGGCCGGTTTGCACCCGGCCGGGGTTAGCCACGCGCACCTGCACCTGAAACTCAGGGGAGTTGATAGGCACGATGGTGGGAGCTACCTGCACACTGGTCACCTGAAAATCTGGCTTGAGTGGAGCAAACAGCTTCAGAGCCGGGTCGCCGGCCCAGATGGTGTTCATGAGCATAGCCGTGGTGGCATTAGGGGCGGTGTTAGTACCCTGCAACCGCCGAATTGCTTCCTGTTGCACTACAGCAATTGGCTTACCATACCACTGCTGATCAGCAAATAACAGCTTCACCATTTCAGTGTGCAGTTCCTGCAGGTCATAGGCAAAGCCCAGATCGGATTCGCCCATGAACCCAATGAAACCCTTATCGGCGGCTAGCAGGTACTTCTCGCCCCCGAAAGGCACAATAAAGTTGAAGGAGTTACCGGCTGCGCAGCCGCTTACATACATAACCGGATACTTGCCCTTGTTAGCAATACCGTTGGCGGCGTTATCGGGGTCAGGAATTTCCCAGTTTAGATTTGCCTGAGAGCCGTGGCCGAAATAAGAGATGAAGGATACGCCCGCATTCAAATCAGGCGCCCACGGAATAGGCACCCCTCCTGGCGACACACCCGGGAAATCTGCGCGCAAGTAGTGCTTCACTACCCGCCCCGCAAATGGGGGCTTCACTACGTAGGCCTCATACTGCCGCACAAAAGAGGCAAACAGTTCCCGCTCGGGCGCGTCATTCCCCCCGGACATGTGTAGCACGTTCTTGCGCCAATCAGCGTATCCCGCCGACTCGTGCTCTTTCAGCTTGTTGAGATAGTTTACTACCTGCTGAGGCGTTTGCGCAGATATGCGGCCGGTGGCCATACGCGGTACGTAGCTATTGCTCTGCCAGTTGGCAGTAAAGAAAATATCAGAAATGGCGCGGGTACTGGCCGGCACCAGGTTCCGGACCGGGTTATTGCCAGAGCAGTCACCATATAGCTGAGGATACTGCCGGTGGTAAGCGGCTCCGCCCGGTACTGATCCGCACCCGCTGGCTTCGGCAATACCAAGGCCTTTGCCTAGCAATAGCAACGACATAGGTCGGGTATTACCCGCCAGCATCCATTGCGCAAACTGCCGGATTGCCAAGGATGACTTCTCGCCGTAGTGAAACTGGTCGTAGAGTTGATCGGAGGTTACCACCAGGGTATCATGGCTTCCTCCGGCCGCCGAAGCACGGTACTCCGCATAAGCGCGCACCGGGTTATTCACGCTACCCGCGGGGCGCATAAGCACCTGGTGAGATATAATCAAAAAGTTGTGCGCGGCGGGAGTAATCTGCCGGAACTGCACCCGCTTTCCGGCCTGGGGTACTAGGGGGCGGTCGGCGTCGGCAAGCATCAGCGAACGAGCACGCCCGTCGGCCCTCGGGAAAACATAGCCGCGTCGGTTAACTCCTAAAACCTGCCCCTCAATGCGTTGCACGTTAAATGGGTCAGTTACATCATACCCTCGCACCGAAGCCGGGATAGAGTCTAAAGTATAGTAGGCTGGCCCACTTAAGGTAGAGTCGCTGGCGAATAGCACCTGGGAGCGGCGCAGCCGCCACCGGGGGTTCTGGGAGAAAGAAAGCCGGGTGTAGGCCACCCGGGCAATGTCGCCGCGCGAGCTACCCGTAGCAGTTTGCTTCACTTGAATCTGGACCTGCCCGGTTGCATTGCGGTCAGATGCCAGCAACGCATACGACTGACGCCGGTAGTCAAAGTCGGAGTAGCTCAGGGTGCCCAGCAGGCGGGCGCCGCCAGGAGCTAGCACATACACCTCGGAGCGGTGCGCCCCTGTGGTTTTGCCCACTACCTGTATATCTACCTGCGGCACCTGACCCGAAGCAGCCACTGCCCAGACTGAGTCAAACGTTATTGTGTACCCATTACCCCCAAACTCATCACTGAAAAAGCCTTCACCTCGCTCAGCCCAGGGCTGGTACACGTTGGTTTCGTCGTTTACTACGTTGGAGCGGAATGATTCTACCCGCAGGTGTTGCTGCCGCCATGAAGCGTGCGGCGTAGCCCCCGCCACATTCGACTCCGCCATGCGCTTTCCATTCGCTACGGTGCTCCATGTGAGGAAGTACGAAGCGGTATCAGTGAAGAAGCTGTAATAGGGCTGGGCCTGATCTTGGGCGTTGCGGAACATGCCGCGGTCCAGAGCGGCATCATTCCGCTGCCCAAAGAACTCTACGAAGGTGGTAGGATCTAGGGTAGTTTGGTTACCACCCACATAAATGGCTACTTCCTTACCCCGGCGCCACAGCTGCAGCCGCTGCGGACTTACGCCGCTGGCACCCGCCTGCAGGAGGTACTGGTAGTTAAGCTGATAGAGGCCAGTACGCGCTACCTTAATCTTGTAATACTGTTGGCCAGGCACAATCCACTCGTTGCCGTACGGCCCTGATTGTGCCTGCGCTGCTGTGCCACCAAGCAGCAGGAAAGCTGCCAGAATAGCTACCCACCGGGTTAGGGCCAGCTTTTGTAAATGGTAAGGTTGTTTCATATAGTATACCCTGGAATGCTGAAACTGGGCAAGAGAGGCCTCGCTAGGCCACTCCTTTTCAGTCCGGTCCCTTATTTAAATCCGTAGCCGAGAGAAACAATGATGGAATTAGCCTGAGAACGTTCTCCGAGTTTTTCAACTGCCAGCCGGGAGAGGGCCATATCGAGGCGTAGGCCACTCAGGGCTACTCCTACGCCCAGGCTGGGCTGTGCCTTCCACTCTTCCTTCCCCGTGAAGCTTTTGATCTGCTGGAAGTTGCCAACGCCTCCGCGTAAAAACACCAAGTTATTGTAGCCAACCTCTAAGCCTGCTCTGGGGTCAATGCTCACGGCACTACCGGAAATAAGCGTATTCCGCTTGCCATCGGTGGTGGCTTCCAGATCTACGGCGGCTAAAGCGGTAAATTGCCCAGGCAGCTTTACCGTGCGGCCTACTCCCAGTACCAAGCGGGGCAACGTAATTTCAGTACTGTTTCTCGGAATTTCGTCGATAGTAATAGCTGAGCCCTTGAACTTATCCGCATCTACCGACCAGGCATTAAACGTAGTGGTAATGTCGCGGGCCATGAGCCCCAAGCGCCAGTTTCCGCGGTTGTACTGCACGCCTGCATCTACCCCAAAGCCCCAGGCGTTGGCAAATTCGCCCACATTGCGGTAAATAACTTTGGCGTTGGCCCCCACCTGCAGGCCTTCAATGTTCGCTACTTTATAGGCGTACGACAGCAACACAGCGTAATCAGCCACGGAGAAGTACCGGATCCGGTCGTACTGAATGTAACCGTACTCATTAACTAAGTCGCGGGTATCGGCAATATCATCTACCCCTAAGCGGATGAGGCTGACCCCAATGGCACTTTTCTCGTCCAGGGGCATAGAGAAGGCTGCGTAGTCATTCTTCACGATACCGGAGAATAACTCAGAGTGCATGAGCACTGCATCGTACTTATGCTTCTGGCCTAGCAGGCCCGCGGGGTTCCAGTAGCCAGCTGTGGCATCTTCGGCGAGACTAGCCTGCACTTTGCCCATGCCCAAGGCCCGGCCCCCTACCCCAATATTGAGAAACTCATTGCTGTATTTAGGGGTCTTGGTCTGCGCCAGCGCCGGAGAAAGAACTCCCACGCTGAGGCCTGCGCCCAGTAGCAGGGCGGCACTTCGGGTAAAGTGAGGCATAGAGGTTAAAACAAATATTCTGATAAAGAGGGGAAGACGCAGCAGCAACGCAAGATACTCATTAATAGTGCGTGGCTGCGCTTATTGCTCCGTTGTGGCTGATTCACAGCTAGTAAAAAACCACCTTAAAGTTCTATTGAGCTAGTAGCCTTATAGTGCTTTAGCTATAGAGCAGTAAGTTACTGTGTAGTGTCATAATGAATACTTGAGCCACTACACAGGTGCGCTATACCCCTTCCCCATGGTTTGTAACTGTTCAGTAGCAAGCAGTAGTATGCACATACAGGTGGCCTAGGGCACTTTTTTTATGTCCGACGTGAAACCTAAAATTATTTTCAACAGTACCTTGCGTTACATAGTACCTTTTCATATCTTCGACTCATTCTTCACCGATATCTGCCTCAGCCCATGAAAGTCGAGAACACCCAAGTGCAGATGCGGAAGGGCATCCTGGAGTTCTGCATTCTGGAAATCATTGCCCGCGGAGAGGTGTATGCGTCAGACATGCTGGAGGAGCTTACCGCTGCCCGCATGATTGTGGTCGAGGGGACGCTCTACCCACTCCTGACGCGCCTCAAAAACGCGAGCTTGTTAGATTACACCTGGAAAGAGTCTACCAGTGGGCCGCCCCGCAAGTACTACACCCTCACCGAAGCCGGCCAGGAGTTCCTGCATCAGCTTCGTCTCACCTGGGAGGAAGTACAGGATTCCATCCGTATCATCCGCCAGAAGCCTCACTCCAATGGTAGCGCCCCCGCGGAAACGCTGCTGTAAGCAGCCCCGCCCGCTCCCTAGTTTTTCCCGAATAGTTGCAGCACTGAGATGAAAAAGAACATCAGCATCAACCTTCAGGGCATGATCTTCCACATTGAGGAAGATGGCTACGAAGTGCTCGGCCGTTACCTGGCGGAAGTGAAAGCCCACTTCAGTGGCTACCGCGGCCACGAGGAAATCGTCGCCGACATCGAGAGCCGCATTGCCGAGCTCTTCGCTGCCCGCCTGTCCGGCGTTAAGCAAGTCATCACCCTGGAAGACGTGGAGGCCATGACGGCCAAAATGGGCCGGGTAAGCGACTTCCAGAGCGCCGACGAAGCCGAAGACGACGAGGAAATCCTCGCCGAAGCCGTAGCCAGCGGCACTGCCCAGGGCACCTACACCGGTTCCAGAAGCTCTACCGGCGGCTACTCTAACCACTCTGGCCGCGCTACTACCGATAGTGGCACCTCCACGGCGCCTCCCCTAGAGGAGCCTGGCACCAAACGCCTGTACCGGGATATGGCTCACCGCAAAATTGCGGGCGTAGCCGCTGGCCTAGGCCAGTACTTCTCTGTAAACCCCCTGTGGATTCGGCTGGGCTTCCTGGCGTTGTTCATCATCCTGCCCATTGCCCTAGACAACAGCCGCCTAGATGATATAGCGGGCAATTTTGCAGGGTTTGCGTTCCTCAGCTACATCGTTCTGTGGATAGTACTGCCCAAGCGGTATGACGCCACTATTACTGAGGCAGACGCTGTGTTCAAGAAGCTTTACCGCGATACTGACAATGGTAAAGTTGGTGGTGTATCAGCTGGCCTGGCCGCCTACTTCCGCGTGGATGTAGTCCTGATCCGGATTCTGTTCATTGTAGGCCTGTTTGCGGGTGGGTTTGCCTTGCCGCTCTACATTATCCTGTGGATTCTCTTGCCGGAGGCGAAAACCGCCTCCGACAAGCTCCGCATGCGCGGCGACGCCGTAACCCTATCGGCCCTCGACAACAACATCCGCAATAATCCTTATGCGGCAGGTTCTGAAGCCGGCGCGGTGAACAACCGGCCCGTAGGTACTTTCCTGGAGAACTCCTTCGACAACGTTCGGCCCTTGATTAACTCAATAGGCTCCTTGATTCGGGTGTTTGCAGGTGGCATACTGGCCATCACGGGCTTTGGAATGCTCTTGGCAGTAACCATTGGCCTGGGAATAGGCCTGGGCATTATTTCCGCCTCCGATGGGCTTGACTATGGCCCGTTGCAGCCCTTCCTGCTCTTCAATGATATTTCGCCCTGGGCAGTGCTGTCTTTCTTCCTGGCCACTGGCATTCCAGCCCTGGCCCTCATGCTGGCGGGTATTGGTCTGCTGCTGCACCGCTCAGTGCTTTCGCGCACCGCTTGGCTGTCGTTGCTGGGTCTGTGGCTGCTGGGCGTAGTTGGTAGCTCAGTGGCGGGTATCCGGTTGGGCCGGGAGTTTCAGCGTGAGTCTGAAGTAACCCAAACTGTTACCCTCGGTGGTCTTACCCGTCCCCAACTGGTGCTAGAGCGTCGGCAGTTGGAAGACGACAAGTGGCTGGATTTGGATATTGTGGGTATTGATAGTGCCCAGGCCCCGCGCGTAGAGCGTATTATCTCGGCCAAAGGCGCTACGGATTCATTGGCCCGCCGTACTGCCGCTACCTCTACCCTGCACAACCTGCGAGTTCTCAACGACTCCACACTCAGCGTAGACGACCACTTTACCTACAAGCCCAATGCCCGCTTCCGCGACCAGCACATGCAGCTGCGCCTGCTGATGCCCCGCGACCGTAAGTTCCGCATGTCGGAGACGTTTGCTGACTGGCTGAGCGATGACGACTTTATGAATGAGCGCCCCCCGTATCACCCAGAGAGGTTTGTGTACCGCATGAACGGCAACAAAGTGGAGTGCCTCAACTGCACGGAGTCTGACCTGCGTGGGGGTGCCAACTCCGACAACGAGGAAGATGAGGACTACGAAAACGGGCGTGAAGATTCTGACATGAACCTTAGCTTCGGCAGCGTAGAGCCCATCAATACCGATGAAAACTCCTACGGCTCAGAGCGGCAGCGCTTCGACGAGACCAACTTCGACCACGTAAGTGTAGTAGGTGGCTATCATGTGCTGGTGCGTCAGAGCAGCAGCTACAGCGTGCGGGCAGCAGGAGACGGCCGGGCTCTGCGCGACATTAAAGTGGAGCGCGATGGCCGGGAAATTACCATCAGTCCCCGCAACCGCGATTTGTTCGACTCAAAAAGAGGCGATGAAGACGAGGTACTGCTCATCATTGAAACGCCTGAGCTCAACGACTTGAGCCTAGTGGGTGGCACCAAGGCCCAAGTAGAAGGCTTCAACACGGGTAACCTGCGCGTGCAGCAGGCCGGCGGCAGCCAGCTGCGGTTCCGCGGCAATCTGAAGGAGCTTAAGCTCGAATTGGCTGGCGGTTGTCAGACGGCACTGCAAGGCAGCGCCGACAACCTGGAAATCAGCGGTACTGGCGCCTGCGAAGTTGCCGGCGCTGAGTTTACTGCCCGCCGCGCCGATGTTGATGCAATTGGAGCCAGCAAGGTACGCCTGCACGTCTCTGATGAGCTTGATGCCAATGCCGTTGGTGCCAGCCTGATTGAGTACAGCGGCCGCCCCGGCAGCGTACACCGGGAAGCAATTGGGGCAGCAGCTATTCGGGCTGTTGACTAAGCTAAGGGCTCTTTTGTGGCTAGGCCTGGTTATTGCCTAGCCACTAAGCCTCTGCCACTTATCAGCAGCCTTTCCTAACCGTTTCTTGGCGGCTACTTGTAACCCTTAAAAGCTTCATGCGTTTCACATCTAAAGCCGACGATATTTCTTTCGCATTTCAATAAAGTCTAAAGCAACCGTTTGCTACCTGCTAGCATCTGTGCTGTAAAGACAAGACTTAGGGGTCTAACTAGTGAGTGAAAGGTGAGACCCGGAGGAAGCTATCAGCCTACCCCCTGCTGCAACAGGATGGCTATAGCTTCCTCCATTAGTTTTCCAGCAATACAAACCCAAGCAGTGCTACTGCCTGAGTTCTAAAACGGCCGACGCCCGGCCCGAGACATTATAGCTCGGGTCAGGCGTTGGCCGTTTTAACGTTTGTTCTTTGCAGGCGAGAAACGGCCTAGGCCTGTGCTGCAGTTAGTCCTTTGCGCTGGCCAAGCTCTAGTAGCAGCGCAAACGCTTCCCCATACTCGTTACGAACCTTGCCATCGAGAATAGCTTCCAGCAGCGCTTCTTTCAGCTCACCTACAGTCCGTGAAGGCGTTAGGTTGAAGGTTGACATGATAATCTCTCCTGTAATAACGGGCTTGAAGTTACGCAGGTGGTCCTTCTCCTCCACTTCCTTTAGCTTTTGCTCTACCACATCAAAATTGCGGAGGTAGCGAGCCACTCGTTGGTGGTCTTTGCTGGTAATATCAGCACGGCACAGCAGCATCAGCCGGTCAATGTCTTCGCCGGCCTCAAATAGCAGGCGACGCACAGCCGAATCGGTTACTATCTCTTTCACCAGGGCAATGGGCCGCAAGTGTAGGCGCACCAGCTTCTGTACCTGACGCATCTCTTCGCCCAGCGGCAGCTTTAGATCCGTGAAAATGTTAGGCACCCAGCGGGCTCCTTTGTCTTCGTGGCCGTGAAACGTCCAGCCCACGCGCTTGTCGTAGCGCTTGGTGGCGGGTTTGGCAATATCATGCAGAATAGCCGCCCAGCGCAGCCATAAGTCGCCGCCCGCCGCTACCACGTTGTCAAGCACTTGCAGGGTGTGGTAAAAGTTGTCTTTATGGGCGTGCTGCCCTACCTTCTCTACCCCGTGCAACTGAGCCATTTTCGGGAAGATGAGCTGCAGTAGGCCACTCTGAAACAAGAGCTTGAAGCCATAGCTAGGCTTGGGAGCCATAATAATCTTATTCAGCTCCACGGTAATCCGCTCCTGCGACACAATCTTGATGCGGTCCTTATTACGTGCAATGGCATCGTAAGTGTCCGGCTCAATATCAAAGTTGAGCTGCGTGGCAAACCGCACCGCCCGCATCATACGCAGCGGATCATCGGAGAAGGTAATATCGGGGTCAAGGGGGGTGCGGATGATACGGCGCTGCAAGTCGCCCATGCCATCGTAGCGGTCAACCAGGGCCCCAAAATCATCAGGGTTGAGGCTTAATCCTAATGAATTTATGGTAAAGTCGCGGCGGGCCAAGTCTTCCTCTAGTGTACCTGGCTCTACTTCCGGCTTGCGGCTTTCGGCGCGGTAGCTCTCCTTGCGCGCCCCCACAAACTCCAGCTCAATCTCCGGGGTAGGTAGCATAGCCGTCCCGAAGTTCTTAAATACCGTAACGCGGGGCCGGTTTGGCAGCCTCTTGCCAACTGCCTGCGCCAGCTGAATACCATCGCCCACGCACACCACATCCACGTCCTTACTTTGGCGCTCTAGGGCCAGGTCCCGCACATAGCCACCAATCACGTACGCCGGATACTGTAGTTCACCGGCTGCTTCGGCAATCGTTCGGAACAAGGGCAAATCGGGCAGTTGCGGGGTTTTCATGCGTGCTGAGTTAGGCTACAAAGGTAGCTACTAGCCGTTAGCAGCGCCCAACGGCTTTCTACAACCCGCGGTATTATCCTTTCAATGGTCTATACTAGTAGCCTAGCATAGGCTTGTCATGGGGGTATAAGAGGCCTACTCCTTCAGCTCAGCCTTTAGTCCCGCAATATTTCCAGGCCACCATCTGGCAGCAGCCTTACCACTCGTGAGGGCTGCGCCCGCGTGGTATCTTCCTGCCGCCACCGCACCACATAATCAACTCCACGCACTATCTGCGGGTTTACCTCTGCATATATGGCTGGCGAAGGTTCTCCGCTCAGGTTGGCAGATGTTGACACTAACCCGTGCCCCAGCCGGCGTAGCACTTTCTGACAGAACTCGTCATTCTGCACAATGCGCAGCCCTACCGTACCATCAGGCGCCAGCAGGTTGGGCGCCACCCGGTGCCCAGCGGGCACTACATAGGTGGTAGGCCGCTGCTGAGCAGCCAGTAGTTCCGGTAAATTAGCCGGCACAGCGGCGGCATATCGGGCAAACATTTGCTCGTCGGCCACCAATACAATGGCTGCTTTCTCTGCGGGGCGGTTTTTCAGCTCATATATTTTCTTGACGGCCTCCGGCACTTCTGCATCGCATCCCAGCCCCCACACCGTATCAGTGGGGTAGAGTATAACTTGTTGCAGTAGCAAAGCATCAACGGCTGCCTCCACTTCCTCCCGGAAAAATTTCGTTGTCATAGCGGCAAATTTAGGTGATCTAGTAGTGGATAATTATGGCCGCAGTCATGCCAGTAAGTATGGTTTAGCTTCTAGGCCGCTCCCTGAGCAGGTTAAAGCCTACTCTCCTAATAGTGAGCTTAAACCGATTGGCACAGCTCTACCAAAACCCCGCCGGCACTTTTGGGGTGAATGAAGCAGACCAGTTTATTATCAGCGCCAGGCTTTGGCTCCTCATTCAGTAGCACAAAGCCTTCAGACCGCAGCCGTTGCATTTCAGCCCTGATGTCAGCAACCTCAAATGCCACGTGGTGAATGCCTTCCGGCTTCTTCTCTAAATACCGCGTGATAGCGCTTTCGGGCGAGGTTCCAGCCAAGAGCTCAATTTTGGAGCCACCTACTTGAAAGAACACAGTATCTACGGCCTCACTGGCCACGTGTTCGCGCTTATAGGGCTCCTGGCCTAGCAGAGTTGTGTAAAGAGCCGTGGCGGCTTCCAGGTCTTTTACGGCTAGTCCTAGGTGTTCGAGGTTCACGAGCATATGCGGGGGAAAAACCAGCGACGCCCGATAGCGCGGCTTGTTTGGATTTGTTCTACTTTTGTGCAGGCAAAGTAAAACCAGTTTCCTGGTTTTCGTGTTCTACCTGCGAACGATTCTCCGCTGAAACTGACCCCCGAGCCATGCTCAAGCTACCTATTTACCTCGACAACAACGCAACCACTCCTCTCGACCCCCGGGTACTGGAGGCTATGATGCCGTACCTGACCGAGGTGTTCGGCAACGCCGCTTCCCGTAATCACCCCTTCGGCTGGGCCGCCGAAGAAGCAGTTGATTACGCTCGTGAGCAAATTGCCGGGCTAATCAAGTGTGATCCTAAAGAAATCATCTTCACCTCGGGTGCTACCGAGTCGGACAACCTGGGTATTAAAGGGGTGTTTGAGATGTACGCCCAGAAGGGTAACCACATCATCACGGCTACCACTGAGCACAAAGCCGTTCTCGATACGTGCAAACACATTGAGAAGCTGGGTGGCCGCGTAACCTATCTTCCCGTTGATGCTGACGGCCTCATCAGCCTTGCTGAACTGGAAGCGGCCATGACGCCCGAGACCATTCTGGTTACCATCATGTATGGTAATAACGAGACGGGTACCATTCAGCCCATCCGTGAAATTGCTGCTATTGCCCACAAGCATGGTGCTCTGTTCATGACCGATGGTACCCAGGCAGTTGGTAAAATTCCGGTGGATGTAATTGCCGATGGTATCGACCTGATGGCTTTTACGGCCCACAAAATGTACGGCCCCAAAGGTGTTGGTGCCCTCTACGTGCGTCGTAAAAACCCACGGGTTAAGGTAACTGCTCAAATGGATGGTGGTGGCCACGAGCGTGGCATGCGCTCTGGTACCCTCAACGTGCCTGGTATTGTAGGCCTGGGTAAGGCTTGTGAGCTTTGCAAGCTGGAGATGGAAGCTGATACGCAGCGCCTCTCCGCCATGCGTGACCGTCTGGAGCGTGAACTCCTGACCTTGGAAGAAAGTTACGTAAACGGTTCAAGCGAGCACCGCCTGCCTCACGTGGCCAACATCTCTTTCAAATATGTTGAAGGCGAAGGCCTGATGATGGGTGTGAAAGATCTGGCCGTGTCATCCGGCTCGGCTTGTACTTCAGCTTCTCTCGAGCCTTCTTACGTACTCAAAGCCCTGGGCCTCAGCGATGACCTCGCCCATAGCTCTCTTCGTTTTGGCTTGTCTCGCTTCACCACCGACGAACAAATCAATTACGCCATCAACCACGTAAAAGAAGCCGTAACCAAGCTACGCGAAATGTCGCCGCTGTGGGAGA